>JBEKGR010000005.1:0-225242 GCA_050012695.1 Sedimentisphaerales bacterium | reverse complement strand
CTGGCGTTGGCGATAGATGAAGCCAGTTTCGGCAAAGACCATCCGGACGTGGCCACAGATTTAAGCAACCTAGCGGGGTTGTATCAGGCGACGAATCGGCTTTCCGAGGCCGAACCGATGTACAAACGGGCGCTGGCGATAGATGAAGCCAGTTTAGGCAAAGACCATCCGAAGGTGGCCATCCGATTAAACAACTTGGCGATGTTGTATAGGGATACGAATCGTCTGGCGGAGGCCGAGCCGCTGATGAAACGGGCGCTGGCGATATTTGAGAAATCCCTCGGTGAAAATCATCCTCAGGTTGCGATGGCATTAAACAACCTGGCGACGTTGTATAGGGATACGAATCGTCTGGCGGAGGCCGAGCCGATGATGAAACGGGCACTGGCGATAGATGAAGCCAGTTTCGGCAAAGACCATCCGGACGCGGCCACAGATTTAAGCAACCTGGCGACGTTGTATAGGGATACGAATCGTCTGGCGGAGGCCGAGCCGATGTACAAACGGGCGCTGGCGATAGATGAAGCCAGTTTCGGCAAAGACCATCCGGACGTGGCCATCCGATTAAACAACCTGGCGCAGTTGTATATGGATACGAATCGGCTTTCCGAGGCCGAACCGATGTACAAACGGGCGCTGGCGATAGATGAAGCCAGTTTAGGCAAAGACCATCCGAACATGGCCACAGATTTAAGCAACTTGGCGGTGTTGTATCAGGCGACGAATCGGCTTTCGGAGGCCGAGCCACTGATGAAACGGGCACTGGCGATAGATGAAGCCAGTTTAGGCAAAGACCATCCGAAGGTGGCCATAGATTTAAGCAACCTGGCGGGATTGTATTATGCGACGAATCGGCTTTCCGAGGCCGAGCCGATGTTCAAACGGGCAGTTGAGATTGACGAAAAGAGTTTAGGGCCGAATCATCCCAATACAATAACGATCAGGAAAAACTGGGATATCTGCCGGAAAAAAATGTAGGCAATGCATCAGGACGCTGGAAACAGAATATATAGCGGGAAAAGGCTGAAAGTTGTGATGGCGGTTTTGTAAATTTGAAAGAAACGAAAATGGACAAGAAGGAAATGGAAAAAATAATGGCACGACAAAACCTTCAGTCTGAATTTAACGGTACCATCGACCAAAGAGTTGAAAGATACCTGGAAATAGATCATCAGAAAATGATTGGTAACCAGCACTTTGCGTCCGCTTCCTCTGAATGCATAGGGATTTATACCGATGGTCGTTTCCTTAGTGCTGTTATGGTTAGCCAAGCGGTTAATGAAGGAATTGTAAGGTTTATCGCAGAAAGAAATAATATTGCCCTTCATTTAGATAGCGATAAAAGTAAGACCAAGAGTATTCCTGAGATAATAGATGAGCTCGAAAAACAAAACATCATTACTCAACCTTGTGCAGCAGCATCAAGAAATATCTACGGAAGTTTTAGGAACGATGTCCATCATATGAATCCTAAAGTTGCTGAAATTGAAACTTATTTCAGGGATTTAGCAAAACGTAATCTTCAGGATTTAGCCAAAATTGAAAAGGAAATATTCGGCTTCAATATCGCATCAGATGGTAGCTTTATTCTACAACAACCAAAATATTGGGATTGTAACAAAGATGGGAAAGTAGCAGCATATTTGAGATTTGCCCCTTAGGCGGAATAATGGGGACAACAACCGTTTTTTTTCCTGCCCTTCGCTTCCTTCGACAAGCTCAGGACGGGTCGCGATAAAATTGGTTTTACAATTTTTATGACCCCCCAATAAAGTTGGGGGGCTAAACGAAAAAATCAATGCGTTAAAATCCTTATCTGTCAGCACTTACAAAAAATGGCGGGGACATTGCTTCGCCCAATTTTTGCCATAACTTCTTTTGCGCCAAGGTTTTAAATTCTGGACAAAAACAGTTGTTATCCACTTTCGCGCAGGTCGAAAACCCTTAGATTCAAAAATCTTAAAAAATTTTTACTCCTTGCGGCATAAGGAGTTATCGATTTTGGGCATATCAGGAAATTCCTCGTTTTCGTCAAAAGCGCGCAAGTTCGCGCCATAGGATAGAGGGACGTGTGGTCTCTCGGTAGTCGTTAGTGGTTAGTCAATAGTCGATAGTAACATGGATCCCCGATTGCGGTTCCTACGGAGCTTGAGTCGAGGACAAGGGAGAGGATTATGAAAAAAGTTAATTTAACAATTGGGATACCGAGCTGGTTGGACAGGATTTTCGCGTGGCCGGCGATAGTTTATCGGCGGTGGAAGTATGGTGAGGCGTTCCGGAGGATTTATCTCGACGAAGGTTTGTGGGCAATCGTGGATACGGCAGATTACTACCGTTATGCCGGCTTCAAATGGTGCATCGGCGGATTCGAAGGAAAATTCTATGCTGTCAGGGGCCAGAGAATAGGCACTGATGATTTGAAAATCGTGCGATTGCACAGATTAATTATGAATGCCCCCGAGGGCCTTCTGGTTGACCACAGAAACAGCGACGGCCTTGATAATCGCCGGACCAATCTTCGCATAGCGACATACGCAGAGAATACACAAAACAGCCGAAAGAGGAAAGGGACGACGTCGAAATATATCGGCGTTTCTTACGACAAGAAGGCCGGCAATTGGATGTCTCGAATAATGTTTAAGAAGAAAGCGAAATGGTTAGGAAGTTTCGATGACGAAATTGCAGCGGCGAGAGTTTACGATGCAGCAGCGAAAAAGTATTACGGGGAATTTGCACGCCTTAACTTTTCGGAGTGAAACGGAGACCTCGGCGAAGTCCTTCGACGAAGACGGGCCGTAGCGCAGCGAAGACCCCCGCGGCTCGTTTTACGAAGCCACGCCTTGCGGGGCAAAGTAAAACGGCGGGGGCACACAGATTCCACGGATTGTTTAACCGCGGAGCACGCAGATAAATCATATTGCCGGAAAAAGGTGTGATTTTTGCCTATACCAAACAAAATCACCTGCTATAACTGCTTTTATAGCTTGACTTTAAGTTAATCTTCGGCTATTTTGCAGTCGGACTGCAAAATAGCCGATATTGAATAATATGACCTATTACACGAGAACTTTGGATGAAGGATGGCTTGCCGCGTCAAGCCAGTTTCCTGCCCTGATGCTGACGGGACCGAGGCAGGTGGGCAAGACCACATTTCTTCGGCACATCTGCGGCAAAGAGCGAAGGTATGTTACTCTGGATGACCCTTCAATTCGGATGCTTGCCAACAATGACCCGGCTTTGTTTATTCAGCGATACCCAGCGCCGGTTCTAATTGACGAAATCCAGTATGCTCCGGGAATATTGCCCTATATAAAAATGGAGGTTGATTCAGCCAAACAACAGGGGGCATTCTGGCTTACCGGCTCGCAACAGTTTCATCTGATGAGAGGGATTTCCGAAACGCTGGCCGGCAGGGTTGCGATTATGAATATGCTCGGTTTTTCCAACAGAGAAAGATATCGTCTTGAACTCGATGTCCCGCCGTTTTTGCCTGAAGAGCGTATAATTCGCGAAAGAGCGGCGCACAACCGAAACGCCGGCCTGAAAGATGTTTTCAACGATATCTGGACGGGGGCGCTTCCGGCTATTGCCGCCGGCCCGGTTACCGACCGCGACCTGTTTTACAGCTCTTATCTGCAAACATATCTGCAAAGAGATATCCGGGATTTGGCGAAGTTAGGCGACGAAGGTTTGTTCCTCCGATTTCTTAAGGCCTGTGCAGCCAGGACAGGGCAACTGCTTAACCTGTCGGAATTGGCAAGAGACGCCGACGTCAGCCCCAATACCGCTAAAAGCTGGCTGGCGATTTTACAGGCGAGCTTCCAGGTTTATTTGCTGCCGCCTTATTACAGCAATATTACCAAACGGCTGGTAAAAAGGCCCAAATTGTATTTTCTCGACACCGGCCTGTGTGCATATCTGGCAGAGTGGGCAAGCCCTGAGGCGCTTGAGGCAGGGGCGATGTCCGGGGCGATATTCGAAACGTATGTATTCGCAGAAATCTTGAAAAGCTGGTGGCACAAAGGTAAAACGCCCGAGATTTACTACTTCCGTGACAAAGATGGTCAGGAAATCGACTTTCTGCTTATCCACAATCGTATTGCATATCCGGTCGAGGCCAAGAAAGCGGGTTTGCCGAAAAGCGAATGGCTCAGGTCATTCAATTCTCTCAATCAGTTGAAATTGAAAATCTCCTCTGGCGCCGTAATTTGTCTGGCTAAAGACGTAATCCCTCTCGAAAAAAACATAGTTGTTATACCCGTTGGTATCTTGTAGCAATTAAACGCAAAGACGCAAAAACTTTTTGTGCTTTTTAGCGGTGAATATGTTATGCGAAGAGGGCCTCGACGAATGTATCGGGGTCGAATTCGGCGATGTCTTCGGGTTTTTCGCTGGATTTCGAGAAATTCACAATCAGGGTTGTTTGCCGGTTTTTGTCCTTTCTTCATCCTCCAAACTATTATGTTTTTTATGCAAGGGCTTGCTGAACTCGATTGATTCCACAAAAGAACGTAATTTGCTCACGGTTTCTTTGTCCCAGTACGGATATGTGTAGTAGTAATTGTAGTTAAGAACTGTATCGTTGCGAATATGTGTAAAGCACAGGTACTTTGGCTTTAAGTGATAAAACATAGTATCTAAATCCTTTTCGCTCGTGGTCTTCCATTGCGTTGGGTCAAAGGGAACCCATCCGTATTCTTTCAGGTAAACCTCCACCCAGGAATGTTTTGGAGTCATATGAAAATAGGCCTGATAGCCGCCGACGACTCTGGCGGGAATACCTTTGGCCCTGCAGATTGCCGTGAAAAGGTCGCAGTAATCAATACACATTCCTTTTTTGGAATTAGCTGTTTTGGCCGCTCCGACGCCTTTGGCCTTTGATACATCAATATCGAGATAAGAAATCACGAAATGGTAAATGTTATGCACTACATCAATCTCGTTTGGACCTGTTATGTTTTTTGCGAGTTGCTGTATCAAGTCATCATTGCACTCCAGCATTCTTTCGGCCTTCAGATAAACAGCCATATTCGGCTCCTCGACAGCGGCTCCATGTCCTCTTGCCATTGCAGTGGCAAGGTCGTATCTGAAAACTTTTCCCTCCACGTGAACGTGTATTTTTACGGTCCGATGGCCGAACGCAAACTTGAACTCTGCGTAATTATTTCCGTTTTGGTCAAATATCCTGGCTGGTTCAGGTTCGAATTTTATTTCGTATATTTCCTGTTTGCCGAGGATTGTCTTTGGCAGATTAATAGTCAGGCCGGTTTGGATTGGTTCACCAGGGTTGTATAATTTTGTAAGCAGGTTTCCTCTCGGGGTAAAATCATAATATACGTCATATTCAATTTCCTCCGTATCACTTCCCGGGGCGGATATTGCTCCCGGCTGATTTGCGTCCAGGGCATAACTCTGCCATGAAAAAATAAGCAATATTGCTATCGCGGATAAATTTCTCCCTGACATAATATCTCCTGTAAAATCCGTATTTAGTTGAACAACGCTTCGACGAAGGTGTCGGGGTCGAATTCGGCGATGTCTTCGGGTTTTTCGCCGAGGCCGATGAATTTGACGGGGATGTTTAGCTGGTCTTTGATGGCGATGACGATTCCGCCTCGTGCGGTGCCGTCTAATTTCGCCAGGAAGATTCCGGAAATATTGATTGCCTCGGCGAAAATCTTGGCTTGCGCGATGGCATTTTGGCCTGTAGTCGCGTCGAGGACGAGAAGAACCTCGGTCGGCGCACCTTCGATTTTGCGGGCGACGACGTCGCGGATTTTGACGAGTTGTTTCATCAGGTCCTTTTGCGTATGCAGTCGGCCCGCGGTATCGAGGATGAGAAAATCGACGTTTCTTGCGGTGGCGGCCTCGCAGGCATCGAACGCGACAGCGGCGGGGTCGCTGCCCATCTGGTGCTTGACGATTTGAACGCCTATGCGGTCTGCCCAGATTGACAATTGCTCGACAGCCGCTGCCCTGAAGGTATCGCAGGCGGCGACGATGACTTTTTTGTTGTCCCTGCTGAGGATGTAGGCGAGCTTGGCGATGCTGGTGGTTTTGCCTGAGCCGTTGACGCCCGCGACTAAAATCACCGTCGGCCCTTTGGCTGCCAAACGGACTTGTCTATCCTGATGGGGCCAGTAACTTTTCATATGCTCTTTGAGGAACGGGATGATGTCGTCTGTGGTCGTGATTTTTTTGCTGCGATAGGCCTCGCGCAAATCGGATATGAGCTTGGCGGTGGTTTCGACGCCGATATCGTCTTTTATGAGTGTTTCTTCGAGGTCGTTGAGCAGGTCATCGTCGATGTTTCTGCCTATGGCAAGCACCGCCGACAGCGACGAGCTAATCTTTTCGCGGGTTTTACTCAGCCGGTCTTTGAAGTAACCAATTGTTTTTGAAAATATGCCCATAGTTGAACAAGTTTCGCAGAATCAGCCCGGAAATTCAAGGTTTATCCGCCAAATGACGGGGAAACAATTCCGCGGGGGATTCACAAAATCAGCAGGGAAATAATGACGGACATACCTTGCCGCCGGGAAATGCGATTGAGAACGTGAATCTCCAAAACCGGTAAAACACGTTTTTGCCGGTTGTTATTTTACCTCATGGAAATAATGACAGACATACCTTGTCGCGGGGAAATGCGATTGAGAACGTGAATCCCCAAAACCGGTAAAACACGTTTTTGCCGGGTGCTATTTTACCTCGACTATCGAGTTGTAGCCGCCAAACGGGTTCAGCTCGCTCGTCTCGTTATACGGGTCCTGCTGCCACTGACCATCCACGACTAATCGATAGCGGTATCTGCCTGGGGGCAGTTTCGCGGACGCCTGCCAGACGCCGCTTTCGCCGACCCGTTCCATGGGTAGTTTAGTGGGTTGCCAGCCGTTGAAGTCGCCGGCAATCTGGACCGACTGTGCCCGTGGGTACAGGGTTACAAATGCCATCGCGTCGTTGACCTGGTTGACGCCATAATATTCAGCAAGCTTCGTATCCGTCGCGGCGGCGGCCTTTGGCTGCTGGGGCTGGACGGCAACCACCGGCTTTGCCTCGACCTTGGCGATGGCGACGGCCTTTGCCTCGGCCGGTTTCGGCTCTGCTCGCACGGCAACCGGCTCCATCTGCTGGGGCCGTTGTTTCGGGGGCTCTATCGATTTAATCCTGCCTGCATCGGGCGGAGCAACTTTCGGTTTTGCCCTGGCAAGCAGCTCGTCGGCTGATGCGCTTATCGATTCGAGTTTTTCAGACAGCGATTCGACAATCTGCCTGCGCTGCTGTTCGGGCCGGCCCTGCAGTATTTCTTTTACCAGGTTCTGGAAATCGTTGTGGCCCTTGCTGGCCGGGTCGTATTCACTGATTGGCTGGCCGAATGAGGCGGCCTCTTTGAGCTTGGTATTGAAATTCACCACCGTCTTGAACATCTTGTCGCCAAAATGCTTGCGAAGCTCGCCGAGAATCTCGCGGGCCATTTTCGTGCGAATATCATACATACTCGCAAGCACCTTTACGTTGACGGCCTGATTGCACCTCTGGCAAAGAATCGCCAGCGTCTCAAGCTGTTTGCTCAGGCCGTGAAGCGCGAAATATCCCGTCTCGACAGGCACGATAACATCGGTAGCCGCTCGAAGGGCGTTAAACGTCAGCAATCCAACCGCGGGCGGACAATCTATAACGACGAATTCATAGTCGTTCTTGATACTGTCAAGCACCTTCTTGAGGCACAGATCGCCGTCGGGCATACCTGCCATTTGCTGCTCGAAGGCCGACAGGTCGATACTCGCCGGGGCCAGTTCGAGTTTCTCGCTTACTTCCCAGAGAATCTCCCCCAGCCGCATAGGTTCTTCCTTGCTGTGGCTTATCATTACGTCGTAAATGCTCTGCTCGATTTGCTCCTCGGGTACCGCGAGGCCGACCGCACAATGCGATTGCGAATCCATATCGACCAGCAGCGTTTTGTGCTCCTGTTCCGCCAGTGCGCTTGCCAGGTTAATCGATACGGTTGTTTTGCCCACGCCGCCCTTTTGGTTGACAACAGCAATTGTTCTCATAGAAACCCCAGACCTTAAAGCAAATTGTTAGCAAAGCCGGTTTGATTCCTCGCCGACTAAATTCTCACTTATCAGTATCACAAGGCAGTATCTGCCCTCTGGTTTTTCGGCAGAATCAGGGGCAAAACTTTATATTTTTATGGGACGAGCCGATAAAAATCCGCAATATCAGTATTACAACCCCAGACTTATCACCCCATTAGCGATAACAGTGCTGATAACCGGAGGACCCGGCGTCGCCTTCGGCTATGCCGTGGCAGGCGAGAAACCCAGCTTCGTTTTCAACTACCCGGCTACGTTAGGAACTACGCCGAGGTCTTCGCTTCCGTCGTCGTTTCACTATGCCGGACAGGTCGCTACGAAAAACGGGGCTTGACTCCTAACTGCCTTTGCTGGACAAAAAATCGGCACTTGTTTTGAGGGTAACAGAGTGTTAGTATCAGATTAGCGTTGGTTCAACTTGGAGGGAATTGGATAATAACGAAGGATGACAAGGAACTGTTATGAGCAGCAGGGAGTTAGAAGCATCTAAGGCATTGCCTTTGCAGTGCGGAGACTATTTAAGAGTGAAGGTATGAAATACCGCATTTACATTGATGAAGTGGGCAATCCGGATTTAGCCAGTTCTGAAAATCCAAACCACCGATTTCTTAGCTTAACCGGCGTAATACTTGAACTGGGATATGTTGAAAAGGCCGTCTTTCCTCAAATGGAAACCCTCAAAAAAACATTTTTTGGTTCTCATCCGGATGACCCGATCATTTTCCACAGAAAGGAAATGGTCAATGCTGTCCCGCCTTTTGAAATACTAAAAGACGACACAATCAAAAAACGCTTCGATGCCGAATTATTGTCTCTTATGCAAATATGGGAATATAAAGTTATCACTGTATGCCTCGACAAAAAAACACACAAAGAAACATACACTACCTGGCGATACGACCCTTATCACTATTGTCTCGCGGTTTTACTGGAGCGTTTCTTTTTCTTTCTTGACCGCTTGAACGCCCGTGGTGACGTAATAGCCGAGTCCAGAGGTGGAAAAGAGGACAGGCGGCTCAAGGATTCTTTTGTTCGTCTGTGGGAAAAAGGAACCGATTTTGTTTCGCCGGAACAATTTCAGAAGGTCTTTACCAGCAAACAACTCAAGGTCAAACCAAAAGCAAATAATATATCAGGCCTGCAACTGGCAGATTTACTGGCCCATCCGAGCCGTAACGAAATCCTCAAAGATCGGGGATTTTTGAGTAGGGAATTTGGTCGGTTTTCCGCAAAAGTGATTGAGGTTCTACAAAAGAAGTATGACCAGGTGGATGGAAAGATTTATGGAAAGAAATTCTTATAACAAAAAAGGCCCTTTCGGGCCCGATGGCTTGCGCCATCCACCTCCAGATAACTGGATTAATAGTAATATACGGCCATTTTGGCTTGTTGTCAACAGGAAAAACCAGAAAAATCGAGAGTTTTTTTGACACCGCCGGAAGAAACGTTAGGAAAACTGCCCCTTTGCATTATCCCGAAACTTTCCCCTGTCGCACCAGATGATGCTGATCTTTAGACTCAGGAGCCATTTTACTATGTTGGGCTCCGGTTTCTTCGGAAGAAGGATCGCTTTATTGAGATCGCCATACTGTTTCTTACTCAGAAAAGCATAATCCAGAAGCTGCCCCACCGCCATCCTGATATGTTCTCGGCGTACGGAGCTTTTGGCCTCGATAAGATTTTGACGATTCTTTTCGTATCCATCACACTGAAGGCTCTCGTCATATTTTAGTGATTGAAGCTTGCGGCCTTCTTTCTTCAGCCACTTCCAATAATCTATTAATAACTTTTTTTCAATATTCTTAGCATTTCTTAATTGGCTCTTCGTCTGAAACTTGTAGTCGGATAGATGAATCTCGGGCAGATCCACTATGACAGCACTCTTAAGTCCAAGCTTTCGCTTGTCTTTGGACCTCGTAAAGATGTGCTGTTTTTCGCCAGCTTTCCTGTTCTTGTTGCCGAGATACTGTTCCATCCAGTCGCGGACTTTTTTGTGAGCAACGTTTTTTGGGGGATGAAGTTGAACCAAGGATTGGATGTGACGAAGAGCGCCTATGAGTGGTATGCCGGATGGCGGTTGGCGCCACGGTATAAATGGCGACAGTTTTCGCAACGATCCAAAATCCTCAGGAGGATTGAAGCCCTTCAGCTTCGTTGCGTATTCGCCGTGGACTTTGCCGAAACCAACAATATCTGGTTTGTCATCGTGTCGCCTCGCAATCAATATAACATCGCCAGGCTTTACGCCTTTTTTCGTCTGGCCTGCGAACTTTGGCCCCATTCTCATTCGGTGCTTCCGATCATTGGGTTTGTATCCCATAAAGGCCGCATGTTCCCGAACCGATGCCTTCTTCCACTCGTCAACTTTTTTTGAGTTCGTTCTGACTTTAGGTGACACCACCCAATAAACAGTATTTGATTCCGCCGCCTTTTTCTTTGCCATAGGCCATTAGTTTAATCGCCGTCCGATAATTTGCAAGAGACATTCGTAACAGCGAATCCGAGGAAAGGCTTTTCTAACGGGGCACGTCACAAAACCTTGTCCTACTTAGTCCCACTTTATCATGATATGAGGCCTGAGCGTCTTGGGCAGTATGGAACGGCTATTTATTTCAAGTTTGCGGGGACTTTGGGCGTTTTTTCTTGATTTTTCCGGCTCAATATGATACGCAGTTAGTGATATATCTTGATAAGAGGGTGAAAAATGGAAAACACGTTCTTTATGAGGAGGTTTGACAATGAACGCCAAATCAATTATTAGATTCTGCCTTTTGAGCTTTGCCTTTGTCGGTTTTTTTCCGGCTGCCCTTTTTGCCGGCTCTGTCAAGGGCTGGGATGGTTCGCCCCCTGACGGAAACAACTTCATCGCTATCGCGGCAGGATATCAACACTCTCTTGCTTTGAAGTCCGACGGCTCGATCGTCGCCTGGGGCGGCAATACTTATGGTCAGGCGACGCCCCCTGACGGAAATAACTTCATCGCCATTGCGGCAGGGGGGTACCACTCTCTTGCACTGAAATCCGACGGCTCAATCGTCGGCTGGGGCGACAATTATCTTGATGAGGCAGCTCCTCCTGGCGGAAACGCTTTTCTCGCCATCGCGGCAGGGGGGTACCACTCTCTTGCCCTGAAGTCCGACGGCTCAATCGTCGGCTGGGGCTATAATTATTATGGTCAGGCAACGCCTCCTGTCGGAAACAACTTTATCGCCATCGCGGCGGGAGGATTCCACTCTCTTGCCCTGAAGTCCGACGGCTCTATCGTGGGCTGGGGCGATAATAGTCTTGGTGAGGCGACGCCCCCTGACGGAAACAACTTCATCGCCATCGCGGCAGGAGGGTTTCACTCTCTTGCCCTGAAGTCCGATGGCTCAATCGTCGGCTGGGGCTGGAATTATTCTGGTCAGGCAACGCCCCCTGAGGGGAACAACTTCATCACCATCGCGGCAGGATATCAGCACTCTCTTGCCTTGAAATCCGACGGCTCAATAGTCGGCTGGGGCTGGAATAGTCATGGTGAGACGACACCTCCTGCCGGAAATAATTTCATCGCCATCGCGGCAGGAGACATGAACTCTCTTGCCCTTAAATCCGACGGCTCAATCGTTGCCCTGGGTGATGATAGTAATGGCCTTACGACTCTTCTTTACGATGATTTTACCGGAAGTATTGTGAGCTTTAAAAATTGGCATATTCCAACATGGGTGTCATCAAGTGACGGAACTTTTGTCGGTCAAACTCAGTTTAGATGTACTCAAAATTCTCCGCTTCCGGCGGCCAGCGGCAGTAATGCAAATATAACACTCCAAACTTATAATCCGACTGCGCTCGTGTCTTCGCCTTCCTTCTATGGCACAGATCTAATCAGCAATCAATCGTTCACTTTGGGTCAAGGGCTCGACATAACAGTGCGTGCTAAAATGAATACTTCTACGCCCGGCATCGTCGGCGGCATCTTTTTATACGACCTCAAACCGGGAAGCAGCACGCTTCATGATGAAATAGATTTTGAACTTCTTACCAATAAGCCAAACGGAGTGCAAACTAATATTTACAGCAACGGACCATTGGGAAGCGGAGAACCGCAATTCATACCTTATGCTTCCGGAACGATAACTGATTACCACACATACGAAATTAAATGGCGGCCAAGTCAAGTTTCCTGGTTCGTAGATGGTATTTTAGTCCAGACAGACACAAACGATGTGCCGACGGGGCCGATGCATTTTCACCTCAACATGTGGGTGCCTGCTGAAGATTGGAATGATGCTTATAGTAAAGACTTACAACCTGCGAGTTCGGCAAGTTCTAACCAGGTTTTTTCGATGAGTGTCGAATCAGTTAATATACAATCTATTTCGCCGGCGTCAACCCTTACAACTATCACCATTTCTCCATTAACTGCTAATCTGGTTGTTGGTGGGCCAACCCAACAATTAACAGCAACAACACTTGACCAGCGAGGAAATCCCATTGCTGCAACGCTTACCTGGACTTCGAGTAAGAAGGCAGTTGCCACCGTCAGTTCTACCGGCTTAGTTACGCCAGTCGCTCCGGGCACGACAAATATTACCGCCTCGAGCGGCAGCATCAAGAGTGCGCGGTCGATTATTACTGTTATTAAGCCAACCCTCAAAACTATCACCATCTCTCCATCAATCGCTAATTTGGTTGTTGGTGGGTCAACCCAACAATTAACAGCAACAGCGTTTGACCAGCGAGGGAACCCAATTGCCGCAACGCTTAAATGGACTTCGAGCAAGAAGTCAGTTGCAACCGTCAGTTCTACCGGCCTTGTTACGCCAATCGCTCCGGGCACGGCAAAGATTAGCGCTTCGAGCGGCCGCATCAAGAGCACGCCTTTGGTCATTACTGTTACTGTTACCCCTCCTGTCCTTACAACAATCACACTATTTCCATTAACTGCTAATTTGGTTGTTGGTGGACCAACTCAACAATTAACAGCAACAACACGTGACCAGCGAGGAAATCCTATCACCGCAACACTTACCTGGACTTCGAGCAACAATGCAGTTGCCACAGTTAGTTCTACCGGCTTAGTTACGCCAGTTGCTCCGGGCACAGCAAATATTAGCGCTTCGAGCGGCAGTATCACGAGCAGTGCGCCGTCGGTTATTACTGTTACCAAACCAGCCCCAGTTCTGAGAACTATCACCATTTCTCCATTAACTGCTAATTTAACTGTAGGCGGAGCGACCCAACAATTAACAGCAACAACTCTTGATCAGTACTCTAACCCTATTGCTGCAACGCTTACCTGGACATCCAGCAATACCTCAGTTGCCACGGTTAGTTCTACCGGCTTGGTCACGCCAGTAAGGGCAGGCACGGCAAATATTACCGCTTCGAGCAGTGGTATAACGAGTGCGCCTTCGGTCATTACTGTTACTGTTACCCCTCCTGTCCTTACAACAATCACACTATCTCCATTAACCGCTAATTTGGTTGTTGGTGGACCAACTCAACAATTAACAGCAACAACACGTGACCAGCGAGGAAATCCTATCACCGCAACACTTACCTGGACTTCGAGCAACAATGCAGTTGCCACAGTTAGTTCTACCGGCTTAGTTACGCCAGTTGCTCCGGGCACAGCAAATATTAGCGCTTCGAGCGGCAGTATCACGAGCAGTGCGCCTTCGGTCATTACTGTTACTACTGCCCCTGTCCTTACAACAATCACCATCTCTCCATTAAGCGCTAATTTAGTTGTTGATGGGGCAACCCAACAATTAACGGCAACAAAACTTGACCAGCGAGGAAATCCCATTGCTGCAACACTTACCTGGACTTCGAGCAATGATGCAATTGCCACCGTTAGTTCTGCCGGCCTGGTTACGCCAGTCGCTCCGGGCACGGCAAATATCAGCGCTTCCAGCGGCAGTATCACGAGCAGTGCACCGTCGGTTATTACTGTTGCCAGTCCAACTATTCATATTACAAGCGTACCGAATATGGGCCAAGAGGGCAGTGCTACCGGTAATGTAGTTGGTGTCCTACCTTCTAATTGTTCTAAATATGCGGTTGCTGTGTTTATAAAGGTCGGTAGCGGTTGGTGGACTAAACCGTATTCGGCCTCGCCGCTCACTACAATCCAATCAAGTGGAACATGGACCGCTCGTATTACAACTGGTGGTCATGATGAAGACGCTACTGAAATCATAGCGTACCTTGTACCGAGCGGTTTTGACGTTCCTATTTGTCTCGGTGACAGCTCTCTACCTTCTTCTCTTGCCTCATTCCCTCATGATAGCGTTACTCGTTGAAGTTGGCGGGGTCTTCGAGCGTTTTTTTGACGAAATCGAGGAACTGGGCGGCGTAGCCGCCGTTGGCGACCTTGTGGTCAACGGACAGAGTCAAATTCATCATCTTGCGAACCCCGAGCGTATCAGGAGTGTCTCCGGCGGGCACGCAGACGTCGGCGATTTTGCCTATTCCCAGTATTGAGCACTGGCCGGGTACGACAATCGGGATGAACGAATCGACGCCGAATGCGCCGAGGTTACTGATTGTGATGCAGCCGCCTTCGAGGTCAACGAGGGTAAGCTGGTTATTCTTTGTCCTTTCGATAAGCTGCCTGCTGTAACAGGCAATTTCAACGACCGTCTTTTTATCAGGGTCTTTGACGATTGGCGCAATCAGTCCTTCGGGAGTCGAAATCGCAAGCCCGATGCCAATTGATTTTGCAATTTTTATGTCGTCGCCGTCGATTTGGCCTGTCATTATGGGGAATTTTTCCAGCCCAATCGCTATTGCCTTGATAATAAAATCATTGTATGAGACCTCTTCTTTGCCTGCCTGGTTTAGTTTATCGCGGTATGCGACGAGGTCGGTAACGTCCGCCCTGGCGTTGAGATAAAAGCAGGGTATTTCTCGTTTCGAGCGGAGCATTTTTTGAGCGGTAACTTTCTGCAATCGGCTGACCGGTATTGTCTGGCCGAGTTTGATTTCCGCGGGCAAAATCGGGATGGGCATAGGCAAATCTTTTATTTTTTTCCTTTTAGCCGGCTTCGGTTTTGCGATTGTTGGTGTCGCGGGGGTTGACGCCTTTAGCGAGCGCAGAAACTCATCGCTTATTCGCTCGTCCTTGTCGCCAAGAATCAGCAGGGGGGTTTCTATGCTGTAACTATTTCCCACCTCAACGATTATCTGTTTTACAAAGCCATCCGCGGGCGATTCAATTTCCAGGGTCGCCTTGTCGGTCTCGACGTCAAAAAGCACGTCGCCGCTTTTGACGTGGTCGCCGACGTTGACTTTGCAGTCAACAATCGTTCCTTCTTCCATTGTGTTGCCGAACTTCGGCAGCCGAACCTCTTTGGCCATCTTTGTTCCCTTATTTGCTTGATTACTTAAACAGCAGGAATTCTACGATATCGGCAATATACAATCAACTTCCCTCTGGCAAGCGCCATTGCAAAAGGTATAATGTTAATCCACTGGGTTCGCGGGCGTAATTCAGTGGTAGAATGTCGGCTTCCCAAGCCGAATGCCGTGGGTTCGAATCCCATCGCCCGCTGTGGTTGAAACTATTATATTCCACATTCTATTACTCACTATAGGAGACAATTTATGTTTCGCCTCTCGACATCACGCGCTGTAACTCTACTGGCAATTGTCTTGACTGCACCAGTGTTACTCGCCTCTACCGATGTAAATCTTAACGACCCGTTTGTGGTCAACAAGCTGATTGGCCGGGGCGTCAATATAGGTAACGCGCTGGACAGGGAAGTGGAGTTAGACGACGAATGGAGCTTCATCGTAAAGGATGAACACTTCCAACTCATAAAAGACGCCGGCTTCAATTCGGTCCGGCTTACGGTTCGCTGGTCCACCCGCGCGATGGATAAGCCGCCATATACGATTGACCCGAACTTTTTAAAACGAGTTGACCAGGCCGTCAACAGCGCAATGTCACGCAATCTGGCTTTGGTAATAAATTTTCAAAACTACTTCGAGTTTTTCCGCGACCCCAACGGCCTGAAACCGAAATTCCTCGCTATTTGGGAACAACTCGCCGAACATTACAAAGGTTATCCCAACACGCTGATTTTCGAGCTTCTCAATGAGCCGCAGGAAAATATAAAGGCAGGCGACTGGAATGCGCTGATAAAAGAGACGCTGGCGATTGTCCGCAAGACAAACCCGAACAGAACGATTGTAATCGGGCCGGCCAATTTCAACGGCATCGCCGGTCTTAGGTTCCTTGCGCTGCCTGAGGACGACAGGAATATCATCCTGACTATACATTATTATGAACCTTATCATTTTACCCATCAGGGCACCAGCTGGACAAAGGACTCCAACGACTGGCTCGGAACAAAATGGACAGGCAGCGACGCTGAAAAACTGGTTATAAAAAAGGACTTTAACGCCGTGGCCGGCTGGGCGAGAGCGCGTAATCGCCCGGTTTATCTCGGCGAGTTCGGCTCTTATGAGAAGGCGGATATGGATTCCCGCGCCCTCTGGACCAAATGCATAGCCGACGAGGCGGTCGCACACGGATTCAGTTTCACGTATTGGCAGTTCACTTATAACATGGCGGTTTACGACAGAGACAGCAAAACATGGGTAAAGCCATTGCTTGAAGCGCTGATTCCGCCGAAACAATAAAATTATATCGCTGGAGAAAAAATGATGTTGAGAACAGTTAAACCATACGCGTTCATCACATTAGGAATAATTCTGCTCGGAGCAGCTTTTGTCGCAGCCGCGGAACCAAACGCCGCATCAACGAAACCCGACCCCTTCAAAATGAATAAGCTGCTTGGCAGGGGAGTAAACATCGGCAACGCACTCGAGGCGCCGACCGAAGGCGCATGGGGCGTAGTTATCAAAGAAGAGTATTTCGATATCATCAAACAGGCGGGATTCAATTCAATCCGCCTGCCCGTTTGCTGGTCCGGTCACGCGCTGAATGAAAAACCTTACACCATTAACCCTGAATTTTTCAAACGGGTTGACACCATTGTAAACTGGGCTATTTCGAGAAATATGCCCATTATCGTAAATATCCAGCAATACGTCGAAACATACGACGCGCCGCTGGCGCACAAGGAAAGGTTTGTCGCCCTGTGGAGGCAGATTGCTGAGCATTATAAAGATTACCCCGATATTCTTCTCTTTGAGCCGATGAATGAGCCAAAAAGAAAGCTTACGCCCCAGATATGGAATGATTACGTCAAAGAGTTTTTAGTAGCCATCCGCGAATCAAATCCGAACAGGACGGTTGTTGTTGGCTCTGCCCGCGACAGCTGGATTACTTATCTTAAGCTCCTTGAGCTGCCTGAGAACGACCGCAACATCATTGTCACCGTTCATCACTACTTCCCGCACGCATTCACCCACCAGTCAACACCCTGGATGACACCCGAAAAAGTTGCCAGGACTGTTGAAGATATGAAATTTATTGGTCAGGACCTCAACTCGAATGGCAGCAGCGATTACAACGCATGGCCGGGCACGAAATGGACCGGCACGCCCGAAGAAAAGAGAGCTATGACTGACATATTTGACATCGGCGCCGCCTGGGGGAAGGAGCACAATCGCCCGATTAACTTAGGCGAGTTCGGCTCTTACAGTAAAGCCGATATGGAGTCCCGCGCCCGCTGGACAAAGTTCATCGCTGATACTGCGGCCGAGCGAGGTATGAGCTTAATGTACTGGGAATTCTGTGCGCAGGAATTCGGCCTGTATGACAGGGACGCGAAATCCTGGCGTAAGCCCCTTTTAGAAGCGATTATCCCACCCAAAAAATAATTTTTAAGGATTCGATTTTATGGCAAAGATGTTAACAGCGATTCTCATTTCTTTTGCATCCGTCTGCGCAGCCGCCAACGAGCCGAACGCTACCGGTGGGCCTGACCCATTTAAAATGAACCAGCTTCTGGGGCGCGGAGTGAATCTCGGCAACGCTTTTGATGCGCCAAGCGAGGGCGAATGGGGAGTTGTTCTTAAGGAAGAGTATTTTCAGGCCGTAAAAGACGCCGGCTTCAATTCGGTTCGTCTGCCTGTTCGCTGGTCGGCCCACGCGATGACTACGCCGCCTTATACGATTAGCCCGGACTTTATGAAACGGGTTGAATGGGCAGTCAATTGCGCGGTGTCGCGAAATTTGCCCATAATGCTCAATGTTCACCACTATGGCGAGCTTTACGCCAATCCGGCAGGGGAAAAGGAAAGATACCTTGCCCTTTGGAAGCAAATTGCGGAACATTTCAAGGATTATCCCGATATCCTTGTTTTTGAATTGCTGAATGAGCCGCAAAAAGAATTAAGAGCAGACCCATGGAATGAGCAATTGAAAGAGGCGCTTGCGGTCGTGAGGCAATCCAATCCGAACAGGACCCTTGTCATCGGCTCGGCGCACTATAACCAGATTCATTATCTTGCGCTGCTCGATATTCCCAAAGAAGACCGCAACATCATCGTTACTATTCACGATTACTTCCCGCTGACTTTCACTCATCAGGGTGCGGCCTGGCTGAGCAGGGGAGACCCAAACGACTGGCTTGGCACAAAATGGACAGGCACCGAGGATGAAAAGCAGGAAATAATCAGGGATTTGGATTACGCTGCCGACTGGGGCAAGAAAAACAACCGCCCGATTAACCTGGGCGAGTTCGGCGCATACGAAAAAGCGGATATGGATTCCCGCGCACGCTGGACGAAGTTTATGGCAGATGCCGCAATCGAACGGGGAATGAGCTTCGATTACTGGGAATTTTGCGCAAACGAATTCGGTTTGTATGACCAGAAGGCCAGGACCTTCCGCAAGCCGCTGCTCGAAGCCGTTTTGCCGCCCGTGGTGAGCAAAGTCGAACCGCCAAAGTAATCATTACGTTTATATGGATTCCAACGACAAAAAGCTTATGAATGGTTCGGGGACATGTCCTACACGTGTCCGCTACTGGGTCATTGTGTTTGCCGTTGCGTTGTCCGTCATTACCTATGTTGACCGGGTCTGCATTTCGCAGGCAGCGCCGCTGATGACCAAAGACCTCGGCTTTTCTACCAAACAGATGGGGTGGGCGTTTTCCGTATTTTTCTGGGCGTATGCCCTCTTTGAGATTCCCAGCGGCTGGCTCGGCGACCGTATCGGCGCACGCAAAGTGCTGATGCGGGTGGTTATGTGGTGGTCGTTTTTCACGGCTGCGACGGGCTGGGTCTTTAATTGGGTTTCCCTTCTGGTTACCCGCGCTATGTTCGGCGCCGGTGAGGCCGGGTGCTTTCCGAATCTGACCAAGGCGTTTACCGTCTGGCTTCCTAAAGCAGAAAGGATTCGCGCACAGGGCATAATGTGGCTTAGTGCCCGATGGGGCGGGGCATTCACGCCTTTATTAGTGGTAATTGTTTTGGAATATGTATCCTGGCGTCACACCTTCGGACTGTTCGGCCTGCTGGGCATAATATGGGCGATTTTCTTTTTTATCTGGTTCCGTGATAATCCCCACGATAAAAAAAGTATTAACGAAGCCGAGCTGGCGATAATACCGCCGCAGCAGGATGTTGTCCTCGGGCACGAAAAAATACCGTGGGGAAAACTTCTGGCGTCAAAGACGGTCTGGCTGTTGTGGTTTCAGTTTTTTTGCCTTAATTTCGGCGCGGTGTTTTATATAACATGGCTGCCGACGTTTCTGCAGGAAACATGGGGATTCGACCTCGCGCAGCACCCGCTGATTCGCCAGGCGCCCTGGCTGGTCAGGCATCCGCAATTTGTAAAGGCGCTCCTGGCGGGTGTACCCCTGTTTTTCGGCGGCCTCGGTTCGCTGTTCTGCGGAACAATCGCTGCTCCTTTAGCCAGCCGAATTGGCAGTGTTAAGGTATCGAGACGATTATTAGCCGGCACAGGGTTTCTCGGAGCATCTATCCTGCTGGTTTCCTCGGTAATGATAAAAGACCCGTTCCTTGCCATTCTCGCTATGGGTTTTGCGAGTTTCTGCAATGATTTGGTTATGCCGACAAGCTGGGGCGCGTGTATGGATATAGGCGGGAAATTCGCCGGTACTCTTTCCGGCAGTATGAATATGATGGGCAATTTCGGCGGGGGGCTTGCCGCAATCGTCATCGGCTATATTCTCGCCTGGACGAATCGCGACTGGAACGTCGTTATTTATACGGCCGCTGGCGCGTATTTCCTCGGCACGTTCTGCTGGCTCATCATTGACCCCGTAACTCCTATCGAAAACGAATAGTTGCGGATTTTTTAAGATTGAAAAAATGCGTAATTTTAGGAATGGGGTTTTTGGGGATTTTTTACCGCTGAGAGCGCAGAGAACGCAGAGGGAAATAAGCATTTTGAAATGGCGGACAAATGCACCGAGCATCAGTGTCATCCGCACTTTGTCTGCACTGGCTGCGGAAAGACAAATTATATGCACGACGCGTCGATTTCTATGGCGACAAACACGCCGGTTGGTTTTATAATACAGCGGCAGCAGGTGTGATTAGAATGTTTGTGTCCGTAGTGCGCATAGGAATATCTGTAATGAACAAAACAGCGAGAACGATACTGATATTGACGGCGACGCTACTCTTCTCGCTGCTTGCGACACAGGCCCTGCTGTTTATACATCTTTCATGTGAAGAGCATCACACCGGGCACGATTCGCACGAATGCCCTGTTTGCCAGCAGTTGCTTTCGCTGCCCCATAGTACAACGGTCGAAGAACAAACAGCGATTAGTCAGTATCCTGTTTGCGAACATAGTTTGATATTTCATATCGAAGTCGCGCACGCGATTTCAATACCGGGTCTCTTAGGCCCGCGTGCCCCGCCGGTTGTCTCCTAATCCAGGTTAATACCACATTTATTTTTCCCGCCAAAACCATTATCGGGCAGCAGCGGGAACTTTCTATTATCCAATGGATTTACGGAGACAGACAAATGAATATACGAGCCATCAAGTATGGTTTTTATTTTTTAACAATCATGTTATTTGCCGGCGCAGGCCGAGCAGAACAAGGCGATGCAGCCAACACCGATATGCAATCCCTCCGGCAGCAGGTAACTGAGCTTCAACAGCAAATGAAAGACGCAAATGAAAGGCACACCGAAGAGATAAAATTGCTCAGGGAGGAAATCGAACTTTTGAAGCAGGGTCAGGCCAAAGTCGCTACCGAAACAAAGCCGATTGAGACAAATCAGCCCCCGACGGCGACCGCCGGGTATATTGAAAAACCGCAGGCCAAGGCCTCATCGGGCTATCAGAGTTTTAATCCTGATATTTCGGCGATAGGCGACTTTATTTTTCACGGAGGGCCGACGCCCAGAGGCGAAACGCCTGATACTATCGCAGCCAGCAAGACCGCGAAGGTCCAGCTCAGGGAAGTTGAGTTCGGGTTTTCCAATCCTGTTGACCCATACGGGCGAGCAGATTTGATTCTAAGCATAGAGAGACAGGATAACGGGGAATATACACCTGATATCGAAGAAGGATATTTCACATACACCGACCTGCCATACGACCTACAGGCAAGGTTCGGCAAATTCTACTCGGTTTTCGGAAAAGCCAATATGTTTCATACCCACGCGATGCCCTGGGTTGACAAGCCCAACGTAATCAGAAAATTCTTCGGCGACGAAGGATTAAACGACGGCGGCGCGGAGCTTTCATGGTTAGTGCCCAATCCGTGGGACAATTATATACAGCTTACGTTTGACGTGCAAAATAACGGTAACGAAGCGAGTTTTGCCGGAGACCAGGCCCATGACCTGATGTATGTTACGCACCTGAAGAATTTCTTTGACATAGACAGAGCATCCAGCATTGAACTCGGCGGCAGTTTCGCCACAGGCGACAATGATGCAAACACCGGCGGAGGACACCGGACAAACGTGGAAGGGCTGGATTTGACCTACAAATGGCGGGACCCACAATATGGCCTTTACAAATCGCTGACGTGGATGAACGAAATTCTGTTCAGTCAGAAGGAAGAAGGGTCCGGGGACACGGTGAACTCACACGGGATGTACAGCTCGCTGGAATACCAGTTTAACAGGGAATGGAGCGTATTCGGACGATACGATTATACACAGTTTCCCGATAGCAGCAGTTTGCACGAAAATTCTTATACAACTGGTCTGACGTTTCACCAGAGCGAATTTATGTTCTGGCGCGTGCAGTTCGAGCATACCGACGGTGAGAATTTCGCGGGCAATGTAAACAGAAATGAGATATGGCTTCAGGCGGACTTCCTAATCGGGCTGCATCCGGCACATCAATACTAATGAAAAGGAGATAAATTATGAATTTGAACATAGTTAAAAGAACGATTCTAACCTGCTGCATTTTGGGCATTTTGCTTATTTTACCCAACTGCCTGTGTTTGGGTGCGGACAAATTAAATGTTGTAACAACTACCCCAACCTTTGCGTCAATAGCAGAGTCGGTCGGCGGCGAACATGTATCGGTTACTTCAATCGGTTCCGGCGATGAAGACCCGCATTTTATTCAGGCCAAACCAAGTTATATGATGAAGGCCAGGAAAGCAGACCTTTGGATACGAGTGGGCCTGGAATTGGAAATCGGTTATGAAGGTTTGATTCTTCAGGGCTCACGTAATCCGCGAATACAAATCAATGCGCCGGGCCATTTGGACGCTTCCGAAGGAATTTTGAAACTCGAACTTCCCACCGGCAAGGTGGACCGCTCTATGGGTGACGTTCATCCTATGGGCAATCCCCATTACTGGCTCGATCCTTATAACGGCAAAATAATAGCGAAAAACATCTGCCAACGCCTCAAACAGCTTGACCCTGGTCACGCGGGAGATTACGACCGTAATCTGGCGGCGTTTCTTTCAAAGCTGGATAACGCTATGACCGGATGGGTTGCCAAACTAAAGCCGTTTGAACATTCGAAAATTGTTACCTATCATCGCAGTTGGCCTTATTTCGCCAATCGATTCAATCTTGACGTGGTCGCGGAGCTTGAGCCAAAGCCGGGGATACCGCCGGGACCGGGGCATATCCTCGAAGTGATAAACACAATGAAATCGGAAAAGGCCGGGGTCATTTTAATGGAGCCGTTTTATAACCGTGATGACGCGGAGGCAGTGGCGAAAAAGGCCGATGCAAAAGTGGTCGTTGTTCCCAACGCCGTTAATGAGCAGGTTAAAGATTATATAGCGATGCTGGACAATGTAGTTAACCGGTTGAGCGACGCATTAAGCGAGGTATCAAAATGAATGGGATGATTGAATTGCTGTTATTGCCTTTCGTGGCGTGCCTGATACTTACGGGGATACACTGCTACCTGGGTATTCACATCGTATCTCGTGGCGTGATATTCGTGGATTTGGCTTTGGCGCAAGTGGCGGCGCTTGGCAGCACAGTAGCGTTATTGGCCGGATACGAGTTGCACAGCACAGAGGCGTATCTGATTGCCCTTGGCTTTACCTTTGTTGGCGCGGGGTTGTTCGCTGTGGGACGGGTTCGTGATGAATCCGTCCCACAGGAAGCAATCATCGGGATTGTGTATGCCGTAAGCTCCGCCGTAGCAATTCTTGTTCTCGACAAGGCCCCCCACGGCGAAGAGGCGATAAAGGATATGCTGGTCGGGAGCATTCTTTTTGTAACGTGGCCTCAGATATTAAAAATTTCGGTGATATATCTGGCCGTGGGATTATTGCATTTTATGTTAAGAAAAAAATTTCTGATAATCTCCATGAATCCACGCGAGGCCAAACAGAGCGGTATGCGGATTCGTTTCTGGGATTTTATTTTCTACGTTACCTTTGGTTTTGTCGTAACAAGCTCGGTGCGTGTAGCGGGCGTGCTGCTGGTCTTCAGTTACTTGGTGGTTCCTGCGGTGTGCGCAATGTTTTTCGTCAGAAGTGTAACCTCGCGTTTGATAATCGGCTGGAGTTTGGGATTTCTTGCAAGTGTCTTTGGGCTATACGCCTCAGCACGATGGGATTTACCCACAGGGGCTTCCGTGGTCACTGTGTTCGGCGTAATACTGGTTGTTTGTGCAGTTGCAAAATATATCTCGCATAATGCCCGATAACGTAAATTAGCGTACAGCGTTCAGCGGACAGTGGGGAATGGGTAGCGGGGGAATGGATTCCCGGCATCCTCCTTCACTATGAGCTATGCCGGACAGGTCGCTGCGCTTTGGGGGCAAGTATCATTTTCGGCGTAATAATGAGGGTTTTTTACAAAATTAGCAAAATCATAAGTGTTGTCTAATACTACTTATCATTCACAAAATTCCGGAATTTTCTTGAACCGAGCCAAACCCGAACGTATGATACTGAGTTTATGTAGCCGAGTTTCTTCTTTGCTGTTTGTCTGTTGCAGGGCAGTCCCGTAAGGGATGGCTAAGCCAGAAGAAAACGGGGGACCCAATGTCGGCCGAAAGGCCTTGGGGCGAATATCGAGTAAAATCGATTAAGGTACTTCTGTCTGAGCCCGACAGCTAACCTCGTAGGCGTTAAAGAAGGGACAAGCCAGGGTAGGTTTCTGGTTTGTTGCGCATTTGGTCTAACCTGCCTCAAAACAGACATCTCGGCGAAAATTATTTGCGGGAAAAGTCCGCGCCAAAAACAAGGGAGTATATTATGATTTGGGCGTATTGGGTTAGCGGGATTATAACGGTACTGCTTATGATTTATCTTGTCGTGGCGGTTTTGTTGGCGGAGAAATTCTGATGACTTACGGGATAATACAAATTGTTCTTTTCCTGTCCGTGGTTTTGATATTGGTCAAGCCGCTGGGCTGGTATGTGTCTCGCGTATATGAAAACAAACCCTGCGGCCTGGACCGGATACTGGGGCCTGTCGAGCGAGCGATTTATCGGCTCTGCGGGGTTAATCCTGCCAATGAAATGGGCTGGAAGAGATATACCGTCGCGATGATTGCTTTTAACGCGGCCGGTTTCGTCGTTTTGTATGCCTTGATGCGATTGCAGGGTTTTTTGCCTTTGAACCCGCAGCATTTTCCGGCTGTTGCTCCAGACCTGGCATTCAATACGGCTGTCAGTTTTATTACCAATACCAACTGGCAGGCATACGGCGGCGAAAGCACGATGAGCTACCTGACCCAGATGCTCGGTTTGGCGGTGCAGAATTTTGTGTCCGCGGCAAGCGGTATGGCGGTGCTGGTCGCGCTAATACGGGGATTTGTTCGCCGAAACAGCCAGACAATCGGCAACTTCTGGGTCGATTTGACCCGTTCGCTCATTTATATCCTTATTCCTTTGTCGATTGTTTTGGCAATCCTGCTTGCGTCGCAGGGCGTAGTGCAAACGTTCAAGCCATATCCGACGGCGACGCTTGTTGAGCCGGTAACAATGGCCGACGGCAATAGTGTCGCTGAGCAGACAATCGCGGTGGGGCCTGCGGCTTCGCAGATTGCCATCAAGCACTTAGGCACCAATGGCGGCGGATTCTTTAACGCCAATTCCGCTCATCCTCTTGAAAACCCTACGCCTTTATCTAATTTTCTTGAGATGCTGGCGATACTTTTGATTCCGGGGGCGCTTTGCTACACATTCGGCAAAATGGCGGGTGACACAAAGCAGGGCTGGGCGATACTGGCCTCAATGGTAATTATATTCATCTGCCTGCTGGCCCTGTGCTGCTGGTCTGAGCAAAAAGGGACGCCGCAATTAGCATCAGCGGGCGCAGACCTGCGAGCCAGTGCGACGCAAAGCGGAGGCAATATGGAGGGTAAAGAAGTCCGCTTCGGTATCTTCAATTCCGCCCTGTTTGCCACGACGACAACGGGGACATCCTGCGGGGCGGTAAATTCGATGCACGATTCTTATACGCCTTTGGGCGGAATGGTCCCGATGTGGCTGATACAGCTTGGAGAGGTAATTTTCGGCGGCGTCGGCTCGGGGCTTTACGGTATGCTGGCTTTTGCGATTCTGGCGGTATTCATCGCCGGGTTAATGGTCGGCAGAACGCCCGAATACTTAGGCAAAAAAATCGAAAGTTATGAAATGAAGATGGCATCGCTGGTAATACTATTGCCGATATTTCTGGCGTTGGTCGGCACGGCGGTGGCCGTGGCGACAAAAGCGGGACAGGCGGGTGCGTTCAATCCCGGCCCTCACGGTTTCAGCGAAATTCTCTATGGCTATTCGTCGGCAACGAACAATAACGGCAGCGCATTTGCCGGTATTAACTGTAACACGCCATTTTATAATTACACTCTCGCCATCGCTATGCTTGGCGGGCGATACCTGTTCAAAATCCTTATGCTGGCAATCGCCGGGTCACTGGCGGCCAAGAAGTTTATCCCCACCAGCGCGGGCACGCTAAGTACGTCTGGCCCGATGTTTGTCGTCCTGCTGATTAGCGTGGTCATTGTAGTGGGTGCGTTAAGCTTTATACCGGCCCTGGCTTTGGGACCAATAGTTGAACATTTGATGATGATTGGCAGATAATTATGAATGAGAATGCAAAAAAAACCAAGTTGTTTGACTGGGCAATAGTTCGGCCTGCTGTCCTGGATTCGTTCCGCAAGCTTAGTCCGCGCAGACAATTCCGCAATCCCGTGATGTTCGTGGTGCTCGTCGGTAGCGTTCTGACCAGCGTCCTGTTCGTCCAGGCCATTTTCGGTAAAGGCGAGGCAGGCCCCTGGTTTATTCTCGGCATTTCACTTTGGTTATGGTTTACGGTGTTGTTTGCCAATTTCGCCGAGGCGATGGCCGAAGGACACGGCAGGGCGCAGGCGGACTCACTGAGAAAAGCCCGTAGAGACCTGGTCGCCAAAAAGCTCAGTAATCCCCGGCGTGACTCTTCTTTGGAGATGGTTTTGGCGTCCCTGTTAAAGAAGGGCGACGTGGTTCTGGTGGAAGCCGGCGACTATATCCCGATTGACGGAGAAGTTATAGAAGGTGTGGCGTCGGTGGATGAAAGCGCGGTTACAGGTGAAAGCGCGCCGGTCATTCGTGAAAGCGGCGGAGACAGGTCAGCCGTTACGGGCGGGACACGCGTTCTTTCGGACTGGTTAGTTATCCGTGTTACCGCAGAATCGGGCAATACCTTCCTCGACCGTATGATAGCGATGGTCGAAGGCGCCAAGCGTCAAAAGACACCCAACGAAATCGCCCTTACAATTTTGTTAGCGGCATTGACCATCGTTTTCCTTGTGGTTACGGCGACTTTGCTTCCTTTTTCGTATTACAGCGTTCTGCAGGCGCATCAGGGCGAGGTTGTAACGATTACCGTTTTGGTGGCGTTGCTGGTTTGCCTTGCGCCGACGACGATAGGGGCATTACTTTCTGCGATTGGAATAGCGGGGATGAGCCGGCTAAGTCAGGCCAACGTTGTGGCAATGTCGGGCCGGGCGGTAGAGGCGGCGGGCGACGTGGATGTGCTGCTGTTAGACAAAACAGGAACTATCACATTGGGTAACCGTCAGGCAACGGAATTTATCGCCGCGGACGGTGTGTCGATGGAGGATTTGGCTGACGCCGCCCAGCTTGCGTCGTTGGCGGATGAAACCCCGGAGGGCAGGAGCATTGTTGTGCTCGCAAAGCAGCGATACAACCTGCGGGGAAGAGACATAGAAAAATTAGGCGCCAAGTTCGTTCCTTTTTCCGCCCAGACGCGAATGAGCGGGGTTGACCTCGACAGCAGGCATATTCGCAAGGGCGCGGTGGACGCGATTGAAAAATTCGTTAAAAGTCACGGCAGGGCGATTCCTGATAAAATTCGGCAGATTAGCCAGAAGATTGCCAAAGACGGAGGCACGCCTTTGGTTGTGGCAGACGGGGCAAAGGCGCTTGGGGTTATTCATCTAAAAGACATTGTCAAAGGCGGCATCAGGGAACGATTTAGCGATTTGCGCAGGATGGGCATCAAAACTGTGATGATTACCGGCGATAACCCGATGACCGCGGCCGCGATTGCCGCTGAGGCGGGCGTAGACGACTTTTTAGCGGAGGCCACGCCGGAGGCGAAACTTGAACTAATTCGAAGATACCAGGCACAGGGACATTTAGTGGCGATGACGGGCGACGGAACAAACGACGCACCGGCGCTGGCCCAGGCAGACGTGGCGGTAGCGATGAATACGGGCACGCAGGCGGCCAAAGAGGCGGGCAATATGGTTGACCTGGATTCCAACCCGACCAAGCTGCTCGATATCGTGCAAATAGGCAAGCAAACGCTGATGACCCGCGGAGCGCTGACGACTTTTTCAATTGCCAACGACGTTGCCAAGTATTTCGCAATCATACCGGCGGCGTTTGCCCTGACCTACCCGTCGCTTAATACGCTCAACGTGATGGCCCTTGCAACGCCCAATAGCGCTATTTTGTCTGCCGTGATTTTTAATGCGATAATTATCGTCTTTTTGATTCCGCTCGCGCTGAAGGGGGTGAAGTATTGCCCGATGCCTGCGACGCAGCTGCTGAGAAAGAACCTGCTCATTTACGGCGTCGGCGGACTGATTGTGCCGTTTATCGGAATTAAATTGATTGATATGATGCTGGTAGTTTTACATTTAGTGTGATTATAATGATGAAGGTGAGAATATGATTCGTATCCTGCGACAAGCGGTTGCCTGTATAGTTGTATTTACTGTGATTACGGGCGTCATTTACCCGTTGATTGTAACCGGTGTTGCTCAATTGGTATTCCCGCGTCAGGCCAATGGCAGCTTGATTGTCAATAACGGTAAAACTGTCGGGTCTTCACTTATCGGGCAGCCGTTCAGCAGTCCGAAGTATTTCTGGACGAGACCATCCGCGACGTCGCCTATGCCTTATAACGCCGCCAATTCTTCCGGCTCGAATCTGGGGCCGCTTAATCCGGCTTTGACCGAAAACGTCAAGGCGAGGATTACGCAATTGAAGGCCGCGGATGTCGCGAGTAAGCCGTTAGTTCCGGTTGATTTGGTAACGGCTTCCGCCAGCGGCCTTGACCCGGACATAAGCCCTGCGGCGGCGGAATATCAGGTTTCACGCGTCGCAAAGGCGAGAAATCTTGATGAAACCAAAATCAGGGAGCTTGTAGTTAAATTGACCAAAAGCAGGCAGCTTGGCATTCTGGGCGAACCACGAGTCAATGTGCTGGAGCTTAATATTGCCCTGGATAACCTTAAGAACAAATAGACAAATAACGATTTGATTTAATTGAATTTTGGAGGCGTTATGGTACTTAAAACAAAGCTTTCAATTGGCCTGGGGTTTCTGTTCGCTATCATTTTTGCCCTTGCATTTTTCTGCTCTTATTACGTTGACAAACTGTCCGAAGAAGCTGACAGTATTCTCAAAAACAATTACGATTCCATTGTCTATTCAAAAAATATGCTCTCCGCCCTCGACGACACCAGGACTTCCATCAGCAGCACTATCTTCAATCCCGGCGACAGCAAAAAATTATCCGATTATTATTCCCATCTTTTCGAAACCAGCAGAACCGATTTTGAAAAAAACCTCAAAGCCGAAAATAACAACATAACGGAGATTCACGAAAAAGATTACGTTGACACGCTCAATCGCGATTATGCTGTTTATATGAACCTCTGCGATAAGGTCAAAAACGGTTTAGGCACTACTTCAATGTATTTTAACGAAGTCCTGCCTTGTTATGAAAAGCTCAAACAATCCATCCTCAGCATCGATGACCTTAACATGGAGGCCGTTGTCCGAAAAAATCTGATAACAAAACAGCAGTCCGCTAACGTAAAAACCCATATGTCCGTAACAGCCGCATTGTGCGCCATTTTAGCATTTGGCTATTTCTGGTATTTCCCCTTTTATGTCTCTAATGCTGTCTCCTACTTATCGAAGAGAATAACCGAACTATTGAGAAAAGCAGGCATCGCTTCCGACATAAAAACAAACGATGAGACCTATATCATTTTGCAGTCTATCAAACTTCTCGAAAAGAAACTCGGCCTCGACAACCCCGAAAAAGATTCACTGTAAAATAAGTAGTTAAAGAAACAGCGTGTTTTGTTGCATGGTATAACTCCAGGCGGTATCATGAAGCTTTGGACAATGTTGCGCCGACGACGTACAAAACAGGCAGATAGCGAATGGATAACCAGCGACCAAATCCTGATGAGCTGCTCGACCAAATCCGCGAAGAGGAAAAGGCGAAGGCCGGCGGCCGGCTGAAGATATTTTTCGGCTATGCGGCGGGTGTCGGCAAGACCTATTCGATGCTGGAGGCCGCAAGGGAGCAGGCGAGTGCAGGTGTGGATATTGTTATCGGGTACGTTCAGCCGCACGCGCGACCTGAGACCGAGATGCTTATGCTGGGGGTGGAGATTCTTCCGCCCAAAGAGGTGGAATACAAAGGCATAAAGTTGAAGGAGTTCGACCTCGATGCTGCGCTGGCTCGCAAGCCGGCGGCGATAATTGTCGATGAGTTTGCCCATAGCAACGCCCCCGGCATGCGACATACAAAGCGATGGCAGGATGTGGAAGAATTATTAGACGCCGGCATCAGCGTCTATACCACGCTGAACGTTCAGCATTTAGAGAGTTTGAACGATATTGTGGCGAAGATTTCCGGTATCGCGGTTCGTGAGACGGTTCCTGATACTGTTTTTGACAATGCCGATGAGGTTGAGCTGGTGGACCTGCCGCCGGAAGATTTGCTGCAGCGTTTCGAAGAGGGCAAGATATATTTCCCTGCTGATGCCGAGCGGGCCATGCTGAAGTTTTTCAAACTGCCCAATCTGACTGCCCTGCGTGAGCTGGCTATGCGAAGAACTGCCGACCATTTGAGCGCGCAAGCCCAGACATCGGGAGGTGTCCAGGTGGGGGCGACCAGGGAGCGATTGCTTGTTTGTATAGGTCCCAGTCCGACGTCGGCGAGATTAATTCGGGCTGCCAGGCGGATGGCAATGGCGCTGCGTGCGCCCTGGATAGCGGCCTATGTGGACATGGGTCGTTTTATGAACGATGCCGCTCGCCAGAAACTCGCCCGCAACCTTAATTTGGCTGAGCAGTTGGGCGCAGAAACCGTTACGCTCGGCGGGGAAGATATGGCCGAGGAGATTGTAAAGTATGCCCAGTCCAAAAGTGTGACGAAAATCATCATCGGCAAGACCGGCGAATCGCGATGGCGTGAATTAATGGGCAGTTCCATCATAAGTAAAGTGTTACGTCATAGCGGCGACATAGATGTATATGTGATTAGAGGCCAAAAAGACCCCGCTGACGAAAACAAGGCCCAACATCTTGTAAGTCGGCGTAAAATTAGTTACCTGTCTTTCGTCAAGACAATCGTGATTACTGCAATCAGCACTGTTATTGCCGAGCTGATGAGCAGGGCGGGACTTAACGAAACAAACCAGGCAATGGTGTTTATTCTTGGCGTACTGTTTGTAACCACAAGATACGGACTCGGACCCGGTATTTTGGCGTCAGTTGCCGGCGTGCTGGCGTTCGATTTCTTCCTCGTGCCGCCCTATTATAGTTTCAATGTCACCGACACCCAGTATTTTATTACATTTGCCGTTATGCTGACCATTGCGATTCTGATTAGCACGCTGGCGTTTCGGGTTCGCAGGCAGGTGGAGACGCTGCGTCAGCGGCAATGGCGCACCGAGGCGCTGTATCGTTTAAGCAGGAAACTGGCCGCCACCGCGGGGACGCATCAGCTCGTGGCCGTCGCCCAGGAGTTATTATCGGAGAGTTTAACCAGCGAGGTTGCGATATTTTTGCCCGATGAAGCAGGCCGGCTGAAAGCGGCGGTCAGCCGACCCAGCAGTTTCGCCGGTATGGAAAAAGAAATTGCCGTTGCCCAGTGGGTATATGAGCATAACCAGATAGCAGGCGCCGGAACCGATACGCTGCCGGACGCTAATGCCATATACGTGCCGATGACCTGTCCGCGAGGGGCTGTTGGTGTTTTGGGTTTAAAGTCCGGTGAACCGGGCAAATTTAATGCGCCGGACCAGCGGCAAATCCTGGAGATGGCGACCGACCAGCTTGCTTTATCAATCGAGCGAGACCGCCTGGCCGAGCAGATTCAGAATGTGCTCCGGCAAAAAGGAACGCTGTAATTTTATTGTATGGTTTGCTGAGTTTCGGGCCCGTCTTCGCCCTTGAGGGGCTGCGCCGAGGCAGGCGGCTTGGGTGATTCGGGGGGATTGGATTTTACCGTCATTGTGTGGGATGGGCCCCTTGTCGGGCCGAAGAAAACGAAGGAAATCAGCACCAAGGTCGCGCCGGATATAAACAGGATGTGCCTGCGAGGCCACTGACAGGAAAGGCAAAGCCACGGCGGGACACCCTGTGTGATTGTAGTTTGGTTTGGCTCTTCGGCTAAAGCTCGCCTCGCGGCAGCGAGTTTGCCGACAGTCGCGCGGGGGTACGCGGTATTTGGCTCGTTGGCCTCAATGCCGAGCGTAGCAGGGGCGAGACGTGCAAGCTCTTTGGGGTTGCCTTCAAGCTGGGCAAGCAGGGTATCGTAATCGGCGTTGAGGGAATCGAGTTTTTTGAGGTGGCTTTCGGCCTGGGCGAGCAAACCCTTGTAGTAATAATATTCGAGCAAATCATCGCACAGCGTCGTCGCCGACAATACGGCTGCACCGACGCTGAAGAACACTACAAAAGCAGCGATTCGAATAACTCGTTCGTTTTGCATAGCAATAAAAATGGCAGGTGTTACCCATTTGTATTATCGTCACACCTGCCGTTGGTTTCCTGAGTTTATTTTAGCTTTTTTTCAGCATAAAGCCGGCGAACCTGGCTGATTTGCCAAGCTCCTCTTCGATTCTCAGCAGTTGGTTATACTTGCAGATTCTTTCGCTTCTGCAGGCCGAACCCGTCTTGATTTGTCCGCCGCCCATAGCGACGGCAAAATCAGCCATAAAAGTGTCCTCGGTTTCGCCGGAACGGTGAGAAATTACATAACCCCAGCCCGCTTTTCGGCATAGCTCAATTGCCTCGACGGTCTCGGTTATGGTGCCAATCTGGTTTAGTTTAATAAGTACCGCGTTGGTCGCCTTTTCCTCAAGGCCTCTTTTAATAAACTTCGTATTTGTGACATAAAGATCGTCACCGACGATTTGAATCTTTTTGCCGAGAACCACGGTATGCTCCTTGAATCCGTCCCAGTCATTTTCATCAAGGCCGTCTTCAATAGAAACAATGGGATATTTTTCAATCCACGCTTTATACAGTTGAGTCATTTGAGAGCTGGTTTTCTTGCCCTGCCCGGATTTTGCCAGGTTATATTTACCGTTTTCATAAAACGAGCTTGCCGCCGGGTCTAACGCAATGGCGATATCTTTTCCCGGCTTATATCCGGCTGCTTCAATCGCTGAAACGATTACTTCGCAGGCCTCATCGTTGCTTTTAAGATTCGGAGCAAAGCCGCCCTCGTCGCCGACGCTTGTCGCATAGCCCTTCTTCTTCAGAATTGATTTAAGGGCGTGGAATGTCTCGGCGCCGTAACGTAACGCCTCCGCAAAAGTGGGTGCGCCAATGGGCATAACCATAAATTCCTGGAAATCGACGTTGTTATCTGCGTGTTTGCCGCCGTTGAGAATGTTCATCATCGGGACGGGCAATATATTCGCATTGCATCCGCCGAGATAACGATACAGGGGTAGGCATGCGGACGCGGCAGCCGCTTTGGCTACGGCTAACGATACGCCCAGTATCGCGTTTGCGCCGAATTTGCCTTTGTTCGGTGTGCCGTCGAGGTCTATCATCAGCCGGTCAACGTCCTCCTGTAAGGTGGCGTCCATACCGATGACTTTTGGGGCGATTTTGTCATTTACGTTTTTAACTGCGCCGAGTGTTCCTTTGCCCATATATCGCTTGTTATTGGTGTCGCGCAATTCAACGGCCTCGTGAGCGCCGGTGCTTGCGCCCGAGGGCACGGCGGCCCTTCCGAATGAGCCGTCTTCAAGCATAACATCAACTTCAACAGTGGGGTTGCCCCGGCTGTCTAATATCTCTCTTGCCTTTACGCCTGCTATTGTTGTGAACATTGTATTTCCTTTCTTTGAGCAAATTGCTGCTTCTCAAGTTTAACCGTTCGCAAAGAGCACAAAGTTACCCATTTTAAGCCGTTTCGTCAATAGCAATCCGCCTCTAAAACTGTAGAGAAAAAGGTTTGCAAAGGCCGAAAAGCCCCGTTAACATATTGCGTCAAAATGTTGGAATTGGTTAATAGCCAAATGGTTTAATGAGAGAGGAGTTTATGAGCAGCGAAACGCAGAAAGTTTCATTACACGAAAGAGCGTTCTACGGTTTTGGCGATTTGGCGTCATGCCTGTTTTGGGCGACGATTATGCAGCAGCTGCTTTTCTTTTATACAGACATATTTGGCCTGGCGCCCGCTGCCGCCGGAATAATGTTTTTCGTGTCGAGGGTGCTGGATGCCTTTTTTGACGTGGTAATCGGAATGACGGCGGACCGCACCAAAAGCCGGTGGGGTAAATTCAGGCCTTATATATTATTCGGGGCTGTTCCATTAGCTGTCTCAGCGGTTCTCGCGTTTACAACGCCTGAGTTTGCATACCTAGTGAAAGTTGTTTACGCCTATATCACGTTTATCGTTTTTATGTTCCTCTATTCTACAGTCAACATTCCATATACGGCATTGCTTGGCGTAATCAGCGGTGACCCCATTGAGAGGACAAGCGCTTCTTCGTTTAAATTTATAGGCGCATATCTGGCGGGTATAATCGTTTCGATGACAGTTTTGCCATTTGCGGCTCATTTCGGGCAGAGCAGCGTACAAAAGGGCTGGCAAATGACAATGACCATTTACGCAATTGCCGCTGTTGTCTTTTTTCTTATAACCTTCCTTTCAACACACGAACGCATCCAGCCGATTGCTAAAGAAAAAACATCCATAGCAAATGATTTGAAGGACTTGTCAAAAAACGTTCCCTGGATATTTTTATTTGCTGTTACGATTCTTTTCATATTATTCGTATGCATTCGTTTAAGCGTAACTACTCACTACTTCAAATATTACGTCGGAGAACAGGAAAGTCCATTGCTGGCACAGGTTTTTAACTTCCTGTTAAAATATATCGTCAACCCGGTTTACGGGATTTTTGGAAAACCGGCCGTTGTCTTATTCGAGGGGACTCATAAATTCGGCTGGGAAACTCTGGCATCCGCTTTTAATACGATTGGGCAGGGATTATCTCTTATAGGCGTTTTACTTGTTCCATTTTTCGCCAAACTGGTTGGCAGAAAAAGTGCAGCGGTCATTCTTTTCATTGTCGCACTTATTTGCACAGGCGCGTTCTATTTCTTCAAACCAGAGGATTTAATGCTGATTTTTGTCTTTCAGGCCGCTGGTTCGATTGTCGGAGGCCCGATTTCAGTTTTGTTATGGGTTCTGTATGCCGATACGGCTGACTATTCCGAATGGAAAACCGGCAGAAGGGCGACAGGCCTTGTATTTTCTGCGTCAATTATGTCGAACAAGCTCGGCTGGGCTTTCGGAAGTATGCTCGCGGGCCTGGTTCTTGCGACGACAGGATTCGTGGCCAATGTGGTACAAAACATAGATGTTCTGAATGGTTTGAAGGCGATGATGAGCGTAATACCGGTCGGGATAGGAGTGGTTGCGTTAATCATCCTTATGTTCTTCTATAAACTGGATGATACGACAATGAAACAAGTTAAAGCGGAGCTGGAAGAAAGGCGCAAAGCCAGCGGCGAGGCCGCGACTGCTTAACGGTTTTTTAAAATTCAACTGTGAAAAAGGGTGAAAAATGAAAAAGAGCAAGACAATTATCGGCGGCGAACCGCTGCCGAACATACCGTGGGAAGACAAACCAAAGGGCTGCATAGACGTCGTCTGGAGATACAGCGGCAACCCCGTACTTGACTGGAACCCGATACCCAAAGCGGCGAGAATTTTCAACAGCGCCGTTCTGCCGCATAAAGGCGAGTTTGTCGGGGTTTTCAGGGCCGACCAGAGAAACGGACGCGCGACGCTGTTTTTCGGAAAAAGCAAAGACGGCCTTAAATGGAAAATCGGGCCTGACCCGATTGACTGGGTTAACGAAAAAGGAAAGCCCAATCCCATCAGCTACGGCTATGACCCGAGATTCTTAAAGCTCGACGATGCCTACTACATTGTATGGTGTGACGATATGCACGGGGCGTCAATCGGTCTGGGCAGGACCACGGATTTCAAGACATTCATTCGTATGCCGAATCCGCTTATGCCCTTTAACAGAAACGGCGTTCTTTTTCCGAGAAAAGTCAACGGCAAGTATTTGTTATTGAGCAGGCCCAGCGACAGCGCTCACACGCCTTTCGGCGATATCTATATGAGCGAAAGCCCAGACCTGATTTACTGGGGCAATCACAAACACGTTATGAGCAGGGGCGGAAGCGGCTGGTGGCAGGGCACGAAAATCGGCGCAGGCCCGACTCCGATTGAAACGACCGAAGGGTGGCTGCTGCTCTACCACGGCGTATCGTTTACCTGCAACGGCTTCGTTTACAGCTTTGGTGCGGTGATACTCGATATCGATAAACCCTGGAAGGTGCTGTACAGGACCCGCGATTACCTGCTCACGCCGGAGAAATTGTATGAGGTAACCGGCTTTGTGCCGAACGTTACGTTCCCATGTGCCAATATTTACGACGCCGAAACAGGCAGAATTGCCATTTATTACGGTGCCGCCGATACCTGCACCGCTTTGGCGTTTACGCAGGTTGATGAGTTAATCGATTATATCAAGAAAAACTCGGAAGTTTAATCGTATCAGAATAAGCCAATAACTTATTAAGAAGGAGCTGAAATGGCACAGGAAATAGCCGCAAATAAATCCGGCCAGCTGGTGCGCGACCGCATTCCGATTCTCACTAAAATGGCCTATGGTCTCGGAACGGCGCTGGATATGTGGGGGCTCTGGCTTTACCCGTCCGTCGCGTTCGGAGTATTTAGTATATTTTTGGGCGTTCCCTATTGGCAGGTAGGCCTGGCGTTAACTTTAATCCGCTTTTATGACGCGTTTTCCGACCCGTTTGTGGGCTGGATATCTGACAACGTCCGGACAAAATACGGTCGCAGACGTCCCTTCATTTTAATCGCCGGCGTTTTATGCGGCCTGGGGCTTCCGATATTGTTTTTGGTCTCGCCTTCCTGGTCGGAAAAGACATTTCTCGGGCTATCGGCTGTTTTCTGGTATATGATTTTTTCATCAATGATTTACATTCCCATCTTCAGCTTGTTTACGGTCCCCTTTAACAGTTTGGCTAATGAGCTTACCCCCGATTACGAGGAACGCACGTCTATTATGACCTATAGAAGCGCGATGCAGAAGGTCTTCGAGGTGGCCAATTTTTACGCGCTGCGGTTTACCAATCTCGCGTGGTTCCTTGTTCCCGGAACGGGCAAGCAGAATGTCCTTCGCGGTATGCAGGTATATACCTGTATCCTCGGTGTTGTAATGGCAATCTTCGCCATAATAATCTTCCTGCGTGTCAAAGAGCGATATTACGAAAAGATTGTTGTGAAAACGCAGGCGCATATCTCCCTTAAAAGCGCCTTTTATGAAACACTTACCTGCCGGCCGTTTCTTTTTATGCTGCTGGTTGGCGCCTCTTTTAACCTTGGCACGAGTATGCTGGGCGCTCTGGGCTATATCGCGACGGTCTATTATGTCTGCGGCGGTAATCAGGCGATTGGCAATGACTGGAATTTATGGATGGGTTTGGCGTTTATGTTCGGCGGGCTTATAGGGGCTCCTGTGCTCAACAGGGTCGCGTATTTTGTAGGCAAACGCAATGCGCTGATTGTTACCGCCTTTATCGGCATAATGGCTTACGCCGGCTCCTGGTATCTTTACACCCCCAAAATCCAGTGGCTGCAAACAGTCGCCTCCTGTCTTATGGGGCTTACCGCCTCCGGCCTCTGGATGCTGTATGGTTCAATTTGTGCCGATGTCATAGATTACGACGAGCTTAATACCGGTAAACGACGCGAGGGCTCTTTTACATCCTGCGGAACGTATATTCTCAAGCTGGGTAACTCGTTGGGAAATTTTTTGGCGGGGGGCATTATCAGCATGGTTGGCGGTGATGCCGCTCTCAAGTCGGGAACACCTGAAACTATTCTTTGGGTTCGCATAATGCTTGCCGCTATCCCCCTTGTCGGGATGGCCCTGGTGATAATCTTCATTTTACAGGTACCGCTTACCAAGAAGATTTGTGAGGAAATCAGGATTAAACTCGAAGCACGCCGAGGCCAGGTATAACGGCTTTTGCGGATTTTACGCAGATGAAAAAAAGGCCGCGGTTTATTTCAAATCGCGGCCTTTGTTTTTTTTATCAATATCGGTATAATTTGCGGAACATTAAATTGTGATTAACCTGTTCGGATTTTGATGGAGAGGTGCAAAAATGAGGTTCGGTTATTTTGACGATGCCAACAAGGAATATGTAATCGAAAGACCAGATACGCCGCGGTCGTGGGCGAATTATCTCGGCTCGACGGAATACGGCGCGATTATCACCAATAATGCGGGCGGCTACAGCTTTTACATGTCTGCGGCACAGGGCCGTCTTACCCGGCTGCGTTTCGACGACGTTCCGACCGACCAGCCGGGCAGGTATATTTATGTCCGCGACAAGCAGTCGGGCGACTATTGGTCAAACGCATGGCAGCCCGTGGGTAAACCTCTGGACCAGTATAAAACAACCTGCAGGCACGGCACTGCTTACACGATTATCAATTCACAGTATTCGAAGATTGAAACCGAAACCACTTATTTCGTTCCGCTCGGCAAACATTTCGAATGCTGGCTTTTGAGGGTCACGAATAAAGATACCGTAAAAAGAAACCTCAGCTTGTTCTCCTTCGTCGAATATCCGTATACCTGGCAGTGTTTCCACGACTTTTTAAACCAGCAATACTCGCACGGCATAGTGAAAATGGATTTCGTTGACGGCATCATCGATTACGGCAGCTCCGTTCTCATAACCGGGCAGGATAACCGGTCTTTTATGGCGTTTCTCGGCGGTGATATTGTCGGCTTCGATACCGACCGTGACATATTCGTCACCCCGTATCGCAACTACTCCAATCCTATGGTTGTCGAAAAAGGCAAATGCACCGGCTCAAAGGCCTTTGGCGACGACGGCTGCGGCTCAATCCAGATAGATATCGACCTTGAGCCGGGACAATCGAAAGAGCTTGTTGTCCTGTTGGGACGCGGCAAGGCGGCTATCGAGGGCAAAAAAACCGTCAAGCAGTTCGGCGATATCGCCAAAGTTAAAGAAGAATTTGAAAAGCTCAAAAAATACTGGCATACCCGTATCGAGGGATTGAGCGTCTGCTCGCCCGATGCGCAGTTCAACAGTATGATGAATATGTGGAGCCCGTTCAACTGCCTGATTACTTATGCCTGGTCTCGTATGGCCAGCTTAATTTACAGCGGCGAACGCGACGGGCTTGGCTATCGCGATACCGTTCAGGATTTTATGGGCGTTATGCAGCTCATCCCGGCCGAGGCGAAAAAACGTCTTGAGCTTATGATTACCGGCCAGGGTTCCACCGGCGGCGCGATGTCAATTGTTATGGCCTTTACGCACAAGCCCGGCAAAGAAAAACTGCCCAAGGAAGACGAATACCGCTCCGATGACTGCTTGTGGCTGTTCAACGCGATTCCAACATACGTCAAGGAAACGGGCGATATCGATTTTTATAACAAGGTCCTGCCATACGCCGACAAGGGCAAGGCGACCGTGCTGGCTCATCTGAGGCGGGCGATTGAGTTCAATCTCAAACGCACAGGCAAAAACGGTCTGCCCAGCGGCCTTTTTGCTGACTGGAACGATTGTCTTCGACTTGGCACAAAGGGGACATCGGTATTTGTCGCCCTGCAGGTGCGTTACGGCCTGACGACCTATATCGAGATTTGCGAGATGTTCGGTAAATCTGCCGAAATTAAATGGGCGAAAAAGCAGCTCGAAATAATCGACGCAAAGCTCAATAAATTCGGCTGGGACGGCAAATGGTATGTCCGTGCCTACAAGGAATCCGGCGAGAAAATCGGCTCACACGAAAACAAGCAGGGTTCGATTTATCTCAATACGCAGTCCTGGGGTATTATCAGCGGTCACGCGGACGAACAACGCGGAGAACAGGTTATGGACCAGGTCAACAAACAGTTGGCCACCGATTACGGCCTTATGCTTTGCGCGCCGCCTTACGAAAATATCCCCTGTGCGGAAGTCCGCTCGGTTGTGTTCAACAGGGGCGTCAAGGAAAACTGCGGCATTTTCAACCACACGCAGGGCTGGGCGGTTATGGCCGAAACGATGCTCGGCCACGGCGACAGGGCGTTCAAGTATTTCCGCAGCTCTATGCCGGCTTCGTTCAACGATAAGGCCGAGATACGCGGCAGTGAGCCATACGTTTATTCGCAATATACCCACAGTATTTTCAGCCCACGTTATGGCGCATCACGCGTCGCCTGGCTGACCGGAGCTGCCTCCTGGGCGTATTATGCAGCGACGCAGTATGTCCTCGGCATCCGTCCCGATTACAAAGGCCTTCTCATTGACCCCTGCATCCCCACGGACTGGAAGGGATTTACCGCTGTTCGCCGATTCCGCAACAAGATGCTTAATATCAAGGTAATAAATCCCAATGGCGTGGAAAAAGGCGTTAAGAAAATTACCCTCAACAATCAATCTATCGAAGGCAACCTGATTCCTGTTTCCAAAATGAAAAAAGAAAACGAAGTTGTTGTCGAGATGGGGTAGGGAAAAAATGAAAGTCTTATTCATCGGTGGAACCGGGATAATAAGCACGGCTGTAACACAATTGGCTGCCGAAAGGGGAATCGACCTTTATCTGCTCAACCGCGGCCAAAGTAAAAAACTGGTTCCCAGTGACGTCAAGGTCATCAAAGGTGACATCAGGGACAGGAAGTCCGCGAGCGAACTGCTAAAACTGCACGATTTCGATGTTGTTGTCAACTGGGTGGCGTATGTGCCGACGCACGTCGAAGCCGACATCGAGTTTTTCAGGGGCAAGGTCGGCCAATACATATTCATCAGCTCTGCATCGGCCTATCAGAAGCCGCCGACTCACTGGCTCATCACTGAATCGATGCCGCTTGCCAATCCCTACTGGCAGTACTCGCGCGACAAAATCGCCTGCGAGGACCGACTGATGGATGAATACCGCGACAATGGTTTTCCTGTCACGATCGTCCGGCCGTCGCTGACATACGGCGTTACGATGATACCCGCGGCGATTAATAGTTGGCAAAAGCCCTGGACGATTGTTGACCGGATGCGAAAGGGCAAAAAAGTAATCATCCACGGCGACGGCCTGACTCTCTGGACGATGACGCACAACACGGATTTTGCCAAAGGATTCCTCGGGCTTATGGGCAACGTTCAATCAATCGGAAACGCCGTTCACATTACCTCCGATGAGGCGCTTACCTGGAACCAGATATACCAGGCGATAGCCGATGCCGCGGGCGTAGAGCATAAGCCGGTTTATATCCCCTCTGATTTTATCGCCAAAATTGACCCCGAGCACACAGGCACGCTCTTGGGCGACAAGTCCTGCTGTGCCGTCTTCGATAACACCAAAATAAAACGTCTCGTTCCTGATTTTGTCGCCACGGTTCCTTTTGCCCGGGGCGTTCAGCGTTCGGTTGAGTGGTTCGAAGCCGACGAGGAACGATGCGTGGTGGATGAAGAGTACAACAAGTTTATGGACCGCACCATTGCCGCCTACGAAAAAGCGCTGCCCAGGTAGCCGTTTTGGTGCGAATCAAATCCCATCGCGATTGAGGAGCGGACTTTTGTCGCGGACGAGGTTGGCGCGTTCGGGGAATGATTTTGTTATCTCATTGGTGTCGGAGACATTGAGCGTATAGGTGGCTTCCTGTCCGAGCATTATCTTCTCCGGTTTTTTTGAGCTGTTGTAATAAATTTGCTGCCAATAGTTGCGTCCGTCGAGCCATTCCAACCTGACGGAATTGCTGTCTGTCCGGTCTTTGGCCGGCGGCGATTTTTCGATATAAACCGGCATCACAGCCCCATCCGACCTGATTATATCTATAATGAAGGATTGTTCGTTGATGTCCAGCGCCTTCGCCAAAATCGGGTCAAGAACGATATCCGGCACGGCTGTTTCGCCGAGTTCGTATTCGCCTGTTTCTTTGCCTGTCCGCTTGTCAAACGGCGAGCCGGCCCGTAACCTGCGAACCGCTAGGATGCCGGAGTCCGCCGTCATTTCGATTCCTTTTCTGCCTGTTCTTGAGCTGGCTTCGACTCGCCAGGTGAACTGTCGGAGGTTGGCGTCGCCGCGAAAATAGCCGACTTGCTCATCGGGTACTGTCCCCCGCAGGTAGTAATAATCCGCGACATTGATAGTGGTGTTTGCGTCCGTCCTGACTAACGCCATGGCATCCATCGTAAAGCCGATTATCTTGTTATGAGAGTCGGCTATAGTGAAAAAAGAAACCGATGAATCATTATCACGGGCGATATCCAGCCCTTCATTCCTGATATCGCTGATTAGCCGGGCGCCTGCCCGCAGTAATCCGTTGTCGCTGAACCGGATGCTTTTGAAGATTTTTTCAAAAATATCTTTCGCCGTGTTCTGCTCAGATGCGCTCTGCAATACTTCTATTTCAAGCTGCCGCCCGTCGGCAAGCTCGCAGACGCTCAGGATTATTTCAATCCCGGAATCGGTATTTATAGTCGCCCAGTTTGCTGTAAGGTTACCTTCCGTTGATTGGCCCGTCGTGACAAGTTTTTTTCCGGAGTATTCATGGTCAAGTCGCTCCGTTGGTGTTTCCTCGTCTGTCGCCAGCAGGTAACGGCACTGGGCGTATGCCCTGTCATTAAGTCCGCTTACGGCAAAAATGCTGCTGATATTAAAGGAGCTGTCTTCGAAAGACCATTTCTCTTTGCATTGCCAGCCGTTGCCTGAGGGCATCGAAACCGACAATCCCGACCGGTTCAGTTCAATAGGGGCCGACATTCGAATGCCGGTTTTGGATTGCATAACCAGCCGGGCCGCCAGCAATGAAATGACCAGCAGGGCCGGCAGCGCAATTGTCTTTGCTATGTATTTTCCCGTTTTATTTTCATCGACCATAAGATTGCCGTTGATTTTTCAATTGTGATTTGAAAAAGGAAAAAACGCACCAGCCCGCCTCGACTCACCCGCTCGTCGGGCGAGGCGGGCCGGCATTTTCCTAATCAATCGCAGAAACAGCCGACTCGTCGAGGGCCTGCTGACCCTTGTGGAAAAACCTGCAATAAAACCATTTTAGAAAACCGCTTGCCGCGAAGCCGCAGAAAATCACTACAAATGCGAGCTGCCAGCACCAAATTATCAGTCCCAGGAACAACAGTATCCAGATAAGATGCGCGAATGGCTTCTTGCCTCTTATGTACTGATTAACGACGTGTGCGTATCTGACTCGACTGACCATAAGCACTGCCAGTACCATTGCCAGGGCCGGCAGCGAATAAACTATTGCCTCTCCCAGTACCGCACCTGCCAGCATACTGTGCTCTGTGATATCCGGTACTGTCTCCTGATGAAATATCACTAAACTGGCGATGACTCCCGCCGCGGCTGGAGTAGGCAGCCCGACAAAGCTCATGTGCGACGACTCGTCCTCTTCGTTTTCGACATTGAACCTCGCCAGCCGAATTGCCGCGCAGCTCAGGTATGTTGCCGCCGTCAGCCAGATAAATCGTTCGAGGAAGCTGATGATGACGGGATTCATCTCCGTCAGCCCCGACAATTTGTGCTCGATAATTTTTATCATCAAAAAGGCGGGCGCTACGCCGAAGCTGACTATATCGCACAAGCTGTCCAATTGTCCGCCGAAACTCGACGTGCTCTTGCTCATCCTCGCGAGACGTCCGTCGAGCATGTCCGCCACCATCGCCAGCAGAATCATATATCCCGCCATCGCGAAATAAGGCACGACAAGCCGATGATATGACCACTGTCCCGTCTCTGAAGTAATCGCCTGGCTGGCAAAAGTAATCGCCGCAAACCCGCACGCGCCGTTGATAATCGTAACTAATGAGGGCAGAATCGTGATGTATTTAAGCCGCTGTCTCCGCATCCTTCGCAGGAAGCTTTCTTTTGACGCGTCGGTCCTGAATCGCATCGGTTTTGGAATGATTGGCTTGTTCGGCCCTGATTCGCTCATAATTTTATAATCGGCGTTAGACCCGCCTTTACTTTGTCTCCAATTTTGACAAGGCATTTGGCCCCGTTGCGAGCCGGCATATACAGCTCGGTCCGCGAACCGAATTTTATCATACCGAATCTCTCGCCGCTAACTAATTCCACGCCTTCTTTTGCCCTGCATACGATTCGCCGGGCTATCGCTCCGCTAATCTGGCGTACAATCAGCTTATCATTGGGCGATTCAGTCCTCGTAAGCCAAAGGTCATTCGATTCGTTCACTTTGCCCGCTTCGGGGTTTCTGGCGTCGAGGAACTGGCCTTCGCGGTAGGTGATTTTCTCGACTTTTGCCCGGCAGGGGCTGCGATTGAGATGCACGTTGAAAATGCTCAGGAATATGCCGACCCGCAGGGCTTTGCCTCCAATGAAGTCGGGCTCGTCAACGGTCTCGATATCGGCTATCGTCCCGTCCGCCGGCGCTAATAATATATCTTTATCTTGCGGCACTTCCCTTTCCGGGTCGCGGAAAAACGACAACATCCATATAAGCACGATGCCCAGCGCAATCTCGACGAATTGAATCATCCATTCAGGCGTCGTAGAACTTGCGCCATAGTACAGCACAATCATAAACACAAGCAGCATCGCCGGATAAAACACCACCTGCGGCCAGCCATATTTCGTCAACGGTATCTTCATAATTACAATGCTAAACTACCCGGCAGGCACAGGCAATAAAAAAGGCCGGGCAAACCCGCCCGGCCATCAATTCCGGCCTATCCACTATAACCATTAACTACTTAATAAGGGCATCCAGGTTAATAATAGCTGTCCGCCGGTTAGGGTGCCCCAGCCACCGATGCACGAAAACTTCCTCCAGCTTTTTCTCAACTCGCTGGCCATTTATTTCGACTGCCACGGTACACGGCACAACCATACGCTGCCATTCCCGGTAAGGAAACCGCGGCTCACCTATCGAAACTATCTCCACAACATTAATATTCGCTTTCTCCAATTGCTTCAGTTTCTCTCGAACCTTGGGTATGTCCTCGTCAGTGGCGCTCCAGAGCCGCACCGCCTCATTGTAGTCCTTTGCTATAAGTGCCTCGAACAGTGCTCGCACTGTAGCCACGGCCTTTTGTTCATCGGTCAGGTTAGGTTCTGTGAACTCCAGACCGCGACCAGCACCAACTGTCTTCAAATCAATAATGTTTACGTCCTCGCCGATTTCGTCTTCAAGGTCAAAGATTCCGTCCTCAAACGGCTCATCGTACCCTTCATATCTGTATATACCCAGCAATGCCCATTCATCTTCTTTATGCCCAAAATCTTTTCCAGGCCCCCAAACCTCTATGGCTGTTACAAGCTTGGTTTTCTGGTCAACAAGCATAACCTCTCGCATCGGCGGGTAATTACTATCAATAAGGAAAGTGTTAGGTTCATAGTTAACGGTCACAACTATTGGTTTGGACCGGTCAGGGGGCTGCTCAATCCCAATTTTCACCTCGCCTTTCTGCTCCCTTTTTTGGATGTATTCAACCGCCTGTCTCGGGTCATACCTGTGCACGAAATAGAGAATCCTGGCAGTGTAGTCCTCGTCATCGAACAATCGCAAATTTTTTTGAGGCACATCCAATATCTTTGTATGTCCCCCTTGCCAGACAATCACCTGGTTCGCCTCACCATTGCTGTCTATGCCCACGTCCACTCGCACTCTCGCTATGTTGCCATCAGTATCGTATTCGACCCATGCGGCCTTCTTCAATATATCCTTCTGGACGAACGTGAAATGAACCTGTTGCTTATTTTTACACGCCTCAAGTGTCTGCTCCAGCGCATACGCAGGGCTTGCCAAATCGTTAATCAAAACCTTCACGCCGAAAATAATCCCCACTGCAATCACCGCCGCGGCAGCGAGTCGCATGAAACGGTTCATAATGAAGCTTCTGAGCTGCGAACTGCTCGTAAATTCTGCGGATTTCTTCTGGTCAACTTTAATTGAGTCAATCCGGCTCATCACGTTTGCAACGAGCGACTCGTCAGAGCCGATTGCCCTGCCAAGTTTTTCTAACCGGTTCTCTATTGGTTCTTTGGCAGTCATAATTAGGACTCCTTCAATATCTTTCGCAGACGTTTGTGCGCCCGTGAAAGTTGTTTTGTTACAGTGCCGATGCCCCTGCCGACAATTTCGGCAACTTCTTTGACGTTATGTTCAGCAAAATAGCGTAGCATCACAACCTGCCTTTCGGCCTCGGGCAGCTTGACGACGGCAGCCAGAAGACCTTCGCTCTCCGCATCAAACTGACCATTCGGTTTTTCGGTTGCCGCGGCAGGACTTGCCCGCCGTTCGTTTGGCGGGTTCATTTCCAGCGGAGCCATTTTGAGCCTTCGCTTTGCCCAGTCCAAAGCGCACCTTTGAGCTATCTTCATCAGCCATGGGCCAAAGGAGTCCCTGTTACGCAGCATATAAAGATTCTGGTAGCTGGCCACGAACGCATCCTGGACGGCGTCCTGAACACTGTGATGGTCGCCGAGGATATTTACAGCAATCGCCCGGACGGGACGCTCGTAACGACTCACAAGCTCCGCGAAGGCCTCTTTTTGGCCGTCTAACACGGCTTTTATCAGTTCACAATCCGCCTGCACCTGAAAATCTCCACATCGAAGCGCTTCTGTATATTAAGAGCGGCTCAGGCCCAAAAATGCGACAAAAAAAATTTAAGGGGAAAGGAAAAACGGGCAGGATTCTTTTTTGTTCTTCATCGCTAATATACTATCAGAATACGCCGATTTTGCCAGTGTGTTGGCAAAATCGGCAACCCCCGGCGGAGAAACCACCCAATCCCGGTCAGCGTTCAGCGTATAGCGTACAGCCCTTCGACGTTGCTCAGGGTAGGCGGACAGATAAGACGCAAGACCACCAGACGCAAGACCAAATGCCCGCCTCGCCACAGGCGACAGGATTTTTCGTCCTGCTTAGCGGGCAATGTCTTGATTTTTCATTAAAAATTTGATATTTGACTAAGTTCATAGTTTGAAGTTAATAAATGCCAAACAATCTTACTTGCGAGGAAAATGAAATGAAGACAAACAACCCCGGACAAGCAGAAAACAGAGGGCGGAAAACGGATTACGGAAGGCCAATGACAGGAAATGGTTTTATATCTTATGCCTTATGCCTTCTGTTTTCTGTTTTGCTATTTTGTTCATTGCCCGCGACAGCCGCTCCCTCGGGCGGACCTTACGGCCCGGTTCGGCAAAACTATGATTTGCCCAAAGACGCGGGTAAAATTTACTATGTCGCCCCCGATGGTAACGCCCATGAGTCGGGAGAAACGCTCGCCAGGCCCACCACACTGGCGTCGGCCATAGAGCGAGTAGCAACCGGCGACGCAATCGTGATGCGAGGTGGAACGTATCGAACGGGCAATCTGCAATTGAACCAGGGAATCACTATGCAGCCATACGCGGACGAGCAACCCGTTTTGAAGGGGACCAATGTTGCCGACAAATGGGAACGCCTCGAAAACGGATTATGGAAAACATCGTGGGCCAGTTTGTTTCCCTCCAGGCCCGCGGACTGGTGGCAGCAGGACAGGAACAAAGGAACCCCGCTGCACCGTTTTAACAATGATATGGTGTTCGTTGACGGCAAGTTTTTACAATCGGCCGGCACACAAGGAGACGTTAACGCCAATTCTTATTTCATCGACTATAACGACAGGCAGGTTTTCATTGGCGTTGACCCGACAAACCGATTAGTGGAAATCACCGCTTTAGACATCGCTCTTACGCGGACAAAAGGAAGCTGTCACGGCAAGACCTCGGACCGCAAGGGACCGACGATTCGAGGAATCACGTTCACCCAGTACGCCTACCGCGCAATTGAAATTGAAGGAACGGAACCGGAGGGTTTGTCCGACGAGTCCAAATATGGCAAGGACGTGGTGGGCTCGACTTTTGAGAACTGCACCATTTCTTTCTGTTCCCGCGTCGCGGCTTACCTCAGGGGCGATAAGCTGACTATGCGAAATTGCCTGGTGAGCGACACGAGCACCGAAGGGATTTACGTCATTAGCTCGTCCGACGTTCTGCTGGAGAGAAATATCTTCAGACGCAACAATATCGAGAACATCACCGGATACTTTCCTGCGGGGGTGAAGATATTCAATCAATGCTACCATGTTACGTGCAGGGACAACCTTGTCACCGACCAGCCGAATTCGAACGGCATCTGGTATGACGTAGGCAACGTTGACGGGCGATTTATCAACAACCGGGTTGAGGGGGTAGGCAATATTAACAGCCCGTTCTCCAACGAGCGGTTCTGGCCAAGCGATAACGGATTCTTTTTCGAAATCTCAAAAGGAGCGATTTGCGCCGGAAACGTGTTTGTAAATTGTGACCACGGGATTTTCGTGCTCAACAGCTGCAATGTTCAAATTTACAACAATACATTTGTAAACAGCGTCGCCTGTATCGGGCGCACGGACAGAACTGCCGCCGGTGACCGCTTCGGCTGGCATCCCAGCACCGGCCCCGACATAAACGATCGTGAAGGACACGTTTTCGTAAATAACCTGCTCACTGCCGATGAAAATTTCAGCAGACCACTTTTGGCTTTCTCGCAGCCGGTCGCATTGTGTGAACGTCTCAGTAAGCCGCAGGTCAAACAACTCGATTATAACGTGTATGTGCGACGCTCAAAAACGGCGTCTTCGCCATTGATTTTCTGGAGTCCCGCCGGGGGCAGCAGGTGCCAGGTGCCTCTCGCTTCGCTAGAGGACTTGCAAAAACTGCATCCGGAATTTTCCGCCAATAGCCGGTATTTCGCTGGTTATAGCGGGCCTTTATTCAAGAGTGCCGAACAGGGAAATTACCAGTTGTTACAGGCGTTTCCGGGGTCCAAAGCGGCAGCCCGGCTTCCATCTGAAATCAGTAAGCTTCTCGGCCTGTCCGAAACCGATGCCCCGTTTATTGGAGCTTACCCGCCTCTTCCCTGAATCTGTAAATCGCGGTTATTACCAGCTTCTATCTCCGCCTTTTTCCCGCAATCGCCGCGGGGTGTAAGGTTTGCAGCGATGATTGCCCTTTTTGCTGAAAAATCCGCGTTTTTTGTGGCTTAGTTGTGCTAGTATGCCGAAATATAAATTATAACTTGCAGAACTGCTCGTAATTAAAGGTGTGTTGATAATGAGCGGAGTTTATGATACAATAACTAATCTGGGGTGGCTGTTTGGGCCGCGTCCCTGTGTTATTAACTTTTTACTCGGCGGTTGACCGTTCCCGGAAGGGATGGCCAAGCCAGGAGGAAATGGTGGTTTGGTTTTGCACAAAAGCTCGATTATCAGCCCTGATAACAGGGTTTTTGGGCTTATTGCTGTTGGTCAATATCTCTGCTGCTGAGCAGTCGGCAATCGGGGGTTTTCAGCCGCAGGGGCTAAATTACGCCGGGATATATCAGCTTAAACAAACCGACCCCAATCTCACCGGCGCCGGTGTAAAAATTGCCTTGGTCAGCCGAAGCATTACCTACATCGATGGCGAGCCGCAAAACGATTACCGCCCCGCAAGCGACCACAATTGTTTCAAAGATACGCAATATATTTTTCACGACCAGCAGCTTTTAGCCGCGGGTATTTCAGCGCATTCGACCGCCGTATGTTCGATTCTTTTCGGCCGGGATTCCAGCGCCTCCGATGAACAAATTGGCAATTTCAATTACGAGGGTGTAGTTCCCGATGCGCAGGCCAATGTGTATGAGTTCTGGAGTTTTCTCGTAAACAACGTATTTCCCTGTTCTGCTCCCGACGCTGATATTATCACCGCCGATATAGGTTACCAGTTCGAGGACTGGTGGACCCGCGGCATTGAGGCGATGGCACAAAAATATGGGTTGACCGTTGTCGTCGGTATAGGCAACGGCTCCTATTCTTCCGACCCTGTTCTTTTCCCCGGCGCAGGCAGCAATGTAATTGGTGTTGGCGTTGTGAAGTCCGCTGAATCCAATGATGTCAACGCCGGGCTTTCGCGTTTCGCACTTGTATATCCCGAATATTCCAGCATGGGGCCGACTCCTGATGCCCGCTGCAAACCTGATATTGTCGCTCCCGGCAACTGCCTTGCTGCCGTGGTGGGTGAGCCGAACCTTTATGAACCGACGGGCGATTGGTCAAGTTTCGCCACGCCGGTTGTCGCAGGCGCTGCGGCGCTGCTTATTCAACAGGCCCACGCCGACCCGAATCTTCAACAGGCCGTTTCTCATGATGGCGGCGACTGTGTCGTAAAATCAATTCTGCTCAATTCCGCGACCAAACTTCCTTATTGGCACAAAGGTCTGCTGACCAAAGCTGACGACCACGATGTCCCTCTCGATTATCTGCAGGGAGCGGGAATGGTCAACGCCGCTGCGGCGAGCAATCAGTTGCTGGCAGGTCAGCATTTACCCGGCGACTGCCCGACAGCCGGCTGGGACCTCAATAAGCTCAACCGTGACAATGCCCAGGAAAACGTTTACAAAATCAGGATTACAGAGCCGGCAGACAAAATGATTACCGCTACTGTAACCTGGAACAGGCAATTTTCTCTTGTATATCCTTTTGAGCACGATATCCAAAAAGACGCCGACCTTCGGATTGAGATTTGGGCTGTTGATTCGAACGACCCCAATAACAATTATCTGCTCGATTACTCCGACAGCAGAATCGACAACGTCGAGCACGTTTATACGCCCGTCGATGCAAATTTCACCGATTACGAAATCGTCGTTTTGTTCAGCGACGAGCACGATGTGAATCAGCCGCAGGTTTCGCCGCCATACGCGGTTGCCTGGAATGTCGGGCAGACGCCCGTCAGAAACGATGCGCTCTGGTTCGACCTCAACGGCGACGGTGTGGTTGATGACCTCGATGTTAGCGTGCTGCTCGACAACCTGATTGCGGGCATGCAAACCTCAGACCGTTATTTATTCGGCGATATAAATTCCGACGGCGTTATCGACGTCAGCGACCTCGATATACTGATGCGATATATAGATGCGGCCGCCGAGGGTCGATAGTTACAACGCAATTCTCGATACAATCCTCAAACAGTTTTCTTGCGACCGCGTTAGCTTTAGTGTATTTTGGCCTTCGTGGAAACGAAGGTAATCAAACTCGAAACAGGCGATGTTGATGCGTCGGCGATAAAAGAGGCGGCCGGAATAATAGACGCCGGCGGGCTTGTCGCTTTTCCTACCGAGACCGTTTACGGCATCGCCTGTCGCGTCAGCGACGATTCATTGGCAAAGCTCAGCAACCTCAAAGGCAGGCCGGCGGACAAATACTATACCCTTCATATCGCCAATCCTTCTGATGTCCTGCGATATGTCCCCACAATTGGTCTGCGGACGAAAAAGCTGATTAAAAACGCCTGGCCCGGCCCTCTGACAATGGTGTTTGAACTTGACGAAAAGGATATCGTTCGGCAAAAAGACAAACTTCCGCCCGAAGTATTCAGCAATCTTTATCACGACGGCTCAATCGGCATTCGCTGTCCCGGCAACCCCGTCGCCTCGATGCTTTTATCGCAGACGACATATCCTGTTGTCGCCCCAAGCGCAAATATCAGCGGGCAACCTCCCGCCGTCGAAGCAGCCGGCATTGCTCAGCAGTTTGAAGGACGGCTCGATATGGTTCTCGATGGCGGACTATGTAAATATGCCAAAAGCAGCACAGTCGCCCGGATAAGCCAAAAAGGCCTCGAAATACTCAGGCCCGGCGTCTATTCCGAATCGCAACTCCTTGAAATGGCTCAGGTTACGATTCTGTTTGTCTGCACGGGCAACAGTTGCAGAAGCCCTATGGCTGAAGGCCTGTTCAAAAAACATATTGCGGAAAAGTTGGCCTGCCCCATTGACCGGCTCGTAGAAAAGGGATATACAATAACATCTGCGGGCACGTTTGGTATGGTCGGGTTTCCCGCCAGCGACGAGGCCGTCGAGGTCTGTGCGGCAAAGGGAGTCGATATCAGCGCCCACAGAAGCAGGGCATTGACGATACACCTGATTGAGCAGAGTGATTTGATATTTGCTATGACGCGGGGACATCGGGAAACGGTAGTGGAAATGTGCCCCGAAGCCGCGAGTAAATGTTCGCTGCTTGACGACGGGACCGATATCCCGGACCCGATAGGTCAGTCACAGGCGGTTTACGACAATTGTGCCGAACGCATCGACAAAGCGATAACAAAAAGAATTGATGAGATGACATTATGAAAGTAGCGGTTGGAAGCGATCATCGAGGTTACAAAGCCAAAGAGTTGATTAAAACCATCATAATCCAGCTTGGCCACGAGTGCATTGATGTCGGGACAGTTGACGGCAACCCCGTTGATTATCCTGACCCTGCGTATCGTGCCGCCAAAGCCGTCGCGGAGAAAAAAGCCGACAGAGCTATTTTGGCTTGCGGCACCGGCATAGGAATGAGCATCACGGCCAACAAGGTCAAAGGCATTCGTGCCGCCCTCTGTTACGATGAGCTTGGCGCACGCATTTCTCGTCATCACAATGACGCCAATGTCCTTTGCGTCTCAGGTGAGCTTTTGGGCGAAGTCCTGCTTCGCAAAATGGTCGAGGTCTGGCTTGGCACCGATTTCGCCGGCGGAAGACATCTCCGCAGGGTCCAGAAAATCGAGGCCATTGAAAAGGAAAAAGACCCAACGTCCGTTAAAAACCACAACGGCTAAACCCGTTTCCATAGTATATAAAGGACCCTGTCTGGCTTTAGCCAAGCAGGGTCTCTTTTTTTGCTGTCCGATTTGGATTTCCCCGGAACAGTTCCTATATTCTAAACGGAGCTAATGAGAAATTAACGCCTTCTCTTCTCCTCTCTTCTTCGAAGGGGACGGGGTTGCTGACCGAGTAATACCCAGTGCAACGGGGGGGACCTCGTCTCCGGATTTTTAAAATAAAGTTCACAAGGCGTTGTAAATAAAATGGGCCCCAAGTTATCTTGAGGCCCTTTTTTATTAAGTTGGCGATATTTGTTTAATAAAAGCCGCTCGCTAACCAGCTCTCAGCAAACGACGCGAGGTCATCTATCCCGACAGTCCCGTCCCGGTTGAAGTCGCCGCCGCTGCACCAGTCATTGCCGATGCCACAATCGGTTCGGTCCCACTGGGCTGCAAGCCCCGCAAAGTCCACAAACTGCAGGCAGCAGGGCGATAAATATGTGCCGTCGATAACCTGCTGGCTGATTCCCGGTCCCTGCCAGGCCACCGCGATGTTGTCATTGCCGGTGTCCGCTTTGTGCAGCACGAGGATAAAATATTTCTGGCCGGCAACGAGGGAAACCGGATACGACTGCTGCTCAGGATACTTATACCACTCGTGATAATCGGTGAAGTCCGCCACGTAAGCAATCTCCGCGATGTTTGACGGCTCAGCGTCTATGCTAAGGTACAGTTCGCTCTGGTTGTCGCTGGCAATCCAGAATGTATAATCACCGCTGGTCACCGGATTCACATATCCTTGAAAAAGCGTGCCGTAGTCGTCTGCCCAGTTTACCGGTCCTTCAAGTTTCGTAATCAACTGCCTGCCGCTTGGGTTATAGGGGTAGTTTGGGTTGTTTTGCAAATCGGATACATAAGAACCTGGTATATTCAGCCACCATTGGCGCAAAATAGTGCCGGTGCCGCTCGCGGCATTGATCGGCGTAGCGGAAACCTCGCCCGAATAAACGGACTCGAGACCGCCTACGTCAACTGCGGTGACGACGTAATAATAAGTTGTCTCGCTGGAAACGTTGACGTCGCTGTACTCTGAACTGGTTAACGGCGAACTATTCAATTTGACATAGCCGCTGCCCGAGGTTGTCGAACGATAAACGTTGTAGCCGGCCAAATCGGTTTCACTATTGTTGTTCCAGTCGAGCAGGATAGTTCCTACGCTTGGATTTGCTGTCACTCCCGTTGGCGCAGCCGGGGACACGTTCGGTGCAAACTTGACTACGAAGCCGATAAGCGAATGGTTACCGCTTGCCTGTGTTATGCTCGGCGTTTCACTGGCGCCTGTTGCGGCCTTGTGTCCATCCATACCATCAGGATTAGCCGAACTAAGATCTACATCTTTTGTCCAGCCGCTTGTTACTGTGTATGTGCCCGATGCAGAGCTGGCAGCATTTTCAATTACCATATCACCGTTGCTGGTTGCAAGCGCGGAGGTCGATACCGTAGTAGTGCTTGAACCGGCATTGGCATCGGCTCCGAAAAGAGTTGCCTGATTAACATTCTGAAGGAATACGCTTTCGTATGCAGTATAAGTGGGGTTGGCGCTCCATGTAACACTGAAGTTGCCGCTGCTGTCTGCTGCAACGATATTGGCATCATTAAGGATATATGCGGCGACATATACCCGGCTGGGTGATGAACCCTGTCTCATATCGATGATCTTCGTCATTGGTCGTCCGCCATAGCTCGCAGCGGTTATAGTTGCCGAGCTGCTAATACCTTTTGCGTGTGCGACAAAGACCAAAGCGCGGTTGATGCCCGATTCTTTCGCGTGAGTTGTGCCTGTTATCCAAGAGCCGAGGATTGCTACGGGCAGGTCGATATGCGGTATTGCCGAAACCGGGCTCGAATCGGCGGATTCGTTCAGCGATGTATCTACCGCGGTGACAACGTAATAATATCTTGTCCCATTTGTAACGCTGATGTCGTTGTATTCTGAGACCAGCAATGGAGTGCCGTTTAATCTGGTATATGTGCCGTTTGAGACAGTCGAGCGATACACGTTATAGCCGTTTACGTCCGGCTCAATGTTGTTGTTCCAGTCAAGTGAAACAATTGTGTCGCCTCCCGTTGCGGATACACCCGAAGGGGCCGCGGGAGGCGTCGAGTCGGCAGGAACAGTCGCTGACACCTCGATTGAATCGGCGGATGAGTTAAAGTTTGTATCTACCGCCGTCACAACATAATAATAGGTCCTTGTGCCCGCGACGTTGGTATCTGTGTAAGCGGAAGTTTTCGAGCGCACAAGATTAAGCCGATTGGTTTGGCCGCCCGGTGTTGTCGAACGATAAATATCATAGCCGTACAAATCGCCTTCGGTATTGTCATTCCAGTCAAGCGTTACCGTTCCCGTGCTTGGTGTCGCCGTCAGTCCTGTTGGAGCCGCCGGTGGTATAGTGCCTCCGTCGCTGGGCTGGTTGTCATTTCTCTTCAGATAAAGCGTATCCTTGACAAAACCGCCCATTTCATATTCGCCTACGCGAAGTATATAGTTCGTCGCACTGCCTGTAAACATCGTAGGTGTCCAGTCATAACTTGAAACCCAGGCGCTGTTGCTGATGTTTCGTGCCTCACGAAAATTTTGGAGCGGCTGGCCATAGTTAGTGATAGAGCCGTAACCAAGCGTGTCGCTTGGATTGTTATAGAATCCCCATTCGCTCATAAAAACGGGGTATCGGGTAAGACAGTTATTAATATGGGTCGTGTACCAGTTATTGCCGGGTGTCCCGCTGAGCCAATGGCCGGGGTAGATATGCGAAACGATAGCGATGTTATCTCCGGTGAGGGGATAAGTTGCTGCCGGCCCGATTGCTTGGGACCAGCTCGGCCCCGCTACAAGGATAAGATTATTAGGCGCGTATGAACGCACGATATTAAGCCAGTTTTGCATATCTGTTCTGACGCTTAGCCAGTTGGCGTTGTCTGAACCGAAACTGGTATTTATCGGCTCGTTGAAAAGCTCAAAAATAACGTGGCTGTCGTTGGCGAATTTCGGCGCCATATACGTCCAGAATTGGTTTGTTGATGCAACATGGCTGTAGGTATTGTCCACATAATGCCAGTCAATTATTGCATAAAGATTTTTGGTTTTACAGTAATCAACGACTGTCCTGAGAAGAGTATATAAATCGGTATTGTTTGGGTCGAATGGATGAGGCCAGCTTCCTGGCGGACTTACTGAATCAGGGGGGGCAATCATAATCCTTAGGACTCTCGGATACCAGCCCGGAGAATTTCCGCACGGGTCGTTTTGATTCGTCAGCCGGTCAACCATAGCGATTGCGCCGCCTTCCCAATCCTGAAGGAAGCCCAAATCTATTAAATCGACGCCTCTGAGAACGATGGTATTACCGCAGGGGTCTTTGATTACATTGCCCTCAGCGTGCAGCCAGGGAGTGGCGGCATAAAGTGGGGTTGCAAAGCAGAAAAGCGCGAAAACCACGATTATTTGAGCTAACCTTTTTTTCGTCATCATTCTAACCCCAAAAAAAGACGCAAACCCCATTTACTGGGTATGTGTGGAGACAGTAATGATGGGCCGCAATCGGTCAGTAACTCCATTTACCTGTTCAATATCAGTTTACCATAAAACCATCTACGTTTTCAAGAATTAAGTTGTTGCGTGGCAAATTAAAAGAGTAATGCCGGCAGGCGTAAGTTCCTGCCGGCAATGATGTTGCAGCAATTAAGCCCCTTGGGACTATTCAATTCTTAAAATAAAAGCCATTCCTCGGCAAATGTTGCCAGGTCGTCAATCCAGACATTGCCGTCATGGTCGCGGTCTTCCCCGCTGCACCAGTTATTGCCCGCGTTGCAGTCGCTGTGGTTCCACTGCTGAGCCAAATCAGCGAAATCCCTGAAATCGAGACAGCAGGGCGATAGGTATAGGCCGTCGATAACCTGTTGGCTTATTCCCGGCCCCTGCCAGGACACCGATATATTGTCGTTGCCGGTGCCTGCTTTATGCAGGACCTCGATGTAATACTTTTGGCCTGCGACAAGCGACCTCGGCGATGACTGGGGATTGCCAGGCACATACGCAATCAAAACAGTGCTTGCCGGATTGCTGTTTGTGCCAAGCCACAGCTCACCGCTGTCGGCGCCGGCAATCCAGAACGTATAGTTGCCGTCAGCAGGCGGTATTACATAACCGCGAATGCTTGTGCCGTAATTATCCGCCCAGTTTGTTGGTCCTTCCAGTTTCGTAAGCAGTTCCCTGCCGGTGGAATTGTCGGGGTAATTCACATTCGAAGTTAAATCACTGACCGCTGTTCCTGATATGCCTGTCCACCACTCACGGAGGATTGCTCCAGTTCCCGTGGCAGGAAGATGGGGTACTGCTGATATTTCGCCTGAATAACCTGATTCGAGTATGCCGGTATCTACCGCTGTAACGACATAATAGTAAGTCGTGCCGTTGGAAACATTAGAGTCGTTGTAATCCGAATTGGTCAATAGCGAACTGTTCAATTTGGCGTAGCCGCTGCCTGAAGTTGTCGAGCGATATACATTGTAGCCGGCCAGGTCACTTTCGCCGTTATTGTTCCAGTCGAGCGAGACAGTATGATTGCCTGCTGTAGCGGACAAACCCGTTGGTGCTGCAGGCGGTGTATTCGCCGGTGCTTTGACTACAAATCCTATAATCACCTGACGGTTTAGACTAGTGTGTGTTGCGCTTGGCGTTTCAGGCGCGCCTGTCGCGTGTTTGTGCCCGGTTACGCCCGTAGCCGTCGAAGCCATTGTCTGGTCTATACCTTCGGTAAAGCCGGCACCCAGTGTATATGAACCCGAGTTGCCACAAGTAGCGGCGACAATAACCATATCCCCATTGTTTGTGGAAAGCGGATTGGTCTTGATAGGATTCAGTGTTATCGTAGTATTTCCGTCGGTTGCTCCTATAAGAGTTGTCTGGTTGGTATTCTTAAGAAATACACTGGAATATCCTGGGGCGCTTGGCGTTGTGTTCCAAGTGAGAGTAAAGGTGTTGCTGGTTGCGGCAGCGACGCCCGTTTCGTTGAGTACGAATGCTGCAACGTATGCGTAGGTGTTACTACTGGTGACTATCCTATCAATGACCTTGGTCATCGACTGACCGCCGTATGTCACAGCAGTTAAACTTGTCGTAGCGGTATGCTCGGCGTGCGCGACGAATATAAGCGAACGGTTACTCCCCGATTCTTTTGTGTGAGTCAGGCCTGATGCCCACGAACCGAGGAGGTTAACATCTGTGGCGATTTGCGGTTTCGCCGAGACCTCGCTTGAGTTTGCGGACTCATTCGAAGATGTATCTACCGCTGTGACGACATAGTAATAAGTCGTGCCGTTGGAAACACTGTTATCAATGTAATTGGAGCTGCTCAGCAGCGTCCCGTTTAACTTTGTGTAGGTTCCACCCGATGTTGTTGAACGATAGATATTGTAACCGTTTATGTCCGGTTCGCTGTTGATGTTCCAGCCAAGCGAAACTGTGCTGTTGTCTGCTGTTGCCGTCAGACCTGTCGGCGCTGCCGGCGGTATTGTATCTGTGGGCGTGGCTGAGGCCTGGTTTGAGTTGCCTGATTCATTATTGGATGTATCGACGGCCCTGACAACATAGTAATAAGTTACGCCGCCGCTAACGCTGTTATCGCTGTAACTGGAAGTGCTCGCAAGAGAGGTATTTATTTTAGTGTAACCGCTGCCTGAAGTCAGCGAACGATACACGTTATAACCTGCCAGGTCGCTTTCGTTGTTGTCATTCCAGTCAAGCGAAACTGTTGAGTTCCCGGCTGTAGCGGATAATCCCGTCGGTGCCGCAGGAGCTATGGTATCACCACCTCCCGGCTGGTCGGCAAACTGCTTGGCGTACAGCGTATCTTTTACAAAACCGCCCATTTCGCCCGGGCCGACCAGAAGGTTCCAGCTTGAATCAAACATCTGTGGTTCCCAGGAATAATCAGTGACCCAGGCGCTGTTGCTGATTTTACGTGCTTCATAAAAATCCATCAGCGGCTGGCCATAGTTGGCAATCGTCCCCTTTAGATTAGTCTGGGATTCGCTGCCGCGGAACCCCCATTCGGTCGCAAAAATAGGATAGCGGGTAAGACAGGTATTAATATTATTCGTAAAATAAGATTGGCTGCCGCCAAGCCAGTGACCTGGGTAAATGTGGACTACCATAACGATGTTGTTTCCATCGAGGGGACTGGCCGCCGCCGGCCCAACCTGCTGAGACCAGCTCGGCGCACCCACAAGAATGAGGTTGTTAGGTGCGGAAGCACGGATAATATTAATCCACGTTTGCATATCAGGTTTACAGGTTGCCCAGTTGGCCGCATCCGAACCGCCGGAAGTATTTCCCGGTTCGTTGAAAAGCTCGAAAAGAACATGGCTGTCATTTGCGAACTTCGGGGCTATATATGACCAGAATGCGCTTGTCTGTGAAACTTTGTCGAAGGTGTTGTTCCCGACGTAATGCCAGTCGATAATGGCATAAATATCCTTGGTCTTGCAATAATCAACAACGGGCCTGAGGAGCTGGTTATAGTAATTGTCATTGCCGGGGGTGAAGGTAAAAGGACTTGAAAAATCTTCCTCGTCGGATGGATAAACGGCAAGGCGGATGACCTTGGTGTACCAGCCCAGAGAGCTTCCCTGGGAATCATTTTTATTTGTTACCCGGTCAATCAGACCAGTCATACCTCCGCTATACCAGCTTTGGACAGCGCCTATATCAATCGTATCGACGCCGCGCAGGACAACGACATTTCCATTGGGGTCTTTTATGAGATTGGCGTCCGTATGCAGCCAGGGGGTGTCAGCATAAAGCGGGGTAACTAAACAAAGCAGTACGCAAGCAATAACGACTTCAACAAATCTTCTTTTCATCTTCATCTCAATATCTTCCATAAATCAATGTGTATTATGCCAATCTGCGATAAAGCTATTGTGTGGACCAGTTCTGAGCAAAGACGGAAAACTCGTAGAAATTGATTGTTCCATCGTTGTCCAAATCAACTCCAAGGGTCTTGATAGAATCGTTCTCCAGCCACCAGTTTTGGCAAAATTCATGTAAGTCATAAATATTTACTATGCCATCGCCATTGAAATCGCCGTAAAAATCTCCGTAAATGATGCCGCGTCCATTGGTGCATAAATAGACTCTGCCAAAAACTCGCGGGTCGCCGGTAATCATAGGGCCAGTATAGGCAAATTGATGCTGGCTATCAGTTATTCTCACCCATGTCGCACCTGCATCAATGGAACGATAAATACCGCGAACGCCTCCGATTTGAGCACTTATATAAAGGGTCATATAGCTTTTGCCGGGAGCTGCTTTACCAAAACCAATATTGTCGGCCTGCTGTATGCCTGATAATTTTGTAAAGCTTGTTCCTGAATTTATGGAATGCCATACCCCATAAGTTGAGCCTGAACCGCCAGCTAACCAGATATCTCCTTCAATACCGGGCATCGCCCTGATAATGCCGGAAGAAGGAAGTCCTGTTGCGGCTGTTGAGGTAAATGCTGCTCCGCCATTTGTGCTCACATAAAAAGTCCCGGAATTGAATCCATAAAATTTATTCGGATTTACGCGGTCTGAAGCTATACGAGTATCAACCGGAATACCTGTAGATGCGCTCCAGGATGAACCGTTTATATTTGTCGAATAATTTACGGCAATACCTGACGGCGCCCAGACAATCCTGCTTGCGTTGGCGGACAGGGCAATAACGCCTCCGCTGGCGCTTGACGGCTGAGTCGTGCCTGCTGTCCAGGTAATGCCGTTATCATTTGACCAGCCGTAGTTGATGCTGGCGCCGTTGCCGACGCGGACGATAAAGTTACAGTCAAGCTCGGCGTAATCGAGGGACGTGCCCGTGCTGAACGAGGGAGGCATACACATCAAGGTTGGAACCGTATTAAGGTCCGCGTGACGAAAACCGCCCAGGTCGCCAATAGCGCTTAATAAATGCGCACCTGCCGGCGGACTGATTAAATCCTGCACGGAAGTCTCTTCCTCTCCCATTGCTTTTACTGAAATATCGAACGTGCCGCTCGAATCCCAGTTTGTCAGGTTATCGCTTCCATAAATCGTAGCGCCTGTCACATATCTCATCTTCTTGGAATTAAACGGGTCAATCTTTATATCGCCTATCATCCAGCCAAGTTTCGGGGTGCCTCCCCAACCGAGCCATGGAGCAACGGAGATATCGAGTGTATAAGAACCTGTCGTGGTCGTATTGATCCACGATGCACCGGCGTTGGTCGAGCGAAAGATAATGTCCTCCGGCCACCATAGTTCCATACTTGTGACCATAATTGTATTGGGATGCTGAGCGTCAACCGCAAGACCTGCAAATCCAAAACCTGTCGGGCTGCTCGGTGTTATGTTAGTCCATACACCGCTGCCTGTATTGTATTTATACACCCTGCCGTCGGAACCATCAAATGGGCCGCATGTATTGCTGTAGGTTATATAAAGATATCCGTTAGTTGCCCAGTATCCATGATGAGGCAGATATCCTGTTGGCTGTCCCGGAACAGCCGCCCACGTGGCGCCTCCGTTAGTGCTTCGATAAATACAATTACCAGTATCAGCCACACCCACATATATAGTCTGTGTTGCTGTGCCGCCAGTTCCGTTAGGATCAAAAACTACCCAGACGACTCCGATTATATCGCTGCCGGATGCATAAGTTCCCACAGCGGTAAAGTTTGTATCTCGAGTCCATGCAGTTCCATAGTTTGTGCTTTTCCAAAGACCATTTCCGTTTCGAGCGCCGAAATAGAGAATACTGTTTTTATGCGGGTCTATAGCAAGGCGCTCACCCATAGAGCGTCCCGGCATATTTCCTCCTAGTTTGATTGTGAGATTGGAGGTCGTAAAAGTTTTTCCCTTATCGGTTGAGCACAATATGGCGCCATTACCTGCCCATGAATTTGAGTATGTACCCGCAGCTATGTAAAGACGATTAGGGTCCACCGGGTCTGTGGCCAGACTTTCGACGCCCGTCAGGTTCCAGTTGTTCCAGTCAACCCAATCAAGAAGGGGTATCCATCTATTGGTAACCGGGTTAAGACGGTAAGCGGTCCCCATATCAGTTCTTATATAAACAAGGTTTGGCTCGGTCTGGTTGTAAATGATGCCGGTCGTAAAGCCGCCGCCGACAATTTGCACGTTATGCCATCCGTATGCCGGCGTTTGGGCCGACGCAGTCAGTGCCATCAATCCGATGAAGAGGCATCCTGCCAATACGATAACTAATTTTCTGTTCTTCTCTTTCATTTCTCTAATCTCTAAAATGTAAATAGACAAATCCGCTGCGTAAACCGGCGAAGCCAGCAAAACAAGGAGGAATAAAAATACCGGCTTGTATGGCCTTTTTGTTCGTCTTCGTCATTACAACCTCCTCATGATTTTTTATAAAAACTTTAAATGTTGCTGAGCCAGCTTTCAGTAAATGACTTCAGGTCGTCGAGAAGGACAGAGCCGTCCTGGCTGAAGTCAAAACCGCTGCACCAGTTATTGGCCGGGCCGCAATTGGTGTGCTTCCACTGCTGGCCGAAATCGGCAAAGTCCTTAAAGTCGCCTGCCCTGGGAAATTCAATCTCGATATAATCAACGTAGAACCAGCCCCAGTTATGCTGGATACGAACAGTATTGGAGCCGGCATTCAGCGATATATTCCCGAACGCGAAACTGGCCCAGGTGCTGTTGGTATTTGTGAACACAGGTGACCATATCTCAGAGCCATTAACCAGGACCGTGTTTGTCTTGTCGCCCCAGCCGCTCGGTATCAGATATCGAATCGTCAAAGGATAATTTCCCGCTTTGCTGCAGGTGACGATAAAATTGATTCCCGTTCCCCCGCTGCCGTTAAAATACATCGAACCGGTGCCGGAATAAGGGGGGAAGTTCGAGCTGAAGTTTGGCCCGTTGACCTCCCTTACGGCGTTTTCCGCTTCGTAGCGTACAATCTTCGTCGGCAATGGGGTCCCGACCATTATATTAACTTCCTGAGAATCGCTCCTTAGCCCGCTGTTATCGGTGGCTACAGCCCTGAGGACATAAGTGCCTACGGGCGCATTGGTCCAGGAAAAGCTGTAAGGCGCGTTGGCGTCTTCCCCCAGTTTGATGTCGTTCTTATAAAACTCCACTTTGGTAACAGCGCCGCAGGGGTCAGACGCACTTGCGGAAATTGTGATATTGGCGCCGAAAGTAAATCTTGCGCCTTCGGCGGGCTGCGTAATCGATACAATGGGAGCGCCGCCCGTAACGGGATAGTGCTTCCAATCGATCAGCTTATCAAGGGTAATAATATCTTTATCATGATAGACGGCGTTGAGAAAGCTTTGGTTTACGTCTTCGATAAAACTGCCTGACCACACAGAAAACCAGCTCCACCATACCTTATCGGCCCTGATTTTATTCGGGTCAGGAACGATTCCCGATTCGGACAGCGTGACCAGCTTAACTCCCTCAAAATGACTTTGAGTATCCAGCCAGTACCCAACCATGCTGGTGTTTGGGTCGCTCGGATAAATGTCCATCCCCACAATATCAACGTAGTTATTGCCCGGATACCACGCCGGGTCACCGACGGTATAGACCCAGATAAGGTTGTGTAAACCATGATAATTAACAAAGCGGTCGTGCATGAGTTGCCACAACTGAATAAAAGGCCCCGGCCCTTTGGCTCCCCACCAGAACCACCCCCCGGACGCTTCGTGAAGAGGTCTCCAGAGGACGGGCAGGTTCGCGTCACGGAACTTTTTTAACTGTACGGCGATTGCATCAAGGTCGCTAATTAGCAGTTGGTATTTCGGGCCACAGGGGTCGGCAAGGACCGCCTGGATATCAAACGTAGTGGCATATGTGTAAAATCCGCGCCACCATTCTTGATTCGGCTCATCTATCAAATCGGTGGGCGCGTTCCAGTGCCAGCTCAAACTGACAATCCCGCCGCCGGTATTGGCCCAGCTTATTTCGCTTTCGACCTGGCCTGTCGGATTGGCGCCGTGTGCAATGCGCGAGGGCGAGTAATCAATTAAATCAAAGACGCCGATGGCTGGCTTTTTCCCGGTAACGGAGTAGATATAGTTTATTTCGCTCATGTCCTGCTGGCCGGAAAGGACCTGCTGTCCGTAATAATCTACTAAAAAAGACATAAGCGATTTCGACTCGCTCGTAGGTTGCGGGTCAGTGAGTGTTTTCGGCGGACGGACAAGTCCTATCGGCCCGCTCAGCATTAAGCTGCTGATGGCCAAACTGCTGCTGACTTGTTGGGCACAGACAGGTAGCGTTGTAAAGAAAAAGAACGCTAAAAGCAATGCCGCCCGGAATCGCTTCGCGAAAACATGTATTTTAGTCAAATCTTTCTCAACGATCAGCATAGTTACACTAAAATTTCTCTCTTTTTCGTCATTTCGGTTTCCGCAAAGTCAAAGCAACGTCCGATTTGGCTAAAAAAGTTTGTAAGACGACCATATTATTTGGGGGTGTGTGCTGGTGGTGGTTATAGGCACACTTCGACATTTGATTTTGGCTTTCACCTTACGGCTAACAGTTTATCATAATTTACCGGACTAATCAAGTTTAAACCAGGCAAAAGGGGTAATTTTGGGAAGAAAGGCGGTTGGCTTACGCAAGAGTAGGATTTGCGCTATCCAAACCACAATAAATCCGACTGAATCTGTATTGCTAATTGCCGGAGGATGGATTATCATTACCGTTTACTTGAATTATTGAACGGGGAAGCAATTGTGCGAAAGCTCAGTATATTGGCGATTTTGATAGCAGCGAGTTTGGCTTTGCCGACGGGGCGGGTTGCCTTTTGCGCAGAAACATTGCGATTGGATGAGCAGGGTCAGTTGCAAAAGGCGATGGACAGCGATAATGAGCAGTATTTGCTGCGGGTTGCGGAAATAAAAAAGCTTGTTGATTCGGGTAAGCCGGACAAGGTCCAAAAAGCCGCTGAACAGCTTAAGAAGGATTTTCCCGGTGTTGCCGGCAAGGACTTCGATTCATTTATGAAAGCCGAGGTGCTTTTGGCTGGAGGTAAGCTGACCAAGGCGGTGAGGCAATACGATGATTTTCTGGATAAATACCCCATCAGTCCCCTGAAAGACGCCGCACTCAACCGGCAGTTTGAAGTCGCAACGGAGTTTTTGGCGGGCCGTAAAAAGACAATTCTTGTATTCAGGGTCAGCGCCTTCGATGATGGCGTAAAGATAATGGAAAAAATCAGCGACCGGACAGGCACCGCGGACATAGCGAAAAATGCCCTGCTGTCTGTTGCTCAAAGTTACGAAAAACGCAAACAGTATAACGAAGCATACCTCAAGTGGTCGGAAATATCGATGCGCTGGCCCACAGGCCAAATAGCCAGAGACGCACTGCTGGCGATGGCGAGGACCAAATACGCGGCGTATCGCGGGGCGGTGTATGACGGGTCAAGCTTAATCAGCGCAAAGACCTATTATGAGAATTTTAAACTGCGTTATCCTGAAGAGGCGCAGGAACTGAAGGTAGATGAGATTTTAACCCGTATCAGCGAGCAACTGGCAGAGAAGAACCTGTTGATAGCCAAATATTATGACAGGACCGGCAGCGCAGGACCTGCCAATATGTATTACCAGTTGGTTGTTGATACCTGGCCGGACACCAAAGCGGCGCAGACGGCGAAAGAGAAAATAAGTAAAAAGTAAACAAAGTTAATAATTTAAAATGAAGAATTCAGAATTTAGAATTAAGAATAAAAAATCAGGAGACGGAAGATGCGCTCCCCAGTTCTCAATTCTCAATTTCCAATCCTTAATTAAAAGCGTGACTTACGCTCTTACAACCTGCGTTTTTATGACGCTTGCCGGCTGCGCGGGCTACAGCAACACATCGCTGTACCCGAAGGACGTCGCGACTGTTTACGTGGAAATGTTTGATAATCAGAGTTTCAGACGCGGCATAGAGTATGAGCTGACCGACGCCCTGGCGAAGCGCATAGAATCGCAGACGCCCTACAAGATAGTTTCGAACCGTGACAAAGCCGATACCGTAATAAGCGGACAGATTGTGCAGGTCAAAGAGTCGGTTTTGACCACCGAACGCCAGATAGGCAGGGCGCTGGAGAAGAATGTCGAGCTTCGGGCCGTGGTAAGCTGGAAGAACCTGCGGACCGGAGAACTGTTGATAGATAATAAAACGGCAATCGCGTCAGCCAGCTATTCGGAATGGCAAAGCCAGAGCTTCGCATACGGCTCGACGCTCGCGGCAAACTCGCTTGCGGTGCGAATCGTGGAAATGATGGAATCTAAATGGTAGTCGCAAAGGCACGAAGCAGAAAATAAAGTTAAAATTTAGTGTCTTGGTGTCTTCGTGGCAGGGATTATATGGCAGAAAAACGAAACAAAAGAAACAACCCAGGTCGATTCGAGAAAAAAGATTTACCCGGGAAAAATCCGATGATGCCCCGCAACGGGCCGTTTAATCTGCTTTTGATTGCGGGCGTGATAATAACGGTAATGCTGCTGGTTCAGCAGTTGACGCCGCGAGTCGATACGCTCAGATACGACGAGTTTGTTTCGCATCTTCGTGATGGGCATATCGAAAAGGTTGTTCTCAGCGAAACCGATATCAGCGGCCAGTTCAAGCAGGAGTGGACGGCAAGCAAGGGGCAAAAAGCCGCGAAGGAATTCGTCGTTACATACAGGTCAGGCGGCGTTCTCGATGATGACCTGAAAAAGCTGCTGGCTGAGCAGATTGAAAAAGGCGGACTGAAGGTTGAGCAGAGCAAAGAGCGCGTCTGGCTGTGGAACCTGCTTGGTATGCTGTTCCCGCTTGTTCTTGTGGGCCTGTTTTTATACCTGATGTTTGCTCGTAATCTTCGCGGCGGGGCGGGCGGTATGCTGATGTCATTCGGCAGAAGCAAGCATCGCCTGCACGATAAAGAAAAAGTAAAAATCACCTTCGAGGACGTCGCCGGAATAGACGAAGCCAAGGAAGAAGTCGCGGAAATAATCGAGTTTTTGAGAAATCCCAAGAAATTCCAGCGGCTCGGCGGACGCATACCTCGCGGCGTATTGCTTGTGGGGCCTCCCGGCTGCGGCAAAACACTTTTGGCAAAAGCCATCGCGGGCGAGGCGGATGTTCCGTTTTACAGCATATCGGGAAGCGATTTCGTTGAGATGTTCGTCGGCGTCGGCGCGTCGAGGGTACGGGACTTATTCAAACAAGCCAAAGACAGCTCACCCTGTATTATATTTCTTGATGAAATTGACGCTGTGGGACGCAGACGCAGCGCAAGTTTCGCGGGCGGCGGACACGATGAACGGGAGCAAACACTAAACGCAATACTGGTTGAGATGGATGGGTTCGATACCGATGACCAGGTGATTGTGATGGCGGCCACGAACCGCTCGGACATACTGGATAGCGCGTTAACCAGGCCGGGGCGATTCGACAGGCAGGTGGTTGTGCCTTTGCCGGACCTCAAGGGCCGGATGGAGATACTCAGGGTTCACGCCAAGAAGGTCAAGCTCGGTCCCGATGTGAACCTCGAACGAGCAGCCCGCGGGACGCCTATGTTCAGCGGTGCGGATTTGGCGGCGATTATTAACGAGGCGGCGCTGGCGGCGACTATGGCCAACAAGGATTTCATCGAAGGCGCAGACCTTGAAGAGGCAAGAGACAAGGTGCGCTGGGGTCGCGCCAAAAAAAGCAGGGTAATCGACCAGAAAGAACGGGAGATAACCGCCTTCCACGAGGCGGGACATACATTTGTGCAGTCAATATTGAAAGAGGCGGACCCGCTTCATAAAGTCAGCATTATACCTCGCGGACCGATGGGCGGGGCGACGTTTGCGCTGCCGGAAAAGGACCGCACACTGTTTACGAGAAAATATTGTATGGCGCTGCTGCAGGTTTGCTTCGGTGGCAGAATCGCCGAAGAAATGTTCTGCGGGGACATATCGAGCGGCGCGCAATCAGATATCCAGCAGGCGACGCGGATAGCCAAACAAATGGTGCTGACCTGGGGGATGAGCGAACAGCTGGGGCCTGTAAGTTACGAGGCGGATGCCGGGCTTGCGGAGACATTCTACGGGCTGCCTCCCGAGAAGGAGTATTCCGAGAAGACCGCGGAGGTAATAGATTCAGAGGTCAAGCGGATAACCGACGAGGCGTTTAACAATGCCCGTGAGCTGATTGAACATAACAGGGACAATGTAGAGCGTATTGCCAAAGCCCTTCTCAAGTATGAGACGCTCGATGCGGAAGACGTGAAGATTATTGTCGCGGGGGGCTCCCTCGATAAGCCGACGGTGGCGGATTTACTTGCGGTTGAGCAGGCGAAAGACAAAAAAACCGCCGAAGAAAAGAAATAAAAGGCGGACGTTTCAATATTTTTAATCCTTCGATAGGGATATGAGGATTAGAACAAGCGGAATACTTATAGTATTTGCTTTATTGTCGGCCGGGGCGATTGCCGCCGAAGTCCCGCAACGGCAAAAAATCAATGTTGTAACTTTTTGGGCCGAGCAGCAATTAGATACGGTGTCGCCGGGAGGCAAAAGTGCAATAGCGATTCACTTTGAATTGGAAAAGGACTGGCATTTCTATGCCTCCGCCGATAACGCACCGGGCGGTATGAATCTCAAGCTCGAACCTAATGAGCATGGTGCGAAAGTCCTGTCGTTTGGCAAACCGATATTTCCCAAACCCGGCTGGTTTTACGATGACGCGCTGGGCAAAAAGATAGACGTAATCGGCGGCGACTTTGCCGTATATCTACCTTTTACCGTAATGGAATCCTCAAGTGAAAAGACAATCGTTGTTGATATCGGTATTGTCGGGGCGGTCTGCTCGAACACTCAATGTCGCGTTCCTGATTTCGGCAGCGTAAAAGTTGAAGTAAAAATCAAGCCAGGGGAATCAAGCCAGCCAAAGTTCACCCTTCCCGAACCGCAGAAATCGCCGGCTTTAACAACGGGCCAATGGGCGGACTATTCTATTTGGGCGGCGCTTGTTCTTGCGTTTGTCGCTGGTCTATCGCTGAACATTATGCCCTGTGTCTGGCCTGTATTGCCAATCATCGTAATGCGGCTGGTCGAGCAGGCGAAACAGGGCAAGAGCAAGTCAATTGTAATGGGGCTTGCGTTCTGCACGGGCGTTATGCTTTTCTTCGCGTGCCTGGCCGGCGCGAATATTATTTTGAAACTCGTTTACAACACCACCCTTCAGTGGGGCGACCAGTTCCGCAATCCTGCGTTTGTCGCCGGGATGGCGATGCTGATGGTGGTGCTGGCGTTATTTATGTTTGGCCTTTTTACGATTACCGTCCCCTCGTCAATATCGGGCAAAAGCGGCTCAGGCAAAGGATTTGGCGGCGCGGTAGGGATGGGTTTTCTGGCGGCGATACTCAGTACGCCGTGCAGCTTTGCAATATTGGCGGCAGCGTTCGCCTGGGCGCAGGCACAGCCGCTCGGTCTGGCGACACTTGCGATAATGGTAATCGGAATCGGGATGGCGGCGCCATTTGCGGTATTAACCGCGATGCCCGCGTTATTGAGCAAGACGCCCAGGCCAGGCCGCTGGATGGAATTGTTCAAGCAAACCATCGGCTTTGTGCTTCTTGTTATTGCGGTCAAACTTATTGCCGCTCTTCCTGTTGACAGGCGTGTTAATGTCCTGTATTTCGCGGTGGCCTTGGGGTTCTGCGTCTGGATGTGGGGCGGCTGGGTGAGTTTCGCTGCGCCTGCCTCGCGAAGATGGGCGGTCAGGATAATCGCGGTTGCGCTGGCGGTTACGGCGGGCTTTATATTTTTGCCTGCTCCAAAACCATCGCTGATTAACTGGCAAAAATATGATTCGGCTGTGATAAAGCAGGCACAGGACGTCAATAAACCTGTGCTTATGGATTTTACTGCCGACTGGTGTCTTAGCTGCGCGGTGGTTGATAAAAAAGTTTACGCCCGCAAAGACATCGCGGATTTGATAAAGCAAAAAGGAGTGCTGGCGATTAAGGCCGACACTACCGTGAGCGATTATCCGGCGACGATTGCCCTGAAAGAAATCTACAATGAGCCGGGCGTGCCGGTGAACATATTACTTGTGCCAGGACAGAATGACCCAAAACGCTGGCGAGGCCTGTCATTCGGCGACGAGCTAAAATCTGCCCTTGAACAATTAAAGAATCAATAATCCTTCCTATGGCAAAAAAACCGGCCACAAGTTTTACGGTTGATAAGAAAGAGACCGCCCGGCGCGTCGGCAAAATACTGCCCATTCTCCAAAAGTGTTACCCCGGCGCATCGGTGGCATTACGATTCGGCAATCCGCTCGAATTACTCATCGCCACGATACTCTCGGCCCAATGCACCGATAAGCGGGTGAATATGATTACGCCCGTTTTGTTCGCAAAATATAAATCCGCGCAGGATTGGGCCAAGGCAAAGCTTGAAACAATCGAAAATGATATACGAAGCGCCGGCTTTTACCATAATAAGGCGGTCAATATCCAGGGGGCCTGCCGGACGATAATCGATAAATTTGCCGGCCGTGTGCCGGATACGATGGATGAGCTTGTTACTCTGCCCGGTGTGGGCAGAAAGACCGCCAATTGCGTCCTTGCCAACGCTTTTGGTCAGCCGGCGATAATGTGCGATACCCATGTAATTCGGCTTAGTCGCCGACTGCAATTATCGCAAAACAGCGATCCGGTAAAGCTTGAGTTCGATTTGGCCGAAATAATCCCTAAGAAGGACTGGACGATATTCAGTCATACGGTGATTTTGCACGGGCGAAATACCTGCCAGGCGAGAAAGCCGGATTGCCCGAATTGTGCGATATCGAAATACTGTCCTTCGGCGAATAACCCGGCCTTGTGGTGAAACCGGGGCAGCATAGCCGATATAAGAAATATGATTTTGAAGGAGACCTGCTCGTGATGCCCAATTTAACAAGCCAGCCGGTTGAGGACCTTTGGCGTATATTTCGGATAATGTCTGAGTTTGTCGATGGCTTTCAGGAGCTGTCCGCGGTGGGGCCGGCCGTGTCGATTTTCGGCTCAGCGAGGCTCGACCGTGAGCATCGGTATTATAAGCTGGCACAGGAAACCGCCTACGAAATCACCAAGGCGGGTTTTACCGTCATAACCGGCGGAGGCGGCGGGATTATGGAAGCGGTTAACAAAGGGGCCGCTGAAGCAGGGGGTAAGAGTGTCGGATTGAATATCGAGCTGCCAAACGAGCAGATTCCAAACAAGTATCAGAATATCTCGCTGCGTTTCAGGTACTTTTTTGTTCGCAAGGTAATGTTCCTTAAATATGCCCATGGCTTCGTTGTTCTCCCCGGCGGTTACGGCACAATGGACGAATTTTTCGAAGCTGCGGTGCTGATTCAGACGCTCCGGCAGGCGTCCTTCCCCGTAATACTGATGGGCAGCGACTACTGGAAAGGTCTGCTCGACTGGCTGCGAGACAAAGTGCTCGCCGAAAAGTGCATTCAGCCGAAGGACCTGAATGTATTTTCCGTCAGCGATGACCCGACGGAGGCGGTTAAAATCATAGTAAAGTTCAGGGAAAGCGCCGTCCCTGGTGGCCTGCAGCTGCCCGGCGGCGTGAACGTGAAAAAGTGATAATCGCGTCATCCTTCGTTTGTCGGAGTGGTTTGCTCGAAAGTGCGAATTATAAAGGTCGGGTGGTCAAACCACTCGGCCTTTTTCTTTGACTCAAACCCTCATTTACCGTAAAATATAACTGACATGAGAGAAAAGCAGAGGATAAATTGTATCGACCGCAGCCGAGCAACGCTCATCAGGGGTAAAGCGCCCGCCAGCGACTACGTTGACAGGCCTGCCGCCGAATGTGTTGCTATGGTCTGGGAGCTTACACAGGAGTTATGGTCTATTTCGGGCCGAAAAGATGCTCAACAACGACTACAAAGAAATGTTGCAACTCTTAAAAAACGAAGCCATCCCTCAAATCATAAATCATAAATTGGCTAAATGTTTCAGCAGGTAATTTTTTTCCGGGCCGCCAAGATGCTCCCAGGGCAAAATTTCATCGGTTGAGAATTGTCTTTGTGCGGCGGCATCGAGATTCATACCGTGTTTTTCAAAAGCATCTTCCCAGATTGCCGGGTTAAATGTCTCGCTCCATAAATCGAACTTTGCGCCGTTGCGCCAGGCGTATTCAATAACATCCGCTAATCGCCTGTCGCCTCGCCCGATGGCCGATTCGAGAACCGACTGGTCTATCTCGTGGAATTTAAACTGAAGATATTTGGCGTTGATTTTCCTTTTCTCGGAGATGATTGTGTTTTTGGCGTTCTCGAAATATTCACGCGGCTGCTGCGCAAGCCAGCCGAACGGCGTATGCGGCTTGGGGACGAGCCAGCTTACCGCAACATTGACCGAGGCGGTTTTGCCGTCGAAATTCCTGCGTAGTTTTGCCAGTTTGTCCGCGAGGTGAACGATTTGCCTGATGTCGTCCTCGGTCTCGCCTGGCAGGCCCGTCATAAAATACAGTTTGATTTTCTGCCAGCCCGCCTGATACGCCGCTGAGGCGGCAGCGAAAAGGTCCTCGTCTTTCAACGGCTTATTGATGATTAATCTGAGCCGTTCGGATGCCGCCTCGACCGCGATGGTCAGGCCCGATTTTCGCACCTCATTTGCAAGCGTGGGCAATAATTTCAACTGCTGGTCAACCCGCAAACTGGGCAGCGACAGCCCCACGTATTTATCCGTAAAATAACTGTGCAGCAGGTCAATCAGCTTTTCGATATCGGGATAATCGGCGGTCGATAAGCTCAATAAGCTGATTGTATCGAAGCCCGTCGCCTCGTAAGCAACTTTTGCTGTCTCGAAGATTTTGTCGATGCTGCGGTAACGTATAGGCCTTCGGCAGAAGCTCGCCTGGCAAAACCTGCACCGGCCGGGGCAGCCCCGCATAATCTCGATACTGACCCGCTCGTGAATCGCCTCGGCGAACGGCACAATCGGTTTGGCCGGGACGGGTGCGTTATCGAGGTCGTCAACAATCGCGTTTTTGAATCGCGTGGGCAGGTTTTCTTTGACAGCGGAAAACGATTTTATTTTCTCGCCATCGTATTCGAATTTGTAAGGCGCAGGGACGTAAGCCCAGTCGAATTTTTTCGCGGCGGAAAGCAGGATATCTTTTTTTGATTTGCCGGCTTTTTTGAGGTCGATAATCAATCGGGCCAAATCAGGGACGGCGTTTTCCGCCTCGCCGATAACAAACAGGTCAATAAATGGCGCAATCGGCTCGCAGCAGTTCGCCATACCGCCGCCCGCGATAATAATGGGGTCGGCTTCACTTCGGTTTTCGCTGCGGACAGGTATGCTTGCCAAATCCAGCATATTCAGCACGTTGGTATAGCACAATTCGTTAGTCAAACTGAAGCCGATGACGTCGAAGGAATTTAGGGCGGCCCTCGATTCGAGTGAAAAAAGCGGGATACCCTTTTCTCGCAGGATTGGCTCGGCGTCTAACCACGGCGCAAAAACCCGTTCCGTGGCGACGTCGGACATACGGTTGAGAACCTCGTAAACCACCGCCATACCCGTATAGCTCATCCCGACCTCGTAAGTATCGGGAAAACACAACGCGACGGCTAATGCACAATCGGAGAGGTCTTTTTTGATTTGGTTAGTTTCGCCGCCAATGTATCTGCTCGGCCTGCGAACAAAGGGCAGGAATTCGCGGTCAATTCTTTCAGTCAGTATTATAGGTTCTTTTCTTTTCACCCGCGCATTATAACGTATAATCGGCGTTTGGCGTAGAGACGATTATTGTTACCCCTTGGGCCGGAGGGAAAGGTTATTAAAAGTAACGGAATAGATAAGTATATTCGGTGAGACGGGGAAAAAGGAACTCTTACGGTGGGAAAAGAAGATGATTTAACTTCCGTTACCAGACCAAGCGGTTTGCATCGTGAATACATCAAGGGCGAAATTAAGAAAATCTTACTTTCAGAGGATATTCTTGTTGATATTTTAATCGATTGGTACGGCCACCCAATGTTTACCACACAATCCTGGCAGAAGTACTGGGAAATGGTAACTCCGTTGCTATCGCCAATTGGCCTTAATATCTTGGAAAGCTTGAGAGAAGCCAGAAGGCAATACATTCAGGCGAGATTTAGTCACCCGACGACGATAAACTATTGCTATCATTATTTCTGTTTACTAAGGGAAGCATTAAATAATCCAAATAATTCCAGTAACAATAAAGCATTTTTGAACCCGCTAAGCAGAATCGTTGGCTTTGAAAATTTCTCAATTGGTTGGGCTGGTGGAACAGCTGGATCGGCTTGTGGCACTTCAAATATAAGAAATCCGTGTTACTTACTTGCAAAAATCAAACAGCAACAAGCTCAAGATGACCCCAAGTTTCTCGCGTTGATAACAAGCCCAAACATTACCCATTTCGATGAAGCCGGACTCTATTACCATTACCGCCAATATAAAATCGATGTCGAATATGGAATCTCTTTGCTTTTATATCCAGCCACATCCCTTTCGGAGCGAGCAAACTCTTTTGCCTTGATTGAGTCACTAACCTCTGGTTTCTCGGATAAAACGGACCCGCGAAGCAAACAGCGTTCACATATTTTGGCTGACTTGGCAATTTCGCCTTTTCTGACGAAACTGTTTTCAAAAACAGACACAGAATCTGGACAAGAAGTTAATTTTGTTGATATCGGCAGCGGTAACGGAGCGTTGGCAAGTAACATCTGGCGTCAAATTCTGAAGGCACACCCTAATATTGCTAAGAATTGCAAGTTGGCCTGCTCAATGGTTGGACTGCGTGTGCAAAACCCCTTGCGTCATTTTAATAAAGGTTCCTTACGAGGAACCATATCATATCTGGACTATCATCAATCTGATTACCTGCAATGGCTCAAAGAACAAAAATTAGCCCAGGGAAGCTATAAATTTGACGTCGCTTTACTCTGCCGCCTATTTAACAATCTCAGCGAATTCAAATTGGACTTTTCGGATGACTGGCGATTAATCCATAAACTTGGCGAAAATGGATTAACTAAAATCTTTTGGATGGATAGGAGATTTGAGCCATATAACTGTATAAACCCGGACAATACATCGGCCAAGAACATCTTTTTAAAAAATAGCAATGTTTCGTTGCAAAACGGAAAGAGTTTCAGGCATTTGTCGTTGTCCAGTTATTATAAAGGGTTACAATTATTGTATGGCAAAAGCGATTTGCATGTTAGCGATACCGGCACAATATGCTTTCCGATCAGGCAGTTTAACCAGGCGAGCTTACAATTGTCCGAAGGGAAGAGCGTTTTGGAAAGATTATGCAACCTTGCGAAACTTGTAGTCATCGAGGATGTTGATTTGACAAAAAAAGATTTAATGCGGCATCTGGTAGAGTTTAATCTCGAAAATATTGCTGCTTCTCATATAAATAGGCATAATCGGCTAAACTCTGCATCGATATTTTGTCTGTGTAACAAAGAATTTGCGGATTTACTTCCGGGGGAAAAGATATGGCCGGACTTATTACAAAGAATAGGAAATCAAATGTTCTTACGCCCTCGCAACTTCGCTGCCTCTCAAAAATTCCGACCATCAACATAACCGCCGGCTGTATTCACAACTGCATTTACTGCTATGCCAAGGGCTATTCGCAATATCCCGGAGACGGCAAAGTCATACTTTTCGATAATACCGCCAATAAGCTAAAACAGGAACTTGTCCGAAAACGAAAAAAGCCGCAAGCCGTCTATTTTTGCCCGTCGTGTGACCTGTTTCAGCCGATTTCCGAAATACTTGCCCAAACTTATGAAACGATAACGATTTTGCTCGAAGCAGGCGTCGGTGTTCAGTTCGTTACAAAGGCAGTTGTTCCGCCCGATTTTATTAAGCTGTTTACCCGCTTCAGGGGGCTTGTGTGCTGCCAGATAGGACTTAGCTGCGCAGATGACAATATCAGGAAAATATTCGAGCCGGCCACCGCGAGCGTTTCCGAAAAGCTCGCGACCATAAAAAACCTCATCGAGGCGGGCGTTACCGTCGGCACTCGCGCCGACCCGCTTGTTTACGGCGTTACGGATTCGGACGGGATGCTAAACGACCTGTTTTCGGCGACAGCCGGCGCCGGTGTTAAGGAGGTCGCGGTAAATTACCTGTTTCTCAGGCCGGCCATTCGGGAAAGCATCAGGGTGAACATCAAAGATAAAGCGTTACTGGCTAAAGTGCTTGGGCCGTATTCGGAGGGTTGCGTACTGCCGATAGGATTGAAAAATTCGCAGGGTCTTGCGCTGCCAAAAGAAATAAGGGAAAAGGCATACGAGCGGATTAAAACAATCGCCTTGTCTTTCGGCGTTTCCATACACATCTGCGGCTGCCAGAATCCCGATATTACCGCCGAATTGTGCAATATCACGCGGGTTTCAAACCCCGTGCAGTTGACCTTGTTTGAATCGAGTAGCGGATAGCCCTTCGACTCTGCTCAGGACAGGCGGGTAGTGTATAGCGGATAGTTCAACTTCAAATCAAAAAGCAAAAGGCAAAAGGCAAAAATGCGGTATCCCGAAGGGATGGATTTTCATTTGACGGGAAGAACGTGAGGATTTATAGTGGGTTTAGTGGAAACTTAAGGCCGGAACCCTTCGACGCACTACGTTTGCTCAGGACAGACGAGACGGCCGCTGGAGATAACTGCACCTTTGCCTGCCCTGAGTATGCCGAAGGGATTACACGGATTTTTATTTGGTCGAAAAACAGGAAAAAAGTTAGAATAATAAGGAAGGATAAAATGGAAACAAAGGATTTAGGCAAGACCTCAACAGGTATGCAGGCGAACGTCGCGGGATTGTTGAGTTATGTTTTGGGGTGGATTACCGGGCTTATTTTCTTTCTCATCGAAAAGGAAAACAAATTCGTTCGTTTCCACGCCTTGCAGTCGATTATTACCTTCGGCGCATTGTTTATATTGAGCATTGCGATAGGGATTTTTACGGGGATATTGGCTGCGATAGGCCTGGGTGCTCTAATCGGCGTTTTTTCCCTGATTAATGGTCTTCTGGGGTTAGCGGGTTTAATTCTCTGGATTCTGCTTATGATTAAGGCCTATCAGGGCGAAAAGTTTAAACTGCCTGTTATCGGGGATATCGCAGAGAAAAACGCATAGAAAAACTAGGTAGCCACCCCCGCAGTTTTGCTTCGCCCCTCAAGACGGGGCTTCGCATAACTAAGCGCGGGGGCTACGCAAGGCTTCGCAGATTAACACGGATTTTTAAGGAAAAAAGCTTGTTTTCGATTTTAGTTTGGGGATATACTGTTACCTTAAGGATAGAAATAACTGTTGAATAATGGGTCCCCTGTACTAAGCCGAAGAGGCAGCACTCGGGGATCTTCGCTACGCTACGAGAAGAACGCACCTTTGACCATCAGCTTTGCTATTTGGAATACGCTGTTATAAATAGTGAGGAGGCAGTATGGTGTCCTTATATTTAATAATAATTGAAACATCTATAGAAATTAGGATGAGGGATACATGAGTAATCAACTGAATGTTCAGCCTCTTAGTGAGATATTTGGACCAAGCGATCAAATTCCTCTTCTTGGCGATTTGATTGGGCCAAAACTCTTGGAATTGGTCGTAAGAGGAATGGAGTCAAATTTGGGCTCGAATTTAGGGATTGTCCAAAACGACGGTGTCTTCTTTCCAAAAGAGTACAGAAAGACGTTTAAGCATTACTGCCAAGAAATTCGGTCTACAGAGGAAGGAGAAAAATTATGTTTGGCATGTAACTGGCAAGGACTGAATCTTGTAGGGCACCATGAGCCTGTTATTCCTGGGGACATAAAAGAATTAATTAAAAAATATCCTATCGACAAAATTAGAGAATACCCGGAATATGGTGTATATTCCTACAGGTGCGCTGCGGGTCTGGTCGAGTTGATAGGAGCCATTTCGTTGGACTTTAATGAGGGGAATCGTGCCCCTATCGCTGGTTTCTGGGCTGGTCAGAATAAAGTCGATACATATCTATATTCTACTGAAGAAGTAGGGAATATAGGGCTCAAAATTAAACATGCCCATCCCGAAGACTTGACAAAACTATATGATGAAATCGAGCACAAATCTGAGGGGTTGATTGGTGAGCGAGTCAAAGAACTCGCCGATACGATGAGACCAATAGAAGATGCAGCTTCCGCATCATTCCACAACAAAAAAAGAATGCAATACGACCAGATAATTCTCTCGCTATTGAATAACATGAGTTCATTCATGTCTAAAAAAAGGGCTATTTCTTCAAGGAGTATACAAAAAGAAATTTACCAAAGTATGGCAATAATGTTATCAGAACTGACCAATAAAATAGGGAGGTGTTATTCTGCTTTGTGTACGGCTCAACCAAAAGAAAACGATGCTATGGTTACTAGAATAGATGTTATAGCCCATGCAGGGGTCTGCTCAAGAAAACTCAAAAAAACTTATCATATAAATGTTAACCGAAAAGACTTTGATCGAATAATCTGCAACCTGTACGGGAGTAATCAGACGAAAACGTACAAGCTGTCAGATGTAAATTCCGAATTTTTATCTAAGCTAAAGAGGTCAATAAATATCGATAATATATCACATGCCACGCTTGGGTGTATCGCGGCCGGCGAGAATAGAATACTATGGGTTACGCTATTATGCGATAACTGTGGCGTGTTGACACCTATGGGGCATATATTGCCTAGTTACATAAAAACCATAGACATTATATTGCAAAATACTAGTCAGTTCATGGAAATTGGGCATCTAATGGATCAACAGCGAGACCAAGTACGTGTTCTAAAAGAGAGAACAATTCAAATAGCCGATAAAGACAAGCAGCGACGAACTTTGATCAGCAACATAGCCCACCAAGTATCAAGACCTATCATGGAACTTAAAAACTCCGCATATACCCTCTCTCATTATGGTTTTTCTGAAGAAAATTATCGTGACTTTCGTGCATGTCTAATGGAGCTAGAGCGAGGATGCCGCAATTTCAATATCTACGAACAGCTTTCGACCGATTTAAAGAAAGACGAAGATATATATCAAGCATCTGCTTCATTTAGCATAAAGGAAATTATCGACAAGGCACATGATAGGCTCAGACCATTTTTAAAATCTAAGAATATAGAAATATCTGTTAAAGTATGCACAGAAAAGGGGCAGGAGATACCTAAAGTAATTGGGAACCCCGAGGGTACCCTTGAATGTGTTGTTAACGTATTACATAATTCTATAAAATATTCAATAGGGAGTCGTCCCATCGAAGTCAATATATCTCACACAAGCAAATTATGGGTCTATGTTAGAGTAACTAATTATGGTATTTATCTGCTGGACTCAGACCGAGAAAGGATATTTGATGAAACAATACGCGGAGAAACCGCAAAAACAGTGAGCATAGAAGGATCTGGAATTGGCCTTTATATATCACGTAAACTTATCAATCTGCATAATGGGCATATCAGTGTGGAATCCAGCGAACCGTCGGAACCAAGAAAAGATGGAGTTCCTCGTTGGAAGACAACTTTCTTGATATCTTTGAAATGTTAGGAGCTTAGAGATGAATCAAGTTGGCAAAAAGAGAATTTTAATTATCGAAGATGCCGAAGGGATAACGAAGGGATACAAAGTCATCCTAGAAAAAGAAGGTTATGAGACTAATGTCTGTGTTTCTGGGGAAGACGCCAAATTACGGATCGAAAAAGGACAAAAGTACGACCTTGCAATTGTAGACCTTGTTCTTCCTACAGAAAATCCAGAGAAAAGGACACTCAAAGACTGCGAAGAAACTGGATTACGCCTGATAAAAAGAATGATAGATAAAAATACATGTCGCCGATTCTATGTGATCACCGTTCGAAATAGTCTAAAGAAGCGAGTTGAACGATTATGTAAAAGCAAAAAAACCGCCTTGACATTTGAACATAAATTGGATTACGAACCAGAGCATCTTGCAAGCAAGACACTTAGGCTTCTAGATAAACAAATCTAAGGTCAATATTTATAAAAGTGGGCGGATTAACATGAGAAATAAACACGACATTTTTCTTGAGGAATTATCGGGACACCTGTCAACTCTTGAAAAGCACGCAAAGGAATTTTCTGCTTGGGATGAAAATACAAAACGTCAATATGTTGTGGCTGCCATATATTCCCTGCGGTTCCTGTTCGATAAACATGCAACATCTACCATACGGCAGATACTATCGGGGAATGAGGCCATCAGAGAACGTTTCCTCGCGATCGTGAAACGTCTCTATCTGGTTCTCAATTTGATGTACCTTCCCCACAGCACAGGCGAACTCAAAGATTGGATAGAAGATATATTGAACAATCTAACACTTTACCTTACATCGCGTGGATGGGAAAACTGACTAAATATTGATGCTTTATAGAACCAAAAAAATAAATCACCAGCAATAACCTTAAAGAAATAGCATAACCGTAACGGGATATCTTCTTAAGATTTTGAAGGACGATAAAGTAAAAAATTACGTAGATTAAACGAGATTTTGTCGTTGAAACTTGTCCGACGCAGGCGGATTTATCCGCCACTGGCGGAAAGGACTCCCGGATAGATTTTTCTTCCGGGACACGGTCGGTTTGGGTAGAATTGGGGGGAATTTGAAAAATGAAATATAAATAGGATATAACACATTACTGTCCCCAATTATTAAGGTTTCATCGTGCTAGGATATATCTATGCTTAAATGCACTATAGATGATTTTAGGGAATATGAAAGTGAGCTATGGGACACTTACAAAGTTGCAGAGGAAGAAATATTTAAGTTTTCAGAAAAATACATTCCTCTTTCAGGATTTCTGTTGGCTACGTTGCTTCGCAGATTATCAAAAATAGTGACGGCCATGTTAGATTTATGCGAATCCGAAAATTATTATAGCTTGAATATTCTTTATCGTTCTTTCATAGAACATAACCTCAAGTTCCAATACTCTTTCATGAGGCTATGTGAAGAGAAAAATGATAATGTGGGGAAAGACTATTATGTTCATTGCATGTTATACGAATCTCAGCTTATGGGTAAATCACTAATAAAAGCTCAAAAATTAGCAGGTAAATTTGCTATCGCAGGAAAGCTTTCCAAAGAACAGGACAAATTTAAATTGACGGATATCATTAAATATATTAACGACAAGATACCAGCGAAAAATTCAAATGAGCTCCCTCTTAGTCTTATTCCTATATATTCTAGACTATCTTCCTTTGTACATTGTGGAGTTTTGGCGGATATAGATGATTTGCTTGCCAGCGAAACAGTCCCAGAAGAATTTACGGAAATACCAAATGTTTCAATATTAATATTAGGCGGTGATTTCCTACAGGCATTCGCTGCCTTCGATGGATTGAGTCAACATTTAAAAGGAGATACTAACAGTACTTTCACACAGCAAACCCAGAAATTAAGTAACATATATTATGAAATTAAATCAAAACTTGCTGTCTCGTGAGATTGTCAAAACTGAAAAATGGCTTACATTATCACGGTAAAGATCAGCGTCTAAAAAATTCGGTTGATTAGCAGCGTCAAAAGTAGTATAAATATCCGTCTTGACAGACCGAATTAAGAATTGAGAGTTTAGAATTGAGAGCCGCATTGAATAATTCTAAATTCAGCATTCATAATTCTAAATTTTCACATATTTATAACTGATTGAGAGGTAAGTATTTATGGCACGTAGGATGGTAACGATAGACGGTAATACAGCGGCGGCACATGTGGCGCACGCGACAAATGAAGTAATAGCGATATATCCGATAACGCCGAGTTCGCCGATGGGCGAGATTTCGGATGATAAGACAGCCCGGAGCGAACGCAATATATGGGGCACGATTCCGTCGGTAACGGAAATGCAGTCGGAAGGCGGAGCGGCAGGGGCGGTTCACGGCGCTCTGACGGCGGGGGCGCTGACGACGACCTTTACGGCGTCGCAGGGCCTTCTGCTGATGATACCGGATATGTATAAGATAGCGGGCGAATTGCTGCCCACGGTGTTTCATATAACAGCGAGGTCGCTGGCGGCGCATGCGCTGTCGATTTTCGGCGACCAGGCGGACGTGATGGCGTGCAGGCAGACGGGATGGGGGATGCTTTGCTCGTCGAGCGTGCAGGAGGTAATGGATTTCGCGTTGATTTCACAATTAGCGACCTTAGAAAGCCGAGTGCCGTTTTTGCATTTCTTCGACGGGTTCCGCACGAGCCATGAGATTCAGAAGGTCGAAGAGCTGAGCTATGACGATATGCGGGCGATGATTCCGGATGAGCTGGTTGCGGCGGTGAAGGCGAGGGCGCTGTCGCCTGACAGGCCGATGATTGCGGGAACGGCGCAGAACCCGGATGTGTATTTCCAGGGCAGGGAGGCGGCGAATAATTTTTATACGGCGACGCCGGCGATTGTGCAGAAGGCGATGGACAAGTTCGCGAAGATTGTCGGACGGCAGTATCATTTGTTCGATTACGTTGGGGCGGCTGATGCGGAGAAGGTCATCATAATTATGGGTTCGGGCGCGGATACGGCGCACGAGACGGTTGAGTATCTCAATTCCAAGGGACAAAAAATCGGCGTGTTGAAGGTACGGTTGTTCAGGCCTTTCAGCGGTCAGGATTTCATCAACGCGCTGCCCAAGAGCGTCAAGAAAATCGCAGTATTGGACAGGACAAAGGAGCCGGGTGCGCTGGGCGAGCCGTTATATATGGATATTCGCACGGCGGTGGGCGAGGCGATGGGCAGGAAACAAAGCCCCTTCAAAGATTACCCGGTGATTGTGGGAGGCAGATACGGGCTTGGCTCGAAGGAATTTACGCCCGCGATGGTCAAGGCGGTGTTCGATAACTTGGACGCGAAAGAGCCGAAGAACGGGTTTACGGTGGGTATCATCGACGACGTTTCGAATACGAGTTTGAAAGTTGACGAGAAGTTTGTGCTGCCGATGGAGGGGATTTATACGGCGATGTTCTACGGGCTGGGTTCGGACGGCACGGTCGGCGCGAACCACAACTCGATACAGATTATTGGCCAGAAGACCGACAATAACGCGCAGGGGTATTTTGTTTACGATTCGAAGAAGGCCGGCGCGATTACGATATCGCATCTGCGGTTCGGCAATAAGACGATTCGCAGACCATACCTGATTACCAAGGCGGATTTCGTCGCGTGCCATAACCCGAGCTTCCTCGAAAAATACGATATGCTCTCGACGGCCAAAGAAGGCGCGACGTTTTTGATGACGAGTATGTACCCGGCGGACAAGGTTTGGGACACGCTGCCTCAGGAAGTGCAAAAGCAGATAATCGACAAGAAGCTGAAATTCTACGTCATCGACGCGATAACGCTCGCCAAAGAAATCGGTCTTGGCGCGAGAATCAATACGATTATGCAGGTGGCGTTCTTCAAAATCAGCGGCATTATCCCGATTGAGAAGGCGATTGAGGCAATTAAGGGAGCGATACTGAAAAGCTACGGCAAGAAGGGCGAGAAAATTGTCGCGATGAATAACTCGGCGGTTGACGGCGCTTTGGCGAGGGTTTTCGAGGTCAAGGTGCCGGGCAAGGTTACGAGCAAAACGACGAAGCCGCCGGTGGTGTCGAAAGATGCGCCGAAGTTTGTGCAGGAAGTAACCGCGGAGATTATGAATCTGCGAGGAGACCTGCTGCCCGTGAGCAAGTTGCCGAATGACGGCAAGTGGCCTGTGGGGACAACGAAATTCGAGAAGCGCAATATCGCGGTTGATATACCGGCTTGGGAGCCGTCGCTTTGTATTCAGTGCGGAACGTGCTCGCTGGTTTGCCCGCACGGGACGATTCGCTTGAAGGCATACGATAAGAAATATCTCGACAAGGCGCCGAAGACGTTCAAGAGCGCCGAGGCGAAGGGCAAAGAATTCGCTGGTATGGCGGCGACGATTCAGGTTGCCGCTGAGGATTGCACGGGATGCGGCGTTTGCGTGCAGATGTGCCCGGTGCAGGAAAAAGACGCGAACAAACAGCCCACGGGACGCAAGGCAATCAATATGACTCCACAGGAGCCGTTGCGTGTGCAGGAAAGGGAAAACTTCAAATATTTCCTGTCGATACCGAATACTGATTCGAAACTGTTCAAACGCGAAAGCGTCAAGGGCAGCCAGTTGATTATGCCGATGTTCGAATATTCCGGCGCGTGCGCGGGCTGCGGCGAGACGCCATACGTTAAATTGCTATCGCAGTTGTTCGGCGACAGGGCACTGATAGGCAACGCGACGGGCTGCTCGTCGATTTACGGCGGCAACCTTCCGACGACGCCATACACGACGCGGGAAGATGGTCGCGGGCCGGCGTGGAGCAACAGCTTGTTCGAGGACAACGCGGAGTTCTCACTCGGTATGCGTCTTACGGTTGACAAGTTCAAACAGCAGGCGGCGGAGCTGGTCGATGCGGTTGCCAAGAAGGGTTGCATCGATGCGGCGTTTGCGGGTGAGATAATCGCCGCTGTGACTGCCAACGACCCGTCGCAGGACGCGATTGAAACGCAGCGAGGCCGGGTGGTGAAACTCAAGGAACTGTGCAAGAAGAGCGATTGTGCCGAGTGCAAACGATTGGTGACGCTGGCGGATTATCTTGTTCGCAAATCGGTATGGGCGCTGGGCGGGGACGGCTGGGCTTATGATATCGGTTACGGCGGTCTCGACCACGTGCTGGCGAACGGCGCGGACATAAACATACTGGTTCTCGATACTGAGGTTTACTCGAATACGGGCGGTCAGATGTCGAAATCGACGCCTCGCGGAGCGGTTGCGAAATTTGCAGCGGGCGGAAAGCCGGGGCCGAAAAAGGATATGGGCCTGTTGGCGATGACTTACGGGAATATCTACGTCGCCAAAATTGCGTTGGGCGCAAACACCAATCAGGCGGTAAAGGCATTCATTGAAGCCGAAGCATATCCGGGACCGTCGTTGATAATCGCTTATGCCCAGTGCATCAATCACGGCATCGATATGACGACGGGTTACGATGAGCAGAAAAAAGCGGTTGCCTGCGGGCATTGGCCCTTGTATCGTTTTGACCCGCGTCTTAAGGCGCAGGGCAAGAACCCGCTGCAGCTTGATTCGAAGGCGCCGACAATCAGGTTCGACGAGTATGCTTATAACGAGAACCGTTATAAGTCGTTGCTGAAGTCAAAACCTGAAGCGGCGGAACAACTGATGAAGCTGGCCAACGGCGACGCGGTCCAGCGTTATTCGCTTATGGAACAGCTCGCGAAAATACAGTGCGAAAAAACTTAGAATTACGAATGAAAAATTTGGAATTGTTCAGCGTGATTCTTGTTTCTAAGTTCTAAATTCTCAATTCAATCGGGAATTGGTATGAACAACGTTAAAGCAATCGTATTACGTGCGGCGGGGATTAACTGCGACCTTGAGACGCAGCACGCCTTCGAATTGGCAGGTGCGGCAGCCGACCGCGTTCACATAAACAGAATCATCGAGGATAAATCGTTACTCGATAATTATCAGATACTTGTCATCCCCGGCGGGTTCAGCTATGGCGACGACGTTGCGGCGGGCAAAATCCTGGCCAACCAGATAAAGCATCACCTCTACGAGCATGTGCGAAAATTCATCGACGCAGGCAAATTAGTCCTCGGTATCTGCAACGGGTTTCAGGTCCTCGTTAAGACGGGAATTCTGCCTTTTCCCGAAACTTCCGGCCAGGCTGTGACAGTTACGTATAACGACAGCAATAAATTCGAGGACAGGTGGGTATATCTTGCTCCCGTAACCGACAGGTGCGTATTTATCGAAAAGGGCAGGCAAATCTATCTGCCAATAGCCCACGGCGAGGGCAAGGTCGTAACAAAAGACCAGCAAACTCTCGAAAAGCTCAAGGCGGATGGTTTCATCGCTTTCAAATACGTCGATGAAAACGGCAATGAAGGCGGATACCCGGTTAATCCCAACGGCTCTTTTGAATCAATCGCCGGGCTAACTGATTCTACCGGACGAGTCCTGGGTCTTATGCCTCACCCTGAAAGACACGTCCGATTCACTCAGCACCCGCGCTGGACCCGCCTGCTGGCGAGGTCTCGCCCGCCTCTCGGCGAAGCCGAGAGTCAGGGGCGGACGCGAATGACGAGCGACGAGGCACGAGCCACGAGCCACGGAAATGATGCTGACGGTATGACCATTTTCACAAATGCCGTAAAATACGCTCAGGCAAATCTTTAACTCAGCGTTCAGCGTACGGCGTTCAGTTTTTACTTTCGGGCGGGAATCAAGGACTTTTGCTTACTAACGAAATCGGTTTCCAGTGCCAATTTTCGGCTTCTGCGGTTTTTCTCTCCGGGCCTCCACTTCAATTCCTTGTTTCAATGCCTCTGCAAACTGCTCTTTTGTAAGTGGTTCTGGTTGCCATATCTTAAAACTCTGAACAGTTGCTCGGGCGCCCTGAGTCGTAGTGTATTCGTATATTCCGTCACAAATAAGATAATTTACAGATGAGAGAGTTTGACCATCGACCAACCGGCCATTATATCCACTTAAATGAAATGTTATTGAAGGTCCGTAGTGAAAGTAATCTGACTTCATCAATGCCTCGCTGGGTCCAATAACTTGAATGACTGTGTAATCAAAATAGCCAATTACAGTATTTACTTCTGCTGGCGTCGGGAAAATCGGGTTAAATTTCATATCTCCCTTATGCTGATACTTACCATCAATATAAACAATTTCGTCTTTGTATATCTGATACATTTTCTCGAACCACTCTTTTGTTCGCGTCTGTCCCCGGTAAATAATGGGTTCCGTAGGTTGTGAATTTAGGTCTTTTGTGTTTACTTGTTTGGGTGAATCGGTAAACGCCGGACTGATTGGAACGTTAATGTTGTTTTTGAGGCAGAGCGATTTGAGTTGTTCTATTTCCTTGTCTTTGTTCGCCAACTGTTGTTTGAGTTGTTGGTTCTCTGCTGTTAGATTTTCTATCTGTTTTTGAAGCGACTTGACTATGTATGGCCCAGTTTGATTGACTTCGGCATAGCATGTTGAGGCCAAGAATAGGAAAACCCATAGATACCGTTTCATAATTTTTCCCTCACCAATGAAAGTGTCACCGCTAACTCTGGACATTGTTTATTCTCCTGCAAAGGTGATTTGGATTATGCGTTTTACAGCCGGACAGTCAAGCGAAAAACAGGCAAAATATTGCCTTTTAAGCCATTTTCCGCATGACAGTATAACAGATTCCTCGACTGCGCTTCGCTCCGCTCGGAATGACGTGTTCTACAAAGCAGGATTTAGTAAATAGAAAATAATAAATAGAGAATTGAAAATAGGTCAGTCGGAACTGTCGAGGATGCTCATAAAGGCATCCTGCGGGATTTGGACGGCGCCGATGTTCTTCATACGCTTTTTGCCTTCCCTTTGTCTCTTGAGCACCTTCATTTTTCTGGTAACGTCGCCGCCGTAGAGTTTGGCGGTAACGTCTTTTCTGAACGGCTTGATTGATTCTCTCGCGATGATTTTTCCGCCTATGGCGACCTGAAGCGGAATCTCGAACTGGTGTCGCGGTATGGCCTTGCGCAGACGAACCAGCATTTTGCGTCCCCTGTTTTCGGCGACGCTTCGATGCACAATCAGCGACAGCGCATCGACGGGGATTTTGTTGACTAAGATATTGATTTTGACCAGGTCGCCGACCTCGAAGCCGATGAATTCGTAATCCATTGTTGCGTAGCCGTGGCTGATTCCTTTAAGCAAATCGTAGAAATCGTAAACGATTTCGGCCAACGGCGCCTTGTATTGCATCATCACGCGGTTCTGGCTGAGGTAATCCGTTTTAATCAGTTTGCATCGCCTGCTTTCGGACAATTGCATAATTCCGCCTATTGTGTCGGTGGTGGTGATAATTTCGAGGCGAACATACGGCTCGCGCAATTCCTCTATTTGGGTTACGTCGGGCAGGTCGGCGGGCGAGTCGATTTTCAGTGTCCGGCCGTCGGTTGTAATGACTTCATAGCTGACGGTCGGGGCGGTCTGAACGACGTCGATATCGTTTTCGCGTTCGAGCCGTTCCTGTACGATTTCCATGTGCAGCAGGCCAAGGAATCCGCATCGGAAGCCGAAGCCGAGCGCGGGCGAATTTTGTGGTATGAATGAAAAGCTCGCGTCGTTGAGTGCGAGTTTCTCAAAGGCCAAACGCAGGTTAGGGTAATCGGTATTGTTGCCGGGGTAGAAATCAGAAAAGACCATCTGCATCGGGGGTACATAACCGGGCAGCGGTTTTTCGGCCGGGCTTGCGTCGTCTGTAATCGTGTCGCCTATGGTGACATCGGACAACTGGCGGACGTTGGCGATAACGTAGCCCACCTCGCCGGCGCTTAGCCGCTCAACTGGGGACATCTTGGGCGTGAACTTTCCAAGCTCCGTTATAAGGTGCGTTCTGCCTGTGCCCATAAACCTGATTTTCTGCCTTACATTCAATTCGCCCGAAAATACCCTGACGTAACAGATAACGCCTCTATAGGCATCGCATTCGCTGTCGAAGACAAGAGCGGCTGTTGGTTTGTCGCTATTATCCGGCGGCGGCGGGAGCAATGTTACTACTGCGTCCAACAGCTCGTGGACGCCCATGCCGGTTTTTGCGCTGATGTGGAAACAATCCTGTTTTCTTATGCCGAGGACGTGCTCGATTTCTTCCGCGGTGATATCGGGCTGTGCCGATGGCAGGTCAACCTTGTTGATTACGCCGATAATCTCCGCGCCAGCCTCGGTCGCTAAATACGCATTGGCGACCGTCTGTGCCTGAACGCCCTGCGTTGCGTCAACGACCAAAAGCGCGCCTTCGCAGGCGGTAAGGGCGCGCGAGACCTCGTAGTGAAAATCGACGTGGCCCGGCGTGTCGATGAGATTGAGCATATAGGTTTTGCCGCCGTGCTCGTAATTCATCGTTACCGCGGAGGCCTTGATAGTGATGCCGCGCTCTCGCTCGATATCCATATCGTCGAGAAGCTGGTCCTTTTTCTCACGGTCGCTCACTGCACCGGTGAGTTCCATTATGCGGTCGGCCAGCGTGCTTTTGCCGTGGTCGATATGCGCAATTATTGAAAAATTTCGTATTAGCTCCGTGCTCATAAGTTGACCAAGTATAGCATAGACGGGCAGAAAAAGACACCCCTATCAGGTAGCTGAAAAATCGCAGAGGACCGAATCGGCGATAGGCAATGCCTTTCGCGTCAGGCATAGTCGTTTGCTTGTCGTTCGAATCAGGCCAAGTTTTTTATATTTGCCGATTGGCTCTGCGAAGAGTTTTGCGGCGTCGAAGCCGGTTTGTTTTTTGAATTCATCGAGGATTATTCCGCATCGTCTGCGAAAATTAAGTACGGCGGTTTCACAGGCAACCTGGATATTATCAGGAGTTTCACTTTCCGCGGTCGCATTTTTTCCCTGCTCAATTGCCTCGGTATATTTTTTTATGTCGGCGATATTAAGAGTTCGCTTCCCGTTCCAGTATGACCCGGCTGCGGGGCCTATGCCGAGGTAGGGCTTGTTCGCCCAGTAATTGAGATTGTGTTTGCACTCAAAACCCGGCTTTGCGAAGTTCGAGATTTCATATTGTTTGAAGCCGGCCTTTTCAAGCTCGTCGATGGTCATCTCATACATCTGCCTGTCTGTTTCTTCGTCCACCGGCGTAACCTCGCCCGTTTCAACCGCTTTTTGCAGAGGCGTTTGTTCCTCGTAAGTAAGGGCGTAAGCGGAGATATGCCGGACGCCCAAATCAATCGCCGAGCGCAAGCTGTGTTTCCACGATTTGAGAGTCGAGCGGGGAATAGCGAAAATCAAGTCAAGTCCGATATTATCGAAGCCCGCCCCCTTTGCCGACCGCACCGCGCGGCCTATATCGGCGACCGAATGTTTTCTGCCGAGGAAGGTTAGCTCTTCGGAAGCGAAGGATTGTGCCCCGATTGAAATGCGGGTAACGCCCGCGGCGCGTAATTGGCTCAATATGTCTTTATTGACCTGGCCGGGGTTGACCTCGATTGTGAATTCTTCGGGTTTTGGCCATCGGCTTGTAATTTGGCCAATTAACCTGAGTAATTGTTTTGCCGGCAGGCAACTTGGGCTTCCTCCGCCTATATATATCGTTTGAAAAAACGGCTCCCCTTCGACTTCGCTCAGGGCGGGCTGACCCCTTTTTTCGGTAAGTTCGGTGATTATTGCGGAAATGAGACGTTGGGGGGCATGGTTTTTTATGGGTTCGGAGTAAAAACCGCAATATCGGCACTTGGTCTGGCAAAACGGGATGTGGATATATAAACCGGCTGGTCTGAAATCATGTTTTTTACTGTTCATCTCCTGATTTTAGCAGAAAAGCCGGGCTATGGGCAGATTTAACCTCAAAATTCGAATATTTACGGTCCTAAAGTGACAGCCGACTCTAAAAATTAAAATTCTGCCTCAGGAGGGGTTTTGGAGGAGGTTTTTTGTTGACCAATTACCAAAAACAGTTTATCATCTATGCGTGTTTGCCGATGCTACTGTAGAGAAGCATCGCTCCCCTGTAACCTGTCACGGCGGTCGTGGCAGACAGAGGAAAGATGATAAAGTAGCATTAGTGGAACCTGAGAGAGGTTCGCCCTGTATAATATGTAGAGGCAACTAATGATGATTTTAACAGGGTGGCAAAGAGGCAGTTAAGCTACATTCAACCCCGTTTAATATCGGGGTAAAACAGAAATAGCGTGGAGAATTAATAGAAATTTGACGTTTCGCCCAGGCGTATAGTGAAATTCAGAATGCGAAAATCAATAAGACATATCAAAAATCACAATAACCATGCCGCGAAAAACGCATTGTCGCGCGAGCGCGGGTGTAATATTTTGCGAAGTGGCTTTGATATTTGATTTTTGGCGTTTTTTCGCTGAGGCGAAAGTATATTCTCCGTAGTCGCATTTCTCGGATACCGACCGATTGGTCGGGTCTAAGCTATCCTGCCTTTTGTCCCTCGATTCAGGTTTGATTAACTGGTTTTCTAACATTGTATAGGAAGGCGAAAGATATGGATACGATTCTGATGCAAATGGATGTCTCCGCTATCATCGCCGTAATTGCCGGTATTTGTATAGGTGTTTCCGTGACCTGGATTGCGGTCTGGCTCATCAACAAGGCCAAGACCATGACATTCCACGAAGATATTGAACGGCAGTTGGACGGCGCAAAGAAGGAAGCAGAGAATATAATCAGGTCCGCACAGATTGAGGCGGCGGCTGAAACAATCAAGAAAAAAGAACAGTTTACCGTCGAAGCCAACCAGGTTCGCGCAGAGCTGCGCGAAACGGAGCTTCGACTCACCAAGCGAGAAGATACGCTGGATAAACAGGTTGAGCAAATTCACCAGAAGGAAAAGGCCATTGAGGAGCAGAACAAGGAAGTCGAACGCCGGATTAGTACTATCGACCTGAAAGACAAGCAGCTCACGGCAGTTGTCGCTCAGCAGAAAAACCAGCTTTTGAAAATGACGAATATGAGCGTCGAGGACGCGAGGGAAATGCTTCTCAAACGGCTGGAGGATGAGTGCGAGCTTGAGATGTCCGCCCTGATTCAGCGCAAGGTCGAAGAGGCCACTGAAATCGCGGGCGAAAAAAGCAGGGAGATTATCACCACGGCGATTCAGAGATATGTCGCTGAGCAGACCTGTGAGGCGACGGTTTCGACGGTTGAGATTCCCAACGACGATATGAAGGGCCGAATCATAGGAAGAGAAGGACGCAACATAAGGGCGTTCGAAAAGGCAACGGGCGTGGACGTTATTGTGGATGATACGCCGGGGACGATTATTGTAAGCGGCTTTGACCCGGTCAGGCGCGAGGTCGCCCGACTGTCGATGGAACGGCTGATTCAGGACGGGCGAATTCACCCGTCGCGTATCGAAGAGCTTGTTGCGGTGGTGAAAAAGGAAATCAACGCCAAGGTTCTGCAGTTAGGCAAGGACGCGGCGGTTGAGACAAATATTCGCGGCCTGAGTAACCGTGTCCTTAGCACCCTTGGCGCTTTGAATTACCGGACAAGTTATGGCCAGAGCGTTCTTCGGCACAGCGTCGAAGTCGCGTTTTTGGCGCAGGTTATGGCTGATGAACTTGGCCTGGATGGCTCAATCGCGCGTCGGGCCGGTTTGTTGCACGATATAGGCAAGGCGCTCGACCACGATATTGAAGGCAGTCACCCTGTTATCGGGGCGAATTTCCTGCGGAGGTTCAATGAGCCGCAGACGATACTAAATGCTGTAGAGGGCCATCACGGCGACATACCGCCCGACAATCCATATACTCCTTTGGTTTCCGCCGCAGACGCCATCAGCGCTTCGCGGCCCGGCGCCAGAAGAGAGACGCTCGAAAGGTACATCAAACGGCTTGAGAAACTCGAAGAAATCGCCAACAGCTTCCCTGGTGTCGAGAACTCGTACGCGATTCAGGCGGGCCGGGAGATTCGTGTAATCGTTAACGCGGAAAAAGTCCCGGATGAATCGGCGGCGAAAGTCGCCCGCGATATTGCCAAAAAGGTCGAGGCCGAAATGACTTACCCGGGCGAAATACAGGTAACGCTGCTGCGAGAGCTTCGCTGCATCGAATACGCAAGATAACAGCGGACGGCGTTTAGCACATAGTGTGCAGATTTATGAAACTGAACATTTTATGTATCGGTGACATAGTAGGCAGGCCCGGCAGGCGTATTCTTGCGGACAAGCTCAAACAGCTTGTAACCGAGCGGGAAATTGACTGCGTGATAGCCAACGCCGAGAACGCCGCGGGCGGCTCCGGCCTTACGCCGCAGATATACGACAAGCTTTTGCGATATGGCGTAAACTTAATCACGCTTGGCGACCACACCTATCGCAAAAAAGAGATAGTTACGACTCTTGAGACGCAGGAGAATATCGCCAAACCAGCCAACTGGTCGGAACAGGCGGCGGGCAGAAGCGTGGCGATATACAAGACGGGCAAAGGCCCCGTCGTTGCCGCGGTACCGTTGATTGGCCGGCTGTTTATGAAGCCCGCCGATTGTCCTTACAACGCCATTGATAAATTGTTGCCCAAAGTGCAGCAGCAGGCGGAGATTATATTTATCGATTTTCACGCCGAAGCCACGAGCGAAAAAGTGGCGATGGGTTATCATCTGGACGGGCGTGTGAGCTGCGTATTTGGAACTCATACCCACGTCCCGACAGCCGACGAGAAGATAATGCCCAAAGGCACGGCTTATATTACCGATATCGGTATGACCGGCTCGCACGATTCAGTTATTGGAAGAGTTACCGAAAGTGTGCTCAAATCGTTCAGGACGCGAATGCCTGTGCCGTTTGAGGTCGCCACCAATGACGTGAAAATGAACGGCATATTAGTTACGGTGGATAGTAACACTAAAAAAGCCGAGCATATCGAGCGAATCAGGATAAACGCGGATGTTGCCGATACGGACCGATACGACAGCGACGACGGCAAGCCGGAATACTACGCCAATTTCGAGTAAATGTAACGGGCGTGTCAGTTTGATGTCGTCGCATCATCTTTTTTGGATAAAATCGCCATTGCTGAGCCGGCTACCAATACCACGCCGAAGACCAGTTGTGGGACGCTCAGCTTCTCACTGAAAACGAAGTACGAAATGACCACAACGATAAACGGCTGCGCTAGCTGTACAAGCGACGGCGTTGTCGCGCCCAGCCGGCGAAGCGACATGTAATAAAACACGTGACCAAGAGCGATGCCGGTAATTCCGGAAATAATGATTGCGAACCAGCCGCTAAAAGGCATCTCAAGGCATTTGCCCGGCTGCCCCATAAATATTTCCAGTATGACCAGCACGACGATTGTATAAATGCTGACAACTGAAAAGCCGATTCGCGAGTCGATGCCGCGAAAAGCGACTTTCACCGAGACCGCGTAAATTCCCCATAAAAGGCCGTATAGCAATGTAACTGAGATGCCTATAATCGTATAAGACATCGTAAACGCCGGGTTAAAGAAAACAACTCCGAGTAGTCCCAGAATTGACAAAAAGATACTGAGCCAGAACAGCCGGTTGCTGAGATGGTGTCTTTCGTCGGCGAAAAATATGACCGAAAGTATGATGGCCCACAAAAACGCGGTCATTGATAACAGCGACGCCAAACCGGGGTCGATGTGGTAAAACGCCGCGGTCCAGAGATTTTGCATAAAGATATTTGGTATGAAAGGCAGCAATGCACGTTTCCAGACGGCCTTTGGCAGTTGACCTTTTTTTGCGGCGATAAGAAGAATGGGCAGCCAGAACAGGCACGCCGCAACGTAGCGTAGCAGATTTTGTGTCCACAGGTCGAGATAGCCGGTCAGGTATTTGATGAAAAGCGGCGCACTCGCCCAGCATACAAGCGTTCCTATGCAGCTCAACGCGGCCAGCGAAGTAAGAAGACGTGGAGTTGATTTGTGCATCACGGTAATCAGCTTAAAAAGGGGTTGTCGGCCTTTTCTCGACCGATTGTAGTTTCGGGGCCGTGACCCGGATAAGCAATTGTGTCCTCCGGCAGCACGAACAGTTTAAGCTTGATGCCTTTTATTAGTTGTCGCATATTGCCGTTGGGGAAATCAGTCCTGCCTATAGAGCCGGCAAACAAGGTGTCGCCAACGAAGATGATGCCGTCTTTTTCAGAATAAAGGCAGATTCCGCCGGGTGTATGGCCGGGCGTGTGAATGACCCGCAACTGGATGCCTGCCTTGTCGATTGTATCCCCCTCATCAATAAGGTAGTCGGCTTTGCTGGCGGTTAAGGAAGAGCCGGTCATAATCGACAAATTTGCTGCCGCGTCGGTCAGCATTTCAGCATCGAGCTTGTGGATATAAATCAAAATCGACGGGTATTTTTCCCGCAGCATCTCAACGCCCGCGATGTGGTCCATATGCCCGTGCGTGAGAATCACCGCGGCCGGCGTCAGCTTATCGCGTTCGAGAAATTTAAGCAGCGGCTGCACGTCCAGTCCCGTGTCGATAACAAGACAGTCGCTCGCCTCATCGCTGCTTCTGGCGATATAGCAGTTGTTTTCGAATTCTCCAAGCACCAGCCGGTCAACTTTCATTCGTCTTGTCCTTAAATGACCCGACAGGATAACAGCCGCAGTTGTGACAGTCAATCTCGACCTGTGAGTAATGATAATAATTGATGATTGATTATTCGCCAATGGCAGCTACAATGACCAATTGTCAATTATCAATAATCAATTATCAATCTTAATTGAGAGGCATTAAGTGAAAGAGTTTTCCCGCGTATTCAAGTATATATGGCCGCAGTGGCCGCGAATTGTTGTTGTTGTGATAAGCGCGATTATTGTTTCCACGCTGTTGTCGGCAAGTTTTATTACTGTTATCCCCCTGCTTAAGGTTATGACCGGGCAGGAGGGTCTGCGCGGCTGGGCGGACAGGAAGGTCTGCCAGCTTCGATACGGGGTGGATTTTCACGTGCCGGAAAGTATGGACTTCACCGGCGACAAAAGCTCCGATTATGTAAACTCTCTGCTGGTTCTCAGTGTTAAGAAAAACAGCGCCGGCCGGAACGCGGGGCTTTTGACGGGAGACCGGATTGTCAGCATAGGCAATAAGCCGCAGGCCGGGCAGGCCTCGTTTGCTGAATTGCTCGAAGAACTTGCTACTACCGGCAAAGAGCCCGCCGTGCTGCATATCAAGCGTGCCGGCGAAGACAAGGTTTTGCAGCTTGCCGACACACATTATACCGGGTTAAAAGCCGGTGCGATTAATCTGGCGCAGCGAGCTCTCGGTTTTGTTCCCGGAGACCAAACTGATGAAAGCAAAACAAAGGCGATTATTTTTATCATGCTCGTCGTAACCGTTCTTACCATTATTCGATGTATAGCCAGATACTATCAGCAGTACATCGCGGAAAAAGTGGTTCAGGTCGGGTTAAACCGTTTGCGGGAAGACGCCTTTGCGCACGTCATAAATATGCCGATTGCCTTTTTTGCCAAAGAAAGGCCGAGCGATTCAGTAAGCCGGCTTATTCGCGACACTGGTGCTATGGGCAACGGCATCAAAGTTATGCTGGGAAAGGCCCTGCAGGAACCGTTGAACACACTGTTTCTGCTTGGAGGAGCGGCGTGGATTGACTGGCAGTTGACGCTCATATTTTTAGGCGGCGCCCCGCCCACGCTCTGGATGGTTACTGTCCTGGGTAAAAAAATGAAGCGGGCCTCGAAAAAATCCCTGGTGGCCTGGTCGCAAATGCTGGCCAAGCTCCAGGAAACAATGGCCGGGCTTAAGGTTGTAAAAGTTTACAACCAGCAGAAATACGAAGAGGCCGCGTTCAGGAACATCAATGGAAGATTGCTGAGGCAATTATTGAAGATATCGCGGACCGACGCGGCGACCGCTCCCATACTGGAGGTTCTTGGAATGCTGGCCGGCGCAGTGGCGATAGTAATCGGGGCAAGCTGGGTTGCAGGCAAAAAGATGGACGGCACCGAGTTTATGGTGCTTTTGGGACTATTGGGCGGTGCAGCGGCGTCGGCGAGAAGAACAAGCGACGTTTGGAATAAAATTCAGGAAGCAAACGCTGCTGCGGAAAGAGTTTTCGGGATGATGGATGAGTCGCTTGAGCCCCAGCACGCGGATGCGGTTAAATTGCCGACGCTGAAGGCAAAGCTGGAATTCAGGGACGTTATTTTCACGTATCCCGGCTCGGAGATACCCGCGTTGAACGGTATCAACCTGACTGTGCTGGCGGGGCACAGGGTGGCAATAGTAGGCCCCAACGGCTCAGGAAAAACAACGCTGGCAAACCTGATACCGAGGTTTTACGACCCTGACAGAGGACAGATTCTGATAGATGGTAAAGACATCCGCGAGGCGACTCTGCAAAGTTTGCGGGGCCAGATTGCGATGGTTACGCAAAACGTAGTAACTTTCAATGATACGATAGCGGCCAATATCGGCTACGGCAAGGCCGGGGCGAGCAGGGAAGAGATTATCCAGGCCGCCAAACGCGCCTTTGCGCACGAATTTATAGAGCCGTTGCCGAATGGTTATGACGCAATTATCGGCGAACAGGGCTCGGGCCTGTCCGGCGGGCAGTTGCAGAGGATTGTCATCGCAAGGGCGATTTTGAAAAACCCGGCGATTCTGATTTTCGACGAGGCGACCAGCCAGGTTGACGCCGACAGCGAAGCCAAAATTCACAGGGCCATCGAAGAAATTATGCACGACAGGACCAGCATCGTTATCGCGCACAGGTTCAGCACGATAGTCGCCGCCGACGTAATAGTCGTTATGAATAACGGCCGGATTATTGCGCAGGGCCAGCACGATGAGCTGATGCGGACCTGCCGGCTTTATCAAAGCTTGTATGAAACACAGATTGCAAAAGCATAATTGAGAATTTAGAATTAAGAGTTCAGAATCGATTATACGCCGTTTGTTTTTGAAGTGGTGATAATTATGATAGACCTTAAAAGACAAAAAAAGGCGCACGGGCTTTTCAAACGCTACGAAGGTAATCCCATATTAACGATGCGCGACTGGCCTTATGCAGTCAACGCCGTTTTTAACCCCGCCTCCGTAAGAATCAACGATGAAACATTTTTGCTGGTTCGATGCGAGGATATGCGGGGCTTTTCGCACCTCACCGTCGCCCGGAGTCGGGACGGCCGGACCGGCTGGAAGATAGACCCTGCCCCGACATTCGAAGCAGAACACGATTCGCGGGAAGAAAGATGGGGAGTCGAAGACCCGCGTATCATCTGGCTTGAGGAACAAAAACAATACGCGATTACATATACCTCTTTTGGCGAAGGTGGCCCCGTCGTTTCTCTTGCCATTACCAAAAATTTCAAGAGTTTCGCCCGCTTAGGCGTGCTGCTTCCGCCCGAAGATAAAGACGCCTGCCTTTTTCCGCGAAGATTCAAAGGCCGGTTTGTGCTGATTCACCGCCCGATTGTCCGCGGCGAAGCGCACATGTGGATTAGTTTCTCGCCCGACCTCAAGCACTGGGGCGACCATCGCGTTTTGATTATGACCCGCTCTGCCTACTGGGATTGCCATCGCGTGGGGCTTGGCTGCCAGCCGATTGAAACCGAGAAGGGCTGGCTGATTTTCTACCACGGCGTGCGTATAACCGCCGCCGGCGCTGTTTACCGTGTCGGCCTTGCCCTGCTCGACCTGCATGAGCCCTGGAAAGTGCTTCGCAGGAGCGATGAATGGGTTCTTGGCCCGCAGGAGATGTATGAACGGGTAGGCGACGTTGGCGACGTCGTGTTCCCCACCGGAGCGGTCGTTGATAAAAAGACCAAAGAGCTTTACCTTTATTACGGTGCCGCCGACTGTTCGGTTGCCGTCGCAATCGCAAATCTCGACGATATTATGGATTACTTGATGACCTGCCCCGAAGGCGAAGGCTAATCTACTTGCTTCTTTTTTTTTAGAGTTATGTTAAAATTTAGGATATTTAACTTAGATATACAAAGTAGTCCACCAGTCGCAAGCCCAACAGTCCCCCCCAAGCAGAAATGGATGTTTAGATACAAGATAGCTTAAAAGCATAAGAGCTGAATACCCAAAAAGTTCAAACGAAGACAAAATAGCAGAAGCTTTGAGTGAAAACGAACAAGTCATTCTTAGCATTTCACTCCGGCAAACAAAATATCCCCCCAGATATAGGATATCCCTTAGTAACCAACCACAAGAAAAATAAAACCTCCGACCAAAACAGAATGCTCATCGGCCGTTGCCACTTTTTGCAAAACTGCTTGCCTGTCGGCAGACAAAAAAACTATTCCAAATCCGAGCCACCCCAAAAGTTTCAAAAAAACTTCTTATCGTATTTGATTTCAAATTTGGAATCAAAATCTGTCAAACTTTTATAAAGCCGCCTATTTAAAAAATCAAGATAACAATGTAAGAGGTTTAATAAAACCCATATTAGCGCTGCGTATTGAACAATTAATCGTTCCATTTTTTATCCTTATAAAAACAGGTTTAGGAAAATAATGGGGACGGCTACCATTTTTAGTTCTCCAGATTAACATTTTGTTGTTTTATTTCGCGGTCTCTCGATAGGCAAAGGGCGTATGCGTCGGTCTTTATAGTCATAAGCATAGCTCACGATTGTCGTTTCTCCCTGCTTAACATCGAGCAATTGATTTTCACAGTCGTAAATATACGTGTATTGCCCACCGTACGTCAAGTTGCCATTTTTTTATCGCAGAAATGGTCTATATCTACTTCTCAGTTGTCAAATATAGTATTACGGTATTTTCCTGGACGACCGGATTGATTAAGATATCGAAATCCGGAGTTGCCGGACAATCGTATTGCTGGTAGAATTGTGCGGAAGTGTTGGGCCAAAGAAAGTTTGGAATAATAATAATTGGATTTTTAATAAAGGGGACTATTGTGAACTGGTTGAGATTGATAACTGTTCAGGTTGTTCTGCTTTCGGCGGTGAGCTGTTTTGCGGCTGAGCCGAATGCGCAAAACGAACAGGAAAAAACAATTATTTCGAAAGAGACCGCGCAAAACTGGATACAGGTCGGTATTCTGCAATCCAAAAAAGGCCTTTATGAACAGGCGGAAAAATCGTTTCTCGCGGCGAAAGAATATCAGGACTATCTGACTGCCGAAGAGCAAAAACAGCTCGAAAAGCACATCGCGGAGGCAAATCAGGCCGCTATAGAAAGACAGCCCGTTCTTGAACATATCAAAAGAGCACAAGAGCTTCTCAGTCAGGGTCAGCCGGTCAAAGCGAGGGCGCATTATGAAAAGATTCGCAAAAGCCCTTATCTTACCGAACAGGAACGCAAACAAATCGAGCAGGAGATTAAGAACGCAGATAATGGCGTTGACAAGCAGAGGAAGGAAATCACCGAGATTTATAATCGCAGCGTGCAGCTTTACCGTGCGGGTGAGATAGAGAAGGCCAGGGATGGCTTTGTGGAAGTTGCCAGATATGGCATGCTTGTTGTTCCTAAAGGCCAGACAGCCGAAGATTATCTGATTCAAATAGACAGCATACTTACCGAAAAGCTTAAAGGTCAGCCGGATGCAAACGCCTCGCTGCCGCCTGTCGCGTTGCCGCCTGCCGCATTGCCGTTGGCGAAGAAAGAGTCGAACCCCAAGAACGCCGGTCAGCCCGCGCCGTCTGAAACCGAGGCGACGCTTTTGAAGCCCGGGAATGATAAAACTGCCTTCGAAAAACAGGATGATAAGTCCTCGCGGGCGAATCAGGCACAGCAAGAGTCAGCGGAAGTGGCTGCGGCAGCCGAGCCGCAGGCAGAGCCGTCTCCCGCCGACGAACCAAAAGTTGCGACTGAGAACGAAGCCAAAGCCGTACCCGATAAAGATGCAAGAACGAAAATTGTGCGAACTTATACAAAAGCGGCCATCGATGACGCTGCAAAAAAAGTGGAATACTATATCGGCACCGGCGAATTCGACAGGGCTATCGCGAAAGTTCGCGCAGCAACGGATGTTGTTAAGGAGAACCGGCCTTTAATCGGGGATGAGTTGTTTACCCAGTACAGTATCCGCCTCAAGCAGCTTGCCGACAATATTATCCACGCTAAAAAGACATCGTGATAGCCAGGGGTGAGAAATCACTGTTTTTGCCTGATTTTACAGGTTGACTATTCCTGTGCCCAAACAGTCAATAAAACCCCCATTTTGACATATTATCTGTTTGTAAATTTTTCCCAATTTCACTATACTTCTTGTATTAACATTACGGTAATAATGCTTGATTTTGGCATCGAAGTATGTGATAATACAGGACTTTGGACAATTTAATGGCGTTAAAGTAGCGTGATGAACGTCATGAACGATTTTTTTCTTGCAAAAAAGGGCGTTTTTGTGTAAGCTGACTATTGAAACCTGCCGATTTGACGGGGGATGTAACCTTTACTGAAATGGCGGGACGTGCAGTGATTTTTATGAAGTGGATATCCTGTGAAAACCAGTTTTTTAGAGGAGATTCAACCTTGAACACGCTAATACTACCGACAAGGCGACTTGTAAAAACTCTCATATTGGTCATGTTAACATCGATTCTGATGGCAACAACGGCGTTGGCAGAAGATGCGCCGAAGGCGGGCGAGGGGGACAAAGACAAAGTGGTCCGTCAGATAGTTGACAACTGGATTCAGATAGGGACCGAACAGTATAAAAGGGGCTTCTACGCCCAAGCGGAGCAATCCTTCATGCGGGCGAAGGATTACGAAGAATCTCTTACTACTGAAGAAAGAGCCAAACTCAATGATAGCTTGCAGATGGCGCATAAGGCGGCGGTAGAGCAGGCAGCTGCTTCGGCAGCCAAGCCGAGTGTTGCTGAACCTTCGGCACCCAAGGCGGAAGCTAAGCCGGTTGTTGAGCAGCCGAAAGAACAAGTGGTGGTCGAGGTTAATGAGGTTAATAAGGTCGCCGAGACGACGCCGGAAGTTGCGGTGGCGCCCCCGTCAGCTCAGCCGGAACAGGAGCAGGGTTACATCAGCGTTATTAATAGGCGTATAAGCGTAATTCGCAGCAGGGTAAAAGCTGTTGTCAACGATTCCACGGCAAAAGCTGAGGGTTTTATCGCTCAGGGGCAGTTTGACAAGGCCAAGGAAACTGTCGAGGTTGCTGAGAGGACTGTTTACGAAAATCAGCAGCAGCTTGGCGATTATCTTTTCAATCAATATTCCGGGCAGTTGAAGCAGCTGTCGGAAAGAATAGCGGACGGGCAGAAAACGCAGGCCCAGCAAAAAGAAGATGAAAAGCGGACCAAGGCCGAGAATTCGCAGAAAAAGTACAAGGAGCAGATGTCGTCTGAACGCGAAAAGCGAATCAACGACCTGTTCCAGAATGCGCGGAATTTCGAGAAGCAGAAACGATACGAGGAAGCGCTTAGCCAGATTGAAATGCTTCTTGCCATAGACCCGCAAAACAATCAGGCGCTTATAGAAAAGCAAATGCTCGAGGATAACATCAGCTATCGCAAGCAGATAGATGTTGAAAAGGAAAAAAGCAGCGAAAGATTCAAAACAATGGTAAGAACGGATGAGACAATGATACCTTATGCCGAAGAGATGAATTATCCCAAGAACTGGCGTGACATAATCGCCAAGCCGATGCGTCAGCAGTCGGAAGAGGCGATCGGCCAGGAACCCGCAAGTGCTTCTATCGAAAAGCAGCTTGAGCAGGTAGTTAATCTTCCGGGGCTTTCGCCTGAGATGCCGCTGCGCGAGGCAATAAATTTGATAAAAAATTCTGTCTCACCACCTCTTGATATAGTGGTGCAGTGGGGTGATTTATACAACAACGCCAGCATCGACCAGACAACCCCGATAAATATGGACCCGCTGACAAATGTTCCTGTCCACACTGCGTTGGATTTGTTATTGCGGTCCGTTTCAGGCGGTATTGCCCGGCTTGGCTATGTTGTCCAGGATGGTGTTGTTAGCGTTGCTACGCAGCAGTCATTGCCAACCAACATGCCAATCCGCCTTTATGATGTTACGGTGATCCTGGGCCGTCCGGCTGATTATTACGTAAGCTCTAGTACCGGCGGCGGGCAAGGCGGACAACAACAAGGCGGCGGGCAAGGCGGCGGCGGGCAAGGCGGCGGCGGGCAAACTTTTTATGAAACTTTCAGTGAAACTGATACAGATCTCGACAGGACGGCCCTTCATACTGAGGCCTTGGACCGGATAAACGCACTCATTACCCTTATTCAGGATACTATTGATGCGACGAGTTGGTATGATGCCGGCGGAGAGGCAACTATCACTGCTTACGGAACCAACAAACTTGTTGTCCGCCAGACACTCAAGAATCATCGTGATATAGAAGAGTTGTTGAAGAATATGCGTAAAAACCTCGGCAACCAGATTTCCATCGAAGCCAGGTTCCTGACAGTCGGCGAAAACTTCCTTGAGGAAATCGGCCTCGACACCTTTGGCAATTTGTTTCTCGGTAACACTTTGGGCACGGCCGAATGGCAACAACAATCCTTCGAAATGGCTGAACCGGTGGCTACAGGCATATCAGGCAGTTTTGATATCAGCAAAAGCACCGTTCAATTCCCGACTAATTTTCCCACAGCGGCTAATCCGCAGCTCATATCGACCGGAGCTCTTATGGCCTTTTTTGGCGGCAGGTTCGGGGGCATACTTGACGGCCTCGAAGCAAACTTCCTTATCAGGGCAACTCAGGCAAACCGCGATTCCGAATCGCTGACTGCTCCTAAAGTTACTGTGCTCAGTGGAGAATCGGCCACATTGCAGGTGATACGAACTATTCGCTTTGCATTGCCCCCGAACGTCAGCGCCGCCACCACCACTACCGCCGGCGCTACTATTGCTTCTACCGGCAGTGGCGTAACGTCGCAATACAACTCAGTATATTCAGGGCCTACGCTTAATATCACCCCGACCATTACCCCGGATAAAAAGCACGTGTTGCTTGACATAAAGGCTGAGTTACAGGACTTCCTCGGCTTCGATACCTCGACGTTCACGACGCCTTTTGCTAGCGGCAATACCATTATAACATATCCATACACTATTCAACTGCCTCAGACGGAACGCTCCAGGGTCCAAACCAGGGTCAACGTTCCTGATGGCGGCACGTTATTGCTGGGTGGATTAAAGAATACGGCCTCAACAGAGACAGAAGTCGGCGTGCCTGTGCTCAGCAAGATTCCCGTTCTGGGAAGGCTATTTACAAATCGCAGCAAGATTGCTGACAAGAAAGTCCTTTTGATTCTCGTTAAGCCGACAATCATTCTTCAGGAAGAGGCCGATGCGGAGGCAGTTGCGGCTATGGAGGAGCAGCATTAGGGGGTTCCTTTGATTCTTGTTAAGCCGACAATCATTCTTCATGAAGAGGGCTATACGGAGGCAGTTACGGCTATGGAGGGCCGGAATTAGGGTTAAATCAAAAAAAATGTCCGCATGCGCAGAAAAAGTGTAACGAATTACCAGGAATGTGGACTTCAATAATAGCTGGACCTGGTAGGCAACCATAAATTAGTGGCTCAAAATTGTGAGGAGTTTGGTGAATTATGAACCGTCTGATACTGATTGGCTTAGTGGCCTTATTGGCCACAAATTCTTTATTGTTGGCTGAACAGCCCGCTTATAAACCTGGTGTCGTTCTCGTGCGTTTTGCAAATGAGCCGAATACGACGGCCAAAAGCACCATATTAACTTCAACTCTGGGAGGGGGTTCTTCCGTCCAGCGGGAATATACGCTCGTGAAGGGCTTGGCGCAGGTTTCGCTGCCGACCGGTATGTCGGTCGAAAATGCTGTCGCTTCCCTCACGCAATCCCCCTCGGTTTTATACGCCGAGCCGGATTACATATATTATATAAGCGCTATTCCAAACGATACAAGATTCGGTGAATTGTGGGGGATGCGCAACACGGGCCAATCCGGCGGAACACCGGGCGCCGACATCAGCGCTACTGAAGCGTGGGATATCAGCACAGGCAGCAGCAGCGTTATAGTCGCCGTTACCGATACGGGCGCCGATTCTAATCACCCCGACCTGGCGGCAAATATGTGGGCCGACGTCAACGGCGCCCATGGCTACGATTTTATCAACAACGACAGCGACCCAATGGATGACCATGGCCACGGCACTCACGTCTCAGGCACTATTGGCGCCGTCGGCAATAACGCCATAGGTGTCGCAGGCGTATGCTGGCACGTCAAGATTATGGCCGTCAAAGTCGCTGATGCCGGCGGTGCCGTATACGAGAGCAGTGCGGTCGCAGGCATCGAATATGCCGTCGCCAATGGCGCCAAGGTAATTAACGCCTCCTGGGGTGGCTATATGTATTCGCAAAACATTTATGATGCCATTGCTGCCGCGAGAGATGCCAACGTGATTTTTGTAGCCGCAGCAGGTAACAACGGTACCAACAATGATTCAATCCCTATGTATCCGGCGAGTTATGACCTGTCAAACATCATCTCAGTAATGGCAACAACCGATATGGACCAGCGGGCCAGCTTTTCCAATTACGGTCTGACCTCTGTTGACATCGGCGCTCCGGGCCAGGGTATCCTTAGCACCCTTCCCGGTAACCAGTATGCTTCCTGGTCCGGCACGTCAATGGCCTCTCCTCACGTCGCGGGTGCCTGTGCCTTGCTTTTGTCCATTGACCCGACACTTGCCGTTCCCCAGGTTAAGCAAATCCTTTTGGGTACCGTTGACAAGACCCTGCCGGGCTTTTGTGTATCCGGCGGCCGGCTTAACTTGGCCGCAGCAGCCCAGGAAGCACAACACGATACCACCCCTCCCACGCCGAGCACGTCTGGGTGGCTGATGCCGCCAACGGCGACTGGTCTGCATACTATTGCGATGGAGGCGCTAAACGAAACCGACCGTTCCAATGTCGAATACTACTTCGAGTGCGTCAACGACGTTAATGTAAACAGCGGCTGGGAGCCAAATGCGCTTTACGTATTCAGGGATCCCGCCGAGAGTAAAATCATACGCGGCAGAACTTACGGTTTCAGAGTCAGGGCGCGTGATAAATCCGCGCAGCACAACGTAACCGCATGGTCAGACACGATGTACACAACTACTGCCGCCGCCGTTCCAGAGCACCTGCCCCCCGCACCCAGTCCCGCTCAATGGGCTATACAGCCCAAGATGATTCGGGCGATACCTACGTCAGTCATCCGTATGAAAATCAAGGGCAAGGGCACCGATGAAAACGGTGAGATGTTCAAATACAAATACCATGATACATTGACACCGGGAACAGTTATTGAGAGCGTCTGGATGAGCAGCACTGACGGCACTATGCCTGATATCACCGGTCTCACGCTAAATCACACTTACGTCTTTAACTGCAATGTCAAAGATAATCTCGGAAACGAAGCGGGCTGGTCCACACCAGATGTTTCTGTAACGTTGACAACCGCAACCGGCAGCAGGATTCTGCACGTACCCTCCGAATATTTAAGTATCCAGAGCGCTATCAATGCCGCCGTTAACGGCGACATCGTTGAGGTCAGCCCATACCCGGTTCCTCCTTATTACTACCAGGGTATCGATTTCCGCGGCCTTTCGGGAAATATCAACGTTCGCTTTAACGGCCTAGCGATAACCGTAAGAAGCATCAACCCCAATGATCCCGATATAGTGGCAAGGACCATTATCGACTGCCAGGGCACCTCAGATACCAGTGCGCCGAGGAGAGCTTTTATTTTTGATAACGGTGAAGGTCCCGGTAGCGTCCTTGCTGGTTTCACGATAAGAAACGCTTACGTAAAGGCCCATCAGGGCGGAAACGGTGATGCCAATTTCGCCGACATAAACGCCCTTCCCGGTTATACTGCTGCCGGCGGGGCAATACTTTGCGGGCCTAACCCTGACCCCTGCAACATATTAGGATTGCCTAACTGGGGTACCCTTACCGGCAGCCCTACTATTCGTAACTGTGTCTTCATAAATTGTATCGTAGAAGGCGGCGACGGAGGTCGCGGTGCCGATGGCAACGACGGCAACGATGCCCAGCCTGCCGACCCTTGTGTCATTCCGCCTGCCCCAGCGAAACCTGCCACGCCCGGTCAAAATGCAGGCAACGGCGGCGACAGCGGTTCTGCATTCGGAGGGGCAATATATTGTTCTTTTGGAAGTAGTCCCGTTATTCAAAATTGCACCATTACAGATTGTTGTGCCTTTTCAGGGTTGCCCGGTAACGGCGGCAACGGCGGCAACGGCGGCAACGACCCCAACCTTGGCCAGCAGCCGGGCGGCAACGCTGGTTATGGCAGCGACGTTAACGTTGTCGCAGGCGCCGGCATTTGCGCTCTTTTAGGCAGCAATCCCACGATTATCGGCTGCATTATTAACGATTGTAATGCACATATAGTAACCTCTTATGGCTTGCCAGGAGTGCCGGGAACCGGCAATCCGCCTGGCCTGGTTGCCTATGGCGGCAATTTTGGCCAAGCATATGGAGGCGGCGTTTATTACGAGACAACAAATACACCGATTAATATCAGCTCTACCACCTTTACTCAGAATGGGGCACATGAAGATACAGAGGGGGGGATATATAAGGATGGTTACGGCGGCGGTATCTTCCTTGGTGTAGGCGGCTCAGCAACTACAACAATGACCGACTGTAATTTCACCGGAAATGACGTCGATACTCATGGAGGCGGTATCTTCTACGTGGGTACAGGAAAAGTAGTCCTTCAAAACTGTAAGCTGACGGGCAATATTGCGATCGTCGATGGTGGCGGTTTGGCGGGATTCTTTGGCGGCATCGGTACTTTCGAGGCATACAACTCCGAAATCACGGGTAATACCTCCAGCGCCAGCTACGGAGGCGGATTTTTCCTCGATTCCACCGCGGTGACAATCTATGATTGCAACTTTGAGGATAATCAGGCCGAGGAAGGCGGCGCAATCGCCGGCATCAACTGTCAGGTTGATATTAACGGCAGTGATATAACCGGCAATGCAGCAGTCACGCCGAGCGGACTGGGCGGGGGCTTTGCCTTGTGGAATTCATTCGGCTTTGTTACTGACTGCATTATGAAGAACAACTCTGCTGACGAGTATGGCGGAGCGGCCTTTATGGAAGGTTATGCTGCGTCCCCGCTGCAATTCAGAAACTGTCTAATCACAAATAATACCGCAGTTTATGACGGCGGAGGTCTGTCGAACAAAATATGGGCCTGGACCGAGCTGATTAACTGCACGATTGTGAACAACTCCTCTACCGACGGAACATACGGCAGCGGCGGCGGCGTAAGCGGCGCAGAGGACTGGACTTGGGTTGAAATTATTAATAGTATTTTGTGGGGCAACTCCGCTGCATACGGTCCGCAGATTGGCGTAGGCACGAGATTCGGTTCTTTCGACAGCCCCTATGCTGATGTCGATGTCAGCTACAGTGACGTCGAAGGCGGCGAAGGCCAGGTATTTCTCGAAAATCCCGCCTATACAGCCGTTTGGTGGATGGACGGCAGCTTCGACGCAGACCCGTTGTTCGCAAACATCGCTGTCAATCAGCCGGCCTACTATCTCAGCGAGGTTGCCGCGGGGCAGGACGTCAACAGCCCCTGCGTGGACGCCGGTGACCCTGGCTTCATCAGCGTTAGCGATCTCGAATCATTCGTTGGCGTTGGCATCAAGCTTACAACGCGCACGGACCTTGTGGAGGACACCGGCATTGTTAATATTGGCTATCACTATAAGGCCGGGTCGGTCGGGTCGGCCGGGAAATATCCGTTGTCCATCGAGGTTTATGAGTATGACCCGAATGAGGGCGGCCATGGTCGGCTCAATGCCAAAACCTCGCCCCAAAACAGCACACAGTTTGACATAAACGACCCGAATACCATCCAGGTCAACCAGGGAACCGTCGTAAACCTCACGGCGTTCAACATAGACCCCAGCTACAGGGTACAGTACTGGAGCGGCACCGACGATGATAATTCGACTGCTACGACCAATACCGTTACTATGAACTCGAGCAAAATGGTCATTGTCGCGTTCGAGCCGAACGGATTGTATTACCTGATTGTTACCGTAATAGGCAACGGGACGGTTGTCCCCAACGGCAGAACACTTCATACACCGGGCGAGGTCGTAACGCTTATCGCAACACCGGCTAATCCTACGGATGTCGTCTCCTGGACGGGAACAGACAATGATTATGCCGAGGCAAAAACCAACACTGTAACTATGACAGGCCACAAAAACGTTACGGTCAGATTCTACTCACCCAGAATCCTTTACGTCGGCGGCGACGCCAACTATCCTATAATCCAGCAGGCGGTCAATGATGCCAATGACGGTGATATTGTAATGCTTACACCCGGAACGTATGTCCTCGCGGAACGGCCTGGCGGAACGTCGGCAGGATTTGCCGTTGGCTGGGATTGGCCCTATCTGCTTATAAATAAGGACATTACTTTGACCAGCACCACCCCTGAGAATCCTGCGGCGACCAGCATAATCGCCCGTATAAACGTATCGGCGAACGTCTCCCGCCGTTGTATCATTCAGGGAATAACCATCCGCGATACTACCTATTGGGGCCCCGACATCTTTGACCCGAATGGGTCATGGGGTAGGGGAACTCCGATACCTCCGGCTACTGACGGCGGGCCCGGCGGCGAGACACCCGGTGCAGGTATAACATTGAATGGCTCTGCTTCGCCCACGGTTCGATACTGCATATTCTCCAACTGCGTCGCTCGCGGCATTCATGGCGGCAACGGCAGCGGTGGACCAGATGCACGGGCCTGGACTGGCAACGGCGGTCCCGGTGGAATGGCCCACGGCGGCGGCGCATACTGCGGCCCCTCAAGTAATCCGCTGTTTGAAAATTGCCAGTTTATCGGATGCGTTGCGCGAGGCGGCGACGGCGGTAACGGCGCTGCTGGTTCTACGACTAACAATCCAGGGCATGGCGGCGCCTGGGGCGACAAAACTGCGCCATGGTGGTGGAAATACCCGGCCGAATATGGGTTTACGCTTGATGATTACTGGAAATACAGCGGTTACGGCGGCGCGGTTTTCTGCGATGACGGCTCTACGGCGGAGTTTATCGACTGCAGTTTTAGTAATAATACCGCCATCGGCGGCAGTTGCGGCATAAGCGGCAATGGTCCCTTTATTCCCGGCTGGCCTTACACCCATTACAAAATACAGTCCTTCGGCGGCGCGGTTTACGCAAGCTCCGGCAGCGCTCCCGCCTTTATCAGCTGCAGCTTTATTAACAACACCGCTGATATCAACGGCTCACCTACCCATACCGATGGCGGCACTACCGTCGCTGCATATCCTACAATCAGTTACGGCGGAGCAGTCGCTTTTGAAAATGGCGCCGCCCCGCTGTTTATGGATTGCTTATTCCAGCAAAACCTTGCTACCGTAGGCGGAGCTATATATCAGGACGAGGCGTTCCCCGAGATTATCGACTCCAATTTCATCGGTAACTACGCCCTCCACGGTGGCGCAGTACTCTTTTCACAGGGCGTCTCCGATATCAGAGAATGCAACTTTATCGGCAACGTAGCGACTTTCGATGCCGCCCAGGGCGGCGCAATAACGGCGCTCGGCGCCAATATCGAAGTAGTCGACAGCAACATTGCCAATAACCGCTCCGCAGGCAGCGGCGGCGGTATTTATCTGTCAAGCAAGAACATCGACGGCAATGAGTTCGGAGGCGGCAACGACATATTAATCAAGAACTGCCTGATAACCGGCAACGTCGCAGGCATGGATGGCGGCGGTATTTCCGCCAACTGGTACAGCGACCCCAATATTGTCAATTGCACGATTTTCAATAACAAGGTCACCGGTTTGGGCGGTGGTCTGTTTAGCTCCTACGGCAGCTACGTCAACGTCCTCAACAGCATAATCTGGGACAACCAGGCCGGCATCGGCTCAAGCGGCAGTCAAATCGCCGTAAGCGGCGGCATACCCTCTGCCGCCATGCAGGTGCGTTACAGCGACGTCCAGGATGCAAACGACCCGTGCGCGTGGGCCAGTGATATCAATACTCTGGACTTCGTTATCTGTTTTGACACAACCGGCAGTATGGGTAATGATATTATTGCGGTTACAACCGCGGCCAGACAAATTGTTAGCGCGATTGCCGCGCAGTATGCTAATTACCGGCTTGGTCTCGTTGACTTCCGTGACTACCCTGACGGAAACCACGGTTCCCCAGGCGATTGGCCATACTTAGACAGGGTAAAGTTCACAACCGATACTAATCAACTTATTAATGGTCTTCAGGCAATGGCTGCCGGCGGTGGGGCAGATACTCCTGAAGCGATATATACGGGATTGATGCATTGTATCGATGCGAATGCCCTTGTGGCAAGATTAACAGCCGATGGTTATACGAACTATATTGACCCCAATTCCCCCGGACTGGGTAATTGGCGCCAAGGCAAGAAGGTTATGAGAGTGATTCTGCTTTTGACAGATGCGCCTCCGCACGATCCGGAGGATTACACAAATTATGTGCTCAACGATATTATCATGGCGGCAAACAGCAACAACCCGATTCATATTATTCCCGTGGTAATTCGCGGCGACCCGGATGCAGAAAACGCTTTGAGGCCTGTAGCCATCGGGACCGGTGGCGTACTCATCTCGGCCACGGACTCCAACGCGGTGCCGGGCGCCGTTCTTAATGCAATCGGTCTGTTATCGCAGATACCGACCCCGATTTTCATCGGGCCACGCAGCACAATCAACTGGGACCCGAACACGTTTACCTGGGCGCCTAATAGTCACAATATCAACGCTGACCCCCTGTTTGTTGGCGGTTTCTTCCTCAGCCAGATTGCTGCGGGGCAGGGTATCAACAGTCCCTGTGTCGATGCCGGCAGCGCGAATGTCAATAGTCCGGATATTAATCTTGTGGGTTATACCACCAGGACCGACAGCGGGGCTGACGTTGGCATAGTGGATATGGGGTATCACTACTCGGCGTTTATACCTACGCAGTATTATCTCAATTTTACTGCTATTGATGGCAATGGTCTTGGGTCGAGTAATATCTCACCGGGCAGCGGCTATCACACATGGTTTACCAAAGTTCCGCTGCAGGTGACCATTCCTGTTCCTGCCGGCTATCAGGTGCAGTGGACCGGCACCGACAACGATAATATTAACAATGCCAACAACTCCGTGGTTATGGATGGAAACAAAACCGTTACTGTCGCCTTTGTAAAGAATTCCTGCGACCTGACGGTTCAGGTTGTGGGTAGTGGCGGTACTGTCACGCCTACAAGCGGCACTTATTCTCGCGGGACGGTCGTTACGCTTACAGCAACGCCTGACTCCGGCTATCGAGTTGAGAGCTGGCAAGGCACGGACAACGATGGTTTGTTTACCCAAACCAACACCGTGACTATGAATGGAGACAAAATTGTAAGAGTCACCTTCAGTTTGCCGCAGACAGTGACCGTTCCGGGCGATTTCACTACGATTCAGGCGGCTATCGAGGCGGCTCGGCCAGGTGACATTGTGAGCGTCGCGAGCGGCGTTTATCACGGCAGCACAATTATACTCAACAAAGAAATCACGCTGGCAAGCACCAATCCGGATGACCCATGCGTGGTCGCGGCGACAATTATCGACTCTACCGGATATCAAGGTGGTCTGGCGTTGCTATTCACTGCCGGTGCGACAGCAAATACGGTTGTGGATGGTTTTACAATTACAAGCGGCACATACAGGATATTAGACGCCCAGAATGCCACACAGGCAGGCCAAAACGGGCCTGATGGCGGTAGCATCCAGGGCGGCACCGTATATATCAATACTGGCGCAAACCCGACACTTAGGAACTGTGTAATCAGAGATACGAACATAACCGGCGGTAATGCCGGCAACGGCGGTAGTGCCGATGTCACTAATCCTGGCGGTCGCGGCGGCTGGGGCGGCTGGGCCAGAGGAGGCGGCATCTATGTCGCACAGTTTGCCAACCCGACATTAGTCAACTGCACTATAACAAACTGCTCAGTCACTGGCGGCAACGGCGGCAACGGCGGTAATTCTTCAGGTTCTATTTTTGGCGCGGCGGATTATCAAGACGCTAACCATGGTGGTTTGTGGAGCAACGACTTCAGCTTCCCGTGGTGGGCATTGTCGCCTTCCACAGGCGGTCAGTATGTCGGCGACTACAGGTTCTACAGCGGCTACGGCGGCGGCGTATTCTGCGACGCAAATTCCGCGGCCACCTTTATCGACTGCAATATAACAAATAATATCGCCAGGGGCGGAATGAGCGGTGTCGGCGGTACAAGACCGCAAGGCGCTTTTATTCCTGACCCTGTTACCGCTTATAGAATACCCGGCTACGGCGGCGGCGTGTATTGCGGCGAAAACGCGAATATCAATTTCAGAAATTGCCTCATCAGGGGTAACATCGCACCAAAACCGGATACCACTTATCACACGGACCCATATCTTGGCCACGGCGGCGGTATTGCCTTCGAAAACGCGAATATCCAGTTTGAAAACTGCACAATAACCGGCAACACCTCGTCGGTTGGCGGCGGTATGTTCTGGTCCGGCGGGTCGCCGGAGGTGCTGGATTGCAACATAATCAATAACGTCGCATACGTTGGCGGCGGTATCTACGGGACGGGAAGCTCCGGACAAATCAGTGACTGCTCGTTGCGCGGCAACTTTGCGGGCGTATCGCCCAATGATGTTGATATAGTCGCGGGCCAGGGTGGAGGCATATTCGGCTCGTCGATAAACGCCAACATTATTGATTGCGTCCTGACCAATAATATTTCTTCGACGTCGGGCGCTGGAATACATATTTACGGGCCCGCGAGCACCGAAACGATTATCAGGAACTGTCTGCTGACAGATAATCAGTCAGGTCGCGACGGCGCCGGCATCTCCGTCAACTGGGGCGCTATTGCTGTTGTCGAGAACTGCACACTATACAATAACCAGGCCACGGGTCTGTATGGCGTTCCCGGCGACACGGGGTTTGGCGGCGGATTGTATTGCTCCTACGACGCAAGCGCCGACATCAATAACAGCATTTTCTGGGGCAACAACAGTTTATTCGGTCCTGAGATTTACATAGGGACGGACACTAACCATGAGCCGACTTGCGGCAACGTTACCGTTACATTCAGCGACATTCAAGGCGGACAGGCAGATGTATATGTAGGCGACATAGGTTACAGTTGTCCGTTTACCTGGGGGGCGGGTAATAGAAACGTTGACCCGCAGTTTGTGAACGCCTTAAGCGATGATTTCCACCTGAAGAATAAAGCCGCGGGGCAGGACGTTAACAGCCCCTGTATTGACGCGGGCGGAAATCCTGCAAAATTGCACGGGCTGGACAGGTATAGCACCTCTACGCTTGGGACGCCCGACATGGGAGTTGTGGATATTGGTTACCATTACCCGATAGCGTACTATTGCAGACAATGGGACCTGTTTATCGATGGCGCGGTTAATTTCAGGGACCTGGCAATTTTCGCATCGTCCTGGGTTGGCGAGGTCGGCAGTGAAACCTCTGGTTATAACGTAACAGAACTGGCAGATTTTACCGACTGCTGGCTGGCGGAGATGCCAACAGATGTAACTCCACCGACGCCGAATCCTATGACATGGGCGATTCCGCCTCGCGTATTAACCGGGAGCTCGGTTGAGATGAAAGCCACTCTTGCGCACGACGCCAGCGGGGTGGTTTATTACCAGTTTGAAGACGTAAACGGCACGCCGACCGCCTGGCAGATTGACCCCTGCTATGTAGCTACGGGCCTCAACCCAACGGGTGAGTATTGTTTCAGGGTCAGGGCGCAAGACAAATATAATAACGTTACCGCCTGGTCTGATTACAACGAGATTACGGGTCTTGGTTGTGTAACCGATATCGGCGACAGAACTGCGCCGTCGCCGGCCCCGGTAATGATAGTTTTCCCGGTCCCGACAGGTAACCGCGATGACAACGACTCCAGCGAACAGTTCCAGTGGTCGGGCAGTGAGCTTGATTGGTGGCATAAGATTGTGGTGGATGTGACCGGTATAACCGATGATACCACCCCGGCAGATGAGCTTGAAATTCGCTTCATCTGCAGCGATTCTGGCTTCAGCAGCGATCACGTCATTCCTGTGACGTACCGTCCGATTCGCATAGGGCACCCGCTTTCTATTGGCGGGAGGATCGAAGATGGCGTTGGCGTTAAACAAGGCAGTTACCGGCTGACGTGGAACGGAGCCAACCAGATTGTCTATGACGTGTTTGTTAATTCGTATGGCGGCGGAGTCGGCGTAAACTTAAACTGGCACGCGTGCGTTTACGATAGTTCCGGAAACTCGATATGCACGGCGACCCATAGGATAGGACAGACAAACGATTAACAGCAGGTGAAGTCGAGCTAATGAACAAAGGCCCCGGTGAAAACCGGGGCCTTTTTCGTTGTGTTATTTTGCGTAGTGCAGGTCTTTTATGTGCTGGTAGCCATAATGAGCAAGCAGGTGGTCGAGCAGCACAATAGCGGTGTAATTTTCCGCAACGGGCCAGATTCTGGCGGTGATTGTAGGGTCACGGCGTGTTATAGCCGCTAATTGCTTGTTTTCGAGGGTGTACTTGTCGATGGTGTGCTGCGGTTTTGCGATTGTGGGGGTGGGTTTGACTGCGAGACGGACGACTATCGGCTGACCCGTTGCCAGGCCTCCGGTGATACCGCCTGCGTTGTTGGTATCGAAAACCACTTTGCCGTTTTTGGCCTGCATCTGGTCGTTGTCCTGATAGCCGGTCATATCTTTTACTGCCATACCAGCGCCGACCTCGACTGCCTTGACTGCGCCGATACCGAGCATCCTGCCAAGTTCGGCGTCGAGCTTGTAGAAAACCGGTTCGCCGAGTCCGGTTGGCACGCCGAGGGCGACGACTTCCACCAGACCGCCCGCTGAGTCGCCGGAGGCGGAGATTTTATTGCAGGCGTCGGTCATTGCCTGTGCGGCGTCAACGTCGGGGCAGTTGACGATATGGTGAACGCCGTATTTGTCTTTGATTTGTTTGGCGGTGGTTTTCGGCGCTTTATCGCGTATGGCGTCGATTTCCTTTTCGATTTGTGCGAAGACGGCTGCCTTTTCGAGGAAGCGCATATCCATATTGACCCGTCCTTTGACGTAGATTTCCTGGTAGAAGGGGTCGAGGTCGCATCGCATCTTTTTGTAATTCTCGGTTTGTTGAAACGCCTTATTGTGGTCGATATCGGGGCATCGGACGCCGGCGATTTCCTTAACATAGGCGAAGACGTTTATGCCGCATTTTTTGAGGACTTTTTTTGCCACATAGCCGGCGGCAACGATGGTTGAGGTGTATCGTCCGCTGAAGATTCCTGCGCCGATTGAGTCATCGTCGGGGCCGTATTTGACGAATGACGCCCAGGATGCGTGGCCGGGGCGAGGCGTGCGGTTGGTGTCCTGATACTGCTTGACGTGGACAAAGTGCCGGTCGAGGTTCGGTATCAGGATAGTCAAAGGCGTGCCGTTGGTGTGATTTTTGTTGCCCGCGTTTTCAATTGTGTCTTCAGCATTTAGCCCAGTGTAGATTATGGGTAAATCCGGCTCTTTGCGGGGGCTTGATAGTTCATCAGCACCTGGCTTTCGCAAGAGTAAGTCGCCGTAAATTTCCTGCTCTGTCAGCGGCATTGCCGGCGGATGGCCCTGCACGACAGCAGTGAGGCCCTCCTGGTATGACCCGCCAGCGACCGTTACCTGAAACATTCTTCCGATATGGCAGCCAATCATATTTTTCTCCTTTAGCCCGTGAGATAACCAACTCACGGACTTGTCTGTTATTCCCGGATATTATCTCACGGGCTGGATGTTAATTTTATATTTGCGCCCAGGTTCTGCATCAGTTTAACATATTCCGGGAAAGTTACGCTCATTGCTTCGGCGGTTCCGATTGTGCATTGGTCTTGCATTGCCATCGCGGCAATCGACAGCGCCATTACGATACGGTGGTCGCCTCGACCATCGAGAATTGCCGGTTTTGGCTTACTATGTTTGATTATAAGGCCATCGGGCAATTCCTCGGTATCGACGCCGAGTTTTTTGAGTTCTTCGGCCATACAGTTAATACGGTCTGTTTCTTTTGCCCGTGCCTGCGGGACGTTTACTAAGCGGGTCTGTCCTTCGGCGAATGCGCCGACGACCGCCATAGCGGGCAGGGCGTCGGGCGTGGCGTTCATATCTATTTCGACGCCTTTAAGCTGTGATTGCCTGACGGTTATCGAATCTTTACCAATCGATATGTCAGCACCCATTGCTTTTAGATACTCGACGACGGCTTTGTCGGGCTGGCTATCGGAAAAATCGAGACCTTTGAGCGTTACGCCATCGCCGATAAGGGCTGCTGCGCACAGGAAGAACGTTGCGCTGGAGAAATCCGCGGGCACGGCTGCATTGAAGGATTTGTATTGCTGGCCGCCCCTGATTTTGAAATTCCACAGGCCGTCGTTGTCGTATTTAATAGATTGTTTATCGAGCCAGTCGAGCGTCATCTGGACGTATCCCGGTTCGTTGAGCAGGGTAACGTTAATGTCGGTATCTTTTTCGGCAAGCGGCGTGCACATAAGCAGCGAAGTGAGATACTGGCTGCTGAATGCGGCGATTGACGTTTTGCCGCCGATTAGCCGGCCTGTTACGGCTGCGGGGGCTTTACCATTATTTTTCAGGCAGACACATTTTGCTCCCAGCTCGTTTAGTGAGTCAACCAGAGGCCCGATGGGTCGCGACTGGATTTGTTCGTCGCCTGTGAAGTGCGTCGTTTGGCCTGCAGGCGCGAGGGCTGCGGAACCCATAGCGATGCGAAGTGTTGTGCCTGAATTACCGACGTCTATAATTTCTTTTGGGGCGAGGATTTGTCCCGCGATGCCGGTAACCTTCCAGCAATCGTTATTTGAGGCATCTATTTTTGCGCCGAGTGAGCGGTAGCAGGATACCGATGAAAGGGTGTCGCCCGAGGCGAGCGGACTGCGGATTGAGCTGGCGCCTTTGGCAAGCGAGGCGATTGCGACGGCGCGAATCGTGTGTGATTTCGAGCCGGGTATGGCGACTGTGCCCTTCAACCTGGATTTTCCTGCGATAAGTTTCATAAGCGGGATATTTTACCCTGATGATTGCGATTTGTCCTGCAAAATCAGGAGTTTTGGGCTTGAGAGGCAAAATAAAACCCGCCGGTCAGTTTTAGGCCGACCTGCGGGTTGTATCAGCATATTTGCTTATATTTTAGTTCCAGACCTTGATGCCCGGAATTTCTTTGCCGTCAGCGCCAACGACGCGGAGCATAAACTGGTACTCGCCCGTGTCCTGGTCAACTTTGATTAAGAGCAGGTTTTTGCCCTTGTTGAGTTTAACCTTGTGGGTTTCTTGGTCCATTTCCATTGCGCGATAAACGTGCTGTTCGGAGATGAGCTGGTGGTTAATCCAGAGCTTGTAGCCGTCGTCTGAGCCAACCCTGACTTCGACATCTTTATCCGTGTCTGCATCGAGCCAGCAGGCACAGTAAACGAGGATTTTTTCCTGGGTGGGCTCGATGCCGAGGAAGGTGACATCGCCGAAGATGATATCGGTGCCTGTTGCGTGATAGGGCTGGAATTTCACGGCTGTGCCGTCGGGCCTTTTGATTTCCATACCGTTTGCGGGCACGAAGGCCATTTCGCCGCCGTAGTTTTTCAGGTAATCGGTGTTGAATCCGGTGTTATCCGGTCTTTCGCCGGGGTTGGGGAATGTGCCGCAGATAAGCCAGTTGGCGACAAAGCCCTGTTCTTCGGCCCAATTCTTTGCGAGGTTAAAGGGGCCAAGTGTCGGGCCGGCTACCGCAGCGGCTGGTTTTTCCGCTGGTTTTGGTGCGGGTGCAGGTACGGGTTTCGGCGCTGGTTTTGCTTCCGCTGCCGGCTTTACTGCTGCAGCGGGTTTTTCAGCGGCTGGGGTTGCCTTTACCTCTTTTGCCTTGGGGCTTGCTGCTTCTTCCTGGCATCCGGCTATTACCGCGTACAGGGCCGCAATGCACAATACTAACATTATAGTGCGAAACTGACTCTTGTTCATGATCCTGCTCCTTTCTGAAAAAATTGTCCGTAAGATAGCTTCAACCTAACGCTATGTCGGCATCTTATCTTTTCTGCCGTGTACGTAAGCTAACAATCGGAGGCGATTCCTGCAAGAGATTTTTTCTTTTCATTCAGGCGGTTCGACTTCGCTCACCACAGGTGGTTCGACTTCGCTCACCACAGGCGGGTTGCAGCTGGTTTTGCGCTCGAATGACGGCGGCGGCGTCGCTTAAGACCAGTTGTTTGACTAGTTCTGCCGGGACGACGGGCAGGCCCAGATTTAAAACCTTTTCCTCCACCATTGAAGCGACAGTCCTGGCGGTCTGCCTGTGCAGGCGATGTTTGGCGACTAAGTATTCGACAATCAGGGATTTATCCCATTTGCATCTGGGCTGGCCTGAATAATCGGCGTAAAGCTTCTTGGCGTCGGACAGTCCGTCGAGCCGACCGCGGACGACTTCGACCCGGCAACGTTTCAGCTTTCGCTCGAAATGGTGCTCGCTGGCCGCTATTGCCGCCTCCTCAAAACCCGTGTCGGCGAGGACTGTTTTTATTATCGAGAGTATTTCGCGGGCGCCGATGCTGATTTGTGAATCGCCAGGTTGAACTGTGCGGTAAAGGAAAAACGTTACGGCCTCCGCAATTTCCTGTGCGGCGTGTATATCCGGGCGGCCTGCTGAGCCGAGGGCGTTTGCGATGGTTCCTACGACCTTGGTATGAAAATACTCCTCCCTTGTGCCGTCAGCTTTAACGACCGTCAGTTTAGGCGTTCTTGTCGCCATAGTCGCTTCCATGCCCGTCCCTAAGGGACGAGGTCTCGCCATCCCTTAGGGATGGCGGACACAAAATTATTCGTGCCCGGCCTACTGGAAGAGCTTCGGCTGTCCTGTATTGTCGGGCTGCGATATTGCCTGAGTTATTTCATCAATAAACTCGCCGGCGTCCTTGAAATCGCGATATACGCTGGCGAAACGGATATACGCCACTTTATCAACGTCACGAAGGTGTTTTATAACGCTTTCGCCGATGAAGGAGCTGGTAACCTCCTTGTCGAAGTTTTTGAAAATGTCCTCTTCCACCTTGTCGGCAATCAGGCGAATCTGTTCTGCGGAAACGGGGCGTTTGTAGCAGGCCTTCTGAAGACCTACTATAACTTTTTCTCTGTCGTAAGGGACGCGGGAGCTGTCTTTTTTGATGACGTACATTCTGAAGCTCTCGCAGGTTTTTTCGTATGTGGTGAAACGCTTATTGCAGGACAGGCACTGGCGTCTGCGCCGGATGATTCGTCCGCCGTCGCTGGAGCGAGAGTCGATTACTTTATCCTGCTCTTCTTTGCAGAAGGGACATCTCACGGCGTTTTCCCACCTCGCTTTCAATGAAAGTCGAACGCCCGCCGGGAGGCCATCCGATGGCCACGTAATTACCGGCAGGCAACAGTGGTATTGTAGAAAGCCGGGGCGGAAGATGTCAAAGAAATTCCCATATAATCGGGCTGTAAATCGTAACGGACATCGGGCTGGTCTAAGCAAATATTTTTGTTGAGATTCGGCTTAGAACCCGGTATAATAATTCCTGAATTATCGTTGTCCCGTAAGGGACGCCTGACGGCGGGGGGGCAAAGGGTTTGGTTATGAGGAAAGTGTTTTTGATGTTCCTAATCCTTGCCGTAGTATCTCCCTGTTTTGCCAAATACTCCGGCGGAACTGGTGAACCAAACACCCCGTACCAAATCGCCAATGCAGCCGACCTGATGACGCTTGCAAACGACGCCAACGACTACAACAAATGCTTCATCCTGACTGCCGATATCGACCTTGACCCGAATCTTCCCGGCAACCAAACCTTTTCAACCGCTGTAATTTCACGCGATATTAATAACGCAAACTCGATTTTCGATGGTAATGCCTTCAATGGCGTTTTCGATGGCGCAGGCCATAAAATTCTCAACCTGACAATAGACGCTAATGGACTTGGGAACGATTATTTAGGCCTGTTCGGAGACGTTAACAGTGGTGAGATAAAAAACCTCGGGCTCGAAAATGTCTCCATCACCGGCGGAGATGATTCAGACTTCATTGGCGGGCTGGTGGGGTACAGCTACGGCAGTATCAGTAATTGCTATTCGACGGGTGCGGTCAGCGGTTATCTCTATGTCGGCGGGCTGGTGGGAATAAGCAATGGCAGTATCGACAATTGCTATTCGGCAGGGACTGTCACTGGCGGAGATGATTCACGAAGCATCGGCGGGCTGGTGGGATACAACCAAAAATTACCCTACCCTGGAGGCAATATCAGCAATTGCTATTCGACGGGTACTGTCAGCGGTTCTTCTTATGTCGGTGGTCTGGTGGGATCGAATAGCGGCGGCAGTATCAGCTACAGTTATTTTCTTATCACCAGCGGGTCGGATGACGGAAACGGAGCGCCGCTGACGGATGAGCAAATGAAACAACAAAGCAGTTTCATCGGCTGGGATTTCAATGGCGTATGGCATATCTGCGAAAGCGCCAATTATCCGAAACTGAAATGGCAGATTTTGCCTGGCGATATAGTTTGTCCGGACGGCCTGGATTTTGAAGACCTTGCAGAATTGTGCAGTCAATGGCTGTTTGAGGAAATACCGGCTGATTTGGCGCCGCCCGGCGGCGATGGAATAGTCAATTTTGCCGACTTTACTGTCTTTGCAAACCAATGGGGTATCACGAATAGTTTTAATGAATTGCTCGATTTTACCGGACAATGGTTAAAAACGGGGCTGGCAAAATGCTCTGCTGACATTGCACCTTTGCCCAATGGTGATGGCCGGGTCGATGCAGCCGACTTCGCTATAGTGGCAAATAACTGGCTTAAAGGTTTTTAGTTCGATTCAAAATTTGCCAACAAATCTGCCTTCGGCGGATAAATCACGCCTCCCGTAAGGGATGCTGCGCATTCGGCGGATAAATCCCGTGAGATATTATCTTGCCTGTAATCAGCCATTAATATGACATATTTATCTGGCAGGATAAACCACGCCTTCGGCGGATAAACATTTGACAGGCGATAGCCGGCAATCTACAATGCCGCTTTGCCCGGCGTTTCAGCATTGTTACGTCCGCCTCGTCCCTTAGGGACGGGCGAGATATCGTCCGACCTCGGCTCGACGCCGAGTCGAGACGGGCCAAAGGCGGAGCGGGTTTTTGTGTGTTTTCGACGGGATGACAAGGGAATGGCAGGCACGATTAGGGAAAATACGGGCCCGCCTCGCCCGACGAGCGGGCGAGTCGAGGCGGGCAGGCCGGTGAAGAAACGTCTGGAGACGGTCTCATCGGCCAAGGCACCTCCCGCTGTCCCTAAGGGGCAAGACGCGGGGGTTGCGGCGTTGACCGGACGGATGATGCCTGAATCGTTAGCCGCGGAGGCGGCGGTGCTTGGCTCGATGGTTATTGACCCGGTCTGCATAGGCCAGGTTGTTGAGATGCTCGGCAGGGATTCCTTTTACCGTGTTGAGCACCAGTTGATTTACGACGCAATCATCGCGCTTTACGAGAAAAACAGGGGCGAGGGTATTGATGGCGTTCTGCTTAGAGATGAGCTTGAAGGCCGAAAGCAATTGGAACAGGTGGGCGGGGTAGAATACATAGGCAAGATTCTGAATTCTGTGCCAAGTTCCGCCAACGTCGCTTATTACGCGGGCATAGTAAAAGAAAAGCAGATGCTTCGCGAGCTGATTCAGACCGCGACCGACATACTAAATGACGCTTACGATTCGACCGGCGAATCGACTCAGAAACTTGATGAGGCCGAGGAGCGGATTTTCGCTATTACCGACAAACGTACGACCGGCCAGGTGATAAATATAAAAGACCTTGTTACGCACGCATACGAGCTTATCGAGAAACGTGAACGTGACGGGAAACACATTACAGGACTGGCTACCGGTTTTATGATGCTCGACCAGTTGACCTGCGGCCTGCAGAACGGCGAAATGATTATAATTGCGGGCAGGCCCAGTATGGGTAAAACCGCCCTTGCCCTCAACATTGCCGAATACATGGGTGTTGTCGAGAAGACGCCCGTTGCCATTTTCTCCCTCGAAATGGGCCAGCAGCAGTTGGCGGAAAGATTTTTGTGCAGCGTGAGTCAGGTTGAGAACCAGCTTGCTCGAAAAGGAATGCTTTCGACAGACCAATACCACAAGTTGGCTGAAGCCTGTATGATTTTGTCGGCGGCGCCAATATTTATCGACGATACCTCGTCCCTTACGCCGCTGGAACTGCGGGCGAAGGCAAGACGTCTGAAAAGCCAGTACGACATACGGTGCATATTCGTCGATTATCTGCAGTTAATGTACATGGGCGCACGCGTCGAATCACGTCAGCAGGAAATCACGACCATATCCCGCTACCTCAAGGCCCTTGCCCGCGAATTGAATATCCCCGTTGTGGTGCTTAGTCAGTTAAACCGTTCGCCGGAAGGGCGCGAGGGGCACCTGCCGAGGATGAGCGACCTTCGTGAAAGCGGCAGTATCGAGCAGGACGCAGACGTAGTTATGCTGCTTCACCGCGAGGATTATTATCACAGCGGGGACAAAGAATACGAGCCGAATAATATCGCCAACGTTATAATCGCCAAACAGCGAAACGGGCCGACGGGGACGGTTGACCTTACGTTCCTGGACAGGTTTACCAAGTTTGGTAACGCTTCGTTCGTAGATGACGCATCAACAGCTTTACAGCAGGAGCCGCCCAGGGAAGAAACGCCGTTTTGACATTGGAATTGAAAGGTAAAAGTGAAAACAATCTGGTGTGATGTTTTTGTGTTTGTGGCTTGTGTGGTGATTTTCACACAACCTGCTGCGCGTTCGGCGGGCGTGAACGACTCCAATTTAACACAACCAGCGAGTTTGGCGGATGCGAATGATTCCAATTTAACGCAACCGGCGAGGTCGGCTGATGCGAATGACTCCAATTTAGCACAACCAGCGAATTCGGTTGATGCAAACGATTCCAATTCGACACAACCGGCGAGTTTGGCCGATGCGAATGATTCCAATTTAGCACAGCCAGCGAGTTCGACTGATGCTAATGATTCCAATTTAACACAACCGGTGGGTTCGGCTGATGCGAATGATTCCAATTTGACACAGCCGGCGCCTTCGGCTGCCCCGCCTATCCGACCTCGGCTCGACGCCGAGTCGAGACGGGAGGGCGAGGTCTCGCCTTCGGCGAACGTGAATGATTCCAATCAGGTTATTTCGGCGATTCGAGTCGAGGGCAACGTCAGCGTAAAAGAGCAGGATGTTCTCGCCAAGATTCGCACAAGACAGGACGATGTCTTCAATTCAACAATCGCGGCGGAAGACGTGAAGCGAATAGCCGAGATTAAAGGCGTTGAATACTGCTATTACAATACCAAAGCGGTTGATGGGAAAACAGAGCTGACCTTTGTTGTCGTCGAGAGAAATCTTATAAGGTCGATTAGCTTTACAGGCAATAAAGCGTTTAAAGACAAAAAGCTCATCGAGAAACTCGGTTTCAAAGTCGGCGATTATCTTGACCCGGTCCTGGCGCATACTTATGCCACAACAATTCTTGAGTTTTACCGCCAGAGCGGTTTTCCATATACCGAGGTATCGCTTGATACCGAGAAATTGTCCACCGGCAAGCTGATTTATAACATCAAGGAAGGGCCGCGAGTAAAAATCGACGATGTGAAATTCAGCGGCAATAAACACCTTGGGTCGCGCGAGTTGAAACAGGCCATCAAGGCCCGCACCAGGACCTGGTTGGTGCTCCAGAAATACTACAATGAGGATGAGCTTGCCGAGGACGTATCGAAGCTCCAGCGTGCGTATCAGAAGAAGGGTTTTCTTAACGCCAAGATTGAGGCCCAGCGTCAGTTCAACGCCGATAAGAGTAAGGTACGCATTACCTTTGCCATCGAGGAGGGGGTTGCTTATTCGGTTGAAAATACCATTTTTACCGGCAACCAGGAGTATGACAACAAGAAACTGTATGGGCAGATGACGCTTTTGAACGGCCAGATATACAACGAGCAGATGGCCGAAAACGATACAAAGCAGATTACCAAGCAATACAGGGAAAACGGCTTTATCGATGCAAAGGTCGAGCGGGGCATCAAGTTTGTTTCAGATAAGACGGTTGCTATCGAATACACAATAAAAGAAGGCGAGCGTTTTCGCATAGGCCAGATAACAATTACCGGCAACGAGCAGACCAAAGACAAGGTTATTCGCCGGGTGCTCGACGAATATGACTTCCAGCCGGGCAAGTGGTACAACGGCGATATTGCCCGAGGCGACGGCAAGGGCGAACTCGAGAAAAACCTCCAGCAGACTGTGCTCACCGAGCGAGACGGCGCGACAATTACGCCGTCCGGCTCGACCCCAGGCCAAAAAGATGCCCAGGTCAGTATTATCGAAGGCAAGACCGGTATGGTTATGCTGGGCGCGGGGGTATCCAGCGATAGCGGCATTATGGGCCAGCTAACATACGAGCAGAGGAATTTCGATATCGGCGATAGGCCGAAGAGTTTGGGTGATTTTGCGTCGGGCAAGGCCTTCAAGGGCGGCGGGCAGACATTGCGAATTTCCCTGCAGCCGGGAACGGAACTGAGCACATATTCAATAAGCTTTACTGAGCCATATCTCAACGACAAGCCAATCAGTTTGGACGTGGTCGGCTCGAGCTGGCAAAGATGGCGTGAATCGTACAACGAGGACAGATTAAAAGGTTTTGTCGGTTTAGACAAGCGAGAAAAAGACAAATGGCATGAGAATATCGGGATCCGCGCGGAAAAGGTCAACATTAGCAACGTTGACAACCATGCGCCCAAAGAGATAAAGGAAGTTAAGGGTGATAATAGTCTCTATGGCGCCCGGGTTGGTGCGGGCAGGGACCTTACCGATAACAAGTTTAATCCTTCGAAGGGTCAGAATTTCGACTTCTCTTATGAACAAGTTACCGGCGACTACACTTTTGGTATTCTAAACGGCACTTACAGAAAATATTTTACGCTATACGAGGATTTGGCGGAGCGAAAGACCGTTTTGGCTACCAAACTTTTAGGGGCGACCACTTTGGGCGATGCGCCTCCTTTTGAGAAGTTTTACGCGGGCGGCACCGGCACTTACGGCATCCGCGGTTTCCAGTATCGCGGCGTCAGCACCAGGGGGCTTCAGACAAATATTCAACCGTGGCGTCTTCCGGAGCGAAGAGACCCAATCGGCAGCAACTGGATAATCCTGGCAAATGCCGAAGCTACCGTCCCGCTTATTGGCGATAACATAGCGTTGTTATTATTCGTTGACAGCGGCAAAATCGATACCGGCGGCTTCCGCGTCGGTGCCGGCACTGGTCTCCAGATAATGCTGCCGCAGTGGTTCGGACCTGTTCCAATGCGGTTTGAACTCGCAAGCCCGTTGATGAAAAGCGACGGCGACAAGACCCAGGTATTCAGTTTCTCCGTCGGGACCTTGTTCTGAGGTCTGAATTATCGGGGCAGGAGGGGTTTGCGGATTTATCCGGTTTTTCGTAGAATATCCGCCGTGTAAGGATTGATAATCAATAAGAAAGGGAAAATTATGAAGCTTAAGTCAATTGTTGTTATGGTTCTGGTAATAATAATGTCTGGTTTTATTGTGAGCGCCGGAGCCGTCAGGGCGGCTGATAATAAGTGTCTCAAAATCGGCGTTGTAAGTGTCCACAAGATATTCCAGGAATGCAAGCGTAACGCCAAATACAAAAAGGAAATGACCGCTGAGGGGGATAAGCTCGAAGCGGAACTTGAAAGTTTGTCCAAGGACATAGACGCAAGCAAGAGCAAGTTGAAGATGCTGAAACCGGGCAGCGCGGATTATTTATCGGGGATGAAGGATGTGTTCGACAAGCAGGCGAGTTTGCAGGCCAAGCAGGAATACTTCAAACGCCAGATGGATATGCGGGAGAAGACGGTCGTTGAGCAGCTTTTCAAGGACGTCATCAAGGCAACCGGGGAAGTCGCAAAAGAGAAAGGATTAGATATTGTGCTCGAAAAAAGCGAGCCGGACCTGCCTGCGGGAAGTACAAGTGAGCTTTCGGGGATAATCAGCACGCACAAGGTATTGTATAGCTCCGGCTGTGAGGATATTACCGACGCGGTTATGACGAAGGTTGACGCAAATTCAATATAGGAATCACTGGTATAAGAATGCATTATGGAACTAACGGTCAAAGAACTGGCTAATCGACTTGGGGCGGAGCTAATCGGCGACGGGGCCGGCGTTGTTCGTTCGGTTGGGCCTGTTGGGTTCGCTGACCAGACGACGCTTACTTTTCTGGCGGGCGACAAACATCTCGCTGAGCTGAAAAAATCCCGTTGCGGCGCCGTTATAATCAGCAAGGCAGTAGGGGAATTTTCGCAACCCCAGTTGATTGTGAAAGATGTCAACGCGGCCCTGATTGAGGCGTTGAAGATTTTTGCGCCGAAACTGGAGCCGGCTGTGCCGGGTGTGGACTCGGCCGCCAAAGTTGCTGCCGGCGTTAAAATCGGCAAGAATGTTTCGATTGGCCCATTTGCGGTTATCGAAAGCGGCGTTGAAGTCGGTGACGATACGATTATCGCCGCGGGCTGTAAAATCGGCCAGAACACGAAGATTGGCCGGGCCACGCGACTCGACTGCAATGTCGTTGTTTGTCATAACTGCACGATAGGAAATAACGTTATAATTAAGGCCAATACCGTCATTGGCTCTGTCGGCTTTGGTTATTCTTTCATTGACGGTGCTCACCGGCTTATTCCGCACAATGGCGTTGTTGTTATCGAGGATTATGTGGATATAGGCGCAAACTGCTGCGTTGACAGGGCAAAATTCGGCGAGACGCGAATCGGCGCGGGCACAAAAATTGATAACCTCGTTCAGATTGCCCATAACGTGGTAATCGGCAGGTGTTGCCTGATAGTGAGCCAGGTGGGTATATCCGGCAGTTGCAAAATAGGCGACGGTGTGGTTCTCGCAGGGCAGGTTGGTCTTGCGGACAATATCGAGATAGGCGCAGGCGTCATAGTCGGCGCACAGGCAGGCGTGACTAACAATATCGCGCCGGGTAAGCAGGTGCTCTGGTCGCCTGCAATCGAGTACAAAGATGCGACGCGGGTGATTGTAAGTTGTCTGCGGCTGCCCAAATTCATCGAGCAGTTCAAACAATTACGCACAAGGGTAGAAAAACTTGAAACCACAAAGACACAAAACCACGAAGAAAAAATAAAGTAAAACAAAAAAAGAAATAATTGTATCTTGGTGTCTCCCGTTAGGGATGGCTAAGCCATTAGTGGTGAAGACAAGAAAATGAAACTGCAAAAGACGATAGCAACTCCGACAGCCATTAGCGGCAAGGGCCTGTTTGGCGGCAAGGAGGCGTCGGTTGTTTTTCGCCCCGCCCCGGTTGAAACAGGCGTGGTTTTCGTCCGCACCGATTTGGCGGAGCCGGTTCGCATCAGGGCCATCGCCTTGAATATTGGCGAACGAACACGCCGAACCACCATAAAAAAAGGCCCCGTCAGCATCGAAACCGTCGAGCATTGCCTGGCCGCTGTTTCTGCCCTTGAAATAGATAATCTCACTATCGAAATTGACACGCCCGAACTGCCGGCGGCGGATTGCAGCGCCGGGGAGTTTTTCCGGGTGCTGAGCCAGGCGGGTCTCGTCGAACAGGAAGCCCAGCGGCACGAATTCGTAATCCAGGAACCTATTTTAATAACATCGGGTGATGCTTCGATATACGCGCTGCCGTTCGCAGACGACACGCTGAATATCACATACGACCTCGATTACGGCGGGCACACCGGAATCGGCAGACAAATTTACAGTTGTCGCCTTACCTCCGACAGTTTCGAGAAAAATCTTGCCCGCGCCAGGACGTTTCTCCTCGAAGTCGAGGCCAGGCAGTTCCAGTCGCACGGGATGGGGACACATCTTACGCCGAGGGATATCCTTGTTATTGATTCCGACGGCCCGATTAAAAACTCATACAGGTTTCCCGATGAGTGCGTCAGGCATAAAATAGTTGACCTCATAGGCGACCTTTCTCTGGTCGGCAGGGCAATCAAGGGCAGAATAGTTTCGTATAAAAGCGGCCATTCGCTGAATCATCAGCTTGCGCACAAGCTTTATGAGGCGGCCGAAAGGCAGGAGCGCACCGCTAAATTCGGCACCGATGCACTGCTCGATATCCGCGCAATAACCAAAATACTCCCGCACCGCTACCCGTTTTTGCTTGTTGACAAGGTAATCGAGCTTGAAAGCGACGGATTCATAAAAGGCATAAAAAATGTAACCTTCAATGAGCATTTTTTCCAGGGGCATTTCCCCGGCACGCCCATTATGCCGGGTGTTCTTGTCGTGGAGGCGATGGCCCAGATATCGGGCCTGCTGTTTGCCCAGCGGCTCGAGCACACGGGCAAGCTGGCGGTTCTTCTCAGTATGGACGGTGTAAAACTTCGCAGGGCAGTGGTTCCCGGCGACCAGATTGTTCTTACCTCGGAAGCCGTTAAGAGCCATACGAGAAGCGCCCATTGTAAATGCAAGGCAACGGTAGGCGACGTGGTTGTCGCCGAATGTGAACTCAAGTTTATGCTCGTGGATAATGATAAATTATAGAATATTAAAATCGAAATACAGGATGCCAAAATGAAACAGATTCACTCAACAGCGGTTATTGAAGAGGGAGCAATTATACAGGAAGGCGTCGTAATCGGGCCTAATTGCTTTGTGGATACCGGCGCGGTTATCGGAGAAGGGACCATTCTCGAAGCCAACGTCGTTATAGGTAAAAACGTCCGCATCGGAAAACGTAATCATCTGTTTCCCAATTGCGTGGTAGGAGGCCAGCCCCAGATACTCAATCTTGGCCCAGACGCCAAAATAGGCGGCCTGGTAATCGGAGACGACAACACAATTCGCGAGCAGGTTACTATTCATCCGAGTATGCACCACGACGCCCTTACCAAAGTCGGCAACTCCAATCTGATTATGGTTGGCGTACATATAGGTCACGATTGTGTCCTTGAAGACAAAATCGTCCTCAGCAATTTCACGCAACTAAGCGGTCACTGTAAAATCGAGACGGGTGTCTGGCTTTCAGGGGTGGTACTGATTCACCAGTTTACTACCGTCGGCAGATGGTGTTACGCCGCGGCTATTGCGGGGATTAACAAGGATGTTCCGCCTTTTTTGATTGTCAGCGGACACTATCCGCCTGAAGTTCGAGGCGTCAATAAGCGAGGCCTCAAACGTGCCGGGCTGAATGAGAAACAACAGAAGGCAATCATGGATGCTTATAAGCATCTCTATCGCGATGATAAGAAGCCATTGCTGCAGAAGGCAAAGGAAATGGCCAAGGAAGTTGGTCTCGACGAGAACGTCCGCGATATGGTTGACGCCATTTTGAAAAGCAGCGAGCAGCGCTACGGCAGATATCTCGAAAAATTCAGGTAGTATTAGATGGGCCGATGGGGGGCTATCCTTAAAGGGATTGATATGGATAAATTGCGAACCGCAGTCGTTGGCGCAGGCAAGATGGGCGAGATTCACGCCCGCGTTTACTCAGAGCTGCCCCAGAGTAATCTTGTTGCCATTGTCGATGTCGATGCCGACAAGGCGAAACGGCTGGCGAAAAAGCACCACTGCGAATCAGCCCAGAATGTGACCGAATTGATTGGCAAGGTCGATGCGGTAACAATTTCCGCTCCGACAACCGAGCATTTTGCGCTGGCAAAACCGCTGATTGAGGCAGGCATCGCGGTCCTTATCGAAAAACCCCTGGCGGCCGACGTGAATCAGGCGAGAGATATTGTCGCACTTGCCAGGAAGACCGGCTGTCTTGTCGCAGTAGGCCATTCCGAGCGATGCAACCCTGTTGTTCAGGCGATGAAACGGCTGCAAATCGAGCCGAAATTTATTGAGGCGACAAGAATAAGCCCGTATCCCTTTCGCTCAACCGATATCGGCGTCGTTCTCGATATTATGATTCACGACATCGATATTATCCTGTCGCTTGCCGCGAGCAAGGTCGTCAAAGTTGACGCAGTGGGGATAGGCGTGATTGACCCGGCTAACGAGGATATTTGCAACGCCAGAATCGTGTTTGAAAACGGCTGTGTCGCCAATGTAACCGCGTCGCGGCTCGCCTTGAAAACCGAACGCAAAGTGCGTGTTTTCAGCAAGCAGGCGTATCTCAGCGTGGATTATTTCAAAAAGACGGGCGTGGTAATCAAGGCCGCGCCGAATATAGACCTTGTCGAGAAAATCAGGCAGCTCAAAAAAGCGGGGACATTTGCCTTGCTTACTGCCGGCTGGCAGGACCTTTTGCATCGCGAAACTCTCGACGTTGACGACAAAGAGCCGCTTCGTCTTGAGCAGGAGGCGTTTCTGCGGGCGGTCGCCGACAAAACGCTTCGGCCTGAAGTTGTCGCCGAAGAAGGTCTTGCAGCAATGGAATGTGCTGCTATGATACTTGAGTCAATGCGACAGCATAAGTGGGAATGATTGTTTACTATTGATTGATGATGAAAGGTGCTATATGAAATACAGGAACTCAGGCGTTTATCTGTTTGTTGTTGCGGCTGCTTTGATATTTTTAGCGTTCGGCTGCCGGCCAGAAAAAGGTAATCTTAAGGGACTAAAAATGGTGAAACTGGAAACCACAAAAGGCGCAATAGTAATTGAAGTCAACGAAACGGCTGCCCCGGTAACGGTTGCCAATTTCCTGCAATATGTTCAGGATGGCTTCTACGACGGGACGATATTTCACAGGGTCATACCCAATTTTATGATTCAGGGCGGCGGCTTTACCCCTGATATGAAACAAAAAACCACCCGTCCGCCGATTGTTAACGAAGGCAAGAATGGTCTCAAGAATAAACGCGGCACACTCGCGATGGCCAGAACCAACGACCCCAACAGCGCTACGGGGCAGTTTTTCATTAATCTCGTTGATAATGCGTTTCTTGACTATTCTGCTCGCAATCCCGGCTACGCTGTCTTTGGCCAGGTTGTCGAAGGTATGGATGTTGTCGATGCCATCGCCAAGGTCAAGACCGGGATAAAAGACATGCAAAAGGATGTACCCGACGAGCCGATAATTATCAAATCTGCGAAAGTCGTATCGAAAAAATAATGGGGGATAAAACCTTTTTTTGAAAGGGGAAACAGATGAGCAAAATCACAAAGGGAAATATGGTAATCCTGGCGGTTTTGCTGGTCCTGTGCAACCTGGAATCCCGCGCCGCTGATAAACAGGAGGCAGATGCGCAACAGAAAGTCGAAAACCCATACAAAGGAGCACGGGTTCTTGTTGAAGCCCTTTTAGTCGAGGTCAAACTCGACGCTCTTGATAAGGCCGGTGTGGGTCTGTTGAGCAAAGAACAGGCTTCAGCAGCCAAGATTCTCGAAATTATCAAGGACAAAAATGCCGGTCGAATACTGACCTCTGAAAAACTGGCTTTGGTTAGTTCGAGCAGCGGACGTATGCATGTATCTGGTAGAAAAAATATTCCTTATAAACAAAACCCTAAAGACCCTAACGGTATAGTTACCAGCTGGGCTCAGTATGATACTGGAAGCACCATCAATGCTAATCTCGAAATAGACCCGGATGGCAGAATATTCATTAGTTTTAAGATTGAAATCTCAATGCTCGGCGATGATTCGCGATCAGAGAGTCCGACGCCTGAAGTTATAAGCTATTCCTGGGATAGCAGGGTGTCCATGAAATCAGGAACGCCTGTCATAGCAAGCGGTTTGGCGAGCAAGGACAAGATGGCATATATGATTATTCGAGCGGATATTGAACAGGATAGTTTGCCGCAATCGCTCCAGCATAAGAAATGACAGCCGAGCAGATAATAAAGCATTTTAAGATGCAGCCGTTGCCGCATGAGGGCGGATTCTTTATCGAAACCTACCGTGCCGCAGAGGTGCTGAAAAAAGAGATTCTGCCTGCCGGCTTATCGGGCGACCGCAATATCAGCACCGTTATTCTCTACCTGCTTACCGCCAAAACCGTTTCACTGATGCATCAGCTGAAATGCGATGAGATGTTCCATTTTTATCTGGGGAACCCTGTAACGATGCTGCAACTGCATCCCGACGGCTCAAGCGAAATCATTACCCTTGGCCATGATATCTTAAACGAACAAAAAGTTCAGGTCCTTGTCCCCAAAGGCACCTGGCAGGGGGCATTTATCCAGCCCGGCGGGAAGTTTTCGCTGATGGGCTGTTCCGTCGCTCCAGGTTTTGACGAGGCCGACTTCGAGCTGGGCGACAGGGAAACACTGCTTGCCGAATATCCGGATATGGAGGAGCTTATCCTTCATTTGACTCACGCTCGCTGACTTTAAGCGAGTTTCGCTCGCCCGACTAATTGATGTGCCAATCGGCCCGGCTCAGGCAATCGATATTTTGTCGTGCATCCCAAAATAATACTTATCGCGTCGTCGAGCGTGCATTTGTGTCCGACTGAAACATATACCGGCTTGACGTCCGTTCGCGTTCGCAAAACCGCGCCAATCTCTTCGCCTGAATCCATAAGCGGGTTATGGCTGCCTTTTTTGCTTCCCGGTTCGTTGAATGTTCCTATTAGCCGGCTCTTTGCGCAGCCAATCGTTGGTTTATCAATAAGCAATCCTATGTGTGAGGCGATTCCCAGCCGCCGAGGATGCGCGATACCTTGACCATCGACGATAAAAACATCGGGTCTTGTTTTCAGTTTCTCGATTGCGTCGATGCACGCCGGCGTCTCTCGAAACGACAGCAAACCCGGTATGTATGGAAAAACGACCTTGCGGCTGGCTGTTGTTGTCTCAATAATTGAAAAATCAGACAGGTCAATCACTACGGCTGCGGCAAATATCCTTTTGCCGTCTTTGCTGAAAGCGCAATCCAGACCGGCGACTATCGTCGGCTTTTTCTTCATCGCGATAAATCGCACCTGTGAGGCCAAACGACGCTGTATCTCTATCGCTTCTTTGCAGGACAAATCCCGTTCGTGAAGGTTTCTTACTTTCATCTTAAACAGGAATGGCGAAAAACTGCTTTGTCGTGGTTGTAACGGCCTCGGCGAATTTGGCCAATTCCATACCCCTGAGTCCGGCGATAAACTTGGCGGTATGGATAAGCAGTGCCGGCTCGTTGACCTTCTGTTTTCGCATTGGTTCAGGCGATAAGTAGGGGGCGTCCGTCTCAATCATCAGCCGGTCGAGTGGGACGTATTTTGCGACCTCGCGGGTTGTCTGGGCGTTTTTGAATGTTACCACCCCGGTCAGCGAGATATACCAGCCTTTGTCCAAAATGATTTTCGCCTGGCGGATATCGCCGGAGTAACAATGAAAAACCAATCCCTTCAGGCCCGACTCATTTGCTTCAAGAATCTCCATCGTTTCATCGAATGCCTCCCGCGAATGAATCACAACCGGCAGGTTCAATTCTTTTGCGATTTCCAGATGTCTCAGGAAGCTGTCCTGCTGTTGCTGGGGCGTCGAAAAATCGTAATGCAAATCCAGCCCGGTTTCACCGATTGCGACGACCTTTTTATTCTGCGCAAGTTCCTTAATCTGGGCGACTGTTGTCTGGTCCGCAGTTTTGGCGTTGTGAGGGTGAATCGCCACGGTCGCGGACATATTTTCAAACCGGCCTGCCAGTTCCACCGCTTTTTGGCTGTCCGCCAGGTCAGTCCCAATGGTTACCCAGCCCGTAATGCCGGCCTCGGCGCTTCGCTTGAGGACAGCGTCGATATCCGTGAACGGCTCATAGGTCAAATGGCAATGTGCGTCTATCAGGTTCATATATTTATCTTACGAAGGCGTTCTTGTAATGGCGGAATTCGGCAGGGCCGCGTTGGCCCAAAGTTACGGTAACAATATCGAAACGATATGGCCGATTCTCGATGTCATTGGTTGAGATGAAATAGCGGGCGGTTTTAGTCATCCTGTCCATCTTCGGCTTTGTGATTACCGATTCGGTCGGGGTAAATTCCTCATCGGCTCTCGTTTTGACCTCGACAAAGACAATCGACCGGTCGTTATCCACCATAATCAAATCGATTTCGCCGGCCTTGCAGGCGTAGTTGCGCGTGAGGGTTTTGAGACCTTTTCGTTTGAGGAATTTCTCGCATTGCCGCTCCCCCCATTTGCCGAGCAGCTTAATATCCTTGAGCAGCTTGCTTCTCTGGAAAATTAATCCGAGCAAAAGTCAGCAATCCTTAAACTTGTCCTGAGCTTGCCTGCCCTCGGACGTTGTTATCGGGGGTCGAAGGATCTGCAATCAGCAATTATTTAGCTTACGACAGTATGTTCGCTGTGTTCCTGAACCAGCTTGGTTGATTTGCCCGTTCGCTCGCGGAGATAATACAGCTTTGCTCTTCTGGTCTTGCCGCTTCGGGTCGCCTTTATATCGACGATATTGGGCGAGTGTAGCGGGAATATCCTTTCGACGCCTTCGCCCGCGACGATTCTGCGGACAGTGAAGGTCGAGCTGATGCCCCGGCCTTTGCGGGCGATGACCGTGCCCGAAAAGATGCCGATACGCTCCTTGTCGCCTTCTTTGATTCTGCAATGGACGTCAACTATGTCCCCGATTTCAAAATGCGGAATATCCTTCTTCAGGCATTTGCTTTCAACCTTGTCAAGTAATGCTGTATTCACTTTGTAACTCCTGATACCAACTAAACTTATGGCAAAACCAGCCGGGCTGGGTCTTCTGCGAGCAAATTACGCCCGCCCCGAAAACCAGCGATTATAACCGTTTTTGCGGGGATAACAAGCGTTTTTTCTCAAAAAAATACCCCCATCGATAATTGACCGGGGCAATTTTACAGACCCTTACGGGGTGGGATTAGTTTAATAATTGGGGCGGCGTTCGGCATCTTAATTCTCCCACTGTCAGCGCTCCGAGCGCCTTGGGCTGTAATTTTAGTCAACAACCGATTCGCCGCCCCTTAATTATACAGCATCATTGCCACATTGATGAGGGCTCTTCGCCTATTTTTTGCGTCCAGCTATGCCCGTTTTTATCAAACTCGACGGTATCAACGTTAATTTTAACTACTCGCACATTACCAAGCTTATCTTCCTGGTAAACAATCTTCGGCCCTACAATTGCGGCAGGTTTATCGGCTGAGTAAAGGATGCCCGATATCAAACCGGCCGGCTTGACTTGAAGAGGATTGAGTTCACTGTTCTTGAGCTGCTCGCTGTATTGCGACAATCGAATGTTCAGGGCGTCGTTTCGCTCTTTCTCCAATTGCAGCTCGGCCGCACTAAATCTCCCCAGTGCTCTGCTTTTCTCCGCAGCAAAGCGGTCCTCGGCGATTGCCAGCAGTCGTGGCGTCAGGTCGAACTTTTCAACGGCTGTCAGACCTCTACCCCTGTCATGCAAATCTCGAAACGTCTCGGCGAACTGCGGGTCGTCCATCAAGTCAACACCTCGCAGGTCCATAATATTTTGAATATATTCGGCCCAGCCGACGAAGCCGCCTCGTACAGATAAGTCAGGATTGATAATCTCAAGGTGCCGCAATTCGTTTGCTTTTTTAGCCCGCATTTCGTCTAACTGAATTGCGTAGTCGTAATTAATCCTCTGACGCTGCCATTCAATAGATGTGTCTATCTTGTCGAGCTTCGCTTTTTGTTCATCCGTGGCGGCTTGGGTATTTGGCTGACCCAGGGCCGGCGCTATTACTGCAAGCACAATCAGGGCGATCCATCTTGGGATTGAAATGTAACGACCCATTGCAGTCGCTTCCTAAAAACTTCTCACCTTTTTCTCGCTGGCCTTCCGCAATTGTCTCGTCTTCGACAGGAAGACGCAAGGGAGCGAGATTTCTTCGCTTTCGTTTAACTAATGTTACTCAGGGTCGAATGGTTTAAAAATAGGCAAATTGCTAGATGTTCATTGTCCAATTGCCTATACAGACAGGAGGCGTAAGATGTGCCCGTTTTTAGATTAAAATGGCGGGGTCGTTGAAAAGACCCCGCCGTCTTATGTTTTTTTGCTTGTTGCGACTTAGCCGTGAACTTTTTTGAATCCTTTAATTGACAACTTGGCACTTTCCAGCGGCTGATATGCGCCGGATTCTTCTTCGAGGATGTAATACTGCGTTCCGCCGGTTGTTTCGCAGACCTCAAAGACCTCTTTCCACTTTACATCGCCTTGGCCTATGAGCGCCTTGGGGTTGGTCTTCGAATATTCTTTCAGGTGGATTGTTAATGAACGGCCGGGGTATTTTTTCAGAATTGCAACAGGGTCACCGCCACCCTGCATGCAGTTGCCCGTGTCGAGCTGCATACAAATTTCTTTGGAGGTGTTGCCGAAAAGGATATCCCAAGGCGTCTCGCCGTCGATCGGCAAAAAATCCCCCTGGTGAGCGTGATAACCGATGTGGACGCCTTCACTTCTTGTCTTGTCCGCGAACTCATTGAAGTTTTTGGCCTTTGCCAGCCAGTCCTCTTTGGTCTTGAGTTGCTTTCTGTCCAGCCAGGGCACAATGACGAACTTGTTGCCTATTGTCCGGTTATATTCCATAGTCGCCGCGAGCTTTTCGTTTGAGAGCAAATCATACGCCGTATGTGAGCCGAAGCAAAGCAATCCGTTGTCGTCTAACATTTTGCGGACATCCTTTGCCGAGCGTTCATAGAAGCCCGCGAATTCCACGCCCTTGTAGCCCATCTTCGCTACCTTGGCTATGGTTCCGGGAAAATCCTTCGCGCATTCGGTTCGTACCGTCCAAAGTTGCAGCCCTACCGGGATTTTGCATTTTGATGCCCCCATAATTTTTTCCCCTTTTTTGGTGGCCTGCGATGCGCACCCGCCAACAAACAGCAGTAGGCCCGATTTCAAAATAGTTCGACGCGACAAATTTTCGCTTTTCATTTTTCACCTCATTTATAATTTTTTTGTCCGCCGGACGCAGGGCGGATTTATTTCTGTTTATCTTTTAGCAAATCCGGACGGTTTTGTCGAGTCCTTTCGAGCGATTGCTGCCTGCGCCATTTTTCGATTTCGCCGTGATGGCCGGAAAGCAAAATGTCCGGCACTTTCATTCCCTGAAACGTCTCAGGCCTTGTATATTGCGGATATTCCAGGCCGCCTGCGGTGAGCGAAGTCGAACCGCCGTTTGCTGCGTCGCTAAATGTCTCGTCTTCCGCTGACCCCTCATCGCCCAGCGCACCGGGCAGCAGGCGAACTACCGCGTCGATAATGACCATTGCCGCCAATTCTCCGCCCGAAAGCACATAGTCGCCGATTGAGATTTGTTCGGCGTTTAAACCCGTTCTGATTCGTTCGTCGAACCCCTCGTAATGCCCGGCAATGAGGACGAGCCGTTTTTCGCCGGCAAGTTCAGCGGCTAATTTTTGTGTGAAGGGTTTACCCTGCGGGGTGAGCAGGATTACACGGGGCTTGTCCGGGAAAAGTTTTTCGACCTTTTCAAAACAATCGAATACCGGCTGGCACATCATCACCATTCCCGGCCCGCCCCCGTATGGCCGGTCGTCAACCTTCTTATGCTTGTCTTTGGAGGAATCCCGGATATTTGTCAGGGCGATATCGACTAAGCCTGCTTCTTTTGCCCGCTTGAGTATCGAATAGCTCAGCGGCGACTCGAACATCTCCGGAAACAGCGTTAAAACATCAATCCGCATCGTCGGCATCCTGATACGAAAGCCCCCGGTTTTTGGCCGGGGGTTCGATTTATAATTTTATTTTACGCCTGTGCCTTCCGGCCGTTATTTCTTTTCGGCTGCCGGCGCTGCCGGCGGTGGGCTTGCCTGTGGTGAGCTTGTCGAACCAGCCGAAGCCGAAGGGGTCGAACCCGCGCCTTTTGCCGGCTTTTCTTCGACCTTGCGTTCCGATTTCAGGAACGGCAATCCTGCTGCCCTTGCCCGTTTTCTCGCCAATGCCCGGCGAGTTTTCTTTTCTGCCGCGTATTTATGCTTGATACCCTTGCGGAGCAGTATCTCTGATACCGAGTCCGAAGGTACCGCGCCTTTATCGAGCCAGAACTTGACTCGTTCAAGATCCAGAACTAACTGCTTATCTGTTGCTTTTTCGAGCGGGTCGTAATGCCCTAATTTCTCGATGATGCTGCCGTTGCGCGGCGTCCGGCTGTCTATCACGTTAATCCGGAAAAACGGCCTGTGCCGCCTTCCCTGCCGCGACATCCTGATTTTTACTGACATTTGCTTCTCCTTTTAAATTACGTCTATATTTAATTCCCGCCTTGGCCATACAAATTGACCGCGGGACACGTTAACTGTTAAAGTTCGGAAGTATAGCAGAATCGGCCCCAAATGACAATGCCATTTTTCTGCTATTTGTGGGCTATTTGATGTCCATTGCGTGCATTTTCCGCAGTTCCACCTGTTCGTATCGTAATTTGATTGGGCGAAAGAGAACCAGACACAGGATTGTGGACACCATACCTAATAAGAAGCCGAGAAGCAGCAGGGGGTACCAAACTGCATATGGCTGAGAAAAAGCCAGGGCCGCCAAACCACTCCCCAAACCCACAGTCATAACAATCAGTCCAAAGGCGAACGTAATGCCCAGCAGCCAAAAACAGACCTTCCGGCCAGTACCTAACCCCGTCAGTATTCCTATGATGAGCCAAATTGTGCCGATGACTGAGCCGCCGACTCCGCCGCCAATGCCGCCTAACAACCAGCCAGCAGTCCGGTCATTCCACCACGCATTTTTAGCGCCGCTGGTTGCGGCAGATTCATCTTTCTCAAACTGGACAAGTTTAAGCGGGCCAAGATAAACCGTCCCGGGACCTATCAGCACAACATTAAAATCAAGTTTGACCGGTCGCATTTTTGTGGCGTCATTAATGTAGAAAGGCAGCGAAAATGGCAGCCAGTTGGTTGAACCCGAAAGCATTGGCCCGGAATCGTCTACTGTTCGGCTGAAATACATCTTGCCGTCGGGAAAGTGATTCCACATTTCAAGATAGCCCATACCATTTGCGCCACTATACCTGACCTGCCCGGTTATCGCATAATTTGCCGTTCTGATGCACGGGTCATTGATAGTCAAAATGGCGAATGTTTTCCTTTCATTTTGCGAGTTTTGCACTCTCAGTTGTGCAAAGGAACAATCGGCGTTTTGCTCGATGATTTCACCGGCAGTCAACTTACCTCGCAGGTTCGGGTCCGACCACTTGATTTCGCGCAGGGTTTCTTCGGCCAAGCAAGCCGATGTTAGAACGACCATACTAAGTATTAGCGTTATGTATCTCATTTTTGGACCTCCATTTCTTTTTTGTGGGTTTCAAGCAATGTCTTGAATGTTGTAATATCGATTTTGCCTTCTGCGTAGAATGAACGGATGAGTAGCTCGAATTCGCTTGCTTTTTCGAAAGCGTCAAAAACCTTGATTTTTTCAATCAGCCGGTCTAACCGCAACCGCACTGTCGGGTAACTGATGTCGTATATCTCTGCCAGCTCTTTTAGCGAACCCGAGGCAAGAAGAAATCTTTTGATGAATCCTATGTCTTCTTCCGTCAAAAGTTGCATCCAATTGCCTGCCTGTTTTTCCTGTGTCATAATCTCAACCTTTCACTAATATTCAACTAAATATCAAATATAACATTAACATTATTAAAGTCAAGCTTAATTTTATTTATTTTTAGAAAATTTTTTCTCCCTAAAAGTTTATGGTTAGAATGAGTTAAAAAATTACTTATGACCTTCGTTTTGCGTGCAGGGCGTAGCCGTTAATGAAAATAGCGAATAGGGCGGGGTCAACTTTTGCGTCGTCGGCGATTTTACGCACCTGGTCATCGGTGAGATTGGCGGCGTTTTGCTTTTCCTGTGCGGTCATAATAGCCACGGCCCGGCGTAATTGTCCCAATTCCTCCGCCGTGGGGCTTGCCAACATACCAAGTTCGCTTATCCCTTCGTTATCTTTGAATTGCTCGCGCACGATTCGGCCATATTCATTGCCTACAAATTGCGCCAGCTTATCGAGGTACTGGTTGATTGAGATGTTTTGGGTTACCGCCGTATTTTTTTACCTCTGCGGATTATGACTTGCTTTCTTCTGGAGCGTTGTTTGATTTTTTTACCCGATGCCATAGCCGCGCTCATCGATTCGAGATTGAAGCCGCCCGAAAACAGCGCCTTTAAGCCCGCCATTTTCCCTCCCGACAGCGTTTTGAGCATATCCCTGCTTCGCACAAACTGCTTGACCAGTCCTGATACGTCGTGCGGCTGTGTTCCTGAGCCGGCGGCAATCCTTCTGCGTCTCGACGAATCGATAACGTCCGGGTCCTGGCGTTCCTGGAGCGTCATCGAATGAACTATTCCCTCCAATTTTTTTAGCTCGTTTTCGTCGAAATCCATATCGCCCAACTCCGAGGCGCCGGGCATCATCTTCATCAGGTCTTTCATTCCCCCCATTTTCTTTACTGCCTGCATTTGCTGGAGGAAATCATCGAAGCCGAAGCTACCCTTGGCCATTTTTTCCTGCAATTTAGCGGCTTCCTCGGCGTCGAATTGTTCATGTGCCTTCTCGACGAGCGTAACGATATCGCCCATACCGAGGATTCTGCTTGCCATCCGGTCGGGGTGGAATTCTTCGAGCTTTTCGAGCTTTTCGCCTACGCCTATGAATTTTATGGGTTTGCCAGTAACCGCTTTTACGCTGAGCGCCGCGCCGCCTCTTGCGTCGCCGTCCAATTTTGTCAGGATAACGCCGTCAAGCTCCAGCCGCGAGTTGAATTCCTTGGCGGAGTTGACCGCGTCCTGGCCGGTCATCGCGTCGCAGACGAGGTAAATCTGATGTGGCTGGACCGCCTTTGCGATGTCGCTTATCTGTGTCATCATTTCTTCATCAACGTGCAGTCGGCCGGCGGTATCCAATATCACAACGTCAACGCCAATTGTTTTGGCATGCTGGACGGCGTTTTTCGCGACCTTCACCGCGTCCTGGCTTTGCTCGCTGTAAACCGGGACATTCAACTGCTGGCCAAGGGTGATTAGCTGGTCGATAGCAGCAGGTCTCTGCAAATCGTCGGCAACAAGCATCGGCTTCTTGCCGTTATCCATAACATATTTTGCCAGCTTCGCGGCGGTAGTTGTCTTGCCGCCGCCCTGAAGACCCGCCAAAAGTATCAGCGTCGGCCCGGGCGAGACATAATAAATCTGCGTATCCACAGGCCCCATCAGCTTGGTAAGCTCATCGTTGACTATCTTGACGAAGACCTGTCCGGGGTGTAGCGACTTGATAACCTCTGCGCCTATGGCCGCCTGGGTAACGTCCTTGCAGAATTGTTTGACGACCTGGTAATTGACGTCGGCTTCCAATAGCGCCTTGCGAACGTCGCGCACCGCGTCCGAAACGTTGGCCTCGGTTATCCTGCCTCTGCCCGACAGCGCCTTGAACACCGACCCGAATTTTTGCGTTAATGCGTCAAACACAAGCTTCTCAAACTTTTCTGATTAATAAAACCATACAGGGAAAACCATCCCAGACAATTAGATTATAAGTTCATCTGCCTGTTTTTTCAACGCTCAAATGCTGCCGGCCGGTGAAACGGGCGGTAATATGTTGATGGGCTACACAGGGCCGGAGCCCGCGGTTTCATCTTTCCGAGACCAGCCCAGGTTGCCTAATGTCCTTCTCTAGGGCTGCGATTCCCGTAAACTAATCAGATTGATTTTTCCAGCGTACATTCTCCGCTTGCCTCGATTGCCGACATCAATTATCTTATGACCAAATGGTCGTAACAAAAAAAATCCAGGTCAGCACGCACGGCAACAGCGAGGTCCTCGATTTAACCCCACAGGCGGTAAAGTCAGTTGCCGAATCAGGCGTCTCGGCTGGGACAGCGACATTTTTTGTCATTGGTTCGACCGCCGCGATTACAACTACCGAATATGAGCCGGGGCTGGTTAACCATGATATTAAAGCCGCATTTGAAAAAATAGCTCCTCGGAACGCCCGTTATGAGCACGAAGAGACCTGGCACGACGACAACGGGCATTCACACGTTTGCGCATCGCTGCTTGGCCCTTCTCTGACCGTGCCAATTGTGGATGGCAAACTCACCCTCGGCACATGGCAGCAAATCATCCTTATTGACTTCGATACCCGCTCACGCAGCCGCCAGGTCATCTGCCAGATAATCGGTGAATAGTCCGTTTTTCTTGCGGCTGAGCGATTCTGAGAGGAAAATAAAGCGTATTATGAAGCCGGACGTTGAAAAACATCTTCGCATCGCAAATGAAACCCTGCGGGAGATGGAGCACCTGATAGCAGGGGGGTTTTATGAAGCAATAGCGAAACGGACATATGACGCTATGCTCAACGCGGCTACCGCCGCCCTGCTGGCCAAAGAGGTTCAAAGCGACACAAGGCAGGCGATTGTATCCGAGTTTAATGATGCTTTTGTGAAAACGGGTATCTTCGACGAAAAGTTCTATAAGTATTTTCGTCAGGCCTTCAACTCCAGGGCCGAGTCCGACGATTCTTCATTTGCCTCCGCGGACCACAGGCAGGCACAGACAAACCTTCTCAGGGCCAAAGAATTCATAGCTGCCTGTCGCGTATTATGCGATTAAATGGTGTATCCGGGGGCTTTTGGCCGATAAATCCATTGACGAGTTTTAAAAAACTGTTTAGTATTTTGCCTCGGCAGGGGCAGCCAAACTAATACGGGAGATGTGTTTTGTTTATGAAAAATTATCTTCGTAAAACATTGTGGTGTGTAACGTTAGCGTTTCTTGCAGCTACTTTCGGCTGTGCCGGCGGCAAGACCGCTAAAAACCCCAAGGCAGCCGACAGTAACGCGGTAAACGATACTATCGGTATGTATGCGGAAATATTCGCTTCCGATGTGATACCGGTAAGCAATTATGCCCTGGTAGGGGGGCTTAACGGTACGGGTTCGTCTGAGTGTCCTACACAGATAAGGGAGAATCTGAAAAAATACATCCTCCAGCGGCTCAAAGGCGCCAAAGTCGATGTTGATGAGCTTATCAACAGCCCGGATACTGCCGTTGTAGTTGTCGAGGGTATGATTCCGCCCGCCGCTTCAAAAAATCAGCGGTTTGACCTCAGGGTTACCGCGTTGCCCGGCACACAAACAACCTCTCTCGAAGGCGGCTGGCTCTACGGCACCGACCTTTTCGACACACAACAGGGTGGCACCAGCATCAAGCCCCTTGCTGCTGCCGAAGGCCCGGTATTTGTCGATTCCACGACTTCCGATTCGCAGGGCCAGAAAGTTGGCTACGTTCTGGGCGGCGGTTCTGTAATTGAGGAATACAAAGTCAATCTTACCCTTCGCCTGCCGGGCTACCTCATCGTCAGCAAAATCCGGGACCGTATAAACGAACGATTCGGCTACGAAACCGCCATTGCGCTTGCGCCGGGCACTATCGAACTGCGAGTCCCGACAAAATACATAGACGCAAAAAGCAGATTCATCCAGCTTGTCAGGGCCACGTACGTTGTGGAATCGCCCGAGCTTACCGAGAAAAGAATAATGACCCATATAGAGAAGCTCGCGGGCTCCAAAGATAAAAATCCAAGCGAAATAGCTCTCGAAGCCATTGGTAACATCGCAGTCCCGAAACTGGCGGCACTGCTAAATTCGTCCGACCCTGAAGTCCGCCTCCGCGCCGCTCGCTGTATGTTCAACCTCGGTGACCTGAGAGGCAAGGAAGCCCTCTGGGGTATGGCTACCGATAAAAACTCACCCTACCATATAGAGGCGATTAGTGCCCTTGCCAATGCCTCTGTCGGACAGGATGCCACCTCGATGTTTCGTTCGCTGCTGCGGGACGATAATTTGACTGCCCGCCTCATTGCCTATAATAAGCTTGTTCGCCTGAAAGACACCGCCGTCTCCCGAAGGTTGATAGCCAACAGTTTTTACCTTGACCAGGTAACAGAGGCGGGAAAACCTGCAATCCTGATTTCTCGTCGGGACCAGGCCTGCGTCGCAATCCTCGGCGCCCCGATATACTGCCGGAGTAATACTTTCATTGAGACACCTGACGGGGCTATTACCATAAATGTTCCTGCCGGCGAAAAATACGCCACGATAATCCGAAGGCACCCCAAGCGGACAGGTACAATTATCCAGCTGAAAAGCTCGCTGGATATTGCTGATATCATTGAAACATTGTGCCGAGAGCCGTTGGCCCCGACTGCTGAGGGGGGGCCGGGACTTGGCGTCCCCTATTCTACTCTTGTGGGACTTCTTAATAAGATGGTTGATTCCGGTGCCGTTCAGGCGGAATTTTACGCAGGCCCGTTCCCGAAAAACATGCCAATTATAAAGAAATAGCGACTCTTCGACCGATAATGTTAGAACAAAAACATAGGTACTGAATTGAAAGTTTATAAGTAAAGGCAAAGAATGTTGGACTGTGTCGCCAGGACAGGACTGGCGTAGCAATGATAACAATTGTATAATTATAGGACTTTATGGCTTTGAGCTTCCTCGTGTTTGCGGCAGAAGAGCACCGGCAGGAGGGTTTTCGTCGTTCTTTGACTATTTTCTCTTCCGCTCGTGGTTTTGCGTGATTATTAAGGATTAATAAATGCGACTTGAAAAAGTTATCCTCGACGGCTTCAAAAGCTTTGCAGATAAAACGGAATTCGCATTTTCAGCGGCGGTAACCGGCATTGTCGGCCCCAATGGCTGCGGCAAAAGCAATGTTGTTGACGCTGTAAAATGGGTCTTCGGCGAACAAAGCGCAAAGAGTTTGCGCAGCGGACGAATGACGGATGTCATTTTCAGCGGCAACGCCAGCAGAAAACCCGCCGGCTGCGCGGAAGTCAGCTTGTTCCTTTCCAATACCGCCGGGACCGAGTCGGGCCGGCTGCCCATCGATGCCGACGAGGTCCAGATTACCCGGCGCATATACCAGAGCGGCGACAGCGAATACCGCATCAATAACAAGCTCTGCCGGCTCAAAGATGTCCGCGAATTGTTTATGGATACCGGCGTCGGCGTCAGGGCGTATTCAATTATCGAGCAGGGACAGGTGGAGCGTCTGCTCAGCGCATCTTCTGTCGAGAGACGAGTGATATTTGAAGAGGCGGCGGGTATAAGCAAATACAAGGCGCACAAAGAAGAGGCCCTTCGCAAGCTCGAACGTACCGAGCAGAATCTTCTTCGTCTTGCCGATATTGTCAGCGAGGTCGCCAGCCGATTGAGAAGCGTCAAGCTCGCCGCGGGCAAAGCCCGCAGCTATGTTCAATACACTCAACGGCTAAAGGAGCTTCAGGTCAACTACTCGCTGGCGGAATTCGATAAAATTTACAAGACTGCGGCCCAGAAGAAAGCCGCGCTCGATGAAGCGGAAAAGAATTTTGCCGTAGTTGCCGCCGACGTGGCAAGACACGATACTCTGCTTAGCCAGATAGGCCAGCAGATAATCGATACGGAAAACAGCATCAACCACACCGATAATTCGCTTGTGGCGGTGCAGAGCAAAATCGAGCAGCAGATGCAGCGGATAGAATTCCTGCGAACCAGGATTAAAGAGCTTGAGCAGAGAAAGGCCGCCGCGGTAACGAGGGCACAGCAGCTCGCCGAACAAAAAAACGAGTTCACAACCGACCTCGAAAAATACCAGGCAAAGCAGCAGGAAAACGAAAAATCATTCGAGCAGTGCAATCTCGACGTCGAGCAAACCAGCCGGGAAATCGCCGATATTAACGCCCAGTGCTCTTCGCTTGAAGCTGAGCTTGAAGACGAGAAATCAGGCATAATCGATATTGTCCGGCATACCGCCCAGCTTCACAATGAGCTTCAAAGCATATCCGTATATCGCACCAATCTTTCTTCTCAAAAAGACCGCCTCGCGGGTCGCGCCCAGGTAGCCGGCGCAGAGCTTGAAAAATTCCTGACCGAAAAGGCACAGTGCGACGCGAGATTGAACGACATTGAAAACGTCTTGTCCGACCTGACGAAAAACCTCGACAACAAGCGCAAGGAATCCGATACCTGTATCGCTCGTGTCGAGGCGGACAAAAAACGCCTGGCAAACAGCAAGGAAGCCAGAAGCGCACTGGCAAGCGAGCTTGCAGTTTTGACGGATATGGAAAACCGCCGGGAGGGCGTCAAGGCGGGGGCAAAACGCATACTCGAAAACCAGTCGCAGTTCGATTATGTCGAGGGGATTCTTGCGGACATTATCACTGCGCATATTGATTATGCCGCAGCGGTTGAGGCGGCTCTTGAAGACAAGACCGATGCTGTGGTTATCGCCTCGACTGAGAAGCTGCTGGCGGGTAAAGACGCCGTCGATAAGCTCGATGGCCGGGTTCATTTCATAAGCGCAGATAAAATCGAGCCGTTTGTGAATACCGATGACCTTTCGACGCTGTCGGGCGTGAAAGGGCGTCTTGTTGAGTCCGTAAATTACCAGCCCAAATACGCGTCGCTTGTCTGGGCTTTGTTGGGCAAGACCTTAATCGTTGATTCAATCGAAAAGAGTGCCCAGTTATCAGAAACGCTTGGCTCTGATTATAAGTTCGTTACTCTCAAAGGCGAATTCGCCGCGGGCGACGGCTTCATCAAACTTGGTCCTCTCGGCAGGGCGGCGGGGCTTATATCCCGAAAAAGCCGGCTTCGCCAGTTGCAGGACACCATTACCAATATCACTAATGAAATAGACACGCTCCAGAACCAGATTGACGAATCAGTCCGCACGGGCGACCATCTCACGAAGCTCTGCAAAGACCTTCGTACAGCGGTTTATGAGGCGAATACCGAAAAGACGCAGATAAACTCTAAACTGGTCTCACTTGAAGAAAGTATAAAACGGCTCAGAGAAGAGCAGCCCCTCATCACGGGCGAAATCGACCAGCTCGAAAAGCAAATCGCGCAGTCCGTCCAGAAGGAATACGAGTCGAAGCAAAAGCTCCAGGAGCTTGAGACCGTCAACAATCAGCGTAACGCCAGAATCAACCAGCTTCAGGGCGATTACTCGAATTTCAAGGCGAATCAGCAGACGCTTTCCGACAAACTGACCAACCTAAAGGTTTCGCTTGGCCAGATATCCGAACACCGCCAGTCGCTGATTCAGACAATCCAGTCGCTCCAGACCCAGCTTGCGGCAAATGCCGGCGCTGTTGCGGCTGCGGAATCCGAAATCAAAAGCTGCGCCGACCAGGCACTATCAGCCCAGAGCGATATCCTCGCTTCCGAATCGACCGTCTCCGAGTTATTCAGCGAGAAAGACCAGAAGCAGCAAAGCAGCTCCCAGTTGCACAAGCAAATTGAAGAGCTTCTTGCCGAGCAAAAGAGCAATGAGCAGACGCTGCGCGAGAAACGCACCGGGCAAAGCCAGATTGAGCAGCAGATAAACGAGGTTAAAATCGAACTCGGCCAGCTCGACGTGCGACAGCAAGACCTTACCGCAAGGGTTCGCGACGAATTACAGCTTGACCTGCTCCAGTCCTACCAGAATTATAAGGACACCGCCGTTGACTGGGAAAAGGTGCGTGAGGAAATCGCCGAGCTGCGGGGCAAAATCGAACGATTAGGCAACGTCAACCTCGATGCAATCCAGGAACAGCAGGACCTCGAACAGAGGCATAGCTTCCTTTCGACGCAGGTCGAGGACCTCAATTCCAGCAAGGGCCAGCTCCAGCAGTTAATCAACCGTCTTAACAAAATCAGCAGGGAAAAGTTCCTTGAGACGTTCGAGCTTGTCCGCGGCCATTTCCAGCAGATTTTCCGCAAGCTCTTCGGCGGCGGCAAAGCCGACATCATTCTCGAAGAAGCCCCTGATATAGATGTTCTTGACGCGGGCATCGAAATAGTCGCGAAACCCCCCGGAAAGGAAACCAGAAGTATCTCGCTATTATCAGGCGGCGAAAAGGCAATGACCGCCATCGCGCTGTTGTTCTCCGTTTTCAAAGCAAAACCGTCCCCGTTCTGCTTCCTGGACGAAGTTGACGCCGCCCTCGATGAGGCCAACAACGAACGCTTTGACGCCATTGTCAGGGAATTCCAGAAGGAATCACAGTTCGTCATAATCACGCACTCCAAGCGAACGATGAGTGTTACGGACATGCTTTACGGCGTGACTATGCAGACGCAGGGCATCAGCAAGAAAATATCCGTCAACTTCGACCATTACAGCTCCGAACCCGCCGCCGCGTAAACCAATCGTGACGGGTCCGGTTTGTCATTCCCGTGGAAGCAGGAATTCAATCGTCTGCTTTGACGAATCTCCACAAAGGTTCTATAATACCCCCGTTCTATTAAGGGCTTTATTATGGAAACGATTCTGCTGGTTATAGTGGCTGTTTTGCTGGCGATAGTTCTGATTCACCAGTTCAGCACCAGTTCTGCAAACAGGGACAAGCTTACCCAGCAGCAAACCGCTGTAACGTCTCTCCAGCAGCAGCTCGATTCCATTCTGAAGTCGGCTGATTCTACCCGGAGCACCATTCAGGATTCTCTTCAAAAAGGTCAATCTACGCTGACTCAGGGTCTGCAATCCTCAACAGATACGCTAAGCAAACTCAACAATCAAATTGGTCAGTTAATGACCGCCAGCACGCAGATGCAGAAAGTCGGCGACGACGTAAAACGCCTTCAGGAAATCCTCGCAAGCCCGAAGCTTCGCGGCGGTCTCGGCGAATGGTCGCTTGAGAACCTGCTTGCGCAAATTTTGCCGAAGGACAGCTATGAGCTTCAATATTCCTTCAGGGATAGTCAGAAGGTCGATGCCCTGATTCATTTGGCCGGCTATAATGCTCCAATCGACGCCAAATTTCCGCTTTCGAGTTTTGAACTGCTGCTAAAGGCGGAGAAGGACGATGAGCGGGTTCGTTTGCGAAAACAGTTTCACAACGACATAATCAAGCACATCGATAAAATCGCGGCAAATTATATCAGGCCCGCAGAGGGCACTCTTGATTTTGCCCTTATGTATATCCCCGCCGAAAACGTTTATTACGAGGCGATTATCAAATATCCTGATGACGCGAAGGATATTCTCCAGTATTCGCTTGATAAAAAAATCGTTCCTGTTTCGCCCAATCTGCTTTACGCGTATCTGATGACTGTTGTGATGGGACTTCACGGATTGCAAATCGAAAAACAGGCCGGTGAAATCCGCCAAAACCTCAAAAAACTCAACGCCTCCTTTACCGATTTCACCGCAATCTGGGATGTTCTCGGCAAGCACCTCCGCAACGCGTATTCCCAGTATGACGAGGGGCATAAAAAATTAGACAGATTCGGTATGGAACTCAATAACATTCAAGAGGAAGATAACAAATGATTTGCGATGACAGTAGAATGATAAAACGCCATTTATGTCACGTATTAATTCTTTCATTGTTTTTTGTTGCCCCGGTTTTTTCCGCGGATAATTTGTATGACGGGTTTAAGAATCCGCCGATGTCCGTCAGGCCGATTATTCGCTGGAACTGGGATGCCAATAGCCCGGGCGAGCAGGAAATAATAAGCCGGCTTGAGGCATTCAAAAAAGCTGGTTTTGGCGGCGTTGAGATAACTCTCGGCGAGGACGTAAACGCACAATCGCTCAAATTGGCCGCAGATGCAGCAAAACGACGTGGGATGATTGTGGATTTGTCGCTTGGCTCGACACTGGGCGGCTCATTTATCTCGCCCGCCGAGCAGGGCCAGCAAATCGCAATAAGCAAAAAGAAGTTCACCGGGCCGACAAATTCTGTTGTGAACGTAAGCGATTTAATTAAGGTTCCTGACCCGGATCACAAGCTTGTTTTTCTGCGTCTGATTCGAACGGATGCGCTGAGTTTTTTGCCGGGCGAGGAACTAATCGGGAAAATCAAGCCGGACGGCACAGTTGTAATCGATATTAACGACGCCAACACCCATACCCTTTACGCGGGCGTTCTACAATCAGCGGCAGGCGCCACAGGCGATCCGGTTCTCGACGTGCTCAATAAGAATGCTGCAGAAAAATATTTCAACAACATCTCCGCCAAACTTGGCCCGGCTTTTGGCGGCAAACTCGGGAGTTCGGTCCATGCGATTGTATGTCCTCCCGCCGAACCTGGCTTTGCAAACTGGACAGGCGATTTTCCGCAGCAATTCCTCAAGCGATACGGCTATGACTTAATGCCTTACCTGCCGGCTATCCTTGATAATGATTTGCCCCAGACAAGGACACGTTTTTACGATACTATTCGCCGCGTACGTTATGATTTTTACGCGGCCATCATCGGGATGTATCATAAGCACTTTACCATGGCCTTTAAGGATTTTTGTCGTGATAAGGGCGTTCTGTCCCGTGTTCCGGCCGGTCCCGTCAATATTCTCGACAGTTGCTCGGTGCCGCTCGATATATTTCAGGGGAGTATGACAGGCACCGGTGCCAATATACGATATCGAACCTGGGATAAGATAGTTTCCTCGGCCGCGCATCTTGCCGACAAGTCCCTCGTAATCGGCGAGTCAACGGTTGGTAATACGGAAAATCTCGAATCGCTGAAGATAAACGACGACATTGCTTTTGTTGCAGGGGACAATCAATCCATTCTGGCAGGGGTTTCCTTTTCCGGCGAGCGTAATCGTGTGTGGCCGCATATCGGAAGCTGGACCGAACGCAACGCGAGATTGTCTTATTTGTTCCGAAATGCCCGCCACCAGGCCCGGATTGCCATTTTCCTTCCGGCCGCCGACCTCTGGAGTGATTGCGGGCCTTCTGATGCGAGGATGGCTGATTATATCTGGTATCTGTTCCCTCTTTGGCAGGCCCTCAGTCAGAACGGCTATACTGTCGATTTCGTCAGCGATAAAATCGTCTCACAGACAAACTTCGATGACGGCAAACTACACTTCGGCTCGCAGACCTACGAAGCCGTCATCGTCCCAGATGTGTTCTCGATAGATGATTTTCTTGCTGCCAGGAACCTGCGTTTCTTTGGCGCAAAAGGCGGCAAAATCGTCTTCATAGGCCGGGAACCGCTGACCGGCGCCGGTTTCAAGGACTTCTTTCAGCGAAGCGTTGCCGTCGATATTACGATGCGTCATTTCAAGGAATTCGACCCGAACCGGGCTTTGTTCATTCCGGCCCCGGACAAAGACAAGGATAACCTGCTGTCCTGGACATCCGGTATGATGAAAAAAATCGGCGTATTACCAGCCGTCAGGATTTCTCCGCCGAGTGATAAGCTTCTTTTCGTCCATTACCTTGCCGAAGGCAGAGATATATTCTTTTTTGCCAATACCGATAACGCCGCCCCTGTATCTTTCCGCGCGGATTTCAATACCTCCGGCAAAACACCCTGGGTCTGGAATCCCGATACCGGCAAACGCGACAAATTTGCACATAGCGACAAGTCAGGCGCTTTGAATATCAGCATCAAGGCGGGGGATTCGCTGTTGCTGGTTTTTGAACCGGATACTAAAACAAAATCTGCCAAACCAAAAATTAATTAGTCCCGTGCGATTGCTGAAGGCGCAATAAGGAAATATATGATTTATCAGGACCTCAAAGGCAAAAGAGTTCTCGTTACCGGCTCAAGCTCCGGCATAGGGCAGGCAGCAGCTATTGAATTTGCCAAGCAGGGCTGTTTCGTCGGCGTTCATTATTTCAGAACAAAACAGGGAGGCGAGCAGACGCTTGCTGAAGTGAAAAAGCACAGCGATGGTATCCTTCTCAAGGCCGACGTTAGAAACCAAATTCAGGTAAACAAAATGGTTGAGCGGTTTGTCAAAACGGCAGGGGGGCTGGATATTCTCGTCAACAATGCGGGCGACCTTATCGAACGCCGGCCGTTCGAAACCGCCACCGCCGCATATCACGATAATATTTACGAAACAAATGTTCGCTCAATATTTTTTGTTACTCGGGCGGCCCTGGGCTGGTTAAAGAAATCCGCCGGCTGTGTTGTAAACGTCGGTTCCGTTGCCGGTCATAATGGTGGGGGTGATGGCGCAGGCATCTACGCCGGCGCAAAGGCGGCCGTCGCTACTGAAACAATCGCTATGGCCAGGGAATTTGCCCGGTACGGCATACGCGTAAACACCGTCGCCCCGGGTTTCATCGAAACACGCTTCCACCAGCGATACAGCTCCACGCAACGGGTAAAAGCAACTATTCAGCAAACCCCGTTGGGCAGAAACGGAACTCCCGAGGATATCGCCAGGGCAATTCTGTTTCTCGCCAGTTCCGAAGCCGCCGGCTTCATCACAGGCGAATATATCGCCGTCAACGGCGGTCTTTATATGCGCGCCTGAACAAATCCTTGAAAAATACACATCTTTCTGATACACTCTGTCTGTAAGTCATCATCGCGATTATGTTGTAAAATATAGACAGGATATTAACTAATGCGAACTTCTGCACGGACGCAAGGCAAATCATCTTCCTGTGAACCGCTTCACAAAAATCATCGGCGTGTAAATTCCGCGGAAAAAACCTGGGTTATATCGCCTGCTGACCCCCGTGCCGACCAGCTTGCCAAATCGCTCAAGGTTTCGCCTTTGCTCGCCCAACTGCTCATAAATCGAGGCGTTACCGACCCGCAATCCGGCTCCGCGTTTCTCAGGCCCAAACTGACCGACTTAATCAGCCCCGAATTGCTTCCCGGTGTTCGTGACGCCGCCAAAAGAATTCAATTGGCAGTTACCCAAAAGCAAAAAATCACGCTCTATGGCGATTACGACGTCGATGGCATAACGGGCGTTGCGATTCTCTGGCAAATCCTTACCCTGCTCGGCGCAAACGTCGATTATTACATCCCGCATCGCATCGACGAGGGCTATGGCCTTAATGTCGAAGCAGTTGAATCAATCGCCAAATCCAGAACTCAACTGCTGATAACCGTTGATTGCGGCATTACCGCTAACGCCGCAGCCGACCTGGCAAAAAAACTCGGCATCGATTTGATAATCACGGACCACCACCAGTTCGCCGACACGCTGCCGCAGGCGTTAGTTATTGTTCATCCCGCACTCGATAAGTCATATCCCAATCCTGATTCTTCCGGCTCATTGGTTGCCTTCAAACTGGGCTGGGCTGTCGCGGACCTTTTCAAAACAGGCCCGAAACTTAATCCGCAGATGCGCGACTTTATGCTCAACGCCACATCTTTAGCGGCTATGGGCGCCATCGCCGACGTTATGGAGCTTCGAGGTGAAAACAGGACGCTCACCAGCTTCGGTCTGAGTTTGCTTTCCGACACCAAATTACCCGGCCTGCAGGCCCTTATCGAATCCGCCGAGCTTACCGGCAAAGGCCTCGACAGCTATCATATCGGTTTTCGTCTTGCCCCTACGCTAAATGCCGCTGGCAGAATAGGCCACGCCCGTTTGGCAGTCGAATTGCTGACTTCTACCTCGCTTGCCCACGCCACGCAGGTTGCCGAGTACCTCAAGAGTCAAAACGGACAACGTCAGCGGTTCGAACGCAAAATTTACAACCATGCCTGCCAGATTATCGCCGAAAAGGGCCTCGACAATCCCGAAAGGAAAACCATCGTGCTGGCTGACACTTCCTGGCACAGCGGTGTTGTTGGTATAGTCGCGTCTCGAATTGTCGATAAATTTTCCCGCCCCACGATTATAATTAACTCCGGCTCAACGCCTGCACAAGGGTCCGGGCGTTCCGTCCCCGGTTTCGATATTCTCGCAGCAATTTCCGCCTGTTCAGAGCATCTCGTTACTTTCGGCGGGCACAAAATGGCTGCGGGAGTAACCGTTCTGCCCGAAAATATCCAGAAGTTCACTGATGCCCTCGAAGCTTATGCTCAACAGCATTTGTCCAAGGAGCATTGTGTCGGCAAGCTCAATATCGATGCCCTCGCGTCATTGTCCGAGTTCAGTTATGAAAACGTTTGCGAAATGCAGGCCCTTGGCCCGTTCGGGCAGGGCAATCCTGAGCCGTTGTTTGCCACAAAGGGGGTTCATCTTTGTTCTCCGCCTCGCAGGGTAGGGGCAACTGCCGACCACCTCCAGTTTGCCGTTACAGACAGCACCAACTCAATCCGCTGCATCGGCTTCAGGATGGGGCCGCTCGAAAAGAAACTTCTGGAACGCGATTCATTTGATATTGCCTATCACGCCGCGATTGATTCGTTCAACGGCAACCACTCAGTCCAGTTGGTTATCGAAGACATCCGTTTCGAGTAATGGTTTCACTTTCCGGGTTCAACGGTTACTTTTTCAATTCTGAATTTGCCTAACGTCGTCGCTATGTTGAAGAAGTTCGCCGGCTCGCCGTTGCCTGATGCCAGGGCGATGTGTCCCGCGTCGAATTTTCCCAGGGCGCCTGCTTTGAACGCCGAATCAAGCCCGACCCATTTGTCGCCTATATACGCCTCCGTCCATGCGTGCCCGCCAAAGCCGGCTTTGCCCTCAAAATCATTTACGTATGCCACGCCCACTGTTATTTTTGCCGGTATCCCCGCCGCCCGGCACATCGCCGCGCACAGGACCGCGAATTCCGTGCAGTCGCCTCTCCTGCTCGCCGCGACCTCCGTCGCCGAGGCATAACCAACCGACAAGCTTATATTTTTTACGTATTTTGCCACAAACTCTTCGATTCTTTTTGCCGCTTCAGCCGAATCCTTCGCGTCGCCCACCGCCTGTTTCGCAAGGGCGATTATATTTGCGTCGTCGCTCTGCACAAATCTGCCTGGCTTTATCATCTCTGCGATGTTCGCGTCTGTTCCCTTATATGGGAATGTTCCGCCCGTAGGCATAGTCACCGGTTCGACTTTCACTATCACTGTTCCATCTTCGAGCTTCTGAACCCGCTGGTTATCGCTTGACGGTATCGTGAGATTCGTCGTTTGAGCGGTCGGTTTCAGGTAATATGTAATTGATTTTGCGGTCCCTGCGTCTTCAATCGGCTCAGGACTTGCCAAAAACATCTTATCTACTATTTCGGCGGGCTGGTTGTTGCTCATCGCGAATTCTTTTGTGCAGGCCAGCATCTCCACGTTCATACCTGCCATCTGCATTATGCTTTTTAACGCCCTTAACTGCTCGTCAACGTAATCAATCGAAGCAATCTCGCCGGTTCCGGGCATACTCATAACCGTTTCGACTTTTGTCAGCGGCACGATTCTGCCCAGCAAATCGACGTCCTGCTTTGCCCCAACTTTCACGCGGGAATAAACAGCGGCCATTATTCCGGGGCTGAACACATTTACATCGTAACTTGTGCCTTCTTTCAGTTTTTTCTCCAGCTCAATCAGGCGCAGCCCCTCCGCCATTACCGCTCCCGTTGGCCACGCAATAGTGTTTTCCTGCACAGCCCCCATTCCTGTCGTCCGCGTCCGGGCAGTTCCGTCTTTGCCCACGCTGCCCTCTGTTTTCATCATTACTATTCCCATATCCTGTTCCGAGGTGAACGATATCGGCTCCCCCTTTACCGTCTCAACGCAAATTTCCTTTGTCTTCATTAGAACGGTCTTTCCCATTCTATTTAGCGTCATATTGACATTTTCTGTTGTTGTGACCTGCTCGCCCGTCACGACCCTGCTGTGTATAGCGTGCCCGACCTTGGTCCCATCCACGAATACAGCGTAGTATTCGACGTCATCGGTCTGCCCCAGCGCCAAAACAGCGAATTGCAGAACGATAAGCCCAATCGCGAAAATTTTTACCTTCATAATCATCCCCGTATTTCCAGGTTATTTGATGTTTCCGAATATCTTCTATGATTAGTATAAACCTTTCATTGCATCCGACAAGTTATCATTCTAAAATACTCCGAATGTTATGAACTTTGATGAACTGTTGACGCTTGTTTTTTCGGGCAATTCACCCCGGCTGTGCGATGATTCTCGTATTGTCGAGCCGGGCGATATCTTCGTCGCCGTCAAAGGCCCAAACGTCGATGGCCACGACTTTATCCCACAGGTCCTCGCCAAAGGCGCAAAATTCATCGTCTGCCAATCGTCTTCTGCCGTTGTCATTCCCGCGCAACCTGTCCTGAGCAACGTCGAAGGAGCGGGAATCCAGGTTATTACCGTCCCTGATTCCTCCCTTGCCCTTGCCGTTCTTGCCCAGGCCGCCAATGGTAACCCCGCTGATAAACTCACCAATCTCGCCGTAACGGGAACCAAGGGCAAAACCACAGTAACTTTCCTTGTCCGCTCCTGTTTTCGGGCCGCCGGGGAAAAATGCGGCCTCATAGGGACCGTCATTTATGACACAGGCATTGATGTTTCACCTGCGCCGCTCACTACCCCCGATTGCCTGACTATCGCAAAATCGCAATCGCAGATGCTAAAAGCCGGCGCAAAATATATGGTTATCGAGGCCAGCTCCCACGCCCTCGACCAGAACCGAGTCGCCGCAATAAATTTCAAGGCCGCCGCTTTCACTAATCTCACAGGTGACCACCTTGATTATCATAAAACCACCGAAAATTACCTGGCCGCCAAGTCAAAACTCTTGGTTACGCTTTCTCCCAATTCAACAGCCGTTCTTAATAAGCAATCACCTTACTCAAAACAAATCGCCGCGATGACAAAGGCCAAAATTCTCTGGTTTGCTGTTGATGAGAAGGCTGAGCTTTCCGCTGAAATTCACTCAATCGATGACTCAGGCACAACATTCACCCTTCAGTATCAGGGGCAAAGTATCCGCATAAAAACGCCTTTGCTTGGCCGATTCAACGTTGCCAATCATCTTGCCGCCGCTGGCTTGTGTCTGTCTGCGGGCCTCGACCTCAAAACGGTTGCTTGTGGTTTGTCCGCTCTCGACGCAATCCCAGGCCGACTTGAAAATGTAAAATCCGATGCGCCGTTTACCGTTCTCGTTGATTTTGCCCATACCGACGATGCTCTTGATAACGTTCTTTCAACTCTAAAGCCATTATGTAAAGCCCGTCTCATCGTCGTATTCGGCTGTGGCGGCGACAGGGACAAAACCAAACGACCCCGTATGGCGAAAGTTGTTGAAAAATACGCGGACATGGCAATCGTAACAAGCGATAACCCAAGGACCGAAAACCCTGACGATATAATCAATCAAATTGTTACCGGCCTCAAAGACCCCGGCTCACCCAAAATCAAAATAGAACCTGACAGGAAAAAGGCGATAGCTCTTGCCATTGAATCAGCGAAAAAAGGCGATGTTGTTGTAATTGCCGGCAAAGGCCACGAGAATTATCAAATCATCGGCAAACAAAAATTTCCATTCAGCGACCAGCAAATCGCCCTTGATTTGCTAAAAACTAAAAAATGAAAAAACTTTCAATTGAAAATTTGGCCAAAATAATAAAGGCGGGTCATAAGACGCTGGGCACAAATTGTGACGTTACTGATATAAATACAGATTCACGAACAGCAAAGCCCGGCGACTGTTTTTTTGCCATTTCGGGCGAGAATTTCGATGGTCACAACTTTTTGGCCGAAGTTTTTGATAAGGGTGCTGTTTGTGCGGTGGTAAGCAATGACATTCCGCTCGACAAATTTCCAGGCAAAGCAATTCTTAAAGTATCCGACACAATAAAGGCCCTGGGCGACCTTGCCTGTTGGTATCGTAAGGATTGCAAATTCAAGGTTGTCGCAATCACCGGCTCCGTCGGCAAAACAACAACGAGGCAAATCACTCACCACGTTCTTAGCCGGTGTTTCAAGGTCTTCCAGTCGCCGAAAAGTTTCAATAATTTCATAGGCCTGCCTTTGACATTGCTTGGGGCTGAGCCGAATCAGGAAATTATCATTGTCGAACTGGGCACCAACCATACCGGCGAAATCGAGTATCTGACCCGAATCGCCTCGCCGGATATCGCCGTGGTTACCAATGTTTATCCCGCCCATCTTGCCGGCTTCGGCTCCGTCGGGAAAATCGCCGAAGAAAAATTATCAATCGCCAAAGGTCTCGCGTCATCTGGCGCTCTTATCATTAACGCGGATTGCCCGCCATTGCTCGATACCGCCCGCCATGCCGGCTTAATTTTCAAAACTTTTTCTTGTTCCGCATCCGCTGATTACTGCGCACGCGATATTTCCGTCGGGCCGCTTGCCAGTAAGTTGACTATCGATGGTGTGCCTGTCGAGGTTCCGATTCTAGGCAGGGGGAATATTGAAAACGCCCTTGCCGCCTGGGCAATCTGCTCAAATCTTGGTATTACAGCCGCACAATTTGCCGACGCGATAAAATCAATAAGCCCCGTTTCGATGCGAACCGAAATGCTTAAGATTGGCTCATCCGCCATCGGCTCTGCCGTTGGCGAGACCTCGCCAAAAGGCGGGCTTACCGTTATTTCTGATTGCTATAACGCCAATCCTGCCTCGATGAAAAACGCCCTTGATATCCTCGCGAACCTCGCCGGCAGTCAAAAACGCAGGGCTGTCTTTATTTGCGGCGATATGGCGGAACTCGGCGATTCCGAGCAGATTTTACACCATCAGCTCGGCGAACAAATCGCAAAAGCAGGGGTAAATCTCCTCATCACGCTCGGCAATCTCGCTGCAATTTCTGCGGAATCTGCGAAGAAGACCTTGCCCGACATTGAGACCCGCAGCTTCACGAGTAATACAGACCTTTGCAATAACTTGCGGAATTTGATAAAAGATTCTGATATAATACTGGTCAAGGGCTCACGCGTTAATAAGCTTGAGCTTGTTGTTGATAAACTAAAAAATTATCGTCAGTGAATCGTCAGCCCGTCCGGTCTGGCCTGATGCCGGCGGCGGGGCGGCGGTTGCTGGTCACGGAAGACGAAAATAAAATGATTTATCATCTTCTCTGGTTTTTTCGTAACTCAGTTACCCATCGGCTGGGTTTCTACGCCTATCAGGAAGTGATGTTCCGTGCTTTCGCGGCCTTGCTGACGGGGCTGGTTATCGCGCTTGTGCTTGGCCCGCCTCTTATTCGCTGGCTTATGCGGAAAAAAATAGGCGACCGCCCCGAATTCTATCTTGCGTCCCTCAATGAGCTCACAAAGCAAAAAGCCAACACCCCGACTATGGGAGGCCTGATTATAATTGCCGCCGTGCTTGGCTCTACCGTTCTCTGGGCCAAGCTTAACAACCCTTTCATCCAAAAGGCAATCATCCTCGTCCTGTGGTTTGGCGCCCTCGGCGCAGTTGACGACTGGCTGAAGCTCACCGCCGAATCGCATCATCGCAGCCGGGACGGTCTCAAACCCTGGGAAAAAATTCTCTTCCAGTTCGGCGGCGCAGTTCTTATCGCCTCCTTCCTCTATATCGATTTCACCAATATCGAAGACGGGCGAAAATTCTGGCTTCCTTTCTATAAACACGGGCTTCCCCTGGCCAACTGGATGTTCATTCTCATCGCTATTCTGTATCTGTCCGCCACCAGCAACGCCGTCAATCTCACCGATGGCATGGATGGCCTCGCCGCCGGCTGCACGGGTATCGCCTCATTCGTTCTTGCCGTCCTCTGCTATGTCGCCTCCGAACCAATGAGCCGGACATCTACCGCCACCTGGTCAAGCTATCTGCTCTTGCCTGCTATCCCGCAGGCGGGCGAGCTGGCCATATTCTTTTCCGCTATTCTCGGGGCAGTCCTCGGTTTCCTGTGGTTTAACTGTCATCCCGCACAGGTCTTTATGGGAGATATCGGCTCGCTGCCGCTCGGCGCCGCTATGGGTTACGGCGCACTTGCCACCAGAAATGAAATTCTTCTGCTTATCATCGGCGGCGTCTTTATGATAGAGCTTTTCAGCGTTGTCCTGCAGGTTTCCTACTTCAAATACACGGGCGGCAAACGCCTTTTCCGGTGTGCGCCAATCCACCACCATTTTCACCTTATCGGCTGGTCCGAACCGCAGGTCGTTGTCCGTTTCTGGCTTGTTGCCGCCGCATTTGCCGCTATCGCCCTGGCCACTCTCAAAATCCGCTAATCCTCAAATAATCGGTAATCAATAATCAATCATTGAATAGCAGATAATCTTTACCTCTGCTATAATACCCCTGTTTTTAAGGGAATATGATGGCAGACGAGCAAATGACTACGGATTTTGAGCCGGAGGCGCCTAAGTCGCCGCGAGTCGCTGTTATCGCATCTCGCCGCACGCTTGCCGAATATCCTTCATACCTCAAGCACCTGCTTGTCGGCCTGGCCGATGAGTCCGTCCCGGTCATTTTGATATGCCCGCCGGGAAACGATGCTGATTCCATCATCCCGCCGGCTGTCGAGGTCGTTAGACACCCGGCAATTGATATACCCCTGATGCAGCATTACAATCTTCACGTTCTTCTTAATCAAGTCAGTAAATTCGAGCCGGAAATTATTCATTGTCTTTGCGAAACTTCCGCTGCGACGGCTCGCTGGCTTGCTCGCAACCTTGATATCCCCTATCTGCTCAATATAAATTCGATTTCCTCGCACATTTCCTTTTCCCCAACTCGTTGCACCAATATCGTCGTGCCTTCCAAAACCATCGCCGACCATTTCGTGGCAGCTCACCCCAAATTCACTGACCGTGTTTGCCAAATCAGCGTCGGCACCTTCGTTGAGGATTCCACCGCGTGTTTTATGCATCCCGAGCATCTGCCGGGTATTGTTGTCGCTCCGCCTCTCGATAACCACGCCAACCTTGATAACCTTTTCCAGGCGTTGCATCGCCTGATTGTCGATGGTTGTCAGTTTATTGTTGCCCTTATTGCTTCAGGACGGCCCGAAGGGCCACTTTGGAAACAAATTCGCTCTCTTGACCTGCTTCACGCGGTTACTATCGTTCCTTGTTCGCTGGGCCTTTACTCCGCCGGTTCTGCCGCCGACGTATTCATCGCACCCAGACCATCCAGCAGATTCAATATGCTGCTGTTGACCGCGATGAGCGCCGGTTCCGTCGTCGCAGCGTCCAAAGGCGGCGTCGATGACCTTATTATCGAGGACAAAACCGCCTTCATTTTTAATCCCGATGACCAGCTTAGCGTTTACAACTGCCTTAAGCGCATCTTTGACATGCCCGATGAAGCCAGACGGCTTGCCGAGTCCGCCCAGCAATACCTCCGCCAAAACCACAACGTTAGCGGTATGATTTCCACTACTATTTCCCTTTACAGGCAGGGCGTTAGTTCGAAAATCCGGGCAAACGCCTGATATTTGAAATAAATATAAATACCGGAACGTCTTACTTATGACTGTTTTTGTGTCTAACGGAAATCTTTTTAACGGTTTTTTAGGAGAATTTAATTATGAACACCAAAGCGATTGTGGCAGGCGTTATGCTGACATGTCTTGCGCTGGCGCCGGTTGTTATTGCAGCAGAGGGGGTGGTTGGCGAGTGGGAATTCAAAAGCCAGATGCCGGCAAGGGCTATGACTGCGACGATGACGATTACTAAGGGCGCCGAGGGCAAACTTGCGGGAACGTGGTCAACTCAAAGAGGTGAAAGCCAGCTGTCAGACATTACTTTCGAGAACGGCAAACTGAAGTTTGTCCAGACCAATAATTTTGGCGGCCAGGAAATGAAGACGGCTTACGAGGGAGCCCTTGAAGGCGGGAAACTCAAGGGTACAGGCAAAGGTCAGTTTGGCGAATTTACATTCGAGGGGGCATTACAGGGAGAAGCCAAAGCGGGAGCAGATACGATTGTCGGTGAGTGGCAAATGAGTGTTAATATGCCGGCAAGAGAAAGCGTGGAGAAGCTGACCATCACCAAGAACGCGGACGGCATACTTGCCGGAAAATGGGCGGGCCAGAGGGGTGAAAGCAAAATTTCAAATATGAAGTTCGAAGGCGGGAAACTTACTTTTATCCGCACCAGCGATTTCGGTGGCCGCATTATGGAGTCGGAGTTTGAAGGGACCGTTGAGGGCAATGCGATAAAGGGCGTGTTCAAGAGCGATAGGGGCAACAGGGATGCCAATGCCACCCGCGTCGGCGCCGCAAAAGCGGAACTGACCAAGGCAGAGCCGAACAAACCAGAACCCAATAAGCCAAGTACGGCAAAACCCAAGTAAAATCACACTACCATAGAACAAGAACTAAAACCCCTCGATTTTTATCGGGGGGTTTTTATTTGCGCCCGGAAAAAGCAGGTTAAGCATTTGCGAAAGCCGATTAGGTATTTTCCTTATGGCTGCGCAATCCAGGTATTAGTAAAAAGATAAAAGTAAATGTGATTTGAGAAAAACAATCTTTTTGACGAGAGCGAGTTAAGGAGTCCCAAATGAGCATCTTTAAAGTTGAGACATCCGCTTCAAAAAAGGTACGAACAGACACAATGTTCGCGGTTCGTATGTATTCATACGGCGGCCCGGAGGTATTGAGATATGAAGAAGTTCCGCGACCTAAGGCCGGAGCAGGTGAAATTCTGATAAGGGTTCACGCTGCCGGCGTTAACCCTGTTGACTGGAAAATCCGGGAGGGGTATTTAAAAGAAATGGCCGACCGCACACTGCCCCTGATACCAGGATGGGATTTCTCTGGGGTTGTCGATTCTGCAGGCCCGGGTGCGAAAAAGTTTGAAGTAGGCGATGAAGTTTTCGGCAGGGGCGACCTGCTTCGTAATGGGGCATACGCCGAATATCTCGTGATGCGCGAGGAGGACGTGGAGTATAAGCCAAAGTCGGTTGACCACATTCGTGCCGCGGCCATTCCTCTTGCATCCCTTACGGCCTGGCAATCGCTGTTTGAAGCCGCCAATCTCCAGTCAGGGCAATCGGTTCTGATTCACGCTGCCGCCGGCGGCGTGGGACATCTTGCGGTGCAGCTTGCAAAGTGGGCGGGTGCACGCGTAATAGGCACGGCGTCTAAAAGTAACCGGGATTTCCTGATGGAACTGGGTGTTGACGAGGCAATCGACTATCAGGCCACAAGATTTGAAGACGTTGTTCATAAAGTTGATGTCGTTTTAGACACGATTGGAGGAGAAACGCAGAAACGGTCATGGAAGGTGCTGGCCAAAGGAGGGATTCTGGTTTCTATAGTAAGTCAGCCCTCTCAGGAGGAAGCTGACTCGTATGGCGTGCGACAGTCATTTGTTTTCGTTCGGAATAACTCGACCCAGTTGGCCGAGATTGCAGACCTGGTTGATTCGGGTCTGCTTGTGCCCGCTGTGGAAACTGTTTTGTTGCTTTCCGAAGCGTACTACGCCCAGGAATTAAGCAAAGCGGGTCATACCCGCGGCAAGATAGTCCTGCGTATAGTATAAAAGCCGGCCGTTAAAGATTTCGCGGATTGTCGATAACGCCGAGGACATCGAGCGGATTATCAATGAGGAGTTTTGCGCCGGATTCGAGCAGTTCATCGGCGGTGCGATAGCCCCATAAGCAGCCGACGGGAAACATTCCCGCGGCGACGGCTGTTTTCATATCGGTGCTGGTATCGCCTAAGTAGAGAAATTGTTCGGGCGGAATACGGAGTTTCTTTGCGATTTGCAGCGCCATTGTGGGGTCGGGCTTCAATGGGACATCAGGCAATGCGCCCTGGACGATTTTGAATCGCCACTGCGGAAGGATTTTTTCGACCATAACCTTTGTGAAGCGGTCGTTTTTGTTGGATAGGATTACCAAAGACAAGCCGTGTCGCGGAAGTTCCGTTAAAAGTTCCGGTATGCCCGGGTATGGGTGGGTATTATCGCCCCAGCATTTGTCGTAGATTTCCTCCGAATACGCTGCGACTTTCCTGACGAATTCGGGGTCGCACGCGGATTCAGGCAGGGCACGTTGCACCTCGGTTTCAACACTTTCGCCTATGAAATACTTATACGCGTCGATAGGATGGGTTGGGAATCCAAAATGCTCGAGCGCCTTATTCATCGCGTCGGCGACGTCTTTCAGCGTATAAAGCAGTGTGCCATCGAGGTCAAACAAAACGGCCCTGAACATATCTAATTACCCGCCGTTATGTGCCTTCGCCGAAGTCGGCGAGATATTTGACCTGCTCAGGCGTCAGCTTGTCAATCGAGATACCCATCGATTTGAGTTTCAGCGTGCAGACGATATTTTCAATCTCGACTGGAACATCATAAACGGCGGCGGTCAGCGACCGTGCGTTTTTGATAACGTGTTCGGCCTCGAGCGCCTGGGTCGCGAAACTCATATCCATAACCGAAGCGGGGTGGCCTTTGGCGGCAGCGAGGTTAATCAGCCGGCCTTGAGCGAGTAGATGTATGCGTTTACCGTTTTTGAGGATATATTCATCGACGTGCTCTCGGACGCCTTTGTTCACCTTTTTGCTCAGCTTCGTCAGGGCAGGTATGTCGATTTCGACGTTGAAATGCCCCGAGTTAGCGACGACAGCGCGGTCTTTCATAACGCGGAAATGCTCGCCTCGTATTACATTTTTATTGCCTGTCAGTGTCAGGAACAGCTCGCCTATTTTTGCGGCCTGAGCCATCGGCATAACGTCGAAGCCGTCCATTGAGGCCTCGATTGCCTTTATGGGGTCTATTTCGGTAACGATGACGATTGCGCCCATACCTTTACATCGCATCGCGAAGCCCCGTCCGCACCAGCCGTAACCGACGACCACGACTTTCTTACCTGCTATTAAGAGGTCGGTGGCTCGAATCACGCCATCGACGGTTGATTGGCCCGTCCCATAGCGGTTATCGAACAGGTGTTTGCTTGCCGCGTCGTTTACCGCGATGACTGGGAATTTCAGTCTGCCGGATTTTTCGAGTGCACGAAGCCGGATAACGCCGGTTGTCGTCTCTTCCAAGCTGGCGATTATGCGAGGAGCGCCTTCGGTTCTGCTGGTGTGCAGCTCGGTAACAAGGTCTGCACCATCGTCTAAGGTGATGACGGGCTTATGGTCGAGCGCTGCGTGAATGTGTTTGTAGTATGTTTTGCGGTCTTCGCCGCAGATTGCGAAAACAGGTATGCCGAAATCCTTAACCAACGATGCGGCTACGTCATCTTGAGTACTGAGCGGATTTGATGCGCACAAAACCAGATTTGCGCCTGCTGCCTTGAGTGTCCGGGCAAGATTGGCGGTTTCGGCGGTTACGTGAAGACAGGCCGAAACATTTTTACCTGCCAATGGTTTCTGTTTTGCGAATCTTTCGCGTATTGATGCCAAAACCGGCATATCGTTATCCGCCCACAGTATTCGTTTCTTGCCTACGGCGGCAAGCGACATATTGGCTACATCTGATTTCATTCGATTTTCCTTTCAAGTAAAAACACGAATTATACACATCATGCCTCTGATTTTCAAGCGGAAACCGGGTCTTATTACGATTCAGCCGGGTTGATTTTCGTCGGCAGGCAAATCTGTTATATAGTGTAATTGCCGCTGGAATAGGTGAGCCAGAAAGGACGTAACAAGTGAGCTTTCGTTCCTGAGATGTTAAAGATATGACAAAATGGGCGATACAGGGTTCGAACCTGTGACCTCACGGGTGTGATCCGTGCGCTCTAACCAGCTGAGCTAATCGCCCTGCACAGTCATATTAGAAACGATTTGGCCTGTTATTGTCAAGCTTAAACGCGGGCATACTTTGCTTACAGGCCTTCGTTTGCCAGCAAATTAATGCGTCCAAGCTTGACACCCTTAATGCTTATGAGCTTTTCGCCCATCCGGTTTATCTCGCCGACTTTGCCTCGCAGGACTATCACTTCGAGGCAGTCATGGTGGCCCAGATGAACATGCAGGGAAGAAATGGTTTTCAGGACGTGTGAGTGCTGAAGGTCGGTCAATCGCTCCATAATTGCGGTTGCGTGATGGTCATACACAAGCACAACCGCGGCGACCGCCTCGGTTTTCTCGTTGGTCAGCCGATTATCGCTTAGCTGCTCTCTGATTAAATCGCGTATCGCCTCCGACCGGCTCTGATAACCCTTCTCGGCAATCAGCTTGTCGAATGCCCCAAGCAATTCCTTTTCAAGCGAAACACCAACCCGCTCTATACCTGCCATTTCATTTCTCCTGCAGCAACTGTTGAGATTCGCAAACTAATCCCTGCTTGTTACATAAACCGCCTGGTCGGCGAATAAATTCGGTGCAAACTTCACCTGGCTGCCCCGCGTTTCGCTCAACGCTATTTTCTTTTCAACCTTTACGCCGAGCTTGTCGCAAAATCCGTCAAAATCCTTAATAGTGAAGAAATGCACATTCGGCGAATTATACCATTCGAAAGGCAGGTTGCCCGTTACCGGCGCCTTGCCCAGAAACGCCATTTGTAATCTGCATCGCCAGTGTGCGAAATTCGGGAAGCTGACAATCACCTTTTTGCCGACCCGCAGCATTTCGAGAAGCGCCTTCTCGGGATTTTTTAGCGTCTGTACTGTCTGCGATAATATCACGTAATCGAAGCTCTTGTCGGCATAATAATCAAGCCCCTGCTCGACATCCTGCTGAATAACGGGCAATCCCCGGCAGACACAATCCAGCACAAATTCCTGGCCAAGCTCGACGCCTTCGCCTTTTATGTGTTTGTCCCGGACAAGATTTGCAAGCAACTCACCGCTGCCGCAACCAACGTCAAGCACGCTGCTTCTCGGCTCTATAAGGGATTCAATGAGGTCGTAATCAACACGCGCCCTCTGCGGCTGGTCAAAAATATCCAGCCCTTGTCCCCGCTTGGCGATACAGGAGCAGGGTTTGCGGTTCTGCGGGTCATACGTCGCTTTCAGAAAACAGCATATAAATTGCCCGAGCGTTTCTATTTCCAGCAAAAAAGCATCGTGGCCATAAGGCGAGGCGATATCGCAGTAGCTTACGTCCTTGCGATTCGCGGCAATCGCTTCGGCTATCGCTCTCGACTGGGCAGGCGTGAAAAGCCAGTCGCTTGACAAGCTCACGACAAAAAACCGGCTTTTAGCGTTGGCGAAGGCCTGTCGCAGAGAGCCATAGTCCTTTGTGAGGTCGAAATAATCCGACGCCTTGGTAATATACAGATAACTGTTGGCGTCGAACCGCTCGACGAAGCTCTGCCCCTGATAATCGAGATATGTCTCGACGGCGAACTCAGAGGCAAAATCGTATTTGTAATCTTCGGCGGTGCGTAATTTTCTGCCGAATTTCTCACGCATACTTTCTTCTGAAAGATACGTAATATGCCCAATCATCCGCGCAATACCCAGCCCTTCGGCCGGCTGCCCCTTATTGTGATACTGCCCGTCGGCGAAATTAGCGTCTGCCAGTATTGCGTTTCGTCCTACCGCGTCGAACGCTATCGATTGAGCGCTCAAGTGGCTTGTAGTAGCTATCGGTATGGCTGAGCGGACAAAATCCGGATACTGAATCGACCACTGCAGAACCTGCATCCCGCCTATCGAGCCGCCTATCACGGACAATATTTTTTTTACGCCGAGCTTATCGAGCAGGAGCTTTTGAATCTTCACCATATCTGCTATTGTGATAATCGGAAAATCAAGCCCGTACGGTTTGCTGGTTTTGGGATTAATTGAGGAAGGCCCCGTCGTGCCGGAACACCCGCCCAAAAAATTCGAGCAAATCACAAAATACTTATTGGTATCGATACCTTTTCCCGGGCCGACCATATTATCCCACCAGCCGGGTTTGCGGTCATCAGGGCTGTTTAATCCCGCAACGTGGGCGTTGCCGCTGAGGGCATGGCAAACCAGGACAACGTTATCTCCCGTTGCGTCGAGCTTGCCGTATGTCTCGTATGCCACGTCAATAGGCCCAAGCGTCTTGCCGCACGCGAGTTCCAGCGGGTTGTTTTCCTCCACAACCCGTATTATCTGCGTTTTAACTATACCAACCGAGTTTTCCTTCGAGTTTGCCATAATAAACCCCAGTATACCTCAAATCACGGGGCTGTAAAGTATATGGCGGCCCTTATTTAATGCCTTTGGGCGGAATAATTTTATATTTCTATTGTCGCCAAAAACACTTGACACCGTCGCGTCGTATATGTAGATTGTCACGTAATGGTGTCGTCCCTCGATGGGGATATATTATGACACCGAGCTTTTGTGAAAGGGGACACAAATGGCAAAGAAAAGAGCTCCAAGGGGACAGTGGAGTAAAGGGGACCTCAACCTGCTCAAAAGGTTGTTTCCCGTAACCGCCACTTCCAAAATCGCCAAAAAGGTTGGACGCAAGACCGACGCCGTCAAAAAGAAAGCGTCGAGGATGGGACTTAAAAAATCAAAGGCCTATTTGAAACGCATCGGCAGGGCATAGCGTCCCGATGGTAACGGGGATTCGCCCCGGGCAACATCGAAGGGTTTGATTTCGCCTGAGCAATTCAATATACTAAACCGGCGAAGCCGGAAGGTATATATATAGCAGGTGAAACCAATGACAGCCCAGCAACATCTAAAACAAGCCGTCTTGTGGGAACGGGCACAAGGCAATAAGGTGCAGTGTTTTCTTTGTGCGCACCGCTGCCTGATTGTCGAGGGCAAAACCGGTATATGCGCCGTCCGCAGAAATGTCGCCGGCGTTCTGTATTCGCTCAATTACGACAAGGTCGTCTCGGCGAATCCCGACCCGATAGAGAAAAAGCCGTTGTTTCATTTCCAGCCGGGAAGCAAAAGTTTTTCGATTGCTACAATGGGATGCAACTTCCGCTGCGAATTTTGCCAGAACTGGCAGATTAGCCAGGCAGTCGTCGAGACAGGCGAATTCGAGGGCAAAGCCATAAGCCCCGAAGAAATCGTAAACGCCGCCATTCAATACGGCTGCAAAAGCATTTCCTACACATATACCGAACCGACCATTTTTATGGAACTGGCCGCCGACTGTGCCAGATTGGCAAAGCAACACGGCCTGAAAAACATCTTTGTCAGCAACGGCTACCAGACCAGGGAGGCGATTGATTTCGCAGCCGAGTGGTTAGATGCGATAAATGTGGATTTGAAAGCATTCAGCGAGGATTATTATCGCCGACTGTGCAAGGCAAAGCTCCAGCCCGTCCTCGAAACGATTGAATACATCGCCAAACATACCAATATATGGATGGAAACAACAACGCTGCTGCTCCCCCGTGAAAATGACTCCGATGAAGAATTAAAACGGCTCACTGATTTTCTTGTTACAAAAGCCGGCCCCGATTTCCCCTGGCACGTCAGCAGATTTTACCCGCAATATAAATACACCGACTCCCAGCCAACCCCGCCCAAATCGCTGCAGCGAGCTTATGAAATCGGCAAACAGGCGGGCTTACACTACGTCTATCTTGGCAACGTCCCCGGCTCAAAACAGGAAAACACATATTGTTACAAATGCGGCCACCCGCTCATCGAGCGAATCGGCTATAATATCGCCTCGAACAAAATTAAGAAATCAACTTGTCCCGACTGCGGCACCCAAATAGCCGGGCGATGGGAATAAAAAATGAAAATAGTCGCTGATGAAAATATACCGTTTGTAAAAGAATGTTTCGCGTCAATAGGCGACGTTCAAACGCTATCCGGCAGGAAAATAACTCCTGATGCAATAGCAGAGGCGGATATTCTGCTTGTCCGCAGCATTACGCCGGTAAATGAAAAGCTATTGGCAGGCAGCAAAGTCAAATTCGTCGCCACCGCGACAATCGGCTTCGAACACATAGATGTAGAGTACCTGAAAAATAAAAGTATCGGCTTTGCCTCGGCGCCCGGCTCAAATGCCAATTCAGTTGCCGATTATATTATCGCTGCACTGCTATCTGTCGCTCAAAAACACAAAATAACCCTCGAAGGCAAATCCATCGGTGTTGTCGGCGTCGGCAACGTAGGCAGCAAAGTCGCGAAAAAATGTGTCGCACTCGGTATGATTGTCAAACTCAACGACCCGCCGTTGTTACGTCGGACCGGTGACTCAAAATACCGGCCCATCGATGAGCTTTTTGATTGTGACTTCATAACCTTGCATACGCCTTTGACCCGAGAAGGACAGGATAAAACATACCATTTGGCAGATGAATTTTTTTTCGCCTCTTTGAAACCAGGATGTGTCTTCATAAATACCTGTCGTGGGGCCGTTCACGATACGGCTGCTCTAAAGGCCGCCATAACAAATAAAAAACTCTCCGCCATTATTCTCGACGTCTGGGAAAATGAGCCAAATATCGATTGTGAATTGCTTCGGCTTGTTGATATTTCCACGCCCCATATCGCGGGTTATTCTCTCGACGGCAAAATCGGGGGGATGATTATGATTTACAATGCTGCCTGCAACTACTTCGGCTTAAAACCAAAACACAAAATCGAGGACTTTCTCCCGCCGCCGACGGTGCCGCAAATAACGATTGATAAAATCAGCCCCGACTCGCAAACGCTCCTTCACGAAATTGTCCGGCAGGTTTACGTAATCAACCGCGACGATTTCAACACGCGCGAAATCGCTATGGTAGAAGAGGAAAAAAGAGGCAGATTCTTCGACGACCTTCGTAAAAATTACCCTGTGCGAAGGGAATTTCAAAATACAACAATAATTTTAGCCACAGGGAGCACAGAGGATACAGAGAATAAATTAAAAGGAATCGGGTTCAAAGTTAAAAGGCAAAAGTGAAAAGGCAAAAAAACAATAAGTCAAACATTCTCAAATGGCCAATGGGCAAATTGGACTTTTCGGGCGGTTGTCTTCTTATGGGTGTTCTTAATGTTACGCCCGATTCGTTCAGCGATGGAGGAAATTTCTTAGACCGCGATAAGGCCATCGAGCAGGGCATTAAAATGGCTGCCGAGGGAGCGGCGATAATTGATGTCGGTCCCGAATCCACAAGGCCGGGCGCACAGGCCGTTACCGCCGATGAACAGGTTCACAGGGCAATACCCGTAATAGCGAAGCTCGCAAAAAAAACGAAGGGCTGTATAAGTATCGATACGACAAATTACGAAGTAGCCAAAGCCGCATTAGACGCCGGCGCAAATATCATAAACGACATCACCGCTTTAGCTGACGAACGAATGGCACAATTAGCCGCCAAACGAAAAACGCCTGTGATTCTGATGCACATGCAGGGAACGCCGCGAACGATGCAGGCAGAGCCGAAATATAAAGACGTGCTCAGCGAGGTTTTGAAATTTTTACTCGAAAGGGCAAAACGAGCCGAGAAATTAGGAATACCGAAACAGCGAATCTTCATCGACCCAGGCATCGGCTTTGGCAAGACCGTTGAGCACAATCTCAAGCTTTTAGCCAATATCGATAAATTCGTAAAAACCGGCTACCGTGTCCTTGTCGGCCCAAGCAGGAAATGGTTTATCGGCAAATTAACCGGCAAAGAAGAACCCGCCGACAGGACCTTCGGCACCGCCGCTGCCGTCGCACTTTGTGCCTCCGCGGGCGTATCAGTTATCCGTGTTCATGATGTTGCAAAAATGCTTGATGTTGTTAAAATAGCAAACGCGATAATAAAAGAAAAGGTGTGATATGAGCATAAGCAGTCATTCGGGTATGGTTATTCTGGTAATAATAGGGATGGCAACGGTCATCGGCGTTATCATCATAGCGATGATTGAAGCGAGACGCGCGGACAGCGGAAAACCGTTGATACTGCCGAACTCGCCGAAAACCACAACGGATAAGAAAAAGAATTAACCGCGAACCTCGCCTGCTGTTTAATTAATCAGCATTCAGGGCGATTTTAAGCACTTCGTTTGTGTTTTTAACGAACTTGAATTTCATGCCCTTTTTGGCTTCCTTCGGCACTTCGGGCAGGTCTTTTTTGTTGCGAGCGGGCAAAATCACCATCTTTATGCCGGCCTGTTTGGCGGCTAATATCTTCTCCTTCAAGCCGCCTATCGGCAGCACTAAACCTCGCAGCGTAATCTCGCCCGTCATAGCCACATCCGGTCTCACCGGCTTATGCAAAAGCAAACTGACAAGCGAGCTGAACATCGCTACGCCTGCACTTGGCCCGTCTTTTGGAATAGCGCCTGCCGGGACGTGAATATGGTAATCGAATTTAGTGAATTTACTTGCTTCTATGCCGAGGTTGCCTGCGTTGGATTTCAGGATTGAAAACGCTGCCTGTGCGCTTTCTTTCATCACGTCGCCGATTTGGCCCGTAAGCTGCAATGTGCCCTTGCCCGGCATCGAAGCCGACTCGATGAATAGTATCTCGCCACCCACGGGTGTAAACGCAAGCGCGGTCGCCACCCCTGGTATCCCCGCACGCAGGGCAAGCTCCGATTCATATTGCGTGGGCCCCAGAATCTTGGCCAAGTCGTCCGCCTTGATGGTCGCCTTCCTCTTTTTATTTTTCGCAATATCAGTCGCCACGGCCCTGCATACCGCCGCGATATTTCTCTCCAAATTCCGCACTCCCGCCTCACGCGTATAACTCTTTATAATCGCAGCGATTGTCTCGCTTTTGATTTTGAGCCGGTTTTTGTTCAGCCCGTGTTCTTTCAATTGCCGCGGGACAAGGTATTTCTTCGCGATGTTCAACTTTTCCGTCTCGGTATAGCCGGGCAGCTCAATGATTTCCATCCTGTCGTGAAGTGCCGGTGGTATCGGCTCGGTGTAATTGGCTGTGCCGATGAACATCACAGTCGATAAATCAAACGGCTGGTCTAAGTAATGGTCCGTGAAACTGGCGTTCTGCTCCGGGTCGAGCACCTCCAGAAGCGCGCTTGCCGGGTCGCCCCTGAAATCTGCGCCGATTTTATCAAGCTCATCAAGCATAAATACCGGGTTTTTGGAGCTTGCCTTGCGCAACTCCTGCAGGATTCTGCCGGGGAGCGCGCCGATATACGTTCGCCTGTGGCCTCGTATGTCGGCTTCATCCCGTATGCCGCCAAGCGATATACGGATAAATTTCCTGCCCAATGCAGCCGCGATTGATTTACCAAGCGAGGTCTTGCCTACCCCCGGTGGGCCAACAAAGCAAAGTATCGGGCTTTTGCCCGTTGGGTTAAGTTTTCGCACCGCGAGGAATTCGAGGATACGTCTTTTCACCTTTTTAAGGTCATAGTGGTCGCGGTTAAGGATTCGCTGCGCCTGGTTTATGTCTATGCGGTCTTTTGTCCCCACAGACCACGGCAATTCGCACACAAAATCCAGATACGTCCTTATCACGCTGTATTCCGGCGAAGCGGACATCATTTTGCTCAGCCGGTCAAGCTCACGCATCGCCTCCGCCTCGACCCGCTCGGGCATCTTCGCCTTCTTGATATTATCACTGAGCAGCTTAAGCTCCTCGACTCTTGAGTCCTCTTTGCCAAGCTCCGTCTGAATCGCCTTCAACTGCTCCTGAAGAAAATACTCACGCTGGCTCTTCTCTACCGAATCGCGAACCCGCCCCTGAATCTTGTGGCTAAGCTCAAGAACGTCAAGCTGGTTGGCAAGCTCAACCGAAAGCCGTTCCAGACGCCTCGCGGGGTCAAGCTCCTCCAAAAGCTTTTGCCTTTCATCGGTCTTCAAACTGATATTGGCCGCAAGATAATCCGCCAGGGCAGACGGGTCCTCGATTTCTTCGAGCAGCGAGGAAACCTCTTCCGGCACATTGGGACTAAGCGAGATAACTTTATTCGCCGTCTGCCGGACGTTCACCATCAGTGCCTGCAATCGTTTGGTCATTCTCGCTGTTGAGTCGAGCAGCTGAACCTTTGCTTTGAGGTACGGCTCGGTTGATACTATCCCCGTTACTTCAAACCGGGCTATGCCATGAACGAAAATACTAATCGAACCCTGCGGCGCCCTGATAACTTTCAGCACCATTGCGGCTGTGCCCACATCATAGAGGTCCGGGAAATCCGGCTTGTCGGTATCGGGCTTACGCTGTGTCAATATCCCTATAACCGTTTCATTCGGCACCACGTCTTTCAAAAGCGATTTGCTTTTCTCCCTGCCGACCGCCAGCGGCGCGACCGTCCCGGGAAAAACAACCGCGTTTCTTATCGCGAGGATTCCAAGCTCTTCGGGCAATTCAAACTTATTATTATTCGCCTGGTTGTTTTCCTGAGGGTTACCCTTCCCGCCCGATTCGGAACGTTTCCTCGGCGGCTCCGGCGCTAATATCTCATCCGGCCACGTCTCCGCCGTATAAATAAAATCTTTCAAACTACTGCCCATTTTGCCCCTGCACGCCTCTGTTTTCAGTTGTTTCCGCAACAGTCAATTGTTACCCGTTCGCATAAACCTAACATACACCTCGGCCTATGCAAAGTTTTAATTTTACAAAATTTCAGATTACCCTTCCTCTGCCTGCCCGTTCCAGGCCGACATCCTGCCAAGCAGCTGGCTACCCCACTGCGACATTTCTCCCTTTTCGATTTGCTTTCTTATCTCGCTCATCAGCCGTTGATAAAACCGCAGGTTGTGAATCGTCGTAAGTATAGGCCCCATCATCTCGCCAACGTTAAAAAAGTGCCGGATAGCCGACCGCGAAAAATTCCCGCAGGCGTAACAGTCGCAGCCCTGCTCAATTGGCCCCGCGTCGGTTATATGCTCGTTATTTCGCATTCGCAGCGGCCCATTCATTGTGAAGGCATACGCATTTCGCCCGTTCCGGGTAGGCAGCACGCAATCAAACATATCCACGCCCGCCATAACCGACGCGATAATATCCGCGGGCATCCCGACTCCCATCAAATATCTCGGCTTATCATCGGGCAATAACGGCGCGGTATGGCGAACTGTTTTTATCATATTTTCATGCCCCTCGCCGATGGCAAGCCCGCCCATCGCGTAGCCCGCGAAATCCATACTCACCAGCTCCGCCGTACATCGCTCCCTCATCGCCAAATCTATTCCGCCCTGTACTATCCCGAAAAGCATCTGCTTTGGGTTACTGTGTACGTCTTTGCATCGTCTCGCCCAGCGAATTGTCCTGTTGACCGCCCGTTCTAATTCCGCCGGCTCACAGCCGAAAGCAGGGCACTGGTCAAAACACATCGCGATATCGCAGCCCAGCCGATTCTGAATTTTGGTTGCGCCCTCCGCGTCGAGATACGCCTTCGCCCCGTCGATATGGCTGGCGAATTCGACGCCATCGTCGTCAATCTTGGTCAGCGAGCTAAGCGAAAACATCTGGTAGCCGCCACTGTCGGTCAATATGGGCCTGTCCCAGCCCATAAATTTGTGCAGCCCGCCGATACCTTCTATCACGTCAACGCCGGGGCGAAGCATCAGGTGATATGTGTTCGCAAGGATTATTTCCGCACCAACCTCCAGCAATTGCGCGGGCGTGATACCTTTGACTGTTCCAGCAGTTCCCACCGGCATAAATGCAGGCGTCGCAACCTCTCCATGCGACGTCTTCAAAACACCGCGTCTCGCTGCGCTATTTTTGTCCCGGCACTTTACCTTAAAGCCATTCATTTAGTAAGCTCTCACTAATTTTGAGCCGGGATAATAATGCGAGAGAATCTCGCTTGCGGTCTTGCCCTGCATTGCCATCCCCTGTGCGCCGCACTGGCACATTCCAACGCCGTGCCCGAATCCTCTGCCCGCCAAAAACGCGACCTTGCCTTCTATAAAGGCAATTTTGCAGGCGACGCTGCGAATCCTGTTGCCCGCCGGGTCAATCGTAAGCCGGAGGTCCTCCGCCCTCAAAAATTCGCTCCTGCCGTTTGTGCCGGTAAGTTTCACCATTGTTATGCGCGAGAAATCCGGGTAGTCGCTTTGTTTGACCGCCGAGATATACGCGATATCACCAAGTCCTTTTAGCTGCGGATACTTTTTCTGCACGGCTGTCGTGACCGTTTCTTTGCTAAACTGGACCATCGGCCAGAAAAATATATCCGGCCTCGCAACTGCCCTGCAATACGGACACTCAACTCCCCCCAGAGGCCCGAACGAATCTCCGAAAACGTTTTTGGCGTCCTCGGTATGTCCTCCGCAGCTTGAGCTGTAATACGCAGGGAAAAGTTCTTCGCCTGATGCCCCCGCACCGGGCAGTCCTGCCTGCTCGCACATCAGGACTTTTCCAGATGTTTCGTTGACTGCCCTCCACACGCTCGCTGATTCTCCCTTCAATCCCAGATAGACCTGGCTGGCCTGTGTTCTTGCCACGTCCCAGTCGTGCATGTAGCCGAATTTCTTTTTGTTATAAAGGCAATAGGTCCTCGCCGCGATTGCCTGCGCCTTCAATGCCTCTACCTCCCAGCGGTAGGGCATCTCCGCACCCACAACCCCCGCCAGATACGGCTCAAGAGGCACAATGTTTATCGCCTCGAATGTCTGGCCGTCAACATTGGCTTTCAGCAGCAGTTTGCCGCGAAACTCGTTGCCGTCCATAACAAACATGGAGGGCTCATCGGGCAAAATCGTTATCTCACGGGCCGCGAATCTCCTACCCCCGATAGTAAACTCACCCCCCATGACGCCCACATTCATCGGCTGCCCGCGCTCGGTAAATGTCGTCTCAGGAACCAGGACGCTGCCGTCGCTGTTAAATAAGCTGAATCCCCCTCGCATCTTTATCGTGCAGTGATTGACGTCGTCGGCCAGCAGCACCCGCACCGTAAACTGCTGTTCGGCGTTCATCTGCGGAGTGCTTTGCACGACCATTTGCTCGTGACAACTGAAAAACACCGCGCCTGCCGCCAGCACTAACCCAGCCAGCAGGCAATTGCCGATTGTTCTCCACGCACCGAAATCCTTACGCCACCTGAATTGCCGAAACCGCATACTTTTCAGACCGCCAGCCCATTTTTTGCCACAGAGCATTCTTTGGATTAAGCCACAGAGGACGCAGAGAATTCACCGGTAAACTTGTTTTTTACCTCTGTGCTCTCTGTGACTTCTGCGGCTAATGTTTTATTCCAGCGTCCGTAGCGACAAACCGAGATTCGCCAGGACCCTTTTGACTTCGTTTAAGCTCGTTACGCCGAAATTTTTGCAGCCCAGCAACTCCGCTTCCGTAATCCGCGTCAGCTCTCCGACCGTGCGCATGTTGAGCTTCAGCAGCGCCTTCTTCGCTCTCACTGACCACTGCAAATCCGCTATCGGCTTGCTGGCCAATCCATGGTCGGCTGCGGGCTCTGCGGCAACACTGGCTGCCTGCGCCGGCTCGGCCGGCCCAAACTGCCTGTCCTCCGGCATCATACCAAGCTGCAGGCCCTTGGAATCCAGTATCACTTTTATCTCACGTAAACTCGTCTCGCCGAAATTCTTAAACGCAAGCAGCTCCGCTTCGGTTGTCCTCAACAGGTCTCCGAGCGTATTGAGATTCATCTTCTTGAGACAGTTCCTGCTTCGCACCGAAAGCTCAAAATCAGACAACGGCGTTTCGAGAATCTGCATCTTACGGGTTTTCTTCTTCTCTGTCTCCTCGTCGTAAACCATCGTCTTGGAGCTTTGGATATCCTTCAAAAACAAATTTGCCCGCTTGTGATTCGGATGACACGCCAGAACCTTCTGTACGCATCGCTCGGCCTTGTCGTAATCCGCCTTGTCCTCGTAAATCACCGCCAGGTTCAGCAATGCGCTTGTGTAAATCGGTGACGATGATGTAATCGCCTTGTAGTAGTCAATCGCCGCGTCCTCATCGCCGGAAAGGTCGCAACGGTACGCCAGATGAAACATCGCTTCCTGATGCTTCGGCGAAAGCTCCAGCGCCGCCTTGTAATTTTCGGCCGCCTCATCATACAGCCCCTGCTTCTCACGCAGCCGGCCAAGCTGATAATGAAACTCCGCACTTACGTTTTTGAAATTGGCACAACTTTTAAGCTCTTTTTCCGCTGACTCGAAATTGCCTGCCATGCGGTATGTGGCAGCTTTCTCCAGCGAAACCGCGAGCGAATCCGCCCCTTGTTTTGCACTGGCGTGGAAGTTCATTATCGCTTCGTCGTAATTGCCAAGCCGGCGCAGAGCAGTCGCAAGGCACATAAATTTCTCTTTGCAGTCGTTGCCCTTCTGCAGTTTTTCGACCGCCTCGGCGTCCCTGCCCAGGATAAACAGACCTATACCAGCGGCCAGACATCCCTTGCCGCCGGTCTTGCCCATATTCTGCTCAACCTGCTCCGCAAAGGCCAACTGACTTGCCTCGCTCGAATGAACCTGCTCTGACAGCTTCTTCATTTGTTCTATGCTCAGCGTCTCTTCGCCGAACAAATTAATTCCGCTTTGTGCCTGTGTCGTTGCTTCCATTAAATGTTCTCCTGAAAAAACCGCCGTCGCTCGGACTCTTGAATTTCGATTTACCAATAGAAAACAACATTATAACCATCCCCGCCTTTTTTGCAATACCTTTTAAGTCAAGCAAATACAGGCACTTACGAGTGCGTCTGTTTTGCGCAAAAAAAGGCCGGACGAAATCGCCCGGCCTCGGTTTTATACAAAGGCGTTTTTTTATTGATGCGCCGCCCGCTCCATTTCTTTGAGTTGCTCGGCAGTTACCTTCTCAATAGTCAGATCACCAAATACTACTCGATAATCGTTCGAAGGTGTCTCTTCAACCTTGATAAATTCATCGGCACTACGGGCACTACCCGTGAAATCATTTATGAGGGTGACCCGGCCGTGTACTGCCTTCCACCGCATTAATATCGCGTTAGCATCACCGGCAGTCACATTTTTGCCGTAATAAATCGGGTCTTTGCCGTGTTTAACAAGATCATCATAAAAAACAGATATTTCCTGAATGCTTTTCATCTTCTGCGATATCTGGTTAGCTTCTTCTGGGTTTGGTTCGGCGCCGGATGTAATGTTTATCTTTTGCCTGAGGGCTTCCTGTGCCTCCTGTACCATCTCATTCATATCCATATCGCTCGGATACTTACCATCCGTCACTTCGGCAAATGTCCGAAGTCCATCGATTGCTTTTGCCTCGTTCTGACCTGGTATTTTAACTTCTCCCAGTGTTGTAAAATCTGCCGGGATATTCGGCTCAAATATGTCAGGGGACAACTCGGAATTCCATTCAAACCCATCAATAACTATCGCAATCCTGCCTGCGCCTCTTTGGGCCTCCATTTCCATCTTCACAGGATATTCGGTTGCAATATCCACCCACATGCGACCTTTAAACATCCCTAATACGGTCGCCTCTATGCCCTGAACCTCAATCCCATCAAGTGTGCTTTTGCCAAGCTCTTTGTGCTCGCCGGACATAAAATGTGACAATATATCTCTCGGATCCTGATACTGTTTGGTAATCTCAGACAGCATTTTATCCGGCACAGCCATTCGCATATATTTTTTTCTTGGGGGCATCGTTGCAATCATTGCCTTTTCTTTAAAAACCAGATACGTCTGCTGAACCATATTTCCATCAACGTAGCTGTCTAATCGGTATCCATAATCGGATGACATATATGCCAGGGCCTCCATCTGCAGTTCCGGCTGCCCTGCATTTTTGTCCGACCGCGAAATATGCAAACTGCACACGCACGACTTTGTCTGCTCGACCTTATCAGCGATTCGTGCCCAGGCGCAGCATGTTACCGAAGGAGTTTTACCTGTTATGAAGTATATGCCGGTCAAAACGGCGATGATAACCACCGCCGCGACGGCTAATTTCGTAATCGGACTATTCATCATTATTCTCCACATCTTGGTATTTGCATCAATTTGAACTTTACCGGCTAATGTCCGTCTAATCTTATCGACGGCTCGGCTGGTTGATTGGGAACTCGGCTCGATTTGCGATATTATCCGCAATCCTTCCTGAATTTTGTTTTCATCGTATTTGAACATTAGTCAGTTCCTTTTTTGCCAACCTGGTCATCCTGGACCCGCAACAATTGTCGAAGACGCTGGAGCCCTTTGTGACACAAAGCGCGCGCCTGGTGTTCGGTTTGCCCGAGGACTTTTGCGATTGTATCATAGGATTGTTGCTGAATATGTCGCATCACAAACGCGTCCCGGCTTGTTCCGTCCATCTGGCCCACCGCGTTGAGTATTTCCTCAAGCTCTTCGGTTTGGATTGTGCTGTCCAAAGGCGACGCTTCTTGTGAGGTCGGCTCAGAAATCTGCTCGATGCTCACGGTGTTTTGCGTGTTCCTGCGTCGCCAGTCGAACGCCAGATTAACGGCTGACCTATATGCGTAAGCGTCTAAATCCATTATATTTTCAATGTGCCCGGAGCTGCCAAGCTTAAGAAACAGCTCCTGCATCAGGTCCTCTGCTGTTTGCTCGTTTAGTGTCAGTCGAGTCAGGAGGCGGTGCAGACCTTTACCGGATTTATCCAGCAACTCCAGAAGTTTCTTGTCTTGAGTCCTCAAAACGTTCCCTTTAAATATTTTTGGCCGACCTCATTAGTATAGACGAAAGGGACCCATCCTGCGCAACCGCTATTTTACTAAAATCTGACATTATTTCATAAAGGCGCATAAAAAGGCCGGACATTTATGCCCGGCCTTATATTTAATTCTTCTTGTTATTCCTTCCTGACTTAATGCAAACCGCTGTAAAGTTCGCCAATCTCATTTTCTGGCAAGGCGTAGTTGTAGATACGCACATCATCGATAAGGCCGTGGAAGCAGCGTCCCTTCAGCTCGATGTTCTCGCCGATACAAACAGGGAAATCATTTGTTGCTATGGGGCCTGTCCGCGGCATCGTAACATCCGGTTTCCCGTCAACGTAGATGCTGATTTTTTGCCCGTCATAGATGCACACAACGTTATGCCACTGCCCGGAATCAACAGCGGTCTTACCGTTAATATAATCCTGGCTGGAAACACCAAAGTGAAAGATGTTTTTGGCGAAAGAGGTTGACAATCGCCAGGCCGAATCGCCCTTGGTAACAATGCCCGTCCATTCCTGCGGGACGTCGGTTATATTTACCCATGCCGCTACTGTTATCTGCTCATTGATGTTAAAATTTGTTTCGTTGCTGATTTCGACATAATCGCCCTTGCCGCTGAGTTCGATGGCTCCGCCCGAAATGCCGCCGGTCGGCCGCCACACAGGATTACCCTTTAATGTGCCGTTATTGCCGTTGCCGGAACTGTCGAAAGCAATTGTCCCTGTGCTTTCGTCAAATTTCCACCAGCCGACCAGCTTGCCGGTATTGAAACTCCATACATCGCTGGTTGTTACTTTGCCGTTGGCGTCAATCCCGTCAACACGCCAGTAATAAGTCGTGTTCCTGTCCAACTCCTGCACAATCACATTACTATCATCCGAAACGTCAGCCAACAGTGATAATCCATTTGAAGATGTCCCCATATATACCTTGTTTGTAACCGCATAAATACCGGGCATCCAGCTTAATTCCAAATCCTTAATTTGACCACACATAGCTGCATCAGCCGGTTTGGGTTTAATTGCTTTAGGGGTTCTATTAAGCGGCATCGCCTCAAGTGCGGCAAGCTCATCGGCGCTTACAGTGCTAACCGTCAAATTGCCGAAGATGACACGGTACTGTTTATCCGAAATTTTCCACCGCATCAGGACGGAATTGCCGAACTCAGCCGTCACCTTATTGCCGTAATATACCGGCTCGTTACCTTCATGAATCAGCTTCTGGTAGAAAATGAATGGTCCCTGCAATTTTATTGCTTCATTGATTATATTCTGCCGTACCTGGTCATTCGGCTCAACACCGGGAGTAACATTCACCTTCTTTTTGAGCCCCTCTTGTGCCTCCATTACCGCCGCCATGGCGCTCATTTGGCTTGGATATTTGCCGTTAGTGAGTTCAGCGAATTTCCTAAACCCTTCAATCGCACCCGGCTCATCCTGGTTTGGTATTTTCATCTCGCCCATCATCGTAAAATCGGCCGGGATATCAGGTTTAAATAAATCCGGCGAAAGCTCCACGCCCCACTCGAATTCATCCATAACTATAAGCATATTCATATTTTGCTCGCCGATTTTCATCTTCGCTTCGACTTCCATCTTCACGGGATACTCTGTGGCGACGTCAACCCACATACGGCCTGTGAAATCGCTGTAAATGCCTTGAACCGCCGGCGGATTATTAACCTCAATGCCTTTAACCTCAACGCCGTTTATTGTGTCTTTGCCGAGTTCCTTGTACTGGCCGGACAGACCGGACATAAATTTAGTTATCATATCTCTCGGGTCCTGCATCTGCTTTTTTGTGTCGGCCAGCATTTGGTCTGTCAGAACTATGCGCATATATTTTTTCTGCGAAGGCATCAGCATAACCATCACCTTTTCACCGGGATTCATATACATCTGCTGCATCACGTTGCCATCGAGAGAGGTTTCCATCCTGTAACCGTAGTCGGATGAGATATACATTTTGGCCTCGATTTGCTGACCCTTTTGACCGACAGCTCCGCCTGATTGTTGAATGTGTAATCTGCAGACGCAGGTTTTGAACTGTTCGATTTTGTCGGCTATTTTTGCCCAGGCGCAACACGTTACCACAGGCGCTTTGCCTGTTATGGCATATATGCCCGCTAAAACCGCGATTATAATCACCGCGGCAACAGCTAATTTTGTAATAGGACTTCTCATGATTATTCTCCATATACTCGGCTTGAACTGGGCCGATGGGTTTTTCGTTTTCTCTGCCAGCGCATCGTCAATTGCTTTATGTACTTTCGCATCCAGTTCTGCGCTGGGGTTGACTTTCAATTCTGCTATTAACTTTTTGATGTTTTCATTCGGTCTCATTTTTGCACCTCACCGTCGAGTTTGGACCGCAATTTTTCCAGTCCGTACCGGTATCGGCCTAATACCGTATTAACCGAAATATCCTGCGATTCGGCTATTGCTGCAAATTTCATCCCGCCGTGGATATGCAGAAGCACAACCTCTCTTTGCTCGTAAGGCAATTCCCAAACCGCCCGGCTCAAACGCCTGTTTTCCTCGCCGAAAATCGCCTCGCAATCGGGAGTGCCTGTCTTAGACAAAATCGGCTGTGAATCATCCAGCGAATTCTGGTTATGCCTGGTATTTGCCCTTATTACGTTTCTGGCGGCGTTTGCCACGCAGGTCGCCAGATAACCCTTCAAGCTGCCGGTCAGCCGAAATCGCTCAAGTTGCAAAAACGATACAAAAACATCGTGCACAACGTCTTCCGCTGCCGCGGTATTTCTCAGCAGAGCGACAGCCAGGGCCACGAGCTCATGTTTATACTTCTCGTATATCCGCCTGACCGCCTCGCAGTCGCCGCGATTAAAACGCCAGATAAGTAACTTATCTTCCAGATTCACTATTCAGTTCCCAAGGGTTTGACAATTAACTGTCAATTATACAACACCGAAGGGGAGTGTTTTAGTATGTTCGGGAAAATAAAAAAGGCTGGACATTTCTGCTCAGCCTTTTGTCTTGCTTTAAAATGATTTTATTGATGCGCTGCCCGCTCCATTTCTTTGAGCTTTTCAGCGGTTACATTCTCAGCGGACAAGTCACCGTATATGACCCTGTAACTGCCTTCCGAAATTTTCCAACGCATCAGGATGGAGTTGGCATCACCGGCTTTGACGTCCTTGCCGTAATATGCAGGGTCTTTGCCTTGCTGGGCAAGTTGGGCATAAAACATAGACGGCCCCTGCAGCACCATTGCCTTTTGGGTCATCTCTTTTTGCACCCGTTCGTCGTCCTGGTTGCTTTTCGAAAGATTTAACTGCTTTTGGAGCCACGGAGCCGCTTCCTGGATTGCGGTCATCACGTTCATCTGGCTTGGGTATCTGCCATCGGAAATCTCGGCAAAAAGCTTTAATCCTGCGATTGCACCTGCTTCATCCTGACCTGGCGCCTGGACTTCCGCCGTCATTTTGTAATCGGCAGGAATATTCGGCTTAAAGATGCTCGGCTCAAGCGCGACTTCCCATTCGAATCCATTCATCACGATTGATTGTTCAATCTTTTCAGTTCCAATCGGCACTTCTGCCTCAATCTCAATCCGCACTGGAAGCTCGGTTTTAACGTCAACCCACATCCTTCCGATGAAGTTGCCGTAAACATATTCAAATCCTTTGGGATTGACGACTTCGATACCTTCGGCATCCACGCCTTCAATTGTCTTCCTGCCGAGGTTTGTGAACTGGCCCGACATACCCGGCGAGATTCCCGACAGAAGGTTTTTTATCATATCTCTCGGATCCTGATTTTTATTTTTCATCTCCGCGGTCATTTCGTCTGTAATCACCATTCGCATATAGGTTTTCTGCGAGTGCATTACGTTAGTGATAACTTTTTCCTTCGGAGAAACGAACATTTGCTGAACCAGATTCCCATCCGCGTAGTTGTCCATCCTGTAACCGTAATCGGACGAGATGTACATTGTGGAATTGACATTCTGCACTTTTTGGCCGGAAGACCCTCCGGTTTGCGCGATTTTCATTTTACATATACAGTTTTTTGCTGCCTCGACTCTCTGGGCAACCTCGGCCCAGACAACGCCGGTAACGCTCGGCGTTTTTCCTGTTATTAAGTAAATACCCGTCAAAACCGCGAACATAAACACCGCGGCAACAGCTAATTTTGTAATTGGACTACTCATAATGAATCTCCAGAAGTTCGCATTTTGTTTGCCCTGATTTACTTTCCGGAGTTTCAATGCCTGTTCGCGGAAGATTCTGTCCATCACGGCGTTTTCGAGGTCGTTTTGACCGTGAATGGCGCCATTGACGACAAGACGGTTTCGAAGCGAGATTGCCTGTTCAAGCTCTTTGCGGCACTCGGCGCATGTATCCATGTGTGATTTGACCGCCTGGTTCTGGCCTGCGTCAAGCATCTCTTCAATGTAACCTACTAAAAGTTCTCTGCATTCAACGCAATTCATAACTGCACCTCACTTTCCTGTGCTGCTTCATCTTTAAGCATCTCGCGCAACTTTGTATAAGCCCTCGAAAGGGACTTGGTCACCGTGCCTATGGGGATATTCATTATGGTCGCGACATCTTTACAGGTATGCCCGCCGTAATATCGAAGCAGAATTAACTGCCTCGAAAAATCATCGAGCTTGGCAACCGTTTTCGCCAACGGCCAGTCATGGGCATTATTTGTCTGGGCAGGCATTTGAGCCAGTTTTTCCGCGGCCTGACGCTCTTTTTGCTCGATTCTTACCTGCTCTTTGGCGACCCGATTGGCGACACCCAGCATCCAGGCAAAAAACGACTCCGGCTTTTCCAGCGAAGTCAGGCCGAAGTAGCATCTGACAAACACTTCCTGCATCGCTTCCTCCGCCAGATCGCTTCTTCCGAGCTGCCCTACTAAATACCCCATAAGAGGCCCTTTGTACCGCCGGACAAGGTGTCGAAAATCGTCCGGATGGCCGTCAAGGCAACGCTGAATGTAAAATCCGTCGTATTCGTCATTTTCAGGCATTTTTCAAACTCCACATTATTTCGGCGGGGCAAGCCCCGCCATACATTTTTCACTAATATACAAAATAGCCCCGGGTCTTCACAATATAGTGACGGAAAAGCCCGTTTTGCGACAAAAATAATAAAAAAGGCCGGACTAAATCGCCCGGCCTGTTGTTATCGTCGTATCGATTTTCAAATTCCGCCGAAAATAGTCCAGCGGCCCGGCTTATTGTAAACCTGCCGAACACCGAGCCGGTCAAACCTCTGTTCACCGGTTTTACCATTTGCCTCGATTTCAACTACACAAGGCACAACCACACCTCCGGTGGCAGGTATGGGATGCGGTGCAGGTTTGCCAATTGAAACGATACGAAGGAACTTTATGCGGCCAAACATTTCCTCCATTTTATCGGCGGGCATACCTTCAAGCAGTTTACCCGCTTTGGCATAATCTTTGGCAATCAGGGCTTCAAAGAACTGTTTGGCCACTTCAACTTCGACCTCATCATTACTGAGATTACCCTGGGCCAGGCCGACCTCCTGATTTACCTGGTCGATCTTCGTTGCATCCGAAGGAACTTCTTTGTCCAGGTTGAACATCGCCGGGTCGATTGGCTGATTGTAATCGTAAAACTCTTCCGTGCCATCAAGTTGATAAACGCCGTCTTTTAACTGATAAAACTCTATGGCCGTAACAAGTTTTGTGGCCTGGTCAACATACAGGATTTCTCGTCTGCCGGACGACGTGGTATCAGCCGTTACCTTAATGTTTTTGGTCTTGTCCGAAGGTTCGTTGACTTCCAGTTTTACTTTATTTTGTTTTTCCTGCTCATATAGACGTTCGACAGCCATGCGAGGGTCGCATTCCTGCACTAATTTGAGCATTTCATCAGCGACCTTCTCCTCCCGGACGGTAAGCAGACTATTTTTCTTTTTGAACCATACCGTGGTCTTACCTTCGCTCCAGACCACTACTTTAGCCCCGTCATCTTTTTCCGACCACTCGGGGAAATACGACCTTACGTTTTTTACGCGTCCCGATTCGTCGCATTCTACCCAAAACTCCTTTGGTTCATCACTACTATGTTGGGCATCGAAGTCCTTGATGTGAAGAAACCGCACTGAGTGGTTTGCCTGGATAGTTTGCTCGAAGGCGTAAGCCGGAGTAGCCGAGCTTCCGATAATTTTTACTGAAAACACTGCTGCAATTATCACTGCCGCAGCGACGGCGAATTTAGTAATTCTGCTGTTCATAATCTTTCTCCATAAACCCATTCTGGCCGCGAGGGCACGAGCCACTGTGATTCTATCGAGAACGTTTGCAGCGTCGGTGATGATTCGGCTATCGTCAATCACGCCCGGCTTGATTCGTATCTCTTTGGCCAGTTGTTCTATTTTTTCGTTATTCATTTTCACACTCTGTATTCAAAAGGGACCTTACTTTTTCAATCCCGTAACGATATCTGCTCTGAACCGTATTGATTGAATCTCCGTTTAGCTCAGCAATTTCTCGAAAGGTTAAATCCCCTTGCACGTGCAGGACAAATACCTCTCGCTGTTCATAAGGTAGCTGCACAAGCGCGTCGAATACCTGCTTGGCATCTTCGCTGGTTATAAGCCGGTCGCTTGGCTCATTGGTATTGGATGCAAGCTCAATCTGCTCCATGTCCACATTCGCCGACCTTGCCCTTTTTCGCAGCAAATCACGCGCACGGTTTGCGACGCAGCTTATCAGGTAACTCCGGAGGTTACCGTGAATTCGCAATACCGGCACGATGGCCGCAAAATCGATAAACGCGTCGTGAAGGCAATCTTCAGCGGTTTGAACGTCGTGAACAAGCGTCACGGCAACACTGACTAAAATATCCGTATACTTTTCATAGAGCTGGCGTAAGGCGTCTTTGTCGCCCCTTTGCAGTCGTTTCAATATTTGTCTGTCTTCCGACATTCCCGTACTTTCCAAAGCTATATAGCCGTCGAAGCTTCAACCTGCAGTGAGCTTAGGCCGAACTGCTATTAACCTGACGATTTTAGCGAGTGTTTTAGTTTAAAAAAACTTCTTTTTTCGCCGGATTACTTTTTCGTGGCGGATAAACGCCCTTTACGCATAAAAAAGGCCAGGGGCAATCCTGGCCTTGGTGTTCTGGGTGGTTTTTTTACTGTTTTGTCGGCTGTTCCATTTCTTTTAGCTGTTCGGCTGATACATTTTCTATAGACAAGTCGCCGTAAATAACCCTGTAAGTGTCGTTCGAGATTTTCCAGGTCATCAACACTGCGTTGGCGTCGCCGGCCGTAACATCTTTGCCGTAATAGTTGGGGTCGTTGCCATCCTGAACCAGTTTGTTATAGAAAAGAACTGGTCCCTGCAATTGCATTATTTTATTCATACGCTCCTGCTGCATTGCTTCGTTTATTTTGTTTGTTTTGATGAGCATTTCGTCGGTCAATTTTTTTGTTCTGATCATAATCTCCTGCTGCAACGCTTCTCCCTTTTTTTTCACTTTGTCAACAAGCTCCTTCTGCATTGCTTCGCTCGGCTTAACACCCGGGGCAAGATTCATATCTTTGGCGATAGACTGCTGTATTACTTCGCTCAGGCTCATGCCCGGGGTAAGATTCATATCCTTGATTAGAGACTCCGCGACGGACTGCTGTATTGCTTCGCTCAGGCTGACACCCGGGGTAAGATTCATATCCTTAATGAGAGCCTGCTCCATGGATTGCTGGTAAGATTGCGAAAGGGCCTTGGAGGACTCCTGCGTCGCCGACTCCGAGTTCATACTGCTGGGATATCTGCCGTTTGTCAGTTCGGAGAAGTATTTTAATCCATCGATAGCGCCCGTCTCATCCCGGTTCGGCATGTTCACTTCGGCCGTCATCGTAAAATCGGCCGGGATATCGGGCTTGAATATATCCGCCGAAAGCTCCGTCCCCCAGTCGAAATCATCCTCAACTATTACCACACTTCTCTTTTGCGCACCTGTCCCAATCTCCCATTCTATTTCCATTCTCACGGGATATTCCGTGGCAACATCTACCCACATACGGCCGATGAAATTGTTGTAAATGTTTTGGACCGCAGGGGGGTTATTAACCTCAATACCCCGAACCTCAACGCCGTTAATAGTGTCTTTACCGAGTTCCTTGTATGGACCGGACATAAATTTAGTTACCATATCCCTCGGGTCCTGCATTTCCTTCTCCATCTGGCCCAGCATTTCATCTGTCAGCAATATACGCGTATACTTTTTCTCCAGTGGCATCAGCACAACCATTACCTTTTTCCCTGGATTCATATACGACTGGAACATCAAATTCCCATCTGTTGTGGTTTCTGATTTGTATCCGTAGTCGGATGATATATATATTTTGGCCTCGAATTGCAGATTCTTTTGATCAAAAGTTCCGCCTGACTGTCGTTGGTGCTGCCTGTAAACGCAGGTTTTTATCTGCGCCACTTTGTCTGCTATTCGTTCCCAGGCGCAGCACTTTTGAGCACCTTCACCCGCAAAATAATGTATGGCCAGACCGGCTGCGATTATTACCACAGCGGCCATAGCCAGTTTTGTAATTGGGCTTCTCATAATTATTTTCCCTATATCAAGCGGGCTGCGCAGCCGTGTTTGCCGCGTCGCCTGCGATTTCAACATTTGCACTGCCTGGGGATGCTCCTGCTGCCATTTGGCAAAATTCGGCCCGCGTTTTTCCGAACCGATGGCCTTGGCGAGGGCATCATCCAGCCAGTTGTTGTTTTCAGACGCCATAATCCACCTCTGTTACGCCAACACTTTTCAATTGCCTGGCTATTTTTTGTTTTGCCCTGATAATCCTGCCGTTGACCGCCACCTGTGATATTCCGAGGATGTTCGATATCTGCTGATACGAGAGGTTGTCGTAATAACGCAGCACTATCGGCTCGCGGTATTTCGGTCTAAGCAGCCGAAGCGCATCTTTGACTGCCTCACCAGCTTCATTGGTCTGTTTGGCGCTCGTAATGTTCTGTCTGTCACGAAGTTCAATAAGTTTTTGCTCTTTCCTCATCATCTGCTTTGAAACGTTCCTGCAAATCCCGGCAAGCCAGCTGCCGAATTTAGAGTTATTCCTTAACCTCACTAAATCCTGGCAGGCAATAGCAAACGTCTCCTGCGCCGCGTCTTCCGCCAGCCCCATTTCGCCCAGCGACGAATACGCCAGCGCAACAATGCCGTTGTAGTATTGTTCGTAGAGTTTACCGAAGCTATCAATACAACCCTGTTGGGCCTGCTCAACTAATTGCTCTTGCGGTTGCGTCACCTCTCACCTGCAAATAACGTTTCACTGATATCAGCTTCTATAATATAGTGTATCTTCCCTGCCAAAATGCGCGCAAAAATCAATAATTTCTGTATTTTGCGACTACTAACAAAAATAGGCCGGGCAAAATCACCCGGCCTAATCTACAATCCTAAATCCGCAATTCCTATTAGTCCTTCAATTCCCTTACCCAGATATTTCTGAATTTAACCGGGTTGCCATGGTCCTGCAGTGATAATGCCCTTTTATCTTCGTGCGGCACATAGTCGGTTAACGCGTGCGGGCCTATCCAGTTGGTCCCGCCCTGAAGCTCGACGTTATCCTGAATGAGAACCCCATTTTGAATCACGGTAAATCTCACCTTCCTGTCAACTTTGCCGTTCTTGAATGTCGGCCTGTGGAAGATAATGTCATACGTCTGCCATTCTCCCGGCTTTCGACAAGCATTGACAAGAGGCACATTGCGGCCATAAAGCGCCCCGCACTGACCATCCGCGTAAGTGCGGTTGTTATATGAATCGAGAACCTGAACCTCATACATATCCATCAGGAATACGCCGCTGTTGCCGCGTCCCTGCGAGCTCCCCATTACTTTTTCCGGTGTTGCGAATTCGATATGAAGCTGGCAGGAGCCGAATTTCTGCTTTGAGCGGATGAAGCCGGCGTCCTTGACGGTCTCGAAGTACCCTTCGCCCATTTTCCAGGGCGCTGGTTGCCCTGGTTTCTTGGCCGATTCCCATTTTGACAGGTCGTTACCATCAAAAAGCACAATAGCATCCGAGGGGGCCGAGCCAACCTTGCCGTCGCAGTTCGCCTCGCCCGGCGTAACCACAGGCGGCACAGGCCTGTTCATATCATGAACCATCCATCTACCCGTATCCGTATCAACCCACTGTATAATCTCCGGCTTTTTCGCCTGCGGGGCTTTTGTTTCCGGCGTCTTTGTCCCGGATTTCTTTGCATTCGGCTCGGCACAGCCGGTCATTGATGATAACAGCACAATTACCCCCAAACCCAAAACCACGTTCCTGACCATTTTTGTTATCCTTTCAAAAACGATTAACGTTCCCAAACCCCAGCTTTATACCCAAAACCACACCCTTTGCCAAGCGCAAAGCCGCTTTTGCGAAAAAGGGGTCAGGAGTCGTTTTATCACATTGCGTAATTGTGCAGGCCGGGGAAAAGGCGGGAAAGGTTAACCCATAAAAGCGTGATAATAATGACGATGAGGCCGACGACTGCCCATAGCGAATTTATCCGAGGGAATCGTTTGCCGAACATATAGCGGAAATGGAAATAGCCAACGTAAACAAGCCAGGAGGCGAGCGACCATAATTCCTTCGGGTCCCAGCCCCACCAGTCGCCCCAGGCGTTTTGTCCCCAGATACTTCCGAGAACCAGGCCAAGCGTCAACAGCGGAAAACCGGCACAAACCGTTCGATACGTCGCTTCTTCGGGAGCAAGCAAATCGTCTTTTGCCTGACCACCCGATAGTTGTGCTGCCGCCTGAACAGCTGCCTTTGTCATCAGAATATACGAAAGCATGTAAACAAGGACGTGAGGGCCGAAAAGCCAGCTTTGCAAAGCGGGTGGTAATTGCTGCGGCTCGGCGCTAAAGACGAATCCTGCCGGAAAAAGCACAATGACCCCAATAAGCATATCAGCCGCTACGCCGCCTACTCGCAGAATCCGATTGCAGAAAACAGAAATTGGATACGCCAGAACGCCCAGGCACAAAAACACCTCGAACAGATTTTGCAGCGGAATATGCCTGACATCAACCCAGCGATAAGCGAGAGCCGCGCAGCCAACGAGAAAACCTGCCAGAAAGAGAATATGCCCCGTTTTTCGCTGACGCGACAACATCACGACAAACGCCAGCAGATACCCGGCCATCGCGGCGTAAATGAGCAAACCCTGAATGGTATATTTAATCGCCATTATTTAATCTTCCATCTCCCTGTCGCCGAAGATATGCCGCAACCAGAAATGCCAGAAGGCCCCGGCGCAGAGCAAAATGTGGCCGAGAAAAACTACGCCAAGCCCTTTGTCGTTTGTTACACCAAGTATGGTATATCGGCCCGCATCGCTGTCATAACCCTGCTGATAAAAAAGATACCCGCCATAATGCAGCGGCTTATTGACTTCGATGCTTTTACGCATAACGACCTTATTATCTTTAACGACCTCAACGTCGCTTAGAAAATCCTTAATCGACCTGTGATAAGAAAATTGTAAATTATCATCGGGCCTGGCGTGGCCTGGAAAACGCTCGAATACATATCTTGTCGTCTCATTGCCGTCTGGTTTTTTCAGCAGCAGTTCAAGAGCGGGATTAGGGCCGCCATTGACATCCTCAATAGCGATTCGCTTGTCGCCTTCCCGCGTCAGTTTGAAATTCTCAAATCGCCGGACTATCTTGACGCTGCCTAAATCATCACCAAGCACATACTTTTGTCCGGGCTCGGCGGTAATTTTAAATCCCTCGCCATTTAATGTACTGATAATCAATTGTCCCGGCTGGTAATACTCTATTTTGAAATCCACCAGTTTTACCGCGAAGGGCAGCATCTTGATTACGCCATCTTCCAGTTCCACCGCCCGCTCGGTAGTTCCCTCATTGATTATCATCTGGCCCGTGCGGATTGTGTCGGTGCCGGATAATTTATCCTGAATCTTAAACCCCGCCTGTGAGCCGATTATGCCGCCCGCGAGGATAATTATGCAGCCCAGATGAATCAGGAAAAGCCCCCTAAAACAAAGCAGCCGGCGGAACAGGGCTATTGCCGAGATTAACAGGATTGCGAACACAAGCCAGTAAACCGACAGCGATATTGAATTGAAAAACCTCTTTGCGGATTCCGCCCCGATGAACGCCCCGTATATCGAAAAACCTGTCAAAAGCAGAATCAGAAGCAATCCTGCCCACAAGGCAATGCGTCTTAAACGATTTTTTAATCCCGCTTCCGGCATTATCGCTATACCCCTGAAACCCGCTGCAAACATAAGCATTATCACAAAAACAACCATATTCGCAAGCACAATGCGGTTTTTGGCATCGTAAGATATAGTAGTAGGGATTAACTGGGGTTATAATAGGCCCGATATGGAATTAGTGCTTCAGAGCGTAAATTATCACGATTGCCCGATTGGCCGGCGGGAAAAGGTGTCGCTTGCCAATGGGCAGGCGCAGGAAATGCTGCGCGCGCTGCTTGATAAGGACGGCATCGTCGAGGCGGCCATTTTGCAGACCTGTAACCGCACCGAGATTTACCTCTACGCCAAAAAAGGCATCGACTGGCTAAAGCCCGTAAGTGAACTGATGGGACAGTTGGGTGATGAAGCCGGGCAAACCTGGCAAAAATACTGCATACAAAAACGCGGCATCGACGTCGCACGTCATCTCTTTGCCGTGGCCGCGGGCCTCGATTCGCAGATGTTAGGCGAAAACCAGATACTCTCACAGGTCAAGGCCGCTTATATTGAATCAATCGGGTGCCGGGCGAGCAGGTTTATTTTTCACCGGCTGTTTCATACCGCGTTTCGAGTCGGCAAGGCCGTGCGAACTCAAACCGACATCAACTGCGGCGCAGTTTCAATAAGTTTGGCAGCCGTCGAGTTGGCAAAAGAAAAAATCAAATCCGATAAGGCCGTCGCAATGATAATCGGCGCGGGTGAAAATGCGGAGCTGGCAGCAAGATATTTAGTCAAGGGGGGACTCAAACAACTTATTATCGCCAACCGCAACAAGGACAACGCCGACGAGCTTTGCGGACGCTTAGGCACAGGTCGCGTAATCGGCCTCGATGAAATACCCGCCTGCTTAGATGAAGCCAACCTGGTTATCGCCTCGACAGGCGCAACGCAGCCCGTCGTTAATTATGAAAACGTCAAAGACGTCCTGAGCAAACGCAAAAAACCGCTGCTGATGATTGATATAGCTGTCCCCAGGGATATCGACGAGCGAATCGCACAATTCGACTGCGTAACAATCGTCAATATCGATGACCTCGACAAGCGGATAGCCGTCAACAGGGAAAAACGCTCTACCGAAATCCCAAAAGCCGAAAAAATCGTCGATGAATTCACAAAACAATTCGCAAACTGGCGTGACTCGTTATCCATCGTCCCAGTTGTTACCCAACTTACTCAAAGGGCGATTGAATTAGCCCGCGCCGAGGCAAGACGCTACGCGAAGGACTTTGGCACAGAAAACGCCGCCAAACTCGAAACCTTCGCCGAATCGCTCGCCAAAAAGCTCCTCCACGGCCCAGTCAGTTTCCTCAAAGACGCAAGTGATGACGACCCAACCACCCAGCAGCTACGCGCCCTTGACCTGGTAAATAAAATGTTCCTTCTCGACGAAGAGCAGCCGAAATGAACCACAGATTTCACAGATTACGCAGAGATTGCTTCGCTGCCGTGCTACAACAATATTTTTTCTCTGCGGTCTCGGCGGTGAAACAATGAAGAAAACGCTCACCATCGCAACTCGCACCGGCTCGCTGGCTATTGTCCAAACCCAAATCGTCGTCTCCGCAATACGAAAACTTTTTCCCGCGCTCGATATCCGCATAAAGAAAATTGCAAGCGAAGGCGACAAAGACCGCCGAACAACACTTTGGGAATTGAAAGAGACCGGTTTTTTCACGTCTTTGCTTGAAGACGCATTGCTCGCGGACCAAGCCGATGTAGCGGTTCACAGTTTCAAAGACCTGCCGACCGCAATCCGCGAAGGACTAACAATCGCAGCAGTCCTCAACCGCAAATTTCCTGAAGATTGTCTGGTCTGCGCCTCGCTGGTTAAATCCCTCGATGAATTGCCCAAAGAAGCAATAGTAGGCACATCGAGCTTACGAAGGACCGTCCAGTTAAAACGACTGCGAAACGATTTGAAATGTGTCCCCATACGAGGCAATGTTCCCACTCGCCTCAAAAAACTCGAACAGGGCGACTCCCTAAGGGACAGGTTCGATGCAATCGTTTTGGCACGAGCAGGTCTCGAACGATTAGGTTTAGGTGACAAAATCTCAATCATCTTTGACCCCACGCAGTTTATACCCTCACCTGCCCAGGGCGCTCTTGCTGTTGAAGTCCGAGCCGACGATGCCGAAACGAAAGAAATCGTTTCAAAACTCGATGATAAAGATGCTCGCATTACAACAACCGCTGAGCGGCTGGTTTTCTCCGCCCTTGGTTGCGGCTGTCATGCCCCAGCGGGAGTATTCGCACAAATTGACGGTTCTAAAATCACCATCTCCGCCTGCTTCAGCGACCCCGATGGCCAAAACTTTTCGCACGCCACCATCTCTGGCCCTATTGCCCAGTCCGCCAAATTAGCCCAATCCCTCGCCGATAAACTCAGGCAAAAAAGCAGTTAGTAGATTACACGCTGTGCGGCAAGCCATTCAACGGACACTCTTCGCATTTAGGCGTCGGCTTACAGAAATCCTTGCCCACGTGAACGATTAGGGCGTGATATTCATTAAAGAGTTGAATATCGGAAGCGAGATTTGATTCGAACATTTCCTGAATCTGGTGATAATCAGCGCCTTCATCGGTAAGATGATGACGTGAACATATTCTGGCGGTATAGGCATCGACGACAAAGACAGGTCGATTGAGGGCATAAAGCAAAATCGAGTCGGCTGTTTCGGGGCCAATGCCTTTTACAGAAAGAAGCTGCTGACGCAATTCATCGGTCTGCACATTTTTGAGATTTTCCAGTTTGCCTGAGTAATTCTCAAAGAACCAGTCGAGGAAATTTTTCAATCGTTTTGCCTTTATATTGAAGTACCCGGCTGGACGAATAAGCTCAGCAAGTTTTTTGATATCAAGCAGGCGAAGCTTGTCCGGAGTGAGTACCTTGGCGTTTTTCAGATTGGTGATTGCCTTTTCGACGTTGGTCCAGTTGGTATTCTGGGTAAGAATCGCCCCAACGATAACCTCAAACGGCGTATCCCCCGGCCACCAGTCCTGCGGCCCGAATCGCTTAAAAAGCAAATCGTAAATCTCTTTCAGTTGGTCAGATAGCATTTATGCGATTATACCGGCATCCCCTTCGATAAGCTCAGGATAAACTGTCAGATTGGCCACCGCGACTGCCAAAAGTGGTTTTGCAATGGCTGCGGCGGAATTAACTTATGTGCCTTAACTTATTATTTTAAAAGGGTTTAAAGTAAATGGCTGGTATTATCAGCCGGTTTGGTATATCATTTGCAGGATTCCTTTCGTTTTTAGTGAGAAGATAAGACAAGGTTTTGTTGATATTTATAAGGAGAGCTGGCAATGGCAGTGAAACAATTGGCGTTTGATGTTGAAGCCCGCAAGGGGTTACTGAAGGGCGTTGAGAAATTGGCAGCGGCGGTCAGGGCGACCCTGGGGCCCAGAGGCCGAAATGCGATTATCGATAAAGGATGGGGCGGGCCGACCGTCACAAAAGACGGCGTGACCGTTGCCGAAGAAATCGAACTATCCGATAAAAATGAAAACATGGGCGCCAAGTTAGTAAAAGAGGCGGCCAGCAAAACATCGAAGATAGCAGGTGACGGGACAACAACAGCGACCGTCCTGACCGAGGCGATGTTCACTGAGGCGTTCAGGAATCTGGCGGCCGGCGCAGACGCGATGGCGCTTAACCGCGGTATGCAGGAGGCGTCAAAAGCGGTTGTTACGAAACTAAAGACGCTCGCCAAACCCGTTGATATCAGCAAGAGAACCGATATCGTCAACGTTGCGTCAATATCAGCAAACAACGACAGCGAAATCGGCAACAAGATGGCGGACGCATTCCAGCGGGTCGGCAAAGACGGCGTCATCACAATCGAGGACGGCAAAGGATTCGAGACGACGGTTGATTTCGTCGAAGGTATGCAGTTTGACCGCGGATACCTGTCGCCTCATTTTGTTACCAATCCCGACAATATGACCTGCGAGCTGGAAAGGCCATTGATATTAGTTTACGAAGACAAAATCAGCAGCGTGGCGAAGTTAGTGCCGTTACTGGAAAAGTCAGCAAAAGCGAAAAGGCCTTTACTCATCATTGCCGAAGACATCGAAAGCGAGGCGCTGGCGACCTTAGTGGTCAATAAATTAAAGGGGATTATACAGTGCGCTGCCGTGAAAGCCCCGGGCTATGGCGACAGGCGCAAGGCAATGCTGGAAGATATCGCTGTATTGACCGGCGCAGAGCCGATATTCAAGGATTTGGGAATCGAGCTTGAAGGCATCAGCGCAAAGCAATTAGGCCAGGCAAAGAAAATAACCATCGACGGCGACAACACGATTATCGTCGAAGGCGCGGGCGATGAGGGAGCAATCAAAGGCAGAATCAAACAGATTCAGGATGAAATCTCGAAAACCACCAGCGACTACGATAAAGAAAAATTACAGGAGCGTTTGGCGAAACTCACCGGCGGCGTTGCCCAGATTAAAGTCGGTGGAGTGAGCGAAGCCGAAATGAAAGAGCGAAAAGCGAGAATCGAAGACGCACTGCACGCGACAAGGGCGGCCATAGAAGAAGGCATAGTCCCCGGTGGCGGTGTCGCACTGATTCGCTGCATCGACTCGATAAAGGCGTTAAAACTGACCGGCGATGAGAAAACCGGGGCAGACATCGTCGCAAAATCGCTGACGATGCCCTGCTACTGGATAGCCGCAAATGCCGGCGCGACAGCGAACCTGGTTGTGAGCAAAGTCGCGGAAGGCAAAGGTGCATTCGGCTACAACGCGGATAAAGACATCTACGAGGACCTTATTGCTGCAGGCGTTATTGACCCGGTTAAAGTTACGAGAATCGCACTGCAAAACGCCGTGAGTATCGCGGGATTGCTGCTGACGACGGATTGCGTCATTACGGAAAAGCCGCAGGACAAAAAAGCCGGACATCAGCATCCCGGTATGGGTGGTATGGGCGGAGGCATGGGAGGCATGGGAATGGGTGGAATGGGCGGTATGGACGATTACGGAATGTAAAATTAAAAAAAGAATAGAAGATAAAAGGAGATTTGGATATGAAGTTGGCGCCATTGGATGACAGAGTGGTTATAAAACAATCGGAAGCGGAAGAAAAAAGCGCGGGCGGAATCATACTTCCTGATGCGGCGAAGGAAAAACCGCAAAGAGGGAAAATCATCGCTGTCGGGCCGGGCAAAATTTTAGACAACGGCAAACGCGGCGAAATGAACGTCAAAAAAGGCGACGAAGTCATTTACGCCAAATACATAGGCAACGAGGTCGAGATTGACGGCGAAAATTACGTCATACTGCACGAAGGCGACATACTCGGCGTTATTGAGAAATAAAGGAATTACACCCGCCCTTGGCGAGGTCTCGCCGGAGGCGGACAGATTGCACTGAAGTAAAGATAAAAGAAAAATTGAGAGGTTGAAGATATGGCAAAGCAATTGATGTTTGATGATGCGGCGAGGCAGCAGCTCAAAGAAGGATTGAGCGAGTTGGCCAATGCCGTGAAGGTTACATTAGGGCCTACGGGCAAAAATGTGATATTACAGAAAAGCTGGGGTTCGCCCAAAATCACAAAGGATGGCGTAAGCGTCAGCAAGGAAATCGAGCTGCAGCAGCCCTTCAAAAATATGGGCGCCAAAATGGTCAACCAGGCGGCGAGTAAAACCGCCGACGAGGTTGGCGACGGCACAACGACGGCGACGATATTAGCAGAGGCGATATACAACGAGGGCCTCAAATACGTTACCGCGGGTGTCAACCCGATGGCGATACAGCGTGGCATCAACAAAGCGGTCGCGGCAGCAAGTGCTTTTATAAAGTCAGAAGCCAAGCCCGTCAAAGGCGATGACATTGCCAAGGTGGCGACAATCAGTGCCAACAACAACGAATCAGTCGGAAAACTACTCGCTGAAGCGATGGAAAAGGTGGGCAAAGATGGCGTCATAGAGATTGAAGAAGGTAAAGGCACAGAAAACGAAGTCAACGTCGTCGAAGGTATGCAATTCGACCGCGGCTACATATCGCCTTACTTTATGACCAATCCAGAAACGCTCGAGTGCGTGCTTGAAGACGCACATATACTGTTGCACGAAAAGAAACTCTCGAACGTGCGGGAAATGATACCACTGCTCGAAAAAATAGCGCAGGTCGGCGGCTCATTATTGATTGTGGCTGAAGACATCGAAGGCGAAGCCCTCGCGGCGCTCGTTATTAATCGGCTGCAGGGGGTTCTCAAGGTTTGCGCAGTCAAAGCGCCGGGATTCGGCGACAGACGCAAAGCGATGCTCCAGGATATGGCCACATTGATTGGCGGGGAGGTAATCAGTGAAGACCTCGGAATTAAACTGGAAAAAATAGAGCTGTCACAATTGGGACAAGCCAAGAAAATCGTCATAGACAAGGAAACCACAACGGTAATCGAAGGTGCAGGCAGTAAGAAGAACATACAGGCAAGATGCGACCAGATACGCAACCAGATGGAAAAAACGACGAGCAGTTACGATAAGGAAAAACTCCAGGAACGACTTGCCAAACTCACAGGCGGCGTCGCGGTAATCAAGGCAGGAGCGGCAACCGAAACGGAAATGAAAGAGAAAAAGGACCTGCTCGACGACGCGCTGCACGCGACAAGAGCAGCAACACAGGAAGGCATCGTCGCAGGCGGCGGTGTGGCGTTTCTGCGGGCGATAGCAGTAGTCGAAAAGGAAAAGAGCAAGGCCAAGGGCGACGAACAAATCGGGTTTGAGATTATCGCCCAGGCGCTTCGCAAGCCCACGATGCAGATTGCGGAAAATTCCGGCGAGCACGGCGACGTTATCGCCGCCAAGCTGCTGGAACGATTAGACAGTGAAAAGAACGTCGGATACGACGCCAACAAGGGCGAGTTTGTGGATATGCTAAAGGCCGGCATCGTTGACCCGGCCAAGGTCGTCAGGACAGCTCTTGAAACAGCCGCATCAGTTGCGGGGCTTATGCTGACTACCAGTGTGCTTATCACCGACCTCAAAGACGATGACAAAGACGCTGAGCCGATTGCTGGCTCTGTAAGATAATTCAATTGTTCGATACCACCGCCCCCCAATAAATTGGGGGGCTTAACTTATGGCTAAACGTGATTACTACGAGGTTTTAGGGGTTGCGAAAAACGCCTCGCCAGACGATATTAAACGCGCGTACAGGCGTATGGCGATAAAGTACCATCCCGATAAAAACCCCGACAACAAAAAAGAAGCTGAGGTAAAGTTCAAGGAGTGCGCAGAGGCATACGAAGTCCTCAGCGACACGGAAAAACGCCAGCGATACGACCAGTTTGGTCACGACGGTCTTCGCGGCTCGGGCGTTCGCGATTATTCGCATATGCGATGGCAGGATATCGGCAGTTCCTTCGAGGACATATTCGGCTTCGGAGACCTCAGCGACCTTTTCGGAGGTGCGGCACGTGGCCGCAGGGGCGCCAAGCGCGGCCCCACGAGAGGTTACGACCTCGAAACAATGGTCGAGTTGTCCCTGCAGGAAGTGGCCAAGGGCACGGAAAAAACAATCGAATTCACGCGCCAGGACTTATGCGGCGAATGCAACGGTACCGGCAGCGCGAAAGGTGCGAAACCAAGCTCCTGCCCGACGTGCGGAGGCACGGGACAAGTCGCCAGAGGCGGCGGATTCTTCCAGATGGTTTCAACCTGTCCGCAATGTCGTGGCACGGGAGAAGTGATAACAAACCCGTGCAGGCAGTGCAGCGGCAGCGGACATATGCCCAAACAGCGTGTCGTCAACGTAAAGATACCCGCCGGAGTCCACGAAGGCCAGGGTGTCCGAGTCAGTGAAGAGGGCGAGCCGGGACGAGACGGCGGACCAAGGGGCGATTTGTATTGCTACGTGAAAATTAAGCCGCACGAATTTCTCGAACGCGACGGAAATAACCTTATTGCCGCCGTCCCCATAAGCTTCACGCAAGCATCGCTGGGCGCGACAATCGAAGTGCCCAGTTTGGACGGTATGAAAGAATTGAAGATACCCGCAGGCACACAGCACGGCAGCGTGTTTAGAATAAAAGGACAGGGTCTCCCGGACCTGAGAACGAGGCGCACCGGCGATGAGCTTGTGCATATAATGGTTGAGATACCTACGAAACTGAACGACAAACAGGAAGAATTGCTGCGGGAGTTCGCGAAAACCGAAAACAAAAGCGTCTTCCCAAAGGCGAGCGGTTTTGTTGAGCATTTGAAAAACTATTTTAGCGGCAAATAATAATGTTCCCGAAAAAGAAAGATAACCCGAAAGAAGAACAGCAGCAGGCCCCTTCGACAAGCTCAGGGCAGGCAACGCCACAGGAGCAGTCAAAGGCCGAATCGCCTTCGCAGGATTTGCAGGAACTGCAAAAGCAATTAGAAGAATTGCGCAAACAGGCGGAATCGCTGAAAAAAGAAAAGGATGATATCTTCGCCAAATTGCAGCGATTAGCCGCGGATTACGATAATTACCAGAAACGCTCGGCTAAACAGACAACAGAAGCCGTCGCGCACGAAACGGAAAAGATAATTAAGGCGTTGCTGCCGGTAATGGATGACTTCGAACGTGTCCTGGTCAACGCCCAATGCAGTGAAAACGCAGATGCGGTCATAAAGGGAATCGGCATCGTATATGAGCATCTCAAAGGGGTCCTGCGTTTGGAGGGCGTCGAGCAAATTGATGCGGCGGGAGAAAAATTTGATCCCGCTCATCACCAGGCGCTGACGCAGCGGGCCGAGCAGGACAAGGAAAACGGCATTGTTCTGGAAGAATTGCAAAAAGGATACAAGCTCAACGGCAGGGTGATTCGCGCAAGCAGGGTAGTTATCAACAAAACGCCCGGACCACAGACGTCGCCGCAACCGGAAGAGCCGGAAACAAAGGACACGCAGTAGCTATGCCTACTTACGAATATAAATGCGATAAATGCGGCCATCAGTTCGAGCAAATGCAAAGCATCACCTCCAAATCATTGCGAAAATGCCCGAAGTGCGGCAAATCTGCCCTCAGACGGCTCATTGGCACAGGCGCAGGACTCATCTTCAAAGGCAGCGGCTTTTACGCCACCGATTACAGAAGCGAAAACTACAAGGAATCGGCAAAAAAAGAAAAGCCGGAAAAACCCAGCGAGAAAAAAGAATCTGCCGCACCTGCTGCAAAAGATAGCGAAACAAAATCGAAACCTAAAAAAATAAAACCCTCACCCGCATAGCTGACGGTAAACGGCTTCGATAGTATCGACCATCGTATCGGGACTGAATTTTTCCCTCACAAACTCACGTCCCTGAATCCCAAGTTTTTCGCGAAGGGCCTTATCTTGTATCAATTCCGCACAGGCGGCGGTCAATTGCTCGACATTTTCCGGAGCAATCAGCCGGCCTGTGTTTTCATTGACAACCTCCCTTGCGCCATCGAGGTCAAAACATATCGCGGGCCTGCCGCAGAGCATTGCCTGCGGAAGTGTTCGGGCAAGACCTTCCCGCAGCGAACAGTGAACAAGAATATCCGATGATTGCAAAACCGTTGGCATCATATTCGGCGACAGCAAGCCGGTGAATCTGAACCTGTGTCCAAGACCCAACCCGTCAACCCAGCTCTTATATTTGTTCGCCAAAATACCATCGCCGACGAAGAGCCAGATTACGTTCGGGAATTTATCTGCCAGCTTCTTCGCGGATTCGATTATGAATTCGTGTCCCTTTAGATGAAACAGCCGGGCGATAGTTACGAGCACAATCGAATCTTCCGGTATGGCGTATCCTTGCCTGAACTGGTTTTTATCCTCATCGGAAATGGACCTGAGAAAATCGTCTTCCTCAATTGCGGAATAGGCGGTTGCGTATTTGTCGGGCGAACCGATACCCGCGGCAAGCGATTGATTTGTCATCGCATCCGCCACGCTTATAAAAAAGTCGGTGCGTTTGGCTGCGGCCTTCTCGACGGCTATATAAAATTTATTGAGCATCGCGCTTTGATAAGGATGAAAAGCCAAACCGTGAACGCCGTGAACGACCTTTGGCAAGCCCGCCCTCCATTTATCCTTAAGTGAATGCGCTGCGTATCGACCCAGGATGCCCGCCTTGGCGGAATGGGTATGAACAATATCGGGCTTCAATTCCCGCAGAACATCCTTGATTTGAAAATACGCCGGTATGTCGTAATGTGGATTGATTTGGCGACGCAGGTCGTTAAGGATTAGAAAATTGAATTTTTGGTTTTGCGCAAACTCATACAAATCCCCCTCCGGCCCAAGCGCAGGCCCTGTTACCAGCGTAACATCATGCCCTCGCTTGGCAAGCAGTTTGCAGGTAATCAGCGTATTCTCCTGTGCACCGCCTAAAATCAAACGAGTTATTATGTGAACAATTTTCATAACTTAAAAGAACCTTGAAAGTTAATGGCGATAAAGATTCCAGACGTTTCTGAAGCGTTGACGCTCACTGTCGGAGATTGAAGGGGAGAAATCAAGTGTGATTCCCTTGCTACTCCTTACTCCGTAAATGACACCATGCGAAATATTCTGCTCCTGTGTAATTGAAGAAAATTCCGTGACAAGTTTATTAGACGCCTTACCCTGTGACAAAGTTGCTATGCCGTTTTTGATAGTAATGGTAAAAACCGGAGGACATATAAAACGAAATATCTTGTGCAGAAAGTCTAATACACAAACAGCTTTCATTGTATACCAATCCTTTCAAACACTATTACCGTCGTTAAAAAGCCCTTTTATTTTCTTGCCTCACTATTTGTTTTTTTTAATATCGAATCCACATCAGACAAAGGCCTTCCGGCGGGGCGATGGGACCTGCGGCCTGGCGGTTTTTTGCCTCGATGATTTCCGGTATTTTCTCCGGCTTCATCCTGCCCACGCCAACTTCGACAAGCGTCCCGACGATATTCCTTACCATATTATAAAGGAAACGGTCGCCTTCGACATCGATAAATACCCAGTCATCGCCCATCATCGGCTCATCGCACGGATTTTGGGGCGGAAACTTCGATGAATATACCTCGCAGCGAAAAATCGTGCGGATTGAATCGGTACGGTGGTCGTCCGCCGTGGCGAATGACTTGAAATCCTGTTTGCCCATAAGCAACTGTGCTGCCTGGTTCATAAGGGCAACGTCGAGCTTCGCATTAGCAAGGTGCCAGCAGTGATGAATTTCGAAAACGGGCCTCGCCTGGCCTGTGAAAATGGAATAACGGTAGAGTTTGCGCTTCGGGTCGCCTATGACGTTGAAGCCCATAGGGATATCAACTGCTTCAACTATGGCGATATCCGGGGGCAAACGGTCGGTGATGGCCTTGGCGAGATTCTTTGTTGGGATAGGCGAATCGATCTGAATTAACGCGACCTGGCCTTTTGCGCTTACGCCCGCGTCGGTTCTCGATGCGGCTGTTATCCTGGTTCGCCAGCCCAGCAGTTCGCTCACGGCATTGGCAAGCTCCGCCTGTATGGTTCTTTTGCCGGGCTGTATTTGCCAGCCGTGATAGCTCGTGCCGTCGTAGGAAACCGTGAGTTTTACGTTACGCAGTGCCATTATTTACAAGCCATAAGTGCACAAGTCACAAGGCACAAGTACTCGTGTTCTTGTGCACTTTTGCTCTTGTGCTCCTTTGTACTTATAATAATTTTTCAGCGATTTGAATCGCGTTGAGCGCCGCGCCTTTGCGGAGCTGGTCGCCTGCCACCCAGATATTTATGCCGCGATTTTCCGGTATCGAGAAATCCTGCCTGATTCTGCCGACGAAGACGTCGTCTTTGCCGGTCGCGTCAATCGGCATCGGGAATCGATTATGCTCACGGTCGTCCATAAGCGAAACACCCGGCGCATCCTTGAGGATATCCCTGACCTCATCGGGCGTAATCGGGTCGGTGAACTCAAGGTTGATGCTCTCGCTGTGTGCCCGCAAAACCGCGACGCGAATACAGGTCGCGGTAACCGCGATATCCTGGCAATCGAATATTTTCCTGGTCTCGTTGACCATTTTGACTTCTTCCTGGTTATAGCCGGTGGAGTCCAGCGCAGAATTGTGACTGAACACATTGAAGGCAAGCTGGTAAGGCAAAACCTTAATCGTCGGTTTTTTGCCCGCCAGAATCTCGCGCGACTGCTGCTCAAGCTCCAGCATTGCCGCCTGCCCCGCGCCGCTTGCCGCCTGGTAGGTGCTGACGACCATACGTTTCACAGGATTTGCCTTGTGCAAAGGCCACACCGGCACGATGCCGATAATCGTCGAGCAGTTCGGATTAGCGATTATGCCCTTATGCTCCTTGATTTTCTGTGGGTTAATCTCCGGGATAACCAGAGGAACATCAGGAACCATCCTGAACGCCGAGGAGTTATCAACCACCACCGCACCCGCCTTCACCGCTGCCGGCGCGAATGTCTTGCTTCTGTCGGCTCCCGCGCTGAATAACGCGATATCGACCCGGTCGAAACTCTTGTCTGTCATCTGCTCAACTACGTATTCCTTGCCCTTAAACTGGATTGTCTTGCCCGCGGACCTGGAGCTGGCCAGCATCTTTATAGAATCAAAGGGAAAATCCCTTTCTTCGATAATACTCAAAAACTCCTGTCCGACCGCGCCGGTCACGCCTGCTATTGCTACATTACAACCCATATTTCACGCTCCTTAAATTTTCACAAAAAAGGCAGCCGAGAATATAGCTGCCCCGCCATTTCATCAAGTCCAGACGAATTCTGTATTCTAATAACATTATTAGCAAAATGCAAGAGGTTTTGGTATTAACCACCAATGGCTTAGCCATCCCTTATGGGAGTCCCGAAGGCACCAAATTTGGCTTTTTTACCTTAAAAACCTTAGGGTCTTTGTGTCTTAGTGGCTAATTTAACGTCTTCGCCGTATCACATGGCGCCTTTTGCTCATAGTCGAGAATCTGCCCCTGTGCAGCCCCGGCTGCACTTTCGGCGGCGCCTCGATTTTGATGTGAACATAGGTAAAGCCGGGACATTCAATGGGAGTAATATCCCGCCCGATAAATCTTTCAATCTGTCGAAGCTGCTTATGCTCCTCACTTGAAACAAAGGTAATCGCGTCGCCAATTGCCTCGGCTCTGCCCGTCCTGCCGATGCGGTGAATATAGTCCTCCGGTATGGCGGGCACGTCAAAATTAATGACGTGCGATATCCCCGTTACATCGATGCCGCGTGCCGCGATATCCGTCGCCACCATAACGCGATAATCCCCGTTTTTAAAGCCATCCAGTGCACGCTGTCGCTGGCTTTGTGTTCTGCCCGAGTGTATCGCCACCGACTCGACGCTTGCCCGCTCAAGCTGCCGGTTAATCCTGTCTGCACCGTGCTTGGTGCGAGAAAATATCAGCACGCTCGACATATTCCCATTTTGCAGCAGGTGCAAAAGAAGCCCGATTTTCCGGTCCCTCTCGACCATATAAATATGCTGTTTTATTGTTTCAATCGGGTTGCGGGGCCTGCCGACCTGAATCATCACTGGCGACCTCTGCACGCCCGCCGCGAGATTACTTATTTCAGGCGTTACCGTTGCCGAAAACAGCATCGTCTGGCGATTTGTGGGCACGGCCGAAATGATTCTCCGCACGTCCCTTATGAAACCCATATCGAACATCCGGTCTGCCTCATCAAGAACCAGCACCTCAACTTGCCGCAGGTCAATTGTCCGCCGATTCATATGGTCGAGCAACCGGCCGGGCGTCGCGACGACAATATCGACGCCCTGGCGAAGCGCACTGAACTGCCCATTGATATTCACCCCGCCATAAACGGCTAATGCCCGCAAACGCAGAAACCGTCCGTAATCGCGTATCGATTGCTCGATTTGCACCGCCAACTCCCGTGTCGGCGTCAAAATCAGCGCGCGAACAACCTTCTTTCTACCCGCCTGCTCGTGGCTTAGCCGGTTCAAAATGGGCAAAACAAACGCCGCCGTCTTGCCCGTGCCCGTCTGGGCGCAGCCGATAATGTCCTTGCCCGCAACCGCCGCGGGAATTGCCTGCGTCTGAATTTCCGTCGGGGCCGTATAACCCGTGGCCAGAATACCCTTTACTAACGGGTCGGCCAGTCCAAATGTCTTAAATGGCATCAGTTAATCCTAAAAAAATATTATTTTCTGCCCGTCATTTCGACCTTAATCCCGATTCATCGGGACACAATGGTTGCACGAAGGGAAATCTATTGACAAAAAGATTCCTTGACTCGTCCCCCGGCAAACCGGGGAGACCTCGCTCGAAATGACACCATACGATATGTATCACAACACGTCTGGATTGAGTCATATTTCCGGCATTATACCATATCACCTATAAAACAGAAGAACTAAAATGGAAATATGTCCTCTATTTCTGTCTTCAGTCCTTCATGTCAATTATGGTGACAATGGAGAATATATCAAAGCGTTGTATGATTTCCGAGTTGACACCCATATCGCAATTGCCTATAAACCTCAAGAACAAACCGTAATCCTGCGGCCGAAAGGAGAAAGACAATGCAAATGCCGGTAACGACAACTTTCACAATCGAAGGGTTTCAAATCAAAGAATACAAGGGCGTGGTTCGCGGCATCATCGTTCGTTCGCCGACAATTGCCCAGGGAATTATGGGGGGACTAAAAAACATCATAGGAGGAAAAATAGGGGCATATACCCGGATGTGCGAACAGGCCCGGCAGCAGGCATACGAGCTCCTTATGGAGCACGCACGGGAAACAGGGGCCAACGCCGTTGTAGGCCTGCGATATGACGCATCCGATGTGGCCGGCACCGGTACAGAAGTTATTTGTTACGGCACAGCCGTCGTAATCGAGCCGGAAAAATAAACAGTCAAAGCTATTGCAGGGAATTTCAAATGACGAAGAAAATAATATTTTTAGCGGGCGTTATTTTTATTCTGCCTGCTGTCGCACAGGCCTCGGATGTTAATATCAATCCTGACTTCTTAACTAAACGCTGGCAGGCATCGTGGGTTTCACATCCCACGGCGTCGCCGAAAGATTACGGCGTGTATCATTTCCGCAGGACCTTCGACCTCGAAACGCAACCTGAAAAATTTATCATTCACGTCTCGGCGGACAACCGTTATCGACTCTTCATCAATGGCCAAAGCATCTGCCGCGGTCCTGCACGGGGCGACCTTATGCACTGGCGATTCGAAACAGTCGATATCGCCCCTTACCTCGTGAAAGGCAAAAACACAATCGCTGCGGTCGTCTGGAATTTCGGCGAATTTATCCCGGGAGCGCAGATGACCCTGCGCACGGCCTTTGTGCTTCAGGTTGATGACCCAAAATTCAATTTTCTCAACACCGACCAAAAATGGAAGGTCATTCAAGACCTCGCTTATTCACCTGTAAGCCCCTCCCTGAATTCTTTCAATTTTGTCGGCCCAGGCGAAAAAATAGTCGCGGACAAATACCCCTGGGGCTGGCAGCAGACCGATTTCAACGACAGCGACTGGGCAAAAGTCCGCCTGCTCGATAAAGCGGTGCCCCCCGGCGTCGCAACCAATAATACCTGGATGCTCGTCCCGCGAACAATCCCGCTTATGGAAGATAAATTACAGCGAATCGACAAAGTAAGAAGAGCAACCGGCCTCGAAATCAACGATTTTTCTTTCAACGGCCAACGAAAATTGACCGTCCCCCCAAATACAAAAGCGACAATCCTCTTCGACCAGACCTTCCTCACCACCGCCTATCCTGAACTTTCGGTCAGCGGAGGCAGGGACTCGCAAATTGTTTTAACCTTTAGTGAAGCCCTTTTCGATTCCAAAATGCAAAAAGGCAACCGCGATGAAATAGAAGGCCGAAAAATCGTTGGCTTCGAAGACGCCTTCCTGCCCGATGGCGGCGATAATCGTCTCTTCAGCACGTTGTGGTTTCGGACCTGGCGTTATCTCCAGATGGATATCCAGACCAAAGAGGCCCCCTTAACAATCAACGATTTCTACGGCAGATTCACCGCGTACCCATTTAAGGAAAACGCGGTCTTTGCCGGTTCCGACCCATCCATAAAAAATATCTGGGACGTCGGCTGGCGCACTGCCCGCCTGTGCGCCGGCGAAACTTACTACGACTGTCCCTACTACGAGCAGCTCCAGTATGTCGGCGACACCCGCATACAGGCGCTTATTTCGCTTTACGTTTCCGGCGATGACCACCTTATGCGAAACACCATCACCGCCTTCGACGACTCCCGCGTCGCCGAGGGCCTCACCCAGAGCCGATACCCCTGCTCATCTATGCAGATTATCCCGCCTTATTCGCTTTTCTGGGTCGCTATGGTTCACGATTACTGGATGCACCGCGACGACCCCCAATTCGTCAAATCATATCTGCCAGGCATCGACTCCGTTCTGAACTGGCATGAAAAATACATCGGCGCAAATGGTATGCTCGGCAAAACCCCTTGGTGGAATTTCGTTGACTGGGCCTGGCTCTGGGACAAAAACAAAGGCATAGGCGGGGTCCCCTCAGGCGCGGACCGAGGTTGTTCTTCCATTCTCACGCTTCAATTTGTTTATGCCCTCAATTACGCCGCACAACTAAATGACAATCTCGGCAGAAAGTATTTCGCGGACCATTACAGGCAACTTGCCGATTCACTCAAAAAATCCACCTACAAACTTTGCTGGGATGACAAGCGGGGTCTTTTGGCTGATACGCCGGATAAAACCATTTTCAGCCAGCACGCCAATATCCTCGCCGTGCTCGTCGATTTGGTCCCGCTCAACGAGCAGAAAAAGCTGATGGAAAAAGTCGTCTCCGAAAAAGACCTCACCCAGTGCACGTTTTATTTCCGTTATTATCTTGTCCGGGCCATTAAAAAAGTCGGTCTCGGCGACCGCTACATCGAAATGCTCCAGCCCTGGCGCGATATGCTCAAAATTGGTCTTACAACTTTCGCGGAAAACCCCGAACCAACCCGTTCCGACTGTCACGCCTGGAGTGCAAGTCCAAATTATGATTTACTCGCGACCGTCTGCGGAATCGAGCCGGCCAAACCGGGTTTCAAATCCGTCAGAATCGAACCGCACCTTGGCCCTTTAACCTGGGTCGAGGGCAAAATGCCCCATCCTCTCGGCGAAATTACTGTTCGCCTTGAGCGCGATGGAAAAACCGGCATTAAAGGAACCATAACTCTGCCTCCCGGCCTGACGGGAAAGTTCCTGTGGAACGGAAAATCTGTTACCCTGAAATCAGGCCTGCAAATGATTACTTTATAAAATCTATAACAAGGCATTTCTCAAACTGGGGATGAGTCGGTCGTTTCAGCCGGGTTGATTTCTGCAGGCAGGGGGGGTATAGTAACGGGCTTAAAAGGCAGTTGCCGCGTATGTATTTTTAATGTCTTAATTTTAAGATTCAGAGGAGTCAGCTATGCCGGAAAGCAAGCGTTATGGTTACTTCGATAACAAAGCCAGGGAATTTGTCATCACCAAGCCCGATACCCCCACGCCATGGATAAATTACCTCGGCTGCCAGGATTATCTTGGCATCATATCCAACACCGCGGGCGGCTACAGTTTCTATCGCGACGCCCGGCTAAGACGCCTGCTGCGATACCACTATAACGCCATACCAAAGGATAATCCGGGCAGATACATCTATGTCTGCGACGGCAAAAAAACGTGGAGCCCCGGTTTCAAACCCGTAAAGACCAAACTCGATGATTACAAATGCAGGCACGGACTCGGCTACACGGTTATTGAAGGCGCACTGGATGGCCTGAGGGTCTCGACGACGTATTTTGTCCCAATCGATACCAACGCTGAAATCTGGTCGGTTGCGGTAACCAATGAAGGCCGAAAGTCAAAGGATATTGATTTGTTCAGCTATGCGGAGTTCTGCCTTTACGACGCCCTTGATGATGCCACAAATTTTCAGCGGAACTGGAATATCGCCGAGATGGAAATCGAGGGAAGCGCTATATTTCACCGGACAGAGTATCGTGAACGCCGCAATCACTACGTTGGTTTCTGGTGCAGTGAGAAAATCGCCGGTTTTGACACAATGCGGGATGTCTTTCTTGGTCGTCTCAATGATTATGGCTGTCCAGATGTCGTAAAGCGTCGCCAGGCGACCAACAGCGTCGCCCACAGTTGGCAGCCGGTTGGCTCGCACCAGGTTAAACTGTCCCTGAAGCCAGGGCAAACCAAACGCTTGCATTTCGTCCTGGGCTATGTCGAAAACCCGCAGCAGGAAAAATTCTCATCCCCGGGCGTTATAAATAAAAAGAGATTCTACGAAACAATCGCCAATCTAAAAACCGCCGGCCAGGTTGGTGCCCAGTTGAAGAAACTCAAAAACTTCTGGGCGGACGCTCTTTCCGGCTATCAGGTCAAAATCGACAACGAGCACGTAGAGCGAATGGCCAATATCTGGAACCAGTACCAGTGCATGGTAACCTTTAACCTTTCCCGTGCGGCCAGCTCATTCGAGACGGGTGTCAGCAGGGGGCTTGGCTTCCGCGATTCGAACCAGGACATACTCGGCTTTGTTCACATCGTCCCCGAACGTGCCCGCCAGCGAATAATCGATTTGGCCTCGACACAAAACCACGACGGCTCGTGCTATCATCAGTATCAGCCGTTGACCAAGAAGGGTAACGCTGCGGTCGGCACGGGTTTCAGCGATGACCCGCTCTGGCTGATTGTCTCGACTTCTGCATATATCAAGGAAACCGGCGACTGGACGATTCTTGACGCTCCCGCCGGCTACCAGGATGTCTCCGGCAGCGAAAAAAACACGACATTGATGGACCACCTGCACCTTTCAATGAAACATGTCCTTGACCTCCGCGGCCCTCACGGGCTGCCCTTGATTCAGCACGCCGACTGGAACGACTGCCTCAACCTCAATTGCTTTAGCAACAATCCCGGCGAGAGCTTCCAGACCTCAGGCGATATCGAGGGCGGCAAGGCGGAATCGGTAATGGTCGCTCAATTATTCGTTTACGCGGCAAAAGAATTGACGGGTCTGCTTGAGCATCTTGGTCAAAAAGACAAGGTTGCTGAATATGCCCGCCAGGCGGACGATATGCGAAAAGTCATTCTCAAGCATGGCTGGGACGGCAAATGGTTTATCCGCGCTTACGACCATTTCGAGAAGCCGGTTGGCTCTAAGGTTTGCGATGAAGGAAAGATATTCATCGAGACACAGGGCTGGGGTGTTATGGCCCAAATCGGTCTTGATGACGGTAAAGCGATTGCTGCCCTCGACAGCGCATGGCAGTATCTCGCGGATGCCAATGGCATGGTCCTCAATCAGCCCGCCTTCACGTATTACCAGGACCGCTTAGGCGAGATTACTTCTTACCCGCCCGGCTACAAGGAAAACGCCAGTATTTTCTGCCACAATAACACATGGGTCGTCATCGGCGAGACAATCGTCGGCAGGGGCGACAAGGCATGGGAGCTTTATACGCGAATATGCCCCAGCACCAAGGAAGACAAAGCCGATATCTATAAGTGCGAGCCGTATTGCTTCGCGCAAACAATATCAGGCCACGATAGCCCCTTACCGGGCGAAGGAAAGAACTCTTGGCTTACCGGCACCGCTTCCTGGAGCTTTACGGCGCTGGCGCAATATATCCTTGGCGTCAGGGCGGAGCACGACGGGCTTAGGATTGACCCCTGTATTCCGCCTGACTGGAAAAAATTTACTGTTACGCGTAAGTTCAGAGGGGCGACATATAAGATAAAGGTATTGAATCCCGACGGCGCAATGCGAGGCGTAAAGAAAATGTTAGTCAACGGTAAAGAAACCGCCGGCAATGTCGTCGGCGTATTCAAGGTGGGCAGCATTGTGGATGTCGAAATTCGATTAGGGTAACGCGTGTGAAAATAAAACGCGATTTAATTGCCAGGCGGCGAAGGAAATGTTCAATGAAACTTGACCCGATGAAGATGAAAAACTGGGAAATAGCCGAGGCGGCTGAGAACAATATCAAACCGATTTTCCAGTTGGCCGAAGAGATAGGACTGCAAAAAGACGAATTGCTTCCGGCAGGCCATACTTTGGGTAAAGTCCACTTTGCAAAGATTCTTGACCGGCTTAAAGACGCCCCGACGGCCAAATATATCGATGTTACCGCCATCACACCGACGCCCTTCGGCGAAGGTAAAACTACGACGACAATCGGCCTGATTCAGGGCCTTGCCAAATGCGGCAAAAGACCAACCGGTGCGATTCGCCAGCCAAGCGCAGGCCCGACCTTCAATGTCAAGGGCGGCGCCGCCGGAGGCGGTCTTGCGCAGTGCGTCCCTCTTATCCCGTTTTCAATCCGCCTGACGGGGGATATAGATTCAGTTACAAATGCTCATAATCTGTGTATGGTTGCACTGACCGCCCGAATGCAGCATGAAAAAAATTATGATGATGAACGGCTCGCGAAAAGAAACCTGCGACGGCTCGATATCGACCCTGATTCCATACAAATCGGCTGGGCGATTGACCTTTGTGCACAGTCGCTTCGCAATATAAGAATAGGTCTGGGCGGCAAATCCAACGGCCTCGAAATGAATTCCGGCTTCCAGGCAACCGTTTCCAGCGAAGTTATGGCTATCCTCGCAATTTCGAAAAATCTCGCCGATTTCCGGCAGCGTATCGCAAGAATCGTGGTTGCCAGGGACCGCAAAGGCAATGATATAACAGCCGCAGACCTCGAGGTCGATGGGGCAATGACCGCATGGATGCTCGATGCCCTCAACCCCAATCTGCTTCAGACGATGGAAGGCCAGCCGATATTTGTTCACGCAGGCCCCTTTGCCAATATAGCCATAGGCCAAAGCTCGGTAATCGCCGACCTTGTCGCAACAAAACTGGGTGATTATCACGTAACTGAAAGCGGCTTCGGTACCGACATCGGCTACGAAAAATTCTGGAATCTTAAATGCAGAATTTCCGGGCTTAAACCCGGCGCAGTGGTCATTGTCGCGACCGTTCGCGCCCTGAAAATGCACGGCGGCGGCCCACCCGTCAGACCAGGCGCGCCTCTCAGTGAAGAATACACAAAAGAACATCTCGACCTGCTCGAAAAGGGCTGTGAGAACCTGATGGCGCACATTGACATAGTGAAAAAAAGCGGCGTCAGGCCGATTGTGTGTATAAATAGCTTCAGTGCAGATACTAAGGCCGAGCACAAGCTCATCAAAAAAATCGCTGAGCAGCAGGGTGCAATCGCGGTTGTTTCCGAACACTGGCTCAAAGGCGGCGAAGGCGCAATTGAGCTGGCACAGGCCGTGATTGATATGTGTGAGCAGAAAAACAGCTTCAAACATTTGTATGATTACGAATTGCCCCTGCGAAAACGTATAGAACTGATTGCCAAAGAGGTTTACGGCGCCAACGGCGTTTCATATTCTGAGGTCGCACTTGAAAAGCTAAAGTCGCTGGAGGCGAATCCGGCGACACAGAAATTTGGATTGTGTATGGCAAAGACGCACCTTAGTTTGTCTTACGACCCGGAATTCAAAGGCCGGCCCATCGGCTGGCAACTGCCCATCAGGGATGTCCTGGTTTACAAAGGCGCGGAATTTATCGTGCCGCTGGCGGGCGAAATCAAACTTATGCCCGGCACAAGCTCGGACCCGGCCTTTAGAAGAATTGATGTTGACGTGAATACCGGGAAGGTAAAAGGATTGCTCTAATTACCGCTAAGCCGGAGAAAACAATGACCGCAAAGATAATAGACGGAAAACAAATCGCCGCGGATATGCGGGCAAAACTCAGGACTGATGTTGCCGCCCTTGCCAAAAAAGGTATTGTGCCGGGACTCAGCGTTATTCTCGTCGGCGATGACCCCGCTTCAAAATCTTATGTTACCGCCAAGCAAAAGGCCTGCGAGGAAATCGGTATATATTCCGAAGACAATCGCCTGTCCGCCTCGATTCCTCAAAATCAATTAATGGCGCACATCAATCGACTCAACAAAGACCCCAGAATCCACGGTATATTAACACAGTTGCCTCTGCCCAGGCACTTCGATGAGTTGGAAGTGCTTATGTCAATCGACCCCGCCAAAGACGTGGACGGGTTTCACCCGATAAACGTAGGCAAAATGGTAACAGGCCAAAAGGCGTTCCTGCCCTGCACCCCCCATGGCGTCGTCCAGCTCCTGATTAAAAGCGGCGTGAAAATCGAAGGCGCAAACGTCGTCATTGTCGGCAGAAGCAACATCGTCGGCAAACCCCTGGCAAATATACTCATCCAGAAAAGCCCACTTGGTAACGCCACCGTAACCGTGTGCCATACGCGAACCAAAAACCTCGTGGAGCATACGAAAAGGGCAGATATTGTTATAGCTGCCGCGGGCCACCCGAATACAATCACTGCTGATATGATTAAAGATGGTGCGGTAGTCATCGATGTCGGCGTTAATCGCGTTGAGGACTCGACGAAAAAGGCCGGCTATCGTCTTGTCGGCGACGTGGATTTCGAGAATGTAAAGGAAAAGGCCTCACTCATCACCCCTGTCCCCGGCGGCGTCGGCCCTATGACAATAACGATGCTCCTCTACAACACCGTCGAATCAGCAAAGCACGCGGCGGGTCTGTTGAAATAATTTACTTCGTAATCCGCAACTGTTCCCTGTCTGGAAGTTTCGGAAATGGCACGTGCGGCTCGGTCTGATACCAGAAGGCGACGGAGGAAATATCATCCTGTAATGGCAGATATTTGCCGCCGTCCTGCCAGCCCAGCGCCTGCATAGTCACTTTCATATTTTGCTCAAACCTTATCGGGTCCATTATGTGCCAGCGATACAGTGAGAATCTCGGCTGGTCCTTCGGGTTCAAAGTCGTTCTCTCTTCGACAAATTTGCCGTTCTCGTAAATTTTCGTCTTTCTTACGGGTTTGCCCTTCGGGTTAATTATCTGAGGCATACCCGCGTATGGGCCGCTGAACGTCTGATACCCGCCTCCCTTTGGATTATCGAAGCCGTATGAGCCGCAGAAGTAATCCTCTGTACCGGTTCCGCATATTGTCGGAAATTCCGTGTCACCATCCATATAGAATTTTATTTCCCCTTCTCCCCACCAGCCGGGGCTGTTCGCTCCCCAGGTCATATATGTCCCGACGTAATGCCCTTTTCCGACGATGCCGTCAACGACTGTATAAACTTCTTTGAAGGGCACGGGATTGACCCTGCGAAACTGTGCGTGAAAATACCCTGCCTTTTCGCCGACGTCGGCAAGGCAATAATTAATCTCGTAATATAGCGTCATCTGATTTTTGTCCAGGTTGGTCACCGTCATTTTGCAGCTTTTCCTGAAGGGCATAGGCCAGTAGCAGTTAAAGCCGCTTTTGGGATTGACACATACCGCAAGCGAAGTGACCTGTGCATACTCGCCCATGCCGCAGGCAAAAAAGTCGCCAAGGGGACACTCCACAGAAGGGGCCTCTTCGCCGTCCCAGTAGATTCGCAATATATTCAGGCGGTCGTTTCCGGCTGGCGTCATCCAGATATGCTGGATTGAGCCGCTGCCGTTTATGTCCGCCAGCACAAACGTCTGGCCTGATTTGATATTAACGTACGGATTTACTTTCCAGTCCTGTCCCAGGTCACCGGCGGCGTGAGACGCCGACCCCTCGCCTAATTTTGCCATTCCGCCTTTGCCTTTTTCGCCCGTCGGGTTCTCCGGCCCTATTGACCGCGTCTTTGCGTTAGATAAAAGCGCGAGATTTCCCAGCCCCGTATCGAGCCAGCCTGGATTTGATTCGGCGCCTTTCGCAAGCCATGTTGATGCCAGCAACGCCATGAGAACAAGACCTGTTTTTGTATTTGAATGTTTCATATGCTATCCCTTTTCCAAAAAAAATTAATGAGAAGATGCGTAATGCCCAAGCACCTTGATGTTTTCTAAAGGCGTATCACGCGTAACTTCGCAGCCGGCCCCGACTATAAAATTTTCGCCCGCCTCTTTGTGGCAGTTCTCAACCGCCTTATAAATTTCTTCGGGTGATGCTTCACGCAGCACCGAAACAGGATTGATATTCCCGCAGATGACCTGCTTCGGCCCCATTTTTTCTCTGGCCATTCGCATTGGAGAGGGATAATCCAGGTCAATCATTTCTGCTCCAAGCCGGCCCATCCCTTCCAGAATCTTCCGCGTGTCCCCGCAGATATGCAGCCGGACAGCCGCGCCGAGCTTATGAATACCATCCACCAGCTGTTTCTCGTATGGCCACACAAACTCCTCGTATATCTTCGGCCCCACTAATGACGCCGCGGCGTCTCCTATCCCCATCAAATCCACACCCGCCTCTATCTGTGCTTTGGCAAATCTCAACCCGAGTTCCGTCGCGAACTCAAAAAGCTCTTTCACAAACCCGGCATCCTCGAAAAAATCCGTCATTATCGTATTAATGCCCCGCAAATCCGCTCCCTCTGCGCAAGGGCCTTCAATCCATCCCTCGATAATCTTGTCTTTACCGGCTTTTTCTTTGAATAGAGTTGCTGCTTTTACCCTGTCGTGCATCCGTCCGCCTCCCAGCGGGTCCGGCATCTTCAATTTCGCCAATCTGCTTTTATCGGCGAGCAGGGCGTTACTTTCATCGATATCAGGGGGCGTTTCCTCGTGAAAAATAATCGCCGCGTCGCAATCCGCCGCCTCGCGCGCCGGGTCTGAAATACAGCCCACGTGGTCAAAGCCGAATTCCTCCGCTACCCGTAACTGCCCCTCTACCAGCACACGGTAATCCGTTACATAATCGTAATATTTCCTCCCGATGCGGTCCGCCGCGAACTGCATCGTAATCGGCATACAGGGCAAGTGGTCAATTTGCCTGCCCTGCCCGCCCTGCGTAGCTTTAGCGAAGCGGGGAGCATTGTCGAAGGGCCTGCCTTTGAACATCGCCAAGACCCGTTCCCGACTGGTCATAATCACCCCGGAAAAAACAAGCGGTTTTCTATACGGCTCTTTTCTACACGCCATTGTGGTTAAAGGCAAGAGGTGGGATGAAAAAAAGAAAGGAAGGGATGACTAAGCCATAGCCATCCCTCCCCGCATAAACAATATCTACTAACTTACGGTAGCGTCTTGCCGGAAACCACATTACTGAACGCACTGTTGCCTCCCGCATTATTTGCCGCAACACGGAAATAGTAGGTTGTGTTGCGCGTCAAGCCGGTGCGCGTGTATGTCGTCAGGTTCGGAGTATTGACCGTGACCGATACCAGTCCTGTCGTGAAGGCGGTATTCGTTGCCCGCTGGATTACGAAGCCGGTCTCATTCGTTGCATTGTCCGTCCAGGTTAGGACGACGGAGGTCCTGGTCACGGTGCCGGTCGCCAGATTCGTAGGAGCCGCTGGTAGAAGTTGGCTGGCCGTGGTGATATTTACAACGTTGGAGTACGCTGAGTTGCCTATAGCATTGAATGCCCGCACCCTGTAGTAATATTTCGTTTTAATCAGGACTGTGGTATCGGTGTATGTCGTTACGTTTGCTCCAACCGTGAAGGTCGTTAGTCCGGCTGTGAAGCCGGTATTTGTTGCTCTTTGGATCGTGAAGCCTGCCTCGTTATTGGAATTGTCAACCCAGGTCAAACTCACTGTTGGTGGATTGGCACTAAGGGCAGACGCAGTAGCAACCAGATTCGTCGGCGCTGCGGGGACGACATTTGTTGGCGTTACACTATTAGAAGGAGCTGATGCGGAGCCAGTTCCAACGGCGTTCGTTGCCGTTACAGTAAATGTATAAGTAGTGCCGATTGTTAGCCCCGTTATCGTTATTGGGCTTGAGGTCCCTGTTGCTGTTCTGCCGCCCGGGCTTGACGTAACTGTGTACGATGTAATCGGACTGCCGCCGGTTGATGTGGGCGGAGTGAAGCGCACAGTTGCTTGTGCCTTGCCTGATACCGCTGCTGACACCGCTGTCGGCGCACCAGGCGGAACCTGGAAGACAATCGGGCGCATCATGTCCATCTCTTCATGACCCAGCAGGTGGCAGTGCCAGACGTACTCCCAGCCAAAGTTGAACATTACGTTGGAGACGCCGCCGACAACTGCGTTTCCTGTGTTAGGGTCTATGCCTGAGAAACCCATCGTAGAACCCTTCGGTATCGTTGGGTTCAGAAGGCGAATGCTATCTGGAACCGCAAAGGGTACCGTAGGCGCAATGGGCTTTAACGCCACAATCGCGTCTTCCAGCGGGTTCATCCTGACGGTTTCCTTCCAGCCCATCTCGTTGCGTTCTGGCGGCCTGATGGCTCCATCCCATCCAACGCGGTTGATCAATTGCACGTTGAACAGGTGGAAGTGTACGGCATGGGTATCAACGCCATTATGAGTAATCTTCCATAACTGGACTCTGCTGTTCTGGATTATCTCGGTGGGCGGGTCTACATAACCATAGGGAATTGTCGTCTGGGTGTTAAAATTGGTAAACGGCAGTTCGACGCCCAGGGTTGAGTTCATCCGTCCATAATCAAGTTCAAAGAGTTCCTGTATGGCCTTCGGCTGCATCTGGACCGTTATCGGTGTAGCTGAACCGGCTGGAGTGAAAGTCAAGTTAGTGTCTTGGATTTTCGAATAAACATTTTTAGCGGCCGTATAAGGCGCTGGATAAGTCGTTTCCGGTATAATCGGCGCTGGCTGAGATGCGGCGAAAGCGGCAGGCAGGGCTGTATTCAGTGCGCTCACATTGAAGACAGCGGCCACAGGTCCGCCTACTGCTACCTGGAACTTCATGATGGTCCTGATGTTTGGACCATAACCAGGTCTGGTCGAAGGTGCGCCGCCGGTATCGGTCAGACACGGGTCGCCCGTGTAGTAGTCAAGACGCGGGTCAAACCCCGGAACAGGCGCCGGCGCATCGTTATAGAGAATCAGCTTGGAACCATCCGGAACCCCGGAGAAGTCAACGATGATGTCTGCCCGCTCCGCCGGCCCCAATAAGAGCCCGTGGGTGCTGACATTTAAGACCACTATATCTCTGCGGTTGTACTCATAGCCGATTGGTGTGCTGGGAATCACCGCCGGTGAAGGCAAGAAGCCGCCTTCAGTGCCAATCTGAATAATATCTGGGCCTGCAAGGGTCGGATTCGGCACACCCCCGTCTCTTCCATCTGTCGGCCAAGTCGCTGGCCAGTTCGGGTCCGTCGCCAAGTGTGGAACCGCAGGAACCATATTGACTTCTGTTCCGTTGGGGTCGTTGGGGTCAACATAATACAATTGCAGGTTGAGCATTCGGTCGTTGCAGACATTTAGTATCCTGAACCGGTATGCCTTGCGCTGCACCGGCAGGACTGGGTATGGGGTGCCATTAACCAGGGGGGTGTCCATGAATGCTTCCATCACCATAGATGGGTTAGGCGTTCCGGGCACAACTGTCCCATTGGGAAGCGTAATCGGGGGGTGAGCCAGCTGCGACGGCTGAATCGGAGGCCAGAACCAGCAACCATAGTCCCAGCGGCCAAAAGCGTTTGCTCCCTCTGGGTCAGCCGGGTTCTGGTTTGGCATATAAACGTGCGGGAACCAGAGATCGCCGGTGTTTGCCATTCCCGGTATTGTTCCCCAATTCCAGGTAGGGTCTGTAACGGTAATTGTGTTGGCATCGACAAAGGTCTTATCTTGGATAATCAGAGGAATTCCGTAGCGGTAAACACCGCCGAGGTTAGGAAGGACTCCGGAGTTGATTAATGCCTCCTCATTCGGGTCAGTTAGCAGGTAACCCGCGGCCTCACCGGCATAGACATTGAGGCGAGTTGTTCCATAAGAATGGTCGTGATAGAACATCAGCCGGGCGCTCTGCTGGTTGGTATAATAATATGTCAAAGATCCCTGGCACGGGTCCGGCATATCGGGAACGTTCTGTGCACTTACGCCTTTTTGGTAATGAGCGTTGACATCTCCAATGGGAACAGTCCACTGATGAGGCGTCCCGTCGCTAATCCAGGGAGTGGCGCCGCCGTGGAGATGAATGACAGCGCGGTTCTGCTGGTAATTGATGGGATTACCCTTGGCATCCTTATCAGGCCCCGCCCCCGCTCCCATAACGGTGGTGTCCACAGGGATGAACAGGTTGCCCGCAGCACCTATTCCAAGCTGGTTGGAAAACTTGATTCGCACAGGCCGGTCGCGCTGGGCAATAATTAGAGGTCCAAGATATTGCGATGCGCTCACGTTGGGGTCGGTAGTATTGAGCTGCCGATAACCCCTGAGTTTGGTGGCGGGCAGGTCTGAATGCATTTGTTCGTTATAGTCCCGCAACCCGATTACGTAATAATCAGATCCCGCATACGTATTCGTATCCGCAACAGCAACGGGGATATACTGTCCGAGATTGTTCCTGTTGGCATATCCCAGACCAGGCAGTGTATCGACGAATTTACGAATGATGGGGGTATAGGCCCAGTTCGCCACATTGAAATAATCCGGCATCCCGCCTGGGTTGGGCATAGCGATGGGCGAGGCAGCGGTATGTGGCGCGGGTGCGGCAAGTTTGAGCGTCGCTTTGCCCTGGTTGCTCTGAGCAGCTGCTGCGGCACGAGCTGCGGCTTGACGGTCCGCTGCGGCCTGTCTGTCCGCCTGTGTTATGCGATTCAATTTCATCTGAATAATACTGTTCGCGTCCCTGACAGTTGCCGCCTGCAAGCGTCCCTGGTCAATTCCAGCGAAAAGCAAAAACAATGCCGGCGCCAGCAGTAGCACAACTTTCAAAAATCTGTGCTTACGCATAATTTACCTTCTTTCCGGTTAGTTAAACGCCTCAAATAAAAAATTAATGTTGAAATATCCAATGAAGCGATTTTATCAAATATGGAAGAATGGAAAATTAGCAGAATCCTTAATCTCGCTAAGGGGAAAACTTATTGGAATAAAATAATCCGGTTATGTCTCAGAAATGTTTGACACGTTCCTTATCGGTTATAATCACCCCGGAAAAAACAAGTGGTTTCCCTTACCTCACTGTTTACTTAATCGCAACTAATTCCACTTCGAAGATTAGCGTGGCATTCGGGCCGATGTAACGGCCTGACGCCCGCTGCCCGTAGGCAAGGTCGGAAGGTATAAATAGCTGCCACTTGGAACCGACCGGCATCAGCGGAATCGCCTCGCGCCAACCCTGGATGCAGGACGAAAGGCTGACCACCGCAGGGAATCCTTCATTGTTACTGTGAGCGGAACTGTCAAATTCCGTTCCGTCAATGAGCGTTCCGCGATAGTAGCATTGTATTGTGTCGGTGTCCTTCGGTTTGGGGCCGGTGCCTTGTTTTAGTATCTTATACTGAAGCCCGCTGGGCAGGGTTACTACGCCCTCCTTGGCTTTGTTTTCGGCTAAAAAGACCGCGCCCTTTTTCATGTTGTCCTGTCCTGTGTTCATCCGTCCTTGATATGAGGCCCTGACCATCGACTGAAACATTGCGTAGCTCTGTTTGAGTTCCTCATCATCCATAAGAAACTTATTGCCCGCAGCCGCGTCCTTCATTCCCTGGCACGCAGCATCCATGTTTATCTCTATCTGCTGCTTCTTGAGGTTTTTGGCGGTCTCGACGCCGAAGCTGTAACTCATCATGTCCAGAGGTGTTTTCAAAACCACACCTGGCTGGGCATTCGTCGCGGGCACCGCGACGGCTGCTTTATCAGGCGTTTTGGCCGGTGCTTGCCCGCTCGTGCAGCCGGCTACGGCGGCCAGTATCGCAACTGCCAGCACGGCCAACCCATTCATCCAGTTCTTTCTCATCGGTTCTCCTTTATAGAATTCGAATTATTATATTATTATATCATCATATTCATAGGATACAAGAAAAGGGAGAGCGGCGGTTCTCGTCGCTCTCCCGGATAAAGAGCAAAAACATTTACTTAACTTACGGCAATGCCGTCGTCATGGTTACAACGTTGCTCCATTCACTATTGCCGCTCTTGTTGTACGCCGCTACCCTGCAATAGTAGGTCTTGTTGCGGCCTATGCTCATTGTGCGCGTCGTCAGATTCGGCTTCTTGACTGTGGTCGTGGTCACCCCTTTAGTGAAGGCGGCATTCGTTGACCGCTGGATTTTGAAGCCGGTCTCGTTCGTTGCATTGTCCGTCCAGGTTAGGACGACGGATTTCTCGGTCACAGTGCCGGTCGCCAGGTTCGTAGGAGCCGCCGGGAGTTGGCCGGCCGTGGTGACCTTTATAACCTTGGTGTACGCTGAGTCACCGATAGCATTGTATGCCTTTATCCTGTAGTAATACTTCGTTTTACTCAGGACCGCGGTATCGGTGTATGTAGTTACGTTTGCCCCAACCGTAAAGGTCGTCAGCCCGGCCGTGAACTTGGTATTCGTTGCCCTCTGAATCTTGAAGCCGGCCTCGTTGTCGGATTTATCAACCCACCTCAAATTCACACTCGGCGGGTCCGAACTGAGGGCAGACGCAGCAGCAGCTTGAATCTCTGGCGCTGCAGGGGCGACAGTGGGTGCGGCCGGTGTTACGCTATTAGAAGGACTTGATGCCGGGCCCGTTCCAATTGCGTTCGTTGCCGTTACAGTAAATGTATAGGCAGTGCCGTTTGTCAGCCCTGTTACTGTTATCGGGCTCGCAGTCCCTGTGCCCGTTAAGCCGCCGGGGCTTGAGGTAACTGTGTAAGACGTAATTGCGCTGCCGCCGTCAGACGCAGGCGCAGTGAAGCTCACGGTTGCCTGTGCATTGCCTGCTACTGCGGTTCCTATTGTTGGCGCCCCTGGAACCGTGGCAGCGGCGGCCGGCGTTACGCTATTAGAAGCGGCTGATGCCGCGCCCATTCCAACCCCGTTCGTTGCCGTTACAGTAAATGTATAGGCAGTGCCGTTTGTCAGCCCTGTTACCGTTATCGGGCTTCCAGTCCCTGTGCCCGTTCTGCCGTCGGGGCTTGAGGTAACTGTGTAAGACGTAATTGCGCTGCCGCCATCCGATGCGGGTGCAGTGAAGCTGACTGTTGCCTGTGCGTTGCCCGCTACTGCGGTTCCTATTGTGGGCGCTCCAGGTGTCGTAGCTGTCGGCGGCGGGGTCGAACCTGTCGGGGTTACTGTATTAGAAGCGTGTGATGCCGTGCTCGTTCCATAATTGTTCGTTGCCGTTACGGTAAATGTATAGGCGGTGCCGTTTGTCAGCCCTGTTACCGTTATTGGGCTCGAGGCCCCTGTGCCCGTTAAGCCGCCGGGGCTTGAAGTCGCCGTGTAATGTGTAATCGCGCTGCCGCCATCAGACGCTGGTGCAGTGAAGCCGACTGTTGCCTGTGCGTTGCCTGCGGTTGCGGTTCCTATTGATGGCGCTCCAGGCGCTATTGGTAAAGGTATTACAGGAGGACTGGAAGGGGCTGATGCCGGGCCCGTTCCAGCTATGTTGGTTGCCGTTACAGTAAATGTATAGCCAGTGCCGTTTGTCAGCCCTGTTACCGTTATCGGGCTCGAGGCCCCTGTGCCCGTTAAGCCGCCGGGGCTTGAGGTCACAGTGTACGATGTGATGGCGAAGCCGCCATCAGATGCTGGTGCATTAAAGTCCACCGTTGCCTGTGCGTTGCTCCCCGTTGCAGTTCCTATTGTCGGCGCTCCAGGCAGTTGGGTAGGGTCATAATAGTTAATGTCCGTAGCGATGAAATTCGGCCCATCGACCGCGAAGAACAGATATACCTGGTTAAAGGGGGCACCGCTGTATGCCAAACTGCCAACCGAATTGCCCGCGGTGAAAACCGCCGTTACTGAGTTGGAGTCAACAAAATTTCCGTCGCAGAACGTTTCGAAGACCAGGGCATCTACTGTGGTATTAACTCCCAGCAGTGTAAAATTCAGGTATAGTGCCGTTGCGTTGGCGTCGAAAGTGAGGATGAGGAGGCCACTCGTGTTCCCGTCGACACCGTTTACGTCCACCGAGGCAGTACCGGTCCCACCGGAAGGATCGTAACTTAAAGCAACTCCGTTGTTAGTGAAAGCAGCGTTAGGCAGTGTAATGTCCGTTGGAGTCGTAGCGCTACTGAAATCCACCGCTGTCGCTAACGCATTCGCTGAGATTCCTGTTGTCAGTGCGAACAACAGGATAACTGCAAATAGGCGTTTCATAATAAGTTTCCCTTCAAAAATATTGGTTTCTTATTGACTTTTTTATTAAAAAGCAAAATTACCTTGTAGTTACTGTTAGGGTAGCCGTGTAAGCGGAAGTGCCAGCGGCGTTATAAGCCCGCACTCGATAGTTATACGTGGTTCTCGTAGTCAAACCGGTGTTGCGGAACATAGCCAACCCATTCATCCATTTTTTTCTCATCGGTTCTCTTTTATAAAATTCTAATTATTATGCCATTGTATTCAACACAGGGTACAAAGAAGGAAGAGCGGCGGTTCTCGCCGCTCTCCCGGATAAAGAGCAAAAACATTTACTTAACTTACGGCAATGCCGTCGTCATGGTTACAACGTTGCTCCATTCACTATTGCCGCTCTTGTTGTACGCCGCTACCCTGCAATAGTAGGTCTT
>JBEKGR010000004.1:0-260698 GCA_050012695.1 Sedimentisphaerales bacterium | reverse complement strand
TGCTGACCAGATTGATTTTTAACGAATTCAGCTTCCCATTGTCAAACGCCGCCGTCTGGGTCGAAGACGAGAAAGGCAACGACAGAGCAAGGTTCCTCGAATGTTTTGACTATGCCTATATCGACCCATCGGACGTGGACTGGTATTCGATGGTGCTGATGATACTGTTTCCTAATATAGAACAGGAGCTTTGCCAGCGGTTCATTGACTCGATTCTGGCGGAGGACCCCACAAAGCGTTACTATCATTACCACGCCTCTTTTGTTGAAGCGAGAATGCATTTTGAAGACCATCCGGAAGAATATGAGAACGTGTCGCTCGTCCAGATAAGAGACGCCTTTAAGGTTAAGGGAAGCGTCGCACACGATGTAGGCGCCATGCCGAAAGGACACGCTCTTCGAAATGTAAGCGATTACGCGTGGTACAACAATAACTACTGGGTTGACCTTTTCCCAAAGCTGGTCTTAAGGGTGCTGCGCAACGTAAAGTTCTTCAGCGATACTGATTTCCTGAAGAAAAACTGGGAGACGCTTAAATTCGGGTTCGAGCATCTGATGGAGCTCGATATTGATAAAGACGGCGTCCCCGAAGGCAATCCGGAAGAAGTTAAGAATACCTTTGATAATCTGGTCCTTTTCGGCGCAGATGCTTACGATACTACTACATTCCTCGCCGGCTGCCAGGCAATGATTCGAATGGCAGAGATGATGAAAGATAATCAAGCCAAAAAATATTATGAGGCGTGTTTTGAAAAGGCCAACGCTGTCCTGGAAAAATTATGGCGAGACACGAAAAATAAAAAAGGCCGCAGGATGCAGTATTATATCACCTGCTACGACCCTGTGACGGGAAAGACAAACACCGACGTCTGGACCAATCAGCTCGATGCCCTGTGGTATTTGATTGCGATAGGAGAAGAGCCGTTTATTCCCGCCGATAGAGCCAAACAAATCCTCAGGACGATTTACGACAATAACAAGACCACGATGGGCTGGGCCATGTGCCGGACAAAGGACGGAGGAAAAGTAGAATCGGAGCAGGGCCAGGACGTCTATACAACGTCCAATTATGTTTTTGCACAGCTTCTTGATTATTACGGAATGGCCAAAGAAAGCAAGCAAGTATATAAGGCAATGGACAAGGTCGTCTTCCAGTACGCCAATTCCTTAATAACGCCGGACAACCTCAGGGCCGAGATGGAAAAAGAGGCGGGGGAATCGAAACCGGGTCCCCATTATATTGTTGCCGCGTACCCGAGGCCAGGTGCCGTATTAACGCAAATTGTGATGCAGTTCATTAAAGAAATTCAAAAGCGAACGGCTTCTGCTTCTGCAACAATTGACTCTCAGCAATTGAATTCGTTCATAACTGCTTTAATGAAGTAAGCTTTGCGGCAACGTTATGGCCGGCAATTCCTCACGCGACCAGGACCTGCGAAAAGTCCTGCTTCACGTCAAGTGCTCATACCGACACAACCGCGATACGGCGCAAAAGGAAAACGCCCTCGCATTTCCGACTGTTGCCGGAATCACGAGGGCGTTTTGTCATTTTAAAAACTAATACTCAGTACAACTAATTAGCGTTTCCTGCGAATCAAAGCAAGACCGCCAAGTCCGAGCAGAGCCATTGTCGCCGGCTCAGGAATAGCACCAGTGAGCTTGAAATTGTCGAAATAAGCGGTTGTGCGAACACCATCGCTGTTGGTTGTGATAATAAGCTCAATGTAACCGCTAGTTGGAGTCGCGGTCACCAGTGCTTTCTCAGCGGAATAGTCAATCACTATATGCTGTGAACGGAAACCAACCCCGGTCCAATAGTCATACTCATAGGTCGTACTGGGAATTGACGCCCAGCCCCAACCCGATGCATTAAGAGTAACGTTTTCAATCTTATTGTAGCCGCCGCCGCCGATTGTGTCGGCCGGTACCGCCCAATCAAACTCTATCTTGTTGTTTGCCAGGAAATCAGCGACTCCGCCGGTTTGATACTCCAGCTTAATGGCAAGCCTCTGTGCCCAGTTAGGGGAAATGACCGCTAAACTTTGGCTGCCCAGTGTGCTCCAGCCGGTGTAGGGGGCGTACTCAGCAGGCAACGTTTCAATAGCTGCTTGACCGTCATGCCAGCTAATCCAGCCACCGCCAGTTGTTGGCATACCTTCCCAGTTACCCCAGACCTGCGCGTAACACGCAGAGGTCAGAGCAACGGCAAGTAAAATAGTAACAATCTTATTTCTCATACTCTACTCCTCCTTCAAAAAAATGTTGGTTTTTAAATCATTCTCTTTCTTACATACTCAATTCGAATTTTAACTATTGACTTTCAACCATTGAACCTTGCGAGATATTTGTATCCGTGCGATATGCGTACAAACTCTGACCGCATCTGGCGCATATCTCTGGAATGTCATCTGAATTGCTCTATTATCTCTTTCATCCACCTTCTTACCCTTACTTCATTACAAGGCCTATAATATCCGGCAAACCCGCCGAACTCTCTTGCTATTATAAGGCACTAAGTAATCGTTTACTTACAAAATACACTTTGAGCAATGATAAGTCAAGAGCTTTTTGCATTTTTTTTCAAAAAACTTCGTTTTGTAGGCAAATCATGCCCCTGACCAGCAAAATTAAGAAGAAAACAAGGTTCTGGCAGGTAAAAATGCGTCCTCCCTATTCCTACGCCTTTTGGGAGCTTTCAGAAATCGCTTGTGAAGCTAAATAACCCTATATGGGTGCTTATTGGGGGTGCCAGATTTGAAATTCACCACTGCAATGAAGCGTTGCGAGCATATAAAGCATCCCGTCATAATAACGGTACTGCCCGGTCGGCACAGGAGTATTCCACAACGCTTCGACAAATTGTTTTGCCCGCGAGTCAGTAGCGGCAAGGCCTGCGACGGCATTGGCCGCCACTAATCCGGCGGAGTGGTCCGAGCTGAACTGATTGCCGCTTAAAAGAGAACCGTCAAGAGCAAACTGGTTTCCATAGCTGGATATCCCCTTCGACTCAAAAAATGCCTGCAATCGGTCGCTTAACTGTCTTTCGCGTGTATCCCTGCCCCACCATGCCCAGTCCACCGACCAGTTCATCGAAGTCCGCCACGAGTCAAACCCAAAATTTGTGGAGTTGCTGTTCGAGGGACAAGCCCAAGGTGTCCCATCGAAATTGGCATACTCAGGGGCAAGACCCGTGACAGGATTTGCGGCCTTCTGGAAAAACTCGCGGCTTGTTGAAGCAGCTTGCGCCCAGAAAGGCCTGTCTGCCTGGGGTCCCCATCTCGCCCAAAGCTCATAGAACGCCGGTAAATGATATGACGGGTCCGTATGGTCAATGTTCGCAACATCGGGAGTAAAACGGACAATTTTGTGTTCGAGGTCAAAAAGCCCACCGGCCGTCATTGTGCCTTTTCCCGTTGGGCCTGTGATATTCGCACGGTTTTTCATATCGCTTAGAAGCCGGTCGGCCTCGGCCTTGTAATTATAAATGCCCTGACCATTACCCCAGCGATTCGCGGCAAAATAAAGCGACATAACAAAATATTCTTCGCCGTCTGGCGCCGGGCTCTCCGCATTCGGCCTGCCATCGGTTTTTAACGACCAGGAAAAGAAACCATAAGCCGGATGATTAGGCGAATTGATATACATATATGTCTTCGCCCAGTTCCACAGGGCGTCAAACTCGTTCTTTTTGTCTAATTGCACAGCAATTATCATCCCGTAGGACATTCCTTCGGAACGCACATCATTGCTGCCTATGTCCCAGATATAGGCGAGTGGGCCATTTGCGTTGCTGCCGGCGGGATAATAAACCGCCTGCGTGCAGGGGTCGCCGTGAAACAATTGCTGGAAAACAGCGTTGACCTTTTCTGTAACTTCCTTCTGAGAATGGCCTGCTTCGACAAACAGGTTACGATAATTACCCGTCGCGAAGGCGCCTGAGCCATCCGCGATTTTTCCAACGACATTCGTATCCGAACCGGCAGAAGTGCCACGATAGCTTTCAGGCGGGCCGAGGTAGCTTGGTTTTATGCCGCCGGTATTGACCACAAACTTCTCCAACACAACACCGGGGTCAACCATCCACACCTTCAGCGTATGATAACCCGCACAGGGGAGCAAGTGATTGCTTTTGACCATACGAACATTGTTTCGTACAGATTCCTGCCAGTCCTCGTTTGAGTATGCAACGACATAATTCTTCGGCACAATGCTTATGATTTGCGGCGGCTGGTCATCAAACGATATAGCGTAACGCAGGTCCCTGTCGGGGACGAAATTTAACGTGGGAGCGACAATCGTCTCGACTTCGATATTGCCGGAATGAAACAGGAACATTTTATATTCGAGACAGGGAGAATCCTTCGGCGGCGTAACGCTTTGAGCGGTAACCGGAAAGATACTCATAGCCGAATCAGCCCGGCCGTAATCCTCTATTTTCTCCCAGCAGACCTCGCCTGCATCGATTTTCTTCGTGTAATGCTCCGCTTCCATCGACACATAGCCATCGGCTTCAACAAAACCCTCTAAAGAATCCTTGTTGGGCTCGGCAGGATTAGATGAATTGATTTTGATGTTTACCTCTTTTGCGCCCGGGCCGGAAATCTTCACAGAGCCGTTAGCGTCGCCTGCGGGCGCTTTGCTGTAGTCGATATTCACCCAGAGGCGCGTTTCTTTTTCAACAGTTCCTTTCGTTGAAGAAAGGACTATCCAGTCAGCGCCTGGTTTGGCCGAGAATTCAAACGGTGTTTGTCCGCGATTGAACACATCGATATATCGACGTCGCTCACCAAACACGCTAAATCCCGGCAGAACCGGTTCATCCGAAGAACCGGGCCAGGCGGACCTCGAACCTTCAACCGCAACACCCATATTCGGCTCGACCGGGACATTGATTTCCTCAACTTTGGGCATATTGTTTTTTGGCGGCGGATTCCAGGATGTATAACCGATATGCGTCGTGTCCATCATGTGGTCCCATTTGCCATTGGCCATTTTACGGTTGTAATACTCGGATAGCTCCGCATCGGCTTTAAACAATTCACGGACTTTAGCGGCAAGGTCGTTAGTCGCGGCTCGCCCCTGTGATGCATATAACCGGTTCTTAGCGGCGGTAACATAAAGCTCGGTAACCTGGGCGCAGGCCTTTGTCGGGTAGAGAACAAGCTGGAAAAACGCGTCTTTGGCGCTATCGGGCAGGTTTTGATAGATTTGTTCGGCTTTGGCCGCAATAGCGTTAAAATCGGCAACTACAGTGTCTGCCTCATGATAATTGACGATGCTGAACGTGCTGGGGTCGAGAAGTTCGGGCTTACGCCTCGCGTTATACTTTGTGTATTTCGATACAATGTCGGCGATTGTCTCGGCATACTTCGGGCCAAATTCACGCTGCGCCCACAGCCGGGTAAATTCCGATATTTTCTCTTTAGGCCATCTTTGCGGGTCCCAGGCGAAGGTCATAAAAAATTCGATGGGAAATTCCATCGGCTTGAGGTCGCCCACATTGACAATCCATATTTTCGTGGCGCCGTAATTATACGCGAGGTTCATCTGCTCCTGGACCTTGATGATTTGAGTGGTATTGAGCCATTCGTATGAGCGTGGCCCGCCGTGAAAATCGAAGTGATAATAAACACCCGCCCCGCCGCTTCTTTTGCGTTCCTCCGCGGTCGGCAGACGCCTGATATTGCCCCAGTTGTCGTCACACCACAGTATCGTCACATCATCGGGAACGCGCAGCCCCTTTTCATAGTATTCCTGGACTTCTTTGTAAGGACACCATAACTGGGGCACTTTGGTCACATCGGGATTAATCTCCTCTGCTATTATCTTTCGCTGAACGGCCACAATTTTTTCCAGCAAGGCCATACTCTCGGCCACCGTGCCGTTCGGAATCATCGGCGTATCATCAGCCCCGCGCAGCCCGATGGAGATTATGCTTTCGTAATTCCTGCTGCGTCTTACGCCTTTCCGCCAGAAATCCTGAAGAGTATTAGCGTCGGTATAATAATTCCATTTTTTGCTGTGCCGCCTGTCCCACTCCTTTTGCGCGCAAAGCATCGGCTCCTGATGAGAGTTTCCCATCACTATGCCGTATTCATCGGCAAGACGGGGATTATTCGGGTCATCTTCAGCGAAGGCGTTGTTCCACATCGCAGGCCAGAGATAGTTGGCCTTTAACCGGAGTAAAAGCTCAAATACTTTGGTGTAAAATTTACTGTTATAGTCGCCGAATTTTTCTTTAACCCAGGGACTGAGCGCCCAGCCCTCGTCATTGAGAAAAATGCCGCGATATTTGACCACGGGCGGCCCCTGAACATATCTTCCCGCCTTTACAAAAAGAGCATCTTTATGCTGCACAGGCACATCCGCCCACCAATACCAGGGTGATACGCCTATCTGCTCCGAAACGTCATATATGCCGTAAATAGCGCCTCTTTTGTCACTGCCTGCGATAACAAGGGCATTTTCAACGCCTGGCAACGGCTCCGGCACAACCTGGATGAGAAACGATTCCCATTTGCCCGCGATTTGTTTCACATCGATTTTGCCGTCTTTAATCAGCCGGTCAATAATCGAGCTTTTGCCAATTGTACCTATAATGACGATGTTTTTTGCGAGGCCTGTTTGCTCGTTTGTAAGGTTTGGGGTTTGATTCGTAACGCGGTTAACGTCTTCCTGCAGGTCTTTTGCGGCGCGAATTACGCCGGGCCAGTCATTCAAGTCGACGTAGAGAACCGCGAGTTTGTCTTTTTTTGCAAGCATGAAACTGCCCTCGCTGAAGGCATTGTCCACATAATGCTGCTGGCCGACGGCGGCAATTTCACGCTGCTGCGTGGTGGTTACACATGAAGAAAGGCAAAAAAGACCCAGGCACAGGGTAATGAGAAAAACAAGCCAAAGCTCCTTCCCCAAAACCCTCGCCCCGCGTGTTATGACCCGCATTCCCATTTGTTTAACAATATGCCGAGTAATCACAAAATATTCCTTAACAATCTTTTTAAGTTTGTCATTTGGCTCTTTATATTTAATAACGCATTGCGTGAGTTTTTGAAAGCAGCTTTTTTGATGCCAGTGGAAATGTTCGATTCCTGCATTCACTTTTGGCAACCAGCGAACATTTTGTTATAATGCTTTTAATGCAATTTCGGGCTTTTCTGAAACGTCTTATCAGGAAATGTCAACCGCACCTGAACGTTTATAGGGCTCTTAGAACAAGATATGAATATATTACTTGTTTTTGCGGTTATTTTTGCGGGGGCTGTTGGTCCTGATGTTTCAACCGAGCCGCAAAGTATCTCGGACAGTCCTTTTGAAGGTTCTGCCCTCGCGACGCCCCAAAACAAGATAGATTGGTTGGTCCTCGCCGGGTTAAAGCGGTCGGGCATTCAGCCGGCCAATATATGCTCCGACGCGGTATTTGTCCGCCGGGTTTATCTTGACGTGATTGGCACACTGCCCACCCCAAAAGAGGCCAGTGATTTCCTGCATGACCAAAACCCTAACAAGCGTATATCGCTTATTAACCGCCTGCTGGAACGGGAGGAATTTGTCGATTACTGGACGCTGAAATGGTGCGACCTGCTGAGGGTCAAATCCGAATTTCCCATAAACCTTTGGCCAAATGCGGTGCAGGTGTATTATCACTGGATTCACGATTCGCTGCGCACAAATATGCCTTATGACCAGTTCGCCCGCGAGCTACTAACTTCGAGCGGGAGCAATTTCCGCGTGCCGCAGGTAAATTTCTACCGCGCGATTCAGGGCCGCAATCCCGCCGATATCGCCAGAACGGTCGCCCTGACGTTTATGGGGACACGTTATGAAAGTTTGCCGCAATCCACCCGGACTAATATGGAAGCTTTTTTCTCACAGGTCGCCTATAAGAAAACTGCCGAGTGGAAGGAAGAAATCGTATATCTGAACCAGGTGCCGGCCGGCCCGCGTGAGGCCGTTTTCCCGGACGGCAAAAAAGTGCAAATTCAGCCGGAGGATGACCCAAGGCAAATATTTGCCGACTGGCTTACCGAGCCGAATAATCAATGGTTCGCACGCAATATAACCAACCGCGTATGGGCCTGGCTGATGGGTCGCGGCATTATTAACGAGCCGGATGATATCCGACCGGACAACCCCCCGGTAAATCCTGAACTGCTTGCCTTTTTGGAAAAGGAGCTTGTAAAATCCAAATACGACCTGAAACATATTTACCGGCTCATACTCAACTCCGGGATATATCAGCAATCTTCGATTCCTCGCAGCAGTAATCCGCAAGCCGAGGCGATGTTCGCCTGTTATCCTGTCCGCCGACTGGACGCGGAAGTGCTAATCGACGCATTAAACCAGATTGGCGGAACAGGGGAAAACTATTCGAGTAATATACCGGAACCCTTCACGTTTATTCCCGAGGGGCAGCGAACCATTAAACTGGAAGACGGCAGCATAACAAGTCAGTTTCTTGAAATGTTCGGCAGACCCTCACGCGATACCGGACTGGAATCCGAACGCAACAACCAGCCCTCGGATTCTCAGCGGCTGTATCTGCTCAATTCAAACGATATAAAAAACAAGATAGAACGCAGTCCTATATTGCGCCAGCAGGCAGAGGCAGCAAAAGGAAACCGCACTGAGCTTATAAAAAATATTTACCTCGCAATCCTGTCTCGTTATCCGACAAAATCCGAATCAGAAACGGCTGAAAAATATTTTCAAAGCGAAGCAATGACTCGAAAAGCCGCTATTGAAGATTTGGCGTGGTCGCTGATTAACACCAAGGAGTTTTTATACCGGCATTAAAATCGCTGATGAAATATATGAGAGAACAGAAAAAAATAAATTTTATTACCCGGCGAGAGGCGCTGAAACTGGGACTTCTCGGCGCAGCCGGATTCGCGTTCAGTGAACAATTATGCGTATATGCCAAAGGTGAGGACGCGAATTCGCCGCCGGCAACCAGGCGAACGCCCGCAAAAGCGGTTATAGAACTTTGGATGTCGGGCGGGCCGTCGCATTTAGACACATTCGACCCCAAGCCGCAGGCGGGCAACGATTACTGCGGCCCATTCAAAAACCCGATTGCAACAAACGTGGCCGGCATACAAATCTGTGAGCTATTGCCACTGCTCGCCAAACAGGCGGACAAATACTCAATCATTCGCAGTATGACCCACGGCATTAACGCCCACGAAACAGCTACATACATAATGAAGACGGGCAGAAAGCCGGGCGACAACCTGGTTTTTCCCGGCATGGGGGCGGTTGTCTCGTTATTCAGAGGATACGACCACGGCTATAAAGGCCTGATTCCGCCATATATTGTGCTTACCGCCACCGAGGGGCGATTTTCAGAAGAAGGTTTCCTCGGCCCCCGCTATAAGCCCTTCGCCACAGGAGGCGACCCGGCCCAAAAACGTTTCGTAGTGTCAGGCGTCGTCGAGGAAGGCATTTCAGACGCCAGGCAGCGAAGCCGACGCGAACTGCTTGGCTCGCTCGATTCACTCGGCAAGGCGATGCCCGGAAATCCGCAATTCGAACAGTTAGACCGATGCGAGGAAAAGGCCTACAACCTGATTCTCGGTGACGGCGGCAAAATATTCGATATGTCGAATGAAAAAGACGAGCTTAAAGACAGATACGGGAGGAACAAATTCGGACAATCCTGCCTGATGGCCCGCCGGCTTGTAGAAATCGGCATACCATATATTACCGTTAATTACGGCGGCTGGGACACCCATAAGCAGCATTTTGAAACGATGCGCCGCAAACTTCCCGAATTGGACAAGGGGATGGCCGCCCTGCTGCAAGACCTGAGTGACCGGGGCCTGCTCGACAGCACCATCGTAGTATGGGCGGGCGAATTCGGGCGCACGCCGAAAATCCTTTGGGAATCACCCTGGAACGGCGGACGGGGACATTATGGCAACTGCTTCAGCGCGGTTGTCGCGGGAGGCGGATTCAAAGGAGGTCGGGTTGTCGGTGCATCGGACGATAAGGGCGAGGAAGTAGCTCAGCGCCCCGTGCTCGCGGGAGATTTAATCGGCAGTATGTATGAACTGCTGGGTATCGACCCGGATGGCCCGCTTCCAAACCCGAAAGGGTTGGCTCTTCAGGTTATGCCTTCAACCGGCCGGCTAAAGGAAATAATGTAAACGAGTGTGATGATGACTTTATCGAGACGATTACTGATTGTGGTTTTGGTCTTATACGCGGCAAATGCGCAGGGCGCCTCAAATGAAAGGGACCCGCACATCGGGTACCTTTACCCGGCTGGCGGGCAACAGGGCTCCGTCATTAAAATTACCGTGGGCGGACAGTTTATTAAAGACGCCAACGAAGTATATGTCACCGGCCAGGGGGTGCACGGCTCGGTAATACGCTACATTGGCCGGGTAAAACCTTTGACCCCGGACCAGAAAAAAGAACTCCAGAGGCGGCTGAGTGAACTACGAAAAAAGCTGCAGGGTCCGGGCCAAAAAAACATACCCCCAGCCGTGCAGAACGTTAATAAGCCCGCAGATATAAATAAACCGGCTGATGTAAATAAGCCCGATGACGCAAATACACCCGCAGTTTCGCTGCCGGACCATCCCCTTTTGCGAAATCTCGAAAAGTTAAGCCCGAAGGGACTGCAAAAAGTTGCGGAAGAATTCCTCAGCAATAAATATCCCGTCAGTATGCAGATTGGCGAAATGGCGATTATCGAAATCACTATCGACCCCAACACCGAACCGGGCGACCGGGAGCTTCGGCTTGGAACCCGCGCCGGCCTGACAAACCCGTTATGCTTCCAGGTCGGGCTGCTGCCGGAAACCTGCAAGCCGGAGTTCAAAGACCCAGGCAAACCATTTACGCCAAAAGTCCAGATTCCTGTCCTGCTCAACGGACAAATTCTTCCCGGTGAGGCGGACCGCTTCCGCTTCAGCGCAAAAAAAGATCAGAATCTCACGATAGAAACACAGGCCCGGCATCTGATTCCATATCTCGCCGACGCTGTGCCCGGCTGGTTTCAGGCAACATTGACTCTGTATGACGCTAAAGGCAAAGAGCTGGCCTACGCGGGCAATTATCTTTTTAATCCCGACCCGGTGTTATTTTACAGAATTACCAGAGACGGCGATTATGAGCTTGAGATTCGTGATTCCATTTACCGTGGGCGGGAGGATTTCGTCTATCGTGTCAGCTTGTCGGAGCAACCATTCATAACGCGTATGTTTCCGCTCGGAGGTCAGACGGGGGTTTTCACTGTCGCTTCGATATCCGGCTGGAATCTCGACACCAACGAAATGCCCTTGGATACAATGCCCGGCGGCGGCGCAATCCGTCAGGCCCAGTTGCGGCAAAACAACCGGCGAAGCAATAGCGTCCCTTACGCGGTGGATACACTGCCTGAATGTAATGAAATCGAAGACAACGGCACAATAGAAGACGCTCAACGCATTGTCCTGCCGCAAATAGTTAACGGGCGAATCAGTAAGCCGGGCGATATTGATATATTCCGCTTCGACGCCAACGCCGGCGACGAGATAGTGGCCGAGGTATATGCCCGCAGGTTGAATTCCCCTCTCGACTCGCTGCTGTGGCTCAGTGATGCGAACGGAAGGGTGCTGGGGCACAACGACGATAACGGAGATAAGAACGTGGGCCTGCTCACGCACAATGCCGATTCGTATTTGCGTCTCCGGATGCCTAAAAAAGGGTCATACTTTGTGCATCTGGCCGACTCGCAGAATCACGGGGGTCAGGATTACGGGTATCGCATTAGAATCAGCCCTTCGCAGCCGGATTTTGCCTTGTTAGAGGCGCCATCAAGTATAAACATCCTGACGGGCGGCACTGTTCCTGTAATCGTAGAAGCATTACGCAAAGACGGCTTTAACGGCGAAATCGAACTGATGCTCAAAGACGCGCCGCCCGGCTTCAAGTTAAACGGGGCGCGAATCCCAGCCGGATGCGACCGCTTACGCATTACTCTTACGGCTCCGCAAAAACCACTGGAGCAGCCAATTAATCTGCAACTCCAAGGCCGGGCCAAAATCGACGGCCAAACAGTCAGCAGGCCGGTTACCCCGGCAGAGGATATGATGCAGGCGTTTATCTACCAGCATATGGTTCCATCTCAGGAGCTTATGGTCATGACGGGGTATTACAAACGTCGTGCGCCGACTTTTGAACTGGTCGATGATAACAACATTAAAATCCCCGCAGGCGGCAAAACCAAAGTGCGGGTCAAAATACCGAGAAGACCACCAGCGGCCCCCGCTCCCGCTATCTATCTTGAACTTAGCGAACCGCCCGCGGGCCTGACACTTCGGGATGTGAACATAACCCCCGACGAACTAACATTCGCTATTGCTGCGGACAGCAACGTCGCCAAAGTCGGGCTTGTGGATAATCTGATTGTGGATGTCTCCGCTGACCCGCCGAACAACCCTCAGGATAAACAAAAGAAAATGCAAAGACAGCGGGTTTATATAGGCACGCTGCCTGCCATACCGTTTGAGATTACGCCTAAAGAAGGCAAAGGTCGCCAGTGAAATGCCATTGCTTTAACAGTGATTAAGCTTATCGATATACCCCAGTTACGAAACCAGCTTGGAATCCAGGTAAGGCAATGGACGTTAAAAGAGTTTACGCATACGAAAATGGCCGCAAAAACACATAACAGCTTTATGATGACTTGTTAAACCCCAAATATCCGAACGACAATCAAAACCACAAGCATACCGACGACTAACAAACTGGCTCTAATTACTCTTGCCTGTTTGGTTTTTGGCTCGATTAACCGCCAGAAAAAAGTCGCCACAACTGCCACAAGGCAGATTCGCAGAACAAAAATTATAATGCTTCCGACCATATTTGAATTATATACCATTTTATCATTTTTAGTCAAGTAAATTTTACCCATTTTAACATCATTCTAACCAAATAGCCCCCTGCCCAACTTCCCAGTATTAAAAAAGCGACTTGCTGGCCGGCCAACAGGGCAATTTGGTACTCGATGCAGACAAAAGCTGAATCCTCCCTATTTGCCGGTTTCATAAATATTAAAGCCCAAAAGAAGTATGAGCCGAAAAAAGTACAGGATGTTTTACAACATAACTGGTTTAAATTTAAGGAGATACAGATGCAGTTCTTCACGGAAATTAAGAAATGGCTGGCGGAGATTACTGAAATAGCGCTGCTGTTGATTGCCCTCGGCATTGCGGTTGCAATTCTGTTTGGCGGCACAGTTCCGTTCTTCAGCGGGATTGTCAGCAACATGATCGGCATCATTAAGACGTTAGGCGACAACGGACTTGTCGGCCTGATTGCCCTGGGGATTATTGTTTACCTGTTCAACAAGAGAAGGGCAACAACCTAAAGCTCTCCTGCCTGAATACCAGCACAAGCGACTTATGCCGCGCGGCCTGACAGTAAACAAGTCCGGCTGCGCGGCCTTCTTATTTTGCCACAATAATTACCTGCGGAAAATATCCTGCGTTATCTCTGCTCATCGTCGCTTCACATAAGAGATGCCTTCCGGGAGAAATGGTGTGCGGCAGCTTAAGCCGTATCAGAAAACTACGTTATCCAGCAAAATAAGCTGCTTTAAGGTCAGCTTTCCCAAATACTTAGCATCGGATGGATATTTTTATAGTACGGGAGCCAGCATTTTATGGCGTCTCGAGTACCTGCTGTTAATGATATTTTCCCTTGCATGGAGCGATTGCACATACATGTCGGCATACCTTTGTTCCATTGCAGTAGCAGTCACATTTGAGCTTGCCAGATACGATTTCAGCTTCATATACAGCCATAAGCTGTTTTCATTGTAGTATGTGTCAGAAAGTATTTTGAGCTTGTCCAGAATGTCCTTTGGTGCTCTCCTGTAAAAAGCCTCGTTGCTTTCATATGGGCCAACCAGCATTCCGTTTTTGCCTTCTCTAATGTATTCGGGGGGGCCGCCGCTTCGTGTGGCGATGTTTATCCCGCCGTTCCTTGCAGAACGCTGGTCCGAAGTGCCGCACGCTTCTTTCTCCGGCAGGGGACAGTTGATACATATATCGGCGCCAATGGCCTGCATCCTGAGCAAGGTTGTATCTGAATTCGGCACATAAACAAATCTCCCCTTCAGTTCAGGCCTTTGCATCCAGGCAACAAATTGCTCTATCCATTCCTCTTCATTAGACCCTTCCGGTGCGATCCCGCCTACAACGACCTGCATGCCCAAGCCATTCATCCTGCCCCAGATGGTGTCAACTTCATCATGCCTGCCCGCACATATAATATGGATAATATTCTTCAGGATGGGTAACTGGCTCTTGTATTCTACCATTCTTCTTACCATCCATATGGTTGGCAATTTAAGGTCCAGCGTTACGCCGTCTTTGCTTATAATTTGGTTGCTTTTGTTGGTCATGTCGGCCGTTTTCTTCTTAACTTCAGCCAAAGACAACACTTTACCTTCCCGGCCTATTCGCCGAAAGATTCCTTTGCTGGGTTCGATGCCATTAAGCTCCATTTCCAGCAGTTCGTCCATTACCCATGTGTCACCGGAGCCGTTGAGTATGCCCTCTATCGTTCTGTCATAACACTGGAACATGGCCTTCGTGGCGTCAGCGTGTTCCTCGCTTACCCCATTTGCAATATCACATATTTCAAGCGCGCCCCTGGGGAAGTCTATGAACAGCCGACCGTCATCGTTCACTACCACAAATTTTCTCCATAACCTCTGCCAGCTCTGGCCGGGGAACCTCATCACGTAACGCGCTCTTGCGACATCGCCGCCGACAAGTTCGCCGATACAGAATGTTTCCAGCCCCGCTGGGACGACCGTGTGGTTTGTATAGACCATGGCTGTCTTATCGAAGGATTTGTCGCCCCTTACTATTGCGGCGGCATCGGCAACGTGGCCTTCGTTGAGGTGTATAATATCAGGCACAATCCTCATGCTTTTGAACAGTTCGTAAACGCATTCAGCAAAAGCAGTCTCCTGCAGAAAGCGATGCGCTCTGCCGTGACCTGGATGCGTCTTGTGGTCCGGGTAAAGAATGTCAAATACCTCGGGGCAATAGAAGACATAAAGGGGCGTTCCTCCGCGGCTTATGCCATATACATCTACATGGTATTGATGCTCCTGGGCTGTGTTATTGTCATCCCAGCCCCACACATCGAATTGCAGGGGCTTTCCCCTCCTGTCTTTGACAAACTCAATTGGCTGGTCCTCATAAGAGACTTCTCTATATTCAATATGCTGCCTCCCGCCTCTGATTGACTGGACCAGACGCTTGCTGTAAATGGGCATACAACCCAAAGCTCTGTCCATCCCTATCGCACTAAGACCTTCGAGCTTATCGCCGAAATATATTCCTAAACCGCCTCTGGTGTTTGCTTCGCGGGCATCTCCTTTCAGCTCAGGTATAAAACCTTCAATGGAAAGGGTGGCCAGAATCTTGCCTTTCAGCTCAGGTGCGTGTTCATCTATCCATCTGGCATTTGAGTTTATCATAAATATCTTTCGTTAATAAATCTTCTGCCGGTTAAAGTTCTCGCCCCATGCTTTACAAAGCATAGTTCTAACCTTTTCCTTATTAGCCGTCCCTGGCATTGCTTGGATTACGCTCTCACCTGCGGGTCACCCTATATAGCGGACAATTTACAGCCAATATAATATTATGGCTCATTTTCCAGTCCGCTATTTTCCAATCTAATATAACTCATCGACAGATTGCGGCCTTTATCTGAAGCGCCTCTGCATGTCTCTGCTCTGCGCAATATATGGGTGTTTAACATAGGCAAGATGCGCACTTACCCCCGCTTCTCTACTCTTTCCAAACTCTAACATCACAGCGACTTGCTTCTCGCCCATAGTTGGTGATTTGCCCTGCTTAAGCCCGATAACAAGAAATATTGCCGTTAAAAATTTTTCTTGGAAAATTGAAAAAAATATAAAAATCAATTTTTTTTGAGTGGAAAATCTTGCTCGTACCCTCCATCAGGCCGCCCTCCTGTATGACTTCAAAAGTCCACCAAGACGCTCCCGACATAGGCATTGTGCTTCAAGTATCCAGTATCTAAAATACTCCAATCTCCTGCCCAACTTTGTTATAATTACTGCGTAGTATTTGCGAAGGCGTTTTATGAGTCAAAAGGTCCAGTGCGAGTTGTGCCCGAGGGAATGTATCATTGCACCCGGCCAGAGCGGCGACTGCCGGGTCAGAATCAACATAGATGGCGTCCTGCGCACCGTCGTCTATGGCTATCCGTGTTCTATTAATATAGACCCGGTTGAGAAAAAGCCGTTGTTTCATTTTTTACCCGGCACGCCAATTCTTTCGCTTGCAACGATTGGCTGCAATCTGCATTGCTTAAACTGCCAAAACTGGGAAATCTCGCAGGCCAATCCTGAAGAATCGACCGCTTCTCTCGTCACATCTGAACAGCTCGTCGCATATGCCCGGCAATATAAATCTCCATCAATCGCATATACATATACCGACCCGATTGCTTACTACGAATATGCTTATGATACCTCGCGCCTCGCCAAACAGGCCGGTGTGCATAATGTGCTGGTTACAGCCGCTTATTGTAATCCCAAACCATGGAAGCACCTGCTCGAAGTTACCGACGCTGCCCGTGTTGACCTTAAAGGGATGAGTGATGATTTTTACCGAAAGTTTTGTTCGGGAACTGTTGGGCCTGTGCAGCAATGCCTTATAGATGCTGTTGCTATGGGTGTGCACGTTGAGGTGATAAATCTTATTATTCCGACACTCAATGACAAGCCAGATGATATTAGACGCCTGGCTCGGTGGGTCAGGACAAATCTCGGCAGCGATATACCTTTGCATTTCTCGCGTTTTTTCCCGCAGTACAAGATGCAGCATCTGCCGCCGACACCGTTGGACACACTTGACCTGGCCCGCCAGATTGCACTTGAAGAAGGCCTGTATTATGTTTACATAGGCAATATCCGCAGCCGCCAAGGCGAGAATACATATTGCCCCGGCTGCCATAAAATGTTAATCGAACGGCAGGAATACGTTGTCATGACAAACAATCTGAAAGAGGGTTGCTGTCCGGATTGCGGCAAAAAAATATACGGGGTATGGAAATGACTCGGCGAACTTTTCTGCAAAAAATTCTGGCGGCAGGGTCAACGGCCTTAGTTGCCGGCTGGGTGTTGGCTAAAACCGTTCTGCCTCGCAGATTCCTGTTGGCAAAGCCGTTGTCAAAATACCCGGGCAGATTAAGTCAGGTCGAAAATATCGCGACGCAATCTAAATGGAGCGGATAGTATGTCTGATAGCAGCAATACAAACCAAGTGCGTAATTTCGTATGGAATACTGTTCTGTGTCTTTTACTCCTTGGCGTCGTTTATCTATTTGAACCATATCTGACAGATTTGCCAAAAATCCCTTATGTTCTGGAAATCCCGCAATCGACCAAAGCTGCTGAAAGCAAAGCCCAGAAACAACCGCAGATTGCCAAGTCCGTCCTGACTTCGCCGTTGGGGCAGATTGGCTGGCATCCAGGTGACCCCAATGTGCTGGCAAAGCAGATAGAAGGTTTTATTGGAAAAGCCGACGTCAAAACCAGCGATGGCATTATTGCCCTGATTAGCCCTCACGCTGGGTATGCGTATTCAGGTCAGACGGCTGCTTTTGGTATCAAGGCGGCAAAAGGAAAATATACTCGCGTTGTTGTGGTTGGGCCTTCACATTATGTCCCTATGATGGATGTTTTAAGTGTGCCGCGAGAAACGCATTATCGCACGCCGCTGGGTGAAATTCCCCTCGATACCGAATTCATAAACAAATTATTGCAGAATCCGCTTTTTAAGCAGGTTCCAGCGGCAAACGCACAGGAGCACAGCGTTTGGGCGCAACTGCCTCTGCTGCAATACCGCCTTGGAGATTTCAAACTTGTCCCAATTGTCGCAGGCCAGTGCTCTCCGCAAACGGTGCAGAAAGCAGCTTCAATTCTGAAATCGCTGGTCGATAGCAATACCCTCGTTGTGGCAAGCTCTGACTTCGTTCACTATGGCCCCAATTATGACTATGTACCATTTGACCAGAATATTCCTGATGGGCTTAAAAAGCTCGATATGGGCGCTTATGATTACATCTCAAAACTGGATAGTACCGGCTTTATCCAATATTGCGATAAAACAGGCGCGACTATTTGTGGCCGGGTGCCAATTGCGATACTCCTTTCAATGTTTCCGTCCGGAACCAGGCCGGAATTGCTCAAGTACACCACATCCGGCGAGCTAACAGGCGATTTCACCAATTCCGTCAGTTATCTCTCTGTCGCCTTTCACGGCAACTGGCAAAAACAAGCTGAGGTCGAGCCGGCGAAAACCGATACCGCACTGACACAGGAAGACCACAAAAAACTTTTACTGCTCGCTCGCAGAACAATCGAGTTTTACCTGCAAAAAGGAAGTGTTCCCACGCCTGAAGAATTGGATGTTCCGATAAGCAAAGCGATGAAGATTCGCCGAGCGGCGTTTGTAACGTTGAATAAAAATTCTGATTTAAGAGGTTGTATCGGCGAGATATTTCCAAGTCAGTCACTTTATAAATCGGTCATCGCGAATGCGATTAACGCGGCGGTCAACGACTGGAGATTTACACCTGTTACGAAAGATGAACTCAGCAGTATTAAAATCGAAATATCTGCTCTTACGGTGCCACAACCCATCATCTCGTATAATCTTATTCGATTAGGCACAGACGGCGTCATCCTGAAAAAAGACGGTTATTCGGCCTTATTTTTGCCTCAGGTTGCTCCGGAACAGAAGTGGACTCTCGAAGAAACATTGACGCACTTATCCATCAAAGCGGGACTGCCTGAGGACGCATGGAAAAAAGACGCGAGCTTCCTCGTATTCCAAGCAGAAGTGTTCGGTGAAGAATAATGACGTCCCCTTACCACGCCGAACTTGGTGTCCCTCGTAATTCCGCGTTTCCAGCCGGCGTGGCTCGCGGCTTAGTAATATTTGCCTATGGTCTGTTCTCAATCTCCGCTCAAACACTTGTCTTCAGAGAGTTCATTACCTCTTTCGAAAGCAACGATATTACTATCGGTATATTTTTTGTCTGCTGGTTTCTCTGGATTGCCATCGGCGCAATACTGGTCAACGGAAGCAAACATCTCACCGACTTCTTGCTTGCAAATATTGAGTTACTCTACCTGAGTTATCTTCCTGCCTTTGTTCTTCAGGTGCTGTTAATTATTCATATTCGTCAAATTGCAGGCATTGCCCCTTATATGCTTTTGCCCATTCCTACCGCCTTGCTTTTAAGCGCATTGGTTAATGCCCCCGTCAGCTTCATCACCGGCCTACTTTTCCCTCTAACCTGTCGCTGGGTCGCCCTCGAAACCACGCCTGCTGTCTCGCGGGTTTACCTGCTCGAATCACTTGGCAGCTTCATAGGCGGTCTCGGCACAACGGTGCTGCTGACCTTTGGTATAAGTTCCGTTAAAATTTTTCTTCTTCTCGCCTTTATTCTCTCACTTGCTATCCTGCCATCTTTGTTTGTAGTGTCGTATCATTCACGCAAAATAACTGTGCCGCCGGTTTTTCTGCTGGTTCTTTTCCTTGGTTTTGCAGCGGTGTTCGGTGCCGATAAACCACTTGCCAATTATTTGCGCACCGTCAAGTGGTCCCGCCTTCTCCCGGCGGATTCCCTTACCGGCTCCTTTCAGACCGCACAGGCCGAATACCTCTATGGCCTCTACCAGAACCAGTGGGTCGCCGTCCGTGAGGGCAGTGTTGTCGAGGCCGTACCCGACCCGACTTCCGCCGGAAGAATTGTCGCTCTTACCCTATCGCAGAACCCTAAGGCCTCTCGCGTTCTCATCGTCGGTTCGGGACTCGGCCTTTGTCGCGAGTTTCTCCAGCTTCCGCAGATTGCCCGGCTCGTTTGGGCCAATCCTGACAGCGAGTATATCCGTCGCGTTCTGGAATTTGTGCCGCGACAAATTAGTATCTCTGATAAGCGATTTGAATGTTTCGCAGCTGACCCGCGTGCTTTGCTGAGCCGGCAAAAAGAACGATTCGACCTCGTAATCATCAATCTGCCTGATGCAACAAGTTCAATCCTGAATCGTTACTTTACAATCGAGTTTTATGAGCAGTTGAAAACCGCTCTGGGCTTTTCAGGCGTGCTGGCTGTTCGTATTCCAGCCGGCGAAAACATTATGGGTACTGAGCTTGCCACTATCGGTGCCTCCACAAAGCTCACGCTCGAACAGGTTTTCTCTCATATTGCCCTTGTGCCCGGCGACAACTCCTGGTTTATCGTTTCCGACTCTAACAACCTTACTGGCGACCCAGGCACACTGCGGGAACGTTTCACCTTAATCCCAGGTGCTGCTAATGTCTATCCACCCAATGGTCTTTTGAGTATCTACCTGCCCGACCGCGCCGCCAAGACATTCGACGCATATAACGCCGTTGACCTGCCCGCCGAGCATCTTCTCAACCGTGATTCGAGGCCGCTGGCTAATCTATATGCTCTATTGCTCGCGGCAAAACAATCTGATGCACCTCTAACTTTGTTTTTCAAACATTTTTTGCTTGCCGGCCTTCCGATATTTTTAGTTCCTGTTATCATTTACGTTATTTTGCGACTGATATTCGTTCTGACTCCTCCAGCTGCTGCCAGGCCGTCAACCTTTGACTTCACGCTTTTGCTTTTCTCCATAGGCGTTGTCGGTATCGGTGTCGTAATCGTTCTGATATATCTCTACCAGACCCGTTTCGGCTCCATCTATTTGCATATCGGTGCTATCTCTTCTATGTATATGGCCGGCCTCGCCGCAGGCGCAACAATCAGCAATCGCCTCCTGCAAAGGAAATATTTGCGGAATTCTGAAGTGCTTCTTATGGCTGTCCTGTTAATCCATTGCGCTGTTCTGACAGCCGTTGCCTTTTGGCCCGCTTCGGGCTGGTCTCATATAAGTTTCGCAGTTGCATTTATTGTCTGCGGCTTGTGTGCCGGTTCTTACTTCCCAATAACCGGCAATCTCTTGGCCGTTAACGGTTTGAATACTACACAGGCATCGGTACGACTCGAATACGCTGATCATATCGGTGCAGCAGCAGGTGGGCTGTTAGCCGCCCTTGTTCTTATCCCCATACTTGGCACAAAGATTACAATACTGATGTTCATATTACTCACTCTTGCCAACCTGCCCGCAACTTTGATAAGAATAAGCCATCCAGAAAAATTCTTCGTATCACCAATTTTTCATTCCGCAGGCTATGCACTGTTTGGCATTGCTGTATCGTTAATCCTTTGTTCAAACCTGCTCGTTACCGCAGGCGCCAGATTTGCTCCTGCACTTCCGTTCCACGAAGCTCAGGTCCTGGTCGGTTCGCTCCGACTTGAGGCCGCAACCATTGCCATACCCAATACCGGCAGGACCGCGACCTATTTTAAAACCTACGATGCCAACGACAAACTCGCGGGTTTCATCTTCAGTTCCGCCAACTTTGCCCCGAATGCTCAAGGCTTCGGCGGCAAAATAAATATAGCCATTCGCACCAATGCCGCAGGCAATCTCCTCGATTTTCACATAATTCGTTCAAATGAAACGCCCTCTTATCTCGATATGCTCACGAACTGGTTGCCTTCACTAAAAGACCATGCTCTTTTCAGTCCTCAGCCATTCGCAAATGTCGATGCTGTCACAGGCGCGACCGTCAGTTCAAAAGCAGTCCTCGAATCTCTCGCCCAGTCAGGCAGCGCCTTTGCTACTCAAATCCTCGGCCAAAACGCTCAGCAAACGACAACCGCTGCCGCCCGTTGGCTACCCGATTCACAGGGTGCATATCTTCTTGTTATCTTACTACTGACTCTGATCGTTATATATCGAGGGGGCTTGCGAACACGATTGTTTGTCCTCGGTTCTAACGTTCTCCTCGGCGGTATTTTTCTCAACGCCCAGTTTTCTACCGAACAGATTGCTTCTTTATTGTCATTGGCTATCCCTCTTGCAGTATCGACGGGAGTATTTATTCTTACAATCGGAGCACCGTTGCTGGCTATTGTTTTTGGCAACATCTATTGCGGGTATCTGTGCCCCTTCGGCGCCTTGCAGGAATTTATCGGTTATGTTCTGCCGGCCCGATTAAGGCCGATTCTGTCAAAGAAGCAGATGCAAAAAGGAAGATTCGTCAAATTCATCGTTCTTTTTGTTCTCATAGCCGCGTTTTTTCTGTCTCGAAATCATAATACTCTCGCCATCGACCCGTTGATTAGAGTTTTCAGTTTCAGGCATTTTGACGAGTTTATGCTGCTCATCGTGGCCGTGGCGCTTATCGGCTCTTTTTTCTATTCTCGTTTCTGGTGCAGGTATCTGTGTCCTGCTGGGGCGTTTTTGTCGCTGTTTAATAAGGTTGCAATATTCAGTCGGTTTTTGCCTGCGAAGCGATACACCAACTGTGAATACGGTTTGAGTATCAATGATAAGCTCGATTGTATCTATTGCGACAAATGCCGATATGAAAGAAAACCTGTTATTACTGAATCGCCTCTTAGTTTTGGTTCTCGCTATTTTCTTCCGACGGTGCTTATTATTGCCATCGGTATTGCTTCTGTGTCTGTCGAAAGTTTCGTCAAGGAATTGCCGGTCCTATCGACCGCCGTTGCAGCATCGCCTTCGGCAGGACAACCCAGAAACGTCGATGCACAGAAAATCAAAAACCTGATTCGCGAAAACAAACTGTCGGAACACGAGGCCGATTTCTATAAAAAGACTGGCTCCCAATAAACCTTTTAGTTACCCGAATTTTGTTTTTCTGGAGATAGAGTTGGAGAACAGTAGCAGGCGAGTTGCGATAAAGATTGCTGTAACCGCGATCCTTTTGGTCGGCGTTTATTTTTATGTGGTGGAAAAAATGCGCCAGCCGATTGAAATTGATAGTAGCTGCCGCGAGGTGATGGGAACATTGGCGCGAATAGTGGTGGTGGCAAAACACGAATGGCAGGGCAAACGCTGCATCGAGGCGGGATTTGAACAACTCAAACGAATTGATGCAATGATGAGTGATTACAAGAATGACTCCGAGCTAAGCAGGGTCAACCGCGAGGCATTTACAAACCCCGTCAAGGTCAGCCCCGAACTTTTTGAAATACTTCAAAAAAGCGTCGAGTTCAGCCGGCTTTCCAATGGTGCGTTTGATGTTACCGTCGGGCCTTTAGTGGACCTCTGGCATAAAGCGGGCGAGGTGAACGTCGTACCTGACGAAAACACCCTTGCCGCCACCAAAGCGCGCGTCGGATTTGAAAAACTGATACTGGATGCGAATGAGCGAACGGTGCGGTTTGCGGTCAAGGGGATGCGTCTGGATTTGGGCGGAATAGCAAAGGGTTACGCCGTCGATAAGGCCGTTGAGGCAATGCGGCGGTGCGGGGCCATTGGCGGTATGGTCTGTGCGAGCGGCGATATACGCTGCTTCGGCAAACCAGCAGACAAAGACACCTGGCGGGTTGGTCTGCAAAACCCAGTTGCGGCAAACCCGCCGGACTCAAATGGCGCCATTGGCGCAGAGCAGATGTTGATGGTCTTGAAATTGAATGATATGGCGGTTGCAACAAGCGGCGACTACAGGCGGTTTGTAACCATAGGAGGGAAGAGATACAGTCACATCATCGATACGAACACTGCGACAGGGGCAAGTAAGTTAAGCAGCGACACCATTCTCGCCGCGAATGCTGTGGATGCGGATGCACTTTCAACGGCTGTAAATGTAATGGGGGTTGAAAAGGGCCTTGCACTCGTTGAGTCGCTGGACGACGTCGAGACCATCCTGATTACCACTGGGCCGGAATACAAAGTTGTCAAAAGCAGCGGAGCAGACACGTATTTACAGTAACACATGTTGCACAGTGCTTGAATTGGGGATTCTGGGTAATAGTTCAGCGTGGGATTATTCGGCAAGTTTGTCGATGGCAGTATTGAAAGCCATTACTGTATGTCATCATCCTAAATAAAACAGTAAAGAGGTCTATTTTGGTTGACAACGTACAATAATATCGGCTTTCCCGAAAAATTAGCATCGGATGAATTTTTTATGGTACGGGGTTAACTTGGGCACAAAAAAAAGAGATAACTTCCTGTTGAACGGGAAGTTATCTCTGTAAACCAATAGCGGGGGGAGGATTCGAACCTCCGACCTCCGGGTTATGGGCCCGACGAGCTACCAGACTGCTCTACCCCGCGGTCATTCGAAAAATAATACCACCAAACTGCCTCTTCAGCAAGAATAAAACCGGCTACAGATGTTTCCTGATTTTCTCGGCAATTATTTCTACCTGGCCAGGTCTGTATTTATATGAAGGCCACTGCGCAAAAACGCCGTCGCCTGTCTTACGCGGCACTATATGAAAATGCAAATGGTCAACAACCTGCCCCGCAGCCCTGCCGTTGTTGCACAGCACATTGTACCCATCAGAGCCGACAGCCGAAGCAACCGCGCCGGCAATTTTGCCCAAACGAGTCCAGATTTGTCCCAGCAGCTCAGGCGGGCAGCTATGCACCTTTTCAAAATGCTGACGAGGCATCACGAGCGTATGGCCATCACTGATTGGACCTACATCGAGAAAAGCGACAACAACCTCATCCTCGTAGATTTTAGCTGCTGGTATCTGGCCCGACGCTATCTTGCAGAAAATGCAATCCTGAACACCCATTGTCTGACTCCCTCAACGAATAATCAACAACGGCTTACTGCTGTGCGCCGGCCGCGGCGGTTTTGGCCTTTTTGCCGGCCTTGGAGTGCTCGCCTTTTTCGCCCTTATGCTTTTTCTCAACGTGCTCAGAGCCGACCAACTGCAGCAAAACCAGCTCGCCGTTATCACCCAGCCGTCTTTTCGCCAGGTGAATAATTCGCGTATATCCGCCTTTCCTGTCCAAATACCGCGGACCAAGCTCACTGAACAATTTGCCGATAATCGTGCCCTTGCGAACCTGCTGGCCGTCTTCATCCTTGAATATGTTACGGTCGCCCAACTGCGAAATTGCCTGCCGTCTTGCCGCCAATGTTCCTTTCCTGGCCAGCGTAATCAGCTTCTCGGCAAAACCTTTTACTTCCTTTGCCTTTCGGATGGTCGTCGAAATCGTCTCATGCTCAAAAAGCGCCACCGCCAGATTGCGACGTAACGCCGTGCGATGCTCGCTTGTTCGACTTAATTGTCTGCCTGCGACTCTGTGACGCATAAACTTAAAAACCCCTTTCCGCTTTCGGCGGATAAATCACCGCCTCGCCGTCAAAACGCGAAGCTAAATACTCAAAATCATTCTATTCCAGTCATTCCCAGCGACAAGCCGAGGTCCGCGAGCTTTCTCTTGACCTCGCGCAAGCTGGTTTTGCCGAAACTGCGAACCTCAAGCAGTTCCGCCTCCGTCATTTTGGCAAGCTGCCTGACGGTTTCAATTTTAACCGATTCGAGACAGTTGTTCGCCCGAACTGAAAGCTCAAGCTCCTGTATGGGCATATTCAGTTTGGTCTGCATTTCTTCGCCAACCTTGGGCTGCGGCTGGTCAACAGCAATATCGCCTGACACTGTTTCAGTTCCTATTTCGCTGTATTGCACAAACGGATTGATGTGTTTGCGCAGAATCTTGGCTGCCTCGACCATCGCCATATCCGGCGTAATTGCCCCGTTAGTCCATATTTCAAGTATCAGTCGGTCATAATCGGTCTTTTGTCCGACTCGAGTATCCTCTGTGATGTACCGCACCCTGGTAACAGGTGAATACGCCGCATCAATCACTATTCTGCCGATTTCCTGCTCATATCTGTCGGCCACTGCAAGCCGTTCCGCAGCGGGCACATAACCACGGCCGCTTTCAACCACCATCTCTATCTCGAAATTCACGTCTTCTGTCAGGGTGGCTACCACCTTGTCCTTATCAATAATTTCTATCGCGGGGTCGGCAACGATACTGGCCGCGGTTACAACACCAGCTTTATTGGCCGTAACCTTCATTATCTTCGGCCCTTCCGTCTGAAGCCGGACCGTCAGATTCTTGATGTTCAGGACAATATCCGTCACATCTTCCATTACGCCCTTTATCGAGGTGAACTCATGGTTGACTCCCGCTATCTTTATGGAAGTAACCGCGCTGCCTTCAAGCGAGCTGAGCAATACCCGCCTCAAGCTGTTGCCGATTGTCGTGCCCAAACCTCGCTCGAACGGCTCGACATAAAATTTCCCATATCTGTCGTTCGCTATCTTACTGTCGCGCTCGACACGAGTCGGTAATTCAAGACCACGCCATGTAATTCGCATACTGGCCTCCTCAAAATCAGCCAATTCAAACCTATCTCGAACAGAACTCAACAACCAACTGCTCCTCTACCGGGATTTGAACATCATCCCTTGTTGGGACCGCCACTATCGTCGCCTCCGGCTTATCACGGTCGAGCTGCAGCCAGCCCTGGGTCGTGAAATTCGGATTCAGCGACAATTGCTGCTTAATTTCCTTAACGCTCTTTTCTGAACTTTTTACCGTAATCTTGTCGCCAACATCCAAGCTGAAATCCGGTAAATCAACCTTGTGTGCATTGACAAGAATGTGCCCGTGAGTAACCAATTGCCGGGCGGCCTTCCGCGACGGCGCAAAATTCAATTTGTACACCACGTTATCCAGGCGTCTTTCCAAAAGCTGCAACAGCATCTGGCCGGTGTTGCCTTTCATCCGTTCGGCCTCGTGGAAATACCGTATAAACTGACGTTCCCAAATGCCGTAGTACCGCTTCACTTTCTGCTTTTCATGAAGCCGGACTCCGTATTCGCTCGGACGCCCCCGCCGCCAGCCGTGCATTCCCGGCGCCAGATTCTTCTGCTTTTTCTCGACCGGGCATTTCGCCGTCTCACACCTGCCGCCTTTAAGCATCAGTTTGATGCCTTGTCGGCGGCAATTCTTACAAGATGATCCAAGATAACGTCCCATTTGTTTCTGCCAAGCTCCTAATATGCTCTAATTCAAAACATTGTTTTTATTTACCAATAAAACTACACGCGCCTGCGTTTAGACGGTCTGCACCCATTATGAGGCAGCGGCGTAACGTCTTCAATTGACGATATACGCAACCCCGCCTGCTGCAGCGCGGCAATCGCTGATTCACGTCCCGGGCCGGGGCCTTTAACCCTTACCTCGACCTCACGAACTCCGTTGCGCATCGCAGTGCTGGCCGCACGCTGGGCCGCCTGTGAGGCAGCAAAAGGCGTGCTCTTACGAGCGCCTTTGAAGCCGACGCAACCGGCGGAACTGGTGCAAATCGCGCCGCCTTCAACGTCCGTTATCGTTATCAGCGTATTGTTGAACGACGCCTTTATGTGAACAATCGCCTTTGCTATGTTCTTCCTGACTTTACGTTTTACCACATTTGCCATTATTCAAAAAACTCCGCGAACCAAATTATGAAAATAAAAAACTATCCTCTCATTTCCTTCACGCCCTTCTTCCCGGCAACGGTCTTCCTCGGCCCTTTGCGTGTCCTGGCATTGGTCCGTGTCCGCTGGCCGTGAACAGGCAGTCCTTTTCTGTGACGAATGCCCCTGTAACAGCCAATATCACGCAAACGCGCGATATTCTGAGTTACCTGCCTGCGAAGCTGTCCGCCGACGACGTAACTGCGCTCGATAATCTGCGTTATTCGGCTCAGCTCATCTTCGGTCAGCTTGCCGGCAGGGGTATTTATGTCAACCTTCGCCTCTTTAAGAATTTCCACGGAGGTGTGCCTGCCTATGCCGTAAACATAAGTCAGCGCAATCCACATCGCCTTCTGATTCGGAATATCAATACCAACTACACGCGGCATATCTGCTCCTTATAAATTGCCTTTGGGCCGTGACCGCCAAGCTACCCTTGTCTCTGTTTATGACGGGCGTTGCTGCAAATCACGCGCACCACGCCTTTACGACGCACAATCTTGCAATTCTCACAAATTCGTCTTACTGAGCTTCTTACTTTCATTTCCTGAATCCGCCTTGCACAAAAAAACGATACTAATCGTCTAATTTCTCAAAACAATCCGGCCTCTGTTCAGGTCGTATGGCGACATTTCTACCGTTACCGTGTCGCCCGGCAGTATCCGGATAAAATGCATTCGCATCTTACCCGAAACATGCGCCAGAATCTGATGCCCATTCTCGAGCTTGGCCCTGAACATCGCATTCGGCAGCGCTTCAAGCACTTCTGCCTGCAATCTTATTGCGTCTTTCTTGGTCATACGTTACTTTAGCTTTAACGTCAAAACTTCACATCCGCGACCGGTTATTGCTATCGTATGCTCATAATGAGCCGAAAACTGCCCGTCAGCGGTTATCACCGTCCAGCCGTCCTTAAGCGTCCGAACGTTGCCAGTGCCGGAGTTAATCATCGGCTCAACCGCCAGAATCATTCCTTCCGCCAGGACTATGTCGTTGGCCAACAGCTCTTCGCTGACGAAATTCGGCACTCTCGGCTCTTCGTGCATCTGGGTTCCGATTCCGTGCCCGACAAACTCGGTCACAACCGAAAAGCCGGCCGACTCAGCCATTTTCTGCATTTCGCCCGCTATTCTGCTCCAGCGAACTCCGGGGGCCGCCATTTTTATCGCCAAATCAAGCGTCCCTTTTGTGGTATTCATCAGCCGGCGATGTTCCTCGGATATTTCGCCGATAGCGACCGTAACAGCCGCATCGCCGCAATATCCTCGAAGCCGAACGCCGAAATCGATACTCAGGATATCGCCTTGTTTAAGCGTTACCTGTTTCGATGGTATCCCGTGAACCACCTGCTCGTTAATGGAAGCACAAATCACGCCTGGAAACGGCATTTTCGCGTACGGACTGCGAACCCCCTTAAACAAGGGCTGCGCTCCCGCCTGCGCGGTCATATCTGCCGCCACTTCATCCAGGTAAGCTGTGCTCACCCCGGGCCTGGCAATCTCTTGCAATTTTGAAAGAACGTCGGCTACAACGACGCCTGCATCCCGCATCAATCCAATTTCACGTTTGCTGCGAAGCGTTATAGCCATTTAAAAAACCACACACTACGCCAACGGGGCCAATTTACGAAATATCAGGTCCCTTACGTTTTCTGCTTCTTCATTGGCGTCAATGTCAAATACAGCATTTTTCCGCTTATAGTAATCAACCAACGGCGCTGTTTGCTCGTTATAATTCTTCAGCCGGGTTATAACAACCTCAGCCGTATCATCAAGCCGCTGCAAAAGCGAACTACCGTCCTTGTCGCATTTCCCCTCAACACGGGGCTTCAAATTTTCAATATGATAAACCGCGGCGCATTTCGGGCAAATCCTTCTGCCGGTTATACGCCGAACAATAATCTTCTCGTTCACCTGCAGATTCAAAATCGCATCTATCTTTTGCTTCTTGCTCTCAAGCGCCTTGTCAAGGTCCGCCGCCTGCTTTACCGTGCGAGGAAAACCATCAAGCACGTAACCGCCTGCCGGCGCCCTGGCGATTTCATCAATCATCATATCAATAATAATATCATCCGGCACTAACGCCCCGGAATCCATATAACTCTGCGCCTTTTTACCCAGCGCCGTTCCCTGTGCCCTGTGACGCCTGAGTATATCGCCGCTTGACAAATGCAGCAACCGATACTTTTCAACTATATACTTGCACTGCGTACCCTTGCCGGCACCAGGAGCACCCAGCAGCACAATTCTCATGAATACGCTCCTTTTATCCTGCCGGTCTCGCTGAATCCCTCATAGCTGTGCATAAGCAGGCTGGCTTCGATTCTCTGAACGAGGTCAAGCGAAACACTGACGACAATCAATAGCCCCGTCCCGCCCAAAAACGTTGCCACTCGCCAGTCAACCCCCAGAAGCACCATCACCACCGACGGCACAACTGCGATTACAGCCACAAATGCTCCGCCGTAATATGTTACCCTGGTCATTACCGTCTCAAGATATTCCGCGGTTCTGCGCCCTGGGCGTAATCCTGGAATAAAGCTGCCCGAATCACGAAGGTTCTTCGCAAGGTCTTTGGGCTGGAACTGAACAGAAACCCAGAAGTATGCGAACAGGAATATCAGAACCATATATATGATGTTGTAGGTGAACGCATGCGGGCGCAGCGCATTTTGGAGCGCTATAAAGAACCCCGAGCGCCCAACCGCCTCTATCCTCGCTAATTGAACAACAAGCACCGGCAAAAAAGACATAAAAGCCGAAGCAAAGATAATCGGCATCACGCCGCCGTGATTTACACGCAAAGGCAGGTAATGTCTCTGGCCGCCATACATCCGGTGACCACGCATCATTTTTGCCTGCTGAACGGGTATGCGCCTTTGCCCCTGTGTTATCAGGATTGCCCCTGCAACGACAAACACAAACGCTCCGATAAGAAACAGAACCTTCGTCGGACCAATGCTGCCGGCAGGCGTAGCTACGTCAAATGAAACGCTCATCGCAAGCTTGCGTAATGCCCAGGGCATACGCGAGATAATTCCGGCCATAATAATCAAGCTTATGCCGTTGCCTATGCCGTATTCGTCAATCTGCTCACCGAGCCACATCAGGAATATTGTCCCGGCGGTCATACCGACGATGCCCATAATCGCCGCCTGAACCTGCATTCCCGGATACATAAATCCCCGCATGCCCAGCAGACGCATGTACATCAATGCCTGAATAATGCAAATCGGCACCGTCAGGTACCGCGTGTATTCCTGTATCTTCTTATAGCCGGTCTGCCCTTCCTGACGCAGCTTTTTCAACGCCGGCACCACTTCCTGCACCAGCATCAAAATAATCGACGCCGTGATATAAGGCATAATACCAAGGCCGAACAAGCTGCTGTTGTCCATGTTGCCGCCCGTGAACATCTGCATCATTTCGGCAGCTCGTCCCAGCGGGCTTTCCGTATCACGGGCGCCTGCCGCATCCGCTATCGCATTGATATCAAACCCCGGTATCGGGATATGAAAACCTATGCGATAAATGCACAACATACCCAGCGTGAACAACAGTTTGTTCCGCAAATCGGCTATCTTGAATATATTGACTACTGTTTTAAGTATCATCGTTCTATCGACCGACAACAATCCTAAAAATTCGTGAACATCGCATTACGCAACCTGCACTGTTCCTCCGCAACCGGTAATTTTTTGCTCGGCGGCCTTGCTGAACTTATGGGCCGTAACCTGCAAACGTTTAGTCAAAGCTCCGCCTCCGAGAATTTTTACCTTGCTTGTGCTTCTGTCTATCAGGCCTACGTCTGAAAACTGCTGTAAACCAACGACGCTGCCGTCTTCAAATCTCTCTAACTGCGAGACGTTCACAACCTCATACCTATGGGCGAACTGGACGTTACTGAAGCCCCGCTTGGGCATACGCCTGAAGATAGGTATCTGTCCGCCTTCACGGTTGCCTGACCTGTCCGCGCCCGACCTGCTCCGGCTGCCCTTGTGTCCGCGGCCACACGTCTTACCGTTACCGCTGCCAGAACCTCTGCCCAGACGCTTACGCGATTTATGTTTACCCGCAACAGATGTTATTTGCCACTCGTACATCTATAATCACCACCTTTTTACCGGCTGCACTTCAACGCCTCTAAGCCGCTCAATCACTTCCTTGGTGCGCAGCTTCATCAAGCCGTCCATCGTGGCCTTAAGAACATTTTTGGCTGACGTGCTGCCGTACACCTTTGTCAGCACATCCTGAACACCCGCGTATTCCAGCACCGCTCGTGCGCTCAAACCGGCGATAACGCCCGTTCCCGGACTCGCCGGAACTAATGTTACCCGCGTCGAGCCGAACTTTCCCATCACCTGATGAGGAAGCGTGCGACCCGTAAGCGGAATCTTACGCAGGTCCTTCTTGGCTTCTTTTATGCCTTTCTCAACCGCCTGCGGAACTTCGTTGGCCTTTGCGTAACCGATGCCGACTGTTCCCTTACGGTCACCAACCACCACCAAAGCCCCGAAGCTGAATCTTCGCCCGCCTTTTACTACCTTGGCGCAGCGATATATCTTTACCACCGTATCTTCGTACGGCGACTCTTCACGATCCATCGGTCTACCTGGTTCTGCTGCCAATTTTTTTCTCCAGAATTACCGTGTTACTATTGCCTTTAAAATGCCAATCCTGCTTTTCTGGCTGCGTCCGCCAAACTCTTTACTCTGCCGTGATATTTATACGACCCTCTGTCAAAACACACACACTTGATGCCTACGCCCATCGCCTGCTTGGCAATCGCCTCGCCAATTATTTCCGCCGCCTTCTTGTTGCCCGTCTTGGCGATTTTGTCGCGCAGCGTCTTCGACTTGGTGCTGGCCGAAGCGAGAGTCAGGCCCGCAACATCGTCTATGACCTGAACGTATATATGCCTGCTCGAGCGGAATACCGACAATCTCGGCCGCTCAGGCGTTCCATTCAATTTTTTGCGCACATGAAACTTGCGTCTCCGTGCGGCTCTTTGTACGTTTTTCCATCTCATTACTTATCAACCAAACCTTAATTATGCTGTGCCTGAAGTAAATGTCTTGCCGACCTTGCGTTTCACAACTTCACCTGAGAAACGAATTCCCTTGCCCTTATACGGTTCGGGTGGTCTTACCTTACGCACGTCCGCGGCAAACCGGCCCAGGACGCATTTATCCACTGACGTCAAGGTGAACTTCGCCGGCGTATCATCGCCCCTGGTTGCCGCCACGTCTATTTTCACTTTAACGCCCTTCGGTATCTCTATATCTATTGGGTTGGCATAACCTACCTGAAGGACCAATTTGCCGCCCTGCTCCTTGACGGTGTAGCCGGTTCCAAATATTTCGAGCTTCTTTTCGAACCCTTTGCTGACACCTTCAACCATATTGGCCAATATCGCCCGCATTGTCCCGTGAAGCTGTTTATCTTCCCGTATCTGCGGGTTCTTATTATCGACCACGATGTTACCCGTCGCGCTGTCGAGCTTGACTTCTATCTGCGGACGGCAGGTGATTTCGATATTGCCTAACGGTCCGGAAATCTTGACCTGTCCGCTCTTCTGCTCGAGCTTCACGCCGGAAGGAACACTTATTGGTTTTTTACCTATGCGACTCATCAACGCACCGTACAAATTATTTCGCCGCCGATTTTTGCCTGCCGGCAGCTCTTGTCACTCATCATTCCTTTGCTCGTCGATATTATGGCTATACCCATCCCGTTCAAAACAAACGGCAAATCATCAACCGACGAATAAACCCGACGACCGGGTTTGCTTATTCTCTTTATTTCCTCAATAGCCGACCGGCCCGTCTGGTCGTATTTCAGCGTAATCCGCAATATACCCTGCGTGGTGTCCTCTATCTTTTCGAAGTCCACTATGTAACCTTCCGTCTTCATCACGGCCGCTATCGACATGCAGACCTTCGAGGCCCTTATGTTCACCTTCTCGCTCATTATCCGAGCAGCGTTGCGAACTCGCGTCAACATATCAGCTATTGGATCACTCAAGCTCATATTTCTTCTCTTAATTCTCCCGCCGGCTCAACCGGCGCTTTTACCAGCTCGCCTTTTTCACTCCGGGTATCTTGCCTTCGTTAGCAAGCTTCCGAAAGCAAATCCGGCAAAGCTTAAACTTTTGATAAACAGCTCTGGCCCTGCCGCAAATCTCACAACGAGTGTACTGCCTTACTTTGAACTTCTGTTTCGATCTTGCCTTGTTAACAAGGGCCTTCGTTGACATAGTTACCTGCTAAAAATCCTTAATTTGTTTTATAAATCCGGTTAATCCTGGTCATCTTTCGACTTCGAATCAGTTTTCAATGCCTTGAACGGCATACCAAACAGCGCCAGCATACGCCTCGCCTCATCATCGCTCCTGGCCGTCGTTACAAACGTGATATTCATACCCTGCTGGAACTCGACTTTCACCGGGTTGATTTCCGGAAAAACCGTCTGTTCGCTCAGTCCCATCGAGTAAGCACCTCTGCCGTCAAAACCGTTTCGGTTAAGCCCGCGAAAATCTCTTACCCGCGGTATCGCCAAACTGATGAGCCGGTCAAGAAACTCATACATTCGTTCGCCTCGCATCGTAACCTTCAAACCGGTCTCCTGACCCGCGCGAACCTTGAAATTCGAAACGCTTTTCTTGGCCTTGCACACCAGCGGCATCTGTCCCGTTATCAATGTCAGGTCGGCTTTGGCCAGCTCGATATACTTTTTATCCGTCACCGCCTTGCCTACGCCCATCGAAACAACAATCTTCTCTAAGCGGGGCACCGCCATCCGGTTCTTATACCCGAACTCTTTTACCAGTTCCCCGACTACTTTCGATTTGTATAAATCTTTCAAACGTGCCATCGTTATTTACCGTTGCTCATTTCTTTTTCGGATGTCTGATTACGCTTATTTTTGTGCCGTCTTCGGCTACTCTCAGCTTGCCGCCGTTACTGCCAATCTCAAAATGAACCCTGCTCGCCTTTGAGGTCTTCGGGTTGACCGGCAAAACGTTGCTTACGTGTATCGGCTGCTCGATATTTATCCGACCACCCGAAGGACTCTTTCGCGACGGCTTAACATGCTTCTTCGCCAGGTTGATACCCTGAATGATAACCTTGTTCTCATCCTGCATCACGCGAAGCACCTTGCCCGTTGTGCCTTTGTGGTCGCCGGTTATCACCTGTACCATATCATCTTTTTTAATATGCATCGCCATCTGCTGTATCCCGTTTAAACAACCTCGCTTGCCAGCGAGACAATTTTCATATAGTTCTTTTCACGAAGCTCACGGGCAACCGCGCCGAAAATACGAGTGCCTATCGGGTTGCCTTCCTCGTCAATCATAACCGCCGCGTTGGTATCGAACCGCACGTAGCCGCCGTCGGCCCGCTTTATCGGATGCTTGGTGCGAACAATAACGCACTTGTGAACTTTCTTGTTGTCAAGCTGACAGGTGGGCAACCACTTCTTTATTGCGACGCACACGACATCCCCTACACTCGCCACCGCACGCGTGAACTTGCCCCTGGCGCCGCTCTTGCCCAAAACCCTGATGCACTGTGCTACCTTTGCACCGGAGTTGTCGGCTATATTCAACATTGTTTCTTGTTGTATCATCTTTTGATTTCCAGCTATTGTTGCGGCAGTTCCTGGGCCGCTTTCGTTATAATGCGCACGAGGCGCCACCTTTTGGTTTTGCTGTACGGCCTGCACCCGGTAACTTCAACCACGTCACCCACGCCGGCAGCATTTTGCTCATCATGAACAGCCAGCCGGGTCCGCCTCTTGAGCGTCTTGCCATACTTAGGATGCCTGTACACGTAATCTATGGCAACCTTTATGGTCTTGCTGCTGCCCTTGCTTATCACTACCGCATCTGTCGTCTTTACCTTGTGTTCCTGCATCCTTCTTTCCTTAACGGAGGCCCCTTATTGTTTTTTGGCCTCTATTTGACGCTGACGTAATACCGTCTTTATCCTCGCTACCTCACGACGCGCGTTAATTGCCGCCCGGCAATCCTGCAGCTTTTCTGTCGTCGCCTGCGAACGCAAATCAAACACGTGCCGCTGCAATTCCTGCACTTTGCTCTCAAGCTCATCCGTACTCATTTCACGATAAACTTGTGCTTTCATCTGCTTACCCTTATCCAACCGTGCGTCTGCGACGGACTAATCTGCATTTCATCGGCATCTTGTGCGCCACACGCAACAACGCCCGTTTAGCAACTTCCTCGCCAATACCGCTGACTTCAAACAAAACCGCGCCTGGTCTGACTCGCGCCACCCAGAACGCCGGCTCGCCTTTACCTTTACCCATTCGCGTCTCAAGCGGCTTGGCGCTTACCGGCTTGGCCGGGAATACCCTGATATAAACTTTGCCTTCACGCTGCAGATAATGCGTCGCCGCGACTCGGCCGGCCTCTATTGTCTTGCCTTCGAGCCAGCATTGCTCCAGCGACTGCAAACCGTATTCGCCGAACGCAACATAATTCGCCCTGGCAGCGTTGCACTTCATCTTGCCACGCTGGCTCTTACGGTATTTCACTCTTTTCGGCATCAATGCCATTTTGTAAACCCTACGTTAAAACCTAAATATAAAATCTCTAAAATTACGTATCTTAAACCGTTAACTTGCCTGAGGACTTCCACCTTCAGTCGGCGCCGCACCGGTATCCGCCGGTGGGCTGCTCACACGTCTCGGCTCGCTCGAACCTTCGCCGCCGCCACCCTCACCGCGTCTGAACGGTTTGCGCCTCGGCGCCTGTTTGACAACAATCGCCTCGCCAAAAAGACCGCGATGTACCCACACCTTTATACCAATCGTCCCGTATGTCGTCTCGGCACGGGCCTGGGCATAATCAACATCCGCGTCCAGAGTATGAAGCGGGATACTTCCCTTTCTCTGCGTCTCACGCCGGGCTATTTCAGCTCCGCCTAACCGGCCTGAGCACAGAATCTTCACGCCCTTGGCGCCGGCGTTCATTGCTGACTCGCAGAACTGCTTCATCGTGCGCCTGAATGACGCCCGCTTGCAAAGCTGCTCAGCAACCGCTTCGCCAATCAAAAACGCGTTCAGGTCCGGGTCTTTAACTTCAACAACGTTGACTGTAACTTTGCGGCCGGTCAATGCTTCTATTTCTTCACGCAGCTTGTCAACCTCGCCGCCTCGCGGACCGATTACCACTCCCGGCCTTGCGCTGTGCAGCGTTACCGTTACCTCATTACGGGTTCTTATGATTTCCGTCTTCGCTACGCCGCCCTTGGGCATCTGCCGGTTGAATTTCTTGTCGATGAACTTGCGAATTTTCTGGTCCTCAACAAGAAACGTCCCGTAGTCCGCTTTCGACGCAAACCACGTGCTGTCCCAGCCCCTGGTTATGCCTGTCCTGAAACCTATTGGCGATACCTTCTGACCCATAGTTTAATTCGCCTTTAAATCTGCCCTTATGGCTGCGAAACCGTAATATATATATGACAACCTTTTTTAGTAAGAGAATGAGCTTTGCCTCTGTCTTTGGCTATCCATCGCTTGGTGCCGATTCTGACACCCGCGTCATCCACACGCGCCTCACTTATGTAAAGATTATCCACGTCTGCTTCCTGCTCATCCGCGTCGGCTATCGCCGCGCGAAGCGTCTTGCTTATCATTTCCGCGGCACGCTTCCGCGTGAACTTCAAAACATCCAGCGCGTCCTGCACCTTCCGACCCGCTATCAGTTGCGTAACAAGCCGTGCCTTGCGCGGTGCAAATGGCGCGTATCGGCAGGTTGAACACCAACCGGCAATATCATTCGGCTCAACTCCCAGCGCCGTCGCCAGACGTTTTACGTCTTCGCTGCTGGGTATCGGCTTGAATAAACCGTGCTGCCAGTTCTTTACAGCCGATATCGCGTTCTGCTTATCAAGCCCCGCCCTTACAAGCTGGCCGCCTAATTGCTCCACGCTCACTTTGCGCTGCTTACTGATTTTTTTTAATTTTTCTGGGTTCAACATATCTATTCAAAACCTTACTCTCTTGCCGGTGCTGCTGTCTCTTCTTCTACCTTCCTTGTTGAATGTCCTCTGAATACCCTGGTCGGCGAAAATTCCCCAAGCTTATGACCAACCATATCCTCGGTAACATAAACTTTGTGGAACATTTTGCCGTTATGCACCATAAATGTATAACCAATGAATTCCGGAATTATCGTGCACCTTCGTGCCCAAGTCTTTATCGGCTCGCGTAACCCTGTCTGTATCTGCTTGTTGACCTTTGCAAACAGTTTCACGTCAACATACGGCCCTTTTTTCAGCGATCTTCCCATTCGATTTCCTCAGGCCGGTCAACCGGCCTCGATAACATCCTTCACATCAAATTTCCACTTGTCCATGTGCGCTGCTCTTGCGTCTCCGGATAATTCGCTTGCTGCTGACTTTTCTCGGGCATCTTGTTTTTCCGCCCTTTGCCAGCACGCCGGTCGGTGAGCAGGGATGACGTCCGCCGTTGCTCCTGCCTTCGCCGCCGCCCATCGGATGCGCTACCGGGTTCTGTGCCTTGCCGCGAACGTGGCCTCTGCGGCCTTTATGTCTTGTTCGCCCCGCCTTGCCCCACCGGATATTCTGGTAGTCGGAATTGCCCAGCTTGCCTATCGTCGCGCGACATTCCTTGCGCACCATTCTCATTTCACCGCTGGGCAGTTGAAGCGTTACCCAGTCGCCTTCTTTCGCGATTATTCTCGCCGCCGAGCCAGCAACACGCACCAACTTGCCGCCCTGGCCGGCTGTCATTTCGATATTATGAACTTCAAGGCCGCTCGGAATTGCCTCTAACGGCATCGCGTTGCCGACTTTCGGCTCGCAAACCATACCGCTCTCGACCTTATCGCCCATTTTAATGCCTTCCGGGGCCAGTATGTATCGTTTTTCGCCGTCAACGTAGTGCAGCAATGATATATAACAATTCCTGTTCGGGTCATATTCCACGCTTGCCACGTTCGCGCTGACGCCGTCTTTGTTCCTCTTAAAATCAATGAGGCGGTAAATCTGTCTCGCACCGCCTCCTCTGAACCGAACCATAGTCATACCACTGTGGTTTCTGCCGCCTGATTTCTTTATGCGAATACACAGTGACTTTTCCGGCCTGTCAGTGGTCAGCTCGGCAAAATCATTTACTGAGCTGTTCCTGCGTCCTGCGCTTGTCGGCTTGTATATTTTAATTCCCATATTGCTTCTCTTACTCTCTTTATTAGAACAGGTCTATATGATAATCGGGTTTCAGGTACACCACGGCCTTTTTCCAGTCCTGTGTGAAACCCGACGTCCTGCCTTTGCGTCTGAACTTCCCTTTTCTGTTCGCGGTCCTCACCTTGTCAACCTTCACTGCGTACAGCCGCTCAACAGCGCCTCTAATCTGCATCTTGTTGGCGTCCTTGTTCACTTCGAATGCGTACGCGCTTATTTTCCCCGCAAGATGCGTACCCTGCTCTGTAATCAACGGTTTAACTATAATATTATGGTCTTTCATAACGCCGGCAGTTAATTCTCATCTGATTCATTTTTGTTCATAAGAGACAGAAACGCCTCTTTGGTAAACAACAGTTTTGTATGTCTGCAAATAACCCCCGCGTTTGACTCCGCCGCCAGGAGCACCGACACCTTCGGTATATTTCTCGCTGAGCGCCAAAGCGTATCGTTGTGCTCGCCGATTATCACAAGACAACTGCGTTCTATTTTAAGATTCCCAAGTATGTTCGCAAAATCCTTCGTTTTCGGCTTCTCAAACGCAAGCTGGTCAACGACAACAACGTTATTGCTCAAAAGCTTCGACAGTATCGCCGAATCTCTTGCTAATTTTTTCTGCTTTTTGGGCATGTCCTGACTGAAGTCCCTTGCTTTCTTCCCGAATGTCACGCCGCCGCCAACTCGCTTGCCCGTCCTGACCGTGCCGGCTCTCGCGTTACCGGTATGCTTCTGCGCATATATCTTTTTGGTCGAACCTTCGATCTGCCCCCTGCCCTTCGTCGCCGCTGTACCCACCCGTTTGTTCGCGTTGTACATCACTATCGCCTGCTTCAGCAGCGCGTATCTCACACGCCCACCGAACGCCGACTCCGCGACCTTCAGGTTGCCGACCTCTTTACCGCTCTTATCATATACAGGCAAGCTTATCATCTGCTAATCCCTGTGCCCAACCTATAGTTTTTTCTTCTGTGAAGTTCTAACCACAACATAACCGCCCGCCGGCCCAGGTACTGAACCTTTGACTACGAGCAGATTATTTTCCGGATCTATTGAAACAAGCTGATGTGTTTTGACTGTGATTCTCTTCGCCCCCAGGTGTCCGCCCATCTTTTTGCCCTTCTTTATGTCACCGCCGTGACCACGGTCGGTTCCATAACCCGCCTGCGAACCCGGTGAACGGTGCTTGCGTTCTGTGCCGTGCGAACCAGGCATACCGCCGAAATGGTATCGCTTCATCGGGCCTGCGAATCCCTTGCCTTTGCTCGTCCCGATGACATCGACAAATTTCGTCTCTGCGAATGTCGTTACCGTTACAGCGTCGCCCTGGTTTACTTCCACCTTCGCATCGCCGATAAGACGCATTTCCCTTATAAATCTCTTCGGGGCCGTCTTGGCCTTCTCCGCGTGTGCAATCGCGGCCTTGGTGCTGCGAGACGCTTTCACGTCGTCAAACCCGAGCTGAACCGCGTTATAGCCGTCTGTCTCAACTGTCTTTACCTGCATAACGACACAGGGGCCGGCCTGTATGACCGTAACGGGCAACAGCCGTTCCTTCTCATCGTAAACCTGTGTCATTCCAACTTTTTTTCCAAGCAGCATTGCCACTTTTGTCTTCCCTGTTACTGACCTGCTTTATTATGCCTTGATTTTTACGAAAACACCGGCAGGCACAACCAGCCGGTTAAGGACCTCAACCGTCCGTGCATTCGCCTCGCGAATATCAATCAGACGCTTGTGTGTTCGCAACTCAAATTGTTCACGTGATTTCTTGTCGATATGCGGGCTTCTCAGCACGGTGTATCTTTCGATGCGTGTCGGCAGCGGGATGGGGCCGCTGATACGAGCGTTGGTCCTTCTGGCGTGTTCCACTATTTCCTTTGCGGACGCGTCCAGAATCCTGTGGTCGTATGCCTCCATCCTTATTTTTATTCTTTCTGTCTCACCGGCCATATAACTGTGCCCACATTCTCAGTATTATTACAACCTGTTTTTTCACACCTTTGACCGCGACTACTACACTTCTACTATCACTGCACCGACAAAAATACCCCTGCGGTTTCAGCGTTCTATCTTGCCTTCTTGGCAGGAAGGACCTGACTTAGCCATCAAACGCCCGCGGTCACAGGCATCCGACGCCACAATCGCCTTCCTTAACGAATCGGGGTTCTAATCCTTTTGGACAGAGTTGACATTTGGCCATCAACCAAACCGAGAACCCATCCCAGCTCTTACGGGGTTTATTGGCAACCCCTGCTGTACCCCTTAATTAAAACAATCAACCAATCAAACCGTCCTTGACGACCACGATTCGCAAGACGTGTTACAGCCCAACTCGTCAATCGCAAAGCCATCCCTGGCGATGCTCGCTACGGCTGAAAGATTAGCAATTTAACATACAACCCGACTTACGTCAACCAGCAAATTACAAAAAATTTCCAAAGAAATTAATATTTTTTTTCTACAGCGATATAACCTGTTCAGCGATCTGTTCAGGCACTTTCTCATAACTTAAGGGCTCCATAGTAAACGTGCCCCGCCCGGCTGTTGCGCTTCTTATCTCGCTGGAATACCCGAACATCTCGGACAACGGAACCTTCGCGTCAATCGTCCGCGTTTTCCCGTGAATCCTGCTGTCTGTGATAAATCCCCTCTTGGAAAGCAAGCTGGCTTGGATAACCCCGAAATGGGCCTCCGGAACAATAACCTCAATCTTCATAACCGGCTCCAAAAGTATTGGCTTCGCTTTTTCGAGAGCCGACTTAATCGCAATCGCAGCCGCCTGCTCAAATGCAATATCCGATGAATCCACCGTATGATATGAGCCGTCAATTAACGTAACTCTAATGCCCATAACGGGATAGCCCCCTAAAGTGCCCGTCCCAAGGGCATCCTCAACCCCCTTCTCGACCGCCCCGACATACTCTCTGGGCACCCTGTCTCCTCCCGCCTCATTGATAAACTCCATTTCCCGGCTCAAATGCCCGTCTTCGCCAAATAATGGCTCAACCTTTAAAATAACATGCCCATATTGCCCATGCCCCCCACTTTGACGCACAAACTTGCCTTCAGCTTCGGCTTGTTTGGTAATCGCCTCTTTATATGCCACACGAGGCCTGCCAACCTTGATATCTACCCCTTTTTCTTTCATCAGCTTGTGCTGAAGAATCTCGAGATGAAGCTCGCCCATACCGCTGATAATCATTTGGCCGGTTTCGTGGTCAACTTTCGATTCAAAAGTCGGGTCTTCCCGCCGCAATGCAGCAAGAGCGTCGCCCAGCTTATTTTTATCGCCGGCCGTCTTCGGCTCTATCGACATACTTATTACCGTCTGCGGGAAAGTTATACTGGCAAGCAGCACCGGATGCTTCGGGTCGCTCAGCGTATCGCCCGTAATTGTATGTTTAGGACCAACCACAGCCACAATGTCGCCTGCGTGGGCCTCTTCGAGAATTTTGCGGTCGTTGGCGTGCATCTCGAACATACGCGTGATATTTTCCCGCTTGTCGCGAGTAACATTGAGCACCCTGCTGCCCGACTTCAATGTCCCCTGATATATCCTTATAAAATTCAGGTCACCGTGTGGCTCGCTGATAATCTTAAAGGCAAGCGCCACTAAACTGCCTTTCGGGTCGCACTTGACCGGGATTTTCTTTTCCTCGTCGCCGGGCGTATGAGCAATAATCGGCGGCTTTTCCATCGGCGAAGGCAAATATGCCACAACCCCATCCAGCAGCTTCTGAATGCCGATATACTGCAAAGCCGAGCCGCAAAATACCGGGTGCAGCTTGCCGGCAATCGTCCCCTTCCTTATCGCCCTGCAAATCAGCTCCTCATCTATCGGCTTATCGTGAACATACTTGTCCATCATTTCTTCATCGTGCTCAGCCGAATGCTCAAGCATATCATGCCTGGCCTGCTCCACTTTGCTGCGGTACTCCGCGGGGATTTCAACCACCTCGAAATCAGCACCCAGCTTTTTCGTATCGAAAAGAACCGCGTGCCTCTTGATTAAATCTATGACCCCGGTAAAAGTGTCCGAAGCCCCTATTGGAAGCTGTACGACAAGCGGATTGGCAGCGAGTTTTTCCCTGATGCTGTCAACGCTCATTTCAAAATCCGCGCCGACCTTGTCCATCTTGTTGATAAAGCAAAGGCAGGGCACGCCGTATTTCTGTCCCTGTCTCCAGACCGTCTCGCTTTGCGCCTGCACGCCTTCGCTGCCGTCAAAAACAATCACGGCCCCGTCAAGCACTCTCAGCGACCTTTCCACTTCCGCCGTAAAATCAATGTGTCCCGGCGTATCAATCAGGTTGACTTCCGCACCCGCCCACGGGAATCTCGTCGCCGCCGACGTAATGGTTATCCCCCTTTTTTGCTCTTCTTCGAGGTAGTCCATCACCGCCGTGCCGTCGTGAACCTCGCCCATTTTGTAGGTCTTGCCGGCATAATAAAGAACTCGCTCCGACACCGTTGTTTTGCCGGCGTCAATATGAGCGATAATGCCTATATTGCGTATTTTCCTAAGCTCTTCTAACATCTGTTTGTCATCACTAAAAAAAATTCAATAAAAAAAACTGCCACGGTTGACCATAAGGCACCATGGCAGTTCAATACGTCCTTGCTACCACGCGAAATGAGCAAACGCCTTGTTGGCGTCCGCCATTTTGTGCACGTTTTCCCTCATCATCATTGCGCCGCCTTTTTTGTTGTAGGCCTCAATCAGCTCCGCCGCCAGGCGTTCGCACATTGGCTTACCCTTTGCGCCTCTCGACGCGTCGAGTATCCATCGTATCGCCAGCGACTGCTGACGCTTCGAGTTTACCTGCATCGGGACCTGGTAACTTGCCCCGCCGACTCGCTTGCTGCGAACCTCAATCGCCGGCTTGACGTTATTTACCGCGGCCTCGAAAACCTCAATCGCCGGGGCGGCTTTTTCCTTCTCGGCTATGATATCTATCGCATCGTAAAATATCCGCTGCGCAACGCTCTTTTTGCCTGCCCACATCAGGCAGTTGATAAATTTCCCCGCCAGCCGGCTGTTATATTTGCCGTCGGCTTTCAACTGCTCTTTTGACGCTGTTGCTTTTTTTGCCATTCTTTTGTTCCTCGATACCCTTACTCAAACCTTAAAAGTAAATTATTTGCCTTTCTTTGCGCCGTATTTGCTTCTGCCCCGCCTGCGATTGGCGACGCCCGCGCAATCCAGCACCCCGCGAATTATATGGTAACGCACGCCGGGCAAATCACGCACCCTGCCCCCTCGTATCATTACCGTGCTGTGCTCCTGCAGGTTGTGGTCTATTCCCGGTATATAAGCCGTTACTTCCTTACCGTTGGTCAGACGAACACGAGCCACCTTACGCAAAGCGGAATTGGGCTTCTTGGGAGTCATCGTCCGGACAATCAGGCATACCCCTCGTTTCTGGGGCGACCCGCTTATATCCGACCGTCTTTTCTGGCCCTTTGATTTAGCTCTCGGGTTTCTCACCAACTGGTTCATTGTCGCCATAAATCTGTCACTCCAACGTCTATAAAAACTACTTAATGCCCAGGGCTTCCTTCATCTTGGCTTCCTTCTGAGCTTCAGCCGCCTTGACTTCTTCAATTTCACTCACTTCTTTGAATTCCTTGGGCAGCGGCGCCTCGGCAAGGTGTTTAACCTTCAATTCCAGATACGGCTTAAACGCCGTGCCCGCCGGTATCAAATGCCCAAGTATCACGTTTTCCTTCAAACCGGCGAGTTTGTCTATGTTACCACCCAATGCCGCTTCAGTCAATATCTTTGTCGTCTGCTGGAAGCTGGCCGCGGCGATAAAGCTGTCCGAACGCAGTGACGCCTTGGTAATACCCAAAAGCAGCGTCTTGGCGGTTGCCATTCTCGGTTTTTTGCCCTTCGCCGGCTCGCCGCCGATTAATTCAACCTTTTCGTTGATGGTCGCCAGCTTGGCCTTATCTATGACCTGACCCTCTTTAAGCTCATTCGCCTCGCCCACATTAGCTATCTTGATGCTTTCATTGAGCCGCGTGTTTTCCCTGCGGAACTCAAACTTGTCAACCACCTCGCCAGGTAAAAACTCGCTGTCGCCTACCGACTCAATCTCAATCTTTCGCATCATCTGCGAACATATAATCTCGATGTGCTTGTCGTTGATATTAACGTTCTGCGAACGGTAAACGTTCTGAATTTCGCCAATCAAATATCTCTGCAGCGACTCTTCGCCCTTAATCCGCAAAATATCGTGCGGAACCAACGGGCCGTCGGTCAGCGTATCGCCTGCCTCAACCATATCGCCCGTGTGAACGTTCAAATGCCTGTCACGCGGCACGTGGTGTTCCTTTTCCATACCGGATTCGGAACGAATAGTAATCGTCATCTTGCCCTTGCGCTTGTCGCTCTTGAGCTCGACACGTCCGCTGATTTCCGCTATGGCCGCCGGGTCTTTGGGCTTGCGTGCCTCGAACACTTCCGTAACTCGCGGCAAACCACCCGTGATATCCTGCGTTCCGCCCGTGGCTCTCGGCTGATGAGCAAGCAACTGGCCCGCCTGGACCTGCTGGCCTTCCGTAACCTCTATTCGGGCGCCCGCGGGCAGATAGTGAACATCAAGAATCTTGCCCTGGGCATCCTCAATCATAATCTGCGGGTGCTTATCGCCCTTGTGCTCGATTATGACCGGCTTATTGCCCAACTGGCCTTTGCGTTCCTCTTCGAGCCGAATCGTCTCGCCTTCGATAATATCCACAAAGCGGATTAAACCAGAAACCTCCGCCAATATCGGCGTGCGGTGCGGGTCCCACTCAAACAGCAACGCCCCGCTTTTTACCTCTTCATTATTTTTCACTCTGACAATCGCACCATAAGGAACCTTGAACTTGTCAAGCTCGCGGTCCTTGTCATCCAGGATAGCAATCTCGCCGTTACGCTTCAGGGCAACCGCCCTCGAACTGCCGTCCTCAGCAGTAAACGTTACCGCGTTTAAATCGCGATAAAGTATTTTGCCCGGCTGAGTCGCTCTCTGCTCACGCTCCAGAATGGCGCGAGAGGCAATTCCACCGGTGTGGAACGTCCGCAGTGTCAACTGTGTGCCCGGCTCGCCGATCGACTGGGCTGCTATAATCCCAACGGGCAGGCCTTCTTCAACAAGCTGCCCCGTGCTCATATCCCAGCCGTAACACTTCGCGCACATGCCGAACGGACTGTCACACGTCAGCGGACTTCTGACCCTGATTGCGTCAAGCCCAAGTGCCTCAATCTTCACGGCCGCGTCAGGCGTTATGACCTCGTTTTCCCGGACAATCATCTCATCGGTAATCGGATTGCGGATATTGTCCCTTGCGGTCCTGCCGATAATAAGCTGCGTCAAAGGCACATCAACCTGCTCGCCCCTGGCGACTGTGCTCTTGGTAATACCCTGCAACGTCCCGCAATCCCGCTCGGTAACTATCATATTCTGAGCAACGTCTATCAGCTTGCGAGTAAGATAACCCGAGTTGGCTGTCTTCAACGCCGTATCCGCAAGACCTTTTCTGGCGCCGTGCGTCGAGCTGAAATACTCGAGAACCGTCAAACCCTCGCGGAAGTTCGACTTAATCGGCGTCTCGATAATCTCGCCGCTGGGCTTGGCCATCAACGCTCGCATACCGGCAAGCTGCTGAATCTGGTCAACGCTGCCTCTTGCGCCGGAGATACTCATCATATAAATCGGGTTCAGATAAGCTGAGCCGTCGTCTTTCTTGTCTTCCTTGAGGCCCCGCATCATTTCGCTTGTTACAGCGACACGGGCGTTGGTCCAGGCATCGATAACCTGGTTATACCGCTCGCCTTCGGTCAATACGCCGGCCTGATAGTTCTTCTGTATCTTCTTTACACGCTTTTCCGTCTCGTCGATAATATCCTTCTTCTTGGGCGGTATCTTCAAATCCATTATGCCGAAGCTCAGCCCCGACAAGGTCGCGTGCCTGAATCCCTTTTCTTTTATCCTGTCCAACAAATCAACCGTCGCCGCACTGCCGGCAACCGCGTAACAATCGCTGATTACCTGGCTCAGCGGCTTCTGTCCCATCGTCCCGTTGTAGAATGGCATCTTCGCAGGCAAAATATCGTTGAAAATACACCTGCCGGCTGTCGTCTCAACCACGATTGGCTTTGAAATCTCCTTACTCTTTAAATCTCTCGCCTTTTCGCCTTCCTTGACCACCGGCTTGGTAATCCGGACCTTGACTTTGGCGTGCAGGTCAATCTTGCCCATATCACAAGCAAGCATCGCCTCGAACGTATCACGGAACGCCATTCCCTCGCCCTTCTGGCCCGAAAGCATACTGGTCAGATAGTAATTGCCCAGCACCATATCCTGAGAAGGCCCGACCATCGGCGAACCGTTGGCAGGCGAGAAAATATTGTTCGTGGTCATCATCAGCGTATGGGCTTCGGTTTGCGCCTCGACGCTCAACGGCAGATGCACCGCCATTTGGTCGCCGTCGAAATCCGCGTTGAACCCTTTGCAGGCCAGCGGATGCAGCATAATCGCGTTGCCTTCCACCAGCACCGGCTCAAACGCCTGAACACCCATCCTGTGCAGTGTCGGCGCACGGTTCAGCAGCACTGGGTGCTCGTGAATCACTTCTTCGAGAATATCCCATATCTGCTCGCCGCGACGCTCAATCATCTTCTTGGCGCTCTTAATTGTGTCCGCAAGCCCGCTTTGTTTGAGCCGGCGGATAATAAACGGCTGATACAATTCCAGCGCAATCCTCTTCGGCAAACCGCACTGATGCAGTTTCATCGTCGGCCCTATTACAATGACCGAACGCGCCGAATAATCGACTCGCTTGCCAAGCAGGTTTTCCCTGAATCGTCCCTGCTTGCCTTTTATCATATCGCTCAAGCTCTTCAACGGCCTGTTGTTGCTCCCCAGCACCGGCCTTCTGCATCTGCCGTTGTCCATAAGAGAATCGACCGCCTGCTGAAGCATTCGCTTTTCGTTGCGAATAATGACTTCAGGAGCGTTGAGGTCCATTAGTTTTTTCAACCGGTTGTTACGGTTGATTATACGCCTGTAAAGGTCGTTCAAATCGCTCGTCGCGAAATTGCCGCTTTCCAGCAGCACCAGCGGACGCAAATCGGGCGGTATGACCGGAATCACCTCAAGAACCATCCACTCCGCTTTATTATTGCTGTTCTTTATCGCGTCAATTGTCTTGAGACGCTTGCTAAGGTCTTTCATTCGCTGAACCGAGCTTGTCTTGCTTATCGCGGTTCGCAGCTCAGTGCTTATGCCGTCCAAATCAAGCCGGCCAAGCAGGGTCTTTATCGCCTCGCCGCCCATTGCAACCTTGAAACTGCTGCCGTACTTGGCGGTCGCGTCGCGACATTCCTCTTCCGAAAGCAGTTGCCCGAGTTTGAGCGGGCTTTGGCCGGGGTCGGTAACCAGGTAATCCTGGTAATAGATTACCTTCTCAAGGTCCAATCCTTTCATTCCAAGAACCGTCCCCAGCTGGTTCGGAACTGCCTTGAAAAACCATATATGAACGCACGGAGAAGCAAGATTGATATGCCCCATTCTCTTGCGGCGGACCCTGCTGTGCGTAACCTTCACCCCGCAACGGTCGCAGATGATACCCTTGTACTTGGTACCTTTATACTTGCCGCATGCGCATTCCCAGTCCCGCTCCGGCCCGAATATACGTTCGCAGAAAAGACCGTCCTTCTCAGGCCTGTACGTTCGGTAATTGATTGTTTCGGGCTTGCGAACCTCGCCGAACGACCAGCTGCGAATATCATTGGGACCGGCAAGCGAAATCTTGACCGAACCGTAATCATTTATCCGATCATAGATATTGCTTATCATTTATTTCTGGCTCCTTAATGACACTATTGCCAATATAATCAACAAGGGTTCCCGACACTCTATCTACCTTTACAAAGTTGTTGTTCCGCCCAGCCGTTTCTTTTCGAGCTGGATATTCAGACCCAGCCCTCTTATTTCATTGCAAAGCACGTCAAACGACAGAGGCGTCCCGGCTTCGAGCGTATTTTGCCCCTTTACCATCGATTCGTATATCTTGGTGCGTCCCTCAACGTCGTCGCTCTTGACCGTAAGCATTTCCTGCAACGTATAAGCCGCGCCGTAACCTTCCAGCGCCCAAACTTCCATTTCGCCGAACCTCTGTCCGCCGGTTCTCGCCTTGCCGCCCAATGGCTGCTGCGTTATCAAGCTGTAAGGCCCCGTCGAACGAGCGTGAATCTTGTCGTCAACCAAATGATGCAGTTTCATAATATAGATAAACCCAATCGTCGCCTGCTGGTCGAACGGCTCACCCGTCCGCCCGTCATATAACTGCGTCTTCAGCGACTTGGGAACCTGCACAAAAAGCTCATCATCCGCGGGGGTCTGGCCCGCCTTCTCAAGCTCAATCTTTCGACGAGCCATCAATTTATTGGCCTCTTCGGTCAGATCCCTGATGTCCTGCTCCTTGGCGCCGTCGAACACAGGCGTAACCGCCGTAAAGCCCAGCACCTTCGCTACCCAGCCCAGGTGCGTCTCAAGAATCTGGCCGACGTTCATTCTGCTCGGCACACCCAGCGGGTTGAGCAATATGTCAATCGGTGTGCCATCCTCAAGGAACGGCATATCTTCCTGCGGCAGCACCTTCGCGATAACGCCTTTGTTGCCGTGGCGACCCGCGATTTTGTCTCCAATCGACATAATCCGTTTGGTCGCGACATATATTTTGACCATTTCAATAACGCCGCTGGGAAGCTCATCGCCATGTTTCAGCCGCTCTACTCGCTTTTTGGCTTCCTCATCGAGCGCCCTGATTTTCTCAACAAATTTATCCGCCAGCTTCTCGACCTTCTCACGCATCGGGGCGGGCTTGACCCATTTTATATCCCAGTTGGTAACCTGTTCGTAAACAACCTCGTCATCTTCGCTGATGCCGGCCTTCTGCCTGCTGGACGGGTCAACAATATCGACCTCGAACTTCTCATGAATCGCGGTCACCATTTGCCTGAATATCACGCACTGCTTTGACCGTATATCTTTTTCAATTTCTCTTATCTGGGCGTTAAGCGCCTTTTTGCCCTCTTCGCCGCCTGCTCCCCGCCGCACAAACCGCTCGGTTTTAATGACGACGCCTTCGTAACCGTTGGGCAGCTCAAGCGAATCATTCTTAACGTCTTCGCCGGCCCTGCCGAATATCGCATGCAGCAGTTTTTCTTCCGGCGTAAGCTCGGTCTTGCCCTTCGGCACAACCTTGCCCACCAGTATATCGCCCGGCTGAACCCTCGTGCCCTCCTGAACCACGCCGTGCTCGTCAAGATTACGCAACGCTTTTTCGCTTACGTTTGGTATGTCGTTGGTGAATTCTTCCTTGCCCAACGGCGTCTCGCGTATCTCGGCGTCAAACTCATTGATATGAATACTTGTGAAGCTGTCATTCCTGACTAATCGCTCGCTGACGATGATAGCGTCCTCGAAGTTGAATCCTTCGTATGACATAAACGCACAAAGCAGGTTCCTGCCCAGTGCAAGCACACCGTCTTCAGTGCCGCCGCCGTCGGCCAGCGTCTGGTCTTTCTCAACCCTTTGACCAAGTTTGACAATCGGCCTCTGGTTGAGACACGTTCGCTCATTTAATCCGAAGAATTTCTCCAGCTTATATTCATCTGTATGATTAATCACAATCTTAGTGGCGTCAACTGCGGTAACTGTTCCCGCCTTTTGCGCCCGCACAACCATACTCGAATACCGCCCCGCCATTTCTTCCATACCCGTCTGAACCAGCGGCGCCTGGCACTTCAACAGCGGCACCGCCTGGCGTTGCATATTCGAACCCATCAGCGCCCTGTTCGCGTCGTCGTGCTCAAGGAACGGTATCAGCGCAGCCGACAAACCCACAATCTGCTTTGGCGAAACATCAACGTAATTCACCTCGTCGTGTGTTACCTGTGCAAGTTCACCCTGCTGTCGTGCCAGCACCATACCTTCCGGTATCCTGTTTGTTTCCGGGTCAACCGCACTTGGCGGAGCGAATATCGCTTTCATTTCCTCATCTGCCCGCAGAAACGCGACGCTGCCGGTAACCTTGCCCTTTTCAACCTTGTAATAAGGCGAAAGCAGGAACCCATACTCGTCAACCGTGGCGAATATCGCCAGCGAGCTGATAAGACCGATGTTTGTGCCTTCCGGTGTCTCTACCGGGCAAATCCTGCCGTAGTGACTGATATGAACGTCGCGAACTTCAAAGCCCGCGCGTCTCCTGTTCAAACCGCCAGGCCCAAGCGCCGACAAACGTCTTTCGTGTGTCAGCTGGCTAAGCGAGTTGGTCTGGTCCACTATCTGGCTCAGCTCGCCTCGTCCGAAGAAAAAGTTTATGCTGCTCGATACGCTCTTCGAGTTGACAAGGTCCGCTATCCGCAATGGCTGCTCGCCTTCTTTCATCGTGCTCATTCGTTCCTGCACGGTCTTGCGAAGCTTCAAAAGCCCCTTGCGAATTTCGCCGCCAGCCAATTCATCAATTGTCCTCAGCCGACGGTTGCCCAGATGGTCGATATCGTCAACCTCGCCCTCATTGTTGCGCAATCCGATTATATACTTCACCGCGTTGATGAAATCCTCGGCCCGCAGCGTCATTTCCGTAAGGGCAACGTTTTGCCCGAATTTGCGGTTCAGCCGGAACCTGCCCACTTTGCCTAACCGGTACCGGTTGACATCAAAGAATTTCTCCTCGAAGAATTGTTTGGCCTTTTCCTGGTTGGCAGGATTGCCTGGCCGTAACCTGACGTAAAACTTCAACAACGCCTGCTCGTGGTTCTTGCAGTCGTCTTCCGCAAGCGTATTGAACACCAGCGCATCACACGACCCTTCGACTACCTCGATTTTCTTTATTTCGCTTTGCTGAATAATCGAAACCTTGTCGCCAATTTGTGCGCCCGCTTTTACGATTATCTCGCCGCTTTCGGTATCGACGATATCTCGCACCACCCACATATCAGGCGTAAGCTTGTTCTTCTGCACCTCTTTGGTTTCGTAAAACCGTCTGATTATCTGTTCGGTCTCGCTGAAATCGGAGCTTAATGCCCGCAGGAAAATCGTCGCGGGAATCTTGCTTGACTGGTCGATTTTCACAACCAGAACGTCTTTGTGTGTAACGCTGATTTCTATCCAGCTTCCGCGTTCCGGGATGATTCTGCCCCCGTGAAGTATGCGGTCGCCTTCTTTGCTCTCTACAAGAAAATCAACGCCGGGACTTCTGTGAAGCTGGCTTACGATAACCCTTTCGGCTCCGTTGATAATAAACTCACCGCCGCCAATCATGACGGGTATTTCGCCGAGGTATATCGCCTGCTCGGCTATGTCCTGTCCGTCCTTGTTGCGAAGCCGACAGGTAATCTTCAGCGGATAACCGTATGTCAGGCGAAGCTGCCTGCACTCGTTTATGTTGTACCTCGGCTGCTCAAGCTCATAGTAAAGGTACTCAAGGATTATCCCTTTATCGTAACTCTCTATTGGGAAGGTCTCGCGAAACAGCTCTTCCAGGCCCCTGTTCGCACGCTTCGCAGGGGCTACATCCATTTGCAGAAATTCTCCGTAGCCCTTCTTCTGCACGACAACAAGGTCAGGGATTTCGACTTTCTCCCGCATTTTGCCGAAATTACGAACTTTCAATTCAGCCATTTTTCAGTCCCGAATTAAACGGCAATCGTTAAATTGTCTAATTTTTTTATTTTTGGCCCTTTTGGGTCACAATCAATCTTTAGGCGATTTCCACCGTTGCTCCGGCGCTTTCGAGCTGCTTCTTGGCGGCCTCCGCCTCGTCCTTGCTTACGCCGGTCTTTACCGGTTTCGGTGCGCCGTCAACAAGGTCCTTCGCTTCTTTGAGGCCCAGTGATGTCAATGCTCTGACTTCCTTGATGACCTGAATCTTCTTTTCGCCGGCTGCCTTGAGGATAACGTCAAACGTGCTCTTCACCGGGGCCGCCTCAGCCGCTGCCGCCGCCGGGCCTGCCATCATTACCGCGCCGCCTGCTGCCGGCTCTATGCCGTACTCTTCCTTAAGATAATCGCCAAGCTCCTTGGCCTGCATCAGCGTCAGCTTTACAATCGCGTCGCCGAGTTTCTTTGTTTCATCGCTGAAGCTCTTTGCCTGTTTTGTCTCTTCTGACATGTTCGTTAAACTCCTATATCAATTCGCCCGATGGTAGCCGGAACTACGCCGTCCCGTTTAACCCCGAAAATCCGGGGGCAGCCGTCTGAGCTGTTTGTATTCGTTTTGGGCCGCCCCTTATGCGGCCTTGGTCTCCGATTTTTCACCTTTGTCCACAATCGTCTTTATGCAGCCGGCAATTCTTCCGGCAGGTCCGCCAATCGCCCCGGCCAATTTAGCGCCTGGCGACTTGGCCAGCATAATAATCCTGCCCTGTAATTCCACCCGGCTCGGCATCTTTGAAAGCCCCTGTGCTCCCTTGTCATCCAGCGATGCGCCTTCGAGATACGCGCCTTTTATATGAATCGCCTTTACCTTACCGGTCCAGACGCTCAACTCCTTTGCGACATCGACAATACTGTCGCCGCCGTATGCGACCACGCAAGGCCCGACAAAAAGCGACCCCGCTGATTCCATCTTCAGCTTCGTCAGTGTCCTTTTCATAAGGGCGTTCTTGACGACTAACAGCTTAATGCCTTTGCTCTTGAGCGCGCCACGCATTACGTTGTTATCAACGCCGTTTACTTTCTGCGTGCTGATAACGATAAAATCGGTAACCTTCTCGTTAACGATTCTTTTTTCCAGTTCTGAACACAGTAAATCTTTTACGAACTTGCTCATATTTTCACCTGCCTGATTCTTTCACAAATGCGTTATGCACAGCGAATCTCTGCGCACAACCAAAATTCAAATCCGCCTATACGGCAACCAGCACGCCCGGGCTCATCGCCGCGTGAATGCTGATTTTCTTTATATAAGTTCCTTTTGAGCTTACCGGCTTAATCTTTTTGATATGCGATATAACGGCATCGATGTTGTCTATCAGTTTCTGCGCGTCAAAACTCACCTTGCCTACAACAACGTGGACGTTTCCGCCAGTGTCGTTTTTGAATTCGACCTTGCCAGCCGCGAACTCACGCACCGCGGTAGCGACGTCGGCAGTTACCGTGCCGTTTTTGGGCGAGGGCATCTTGCCCTGCGGGCCAAGAACCCGGCCCAGCTTGCCTACCTTGCCCATAACCTTCGTTGAGGCAATCGCCACGTCGAAATCCGACCAGCCGCCCGTTACTTTCGCAATCAGCTCGTCCACACCTACCTCGATGGCGCCTGCCTGTTTGGCTGCTTCGGCGTCTGCTCCCTCGCAGAACGCAATGACTTTCTTTTGCTGACCTATCCCGTGAGGCAGCGATAGCGCGCCGCGTATAATCTGGTCCGACTGCTTCGGGTCGATACCAAGCCAGAATATTAACTGGACTGTCTGGTCAAACTTCGTTGTGTTAAACGTCTTAACCTTTGCTACCGCCTCAGCCAGAGCAACCGGCGTTTCGCTGGTATTCTCTGCGTCTTTGCGGTATCTTTTGCCTCTGGTAATCGTCATAATTTTATTTCTCGAATCGCCTTTGCTTTACTCTTCTATTAATCCACAACGTCAACGCCCATACTTCGAGCTGTCCCGCGGATAATCTTCTCCGCCTGGTCCAAACTGTACGCGTTGAGGTCCTTTATCTTCGCCTGTGCAATCTGCCGAACCTGCTCGGCTGTTACCTTGCCGACCTTTTCCTTGTTCGGTGTGCCGCTGCCCTTGGCAACGCCCGCCGCCTGTTTCAGCAATACCGCCGCCGGAGGACTCTTCACCTCAAAGGTGAACGTCTTGTCCGTATATACGGATATCACCACCGGCACAGTCGTCCCGTTCAGCTCTTTTGTCCGCTCGTTGAACTGCGAGACAAACTGCCCAATATTGACGCCGTGCTGGCCAAGTGCAGGGCCAATCGGCGGGGCCGGGGTCGCCTGCCCGCCGGACGCCTGCAGTTTTATCTTAACCAATAATTCTTTTACGCCGCCTCTTGCTGCCGGTTTTTCCTTTGCCATTATTCAACCTCAAAACACGTCGCACTTCTTCGCCGAACAGGCCTTATGCCTTTTCTATCTGCCAATATTCGATATCCAGCGGAGTGCTTCGCCCGAATATTTCAACAATAACCTTTACAATGCCTCTGTCCTGGTCAATCGCCTCAACTGTTCCCTCGAAGCTCTCGAACGGACCTTCACGAATCTTAATCTGGTCGCCCTTCTTGAAATCAACTTTGATGCTCGGCGCCTCTTCGGGCTTTTCAACTTCCTGCATCATCTTGGCGACATCGGTATCCCGCATTGCCGTCGGAACACCTTCCGTACCCACAAAATCGCCTACGCCGGGAATTTCTTTTATCACAAACCACACTTTTTCCTGAACCTTCCCGTCTTCAGCGGTATTCATTTCCATAAAAACGTAGCCGGGGTACAGCTTTCGCTTGTGAACGGTCTGCTTATTGCCGCGAACCTTCTTGACCCTCTCGACGGGAACTTCTATCCTGCCGATAATGTCCGTCAGGCCAGCCACGTTGACCTTCTGCGAAAGTACCTCTTTGACGTGCATCTCCTTATTGGATGCAACTCTCAGCACGTACCATTTCATTAAAACGCCCCGACTCAATTACAAAAAACGGCTTAAAACGGGTTTATGCCCGCGTTTTTACTGCACTAACCAGGCAACGGACAACTGTAGAACAAAATCCGCGATGCCCAGCATCGCCGCCAGGATAATCACCACCGAAATCACAACAATCGTCGAAACCGTTACCTCCTGTCTTGTGGACCAGTTGACTTTTTTCATTTCGCCTTCAGCGGCAATCATAAAATCCGCGATGCTTGGCCTGTTCATCAGCCACATAATCAAAACCGACAGGCCGATAAACACTCCGACAGGTACCATCGTCGAAACCCACAGGCCGATATCCGCCGCATCGAGCGTTCGGTAAAGCGAAAAACACCCTATCGCCACTATCAGCGCACCGCTCAGGACGGTAAACATCCGAGTATATTTGCCCTGGCCTCTTTTATATACACTCATCATAATGCACCTGATTCCTTGCCTGAACGCTTTTTCGCCATCCCTGCCTTGCCCGCCCATAACCCCAATGCTTTATCAGGATAAAAGCGGTAGCTTTCGAGCGCCGGCGGCTGGCCCACACCAGGCCAGAAGGGAATCGAACCCCCAACCTTCGGTTTTGGAGACCGACGCTCTGCCAATTGAGCTACTGGCCTATCATTGTCTCTGTACCAACCCGTATTACTTACGCTTCAGCTTATGAGTCGTATGTTTTCGCTCGAACTTGCAGTACTTCTGCAGCTCCAGCTTCGGAGTGCCTTCAGCGACACTGACATTGGTCCTGTAGTTTCGCTGCCCGCAGTCCTTGCATTCAAGCCAAACAAATTCTCTTTTACTTTTCTTAGCCATGCGACCCTGCTGTATCGTCCTTTATTCGTTCATTAACCGATAACCTTGGTTACAACGCCGGCTCCTACGGTTCTGCCGCCTTCACGAATAGCGAACCTGAGGCCTTCTTCCATCGCGATGGGCGAAATAATCTCGACTTCCATAGCGATGTTATCGCCAGGCATACACATCTCAGCGGGCTTGCCTTCTCGGCTCTGAATGAGCTTGACTGAACCTGTTACGTCCGTCGTCCTGAAATAGAACTGTGGCTTATATCCCGGGAAGAACGGTGAATGCCTTCCGCCTTCTTCTTTCGTCAGCACGTAAACTTCCGACATGAAATGCGTGTGCGGCGTAATGCTTCCCGGCTTGGCAATGACCTGTCCGCGTTCGAGGTCCTTCTTTTCGACGCCTCTAAGAAGCAATCCGACATTATCACCCGCCTGTCCTTCATCCAGCGTCTTGTTGAACATCTCAACGCCGGTGACAACCGATTTGCGAATATCCGGAGAAAGCCCGATGATGGATACTTCTTCGCCGACCTTAACGACGCCTCTTTCAATCCTGCCCGTACCGACCGTGCCCCTGCCCTTAATGCTGAATACGTCTTCAACGGGCATAAGGAACGGCTTATCAATCTGTCTCTGCGGAATTGGAATATACTCATCCATCGCCTTGAGCAGTTCAACAATAGGCGCGCAAGCCGGGTCATCGAGGGTCTTGGCGGCTAACGCCGCGGTCGATGAACCTCGAATAATCGGGGTCGTGTCGCCCGGGAACTCATATTTATTCAGGAGGTCTCTTACTTCCATCTCGACCAGGTCAACAAGCTCCTTGTCATCGACCAGGTCAACCTTGTTCAGGAACACAACAATCTTCGGCACGTTTACCTGACGGGCAAGCAGTATGTGCTCGCGGGTCTGGGGCATCGGGCCGTCATAAGCGCTGACTACCAGAATCGCGCCATCCATCTGGGCGGCGCCGGTAATCATGTTTTTCACGTAATCGGCGTGTCCCGGACAGTCAACGTGAGCATAATGCCGGTTTTCCGTCATATACTCGACGTGCGCGGTCGCAATCGTCAAAATCTTTGTCGGGTCTCGCCGGCCCTGCGATTCCGAGGCCTTCGCTATGTCATCATAGCTCTTAAACTTCGACAATCCCTTCAGTTCCATTACCTTGGTCATCGCCGACGTCAGCGTCGTCTTGCCATGGTCGACGTGTCCAATCGTACCGACGTTGACGTGGGGCTTAGTTCTCTCAAATACCGCCTTAGCCATGGTTTTACAAACCTCCTATCATTTGTTTCCTTTTAGTTTCCGTTTACTGTCCTACGCTGTTTTAAAATTTACGTTTTTATAAAATCAACTCACAGCCGACCCCGGCCACCAAGCCAACACGCCGGCCTGAAAATTCTGCACTTAGCTGCTGATGGGATTTGAACCCATGACCTCGTCCTTACCAAGGACGCACTCTACCAACTGAGCTACAGCAGCAGTTTAAACACAACTTCTGCGCCGCGCAAAAACACAGGCAGGAACTAAAAATAGTTCCCACGCTCGGCCGCAGGCCTCTAAAACCACGCCGTCTTTGCCTCAAACCCGGCTTTTGACGGCAACCAATCCGTTATTAAACTAATGTGAGTAGGGTAGTTTACAAAAATCCGGGGCAATCTGCAAACACAAAAAAACAAAAAAATAATATTTTTTTTAGGCCCCCCTCCGTCTCCCGGGTTTTCAGATATTACTTTACCCCCTCACCAACGCTGATATCAGTATTGTTATCCGCCTGTATTTGGGTCTTCAGTCAAACCAAACCGTTTACTCCACCGGGTCAGGTTTTGACGCCACAAAGGCCGCAGCTCAGATGCCTTGACCTTCCGCAGCGATTTCAAAACCATATTGGGCTCCGCCCCTCCCGACGGATTATCCAGAAACGCATCTATCGAGCGAACAACCACGCTATCTCTACCTAAGTCCTTTTCCAGTAAGGAATTACCTACGAGCAGTGTCGCCGCCTCCACTTTTGGCCAGCGCAGATACACATTTATTAATTGCCCTAAAATAATTTCTTTTTGCTCTTTGGTCCTGGCAGATTCCCGCAATTTGCCAAGATACTCCGCCGCCTGCTCAAATTGCCCCGACTTTGCGTAAAGCTGGGCAAGTTTTTCCCTTGCGGCTTTCACCATATCCGCCCTGTTTTCAGCAGCCGCCTTGCGTTCCGCAAGCTCAAAAAACGATACACACTGCTCATCTGACAACTTCCCATTGACCGACTGAGAATCAAACTTGCCGACCCAGCTTTCAATAACATTCGTATCGCAGTTGTTAAATATCTTCAGCATCGCCTGCCACGCCGATTTACCTTCCGAATTAGCCCCCACTTTGTCCCACAACCACAAAAGGTCGTCTTTACCTCCTACGTCCCCCGCAAGGTCCATAACCCTGTCTCTGATTATCTGGCTTTTGTCATTAACAAAATCCTTTGCCAGCAGTTTTAACGCCCTGGGCTTGTCAACACATATAAGTCCGTCAACTGCCGCCTCCCTTACCAGGTCGCTTTCATCATTTAACGCCTGTTCAAAAATCGCAGCGAATCGTCTGGCTGACTCCGGCTTATAAGCGCTTTGTCCGCACAATCTCGCCATCGTCCCCAACAAATCACCTCGCAGAGCGCTATTGCCCTTTTGTTTGTCTCGGCTGTATCTTTCCACAAGCATATCCATATACCTGGCGGCATCGTCATCCGAAAGTCCGCCCGGCTCAATCAGTTTCCTGATTACTTCCGCTCCCTTGTGCGCCTTTTTAGCATCCTCGTCATTGAGGTATCCGGCCGCCCATTCCAGCGTCTGCTTTCGAAGCTCAGGAGAAAGCTGGCTGCCCGATGTCGGAACAAGCGCATAATGGCACGCAGCCCCAAGGGCGACAAATAACTCCGTCTTCACTTCTTCGTCCTGCTCAACCTTGAATTGTTCCGCCAGCCGTTCCGCTGAGCTTAATTCACCCGTCAGCGAAAGCAGTTTTGCCGTCGCAAGACGAACGTCCCTGTTGTCGCTGGAAACCAGCTTTACCAAAACCGGCCCAAGCTCCGCGGGCAGTTTCGATTGCGTCCCAATCCGCCACTGCGACACCTTATCCAGCGCCCACAGCCGAATCATAGATTCCGAATTGTTTAATTGCTCTATCAGGAATTTACCTCGCTGCCCATCGTCGCTGATTCCTTCATATATCCTGTCCAGCGAACCTAAATACAGCTTTCGCCACTGGTCTCGTTCCTTTTCCAGGTCGTTTACCCGTGATTCCTGCCGAATAAGCCAGTCACGCTGAAACCGCTCCATTCCCTTCGTTCGCAGCTCGCTCAATATCTGCGCCCGTCTCCTCGCGTCCCTGCTGACGGGTACACCTAACGACTGAAGCGCATCACCTGCGGCGCCTGAGACCTGCTTATCCTTGTCCTCTACAAGTTCGGCTATCCGCGTTATAGCTCTTATATCGAGCTGCACCTTCATCGCATATATCGCGTTCAATCGTGCCTTGACGGGCATCGATTCGTCCTTTGCCATTGGCTCCAGAATATTCGCTATCGCGTCATAATCGAAAATCAGCAATGCCTCTGCTGCGAATTTGGCAGGATTTCCTTCCTCCGTTTTCAAAATATTTGCCAACGGCCCAATAAAATCATTCTTGTTCCTTATCGGCCGCCTGGTCTCCCTGCTGACTGTCAGCGCCCTGCAAACCGCCATCCTCGCCTGCTTGTTTTCCGACTGGTTTAATGCTTCTATGAGTATCCGCCTTGCGCTGGCGCTATCGCTAAAAAGCATCACCGTCGCAGCATCCAGGCGAACATCATCCGTCGCCCCTCTCAGCAACGCCTCCTGGTTTACCTTCAATTGCGTGTCCGTCTCACCGCTCGGCAATGTCTCCGCCAAAGGCGCAGGGGCAGGTATATTTGTGTTCTCAACTCTCTTAGTCGCGCCCTGCTCGCATCCCGCCAATAATAATAAGATAACCAAATAAGACCGTCGTATCACTATTCCAATCATCTTTTCGAACTGATTATTCATCATTACGTTCATCATCCCCGATAATAAGCCCAAATCGCCACACACGTCAACCGCCGATTCCGAAATAGTCCTATAAAATCTACGGTCGCGGGTGATATTTCCTGTGAATCTCCCGTAATCTCTCATTATCAACGTGCGTGTAAATCTGCGTCGTCGATATATCCACGTGTCCCAACATTTCCTGAACGCTTCTCAAATCCGCCCCGCCCGCAAGCAGGTGAGTCGCGAAACAATGCCTCAGCGTATGCACAGTCAAATTTCTCGACATACCGGCGCGTGCCGCGTATCTCTTTATAAGCCGCCAGATTTCGATACGCCCCATAGGCCTGCCTGTTCGGCTAAGCAGTAAAAAATCCCCGCTAAATGACTTTGCCAGTTTGGGCCTCATATTTTTCAGATATTCCAGCGTCGCCGCCGCCGCAACCTTACCAAGCGGTATCACCCGCTCCCTGCTGCCCTTGCCGATACATCGCAAATACCCCACGTCAAGATTCAAATCCGCTATTTTCAAGCCCGCAACCTCACTGGCCCGGACCCCGGTTGCGTAAAGCAATTCAAGCATTGCCTTGTCGCGCAGGTAATACTTTTCCTTCGGCGAGGGTGCCTCTAACAAATCCACCACCTGTTTTTTGCTGCATATTATCGGCAGCCGCTGCCAGAGCTTGGGCCCTTCCAGAATCCCCGTAAAATCATCCTTAACCAGCCCGTTTAGCTTGCCGAACCGCAAAAACATCCGAATCGCAACCAAACCCCTCTTTTGCGATGCCTCCGCCTTGTTATCCTTTGCCAGTATCATCATATATTTCTGTATCAGGGCGGGCGTAATCTGGCGTAATTCGCCCACCTTGCCGGATTTGCAGAATTCCAGGAAATCTCTCAAATCCCGCCCATAACCCTGAATTGTGTTATCAGACAATCCCCCCTCGACCGTCAGGTAGCTTAAAAAGTCCCGAACCAGCCGACCCAAGGGCAATTCATCAAGTTTGCTTGTAATTGTCTGTGTCTGGACTGAAGGCATAGAAATTCCGCGCTAATACTATTATCAACTTCATCGACCATTATTCAAAAAACCCTTTAACACCGCTTGCCTCTTGCAATATAATCTTCCGCGGATGCCGAACTGGCGCAATGACTGAGGTATTAAAAATGAATAAATTGATATTGAACAAACTGCTAACCTGCTCGCTGCTCTTTTGGCTCGCCGGCTGCGCGCAAAACAAATACACAAAGACAATAGAGCAGCTCTGCCCGCCTGACGCGAACAAAACAGCCGCAATGACAACAGCCGAACGGGTGCTTGCCGAGATGCGCTTCAGTATTGAAAAATTCGACGTTAATGTGGGCTACATAAGAACCGCCTCCTTGCCGGGAGCACAGTCATTCGAGTTCTGGCGAGCTGACAACGTCGGCTCATTCAACCGGACCGAAGCCGACCTGCAAAGCATCCGCAGGGCAGTCGAAATCAACATAAGCGAACAGGCCGGCCAACTTTGTATCAACTGCAGAGCAACCACGCAGCGATTAAGCCTGCCCCAAAGTCAAATTGCGACAGACCAGCAAACTGCAATGTCCTACCAACAAAGGGAAGCGAAAAATCCCAAACTAACCCGCGAGCAAAAAACAAATCTGACCTGGACGGACCTCGGCAGAGACAATCAATTGGAAACAGAGATTTTGAAACGCATCGAAAAACAACTCGCAGCGACTAAGAAGGAACAAACCAAATGAGAATACTCGTCGCCGGCGGAGCCGGGTACATCGGAAGTAATATGACGGCAATGCTCGCCGCCGAAGGACATCAACCAATCATCTACGACAACCTAAGCAAGGGACATAAGGCAGCGATAAAAGGATGCGAGTTCGTTAAAGGCGATTTGGCGGATTTCAACCTGCTGACCGCGACCCTCAAAAAATATAAAATAGAGGCCGTGATGCACTTCGCCGCGTTCATCGAGGCGGGCGAATCAGTAATCAATCCCCTCAAATATTATCAAAATAACGTTTCCAATACCCAGGTAGTTCTTAGCGCGATGGAATCAGCGGGCGTTGAGAAATTCGTATTCAGCAGCACCGCGGCGGTTTATGGAATGCCCGACAAGCAGCCCATTACGGAAGATTTGCCCACGCATCCCATCAACCCATACGGCGAAACAAAATTGGCCGCCGAAAAAATGTGTCACCATCAGGCCAAGGCGGGCAAACTGCATTACGTGGTGCTGCGATACTTCAACGCCTGTGGCGCAGGCAATAATTGTACCCTCGGCGAAGACCATAAGCCCGAATCGCATTTAATCCCGCTGACGATTTTCGCCGCGATGGGGAAAATGGATGCAATCAAAATCTTCGGCTCCGATTACGCAACCGACGACGGCACCTGTGTCCGCGATTATATCCATATCGAAGACCTCTGTCTTGCGCATCTGCTTGCGATGAAAAAGCTCGATAAGCAGCCCGAATCGATTTATAACCTAGGGCTAGGAAAGGGCTATTCCGTCCGACAGGTCATTGATGCAGTAAAAAAGGTGTCGGGGAAAAACTTCAAGGTCATCGAATCGCCTCGCAGACCCGGCGACCCGCCTGCGCTTGTCTGCAATTCTGCCAAAGCCAGGACGGAGCTCGGCTGGCAGCCCAAATGGACCAACCTCGAAAAAATCGTCGCCTCCGCCTGGAAGTGGCACAGCAAATATCCCGACGGGTACACCGAGTAAAGGATACGTGCGAATGAAGAAGGTAAAACAAAATGTCACCCGCTTCCTCAGAAAATACCAGATGGATTACCTCGATGTCGATATCGACCTGGTGATTGACTCGTTTCTGTCCGAGATGCAGCGAGGGTTGGCGGGCAAAAAAAGCACGCTCGATATGATACCCACGTATATCGAAGTAGGTGCTGATGTCCCCACGAACAAACGCGTAATCGTTGTTGACGCGGGCGGCACAAACTTTCGGGTCGCAACCGTCTATTTCGACGACCAGAAAAAAGCAATTATCGAAAACCTGCGTCTCTATAAGATGCCCGGCGTCCAGCACGAAATCGGCAAAGACGAATTCTTCAAGATTGTGGCGGGCTATCTTAAGGATGTCGCAGGCGCAGCACAAAATATCGGCTTCTGCTTTTCATACGCCGTCGAAATGTTCCCCAACAAAGACGGCCGGCTAATCCGATTCTCAAAAGAAATAAAAGCCAAAGACGTCGTCGGTCAATTCATCGGCGAAAATCTCAACCGCGCCATCGTGTCTATGGGGCTTGGCAGCGAAAAACATATTGTCCTGCTCAACGACACCGTCGTTACACTCCTCGCGGGCGTCGGCTGCCAGAACCGCTCCTTTGGCTCATACATCGGCTTCATCCTCGGCACAGGCACCAATACCTGCTACGTCGAAAAAAATAGTAACATCAAAAAGACAAGGAATCTCGACCTCTTGAAAAGCCAGATTATCAATACCGAATCGGGCAACTTCGGCAAAATCAAACAGGGCAAAATTGACGCCGCCTTCGACAAATCCACCGTCAACCCCGGCGTCCACAAATTCGAGAAGATGATTTCCGGCGCATACCTCGGCAACCTGTGCCTGGCCACCATTCACAAGGCCTGCGATGACAATCTGTTCTCAACAGGCGTCGCAAACGCCCTCTGGCAAATCTCCGAACTCGACACAAAAGTTCTGAACGCCTTTTTACTGTATCCCTATGGCCAAAATCCCCTCGCCGACGCCGCAAAACAGGGTAATGCCGATGACTCCCTTACCTTATATTATATAGCTGACCGCCTCACCGAACGCGCCGCCAAACTCACCGCCATCAACCTATCCGCTATGGCAATCAAATCCGGCTCCGGAACCGACCCCTCGCGTCCAATCTGCATCGTCGCCGAAGGCACTACCTTTTACCAGATGAAGGGCTTAAAGAACCGCGTCGAGTTCTACCTCAAGCAATACCTCGAAAATAAACTCGGTATTTATTACGAGATTATCAGCGTCGAAAACGCCACCCTCATCGGCTCCGCCATCGCGGGCTTGACAAATTGACCCGCCAGCAAGTCACCCTGAGCGAAGCCGAAGGGTCTGACCCAAAACAATCCTGCTCGAAAAGCTGTTCAACCTTTTACGTCTTGACTTTAACTTCTAAATTTTTTTCTTGCCTTTCCCGACAATCCACACAACAATACCTGAAACAATAGCCTTCAATTTTTGCTCTACAACCCGCTGATATATTGTTGGGCTATTCGTAACAACGAAAGGGAATAATATGATTCTGCTAATCTTCGGCATCTACGCAATGATTTCTGGCAAATGCCCTATTTATCGACACTACGGACTTAAAGGGGATGGAGCACGCTGGGCAGGACTTGTTTGTATTGTCTGCAGCCTCGGCTTCTTTACCATTTTCAGTTTCCCAATTATGGCAATGAGCCAAGCCTTAGGTTTGGGAGAAGCAGGCGCAGCGATTTTGGGGGTCATCTTCCAGTTTGTCGTGTTATTCGCGATTCTTTTCGCATTGGTTCGCATCTTTGGCAATGCTTTTGCAGAAACAACGCCCCCGCCCCCGATGACTGAGGAAGAACGAGTTGCGACTCTTGGCCAGATTCGATGGTTCCACGTGGTTTTTGCGCTCCTTCTGCCATATATAGCAATTCCCTGGGGAATCGTGAACCTGCTCCGGCGGAGACGCCGCTCTGGCATTTTTCTTGTCGCGGTCTCCGTCATCGTCTATGTGCTAGTAATAGCAATTTGTGTAATTGTCTCCATCGCAAATAGAGGAAAATGAATGCTCAGACAATGGCATCCAGGTGACGCAGAACTCGTAAGGATAAAGCAAAAGGTTCGCTGCTATACAAAAGGATGTGCTACATAAAGAATAGGGGAATATCTGGGGACAGCATTATTACTTTTAACTTTTCCCTTTTTACCTGTGGCGCTTTTGCTTTTCTTCTTTTGGCAATGTTTCATTCATCGCCCCAGAGCAGAAGCCCTGTAAATCAATCGTGACATATTTGAAGCCGATGGATTTTAACTTCTCGACAATCTTTGTATTGCCTGAAGGCGAAGGGCTATAAATCGTTGTCTAAGATGTGGCCGAAGCGATATTTCTTGGTGCGCAAATAGTCGATATTGTGGGGCGTTGGGGCTGCCTGAAGAGGAATCTGCTCGACAATTTTTATGCCGTAAACTTCGAGCCGATTGATTTTCTTCGGATTGTTGGTGAGAATTTTAATCTGCTTGAGGCCCAGGTCGCGAAGAATTTGTGCGCCGATGCCGTAATCGCGCTTGTCGGGCGAAAAGCCAAGCTCGATATTCGCATCCACGGTGTCAAAGCCCTGCTCCTGCAGCTTATACGCGTGAAGTTTATTTGTCAGACCTATACCCCTGCCCTCCTGCCTGAGATAAACAAGTGCGCCTTTGCCCGCCTTTTCAATCAGCTGTAATGCGGTTTCCAGCTGCCTGCCGCATTCGCATCGCTGCGACCGGAACAAGTCCCCCGTCATACATTCCGAGTGCACGCGAACAAGGACCGGCTCATCGTGCTGAACCGGTTTACCCGATTCATCCAGCTCGCCTACCCCGCCTTTGCAAATCGCAAGATGCGGCTCAGGCGAAGAAAGCGATTCGTAAGCGATAAGTTTGAAATCCCCAAAATCGGTCGGCAAATGCACCGCCTCGACCCGCCTTACCTGCGTCTCCCGCTGTAATCGGTACTCGACCAGCTTGGCGATTGAGGCGATTTTCAGATTATGCTTTTTGCAAAATTCAAGCAGTTGCGGCACGCGGGCCATCGACCCGTCATCGTTCATAATCTCGCAAATCACCGCCGCGGGCTTCATCCCCGCCAATCGCATCAGGTCAATCGCACCTTCGGTCTGCCCCGCGCGAACCAGCACCCCGCCTTCACGCGCCCGAAGCGGAAAAATATGACCCGGCCGGGCAAAATCTGCGGGCCTCGTTTTATCGGCAATCGCCATTTGTATTGTGTGCGCCCGGTCCGCCGCGCTGATACCAGTGGTAATACCTTCAGCCGCGTCGATACTGACCGTGAAAGCGGTATGCATCCGAGCGGTGTTATCCTGGACCTGCGGATGAAGCCCGAGTGCATCGCATTTCTCGCCCGTCAAAGGCAGACATATAAGCCCACGCCCGAATTTCGCCATAAAATTGATAATCTGGGGCGTAACCTTTTCCGCGGCGCAGACAAGGTCGCCCTCGTTCTCGCGGTCCTCATCATCCACAAGGATAATCATTTTGCCCGCGCGAAGCTCATCAAGCACTTCCGGTATCTGGCTAAAATCCACTGACATATAATAAGGATTAGCAGGAAAAACAGTATAGGTCAAGGGTCTTAGGTGCTGCTGACCGGTTAATGACGCAAGTCGGCAAAACGCTAAAGGCGGATGGCGATAACTTTTATCTCCGCTTTCGTAACCTCTTCCTGATTGCTTGTTTCCATAACGATAAAGGCCCTGTCTGCCGTGCAGACAACCTGAATTGTAGGGGAACGAACAACGCCCTTAACCGTCACGGAATCCATAATATTGCCGTTTGGGTCATATTCAAAGACCTGGAGGTCCGAAACATTCACCGTCCCTGCCACAACAAAGCCGCCGCCCGTAACGGGAATACTTTTGATTACTAACCAGCCATCACTTAGCTGGGTCGTAGATATGCTCTCCTTCTCCCATAGCGGCGTCAAAGACGAATCAAAACACTTTAGCCGAAACGCTGAATTGCGCGAGTCAATTATCTTGTCATAAGAAACAATAAAATTTCCTGAATTGAGCCGGCATATCGTTGGCACATCGTTCGGCAGAGAGCTGCCGGGAAAAATTTCCTGTTTTATCACTTTGCCGCCGGCGTCACATAATAATACGACGATGTTCTGCTGGCTGACTGACCAGTCCTTATCGATGTCCGTAGAACAACCAACTACGGCAAACTGCCCCTGATTTCCCGCCTGGGCGCCGTTTCTAAAGGTATTGACTTTGCCCCTGCCGAAATCATAGGTCCTTTCCCAGAGCTTATTGCAGTTGCTGTCATATTTCATAACCAACCCGTTGCTTGAGGAATGAACACCGATGAGAATAAATGTAGAATCGGCAAGAGGGACCATCCTCATGATTGTGTGTCCTCTCTGGCCTGAGTCCTCAACTATAGCTTTACTTAATATCGGGCGACCACGGGCATCCACTTTTAGAAGCGACTGTTCGATTTCATTAAACTCTCCAATCTTGATAATGTCGCCGCTTTGCGATACGGCTATGTCCCTGACAATCTCGGAGCTGAGCATAATAGCAGAACCGTACACAGGAACATCCTTAATAATTATATCGGCGAGCTTGTTGCCGTTGGCGTCAATTTCCCACAACCGTAACTTTGGCTGGAAGAATGCCGGCCGCTCGTAGGATGTGCCCATTATCATCAGATGGTTGTTCGTATTATCCAGGATTGTAGCGCCGGGAGAATAACTGATATTACGTTCTCCGAATTGCTTCTGCCATATTACCTGCAAATCAGCTCTGCCGGTGCCGCAGAAAACAAGCGCTCCAAGCATAATGACAATCTTAACTTTGATTGACATGATATTTTCTCCTTTTCAAACGGTTTTAATGGGCACGGAGCCAAACCAATATCAGAATATCCAATCGCCTGCCGTAATGTCAATCAGATATTTGCTTAGAGAGCAGGAGTTTATGACGGTAGATTCGGGTCAGCGGATGATTAACGGGACAGGTATTTATGAATATTTTGTGCGGCCTTTTTGCCGTCGCCCATCGCCAAAATGACCGTCGCCGAGCCGCGAACAATATCCCCGCCCGCGAATACGCCGGGGATACTGGTCATAAGATTTTCGTCTGCTTCGATATAGCCCCATTTGTTAAGTTTCAGCCCCGGCGTTGTCTTTGTCAGTAGCGGATTTGCGCCAATACCTATCGCTACAATTACGAGGTCGCAATCAATTACAAATTCCGAATCGGGGATTGGTACAGGCCGCCGTCTGCCCGAAGCATCCGGCTCGCCCAACTGCATCCTGATACACTTTAGCCCTGCAACCCAGCCCTCTTTATCGCCGAGGACTTCCAGCGGCGCGGTCAGCATCTCGAACCTGATTGTTTCCTCCTCCGCGTGATGAACTTCCTCGACACGGGCGGGCATCTCTTTTCTGCCGCGACGATAAACAATTATGCTCTCGTCCGCGCCCAGTCGTTTGCTCGTCCGCACCGCGTCCATAGCGGTATTGCCGCCCCCGATAACGCAAACGCGTTTGCCCCGTATAATCGGCGTATCCGATTCCGGGTTGTATGCCTCCATAAGATTAGCTCGCGTGAGGTATTCATTCGCGGAGTAAACGCCCTTAAAATTCTCGCCCGGTATATTCATAAATTCAGGCAGCCCCGCCCCTACTGCGATAAAAACCGCTTCGAATTTCTCGTCATTCATAAGCTGCGGTATCGTTACCGTCCTGCCCACGATAACGTTCGTCTCGATATTTACGCCCAGCGCCTTGAGATTGCGAATCTCCGCATCGACGATTTTCTTGGGCATACGAAACTCAGGTATTCCATAAACAAGCACGCCGCCCGCCTTGTGAAACGCCTCGAAAATGGTTACATCGTAACCGAGCTTGGCCAACTGGCCTGCGCAGGTAATACCCGCCGGCCCCGAACCGATACACGCGACCTTTTTACCTGTCCTTTTAACAACCGCCGGCTTTGTTTTTTTGCTTTGCCCCATTTGATAGTCGGCGACGAATCGCTCAAGCCAGCCGATTGCGACAGGCGCTTCGCTTTTGCACCGTACACAGCACGCCTCGCACTGAATTTCCTGCGGGCACACCCGCCCCGTTACCGCGGGCAGGTCGTTATCCCTGCGAACCAGCTCCGCCGCCGCGAGAAAATCACCTTCCGCGATGAGCTTTGCAAAACCCGGTATATCGATACCAACGGGACAGCCCTCGACGCACTTCGGATTTTTGCATTGAAGACATCGCTGCGCCTCGCGGATTGCGACCTGCTCAGAAAGACCTAAGTTGACTTCCTTGAAGTCCCTGCTTCGCTCGATGCCGTCACGCTGCGGCATCTGCTGTCGCGGTATAGCCATCCGTTCCTTGGCAGTCAATTTGTCCGGTTCTTTACTCACGCTTTACCTTTTTCTTTTGTCTTGTGTCTGGGGTCGTATGTCTTATGTCTGAAGCTTACATTTATGCTCTTCGTATTTTTTGTTTTCGTGGCCCTTATAGGTCTTGAGCCGGTCCATCAGCTCATTGAAGTCAACCTTGTGCCCGTCGAATTCAGGCCCATCGACGCATGCGAATTTGCGTTTGCCATCAATAGTAACCCGGCAGCCCCCGCACATACCCGTCCCGTCAACCATAACAGGATTCAAACTTACAATCGTCGGGATATTCATTGGACGAGTCAGCTCCGCTACCGCCTTCATCATTATTACAGGCCCCGCGCAGTAAACAGCATCCACTTTTGTCTGCGGGTTTTCGACAAGTTCTCTCAGCGCATCGGTTACGAGTCCTTTTTTACCCGATGAGCCATCGTCGGTTATGACAATCAACTGGTCGCTTACCGAGCCGAGCAGTTGTTCGAGAATGACCAATTCTTTGGTGCGTGCGCCAATAATGCTGACTATTCTGTTCCCCGCCTCCCGCAGCGCGACCGCCTGCGGATACACAACCGCAGTTCCCAGCCCGCCTCCTATTACCGCCACCGTTCCGTATTTGGCGATATGACTTGGCTGCCCCAAAGGCCCCGCAACGTCCGCGAAGTATCCGCCCTTTTGCAGCATCGTCATCTCAAGCGTGCTTTTGCCGACCGTCTGCACAATCAGCGTAATAGTTCCCGTTTTGGTATTAACGTCTGCGATTGTAAGCGGTATGCGTTCGGAATGTTCCAGGCCCCGGACGATTGCAAACTGCCCGCACAGGCGCGACTTGGCGATTCGCGGCGCCTTTATTTCATATCGGGTCACGTTTGGCCCAAGCGTTTCTTTATTTACGATTTCGAACATTGGGTTCTGCCATATATATAAAGCGATTATAATCTGCTGTAAAATGGTGTATTATAACCGCACTTCTTGCCCAACAAAAATTAAAAATGCAGGTCAACTCCATTAGAGGTTCTTATATTGATACGTTTGGGAGATAAAGGCGGATGCCTGCGATTGCTATTTCTTTCTTCGCAGCAATGATACGCCTAAGCCGAACAACAAAAGCGTCGCCGGCTCAGGCGTAAGCAGAAACGCCTGGTCTATGCCATTATAAGTACCATAACCTACAATCCAGCCGTTGTTATTTATGCAACTGGCTTCTTTTAGTATCCAGCCGGAAGACGGGTCTATTAGATCGTTCAGGTTTATATTATTTCCCTGGCCCGTAGAGTCAAAAAGGCATGCTTTTTGCTGACCGGAACTGTCAGAAGCGTATCCCACAATCTGATTTTCATTGTTAGCAAACAAAGCCGAACTCATTGCACCGCCGAGTGTTCCAAGGTCAAGATTATCCCCGCCGCCTGAGGCGTCGAAAATACAGGCATGATAATAAGAGCGAAAGATGGGTGTATAGACGGTCGCATAGTCGGCCTGGCCGACAATCAGGCCTGAATCATTGATGGAATAGGCGATACTATAATCGCCGCCGAAAGTTCCGAGGTCTATATTATTCGTGCCGTGAGGAACGTCGAAAAGACAAGCATGGTAATGGCTCGGGTTGGGGTAATTACTAACACAGTCAGCCCAGCCGACAACCTGGTAGCTATTATTGATTGAATAAGCATAACTCTTGCTGCCCCCAAGCGTTCCGAGGTCATAAATCGTAGGCCAACCACCTTGCGGGTTAATATAAAGAACCGCACGCGAATTATTTCCAGATTGTCCTACAACATACCCATTGTTGTTGATGCAAGAAGCGGTAGTGGATGCAGAGTCGCTGAATCCCAGGTCTTTATTGTTTCCGCCCCCTGTGGAGTCAAACAAGCAAGCGTAAAAAATCAAAGAAGATGTTGCTTTCTGGGCCTGGCCGACAATCTTACTGTTGCTGCTGATTGAATAGGCGCAACTTGGGGAGCCGCCAAGCGTTCCAAGGTTTGTATTGGCTCCGCCGCCTGAAGAATCAAAAAGACAGGCGCGACGGTTGTTTGAAAAATCAGCAACACCATTGTAGGCATATCCGACAATCTGACCATTGTCATTAATAGATTGGGCTCTGCTGTACTGATAACCGCTGAGAGCGCCCAGACCGATGACCTGCTGATATGCAAAAACGGGACTGCCCAGAACCAATAAAATTACCGCTGCTGAAAAAAGTGTGTGTTTCTCTCTCATCACTGTTTCTCCTGCCCTTATCGTATCCTGTAAAAAACCCACAGACAACCATTATTGAGCTACAGTCATCATAATCCCTTCTTCACAGGGTGATTATAGGTTAGCCGGTCCTAAGAAAAATGTCAAGGGAAATTCCGGTAAAAAGCCGGGTACCCAAAGCAGAAGCGATTTTTTACTGCAATTCGGGCAGGCAAGCCGACAATAGAAGAATACTATGTTTTTTTAAGGTAGCGGTCTGCGATGACAGAAACGGCAACAACATTGGTCGAGTTGGATTATAAAGAGAACCTGGGCTGGCGAATCGGCGCGGTCGTCATTACCCTTATGGCAATCGGAACGGTATTTGTCTTTTCCGCGGGCGTCGAGGTCTCCAAAGGCGTCAACCTGTCGCAATTTTATCAATCCGCCAACATGCGAAAAGTCCTGTTTTTCCCCTTGGCCGTCGCGGTAATGCTTGTGGTATCGCGTATCGATTACCGGCGATTCAATCTCGATAAGGGCCTGTGGCGTTCACCCATTACCTACTTATTCGGCATAAGCGTAATTCTGCTGGTGTTAGTGCTCATCCCTCACATCGGCTCGCAAATCAACCAGGCCAGACGCTGGCTCAGAATTCCCCTCGGCCCAGCAACAATCAGTTTCCAACCCTCGGAACTGGCAAAATGGGCGGTCATTTTCTCGCTCTCTGCCTTCTGCGTCAAATACGGCGAGCGCCTGGCGTTCTTCAAACGAGGCCTTTTGCCCGTTTGTATCATTCTGGGCCTGGTAGTAGGACTTATCATCATCGAGGATTTCGGCTCAGCAGCCCTGATTGCTATGCTCGCCTTCTTCATATTATTGATAGGCGGAGCAAACTGGCGATACCTCGTTGCCCCATTACCCGTCGCCGCGATTGGTTTTGCCGCCGCGATACTCGCTTCGCCCACCCGCAGGATGCGAATCTTCGCCTTTTTGCACCCCGACCAGTTGACCGGCTCATCAAATTACCAGGCAAGCCAGTCGCTTATCGCCATCGGCTCAGGCGGGTTCTTCGGCAAAGGCCTCGGTATGGGCGTCTGCAAATATGGCCACCTGCCCGAAGACACTACCGACTTTATCTTCTCGATTATCGCTGAAGAAATGGGCCTGGTCGGCACCTTAACAGTAATTGCGCTTTTCATCATACTTATAATTTTCGGGGTTATGGTGATAAATCGCTGCAAAGAACCCTTTGGCAAACTGCTCGCGACAAGCATCGTCCTCGCTATCGGCTTTCAGGCCGCACTTAATATCGGCGTCGTTACCGTCGTCCTCCCCACAAAAGGCCTGCCGCTGCCCTTCGTCAGCGCGGGCGGAACGAGCATGCTCCTGTCCGCAGCCGCCGTCGGCGTCCTTTTGAATATCGCATCACAATGCGAAAAAACACAGCTCGGGGAGGATGCGTAATGGCAGGCAAAAGCATCTTCTTCGCGGGCGGAGGAACGGGCGGACATATTTACCCGGCGTTGGCGATAGCGGAGAAAATTGCCGAACTCGACCCTGCCGCGAAAATTCATTTCTTCATCAGCAGCAGGGATATAGATAAACACGTCCTGTCAAAAACCAGCTTCCAATATACCGCCCTGCCCGCAGTCGGTCTTTCAATCAGGCCGGGCAGGTTTTTAAATTTCTGCAAAATGTTCCTGGCGAGTCAAAAAATCGCAGCCGAAATGATAGGCAAAAGCGAAAGCCCGGTCGTCGTAGGCATAGGCGGCTTCGTCGCCGCGCCCGTCTGCCGCGCCGCTTACAAATCGAAGATTCCGCTCTTCCTGCTCAACGTCGATATCATCCCCGGCAAGGCCAACAAACTCATCGGGCGATGGGCACAACGCATCTTTGTCCAGTTCGAGGAAACCGCCGAATACTTCGGAAAACAAAAATCAAAAGTAACCGTCACCGGCTGCCCCCTGCGAAGCAGTTTCGACAACCTGAATCCGCAAAAAGCAAAAGACGCCCTCGGCCTCGACTACAACAAAAAAATCCTCCTCATAACAGGCGCTTCAACCGGCTCGCAGAACATAAACAGAACAATCTGCTCGCTGCTGGAAAAATTATCGAATTATGCCGACAACTGGCAAATAGTGCATTTAACAGGCAGGGCAAATTTCGACCAGGTCAGCGCCGGCTATGTCAACGCCCCCATAAGAAATAAAGTCGTCGATTACTATGACGATATGCCGGACCTGCTCGCCGCCGCCGACATTGTAATAGGCAGGAGCGGCGCAGTCAGCGTCGCCGAATACGCCGCCGCGGCAACGCCGAGTATCTGTATGCCATATCCCTATCATAACGACCTGCACCAGTACCTCAACGCCGGAAAACTCGTCGAAGCAGGGGCCGCCGTTATCGTCGATGACGTCGGCGACGACAAAGACAGGTGCGAATGGCTCTGGGAGGAGCTTGAACCCCTGCTGAAAAACGAAACTGCACGCTGGCAGATGAAAGACGCCTGCAAAACCGTCGCCCGAAAAAACGCCGCTAAAATAATTGCCGAAGCGGTCCTTGGCAGATAAGATTTAATTTAACAAGAAATATAACGGCATAAAAATGAAACTGGGAAAAATAATAATCCTGGTCGCGGGCCTCATTCTCTCCTTTCTGGCGTCCTGGCTTTTTCTGTTTATCTGGGGACACAACCCCGCCATCGTCGCCCTGTCGCCTTACGATGTTAATGTTCCCAGTAAACCGCTGATTTCAGCCAAAGTGTACTTGCTCAAAAAGGGTGAATACCTGCTCGTCCTTACCGACGCCGAATCAGGTCGCCGCGAAGAATATTGGTTCAGCCCCGACAAGGGCCGTATAGGAGTCCCGTCTTTCCAAACTTACCTGCCATTGGGCAACTACGCTGTTATCAGCAAAAACACCCTCGACGGCTTTACTTACCTTGGCGAATACAACGCTGACTGGGAAAGAAAAAACAACAATGTAACCTTCACCATCAAAGGCCCTTCAGAGGCAATCCGCGTCGCCAGGGAGCTTTCAACCGAAGACATGAAACGTGAAATTTCCTATGGTACTAAGATTATTATGAGAACCAGGGAGTAAAAATAAATATCACTTTCCTTTTACGGACGATATCGATGTAATGCGGATTATGCTTCAACGCTGGACAATAACTTTTGATGTTGACAATATATGGTCGATGATTAGGATGGTGCCGCCGGCGAAAAACGTCCGGCGAACATAAAGCTAACAGCAATTTCTAATATAAAAATATATTATAAACTTTGGAGGTCACTGGTATGTTACTATTATTTTTAAGAGTGTTTTTTGTAGTCATAATCATCGCGGTTTTTCTTGTGAACCTGACGGGGCAGGAGATTACCTCGGAAAAGGGCCGGCTGGATTTTTACGCCCTGCTCTGGACCGGCCTGGCAATGGTAGTCGTAACGTTTGTTATCGACATCCTGACGCCCAAAAAATCCCTCGCCTCACTGGCGGGCGTTTTCTTCGGGCTTCTCGTCGGCATTGTCGTAAGCTGGGCGCTGGCGCAGGTCCTCGATATGGTTGTTGATATTTATCGCATCGGGCTTACGGCAACGGTAACCAGCGCGCTGAAGTGGATGATGGGAATATGTATCTGCTTTCTTATTATCACCATCGTCATACGCACAAAAGACGACGTCCGCTTCGTGATTCCATACGTCGAGTTCACAAAGCAAACCAAAGGCGCACGCCCCTTCGTCCTCGACACCTCCGCCATCATCGACGGCCGAATCGCCGACCTCTATAAGAGCAAGCTGTTTGACGCCCCACTGATTGTCCCCAGGTTCGTTTTAAACGAAATTCAGCTCATCTCCGACTCCGCAGACAAGCTCAAACGAAACCGCGGCAGACGGGGCCTCGATATCCTCAAGGAAATGCAGACAAGCTCCTACATCGACCTGACCATCGACGATACCGCCGTCCCGGATGAGGAAAGCTTAAAGGGCGTTGACCAGAAGCTTATACCTTTCACCAAAAACTGCGGCGGACGCCTCGTAACCACTGATTACAACCTCAGCAAAGTCGCCGCGGTTCGTGACGTTGACGTTCTCAATATCAACGACCTCGCCAACTCGCTCAAAACCATCGCCCTGCCCGGCGAAAATATGAAGGTCCGCATCATCAAGCCGGGCGAAGAGCCCCAGCAGGGCGTCGGTTATCTCGACGACGGAACCATGGTCGTCGTCGAAGATGCACGCGGTAAAATCGGCAAAGATATCATCATCGCCGTTACAAGCGCATTGCAGACCTCCGCGGGCAAAATGATTTTCGGAAAATTCGAAAACTTCTCGGATCAATAAAAAACAAAAGATGTGATTCGGACTTGCTGTTTGACCCCCAGGTTTACCCGCCGCAGGCGGGCCTGCCTGGGGGTTTTCCTTTTAATAACCGCATCAAAATCGGGATAATCTGACTTTCCGCCACGGTTGCAATTTTCACGCCCTTCCTGTAAACAAACGCCTTGTTCTTCGCCGCGCATACCGCCAAATCCGCGTCCGCCGCCTCCCCAGGCCCGTTCACAATACACCCCATTACCGCAATTCGCACAGACCTGCCCTGAGCGACCTGTGGTGAGCGAAGTCGAACCAAGTCGAAGGGTTTATCGATACCACTCACCGCTTTTTTCACCTTCCGCGCAAGCCCTGCTATATCAATCTCGGTCCTCGCGCATGTCGGACACACTATCAACTGCAATTTGGGCGCAGGATACAGCCCCAGCGAAATTAAAATCTGCTTTGCGATTCCCGTCTCGATGACCGGGTCTCCCGCTGCGCTCACCCGTATCGTGTCCCCTATCCCTTCCGCCAGCAACGCCCCCAGAGTTACCGCCGACGGCACACACGCGTCCTCCGGCAAACCCGCGTGCGTCAAACCCAGGTGGACCGGGTAATCGAACGTCTCTGATATCCGCCTGTTGATTTCGATTGTGCGCACCGTGTCGCTGCTTTTGGCGCTCAAAACAATTTGGTGAAAGCCGCGCCTCTCAAATAGCCGGACGTACCCCTTCATTTCCTTCAGCATCAACGCAACCCGCCTGCCCGAAACAACATCCGGCTTTCTCAAATCCCTTATGCTCGCCTCGTTTACCCCGATTCGAATCGCGACCTTGTGCATCTTCGCCGCGTCGATAATCCGCAATATGTCGCCGCGATTCTTTATATTGCCCGGGTTGAGTCGTATCTTCGCCGCCCCTGCTTCAATCGCCTCTATCGCTCTCTCTGCACTGAAATGAATGTCGGCTACCAGCGGAATTTTCGCCTTTTGAACGATTTTGGCAAATGCTTCCGTGTCCGCACGCGTCGGCACCGCCAGCCGAACCAGCCCGCACCCCGCCTGGGCCAATTGCTCTATCTGCCGAACGCACCTCGCCACGTCCGTCGTAAGCACCTTCGTCATCGATTGTATCACAACCGCCGACGACGACCCGATTTTCACGCCGCCGACATCAACCGCCCTTGTTTTATTTCGCTTGAACATAAACTAATTGTAGCTTGTCGTAATCAACCAATCAAATTAAAATGCCTGTATTGGAACGATGGCTTCGTCGAGTTTTTAGTTTAGAAAGAGGCGATTATGAAAAAAAATACGTTGCATAAGATTTTGAACCCCATTTTGCTGGTGCTGTTTATCAATCAGGCCATCACAGTCCTGTTTCTCGACGAGTTACCCCCCGGGGTGTTCCAGGTTTTCCACAAAGCCGGCGGCGGCATCCTGCTCACCCTCATCGCCCTGCACTTCATACTTAACTTCAACTGGGTCAAGGCAAATTATTTCTCAAAATAAACTGTTCTTTGAAACAATATATTTCGTTTTTTATCTTCTGCGTCATCTGTGGAATCTGTGGTTTAAAATGAATTGAGGCTAAAAATGGGACTACTTTGGGAAATTGTTCAGACAGGCCTGATGTATGGCCAAAAACGAAAAGCCGATACGATTGAGGACAGGGTTCTGATTCTCGAAGACCGGCTCACAGCAACACAAAACACACTGCGAAAGCTTGTAAAAAAGCTCGAGGAAATGCAGGGCGTTGATATCGACGGCGATGGCAAAATCGGTTAGATTTGTATTTCCCGACTCCCTTATAATATTTGTCATTCCAGCGTAAGCGGGAATCCAGTCGTAGGCCGTAGTTTCCCCCGCCTGTTGCCTCAAACGCCCGCTAATTGCCGGGATATCGCAATAATTCGAATGCAAATGCAATATTATCAGGTTCCAAAGCGTCATTAATTGGAGAAATAAACAGCTTATCACTTTTAAAACCGCTGATTGCGGAAAGGATGGACAATATGAAAATCGATTGTATGAAAAAAATGATTGCAATTTTGGCCACACTGACTTTTGGTTGTGCCGTAGCTTTTGCAGCGCCTGCCCAGGATTCAAATTCGCCTGCGCACAGGAATAGAGGTCCGGCTGCACAAAGGCCCGTTCGCGACTTTTTGCAGGAGCTTAGCGAGAAACTGAACCTCACGGACGCACAGAAGGCCGCTATCAGACCGATTCTGGCGACCGAAGCCAATGAAATAAAGGCCGTTCACCAGGATGGTTCGCTTTCAAATGAGCAAAAACAGGCGAAAATCAAAGAAATTCGGGACAACAGCAGAGAAAAGATAAACGCGCTCCTGACAACCGAGCAGCAGAAAATATTTGCCGAAATGAAGGGCGAAGCTGGCAACAGAATGCGCGAACAATTCCAAAACCGTCTGGCTATGCTCGCTGAAAAACTGAACCTCACGGACGCACAGAAGACCGCCATCAAACCGATTCTGGCGACAGAGGCCAACGATATCAAAGCTGTCGCGCAGGACAGTTCCCTCTCTAAGGAGCAAAAACAAACCAAAATCTCTGGCATTCGGGAAGCTTCAGACACAAAGATAAATGCGCTCCTGACCCCAGAACAGCAGGCCAAATGGGCAAAATTAAAAGAAAACGCAAAACAGGGGCGTAATAAAAAGGATGCGCCGGGCGCATAAGCCCCGTGGTTTACCCGCCGTAGGCGGCTTCCTTATAATGTTTAGCCCTGGCATTTATGCCGGGGTCATGAAAATCGTCGGGCGCAACCCGGTTTACGCATGAACTTGTTGATGAGTTAAAATCTTGGGTTTCTGCTCCTGAGGCATCTGCCCCTGATGTACATGACAGCAAACATCATGGTTATAGATACTCAGGATACGCGTGCAGTTCGGAAATATGCACTTCCTGTTATCAGCCGAAGTTTTTTGCATTTTTCCCATCGTTACTCCTACAGGTAATTCACCAGACAAATATGAAAGGCCCCCCACGGGTGAGGCCTTTCTTTCGCGTTAATTTACAGCAGCTTGTTGCAGAACTACGTTTGTCGCGCATGGTCCTTTTTTACCCTCGCCCACTGTGTACTCAACCTTCTGCCCTTCGTCTAAGTTCGCATACCCGGCTGTCTTGACTTCTGAGTGGTGAACAAAAAGGTCGGCTCCTCCGTCGTCTGCCATGATAAACCCGTATCCCTTTTCACCATTGAACCATTTCACTGTTCCTGTACTCACAATAATACTCCTTGGCCTTTTAATCGGCCTGCAATTTATAACGTGCCTCTCACATTTGCTGTTGGAGGATACCCTTGAAAGGCGGAAAGATATGCTCTACGTGATACCTATTATACAACACATTCCCCCATCCGCAACAAAAATAATAAATTTTTATTCAATATTCCCACAAACTGCCTTTCGTAGCACAGCGCAGATTCCAGCGTATGCTGGAACCCATCGAGCGCGGCAAGGCTGTCTTGAAAAAATAATTTTTTTCCAACACTTTCTCCAAAATAAACGCCTTTAATAGTGTATAATGACTATGGCAGGTGAATATCCATGGAAATCATGCTTTACCGCGTTAGTGACTGTTTATCTCACTAAAAAACTGGCAAAATAATATACTGGATAAAACAATGGGTGACGAAAAGCACATTATTGCTCAAATAGAGGCATATATTCGCCAGGGAGGCGGCGAATACGGCGATTGGTATATAGGTCTGGCTGATAACCCCATCGACCCCATCATCGAAGCTTACCGCCTTCATAAGGTGCAAAACCACAGGTTTACATACATAGAAACCGTCTCACACCAGGCCGCAAAGGCCGCTGCCGATTATTTCCTCAATGTCTGCGGCACCGACGGCAATCTCAGCGATACCGATACAAGCCGACCTTGCCGCGCGCTTTATATTTACAAAAAAGCCGCTGACCTCATCTTCTCCGAATCTGCCATACCGGTATAAGGCATAACCACATACCTGCCTGCCCTCTCGAAGCGCAGTTTACCCGCCGTCTGTGTGGCGGGCGAAGACCCCAGACTACTATCTGGGGCCCAGGATTTCTTTACTCAAATCTTAAATTCTTATCTCCCGCCTCCGGCGTTTGTATATTGAACATTTAACATTGGACATTCCAATCTCCTTTCTCCCTTGCATCTACCGTCCGCTCCGGTACAATAGATATCGCCATTATTAAAGAAAGCGAAGGGCTTTATGAGCGGTAGCAATGAAATGTTTGTCAAAATCGCCGTTGAACTGGCATTGTCTGTCGGAGTTATTCTGCTTGTTTTGTGTTTCGGGCTTGTGCTCAGGTCGCTGCTTTTCAGGCGTTTGACAAAATGGGCACAACAAACAAAACACGACCTCGACGACATAATCATATCCGCGATAAACGGGCCGTTTGTTATATGGTTCCTGATGCTGGGCATATATATCGCCCTGCACTTTCATGAACTTCCCGAAAACGTTGTGAACACCGCCGGCAAGATTCTGCTTGCCCTCGGTTTGTTTTCAGCAACACTTGTTGCGGCAAATATATCCTCAGGCGTAATAACCCATTACTCAAGCAAGCTGGGCCCGACCCTGCCCGGCGCAACTTTGACGCGGACCATAAGCCGGATAATAATCTTCACAGTCGGAATCCTCGTGATTTTAAACGCCCTCGGCATATCTATAACGCCTATCATCGCAACATTAGGCGTCGGCGGCCTGGCGGTCGCCCTTGCGCTTCAGGATACGCTCTCGAATCTGTTCGCCGGGTTTCATATTATTACAAACCGCATCGTCCGCGTCGGCGACTACATCAAACTGGACTCTGGCGGCGAAGAAGGTTATGTCATTGACGTTAACTGGCGAACCACCAAGGTCAAAATGCTCGACAATAACACTATACTCATTCCTAATTCGAAATTAACACAGACAAACGTAACAAATTATTACCTTCCCGATAAAAATTTGATTATCTTCGTTAATGTAGGCGTCCATTATAACAGTGATTTGAAGCATGTCGAGCAGGTTACCTGTGAAGTGGCAAAGGAAGTTATGCGCGAAGTCCAGGGCGGTGTCCCCGAATTTGACCCCTTTATTCGCTACAACACCTTCGGCGATTCAAGCATAGGGTTCACTGTCACCCTCATGGGAAAGGAATACTTTGACCAGTATCTTATCAGGCACGAGTTTATCAAACGTCTTCATCAGCGATATTCAAAGGAAGGCATAGTTATTCCTTACCCGACAAGGACCATTAACATCACTCAGGAAGCCGGCAAATAAGTGGTCCAATCGTGAGGTTTGTCTGGAATTTAGCCCCGCAATTTATTGCGTGGGTTACTATAGTGTCATTCCTGCGCAAGCAGGAATCCAGTTTCTTCTCAAATCTTAAATCTCAAATTCTTATTGTCCGCCTCCGGCAGATTCAATATTGGTTATTGGACATTTATCTGTCCTCTGTCTTCCGTCATCTGTCCTCCGCCCTCCCGCCTCCGGCGGGGGATAGGCATTAGCGAGGCCTAAAATAGGCAAACTGCCCATAGCGCGATAGTTATCGGGCGGACGATGTTATTGGAAGGTGTGATGGCTCGAGAACGCCGAAGGGCCGTTAAGAAAATATTTACGTTAAAGGAGCTTAAAATGTCAGTTTTAACCTTATTCACGGACGGGTCGATTGCGGTCGGCGAAAGTATAACGAGCTCAATCGCTTATGCCTTTGGAAACAAACTACCGGAAATAACTCCTCCAATTATTGCTTCGCTGCCAAAGGTTCGCAGAAAGAAGATTATCCGGCTTCGCCAGCAGCTCGCCCATGGCACATACGACCTCGATGAGCGATTGGATGCCGTTCTCGACCGTATTCTTATGGACGTCACCCCGTAGCGCAGTTTACCCGCCGTCTGTTTGGCGGGCGAAGGCCCTCGAAGCGTAGCGCAGATCCCAGCGCATGCTGGGACCCAGATTACTTTCTCGCCTTTCCACTATCAACTGCTCTACTTTCCCGCGCAGCGCGCTGGGGTCCAGTTTCCATTTTCGAGTATCGAGCATCCAGTATTGAGTATCTTCCTGCTATGAACCACGAACCACGAACTATGAACTACTAACTATCCGCTGTCCGCTACACGCTGAACGCTGCACGCCGTACGCTATCCTCTGACCGCTGCTTTAGCGGGCATTTTTGCCTTAACATAGTCCCTGTATTTCATATCATATTTGAGGATGTGGAGCGTCAGCCATATTTTAAGGAATTCCACAATCTCTTCTAAGACCATTGATTGCTTATTCAGGGCGTTTATGGATAGTTCGGCCGTTGTCCCGATGAAATAGGTATGCTGCTCTTTGTGTGATTCGAGCTCCGGATAGCTGTATTCCCGCATAAGCTCTTCTTCGTCTGCGAAATGCTCTTTCGCGTAGTTAAGCATTTCCGTCAGCGTCTCCAAGACCAGCTTTGAATCTGAGGATGCAGCGGATCGGTCGATGAGTTTATTGACAAGCTCAAACAGGTGCTGGTGTTGACGGTCGACTTTCTCAACTCCCAAACTGTATTCATCTTTCCAGTAGAACTTTTCCATTTTAACCCTCACATTCAGCTATTGTTAAGGCCAGGGCCTTTTGGAAACGCTTACCATATATATTTATCGGCGTTTAAATTCACGGATGTTATTGTTTTTTTGGCAAAAAACAGTGTAAATCTGTCCGCCCTCCCGTAGCGACCTGTCCTCCGTAGCATAAGCGAAGGAGGAAGCGGAGGTCCTCGGGTTTAGCTGCTTTGGTTTTCTGCCGGGGACCCATTTTTGTGCGGCATCCTAATTACGATATACTAACGACTACACACTAACGACCAACCACTATCGACTGTTCTAATCTCTCGCGAAGCGCGTCCGGTGTCTGCTCTTACTTCTTGCCCTTCCTGAGTTTCTTTATCGCTTCCAATTCAGCGATTGCCTGCCTGTCGCGGGGTCTGTTCATTGCCTTTTTGGATTCTATCAGTGCGTCAAGATTGAGCACTTGCAATCGAACGCCGTCGGTCTCAATCATAACACTTTCCTCTTTTACCTTTTGATAATCTCCGACGCCCTTAATAGACCCAAGGCAGTCAAGCCGTCCGATGTCCGTGTCTAAGTATAAATTCTTGAAGCTGCCGCAATTCTTCTCAGTCAGTTCAAGTTTCTTTCGGCCCGGTGTCATTCGGTGGACTGGATGCAAATCGGCTATTCCCTTTTGCAAAGCAAGCAGATTTGCGGGTGAAAAATCGCAGCAGATGTCAACGTCCTGCGTTACCAGCGTGCAGCCATATACCGTCCCCGCAAAACCGCCTACTATCACGAAATCGACCCCGGCCTTCACCAGCCGTTCTAATAGTATGATAAAATCCCCGGTCATACGCGTTTGGCCCTGCGCAGTTTCTCGATTGAGTTAAGTGCAACTTGATGCCGCCTGATGCGCTCTTCCGGGCTTCTCTTAAGATTGTCAATTATCGCTGAGACGTCAATTCCAAACTCTGCCGCCGCCCTTACAGGGTCTGCTTTAACAGCGTTGCTTTTCGCCGATTTGTTATTTCGCCGATGTGCCATACTGTAAGTATAACCCTTTTTTCCCCCGTTCTCAATGGGAAGATTACAATGTCGAAATACGAAATACTAACGACCAAATACCAACGACTATCCACTATCAACTATCGACTGTTCTAATCTCTCGCGCAGCGCGGCGGGGTTACCCATTGAACGCCCACCTTGTGGGCGTTTGTATATAGCCCCGGTCTCCGGCCAGGGGTGCAATCGCGAGGTTCGCTGAATTAAATCGACATTCGGCATTTATCCGCCAGTCAGTGTGGCGGAATCCGCAATTACGAAATTCCTTGCTTTTCTTCTCGAAGCGTAGCGAATATCTCGCCCGCTTTTAGCGCGGCGGACGCAAATCCGCAATTACGAAATTTGTTGTTATCTTTTTATTTTCCCGATATACTGCCACTTTAACGCCGGAAGAGATTCGTACCTTTGCTCGTCAACATTGCCGTCCTGAAAATGGGTTTGACCCGGTTTACACAGAATGTATAATTATTGCTGGACCTAAATAAATAGAAAAGGAGAACAAAATGGTAAACACTCATCCTTACATTTCCGGTGCAGGTAATATATCACAAATGATAGGTCATTTGAGAAAATCATTTCCTGAAAACATATCGTCTGATACTGTTAAAAAATTAGGATTGGCTCCGAATAATGAAAGTTATGTCATAAACGTTTTACAATTCATCGGCGTCATTAACGAGGAAGGCAAAAAAACACCGGAAGCAGCAAAGGTTTTTGCTAACCATAGAGATGAAGATTTTTCTAAATCGTTTGGAGAACTGGTCCAAAAAGCGTATTCTGCTTTATTTGAATTACATAGCGATAGCACATGGAATCTTTCCGATGATGATCTCATAACATTTTTCAGGCAGAGCGATCAGACCAGTGCAACAATTGGTAAAAGGCAGGCAAGTACATTCAAAATACTGGCGAGTTTGGCGGGTCATGGAGAATTGCCCGCAAGTAAACCTGGTAAAACAAAAAGTGCCCCAAATGCAAATAAAGAAGGCAAAAAACAAACAGTAAAACCTAAAGAGACACGATCCCCCAACCTTTCTGGTCCTACGGGTTCAGGACCTTCAAAAGATGTCGGTTTAACTGTGAGAATTGAAATCAATTTGCCCGCTGATGGAACGAAAGAAACATATGACAATATATTCAAAAGCATAAAGGAAAACCTACTTGATGCATAATGCTTTTGACAGATTTCAATCCATCACGAGAAAAGCTCGTAAATTCACAGAGGAACGATCGCAGCCAAGTGGTGGGTTACATCCATTTGACGAAAGAAACATTCACCAAGAAATTGAGGGAATTGTCAAAAATCTTTTTGACAACGGTCATTACGCACAGGCTACATTTGAAGCATATAAATATGTAGACAAACAGGTCCAAAAGTTATCTGGATTACATGAATATGGTTATAAATTGATGATGCAAGCCTTTAATGAAACATCACCAATAATCAAATTGACGGACTTATCGAATGCCAGTGAAAAAGATGAACAGCAAGGTTTCAAATTTATTTTTACTGGAGCAGTATTGGCGATACGGAATCCACGAGGTCACGAGTATGGCATACGAGATACTCCCGATCAGTGCTTGGATCATTTAGGATTGGCCTCGCTTCTTATGAGACGCCTAGATAACGCAAAAAAGGCATAATCACTCAAGCAGGGCAAATCATGGTCAATAATAGGAACATCAACCGTTTTTTCGCTTAAACACGTAGCGCAGCCTTCCTTATCCGCCCGCCTGCCCGCCGTCGATATTGGTTATCAGCTTTTTGCCCGCAGAAAAGGGTTATTGCCATACTCGATAGAAGCGAGGTTATTCCGGGCGCAGGAGGCAGGGTTAAGGTTATTGCGGTTCATCCTGTGCCGGACACAGGATGACTGCTTAATTGCCAATTTCAGAGAATTTTGGTTGCGTCGGCAAGTAAGCGATAATATAATTTCAGCAAACTAAAAAGACAAAAAACTATTTTTAAAAGGAGTGTAAATTATGAAAACAATTATGGCTGTTTTTGTGTCTTTGTTTATTGCGGTTGCTGTTATAGCAGCGGAGAAAACTCCATCTCCGAAAACCCAGGCCGCTGCCTTGCAGAAAAAAGCAGCAGCCGAAGCCGGTATGCCGCTCGAAAAGACAGTCGAACTTGGCGTTGATGTAAATATGGTGCTTGTATATATACCGGCTGGTGAATTCGATATGGGCTCTCCGGCTACGGAAATAGATAGAGATTCTGATGAGGGTCAGCATCACATCAAGCTGACAAAGGCATTTTATATGGGCAAGTTCGAAGTGACTCAACTTCAATACAGAACCCTTATGAACGAAAATAACAGCAAGTTTGGCGGCGATAAACTGCCTATTGAAAATGTCAGCTGGTATAGTGCAGGACGATTCCTGAAAATATTGTCCGACAAAACCGGACTGAAATTCCGCTTGCCGACGGAAGCCCAGTGGGAATATGCATGCAGAGCCGGCACTACGACGGCATTCAATACGGGGACTACCATCGATTCGGATTTAGCCAATTACAATGCCAAGGACGCTTATGCCGACGGCATTATCGGTAAATATCTGAACAGAACCACCGATGTCGGCTCCTATCAGCCCAATGCTTTTGGATTGTATGATATGCACGGCAATGTATGGGAATGGTGCAGCGATATTTATGAAAAAGATTACTACAAAATAACCCCCAATATCGACCCCAATGGGCCGCAGGTGGAAGGTTCGCGTGTAATCAGAGGCGGCGGTTGGGATGAAAAGGCATATAGATGCCGCTCAGCCAACAGGGACTATCGCGGGCCAAAAGCTGACAGGTCGGACATCGGCTTTCGTGTTGTGCTCGATATAGATTAGAAAACCTATAGGACCTGTTGAGGAGAAACAACTGGTGAAACAACTATGGACAGTGGGGCTGTTGAAAAAGTGACATAATATCTTCTTCAAGTAGCCCCGCAGTCACCTATTATTTGTTTGTTAAAATTAACTCCGGCCATTTTTCTTTCCGCCTTCGGCGGATTCAATATTGGCTATTGGATATTTATCCGCCTATGGCGGATTGGACATTTAATATTTGTCGTCCGCCTCCCGCCGTTTGGCGTCCCTTACGGGAGGCGGTATCCAAACTACGACATACGATATACGAACGACGAAATACGAATTGTCCGCTAACTACACCACCGGATACCCCAGTATTCTCTCATACGCCCCAATACCCAATCCTGCCAACCTCCACCCATACTTGATTAAAATGTTCGTAGTCCTTTTGATTAGTCAAAAGGACTACGAACCGCATACTTGTTCCACGCTTTGAATCACGTCAATTTGAATAAGTTTCCCGTAGCTGACAGCGCCCTAAATCCCGGCTTTCTGCATCTTTTCAATAAACTCCAGGATAACACCTGCCTTGCCCTTAACCCCGACTTTGCGGAATATATTTCCAAGATGAGCACGCACAGTATTATACGCGATGTGCAGTTTCTTTCCGATACGCTCATTGTCTAAGTCGTCGCAGACCAGCTTGGCAACCTCCACCTCTTGCGGCGTCAAATGCCATATCTTACTCAGATATTCCCACTGCTTTGCCGTAAAGACCATATCTCAATCTCCGCTATTCTCGCTTATTTGTTTTAAAAACCACATCTTACTCTCCGAATCTTACTCTCCAATATTTTTAAAAGTCCATAGTCCTTTTGATTAGCCAAAAGGACTATCGTAATAATACATCTTCGCGCTGCGATCATCAATATTTGTTTTGAATAAAAAAAAGACCCGCCCTGCTTTTTCTTGTTGTTTGGAAATTTGCGGTTTGGTAATTTGAATTTGTTTGGGGTTTAGAGTTTAGTATTTAGGATTTTGCTCTGTCAATCTGACAAACTTTTTACTAAAAATCCGTGCCCATCCGTGTTACCCGTCCTGAGCGGTAGTCGCGAAGGAATCCGTGTTAATCCCGCCGAAAGGCGTCCCTTTGCCGTTTGGCATCCCTAACGGGAACGGGAGTGGTTCCAACCTATAACTTCCTACACCACAGGGTAGCCGAGAATTCTCTCATACGCCGCCAATACCCAAGCCAACCAATCTCTACCGGCACTTGATTAAAATGCTCATAGTCCTTTTGATTAGTCAAAAGGACTATGGCAATTCCTAACGACAATGATGTAAAGAGGGAGCATTAAATTTTCCTCGGCTTATTCAAAGAAGCCCGAAGGGATTTTACCCTCCGTAGCAATAAAGCGAAGGACGGGTCACGGACAAGGCGAAAGGGTATCGCAGATGCTTGAATCGAGAATACCCTTAGCCGCAGAACGCAAGCCGAGCAAATTGCTCCCCGGCTGACAAAACCTGCGGAATCTGCGTTATCAGCGTCTAAAATAAATCCGCCTGCCCTGCGTAACCGCTTCGGCGAAGAAGGGTGTAATCCGTGGTTAAAAAAACTCGACTGTTGAAGCACTATATAAGTACATACGTATATACTTATATACTATCGCGCAGCGATTCCACATTTTTGCTTTTTACATTTTGATTTTTGATTTGAAAAACTACACCACAGGGTAGCCGAGAATCCTCTCATACGCCCCAAGGTACCCAGCCATCATTTTATTAAGGCCCCAGTTATTCCGGGCATCTCTCATAATTCTTTTCACCTGTTTTTCCCATTCCTGCTGGTCTTTCCTGAAGAACCTGTGGTTCCGCACGGTCAATTCCAGCCCGTACCACAACCCGCCCGCGTCGTAATTCTCAAAGAGCACGCCATTGCCCACGTCCTCCGCCCCGCCCATTTTCCTCAACTGCAATGGCACAATCTTATCGTGGAACCCGCCCGTATTGCGGTTCGTCGCTGTCGCGCCGAACAGGTTTCCCACCAAATCAATCTGGCCGAATGGCTCATACAGCGACGCCCCGAATACATCGCTCGCCGCCGCGTAACCCAGCGTGCTGAGGTCATCATTAAAAGGCCAATAGGTGATTTTCCCACCCGATGCACACGCGATTCTCCCCAGAATATCCGCGTCGTTTCTGTCGTCACCCACGGGGTTTCCGACAACCGCGATTTGAACGTCCGGATGCTCGATTACAAACCTCAAAGCGATATCTTCGAGCAGCTCGATTCCTTTCTGAACGCGGTCCAGCCGGCTGGGCCAATACAGCAAAATCGCTTCCGGGTCAACTTTCAGACCGGTTTTCTTCTGGAATTTGACTAAATTGAGCTTTTTCGCTTCGATAACGTGGCCGTTTATCCCGAATGTTTGCGCGAGTCCCGGCTTATCGACATCCGGGTTTTCAATCTGGTTTTCAGGATACACCGAGGGCGATATCCCGTTGGGGATTGAAAATGCGCAGCCGTATCGGTATTTGGCTTTGGTTTCTTTCCTCACGCTCCACGGTATGAAGTTCCTGTCCAAGAAGTAATCCTCGATTGTTTCCTGAAGGAACCGGTCGCCTACGTAGTTGACCAGCGCCGCGTTTTTTATCGCGCTGGCCTGGCAATCGACACACTCCCTGCCGAAGTCGCTGGCGATGTATAAGTTGCTCCAAAGCTCGCTCAAATTCACCCCGCCAAACATCTCCAGCGGTATATACCCCGTGTGAGAATTATGTAAAGTATGAAGGACGGGGATGCTGCGGAGCTTAGCGAAGGCGGTGATGATGCCGCCCGCCATCCAGTCGTGGGAATGAATGATTCCCCTGCCCTCGTGCTTGGAGAGGATTTCACCGATGAGGAAGCGTTTAATCTGCCTCTGGAATTCGGCGGCGGTCGCGCGGGGGTCGCCATCGTAGGCGCTCATATAATTTTCGAAGAGAGAGGAATCGACAAATTTTATCTTGTCGCGCGGGAGGTGGTATAAATTCTCGATGTACTCCTCTTTGCTCATCCCCGAATGCTCCATAAACTTTCTCTGGAGATTGAGCGTGATAATGTAGGTCTTGACGCCCCTGTTCGAAAGCCCCCTGCATAAGGCGGCAACTACCTCGCCCATACCGCCTGATTTGCCGGAGACGTATTGTGCGAAATCGCCCAGACCCTTGGTAGGCAGACGGTCAGTTTCGGGGCTGATGATAATAACGGGTGTCCGGGTGTGCTTTTTCAGGATAGTGAATTTTTCGAGAGACCTGGCGAGCATCCAGAGCTTGTCGGTGATAGTTCGGACGGTTTCGCCTATTGTGCCGTAAGGGCTGAAATAGGAATGAACGGCCTGGTCTGAGCCGGTGCTTTCGTGGAGAAAATAAAGATGGTCTGAGGTGGTTAGGTGTCGCCATTTGGTTTGTAACTCGCCGCCCGCGGTTTTGGCCTTTTTTTCGAGGGCCTGGATGCGGGAGAAGAATTCCTGCTGGGTATTATTGCCCAACCAGCCAAAGGTGTCTCTGGCGGCGTCGGCCCAGGAGGAGGTCGATAAGCCGTGGATATCGACGGTGGGGCAATCAGCGGTTTTGAACATTTCGGCAACCTCGGTGGGGTTTGCCATTCTGACGCTTTGGTATTTTGCCAGCTCACTGGGGAGCTTTTTCCAGAATTCGAAGATGCCTTTGTCTTCCCAGATATGTTCGCCGATATGCTCATAGTCGTAGCCGAGTAGGACTGCTTCGCCGTCGATTTCGGCGATGTGTTTGGCGTAAAGCTCGGCGGGGACAGGCGTATGCGGAAATCTGAACGCGATGTCGTCGGAGAGTTCCCTGTTCCGGGGGATGACGATGAGATTGCCTGTTTTCGCGCGGAAGACGGCGTTTGGAGAAACGAGTTTGCCATTTTTGCGGCCAAACATATCGTTGCGTTTTTCGCAGAGCATCGCCTTATATCCCATATCGGCGACAACGTAGGCAATATCGTTATTGAACATCAGCTCGGTGTTTCTGAAAGAGGCGGGCTTTATGCCGAAGATGTCTTCCATTATGCCCCTGTGGAGGGCAACCTGGTCTCTGAATTCCTGCCTGTGCACATCAGCGAACAAGCTGGAAAGAGAGTGATAATAAGTTTCTTCGAGGAACTCGACCTGGTTTTTGTTTTTGCCCGCGGCGAGCAACTGCTGAAGGCAGGTGATTACTTCGGGCTTATACATTTGCGCCTGTTCGAGGAACGTGCCGGACATACTGAAGGTGATTTTAAAATTGGGATTTTCCTCGATGAGCTTGGTAAACATCATTGTTGCGGGCAGATAGCATTTGTGGGAGACCTTTTCAAATACCTGCTTGTTCATCTCGTCCCAGACGAACTTTTCCCTGGAGGGGTGCAGCCGAAACGGCTGGTGCAGTTGAAAATAAAATGTCGCTATGGGCATTTTACACCTTTTTTCGATATTAATTGTAACCTTGTTCCGGCCAGCAACGCGCTCCGAACGCAGCCGAACAGGTTTAACCAAACGAGCTATACAGCCCATAATGATTATAATCCACTGTCGCAAAAAACGCAAAGGAATTGGGCTTTGCGGGGACTTTGTTAATATGGGGAAATTCAAAGAAGCAAACATATTCGTCGTGCGTCGTGCGTCGGTCGTATTTCGGTGTTTATGGGACCACAGTCCCCGGGCAAGAAACAATAGCCGGGAATAACACAAGATATTAGCAAATTTTAATAGATTCCTCGACTTGGTTCGACTTTGCTCACCACAGGTCGCTCGGAATGACATCATCATTACGGTGTGCGGGCTAACCGGGAAATTCAAACTGGCGAATTCCTTATGATATATTCTTGCAGCATTGTCATAGGCCCTTGCGGCGTCGAACTCGGAATCGAAGCAGCCGATGTGAAAAGTTTTTCCATGAAGTGTGATTTGGGCGACCCACTTGCAGAGACGTTTATCCCAATGAACACCAATGAACCGGGAGGTGGTTTTCTTCCGCGCTTTTCGCCTATTGCAGGAATTTTCAGAATGAGTTGCAAACCGCAAATTGGTCCTGCGGTTGTCGAGAGTATTTCGATTTTGATGGTCAACAAGAGTTCCCTTTGGAGGATTCATAATTTCTCTGTGCAGATACGCTGCCTTTATCCTTCCACATACGGTTTTTTTGATAAGACGAGCAGCATATATACGACCGTCATCGCCAATGGCAGACCATTTGAGATGGCCGAGGCGGTAGTAAATGTCGAGGTCAACAATCGTCCAGTAGCCCTCGCCCAGATAGATACGGCGGAAGGTGTAGCCGAATTTCCACAGGCGATAGAGCAACAGGGGGCTTGCAAAGATAAGGTCTAAACAGTTAGGTATCATTATGTGAATCATTGACATTTTCTCGCCCTCCTTTTTCAAACGATACTCGATATTCGATACTGGATACTGGATACAATTTTTATGACCCGCAGGCAGGCCTGTGGGCTAACCGACCCGGCAATAAAGTTGCCGGGCTAAACACCTCAAGAAGCATCACACCCCCACACTTGTCTTCGACAAGTAGCCGTGGGGGCAGGTGAGGCCCCTCTATCCTATGGCGCGAACTTGCGCGCTTTTGACGAAAACGAGGAATTTCCTGATATGCCTAAAAACGATAAGTCCTTGTGAAATAAGGAGTAAAAAAATTTTAGAATTTTTGCATCTAAGGGTTTTCGACTTGCGCGAAAGTGGATAACAGTTGTATCATACAACTGTATGATACAACTGTTTTATAGGACTGTTTGTATCCAGAATTTAAGCCATTATAAGGAAAGAAGTTAGGACAAAAATGACCACGGAAAAAGAGTTGTTTTTAGGCCACAAAAAGGCACAAAAAACACACGAAAAATAGCCCCTTCTCATGGGGACACAAATATATAACTACTTATATATACTGGCTTTACAGCAGTTTTGGGTGTACCCTTAACGCCAGCGGCAGTTTTTAGTTTTGGGTTTTTAGTGTTGAGTTAGGGAAGCGGGGAAAAAAACGGTATCTGTCCCAGGTTTTCACCCTCAGATTTTCATAAGTCCCCCTTTTTCCCCTATATTTCATGTTCTAAGGTTTATTGCCTGACTGCTTACTCCCTTTTACTCGGAATGTCCGATTACAATGGGGACATGAATTTTCTCCAAAGGTCAATGTATCCACATAAATGCTGCCTTTGCAAAAAGGACAAGATACAGCCCGTCTTTCCTCTTTTGTTTGCTTAGCCGATTGAGCGATACTATCTATGCCATTTGTTGGTGCACGTGCGACATCGGAACTGCCCGCAGAAGAATCTTCCGCAATATTTTCAATATAATTAATATTTGAAGAGTTGTCCTTTGCTTGTGGTATCTTTGGCTGCTGAAGAGGCACATCAATTCTATAACCCTCTTCATCCTCGTTGAACCGCGCCAACTCTTGTGAGACGTAGTCGAAATCGTCATCTGTCATGTTGAGACTCTCGTTATATTCCAGAGCTTCGGGGATTGCGACATATTCAACCTTCCCATAGTTTCTCTCCACGATCCGTACTATTGTATCGATATCTACCCTAAAGAACTCCCTTCTCGGATTGACTTTGTTTACAAGAAATTTGTGGAGGTCTTGATGCAACACATGTTCAAGAGCCGGGGCATTGTCTGAAGAAATCATCATGTGGACATCGTAACGGAAAGGCACAGATGCATCGCCCAGTTCATATACTCTGTCGAGAGGTTCAAGTCTGCGAGTCATACCTACCTTGAATACGTTTTCCCCAAATGAGCCGATATTGGAAATAACATAGACGAAACCTGCTTTTGTGAGTTCTGCCATAGATTTTGCCCTTTGCAACTTTGTCTGTGCCTGTTCGAGTAGGCCTTTTAGTCGCTCAACTTCCACGTCGTGTTCGTCTTTGGCTTTTTGTAATGCTTTTTGTAATGCGGTCTGAATCGCAAGCTCTTCATTTTGCAATCGTTGTAATTCTCTCTGTCTATCTGCCTCAAGTTTTTCCTCTTCTCTAATCTGGCGCTTGATTCTCGCTTGTTCTTCTTTATGCCATTGTTTTTGGACTGCCATCTCAAAGCTTTGTTTTAAATCTTGGAGAATTTCTTGCCGTTCCGATTCGGGAATCAAATAACCGTTCTTTTCACAAAAATCAAATATGGTCTCGAATTGTTTCTTTGAGGTCGCATAATTGTTTGCTGTTACCTTTGCCCCAATGAACTTAACACTATCCTTGAGCAAGCGTCTGCCTAATGCCTGCACACTAGTTTGTAGCATATCTAACCCGCCACGCATTGATGCTAACTCAACTCCATGACTATTCAGTTGTGCCTCTAATCTGTCACGCATTACTTTTAATTCGGTTTCATGTCGAGCCAAATTTAGCTTGTCTGCTGTCTCTAAATTGTCACGCATGGCCGCTAACTCGGCTGTTAGATCGTTTCTTTGTTGTTCACTGACAGCCAATTTCTTCAAAGCAATCGATAACTGTTTAGTACTGTATTTGCTCCTGCCCCACACCCATATCACAATTCCAGCAAAAGCGAACATCGCAACAAATACAATTTCCATTGAATAGTTCCTTAATTGAAATGTGCCTGTGACAGCAAACCGAAGATATGTTTGATCTTATTCAATTCATAGGTAATCATGTATTGATAACCCTTTTTCAAGTCATAGTCCCTCTTGCCACTTCTTCCATAATTTTAGCAATTTCCGGTTATTCCTGCAAGGAAAAGGATAGGTGAAAAGCTTCCCAGAGAATGATCCTCCCACAACCAGACCCTTTGCAATCCGCCGGCGGCGGGGCAAGCCCCGCCCTACAATTGCAAAAACCTGGATTCCCGCGTTCGCGGGAATGACAAATGAATAAACCCTGCCACTCGCCAAGGGCGAAGATGGCAGGGCTGAATACGGATAAGGAAAGTGATTTATTTACATAGAACAATTTAGTGAACAAGATAGGGAAAGTGGTATAATGGCGGGCAGGCGGATAAGATGGAAGACAAGAAGAAAAAATTAGCGAGGCAGGTGGCGGGGCTGATAGAGGTGTTGCCGCCTATGCCGGAGAACATCAGCCGGCTGATGAAGGCCAACGTCGATTCAAGCAAAGGACAAAAGCAGGTGCGGGCGCTAACAGCGAATGACCCGGGGTTATGCACGGACCTTTTGCACTTAGCGTGCGATTTTTGTCTTGGGACGGGCAGGACGATTAACACAATCGACGACGCGATAACACAAATCGGGACGGGGCCATTAGTGAATCTTATCGGGATATCATACGCGAACAAGACAATCAGAAAAGAGCTGGCGGCACTGGAGCACCTGGACGAATATTTTGCGCACTCGCGGGACATTTCTTTGTGCTGCCGGATATTGGCGGAGCTTTGCGATATACCGGCCCGCGAGCGTGAGATGTGCGCGGTGGCGGGGCTGATTCACGATATAGGCCGGCTGATAATTCTCGTGGCGAGCAACAAGAAAACGGTGCATCTGATGGGGACATCGTGGGACAAGATGAAATCGGTCGCCCACAATGAAAAGGCAATCCTAGGTCTTAATCACTGCGAGGTGGGGATGCAGCTTTGCCGGAAGTGGAATTTTTCACAAATAATGCAGGACGCGGTTTTAAGGCACCATACGCCTTTAATAAAAAAAGACCTTAACTATCTTGGCGGGATGATATTTATTTCGCATTTCATAACGTTCAGCGATTTCACAGGACAGATTATTTCTACAATGCTGGGCCAGGAGCTGTTAGATTCGCTGGACCTGACCGAAAGGAAATTTGCTGAGGCGCAGCAAATATACGAGTCACACATTCACAAACACAATTGATAATTAGTTCATTGTTCATTGTTAGTTGCTGGTTGTTTATAGATAAACATCGCCATCTACCTTCATTAAAATTGACGACCTGGATTCCCGCTTGCGCGGGAATGACAGACGAATAAACCCTGCCCTTTTCCGACGTAAAATCCGTGCTTTTTTGTGCCTCCCTTCGACGCATTACGCTTGCTCAGGGAATGCTTTGTGGTAAAATCTTTGCGTTGTAAAACTGTTTTTGGAAGATAATTGAATATGGCAAAGGTGAATGCGAACGCGATAGTGGCACAGTCGGGGGGGCCGACGTGCGTAATCAATTCGAGCGTTTGCGGGGTAATACAAGAGGCAGCCAAAACGAAGAAAATCGGCAGAGTGCTGGCGGCACACGACGGCATAATGGGCGTTTTGAAAGAGGAGCTGTTTGACGCATCATCGGAGAAGGCATCGGTAATCGAGGCATTAAAGCGGACACCCGCGGCGGCAATGGGGTCGTGCAGGTATAAGCTCAAATCCTTAGACCAGGCACAATCGGATTTCGACAGAGTGCTGGACGTTTTCAAGGCGCACGATATTCGATACTTTTTCTACGCGGGCGGCAACGACTCGATGGATACGGCGGACAAGGTAAAAAATATAGCGGCACAAAGGGGATATGAGCTTGTCTGCATCGGGATACCGAAGACGATTGATAATGACCTGGCATATACGGACCATTGTCCGGGGTTCGGAAGCGTGGCGAAATACGTGGCGACCTGCGCAATGGAGGCGGGGCGGGACAACGAGGCGCTATCGACTTTCGATACGTGCAGCATCGTTGAGGTGATGGGCAGAAACGCGGGATGGATTGCTGCGGCATCGGGGTTGGCGACAAGAGAGGCGCAGGACGCGCCGCATCTTATTTATATGCCGGAAGCGGCGTTTACGTTTGAGCAGTTAGTCAGGGACGTCAAGGAGGTTTACAGGGAATTCGGCAGGGTCTTTATCATCGTGGGCGAAGGGCTTAAGGACGAGAAAGGCAATTACATTACCGCGGAGACGGCGGGGTTCGGCAATGACGCCTTCGGGCACGCGCAACTTGGCGGCGTGGCGGAGATGCTGAAAACGATAATTGAAAAAGATGCGGGGATAAAGGCACGCTGGAACAAATTAGGGACACAGCAGAGAAGCTCGATGCATTTTGCGTCGCTGACGGACATCAACGAGGCGTATATGTGCGGTAAGCATGCGGTGAAGGCGGCGATGAGCGGGGTCAATGGGAAAATGATAACCTTAGTGCGAGAAAAGGGCGCGAAATACAAATGCACGACGGGACTTGCGGAACTGAAAGACGTAGCAAACGGAGAAAAGAAGGTGCCTAAGGAGTTCATAAACGAAAAGGGCAATCATATCACCGAGGCGTGCCGGAGATATATCGGGCCATTGATTAAGGGGGAAGCGCCGATAACGGTCGGCAAAGACGGGCTGCCTGTGTATGTGCGGCTGGCGAAGAAATGGGTAGAAAAGAAACTTCCGAATTATTTGTGAGCCACAGAGGTCACAGAGAACACAGAGAAAAAGATTAAAAAAAAGAAAGAACTGGATTCCTGCTTACGCAGGAATGACAAATAAAAACTTTCGAGGTATTTATGAATTTGGGCAAATACTCATTTGGGATTGGGGACAGATTCGGCAAACAGGGTAAGGCGCAGCTGGCGGCGATGGTCGAAGCAGGCAAGGCCGGCGTCGAGATAACGCCCGTCTGGAACAAGTCGCATCGTGAGCATACGATAATCGGAACAAAGCCCGCGGCAGTTCGCGCGGAGGCGGATGAGGCAACAAAAGCAATGCTTTGGGAGGGAGCGTATTTCGTTGACGCAGACCATATCAATCTGAAAACGGCTGACTTATTTATCAAGTCGAGTGATTTCTTCACGCTTGATGTTGCGGATTATATAGGGCAGCCGGCAGAGAAAAAAGATGTTGATAACTTTATCGACGGGTGCGTGAAATATATCGACGGTTTGTCTGTACCGGGGATTGAAGGGAATCTGATTGTTACTGAGGACTCGGCGAGGACGATAGCGAATAAATACCTGTGGGCGGTGAAAGAGGCGAGCCGGTTATACAGGCACATCGTACCCAAAAAAGGCGTGGGCAATTTTGTTGTAGAAATGTCGATGGATGAAACGGATACGCCTCAATCGCCCGTGGAATTATTTTTTATTTTAGCGGCAGCGGCACAGGAAGAGATGCCGGTTGAGACGATTGCGCCGAAGTTTTCAGGCAGGTTCAATAAGGGAGTCGATTACGTCGGCGACGTTGAACGATTCGCGAGAGAATTTGAGCAGGATATCGCGGTGATTGCATACGCGGTTGAGGAATTCGGGCTGCCGAAGAATTTGAAGCTGAGCGTTCATTCGGGCAGTGACAAGTTTTCAATATATGGGGCGATTAACAAGGCGCTAAAGAAATTCGACGCGGGGCTTCACGTCAAGACGGCGGGGACAACGTGGCTTGAGGAGCTTGCGGGGCTGGCGATTGCGGAGGGCGAGGGGCTGAGGATTGCGAGGCAGATTTACGCGGAGGCATTTTCACGGATGGATGAGCTGACGAAGCCATACGCTACGGTGATTGATATCGATAAGGGCAGGTTGCCAAGCCCTGAGGTTGTCACGGAGTGGAACGGCAAGCGATTTGCTGAGGCGCTGCGGCACGACCAATCCTGCGGACGATATAATCCGGATTTGAGGCAGCTTGTGCACGTCGGGTACAAGGTCGCGGCGGAAATGGGAACGGAATTTACCGACGCGGTAGCTGACTGTGAACGTATAATCGGGCCGAATGTAACTGAGAATATTTACCAGAGGCACATTAAGCCGATTTTTATCGACTAAATCCGGGGATAAATTATGAAGACATTATTTGATTTGACGGGCAAGGTGGCGGCGGTAACGGGTGCGGGCGGGGTGCTTTGCAGCCAAATGGCGAAGGCATTGGCCTGCGCGGGGGCAAAAGTCGCGGTGATGGATTTGTCACAAGATGCGGCGAAGAAAATCGCGGATGAAATTATTGAACAGGGTGGAACAGCCATAGCGGTCAAGTGCAATGTGCTGGATAAAAAGCAGATTGAAGATGCTGCAAAGGAAATTACCGCGAAATTAGGCAATGTGGATATCCTGATAAACGGCGCGGGAGGCAATAAGAAAGACGCAACGACATCCGACAGTATGGCATTTTTTGATTTGCCGGCGGAGGCGATTCGCGGAGTATTCGATTTGAATTTTTTAGGAACTCTTTTGCCGAGCCAGGTGTTCGGCAAAGAGATGGCGAAGAATGGCTCGGGAGTGATACTGAATATATCGAGTATGAACGCGATGAGACCATTGACGAAGATTTGCGGGTATTCGGCTGCCAAAGCGGCAGTGAGTAATTTTACACAGTGGTTAGCGGTACATATCAATCAAAATCACTCGAAGGATATAAGGGTAAACGCGATTGCGCCGGGGTTTTTCCTGACGGAGCAGAACAGGTTTTTGTTGACCGATGAAAAAACGGGCAACCTAACACCACGCGGCAAGACCATAATCGAACATACGCCGATGGGCAGATTTGGCAAGCCGGATGATTTGACGGGCACGATGCTTTGGCTGGTAAGCGACGCGGCGAAGTTTGTAACGGGTGTTGTTGTGCCGGTAGATGGCGGATTTTCGGCGTTTAGCGGAGTATAGCTTTTACAGGAAGCATAAACATCTGATAAGGAATGATTTTGAATTTGTATTTGAAAGGTCAGGCGATAAAGTATGGCTGAAACTTTTATGTCCGAGGATTTCCTGCTTCAAACAAAAACAGCCCGTATTCTATATCACGAGTACGCAGCCGGTATGCCGATTTTTGACTATCATTGCCATATTTCGCCTCGTGAGATTTCGGAGGACAAACAATATCAGAATCTTACTCAGATTTGGCTTTATGGCGACCATTACAAATGGCGGGCAATGCGAGCCAACGGAATCGACGAGAGATACTGCACAGGCAAGGCAACCGATTTCGAAAAATTTCAAAAATGGGCCGAAACCGTCCCGAAGACAATCCGCAACCCGCTGTTTCACTGGACCCATCTGGAATTAAAAAGGACATTCGGCATCGCCGACAAACTCCTCAATCCTGATACTGCAAAAGAAATCTACGACAAATGCAGTCAAATGCTGCGTTCGCCGGATTTTTCCTGCCGGAATTTGCTGCGAAAGGCGAATGTAGCGTGCATCTGCACCACCGATGACCCAACCGATACCCTTGAGTTCCATAAAAAACTGAAGGACGACAAGTTTGAAATAAAAGTTCTGCCCTGCTGGCGGCCTGATAAAGCGATGGCTGCGGAGAATACTGCCGGATTAAACAAATGGATTGATGCGCTGTCTGCCGCGGCTGATATTGATATAGTCGATTATCGCGACTACATCGAGGCATTGAGAAAAAGACACGAATTTTTCCATTTAAACGGCTGCAGAATAAGCGACCACGGACTTGATACGCCTTACGCCTCGGACTTTACCGATTCCGGGCTTAAAAAGATATTTGCCCAGATTCGAACGGGCAAAAACATCGACGGGGAAGACGTTCTGGCGTTCAAATCGGCAATGATGTATGAATTCGCTAAAATGGATTATGAAAAGGGCTGGGTTCAGCAATTACATCTGGGCGCGCTGCGGAACAACAATACGCGAATACTTAAGGCCATCGGCCCCGACACGGGCTTCGATTCAATCGGCGACTTCGAAATCGCCCGTCTGTTGGCAAGGTTCCTCGACAAGCTCGATTGTATTGGGAAACTTCCCAAAACAATACTTTACAATCTTAATCCGAGAGATAACGAGCTTATCACCACGATAGCGGGCAGCTTCCAGGATGGTTCCTGCCCCGGCAAGATTCAGTTTGGCTCGGCCTGGTGGTTCCTTGACCAAAAAGACGGAATGCAAAGGCAGATTGAGGCCCTTTCGAACATGGGGCTTCTCAGCCGGTTTGTGGGGATGACGACCGATTCGAGAAGTTTCCTGTCTTATCCGAGGCACGAGTACTTCCGCAGGATATTGTGCAACATTCTTGGCAACGACGTTGAAAACGGACTAATACCACCTGATATTGAATTGCTCGGCGGTATGGTGCAGGATATCTGTTACAACAATGCGCGTAGTTATTTTGCAATGTAGAGCAGTAAATAGTCAACAATGGTTTAGCCACCCCCGTTGTTTTGCTTCGCAAAACACGACACGGGAGCTACGCTGCGCTTCGCAGAGCACACAGAGATTATTTATTTCCGAAGGTCGATTGAGGTTCAGAATAGGTTGTCAATTATGCCGTTTGACGCTATGCTGTAAGGAAAGAATCGGGACGACCAGCTAGATACTAGTCAAGCGGTCTGGGGAATGGTTGAAAGGATCTCATCATGGGTTTTTTATTTATCGTTGCTGTTATAGTGGCGATAATTATCTACAAAATTACAAAGCCAAATTCAAACAAAATACAGATTAGCGTTTCTTTAAATAAACCCAATATGATAGATTGGGAAAACCAACGAAAAGAAAAAGCAAAACTAAAAGAGGCACATATACGATTAATAAAAAACGATTTCAAAAAGCCTGATACTTTAGAATTGGCTTTATTAGGCATTGAAAATGCAGTAAAAAGATTCGTCTCTAATTTTGGTTCCAATTTCATAGACATTCAGGATTATTACAATAAGTTAATAGTACCTGAGGATTTGGAAAAGAAAGAACTTTATGTTCGCAAAGAATTCGAATCTGAATATAAACAAAGAGCAATAGACGAACACAAGTTAAAATCCATTTATCTTGCTTATCAACATCTAAAACTTTTGCTGGAAAATCCTCAGTATTCTTGGAGTAACTTTAAGGGCCTTAGTTGTTTATATGCCAACCTGAAGGCAGAAGAATATTTTAGCGACTTGGCTGGTATATTATTATACGTGAAAGACTTATATCCTGACAACCAAGCAATTAAGGACATAGACATACAACTGGAAAAACTATTTAAGCTATGGGCTTCAAGAGATGATGCAGGCGACATGTACAGAGAGAATTATAAAACGTTAACAAAGACGACGAATGTTAGCGATAAGCATTTTTTATTGATATCTATAATCGATTATTTGAGCAGAAGATATAAATACAATCCATCATTTAGAGACGAATTAGTTAGTCGGTGCCTAGAAGATATTGCTATTTATGAAAGATTTTTGATGGCATTTCACAGCATGTATTTTGTGGGTTATGACAATAAAGGCAATTATATTAAAGCGAAACATACTTTTGAAGATGTAAAGAAATTGCCAAATTATATTGTTCCGAGCCTAAACTCTTTCGACGTTCTATATGAAATATATGAAAAAGAACATAATATCAAAGGGCTTGAGTGGTTGGAAGGTATAGGGGAACATATTAAATACCACGACTATGTGCAAGAAAATACTGAATCCTTAAAATCAAACAATAAAGAACCGAACCTTGCAAATAAAACAAATACATTTGAAGAAATAACTTCTATAATAGAGATTCCCAAATCTGGAGAAAAGAAATTATCCTATGTGTCTTCGAATGGCGAGTACTGTTCCACCGAAGAAGCGTTTAAGGATTACTTTGAACGAGAAGGATATAAGGTTATGCGTGCTGAGGTTAGTTTTTGGCAGGGAATGTTCTGCCTCTCTTTCTGGGAGGAAATATTTGGATGTATGGGCAATCCAAATCCGATGCAGGATATTCCTTTGGATTTATTTCGAGGAGAGTCTTTCTATGATTGCAGAAAGAGCGATATAGATAATAAATATGCTTATTTGCAGACTACAAACTTACCGACGTTTATAAATAAGCAAATTGATTCTTATGGAAAATATAAGACAAGACTTTTGTATAATGTAGATTATGAGAATCCTCGATCGCCGAGGAACTGCATAAATGTGTTTATAACAGATATAGTCCAAAGTTTTATAAGGCGTGTTGATATAAATATATTTGCTAAAATTGTTTATCGAATCGCAATGAATCCCACTGAAAATCGTGCGGGATTGCCAGATTATGTTATTTGGAACGATGCCTTATTGGAAATGGTTGAAGTAAAACAATTAAGAGAACACATACGCGACACGCAGGTTAATTGGCTGAATTGGATGTTGGAAAATAATATTCCTGTAAGGGTTGTTAGAGTAAAAGGAATATGAGAAACATACTTACGAAATAAACGCTGAAAGCTCTCAATATGGAAAAGCTATACGAAGAAATATTTGGCAGGAAACCTGTTAAAAAGGGTACTGCTTATGAGCTGATTGTGGGAGCAGTTTTAAAATGCCTCAACAAAGACGCACAGATAACCCATAACGTGTTTTTTAGGAATCCATTTAGCGGCGAAATATTTCAGATAGATAATCTTCATCGAACTGACGAACAAATGTTTGTTGAATCTAAGGATTATTCTGGAAGGAATAAGAAAGTAGGACGTGGAGACGTTCAAAAGCTCGCAGGTGCTCTATGTGTTCTCAAGGGCAGTATAAATAAGGGGCTTTTGACTTCGGCTACCGATTTTACAAATCCGGCCAAACAATTTACACAAGATTTTCTCAAAGCTAACGCTATTCCGATAGATCTTCTTGTCATTCGTCAAAGTATTCCGGCAGATACAGAAGGAACGATAAGAAAGATATCTATTAACATAAATATAATTATGCCCGACTTTCAAAAAGCTTTGTTCAGTGCCATCTTCCATATAGGGCAAGCTCCAAAGGAATTGGGGTGCAAAGAAGGAGACGGGTTGAATTTGGCAATAGACTGTTTTTATAAGAAAGATGGTTCTGTGCTTGATACAATCTCAAATTTGACTTCAAAGCTTCCGCTTAATACCAAGTTGATGTTAGCTCAGGGCGAATGGAAGTTTGACGAACAGGCATATATTTATATTGGTAAATTTCCTGTCCCAATCGAACGGGTGGAATATAAAGTACCTTTTATTAATCATGTTGAAAAACTAGAAATAAATGCTGGTAAAGCGGCTATTTTAGTACGTTCAATAGATGGAGAATTTTATAAGATAATTTCAGTTGAAGACCTTAGAAAAATAAGTGTCACAGAGAATGGCACTTATGGTATTAAGCATTAAATGAAAAATTTTTATTTTCCAAGAATTATCCTATGCTGTCATAGAACCACTCCCACCGTATTCCGCGCTGCGCGAGAGAATAGAGCAGTTGATAGTCGAAAGTTGACGACTTACTAAAAACTAAAGGACTACCGACACCGTATTGCTTGGGAAGCTCTCCCCCGACGAATTAATCGCTTTAACCCGATATTCTAATTTACAGCCGATGGGTTGTTTTGTCAGCTTATGTTCATTATTGAGAGCGGTTGCCAGTTCTGATAACTCAAAACAGCGTGAATAAGTGTCTAAAAAAAATCCGTGAATTTCACGTCATCCACGATTAAAATAATGCGGTTCGGCGGGGCAAGCCCCGTCCTACAATTTTAATGACCCGCCGTGAAACGGCGGGCTAAATATTTCAAAGAAACAGTGTAAATCTGTCCGCCACAGGCGGATAAATGTTAAACAGTGTCGTAAGGAGTTTGTAATGTCGGATGCAGCGGCAGCGTTGAAGGAATTTAAAGTTACGAAGAAATTTTTCGTCGGGATAGATTCGGACGGATGTGTATTCGATACGATGGGGATAAAGCAGCGGGAGTGTTTTTGCCCGTGGACGGTGGCGTGTTTTGGTTTGCAGCCGGTGGCGGAGGCGGCGAGAGAATGCAGGGTCTTCGCGGATTTATTCAGTAAAACCCGCGGGGCGAACAGGCACAAGACGCTGAAACGGATTTTGTCGGAACTGCTGCCAAGTCATCCGCACGTCAAGCAAAGGGGATTTGAGGTGCCGCAACTGCCACATTATTTCGCGTGGGTGGATGACCCGAAGAGTATCCTGAGCAATGACGGATTAAAAAAGGCGATTGAGGCGGCGAAAGACCCGATGGTGAAGAAAGAATTAGAGCAGGCGCTGGACTGGAGCAAAAAAGTGAACCAGGCGGTAACGGATATCGTAAAAGGAATACCGCCCTTCCCGTTTGTGCGGGAGAGTTTGGAGAAGATACAGCCCGCGGCGGACGTTATAGTGGTATCGGCAACGCCTGGGGAAGCGCTTGTGAGGGAATGGGAAGAGCACGATATCGCCAAATACGTCGCGGTCATCGCGGGGCAGGAGATGGGAACAAAAGCCGAGCATCTTGAATACGCAACGAAAGGAAGATATTATAAGGACCATGTCTTAATGGTTGGCGACGCTCCGGGCGACCTGAAGGCGGCAAAAGCAAACGAGGCGTTATTTTACCCGATAGTGCCCGGCAAAGAGACGGAATCGTGGAAACGCTTTCTTAAAGAGGCGTTTGACAGATTTCTCAAGGGGCAGTTTGCAGGCGGGTATGAGCGGAAGCTGATTACGGAATTTGAGAATTCCCTGCCGGGCAAACCGCCATGGGAAAGGTAAACAGATTATGGTAATTGAACGACAATATGCGGATGGAGTCATCAGCAAAGAGCAAATGCGGGAGGCGGTGGCGGAGTATTTCGGCAAGCGAAGATACTCAGGCAAAAGCGTACTTGTTATCGTCCCGGACAATACCAGGTCCGGCCCCGTCGGCGGGGTGTTCAAAGCCATATTTGATTGCATCGGCAATGACGTAAAAAAATTAGACGTGTTAGTTGCGCTGGGGACTCATCAGCCGATAAGCGAAGAGCAGATTTGTGCGCGCCTAACGATGACACAGAACGAGCGCAACGGCAAATACAAATCGGTGAAGTTTTTTAATCACCAGTGGGACAACCCGGAGATGTTCAAGTTCGCAGGCAAGATTCACGCAGACAAGATTGAACGGCTGACCAAAGGGCTTTTCCGCGAAGAGGTTGAAGTCACGGTTAATAAACTGGTTTTTGAGTACGATGAGTTTTTTATCGTCGGGCCTGTATTTCCGCATGAAGTGGTGGGTTTTTCAGGCGGACACAAATATATCTTCCCGGGCGTCGGGGGGCCTCAAATCATAAACTTTTTCCACTGGCTTGGCGCGGTGATAACGAACCCCGCGATAAACGGCAACAAGTGGACGGCGACTCGCGAAGTCGTCGAAAACGCGGCGTCATACATCACAACGCCGCATACGCTTTTTGCGCTGGTGGCGGATAAGGAAAAGTTCAAAGGCATATTCATCGGCGACTGCGTCGAGGCGTGGGAGAGGGCGGCGGATTTGTCGGCAAAGGTGCATATCGTCTATAAGGACAAGCCCTACAAGACGGTGCTGGGGATAGCGCCGAAGATGTATGACGAAATATGGACGGCAGGCAAGGTGATGTATAAGCTGGAGCCGGTGATTGCGGACGGCGGGACGCTGATTATTTACGCCCCGCATATCAAAGAGGTTTCGGTAACGCACGGCAAAACAATCGAGCATGTCGGCTATCATACGCGAGATTATTTCATCAAGCAGTGGGACAAATTCAAGGATTATCCGTGGGGGGCGATAGCTCACTGCACGCACGTCAAAGGAATCGGCTCGTATAACAACGGCGTGGAAAAACCAAGAGTCAACGTCGTGCTGGCAACGGGGATAAGCAGAGAGCGATGCCGGAAGATAAACCTGGGCTATATGGACCCGGAACAAATTGACATCGCAAATTACGAAGGCAAGGAAGACATGGGGATTCTGGTTGTGCATAACGCGGGTGAGACGCTGTATAGATTGTCGGACGGTTCCATACCAAGAATAAGAGAATAAACACACGGTCCCCCGCTTCGGCGGAAATTACAGATATATAGAAAGGAAATCATAAAATGACACAGGCGGATATCGGATTGGTCGGACTGGCGGTAATGGGCGAAAACCTGATTTTGAATATGGAGAGCAAAGGGTTCACCGTAGCTTGTTACAACAGGACGATTTCGAAGGTCGATGATTTTGTAAACGGGCGGGCAAAGGGCAAAAAGATAATCGGCTGCCGCTCAATCGGAGAACTGACGGCAAACCTGAAAAAGCCGAGGAAGGTAATGCTGATGGTCAAGGCGGGACAGGCCGTGGATGACTTCATCGAACAGCTGCTCCCCTCTCTTGAGAATGGGGACATAATTATCGACGGCGGCAATTCGCATTTCCCGGATACGATTCGCAGGACCAAATACGTGGAGAGCAAAGGCAAGCTGTATATCGGCACGGGTGTATCGGGCGGCGAGGAAGGCGCGTTGCGCGGGCCGTCGATTATGCCGGGCGGTTCGCCGGCAGCGTGGCCGAATGTCAAACCGATATTCCAGGCAATTTGCGCCAAGACGGAGAATGGAGAGCCCTGCTGCGAATGGGTCGGCGAAAACGGCGCTGGGCATTTCGTAAAAATGGTGCACAACGGCATCGAATACGGCGATATGCAGTTGATTTGCGAGACGTATCATTTGATGAAGGAAGGACTGGGTTTGAGTAACGCCGAGATGCACAAGGTCCTCGCGGAGTGGAACCAGAGCGAACTGAACTCATACCTGATTGAGATTACGCGTGATATTCTCGCTTACAAAGATGAGCAGGGAAACGAGGTCATCGATTTGATACTGGATACAGCGGGACAAAAAGGCACGGGCAAGTGGACCGTCGTCGCTGCACTGGATTCAGGTCAACCCCTGACGCTCATCGGCGAAGCGGTATTCGGGCGGAGTTTGTCAGCCCTGAAGAACGAACGAGTAAAAGCATCGCAGGTATTGAAAGGCCCGAAGGCGCAATTCAAAGGGGACAAGGCAAAATTCGTCGATGATTTGCGAAAGGCGCTGTATGCGTCGAAGATAATAAGTTATGCGCAGGGTTATCAGCTGATGCGAGCCGCGGCGAAGGAATACGGCTGGAATCTCAACTACGGCGGCGTCGCGCTTATGTGGCGAGGCGGGTGCATTATCCGCTCGATATTTCTGGGCGAGATTAAAAAGGCATTCGATAAAAATCCGAATCTCGAAAATCTTTTACTCGACCCGTTCTTCAAACGGGCGATGGCAAAAGCACAGGTTTCCTGGCGTCGGGTAGTAACAACAGCGGTCAAACTGGGCATCCCAATTCCGGCAATCAGTGCGGCGATGGCGTTTTACGACGGGTATCGTCACGAACGATTACCCGCGAATTTATTGCAGGCACAGCGTGATTATTTCGGCGCGCATACTTACGAACGGGTAGATAAGCCGAGGGGTGAGTTTTTCCATACCAACTGGACAGGCCGGGGCGGCGATACAAGATCATCCACATATACTGTGTAAGATGGCAAATCGGCCGGCAAGTTGACTTAAATCGAATCGTCGTGTATATTCTGGCAAGTGAAAGAACCAGGTTTTTGACGATATTTTCACGGGAACTCTTATGGATTTGTTCTGGAAAATAATGATAGCAGCTGCGGCGCTTGTCGCTATCGGCTGGATTGCGTACGGAATATGGGAATGGCGTGAACGCAAGCTCGAAAAAGAAAGGCCAAAAGTCAGGTCTGAGAAATACCAGCAGGCGTCAAATTCGGTCGCGGATTACGCCAAAAAGCTGGCCGAATTCAAAAAACCGACCTATAAACGCGAAGACACCCCACCGACAGACACAAAACCGCCCCAGGAATAAACATCAACAGCAGGAACATTTTGGCCCGAAGATTTTCTGCCGCAGGGCAAAATGGTCGAGGACATCTGCTTTAACAACGCAGAGAGATACTTTGCAATATCGCTCGATTACTCTTTAGTGGCTTTAGTATTGTGAATGGCCGGGACGGGCTTTAGGTATTCAAACAGTTCGAATGATTCGCCTGATGGCCCTTTGAAAAACGCTATCCTCACACCGCCCATCAAATTCGGGTCATCAATAATGGGAGTGGTAAAGCTGACGCCTTTGGCCTTGAACTTGGCGAAAACAGTATTGATATCTTTGACTTCAAGGGCAACGTGGTCAATGACTCCGCCTGTTCTCGGTTTTACCTTGTTGACATCTTCCGGCTCAAGCAGCTCGATTATACACGAACCCCGACGGACCATCGCAAAGCCGAATCCGGAATCCAGCCGGGTGCGGTGAACCAGTTCAAAGCCGAGTGTATCAGTATAGAAAACGAGGGATTTGGACATATCTCTCGTATAGACGCAAATATGCGCAAGGCCCTTAATGTCAGGGGTATTAGCGTCCGCGAAAGAAGGTTGATTAGAAACAGCCATTGTCAAAGCAACTAAGAGAATGACTGTAAAACTGTTCGCAATCCGGCTTGTACGCATTGAGGGCAATCCTTTCAAAAAAGGTATGCGGCTTAACGATTCGGGAACACAATTTATGCGATTGAATCATAACTTATGATTTTCTGCATATAAAAAAGGTCCCGCTTTGGGGGCGGGACCACAGGTTTTTAGTTCGGCAAACCGTTTTAGGAAGGTTTGACGTCTGTCGCTTCCGGGCCTTTCTTGCCCTGGGCGAGAGTGTATTCCACCGCCTGACCTTCTTTTAGTGTCCTGAAACCCTCGGCAACAATTTTGGAGTGATGAATAAACACATCCTCGCTGCCATCATCAGGAACAATAAAACCAAAACCTTTTTTCTCATTGAACCATTTTACTTTACCTGTAGCCACGTGTTTCTCCTTTTAACCCATACCGCCGGCTCCTCGCTGTTTCGCAAAGGCGCTTTTGCGAGGATTGTTTAAAAGCGCCCTTTACACGGTGACAAAATAGCTTAAGACCCTTTGTAATTCAACAACTTTTTTAAGGATTTTTTTGCTTTTCAGGCGGCAGACAGGGGGGCATTTTATCCCCGATTAACCGGCCAAATATCGCCCGCAGCCGTCGTTTTCATATCATTTTAGCCGTCAAATCGGGGTTTTTCCTTTACTTGGACGCCACCGGCAGGTATATCAGTAGTTCTAATGTGTTAAAAAGCTTGACATAGCAGCAATTTTAAACTAAATTTTCAGCTTTGGTTTTCGGTTTCCGTACCGATATATGTTTCTTTAATTAAGGTTTTTGGAGGTCTTTGTGGCTAAAGAGTTGGCAAAAGAGTTGATTAGTGCAGGCGTCCATTTTGGACACAGCGCAAACAGATGGAATCCCAAGATGGGGCCTTTTATTTTTGGCAAACGCGGGCAGATACACATCATCGACGTTCGCAAGACCCTGGCAGGCCTGGTAATCGCCAGGAAACTGCTGGTGGACGTCATATCCTCCGGCAAAGACGTCGTATTCGTGGGAACCAAAAGGCAGGCGCAAAAGGCGGTTGAGGCCTCGGCGGAAAAGTGCGGTATGCACTTCGTCTCGGACCGCTGGCTTGGCGGAACACTCACAAATTTCAGAACGATACGGTCTCGTGTTCAGCGGCTCGAAGAACTGGAAGGGATGCAGGAAGCGGGCACGCTCGAATCGCAGAGCAAAAAGCAGGCGTCCCGGCTCAAACGCGAGCTACGTAAAATAAAAAGCAATATGGACGGCATTCGCAGAATGAGTCGGTTGCCGGGCGTAGTAGTTGTGGTTGACTGCAAAAAAGAATACCTCGCCCTGCGTGAAGCCAGGAAACTCGGCATAACCACCATCGGAATTATCGATACGGATTGCGACCCGGATACGGTTGACGTAGTAATTCCGGCCAACGACGACTCGATTAGAGCGATAAGTTTGCTCCTCAGCGAGCTTGCGGACGCGGTCGCCCAAGGCAAAACGATGGACACAATCCGCAAAGACGTCGCGTCAAAACCCAAGCACATCAGGTCAAAAAGAACAGTAATGGCAAGAGCGGATAAGTCGGAATCAGAACAGACACCTGAAGCAACAGGCGAAACACCTCAGCCCGACAGCGGACCCGCCTAAAGGCGAGCCGCAGGCCTCGCCATCCCTTAGGGATGGCAGTAATAAAAAAACAATAATACCGAAAAGGTTTTTTTAGCAGGAGTTTTTGAAATGGCGGAAATCTCAGCAGCACTGGTAGTTAAACTTCGCAAGATGAGCGGCCAGGGTATGATGGATTGCAAGAAGGCGCTCGAAGAAGCAAACGGCAATACGGATGAGGCAATGGCAATACTGCGGAAAAAAGGCCTCGCGACGTTAGCCAAACGCGCCGAACGCGCAACTACCCAGGGCTTAGTGGTCGGCAAAACCAGCCCGGACGGCAAAACGGCTGTCCTGGCGTCATTGTGCTGCGAAACAGATTTTGTCGCCAACAACGATGATTTCAAAGCAGCCGCGGAAAAATTAGCCGAATACGGTATGGCCTGCGCACAAAACGACGGCGTTGCGAATGTCCTCGGAACAGCCGTCGCCGGCAAAAAATTCAGCGATGTTATCACGGAGCTGGTTAGCAAAACCGGCGAAAAAACCGAGGTCGGCGACTACGCCAAATTCCATCTCGACGGCCCGGGCCTTATCAGCACATATATCCATTTCAACAAAAAAGTCGGAACGATGCTGGAGATTTCCGCAAGCGACGCGAAAGTAACGTTATCAGACGAACTTAAGAGAACCGGCGCGGATATTGCGATGCACATTACCGCGACCAAGCCGCTTGCCCTGGATAAATCAGGCATCGACCCAAAGGTAATCGAGCAGGAAAAGAGCATTTACGCCGACCAGGTAAAAAACAAGCCGGCAAATATCGTGGATAAAATAGTCGAAGGCAAACTGAAGAAATTCTTCGAGGATAACTGCCTGCTCGACCAGAAATTCGTAAAGGATGATACAAAAACAGTAGCGCAGGTATTGGAAGAGGCCGCCAAGTCGGCAGGCGGCAAGGCAACGCTGAAAAAATTCGTGCGTTTCGACGTCGGATAAGCGGTCTGCCGGATATGTTTTCGCCGACCCGGAAGGATGCGGGGAACGAAAAATGCCAGCGAGCAAATACAAGCGGGTATTGCTGAAACTATCGGGGGAAAGCTTTTGCGAACAGGGCGGATTCGGGATTGACGGCAAGCAGCTCGAATCCATAGCGAGCAGGATTGCCGAGATTAACAAGCTCGGCCCGCAGGTCGCCGTCGTCGTTGGCGCGGGAAACTTTATCCGGGGGGAAAATTTCTCAAAAAAGACATCGATACCGCGAAATACCGCGGATTATATGGGTATGCTCACGACGATTATCAACGCCTGCGCACTGCAGGAAACGCTTGAAAAACTCGGGACGACAACTCGCGTGATGAGCGCGATAGAGGTCGAGGCAATGTGTGAGCGGTTTATACGCCGAAGAGCGCTGAGGCATTTCGAGCAGGGAAGAGTCGTCATACTGGCAGGCGGAACCGGCAACCCGTTTTTCACCACCGATACCTGCGCTGCCCTGCGTGCCGCCGAGCTTGAGGCGGATTTGCTGATTAAAGCGACCACGGTTGACGGCGTTTACAGCGATGACCCCAAGAAAAACCCCGGCGCAAAGCTTTTTGAGAAACTGTCATACCAGGATGTCCTCGAAAAGAACCTCCGCGTAATGGACCATTCGGCCGTAAGCTTGTGCCGGGACAATAAAATCCCCATCGTAGTTATTAACATCTTCAAAACCGGCAATCTTAGCAAAGCGATTCGCGGCGAATCGGTAGGAACCGTGATTTCTTAAGGGATGGAGACAAGATATGCCCGTTAAAGAGATAATGACAAACAGTGAAAATAAAATGAAAAAGGCGGCGGACATCCTGCTGGACGAGCTTAAAGGCGTTCGCACGGGCATGGCATCGACGGGGCTGGTTGAAAATATACGGGTCGAGTATTACGGCAACCCGACGCCGCTGAAGGCGCTTGCCGCGTTGTCAACGCCTCAGTCGGATATGATTTTAGTAAAGCCCTTCGACCCCGGCTCAATCAAGGATATCGACAAGGCGATACTGGCCAGCGACGTTGGTTTGACGCCTATGGTCGATGGCAAAGTCATTCGCCTTAATGTGCCGGCCCTTACCGAGGAGCGCAGAAGACAAATAGTGCATCAAATCAGGGGCTTTGGCGAACAAGCCAAGGTAAGCGTCCGAAATGTCCGAAGAGACGAAATAAAAACCCTTGAAAAAGAAGAACAAGGCAAGCTGATAACCAAAGACGACCTGGAAAAAGGCAAAAAGCAGCTTGACGATATGGCCAAACAATATACCGACAAGGTTGACCATATGGTCAAGCACAAGTCAGATGAAATAATGCAGGGTTAAACCGGAATTGAGAATTTAGAACGAAGAGTTAAGAATTCAAAAAAACGACCGCTGGAGCGTTTCTCAATTCTTCATTCTAAATTCTTAATTGTCAATCGAGGGACGTAATTGATATTTATTCGGTTTTGGGGATTATCCTATGGAACACTCGGAAAACAACACAACGGTAACAAAGAAAAAAACCGGCAAAAAGATATTAAAAATCACAGCAGGCACAGTGGTTATTCTGCTTTTGCTGGTGATTGTGCTGGTGGCGTTCGTTGTCCCGGCGTATGTCTCCAGTGAAAGCGGACGCAAACTGATACTCTCGAAAGCCAACGCCTCAGGCGCGGGAGTTATCGACTTCGCTAAACTAACGATGAGCTGGTTCAAAGGCATCAACGTTACCAATATCAGCTTCAAAAACGCCGACCGGGGACTTTCGGTGGCGGTAAAAGGCGTGTCAACCAGACCCGATTATGGCGCGCTGCTGGCCGGCAACCTTTCCTTCGGCGAAACGGTAATCGATGAGCCGAAGGTGGAAATAGACGTTGATAAAATGAAACAGAAAGCCGCCGAGACGCAGAAGACCGCCGCTAAACCGGCAGCCAAAGGCAAAACGGAAACCTCTGTCGGCGTGCCAATCAAAAAAATAGACCTCGTCGTAAAAGATGGGGACGTAAAAATAAAAGATAAACGCGGAACTGTCGAGGTCTCGAAGATAAACAGCACAGTGGCCCTTCTCGGGCCTGGTGAAAAAACCACTCTCGCCCTGGACGCCAGTATCGCCGGGCAGGGAGCCGCCTCGACGGTAAACGCCCGCGGCGACCTGACTCCGGGTAAAAACTGGGACTTAAGCAAAGCAACCGCAAATATTACAGCCGACGTGAACAATCTGAACTTGAGCCAGTTGGAATCTATATTGGCTATCGCGGGTGTTGATGTAACCGCCAGAGGCACGGTTTCGGCGCATTTAAAAGGCGAGCTGAAAAATGGCGTCGTGGAAAATGTCGACCTGGATGTGCAGGGCAGCTCCATCGAAATAACCGCCCCGCAGCTCAAAGGGGACACGATAAAAACCGACGCCCTGAACGTCGCAGTTGAAATCGACCAGCAGGGAAATCTTATCAACGTCAGGAAAATGAATGTCGTTGCCGACTGGCTCAAAGCCGATGCGAACGGGGCTGCACCGATGTCGCTGGCGTCTGTTTCGGAATTTATGAAACAGGGTTCGAAAAACGAATTGAAGGCGAATCTCGAATGTGACCTGCCCGCGGTGGCAGCGATGCTTCCCAAAACACTGAACATCAAAGAGCAAACCAAACTGACGGGCGGAAAGCTCGTCGGCAGCGTTCAGACCGTTAACGAAACGGGCGGTAAAATGTTGGCCGGGCAGGTAAGCGTCGAAGGACTCTCCGGCACAATGGATGGCAAACCGGTATCCCTTTCCGAGCCGGTACAGGTGCAGGCGAAAATATCCGCCGAAGGTAAAAATATAAAATTTGAAAAAGTCGGCGTGTCATCGTCGTTCGCGACCGTCAATTGTGACGGCACCATGGAAATGTTTAACTACGATGCGCAGATTGACCTCGCCAAAGCCGCCGCTGAGCTGGGTCAGTTCGCCGATATCAGCAAATACAAGCTCGCCGGGCAGCTTTCCGCCAAAGGACAACTAAGCAACAACGCAAAAACCGCGGCGATTGTCTGCTCGTCGAAAATATCGAACCTGCGGGTAAATCCCACCGCCGATATAACCGTCAGTGAGCCGAATGCCGCGATCGATGTAACCGCCTCGCTCGACAAACAAACCAATGTGCTGCTGGTAAAACAGTTCAAGGCAGACACAAGCATGGGGCAGTTCAGCGTCAAAGACGGACGCCTCCCGATGGGCAAGGATGTTAAAGAGCCGATTTCGCTCACCGCATCCGCCAAAGGCCTCAACCTCGCCAAAGTCCAGCCATACCTTGTAATGACAAAGGCAATTTCAAAGGACATCGTGCTCGGCGGTATGGTTGATTCGGATATGACTCTTAGTTTAAAAGACGGCAGTTATAAAATTACCACCGATTCGACAAAAATCGCAAACCTGCTGGTAAAAGCTCCGGGCAAAGAGGCGTTTACACAGAACCCCGTCGCGATTGTCCTCGATGCCGAGATGAACCCGAAAACACTAAGCCGGGCAATCAAGGCGGAAATTACAAGCCCGGATATAAAAATCAAAACGGATATTCAGCAGAAAAACGAGGGGCAAAACAGCTCCATACAGGGGACAGCAAAGCTCGACTTCGACTGGAAGGCGATTGTGGGAATGCTTTCGCCCTTTATGCCCGCGGGATTGACCATCGAAGGCAAACGTCAGGACTCAATCAGCTTCGCCAGTAAATACCCCGCCAAAGACCCCAATCTGATGCTCGCGAACCTCAACGCCCAGGCCAAAGTCGGCTTCGACAAGGCCTCTTATATGGGCCTCAACGTGGGGACAACCAACATGGATTTGAAAGTCGATAAAGGGCTTATGACCATAGCGCAGTTTATCGCTCCGGTGAACAATGGCCAGCTTAATTTCGGCGGCTCAGCCGACTTCAAACAAAAGCCCGCTATATTCAAAACACCGGGCCAGATGCAGATTATCAAGGACGTGCAGATAAACAAGGAAATGGCCGACAAGATGCTGGCAAAAGTAAATCCTGTCTTCTTCGGCGTATCGAGCATCACCGGCAACGCCAATTTCCAGTGCGACCAGCTCGCTGTCCCCATAACCGGCGGTAAACCCGAAGACGCCAATATCGCCGGCACAATTTCGCTTACACAGGTCAGGATGCAGTCCACTGGTCTGTTTGGCGCGATACTCAATGTAATCGGCGGTTCGCAAAGCGATTTGGTAACCCTTCACCCGACGCCCTTCACGGTGCGAAACGGCTTTGTAAAATATACGGATATGGAGATGGACCTCGGCAACAGACCCATCTATTTCAGCGGAAGTATTCCCGTTGACCCCAACAGGAAAATCGAAAAATTCAGTGTTACCCTGCCTGTTACCGCCCTCGGCAAAACGATGACAACCGACAAAAAAGCGGGACCGGGCAGGATAACCGCTTATATTAATGGAACGCCGAATAAGCCAAAACTCGACGTGGGAAAAATGCTCCAGAATCAGGCCGTCCAGACGGGCCTCGAACTCCTGATGGAAGGGGCCAAAAAGGGAAAATAACCGAATAACTATTCAGGCCGGGAGGTAATAACGTATGTTCGATAAAATTTTATCCACTCCGACCGCCCAGGTCGGCAGAGTCGGAAGATTTGTGATTTTCCAGATCAAGCTTTGGATTCACTGCTTTCGGCTGCTCAAAAAAAACCGTTCAGGCCAGCAGGCGGCTGCGCTATCCTATTACACAATGTTCGGCATCGTACCGCTGGCAGTCGTGATGCTGATGGTCGTCCAGTTTTTCCCGGCTTATCAGGACGCAGGGCAGAATATCAAGGAAGCGGTTTACTCACAACTGCACCTTTCCACAATTGAGTACCCTGACCCCGCAAATCCTAATTCCAACATAAAACTAACCGATAATCTGGACGCAATCGTCGCCAAAGTTTTCACCGGCTTCAATCATGGAACAATCGCTGTTTTAGGCGCGGTCTTTATTATTTTTGCGGCGTTGATGATGCTGTCAACTATCGAGGGGGCGTTTGACCAGATTTGGGGCGTTGGCAGAAGCAGGAGCATTATCCACAGAACCGTCAACTACTGGACCCTGTTGACTGGCGGCCCCCTGCTGCTCGTTGCCGCAATATACGTCGCCACGAAATATGCCGCCATCAGCCAAATCCAAAAAACCGTGCTCTCACATACCGCCCCCGCCGTAGTTTCATACTTCGCCTCGGTCGCGGGATTATTCCTGCTCTACCTGCTGCTTCCCAATACCAAAGTCAAAATACGCGCCGCCATCTGGGGAGCAATTATCGCGGCGATTGTCTGGACTATTGTAAAATGGGGATTCAAACTCTACGTCGTAAAATTCATCCCATACAATCAGGTTTACGGAGCATTGGGACTAATACCACTGGGCGTATTCTGGATTTATCTTAGCTGGCTCATTGTCCTCTTCGGCCTTCAGCTCACCTACACCACCCAGCACATCAGCACACTCGATGCCGCTGAAATCGCCGCTGCACAAAAGCAGGAAGAGTACTTCATCGCAAACGACCTGACCATAATGAATATGGTAGGCGAAATCGCCTCCGCCTTTAAGGCAGGCGACGGCGCGGTCGAAGCCGAAACCATTTCCGGCAAACTCAATATGCCGCCCGAATTCACGGAAAAGGTCCTGTCGCACTTAGTAGCAAGGGGTATTCTGGCGCGGGTATCCGAACCTAAAGAGGGCTTCCTGCTCGCCAAATCTCCCGACGATATGAAACTTTCCGAAATCGCCGCCGCCATTTCGCTGGCGGGGTTTGGCCAGTCAGCCGATGCATCAACTGGCCTGCGAAAAGTCGCCCAGTCGCAACAGGAAATGTTTTCGCAGTTTAATGTTACGCAGCTTATTGGCGGCAAAGATAACCAGACCGGTTAAGCAATCAGCATTACGCCGGCCTTGTAGAGAAAAAATAAACCGAAGAACAGCATCGCGCCGGCACAGACCTGCATAACCCGCTGCTGGACCTTAGGCCCGAACAGCGTCGTGCCGTGAAAACTCGCGAATGACAACGCCGTAACCCACATAAAATCAACCAGCCAGTGAACAACCGCGAATAACACAAAAGCGTGAAGACCTAATTTCGTCGCGCTGGTCGCCAGCCCCAGCCCCACCGTCGCCCACCATATCAGAAAATATGGATTAGATATGGTAAAGATTATGCCCGCCCAAACCGGCTTATCTTTACTCGCCACCGCTTCAGTGCTCACAGGATGTGAAGCAGTTTTGAACATCCCGTATGCCATATAAAGCAAAATAAGACCGCCCATAATACCAATGGCAATCTGTGCCGAGGTTTTCTGAAAAATAGTGCCCAGCCCGAAAATAATCAGAACCATCAGGGGAAATTCGACTATACCGTGACCTACTGCCAGCAACGACCCTGCCCAGCGGTTGCGCACACCCATCGTAATCGCCGTCGCGGTAACAGGCCCCGGCTGCATCGCGCCGGATATCGAAATGATAAACACCTGAATTAAAAAAAGTGCCAACGCCATCACCCGTTTCGCCTATTCCCCGATAATTTTAACCAGCACACGTTTCTTCCGTTTGCCGTCGAACTCACCGTAAAAAATCTGCTCCCACGGGCCAAAGTCCAGCTTGCCCTCGGTAATCGCGACGACAACCTCCCTGCCCATAATCGTCCGCTTCAGATGCGCGTCGGCGTTGTCTTCGTAACCATTGTGGTGATACTGTGAATGCGGCTTTTCCGGCGCAAGCTTTTCCAGCCACGTCTCTAAATCCTGATGCAGCCCCGGCTCATCATCATTGATAAAAACCGACGCCGTAATGTGCATCGCGTTTACAAGACACATACCCTCTTTGATGCCCGATTCAGCAACGCACTGCTGAATTTCGCCGGTGATATTGATAAAGTCCCTGCGGTGCGGCGTATTGAACCAAAGCTCTTTTCGATAGGTTTTCATTTTATACCTGCGTTTTAAAACTGCCTATAAAATAATCATTCAAATTGTATGGGAACCCGCACTAAATCGCGGTCCAAGCCCGGATTTTCAAATGTATAAGAATGCATGCGGGTAAAATATAAATAGGGTCTTTGTCCTGTATTTTCAAAGTTTCGAGAAGTGTCATTGGGATCTATCAAGGATGAATAAAGCAGGATTTCGCCCGGCAAATCAGGCGTCCAGGGTAACTTGGCTTTCATAATCAATTTTCTGGGGGACCAATGAATAAGATCGTCGGACAGCGAATAGCAGAATCCGTGGATAGCTTTTCCTTGGTTCGGATCCCATACGCTGTTTTCACCGACCAACAGAAATTTATTAAAATACGTATTGAATGTGAGGCTTCTGTGCAGTTTTCCAATATTGTCACGAGAAACCGGTTGGCAAATATGTTTTGAAGGGTCGGCGTTAGGTTCTGTATATGGATTTACAAAACAAACCTTAAAATCATTGCCATCCCAGGCGCGCCAGCTCGTTGGGTCATCTAATGTTTTTGTACGCATCACGCTTGTTCCCCACTCCTGAAGAAAGCGCGTCTCCAGATGCAGCATCACATAATAATAACCATCTTTGGGATTATAAATTATATTACTTGGCTCAAAAACACCCCAGGGACCTGTGTCGCCTTCATAACGGTATGGCACGCTTGCAACTAAGTGATTTGGAGCTTCAGCGTGAACGTAAGTACGTCCTTTATCAGTGGATTTAGCAAAAGTTATGGTGTTACACCAGCATTTTTGCCAATCTCCAGATTTACACTGACAAGGAATAGTAATAATAGATGGATTAAAATAGGTTGTATCGCAGTCAGAAGTGTTCCTTTGTTCTATTATAAAATAAATGGCGTCACCTTTTTTCACAGATGTCTTCAAATCAAAATCGAATCCTTTCGTGTCGCCATTAGATATGGTTTTATTCCATAATTCTGTGTTGCCTTTTAGTATTTTGACTACCACCCCGTCTCCACATTTTGGATCAAGGTCATGTGCGTTTCCAGTTATTGAAATAGTATTTGTAACTGGACTTACCCATTTTCTTACAGGACAGTGCATATCTGGATGGGCCCAGTTGGAACCAAGCAGGCACCATTCTCGACTTCCTTCCCATTGTTTCTTCTGAGGGTTATAAGACATAAACTTATAACCTCTTCCATCCCATTCCTGATAGTACCAATTATTATAGCCCTGCCGTGAGTTAAGGTTACGTGAAAACAAGTTAAAGAAATCATTTTCGGCGTTCCACCTGTCAACAGTGTGCCCTTGATATTCATTGTGCACTAAAGCATATATTGTATTGCCATCCAAGGTGTACAGCGAATTTATCCATTCTTTGTAATCGAATTTGGAAGGGTCTGGATCATAATTAGAGTTCATAATGATATCACATTCGTGTTTTACCGAATTGAGTGTGTCGCCAATCATTCTTCGACTGACATAGTGACTCGCAAGCAATTGGACTTTGCCATCGGCGTCTCTGAATGCTCGCGCTGGTGCATCCGGGATATCTAACATATCACATCGGTCTCTGGTCCAGGCAAAAACGATTTCCTCCGGCCCGATGATTTTGACTTCGCCAGAAGGTGCTGCTCCACATGCAATAACTGAGGTGATTAAGCATAGCAACAAGATGATTTTTAACATTTTATCAAAGCAAAACCTCTTCCTGACGCCCGATTCAGCAACACACTGCTGAATTTCGCCGGTGATATTGATAAAGTCCCTGCGATGAGGCGTATTGAACCAAAGCTCTTTTCTGTAGGTTTTCACAACTTTTTGCTCCAGCCGGTCTGTGATTTGCGGCATTGTAGCAGGTTTTCGGAGGCCGTGGAATAGCGTTCCTATATCCGTAAATTCAATTGACCAGCAGGACCTAATCTGTGATTATATTCCCCGGGTTTAACGACCTCACTTGTGTCGGAGGGGTTGTTGGGAACAAGATTGTCTAATAAGGGCCAAACGAGTGGCACATAGTCAACAGATTAACGTCGAAGACGCGGTTTTAGTGCAACAATGGCGTAAGGGTGATGCCGCCGCCATCGAGAAACTCGTCTGCAAATACCAGGGCCGAATCTACAACCTCATCCTGAAAATCTGCTCAAATCCCGATGACGCCGCGGAACTAATGCAGGATACGTTTGTCAAAGTATTAGAGAACATTGATAAGTTCGAGAGCCGAAGTGCGTTTTACACATGGGTGTTCAGAATCGCGGTCAACCTGACGCTGAACTACCGCAAAAGAAAGGCAACAGTCGGATTTACCTCGCTGGACGCGGAAACGGCTTCGGACAATGAGCAAGCCAGGCAGGGTCTGGCAGCGATTTTATCGGACGATAAGTCGCCTGACCCCGCCCAGGTCGCTGAAAACAAGGAATTGTGCGACCTGCTCCAAAAAGGTATAGGCAAGCTCGATGACGAACACAGGACAATTATTGTGTTGCGGGATATTGAAGGAATGGATTACGAGCAAATCGCGGAAGTGCTGGGCACAGAGTTGGGCACGGTTAAAAGCCGGCTCAGCCGGGCCCGTGCCGCGTTGAGGCAGATTCTGGAGGCCTTATGAATTTTGAACAAAACCCAAAAATTGATGAGTTGCTGAACGGTTACATCGACGGCGAGTTGTCGGCTGATGAACGGTCGCAGGTAGAACGCCTTGTCAGCGAAAACTCTGGCGTAGCACAACGTTTACTTCAGCTCGAAAAATGCAAAGTGCTGGTAAGCTCATTACCCCCTGCTGAACCGCCCGCCGCGGTAGTCGCCGGGATTAAAGAACTGATTCGCAGCCATTCGACAGTCGTAGCTGCCTCCGAAGCTAATAAACAACGAGGGGCACGACACCTGTTTATTCGTCAGGCCCTTGCGGCATCAATAATCATAGGCCTTGTCGGTATTATGGGCGCGGTGGTGTATAAGATTGTCGGACCGGAGGAAACCTCCACGCCAATCGTCGCGATGAAACCTGCGCCGACAATTAAGCGGGCTGCGATGCCTGTAGCGACGAAACCGCAGGAAACGGAAAAAGCAGTTGTTGTTGCCGTTGCCGAGGATACTACGAGCGTCGGCCTGTACTCACTCCGGTTGCAAACCGCCGATTTTGCCGCGGTTGATGCTTATGTAAATAAATTCCTCGAAGAAAGCCCCTGGCTGCGATACGAAGCGACAAAAGACCAGCCGGGCAAAAGCGAATACAAAATACTTTGCAGCAGAGGCGGCCTTGAGGCGATGATGGACGATTTGGCGAGGGTGTGGTCAAAGTTCGATTCGACTACACTGATTGTGCATACCGATAACCTCGGTCAGTATGTAACCGTTGCATCGGTGAAGCCGGAGCAGATTGCCGATATTGCCAGACAGAACACAATCGATAAACGCGTAAAATTAGCGAAGGATTTTGCGGTCATCAACAGCATCTCGCAAATTATGCCGGAAGAAAAAATGCTGGCCTTGACCGACCGTTCACTCTCAGACCTGACCACCATCCCCAAGCCGGTACTGACCTCGGGCGATAAGAACGCTGTAACCGCCCCCAAAGGCGCATGGGACAAGATTCAGGTAGATTTGAATATCGTCGTCGCTGGTTCGAATTCGCTCACCACGGGCGGCCACAAATAAAAACCCCCGGCCATCCGGGGGTTCAAACTGCCATAGATTGATTCAATCCACTATTCGAGATTCAATGCCTCAGCGAACGTGGCGAGGTTATTGGCCCACTTTTGTGCTTCTTCCAGTTCAATCATATCTGCCTTAACTAAGCGGGCGAGGTGTCGCTCCATCGTAATCATCTTCTCATCGTGGCGATTAGATGTCTTGGTCTGGAGCTGCGAATATATCTGCTCGACCTTGCCCGTCCGGATGAGGTTGGCAGTGGCGTAGTTATTGTTGAGAATTTCCATCGCCACGATTCGGCCTTTGCCGTCTTTTCGCGGGATTAGTTTCTGACTGATGATATACGCCAGGCCGAGCGAAAGCTGGTTTCGCACCTCGTTTTGCCTGCCGGGCGGGAAGTAATCGAGTATGCGCATTATTGTCCCCGCGGTGTCCCTTGTGTGCAGCGTCGAGAAAACCAGGTGGCCCGTCTCAGCCGCCATAAGAGTCATCGCGATTGTCTCGGCATCGCGCATTTCGCCGACAAAGATTATATTCGGGTCCTCGCGCAGCATCGAACGCAATCCGTCGATGAATGAATACACGTCCCTGCCGATTTCGCGCTGCGAAATGAGCGCTTTTTTCTGGTCAAAGATATATTCGATGGGGTCCTCGATGGTGATTATCCGGCAGGCCTTCTCTTCGGATATGCGGTTAATCATCGATGCGATTGTTGTCGATTTACCCGCGCCCGTTACGCCCGTAAGCAAAACCAGGCCGTGCTTGCGATTTATGATGTCTTTCCATACATCGTTGGGAAACCCCGTTTCTTCTACGGGCATGATATCCGCCGACAGCGCGCGAATGGCCGCGCAGATGCCGTCGTTTTCCTTGAAGACGTTGATTCGGAAATGCGTCCCGGCTATACGGTATGAACAATCGACGCTGTGCTGCTCGCGCAGTTTATCGATGCTGTTCTGGCTAAGAAGCGGCAATATCAACTGTTCCGCCATTTCAGGCGTAAGGTTCGGGCCTTTGAGCTTTTGGAGGTCGCCATCGATGCGGTACGCGGGCGGGGCGCCGACCTTGAGGTGCAGGTCCGAAACCCGCATCGTCCCCATATGCTCGAAATAGGTCAGCATATCCTGGATGCTCAACTGACCCATATCCTCGGTTGGATATATGTTTTTATTGATTTCGTGAACGACCGCCATTTCCCGCTCCTTAAAAAACTATACAAATTATAAGTTCCGGAATCGGGGTTTCCAAAAGCCCCCGCGCACTAATATAGGCGAGGGGTGTATCGGCAAAAAACAGGCGTCTTATAAGCTGAATTTGACAGTTTTGAGGCGTTTTTTAGGACGGTTGTTATTTAGCGCGGGCGAGCCATTCGTTTAGATTTTTGGCTAAAATTTTGACGTCCTTTTTTGTCATTATGTGGCTGATAATTGCGGGCGGTATTTTGAGATTGACCATTGCCTTTTGCGCACGCTCCCACAGTTTGGCACGCTTTGCCCTGAGCGAAGTCGAAGGGTTGGTGTCATTGTCCGCTAAATAAAGCTCGCTGACTAATTCGCTCAATTTGCCCAGCGAAATCGCGCTGAGATTGTTGTAGTAATTCGATATTACGTCTTTTTGATACGCTGAGTATTCCTGTTTAGCCATATTATAGTCGCTCGTTTCTCGTCGCTCGCCAGCCGTTTGTCTGATATTATTGCAAAATCAAGCATATCAACCTTGCAGTCATTGTTCCAATCATCGGTTAGATAAAACATACAAATACTCACTTTCTAAGACCAAGCGAGTGGAAAACGCCAGCTGAGATGGTTTTAAAACCCATATTGGGCTCTGGCACATTGCATTTACCGTACTCGTTGTCTCCCCAGGCTACAATCGAGCCATCGGCCTTCAGGCCAAGCGAGTCCCACCACCCGGCTGCGACGGCCGTAAAACCCGTATTGGGCGACGGCACAGTGCATTGACCGTGTTCATTGCTTCCCCAGGCTACTATGGAACCATCTCGTTTCAGGCCAAGCGAGTGATACCTGCTGGCCGCGATTGCTATAAAACCCGTATTAGGGGACGGCACATTGCATTGACCTTCAACGTTTCGTCCCCAAGCCACTATCGAGCCGTCTTGTTTCAGGCCAAGCGAGTAAGGCCCGCTGGTCGCGATGGCCTTAAAACCCGTATTGGGCGACGGCAAATTGCGTAGGCCGAAAGTGATGTTTCCCCAGGCCACTATCGAGCCGTCTTGTTTCAAGCCAAGCGAGTACCCCATACCCGCCGCTATGGCCTTGAAACCTGTATTGGGCAACGGCACATTACATTCACCGGTTGTGTTCCATCCCCACGCCACAATCGAGCCGTCGGCTTTCAGGCCAAGCGAATGAAAGTCGCCAGCCGCGATGGCTGTAAAATCCGTATTGGGTTCCGGTACATTGCATTGACCATGGTCGTTCCTTCCCCAGGCCACAATTTCTCCGGCGGCACATACCGGTATGGGAAGAACAAACGCCAAAAGGGAAAAACAGGCCGAAAAAACTGTGATGAAAGAATACCTGTTGCCTTTTGCGCTGATTCGCATCGCATTTTCCTCCCGATGAATTTCAGTTCTCATTTTCTTTCTCCTTCTATTAGTTGCCTTTTGCCCCACCCTGCAAAGGCGATTGCCATTATACCCTTTTGCGGGAAAAGTCAAGAAAAAGAGGCAAGATTGGTCTGCAAAATCGGCGTGTTCACAACCGGAATCCTCATTTCAAAATCAGCAATCATAAATCAGAAATGCTTTTGCTATCGGTGGCAGAAAATTAGGTGTGATGGGGACATTTAAAAACGACGTAACCACATTATTACTAAGCAGTTACAAATCCGCGTTCATTCGTGTTAATCCGTGGTTGAGGCCTTTTTTGGGTCATTTTTGGGCCTGTTTTTTGCGGTTTTTTCAGGCAGACCTTTTGCTGTAACTTATTACGGAATAAGGACATAAAACAGGACTAAAAAAGTCGTATAAAACAAATGTATCAAACAGTTGTATGATACAACTGTTATCCATTTTCGCGCAGGTCGAAAACCCTTAGATTCAAAAATCTTAAAAATTTTTTACTCCTTACGTAATAAGGACTTATCAATTTTGACCCCATCAGGAAATACCTTAGTTTTCGTCAAAAGCGCGCAAGTTCGCGCCATAGGATAGAGGGACCTCGTGGTCCTTTGTAGTTATGAGTTTTTAGTTTTTAGTGTTTAGTTGGGACCCGGCTTCACCTAAGGGCTACGCCGTGGCAAAAGAGAAAGATTTTATGAAGACGCGTGTGAACATATCGTTTGAGGTTCCCTGCTGGCTCGAATATATCTGTGTCTGTCCTTTACTTATCTATCGCCGGCTGCGTTTCGGCTACACCTTCCGCAAAATACCGCTCACACAAAATCAAGTTACGATTGTTGACCCCAAAGATTATTACTGGCTTGTTAAGTATAACTGGTTCGCCTGCCGGTCGTTGCAGACATGGTACGCGCATCGCGCCGCCAAAATAAACGGCAAACGTTCCGGCATTTCGATGCACTGCCAGATTATGCCCTTACCCAAAGGCCTTCTCGTTGACCACGCCAATGGCGACGGCCTCGATAACCGCCGCGATAACCTGCGTCCCGCCACCCCCGCTGAAAACGCCCACAATCGTCGCAAGTACTCCACTCCAACGTCTTCTAAATTCAAAGGCGTTCGCTGGCACAAATGCAGTAAGCAATGGGCCGTTTCAATTGTTATTAACCACAAATCAGTCTTTATCGGCTACTTCGACATCGAAATCGAAGCAGCGAAGGCGTATGATGCGGCTGCTCGAAAGTACCACGGCGAATTCGCAAGATTGAATTTTTCGTAGCGCAGCGAAGACCCGCGCGTCTTGTTTTGCAAAGCAAAACGGCGGGGGCATTAGCTATCCGCTGCCCATTTATTTGGCCGGATTTACACTGGTATTAGGGTTGCGGTTAGGTATAATCTTGTCAAAAATACCGGCCAGGATGGCCGTAGTGAATAACCATTGAGGATATGAGCGCAAAGACGTCAAAACTGATTTTGATTGCTATTGCACTGTGTGTGCCGGCTGGTTCGGCATACGCGATTGATAACACACAAGCCAGGGCCTTCGCCGGACGCGACGTTCAAATCACCGCCGACGAATTAACCAATTACCACGACGCCAACGGCACGGATGTTATTGTCATCAATAAAAAAATCTCGATTGCGGCAGGCGCGGACACGTTCGCAGGCGAAAAAGCCGTCGTATGGTTGAAGAGAAGCCCGGGAAGCAAAAACATCAGCGTCTGGTGCTGCGTGTCGGGCGATATCTCCACGAAAAAAGGCAACGGCACTCGAATAGTCGGGCTTAGCTGGGAAACAATCGAAAACGGAAAAACGATGATTGTCCGCTTCGAGGCAACCGGCGAGGTGTTCGTCACGGCAAAGAAGATTGAGCATGCAGATGTCCGCAGCGGTGATTTTTACAACTATGCGTTCACCGCGACCGCCAAAACCCATAAAAACTTCGCGACTGAATGCGCCGCGGTTTCGCCGGTGATAGTTGTATTGGCAGCCGAGCCGAATCGCCCTGCTGCCAAACCAAAGGCAGCTACTGAGACAGGATTTGTTGACCAGCTGTTTGGCGGCCCCACCAAAAAACCGCAGCCGCCCGTTGAGAAAGTCCCGCAGCAGGTAAAAATACGATACTCTGTAAATTTGTCGCCGGCAGGCGAGCAGGAACCGAATATCGAATGGGGCGGTTCAGCCACAGGCGAAGATTTCGCGACGGTAATCGGGCGATTCTATCTCTGGCAAAAACAGGATGAGCAGGGCCGATTGCTGGAAATGCAGGCGGACAGCGCGGTTGTATTTTACGCCGGCGAAAAACTCAGCACAGGCGAAGAATCATCGGGCGGCATAAAGGGCATCGGGGCAAAAGGGGTGATTAAGGCGATTTACGTCCGCGGCGACGTCGTTATGACGGAGGGGTTGCGCACGATACGGGCCGACGAGATATATTATGATTTTGAGAACAAAAGAGGTCTTGCAGTCAACGCAACGATGCGGACATTCGATGTCGAGCGCGGGATACCTATATATGTCAGGGCCGCCAAAATCAGGCAGGTGGCGGAGGGCAAATTCACCGCCGACAACGTGGTCGTAACCAGCAGCGAGTTCGCGACGCCCCAGATTTCGCTTAATGTGGCGAGCATCATCGTTACCGATACGACAACAATAGACCAGGAGGCGGGCCAGCCCAAAGACAGCGGTTACGATGCGCAGATGCGAGATATCCGGCTGAAAGCCGAAGATACGACGGTTTTCTATTGGCCCTATATGCGGAGCAATCTCGAAAGACCGGACATACCCCTCAAGAGTTTGCGCATCGGCAACGACAATATCTGGGGCACAACGATTGAGTCGCGGTGGTTTTTATCCCGGCTGCTGGGCCTGCGCGAGCCGGAAGGAACCGATGGAACATTCGATTTGGATTACTTCAGCAAGCGCGGCGTCGGCACGGGAATGGATATGGATTACCAGCAGGATGAACGGCTGGGGAAAATCACGAGCTATTTAATCGACGACAGGGGCGAAGACCGGCTGGGACGGGTTGACTTCAGGCGAAACCTCAAGCCGCCGGAAGATTTGCGGGGAAGATTCAGCTGGGTGCACCGGGAATTTATGCCGTATAACTGGCAGGTTACGATGGGCATCGATTACGAATCGGATGAAAACTTCCTCGAAAGCTACCGCAGACACGAATACAACACCGGCCCCGACCGCGAAACGTATATACACCTCAAAAGAATCGAAGACAACTGGGGTCTTGCGTTCCTGGCCAAGGGACGGATTAATAATTTCGCCGACGAACTGGAAGAAGCACCGACAGGCGAATATCACCTGACGGGCCAGTCGATTTTCGACGACAAGATGACGCTGTACAGCGACACCTATGGCGGGCGATACAGACAACAAATAGGCAAGAACCACACAACGGTAATGGACGAAAGCGATTTCGGTTTAGCAACGCATCGGACCGAGGTTGATTTGCCGATGTGGGCCCGTGGGGTAAAAGTGGTGCCTTTCGTCGCGGGAACGGTTGGATATGACGAACGCAGCGGGTTTAACAGGTCAATGGTCGATGGCAGCAACACGGGCACCGCAGATGATGCAACCGTCGGAATCGGCGAATTCGGGGTGCGCAGCTCAACTGAGTTCTGGAAAACATACCCCGACGTCAAAAGCCGATTGTGGGACTTAAACGGATTGCGACACATCATGACGCCTGGCATAAGCACTTCGATTTACGGGGCAAGCGACGAGGCAGTCAAGCAGCACGACGCGGCACGATTAGAGCTGTTACAACGATTGCAGACAAAACGCGGTCCCGATGACCGGACTGTGGACTGGATGCGGCTGAATATGGGTATGACGTGGTTCGCGGATAACGACAAGAGGACGCCCGATTCGGGGCCATACAGATATTTATGGAACAATTCTATGACGCCCCTGCGGACGTTAGCTGCGCCGGGAATATTGAACGGCGATATCGACAAAAAAGGCGACATCGACCATGGACTTAAAAAATTCGAGACGTACGGGCCGGCGAGAGATTACTTCGATGCCGACTATATGTGGCAGATAAGCGACTCGACGGCGTTATTGAGCAGCGGATTTTATGACATTCACAGCAATAAGGTTGAGCAGTTCGATATCGGGTTTTCGCGGACGAGATTGCCCGACCTGAGCTATTACATCGGCACCAGGTATCTGCGGGATGTCCAGGTCCTGAACCAGCACGGCTCCAATGCCTTTGTGTTCGCGGCAAGCTATGCCCTCGACTCGCGATACACCATTATTTTCTCGCAGCAGTATGATTTCGAATACAGGGCAAACGTTCAAAGCGAATTAACGCTCATCAGGCGTTATCACAGGATGTTCTGGTCGCTAACGGTCAGCTCCGACGCCTCGCTCGACCGCAAGGCGGTTATGTTTAACCTTTGGCCGGAAGGGGTTCCGGAATCAGCATCGGGCAGCAGACGATACACCGGCTTAAGCGGCCCCGGCGGGCAGTAAACTCTGATTTCGGGACACATAAGCCAACCGACCAAAAGCGGGCAGGTTCGAGCGAACAAACCTCTATTACCTAATGTAAAAACTCCACGCACTAACCGCCTTGCCGGCAAGGTTATTTGAGGTATAATGGCGGGTGATATGAGACGACAAAATATGAAATTTACGAAAATGCACGGTATCGGAAATGACTACGTCTTCGTGGATTGCTTCCATGAACGCGTAACGAATCCGGCCAAAGTCGCAAGAGAAATAAGCGACAGACACTTAGGCGTCGGGTCCGACGGCCTGATTTTAATATGCCCCACCAAAAAAGCAGACGCCCGAATGCGAATCTTTAACGCCGACGGCTCGGAAGCGGAGATGTGCGGTAACGGAATACGCTGCGTCGCAAAATACGTCTATGAAAAAAACCTCGCCAAGGCCCGCGGGCCTGTTGCGATGGGCAACGAGACGAAATACCCGGCGTCGTTCAAAATCGAAACCGGCGCGGGTATCCTGACCGTAGGCCTGGCCCTTCGACAAGGCTCAGGGCAGGCTTTGCGGAATAAAGAGGTGCAGAAGGTCTGCGTTAATATGGGCGAGCCGAGATTCAGGCCAAAAGAAATACCCGTGAAACTCCCCGGCGAAAGGGTTATCGAGCACAAAATCGAGGTCGCCGGCGAAAAATTGCCTATGACCTGCGTTTCAATGGGAAATCCGCACGTGATATTTTTCTGCGATGAAGTCGCGGCGGTCGAGCTTGAAACTATCGGCCCGGAGATTGAGAATCATAATTTGTTCCCCAAAAGAACAAATGTGCATTTCGTCGAGATTAAAAGCCGAGACGAATTTACGATGCGAACCTGGGAGCGAGGCAGCGGGATAACACTTGCCTGCGGCACAGGGGCGTGCGCGTGCGCTGTTGCCGCGGCTGTAACAGGTCGATGCGGCAGGTCATCAACCGCCCAATTACCCGGCGGCCAACTGCAATTGAACTGGTCAACCGAGGACAACTGCGTCTATATGACAGGCCCTGCCGTAGAGGTCTTTACCGGTGAGTGGCCTGCAAAGTAATACCCAACAGGAAAGCAATAAAAGAAATGAGGAACAGCCCCAGTGAACCGGAACTGTTCCTCTGACATATATTGATTAACGGCGCACGCGGCAATATACCGCACACCACCGATAACGGCTATTATGACCGTTTTCTTCTTGAAATCAGAACTGCACCAAGACCAAGCAGGCACATCGTCGCCGGCTCAGGTATTGTGTCGCCCAATATTGTAAAGTCGCTGGTACCGCTTGCCTGGCCTCTCGCAGTTAGAGTAAAACCCCATTGGGACTGCATACTTGATACTTGACCGGGTATTGGTGTGGACCCAACAAAATCGGGACTACCAGCTGGGCTCAAATCTGCGAATACCGTCCCACCGTTGTATATGGTGCGGAGAATCTTATTGCCGGCGAAATCCCCGGTTATCGTGGTGCCAAATCCAGGACTTGGGCTTGCCCAGGCAGAACCATTCGCATTAACCAGTGCCGGGTTAATAAGCACCAGACTTGAAGTGAATAAAAAATGCGTAGGATTAGTACTGCTGGCACGCGCAGCAAAGCCGAAATCAATATAGGGATCGCCCTCTAATTTTACCCCAATATCTACACCGTCAATATATGCAATACCGGCCTCCCCTAAATCAACCGCAATCGGGTCCATGTGTTCCTGCATGTTCCAGTAACAATCCTTATCAGGATGAGCGTAAATATAGTCCCAATCCAAGCCGGTTACGATAGTACCGCTCTGGGAACCACTTCCTGTAACCTGCCACTGTATCGTTACCGGTTGGCCTACAGCCACAGCGGGAGAAAATATGACAGCAACTAAAAAGGCGAGACCTATACCAACAATGCACTCTCTCTTCATCATCTCTCTACTCCTTACTTCTAACGTTGAACTAACATTGTGTTAGTAGCAACTTTTGTGGTGGAGGAAGATATACATTTCCTTTTCACCACCTTTATTTTACACCTGACGTAATAATGAAGTCAACAAAAAAATACCCGAAATTCTTACTTTTTGCGTCTTGTTAAATTGGCTAAGGTTCTGCATCCAAGGACACCTCACCCATATTCCCCTGCATAGGCGGCTAAACGGGCCTTTTTAGCCTCAAAAGCTCGGGTTTACGCCCTTTTGCCATAGGCAAAGCTGCTACGAGGTTGCTATTAACGCTTATAATGTTGTTATTTCCCAACATTAGCGCTCGAAAAAGGCAATGCCAGCGTTATTGTAACCAATAGAAACCGATTTTAAGGCATCTATACGGGAAAGACCGCCACGCCTCCACAGTAGCAGGGGAAAAGAATGGCTAAAAAAACGATTTTTGTCGTGGATGACGACCAGATAATCCGGGATTGCCTTACGGTTTTTTCCCCATAGAAGGTTTCCGGACAAAATGAACGGAAAGAAGCAGGCAGACATCGGCTGAATTAGAGGGCAGCGATTACCGGTCGATGCAATTGTGCCTCAATGACGTATCCGATTAGGCTCATACTTTTGGAACCAGAGCGTTACAAAAAAAGGCCGTGAGGTTTTCTCACGGCCTTTCGATTTACGAGCTAAAATTCAGATTTATGCCCTGCGTTTTCTCAAGAGTGACAGACCGCCGAGGCCCAGCAATGCAATCGTCGCCGGCTCAGGTATTGTGTCGCCCAATATTGTAAATTCGCTGGTACCGCTTGCCTGGCCTTGCGCAGATAGAGTAAAACCCCACATGGACTGCATACTTGATACTTGACCGGGTATTGGTGTGGACCCAACAAAGTCAGGACCGCCAGCTGTGCTCAAATCTGCGAATACCGTCCCACCGTTGTATACAGTGCGTAAAATCTTATTGCCGGCGAAATCCCCGGTTATCGTGGAACCAAATCCAAGACTTGGGCTTGCCCAGGCAGAACCATTCGCATTAACCAGTGCCGGGTTAATAAGCATCAGATTTGAAGTGAATAAAAAATGCGTAGGATTAGCCCTGCTGGCACGCGCACTAAAGCCGAAATCAATATAGGGATCTCCCTCTAATTTTACCCCAATATCTACGCCGTCAATATATGCCTTGTCGCCCCCCCCAAAATCAATCTCAATCGGGCTCATGTGGTCCTGCATGTTCCAGTAATAATCCTCGCCAGGATGAGCGTAAATATAGTCCCAATCCAAGCCGGTTACGATAGTACCACTCATTTCGGGACTTGCCGCAACCTGCCACCCTATCGTTACGGGTGTGCCTAAAGCCACAATGGGAGAAAATAAGACAGCAACTAAAAAGGCAAGACCTATACCACTGATGTACTCTCTCTTCATCATCTCTCTACCCCTTACTTTATTATCACTCTCTTCCATTTGCGCCGCTACAGTTTATCACGGCAGCATATCGACTCGCTCAAAGATAAGCGATGGTTTTCCGTTTGTCAAGAAAAATCCTACTTTTTTTAAGTTTTTTTTCCCCTTGTCCCCTACTGCAGGGCTATATTAAGAATCCGGACATCCTTGAAATTGATAATGCCATCCTGATTAAAATCGCACCGGTCGTCATATAAGTCAAAGGCGTTCGGGTCAGATGAGTTTAACTCACCCCCAAGGGCCATGTTAAGCAGCCGGACGTCTTTAAAGTTGATTAAGCCATCGAAATTGGCATCACCCTGCTTCGGGGTACAGGCAAGTCCGCCCGGCCCATAGGCAATTCTCATAAGCGGGTCTCCGATAAGGACTTCCGACCAGCTAAGATAAGGAATGGCAGTGAAAGCGGCTTCAACGAGGGTCAAATCCGCCTTGCCGTCCCCATCGTCGTCTGACAGAAGGTTGTAGAACAAATATAAATTGTCAATGGCAGCGGTTGACAGCGGCTCAAATGAATGTCCTATAGCGGCGGTGCCCCCTATTGATATGAAATCGACCAGTTTACCCTGTGAAGTCGGGGCGGTATTAACATCAGAGAACATCGTAACAGCATTGAAACTCTCTAAAGACGTAAATACTGCCCCGTTTACGACGTTAAAAAGCGGCCCGCCACCCGGCCCGCCCCCGAGTATATAATTACTCGCACTGCCCTCATCGCCATTACGGCCAAAGGTCGCTACGAGTATAGCACCCTGCCCCGGTTGTCTTTGAGGATATGTAGTCGTAAGCGCGTTCAAATCCGCCTGGCTGGTTCTTGTTGCACTTCGGCGGTCCAGTATAACGCACAAGTCGTACGCAGAATCCATCAATCCTGTATTTAAACCATTGTAATTCACCGATTTGTTTGTCATAGCAACGAAACAGGCGACATAATCATCTTTGTTTAAGAGACCAGGCGCATTCGGAGGTTGGGGGACATTGGGGTCGTACACCCAGTAGTTTGCCGAAGTGTCCAGATTAAATACGCGGTTATTATCGAGCTCACTTGCCGGGGCATCGTCTAATACCGCCACCGCTTGTAAGGGGTTGACGCCATAACTGGCACTGGAGGCCCGCCTGGCCCTTTCCAACATCACTCGAACCGCGAAAATAGCGCTCTGTCCCTGTTTTTTGGGACCGTCAAGGCGAGCGGTCAGATACATATCCCCGGCGTTAAATTTTCGGTTGATGGTTCCGAACATGGACGGTGTACCCTCCATTTTGGGCGGCGGCCCAAGAAAGGAGACGGGGGTACTCCAAACCATTTTTTTGGTCCCAGGCACGACCCGTTCAAACAGGTCGAAGCCGCTGTAGCAATAACCCTGATAGGGGTTAACCAGGCGGTTGTTCAGCCCGAAGGGATTAGCGCCGTAATCGCCGTACCAAAGTGTAACAAGTTCCGATTCCACTGAGGCCGCATTGATATTTGAGGTATGACTTGATACTGTGGAAGGATTTGAGCCGGCGGGATAGACAGCATCGGAGTAAACAGTGTCCTGGATGCGATACGGCATACCGGCGGTTGTGATTATTACTTTGACCTGTGTGATTCGATTGGGATAGTTAGAATCAGCCAGGTAAACCCGTAATGGGTCAGCGATAAACTGATTGTACTGCTGTCGAGTTATGATTTCATCGGCAGGGGTCGCTGAGGGACCACTGGAATCAGCAAGGCCTGACAAACTGAGCACCTGTGAATCGGTGATTTGAGGATAATACTGCCGATACATTTTGGCAATATACCGACTTGTTGGGCTGTTCTGGTTTACAAGAATAACCACATCCTGCGGTCCCAACTGGCCATAGGCATAAGACGAAACCAGCAACGCCAAAAAGACGATAAACCCTCCACAGGTACCTCCCGGCACACTCTGTCCAGTGAAGAGTTTTCTCCTGTTCAGCATCTCTTCTCCTCCTCCAACCGCAGGAAACCACAACCCGGCGGTCAAAGGTAAAAACCCGGCCAGCCAACTGGGGTGTAGGAGCTGATGCTTTAAATCAAGACAACAGACAGCAACCAGCCAAAGCAAATTACTATCATTTATTTTCGGCGTCGCAACGCGAACGCCGCTGCAGTCGCTAATAAAACCATACTGGCAGGTTCAGGGGTGATTGTAAAGACATGCTGGGAGCCCGCCGCATAAAAATATGTGCCACCGTAAGCGCCAGCGAAGGGATTATTGTCGAATGTTGTGCCGGCGCTGTCGGCGAGGATGCCAAACCAGCCGGCGCCTTCATCCATAATGGTATAAGCCGCAGACGCCATGGGGTTTTGAGCCGCTTTAATGGTAAAGCGGCTTATCTCGGAATAATTGGCGGCATTATCGATATCATTGTCCACACCTACGCCAATCAACGAGGGCGCGCCGGTGGTAATCTGTGACACAGCAACTTGTCGAACTTCGCCGGTAACCGGATTATTCAATGACGAAACCTGATATGCAGGATACGCATGGTTGGGATTAGGCGCCAGAACATCCAGAGATGTTATTGAGATTACATTGGTATTGTCAACACTAAGGTCAAGCTGCCACGTATCCAGACCCTTGTTGGGTTTTTCTATACCGGCCGGAGTATATATCCATGCCCAGATATGCACAGTGGTTGTTTCATTGGGCATAAGGGACGTTTCATCCGCGGTCATCTTGAAAACCAACGTGGGATTTGTCAAAGTCGGGCCAGCAACAGACACAGAACTCAGACAAAACAGTGTCAATATAAGTAATATGACAAGGCAGGCACTCGATTTGCTTTTCACCATCATTCTCCACCACCCAACTAAACAAACATTTCTTGCCCATTACCGAGGGCACTCTCACCCAAGGCCTTCTTCGGGAGGGCCTTCTCATTAAAAAAGAACTAATCCAGTTTGCAATTGTAATGCAAATTGCCTAAATGTCAACAATAAAAAAATAAATTCTCATTTTTTGCGTTTTGAGAAATTACCCTAAATTTCAAATATCTGATGCCTCAGTCCAATAATAACGGCCTGACGGCCAAAATCCCCCCTAAAGCTTCTATAATAGGGGTTAGAGGGTTTGCCCATTTTAACCTTTGCCAAACCGGGCTAAAAATGGACATGTTGCTTTTTGTCAACATCAATGCTTGACAAAATCAACACAATCCTTATTATTGATGTTGTAACTCATTTCGGATTTCGGACAGTTCACGGGCAGGGAACGCCCAAAAATGGAACCGGGTAAAACGATGGCTGAAAAGACAATTCTCGTGGTGGATGACGACAAGGTAATCCGCGACTGCCTGACGGAGTTTTTGAAGACGGAGGGTTTCAAAACAGGCGTCGCCGCGACGGTCAAAGAAGCGTCGGCGGAGCTGGAAAAGCAGGACTACGAATTAGTCATTACCGAAATAAATCTGCCCGACGGCGACGGCTTTCAATTATTGGACATCATAAGGCAAAACTATCCGCAGACGGTTGTAGTGGTCATCACGGGCTATGGCACTATTGAAAGCGCGGTGCGGGCAATCAAGACCGGGGCTTATGATTATCTCACCAAGCCGATTAACGACGACGAATTACGCCTGGCGGTCACCCGTGCGATAAAACAGCAGTCGCTTATCAGTGAAAACGTCAGCTTGCGCTCACAGCTCGAGCAAAGATACAGTTTGGATAACATTCTTAGCCACGATTACAAAATGGCGAGGATATTCGAGCTGGTGGAAGCGGTCGCGGACAGCAAAACAACGATTCTTATGACGGGGCCATCGGGAACGGGCAAAACGATGCTCGCCCGCGCGATTCACCACCATTCAGGCAGACGCAAAGAGGCGTTTATTGAAGTAAGCTGCGGCGCGCTGCCTGAAACACTTCTCGAAAGTGAACTCTTCGGCCACATTAAAGGTAGCTTTACCGGCGCGGTGGCGAACAAGAAGGGGAAATTCTTAGCGGCGGACGGGGGAACGATATTCTTAGATGAAGTAGGGAACGCGTCGCCCGCGTTGCAGGTGAAATTGCTTAGAGTGCTGGAAGACAGACAATTTGAGCCGGTGGGAAGCAATAAGACGATTACGGTTGACGCGAGGATAATACTTGCGACGAATAGAAACCTGATTGAAGAGGTCAAACAGGGCAGATTCAGAGAGGATTTGTATTACAGAATCAACGTCGTTACGGTAAATCTGCCTGCGTTATCGGAGAGGGTTGGGGATATTGAGCTATTGGCCAAGCATTTTTTGAAGAGATACAGCGGGCAGCACAACAAAAAGAAGCTGGGAATAACCGATGAAGCGATTGGGTTTTTGGAACGATACCCCTGGCCTGGCAATGTGCGAGAGCTTGAGAACGTGATAGAGCGGGCGGTGCTGCTGGGTAAGGGCAGCTTCGTAACGCCCGACGATTTGCCGGCGGTCATCAAACAGGAGCAGGTCATACAGGGGCCGGAGTATAAGGCGGTGAGCTTGAAAAAGGCGGTCGCTGAGCCGGAGAAAAATATCATTCGCCAGGCGCTGGAGGCGCACAAGTGGAACAGGCAGGAAACAGCAGACGCGCTTGGCATTAACCGCACGACGCTTTTTAAGAAAATGAAACGCTACGGGCTGTATGCCGAGGCGGAACGATTAGGGCTTATGTAGCTTTAGCCACCCTTCGACGCGCTGCGCTTGCTCAGGGCAGGCAGGACAGATGACACATACATAAGACCAAAGACAGGAGACGGAAGACAGTCATCCTTAGCTTTCCACTTTCACCAGCTCGTACATTCCGTGGCCGCTGTTGCGGAGTTTGCCCAGCCGGCACAATTCCTCCCAGACCTCGCGCGGAAACTGGTTTGGCGGCTGTATCGCGTAAACGCCCTTGGCCCCGCTTGAAAACGGGCCGCGTCCCAAGCTCGAATCCTCATCGAGCGCAGTGAGCTTGAGCCGTTTCTTGAACGCCTTCATCGCACTCTTGAGCATCTCCGGCGTTATGCCGCTTGCCTGAGCCGGCAATTCGTTAGCCGGGGGTGTACCGGGCCCTTGTTGCTGGTTATCTGTCATAATCTGCCTCTCGTAGCGATTCGACCCTGATAAAGTTTACTTGGCGTTTTTCTTAGGGGCATTTGGTTCTGTTTTAGCCGCATTCGGGTCGGCCTGCTGGGTCTTAGTCGCTTCCGGACCAGATACGACAACATCGTCAACAAAGAAATTGATATCCTGCGCCGGGCCTTCGAGGTAAACGTCTAATGTTGTCAAAGCCCCGCTGGCGCTAAATGTGAACTCTCCTGAAAGCTCGACCCATTCGGTTTTGCTTGCCGTTACCTTGGCAACATTCTTATATACGGTGCCCTTGTCGTCGGCCTGTTCGATGGATATCGTTATGGTATCGGCATCTGCGTTTTCCAGCCGAACCCACGCTGAAATCTTATATGTCTTTCCATTCAATACTTTGCCCAGCAGGGACTGTTTTATCCCCTGCCACTCTGCGGTCCTCCCGGACACCTTTGCGCTTTTTGCGCCGCTGTGGACAGGCGTTGTTACCGCCTCGATTTTGCACGACCTGTCTGACCAATCTTCGACCCCGTTTTCAAAACCGGGATTTTTCAGCACGTTGGCATCGCCGAACGCAGGCGTAAATGACACAAGCAAACTTAGAAACAGGCAGGAACACAAATACTTAATCATTTTATCAACCCCTCAATAAAAATTTGCTAAAGCTGTTTAGCTACACTTGGCATGAGGTTACTCTTATCGCCTGAATATGTCAAGTGGCCCTTCGACTGCGCTCAGGGCAGGCAGGACAGAATTGAATATCCAATGTCCAATGATGAAGTAGATTATGCCGGAGGCGGGTAAATCCGCCACACTGACTGGCGGATAAACCCGCCACACAGCACGGTGGGTAAATCTTGTTGGAAACTCACCGCGATTGTCGGTAGAATCGGGGAAAAATAAAAGTCGAGGATGTGTTCTTATGAATAATGACAACGTTTCCCAGTTTATGTTAATACTTTTCAAATACTTCTGGGCTTTAGTAATAGCGATTGACTGCATTGGTGCGGTTATGACGAGTTTTTATATGAAGCAAGCGCCAGCCAAAGAGCGTCTGAAAATGATGCTCGGCTGGGCTTTCTGGACGAACGTCCCCTGGATTGTTATGGGTATTGGCTCTACGATTGGAGGAGTGCCGACTTTTTTTCATTTTTTTCGGCCCAAAGACGGAAATCCTTTTGTGCTGGCGTGGTGGGCTTCGGTTGCCGCGGTTTTCATAATCGGTTCGTACTGGATATTTATTGGCCAGGGAGCAGCGAAACTCGCAGAATACGGAGTGATAAGATATCGATTTATTGGAAAACCATCGATAGTCCTCAACGAAAAGGGCATAAAATTGTATTTTCTGCTGGTCCTGACTACAGTGCTGATAATCGGGATAATAGTGTGGTTAGGAGATGTTCAGATACCTCCCCCCTTTGCTAAATAGATGGCACCTGCGGCCGTTTTGGCTTGGCCATCCCTAAAGGGAGGCATCCCTTTGCCGTTTGGCATCCCTTCCGGGAACGGGAGGCGGGTAAATCTTGTTGGAAACTCACCGCGAATATCTGTAGAATCGATAACTAAGAAGAATGAGGTATGTTGAATGACCCGAACCGAGAAATGTATTTACTGTGGTACTTCGTTTGACCCAACCAAAGGAGAGGGAGACCATATTATACCAGTACAATTAGGAGAATTCAGAAACGATATCCGCTTTCGCCGAATTTGTACTACATGCAACAATCGGATTGGGCGGTCAGAACAACAATTCTTATCGTGTGGCCCAGAAAGTTTTTTCAGAAATTTGGTTAATCCAAAGATTCCTAAAAAACGGCAGAGAGGTTGTTCCCAAGTCAAAGCGTGTATGGGAGTTCCTAGTCCACAGTCTACGATTGATCATGATGACCATCGGCAATTGGTCGAACGATCAAGGGAAAATCCCAAAAATGTTTACCCATTAGACCAAATTGTAATACAGGATGACAAAGGCGGAGAGTTCTTTATAAAACTGTTTTCTGGAATGCAGCCAGAACATCTAAAAGACCGCGTAGAAAAATGTGGTATCATTAAAATTAATAAGCTGTGGCTTCATTGTGACACTCAGATGTTTTCTGAGTTTCAGCAGCTTTTAATGAAAACATGGCCAAAGTCAGAAAGGCACGAGTTGCCTGAAACAAAAGAGGGACTCACGCAAATTAGTGGATGTATTACATTTAAGGTTAATGATCATTACTTTCGATCACTTGCAAAGATAGCATTTCATCACTATTTAACCCATTCCCGTCGTGGTTTTAGAGGAGATGAACAGTGTTTTGAACCAATACGTGATTTCATCATGAATGGCGGTAATAAAGAAGCCTTCTTTAATCAATCTGGCCCAAAATTTGCCATGCCATTTGGTGAGATTCCTACTGGAGGTGTACTAACTCCCAAGCAGTGGTGTCATGTAATGGCTGCCAATGAGACCGATAAAGTAGCGGTAGTGTATCTTCAGTTGTTTGTTGGAGATGGGTGTATTCCCAAGCCCCATTATATCCAATTGGGAAACATACATAGCAAGATTATAGTACCAAACTCAACGTGGGGACATGTTTATTTATACGACGAATCACCTGGATCAGATCGATATGCGGGGCAAGTCGAACAAGCTCAAATAACAAGGATACGATAGAAATATTTAAATTTGGATATCCCTGTTATTCGAATAAAGGCACCACTAATCGGAGAACGGTTCAAATGCGGTTTTCGGATTGCGTAATGGGGCGATGGGCTATAAACTTAAGAAGTAAACTTGCACAAGATGATTGAGAAATCAATATGCCAAAGAAAAGACATTCAGCGAGTAAGTATCTGCCGAGAGGGCTGGACATACTCTACGAAGACAAGGATATCCTTGTGGTGGATAAGCCGGCGGGGTTGTTGACCGTGGGGACAGACAACAATAAAACCCGGACGGCTTACTATATGCTGACCGATTACGTGCGCAAGGGCAATCCAAAGTCGCGAAACCGGATTTTCATTGTTCATCGGCTGGACCAGTCAACGTCCGGCGTGCTGGTTTTTGCGAAAACCGAAGAGGCGAAGTTCCAGCTCCAAAAGGACTGGAAAGACACGGAAAAGAAATATATCGCGGTTGTCTATGGGCAGTTGGCAAAAAAAGAGGACGTTATTACATCATACCTGGCTGAGAACAAGGCATACGTTGTCTATTCCACAAAAGATACCACAAAAGGCAAACTGGCACATACCGCTTATAAGGTGCTTAAAGAGAGCAGGCAGTTTAGTTTGTTAGAGATAAATCTTTTGACGGGCAGGAAGAACCAGATACGCGTGCATATGGCTGATAAGGGACACCCGGTCGTGGGCGACGGCAAATACGGAAAATCAAAGGACGGCTTCAGGCGATTAGCGCTTCACGCCAAATCGATTTCCTTCAAACACCCCGTTACCGGCAGGCGGATGACGTTTGACGCAAAAGTGCCGAATTATTTTAATGAGCTGGTTGAGAACGGGTAAGTAATTGCGGATTGCGGATTGTAGATTGTGGATTTAGGGATGCGGATTAATCAATTGATGATTTATGATTGCGGATTGCGGATTTAAAGTGGATCCCCTGTTGCAAAACCAAAGGAGAACACTTCTCGGGGACAGGCGGGCAGATGAGGACTAACCCTGCCATACAAAAAATAACCCCCCGATAAATCGGGGGGCTAAATTTGTTTTTATGACCCGGCAATAAAATTGCCGGGCTAAACATCATTCGTTACGCGTTTTTGCGCCTGGTTTTGCGGACGATTGCCTCGTAATCCTTAATTTCGTTGATGGATTCGAAGCCGACGACGACGGCGTTGACGCAGCCGAGGTTGAAGACGAAGTCGGCGCTTTTTTCGCGAAGCTCACGACTGTCACGAAATTCGCCATTGCCGATGAGCTTCATACCGATGACGCCTTTGCCGGCATCGTGGATTTTACGGATAATGGGGACAACTTCGTCGGGAGAGCCGTCCATATCCGCACCCGTGGCGTTGATTCTGGTATGGACGGATTCAACCCAGGGTTCTTCGGCGGCGACTTTGAGGGCATCGAGCGAGTGGCAGGAAACACCGAGCGCGCGGACCTTGCCTTTTGCTTTGGCTTCGCTCATTCCGTCCATATACGGTTTGAGGGTTTTGTTCCAATCGGGAGCCATCATGCAATGGAGCAGGAGAAGGTCGATGTATTCGGTGTCCAGTTCTTTGAGGAAGCGGTCGATTGTAACAAGCGGCTTTTCTTTTTCTTCGGCGGGCGGGTCCCAAACCATCAATTTGGAGACGATAGTGAATTTGTCGCGGGGGACGCCTTTGAGGGCGGGGATGATGTAGGGATGCGAGCCATACATATCGGCGCAATCGAAAAGGCGACATCCGCGGTCATAAGCTTCTTTCAATAAACCCTGGAATTTTTCCTTGCCGAGGCGGACCTGATTCGAGGAGTGTCGTCCGCCGTGCATGCCGGTACCGAAGCCGACGCGGGTAACTTTGAGACCAGTTTTGCCGAGGGGAACGATTTCCCAGGGGTCAAAGGTTTTGCTCTTCGCTGATGCGGCGTTTGACGCGCATCCCGTCAATGTCGAGCCGAGCAGAAGACCTGATGCGCCGACGAGTGAGCCGGCAAGAAATTCACGACGTCCGATGCGTTCCATTTTTAGCACTCCTGAAAATTATGACTTGCAGATTCTGGTTTTTTAGACAGCCCTTAACGGATTTGGCCAAGCATATTTCGCCATCGATTGACATGTCCATCTTCGTCGGCCTGATCCTTTTCAATCATCTTTCTTGTTTGTTCGTCCCAATCGACGGTTTCAAGGAGTTCAGCATAATGTTTTACGGCCTTGGTTTCAACCCAAATACCGGTTTTTAGAATGGCTTTTGGTCCGAGCAGTCGCGAGACGAAGCCAAAGACAAAGCCGACCATCCAGAAGGCGGGCCTCAGGATGGCGGGTTTGAAGCCGTATTCGCAGAGTTTGACCTGGAAATCCTGGAGGTGGGTCATCTCGTTACACATCGCGGCGATAAGCTGACGATTAAGCTCGGTGGGGACTTTGGTGAGCTGGAATTTATAGATGCTGACTGCCATAGTTTCGAGGGTGTGAAAGGCCTGAAGGGCTTTTTTGAGGGCTTTCGATTTCGCCGGGTCAACGGGTTTGCTTCTGAGATGAACATCGTGTGCCGTCATCTGCGGGCGTATTATTTCGACATTGTATTTTGGCCTGTTTTCGCCGGTCATTTACCGCATCCTTTCGCGTAAGCGTATCGATTATCCCAATGAGCAGGCGATTTGTCAAATGTAAGAGGCCCGACAAAAACCTTGCGAAAATTGGCCTGTTTGTTTATTATTTGGGGTTTGTTTTCGCAGTCAAATTTTGAGAGTTAATTATTATTTACGGGAAAATTGAGATGGGTGAAGCGGTAAGAGTGAAAGGCGTGAGCGAACTCGATGAGCTTTGTATTGATACGATAAGGTTTTTGGCGGCGGACGCGGTGCAGAAAGCCAAGGCGGGGCATCCGGGTATGCCGATGGGTTTGGCGCCAGCGGCATATACTTTGTGGATGCGGCATTTGAAATTCAATCCGGCGAATCCGAAGTGGTTCAACCGCGACAGGTTTGTACTTTCGGGCGGGCACGGTTGTATGTTGCTGTATTCGCTGCTGTATCTGACGGGCTATGATATGACGCTGGATGACCTGAAAAATTTCAGGCAGTGGGGAAGCAAGACGCCGGGACATCCAGAATACAAACCCGAACTTGGAATTGAGGCGACGACGGGGCCGCTGGGCCAGGGAATATCGAACGCGGTAGGTATGGCGATTGCGCAGAAATACACGGCTAATTATTTCAACTGCGAGGGATTTCCCGTTGTCGATTACAAAATTTACGTAACCTGCGGCGACGGCGACCTCGAAGAAGGGATATCAAGCGAGGCAAGCTCATTAGCGGGACACCTTGCACTGGATAATCTTATCGTCATTTACGACGACAATCACATTTCAATTGACGGCGAAACGGGTTTATCATTCACCGAGGACACGGCGAAACGATACAAGGCGTACGGGTGGAACGTGATTGAGGTGCCGGGCGACGGAAATGATATGGTTACGTTCGATAAGGCGCTGAAAAAAGCGAAACGGACGAAGGACAAGCCCACGCTGATAAAATTGCGCACGCACATCGCCTTCGGCGCACCGACAAAACACGATACGGCAGAGGCACACGGCTCGCCATTGGGTGAAGATGAGATTAAAGCAGCCAAACGAGCATTCGGCTGGGACCCGGAAAAGACGTTTAATGTCCCCGAACAGGTCCTGCCGCATACCCGCAGGACAATCGACAAAGGCAAAAGAGCGGAGGCGTCGTGGAACCGATTATTCAAAAAATATGAGGCGGCAAATCCGCAGCTCGCGGAACAATTCAAAATTGCCGTTGAAAATAAAGTCACGGTTGATATTGATTCGCTGCTTCCGAAATTCGATGCGATAAAAGAAGGCAAGCCCAACGCGATTGCGACGCGTTCGGCATCGGGAAAGACACTGGATGCACTTATGCCGCAAATGCCGTTTATTTTGGGCGGCAGCGCGGACCTGACGCCATCGAATAATACGCGATGGAAAGATGTGAAGGATTTTCAGCCAGCTTCCCGAGACGGCAGATATATTCGTTTCGGCGTTCGCGAGCACGGAATGGGAGCGATTATGAACGGCATCTCGATAAGCGGGATGACTCGCGCGTTCGGCGGAACGTTTTTGACTTTCAGCGATTATATGCGAGGAGCGGTACGCGTATCGGCCGTTTCAAAATACCCGACGATTTTTGTCTGGACGCACGATAGTATCGGTCTTGGCGAAGACGGCCCGACGCACCAGGCGGTCGAACATTTTGCTGCACTGCGGGCGATTCCTAACTTTTTAGTCATCAGGCCGGCGGACGCAAATGAAACCGCACAGGCGTGGAAATTCATTTTGCAATATCACGAAGGGCCTGTGGGGATACTGCTCACACGGCAAAATGTCCCCGTAATCGACCAGACAAAATACGCGTCTGCGGCAAACCTTGCCAAAGGCGCTTATGTGCTGACGGGTTCGACCCCTTCGACAAGCTCAGGGCAGGCAGGCTCACCGCAGGTTGGTGCAGGTAAACCAGATGTATTGCTTTTGGCGACCGGCTCGGAAGTTTATCTTGCAGTCGAGGCGTATAACAAACTTTCAGCCGAAGGGATTAAGGCGAGAGTGGTTAGTATGCCCTGCTGGGAGTTATTCGAAAAACAAAGCAAGGAGTATCGCGATTCGGTGATACCGCCTGACGTGAAGGCGAGAGTCGCTGTCGAGGCGGGTGTTGAGCTTGGCTGGCACAAGTGGATTGGGGACAGGGGAATCTTTATTGGAATGTCGTCATTCGGGGCATCCGCCCCATACAAGGTTTGTTTCGAGAAATTCGGGATAACGACAGACGCGGTCGTCGCAGCGGCAAAGAAACTGCTGAGTAGATAGTCGCAAATACAGCTATTACAGACGCTTATAAAGGCGGGCCGTTTAAAACGGCCCGCCTTTTTTGTTTCGCTAATGTTGAAACCAGCGAGATGACGGCAAGAGGACAAACAATTTTTACCCCCCCCAAAAAAAACAGGATTTTTCTTGACTTTCCGGGACTTCCTAACACATAATGGTCAAATAATAAAATCATTTTTGGAGGAGACGAAAATGAAGAGTTTGGTGTTTTCCGCAATCGTATTAACCGGTATCGTTCTGTTTGCCCCACTGGCCATCGCAGTCGAACGAAATGTTCCAGGCGAATACGCCACAATACAGGCGGCAATCAACGCCTCAAGTAATGGCGATGTAGTAATCATCGCTCCCGGTACTTACACTGGCACCGGCAATAAAGACCTCGATTTCGCCGGCAAAGCTATCACAGTTAAAAGCACGAACCCGGACGATTCCTCTGTTGTTGCTGCCACCGTTATCGACTGCGAAAACTCCGGCCGTGGGTTTTGTTTCTACAGCGGAGAGAGTTCTAACAGTATCGTTTCGGGTATTACAATAAAAAGAGGAAGAGTTAGCAATCAGGGTGCTGGAATTTATTGCAGCGGTTCATCCCCCACTATCAAAAATTGTGTTATCACAGAAAGCTGTGCCTTTGGTTCATATGGGAATCCCAACGGCGGGAGTGCTTATGGCGGCGGAGTGTATTGCACACTAAATAGTCATTTGACTCTAATTGATTGTACTGTTAGCAACAATAATGCTCAAGGCGGAACAGGCAGTGACGAGTGGTGCTCGCCTATGAGCGGCTGCTCTGGTTCATTAGGAAAAGGAGGAGATGCTTATGGTGGGGGCATATTTTGCAGTTCAGATAGTAGTATAACTGTTACTGGCTGTATAATTACTAATAATTCAGTTTTAGGTGGTCAAGGTGGGATATACTATGAAACAGGATCACCAGAGGGAGGAGAGATGGGCGGAATGGCATACGGAGGAGGAATATATTCGGCCTCAGCAGCGGTTATTAACAACTGCCGCATTGTCAGCAATACAGCCACTGGAGGCAATGGCGGTTACAACAGTGCCTTCGGCAACGGTTTGGGCGGAGGAATATCAGCAGATGGAACCATTACGAACTGTCTTATTGCGGATAACTTGGCAAATGAGGGTTCTGGAGGCCCGCCTAGGGAAAATCAGGAAGGAGGAGGAATTCTAACTGACGACTCTTATATTAGTAATTGCACAATCACAGGAAATATATGTGTTGCCAATTATGGCAGCGGAATACAAGGCACCAGTTCAACTGTAATTGTCAACTGTATCATCTGGAATAATTCTGATGATGACCTTTACAATTGTTCGGCCACATATTCCTGCATCAGCAACACCGATGATGGTACAGGCGTCATACACAGCAACCCATGCTTTGTAAGCGGCCCTCTCGGCAATTACTACCTCAGGCAGATTGCAGCGGGCCAGTCATCTAATAGTCCCTGTGTAGATGCCGGCAGTGATACCAGCAAAAACCTTGGGATGTCGGCATATACTACTCGAACAGACAAAATCGCTGATATGGGAATCGTCGATATGGGTTATCATTACCCGGCAAAATTCTATCCTGATTTAAACGGAGATGCGTTCGTAAACTTTATTGACTTCGCGATATTTGCTAATGACTGGCAACAAACATCTGACCCTTGTAACCCCAAAAGCGGCGATATCTACAAAGACGGCCAGGTCGATATATACGACCTTGCTCTGCTGGTCAACGATTGGTGCCTCACTGTCGAAATTGAGCCGAATCTTCCTTTCTCCGGGCTTGTCGGCTGGTGGACGTTTGATGAGGGCAGCGGAACAATCGCGAATGATTCAATAACCGGAAATAATGGGGACATTTATGGAGGCCAATGGGCTACAGGCAAAGTTGGGGACCATGCGCTTGATATTACTCCGGACAGCTATGTAGAAATCCCTGATAACGACTTGCTTACGCCTGCCGATGAGATGACTTTGGCCTTCTGGGCATACAACAGGGGTTATATCTTTTTGAGTAAAAACTCCTGGGGCGATGAAGCATATTGGCCGTCAAATGTGAACTCTTATTATGTTATTGTTGGGGGAGATTTTAATGCGGCCACATTAGTTGTTTATAGTTCGGCAACTGCGAATGATGGCGTATCAAGCACCAACGAAGCGGTTCCTCTTAATGAGTGGCATCATATTGCCATGACTTTCAATAGAGGTGAGGTCAAGGTGTTCATAGACGGCGTTCTGAACAACTCAGGAACTGTGACGGCAACTCCGATAATCAATGACGACCTCCCCCTTATAATCGGTGGCAATAGATTCTATTATTTCGAAGAGATGTTTGTAGTGAACACTTTAATGGACGGTATTATTGATGATTTGCGTATTTACAACCGTGAATTAGAGCAGCAAGAAGTGCAAGCTCTCTATCAATTAGGCCAATAGTGATTTAGCGGCAGCAATTTAATGCGATAAGAGGAGCATAAGGACGCCGATGATGACGCCGACGAGAGCGACGGCCTTGTGGCGAATCTGGTTTTCGCCGAAAATGAACGCCCCGCCGAGAAAGGAAATCACGACGCTTCCGCTTCGGACGGCGGTTACAAGCGAAATCATCGCGCCGGAATAGCCAAGCGCTTTGAAATAAGCAACATCGGCAATCGCCAATAAAGCCCCGATAAGGAGGATACCCCATCGCCATTTGAAGGGAGTGTGTTTTGCGCGGACCGGCCACCAGAAAACAAACAGGACAAAGGTCATAACGGGAACCGCGTAAATCATAAACCATACCTGGACGCCTACGGCGGAAAAGCCAAGCGTGTGGACGAGATATTTGTCGTAAAGTGCGCTGGCGGCGCCGATGAGAACCGAGAGGACAAGAAGGATAATCCATTTATTAGTATGAAAAACGATGCCTTCGCGGCTGCCTACGAGGGAAAAAATATAGTAGGAGACAAAGAGCACGCCGAACGCAGCCCATTGAAACGGCGTGAGGCGTTCGCCGAAGACCAGCATTGCTCCGAGGAGCGTCCAGGCGGGGCCGGAAGCGCCGATTGGGGCGTATATTGAGATAGGCAGGTGCTTGACGGAAAAAAAGCCCAGCAGCCAGAGCGAGACGACGATAAGGGCCTTTACGAAACAGCAAAAATGGGCCAGCGGGCCAAAAGGCGGGATAAATATCCCCAACGGCGTCAAAAAGTGAGGCGAAACCGCGGAAAGCACGATAATGGGCAAAAGCAACACCGCCTCCACTAATACCGAAAAGAACAACAGCGGTATTACGGCGTTATTGCGGATGGCCCTTTTTCTGCATACGTCATACAGCCCTATAAAGACAGCCGAAAGGGCGCTAAGATATAACCACATACTGCTTCACCAAATAATTAAACAATCCGACTCGTCAGGGCGAAGGCCACTGCCGGAGCACGGCACGAAAGGCGGTATTTCTACCATAATAGAATATCGTTTGCACACTAAAAAATCTGCAATGATTCCGGGGGGCTGGCTTAATGGGGCAAATAATCGTAGAATGGTTAAAAGCTCTGCGTATTATTCAGGATTTATGGAGCTTGGGCACGACAAGTTGATTGGTGAACTGAGCCAGCGATTAGGCGCTACCGGGGGGGTGGTAAAAGTCGCCGGAACGTGGGGTTCTTTTGCGCGCCTTTTGACGGCACATCTTTCAAAACAACTATCCCGGCCGATTATTTACGTTTGCCCGCACATTGATGACGCGGATAACGCGGTTGATGATTTGCAGACCTTTGGTTCGACTTCGCTCACCACAGGTGCGGCCGACGAAGTTCAATTATTGCCCGCGTGGGAAGGAGAGGAGGAAATAGCGGACGCAACCGATGAGATTCGGGCGGACCGGCTCAAAACCATCGCTCGTATCTCGCTCGCCTCGGCGGAGCGAGGCGAAGCCGGGTCGCTCGTAACTCGTGTGGAAGGTCGCGCCATAACTATCGCGGCGTCGATGCAGGCGATAAGTCAGCCCGTACCGAAACTATCGGCCATCGAAAGCGGCTCGCTTGCGCTTCAAACCGGGAAGCAGACAACGCCTGAAGAGGTAAGCGCGTGGCTGATTGATAACGGATTCGAGCGGACCGACAAGGTTGACCTGCCGGGGCAATTCGCCAGACGAGGTGGAATCGTCGATATTTACGCGCCGATGATGGGGTTTGCAAATGAGGCCGGCCAGACACAGGCGCTGCGTGTAGAATTTTTCGGCGACACAATCGAAAGCATTCGCACAATCGATTTGGATACGCAGGTATCGACGAATCAGTTATCGGCGGTCAGCATCGTATCGGCGACATGCGGGGACAAGCAGGAACAACGGGAGCTATTCCTGAATATACTGCCTGCTGATGCGATTGTGATTTTAGATGAGCCGGCGGATTGCCAGGAGGTGGCAAAGGTGTATTTCGAACGGGCGGAACAGAAAGACCGGCTATACGACTGGCCACAGATTCATAAATCGCTCGAACGATTCACGCAGCTTCACATTTCACGGTTCGCGACCGAAAACCCGGATGAATTTATCAAATTGGATATAAGGAGCGTTCAGCAGTATCAGCACAAGGCGGCATCGCTTTGGGCGGGACATAAGGAGGCGCTGGCAGAATTAGTCGAGCTTGCAAAACATCAGGACGTGCTACTTTACTGCGAAGCGGAAGCGGAGATTGACCGGGTAAGCGAAATCATCAGGCAGGAGCATAACCAGATTCCTCCGAAGTTTAAACTGCTCAAGGGATTTATTCATCAAGGTTTCGCGATGCCGTCGCTGAACACGACGATTCTGAGCCACCACGAATTATTCGGGCAATTCGCGCTTCGGCGAAGACAGAGGCCGATGCGTGCGACAACGCCGATTGATACGCTGGAGGATTTGCAACAGGGCGATTACGTCGTGCACAGCTCTTACGGCGTGGGGAAATTTTTAGGTATCGAGACCATCAGGGAGAAAACGGGCCAAAACGAATACCTCACAATTGAATACGACGGCGGCGTTAAAGTGCAGGTCTCGGTGAATAATATCGGGCTGGTGCAAAAATACATCGGCACAAGCCCGAAGCGGCCCAAATTGTCGAAGGTCGGCTCGAAACGGTGGCTAAATCAGAAAGAAAAAGTCACGCAATCCGTCAAGGACCTTGCGGTAGAACTACTGGAGCTTCAGGCCAAACGCCAGGCGATAGGCGGGTTCGCTTTTGCGGCGGATTCGAAATGGCAAAAAGAATTCGAGGCGTCATTCCCATACCAGGAAACGCCCGACCAGACGACCAACGCGGCGCAGATAAAGGCGGATATGATGCAACCCACGGCAATGGACCGGCTGCTTTGCGGGGATGTAGGGTACGGCAAGACGGAGCTTGCGATGAGGGCGGCGTTCAAGGCGGTCGAAAACGGCAAGCAGGTCGCTGCGCTTGTGCCTACGACAGTGCTGAGCATCCAGCACGCCCGGACGTTTACGGAACGCTTTGCGGATTTCCCGGTTGTAGTCGAATCGCTAAACCGGTTCAAGACGACCTCCCAGGCAAAAGACATTATTGCCCGCACAAAGGCAGGCAAGGTCGATATTTTGATTGGGACACACCGGCTGTTGAGCGGAGACGTGAAGTTCAAGGATTTGGGGCTGGTGATAATCGACGAGGAGCAGCGATTCGGCGTGGAGCACAAGGAGAAGCTCAAGAAGCTGCGCGTGAATGTTGACATCCTGACGATGACGGCGACGCCAATTCCGAGAACGCTGCATATGGCGATGCTGGGCCTTCGGGACATAAGCTCGCTTGCGACCGCGCCGCTTGACAGGCGGAGCATCGTTACAAGCGTAACCACTTACAATGACGAACTGATACGCAAGGTGATTAGCCGGGAATTGAACAGGCAGGGACAGGTTTTCTTCGTTCATAACCGGGTCAAGTCAATCGAAAATAAATGCTGGGAAATTCAGAAGCTTGTTCCCGACGCCAAAGTCGCGATTGCCCACGGGCAGATGACTTCGCACGAACTTGAGAAGGCGATGATTGCGTTCGTATTAGGTCAGACCGACGTGCTGGTCTGCACAACGATAATCGAATCGGGGCTGGATATCCCCAACGCCAATACGATGATTGTCAATGACGCGGACCGGTTCGGCTTAGCGGAATTGCATCAGTTGCGCGGCCGGGTGGGCAGATACAAGCACAGGGCATACGCGTATATGCTGCTTCCCGCGTCGAGACCCATCACGCCAATCGCATCGAGGCGGTTGAAGGCCATCGAAGAGTATTCGCATTTGGGCGCTGGTTTCAGGATTGCGCTGCGGGATTTGGAGATTCGCGGGGCGGGAAATATCCTCGGCGCAGAACAATCAGGGCACATTCAAATGGTCGGCTATCAAATGTATTGCGAACTGCTGGCTAACGCTGTCAAGCAGATGAAAGGTGAGCCGATTGAAGGGATACCGACCGCCAACATCGATTTGGGGTTCGCGGCATACATAACCAAAAACTATATACCGGCGGACAGGATTCGGCTGGACGTGTATCGAAGAATCGCGGTGGCGAAAAATGCGGAAGAGCTGAAACATCTCGAAACGGAGCTTGCGGACGTGTATGGCCCGCCGACTGAGGAGGTCAAATCGCTTTTGAGTATCGCCGGGCTTCGAATAGCCGCAAGCGAGCTGGATATAAAGAGTATCGTGGCACACGGCGGGAACCTGGTATTTTCGTTCGCTGCGGACGCGGACAAACACGCAAAACGACTGTTTAAGAGCATTGCAGGCAGATATACTGTAGCCGACGAGACGACGGCGTATCTGCATCTGCCGGAAAGCTATTTCGAACAGCAAACGCTTATAAATTTTGTCCGTAAAATTTTGAGAGGGAAAAAGCAATGACAAAAACGCTTATCAGATACTGCTGCATTACAGCATTGATGGGTCTTACGGGGATTGTTCTGGCAATCAGCCCGTCGGAAAAACAGCAATTAGACAACTTCAAGGTCTCGACGCTGAAGGGGCTTCGTGGCGTGGCGGTCAAGGTGGTAATTGTGCGTGACGACGCGAACATGTTGCCGTTTCTCAAAGAACAGACCCTCCAGGGTGAAGTCGAGATTGCTCTTCAAAACGCCGGCATCGAAATTGCCAGGCCTACGCCGGAAGTGGGAATTTACGCGGTGCTGGTCAAAGTAACGGCGGCGAGCGGCGACAACCTGAACATTGCGATGCACGTCCAGTCGTCGCTTTTGCAGATTGTGAATTTATCGCGGGACACGACCATAAAAACAGAGGCCCTGACCTGGCCATCCTTCGGGCAGAGCAGGTTCGGCGTCGTTTCGGTCGCAATCGTCAAAAGCACCATCGAAAAAACCGTCAAAGAACAGGTAAATGACTTCACCAATGACTGGAGGGCGGCAAACCCGAAACAGCAACCATAAAACAATTTGGTATTGTAATCTTACTGTTAGTCAATTAAACTTTGGCCGCGATATAAACTTTTTTTACCGCGTGCTCCGCGGTGAACAGGTGCCAACGGAATGGCAAGAAGAAGACAAAGAGCTGCATCGAATCAATGGTTCAACTTCGCGCGCGACTCGTACCTTGAGCGGACGAGCAGGCCCGTTTACGCAATCGTTTATCTGCTGCCCTTCATAATCTTTTATGAATTAGGCACAATCTTCATCAATACCGACGTGCTGAGCCAGACGCAGGTGCGGGTTGTGGCGTTTGTCTGGCTGCAGGAATTGCTGCGGCATCTCGGATTCGGCGGCAAATTCCTCTGGGCGGCGCCGGCACTGGTTGTTGTCGTCATACTGCTGGCATATCAGCTCGTTTCGAGAAAACGATGGTGGGTTTCGTTCGGCGATATGCTGCCTATGACGATTGAGTGTGTGCTGTTGGCCATACCGCTTATTGTGCTAAGCTTGTTTTTGAATAGCACGGGCACACCAAAACACAGCAGGACCAATGACGTTGTTCCGAGGGTGATTGTTGTACAGTGCGCAGCCGAACAAACCGCGGCCCCGACAAAAACAAAATATCTACAGCCAAAACCAACGGTAATCGCGAAGCCAAAACCACAATCATCGCTGCTGGCTGATATTGTTACTGGTATCGGCGCGGGTATTTATGAGGAATTGTTGTTCCGGCTGATACTGATATGCGCGATAATGCTCTTGCTGCAGGACGTGATTGGAATAAATCAGCACAGCGCCGTAATCATCGCGGTGCTTATATCGGCGGCCCTTTTCGGCGCACATCACCACTTCGATTTTCTGACCGGGCGGGCAAACCAGAGCGACTTATTCGACTGGTCCAAGTTCGCATTCCGGACAGCGGCCGGGGTTTATTTCGCGGCGTTATTCGCAATACGCGGCTTCGGAATTACGGCTGGAACGCACGCGTTTTACGACATAATCGCAACTTTGATTAACGCGATTATCTTCCAGCGATAAAAAACGCCAAAAATCCTCCCGGCAGCAAAATTTTTTGTCAAAATTTCACTTCTGTTAACCGTTTAAGACCCGTGGTTTGTGTAATAATCGTCCTATAAGTGAGGGAAAAGGCCCTATCAATACTGATAATGGGCTTGAATTTTACGCCTGTTTTGTTGTATAATGAGGACGTGGAACGAGATTATAACATATAGATTTGAGGCCTGACAAACTATGGAATCTCCGCAAGTCAATGTGGCAATCGAGGAATTATCCTTCAGCTTATTCCAGAGACCTTTGCATCCTGAATTGTTCAATATCTACGCCAGCAGACGGCTAAAAAGTGATAAGTATGAGGCGTTAATATGGGTTACCGGCTGCACTCACGTCGTAAGCGCCTTCGCGGGTGACATATGTCTGGCTGAAGTAATCAGCACGCCAACCCAGATGCTGCCCGAGCGAGGACTGATTGAGCGTTTCCAGTTCCACGGGCCCCGCTCACACAAATGCACGCTGAGCAAAAACGTCAGCTATATGACCGATTTCCAAGTTGAGCGTCTCACGCCGGCGCTGTATCGGCAGAGCTTCAATGACCTCGAACGATTCGGCAGAGACCGCGGCGTGTTCGTCCGGTTCCCTGAGCTTGAGATAGACGGCCTGCAGCCCTTCTGTTACATAGATTTCGAGGCGAGAAAAACCGAGATTCACGTTCACACTTTCGCCGCGTATCCCGACCAGATAGCGATTGTAAAAACACAGTCGCTGTTTGATTTCCAGTAATAATCGGAGTACCCGGCTGTTAATTACCCCCCGCGAACAGAATAAACAGTCCTGCTCCGCGCGCGATTTTCGCAAGTTTATTTTATACCTGCTGCCCGGCGTGTGTTTTGAGGGCTTCGAGGCTTTCGCGGATTTCCTCAGCCATTCGGCTGTTCGGGAAATCGCGTATGATTTCCTCGCCAGTATTAACCGCCTTGGCCCATTGCCTGCCGGATACGGCCAACGCAAACTGTACGCCGAGGTTATGCAGCTTCGTGCGGAAAACGTCCCTTGCGCCTTCCTGGAGGGCAAGACCCTCGTTGGGCGTAAGATACTGGTCAAGCTCTCGCAGAATTTCGATGCTTCGGTCGGTCACCTGGCGTTTGACGGCGTCATCCCAGGCGTTGAGAAGTATTTTCTTGCGTTCCTCTTTCTTTTCGAGCAGCCGCTGTCTCATCGCCAGGGCCTTGTCATTAGCTGGATATTCCTTTATCAAAAGCTCAATCTGGGCGCTTGCCTTTGCCCACTGATGGTCGTCAAGGTGCTTTCCGATGTGGCTTATTATCTGGTTCATTCTTTCAGCGTCATTGGCGTCGCGATATTTGTCGGCCTGCAAATGAAGCTGCTCGGCAAGTTTCTTATAGCCGGTTTTGTGAGCTATTTCGTCGATGATTTCGTATGCGGAGTCAAAGTCCTTCTGCTGCAGCTTGTCAAAGACGGCATCCCGGAGCGTCTGCATATCGTTATCGCGGAAAGCGATTGTCTTGGCCATTTCGCTGACGTGCGTGCTTATGTTGACCTGGTTTACGGCCTGACGGAGTTTTTCCAGCTCATCGGCCACCTTGTCCGTTTTCGCATTGGTATCGTCAATGAGGTCGAGCATTTTGAGGGATGATACGAAAATAACTACCAGCGTTATCAAAGAGAATAACGCCACAAGCAGCCCCAATGCGCTGGTAATGCCGGACGACTCTTTCCCAAAAGCCCCCGCGACAATCGCAACCAGAACAACAGCCGCGATTACGCCGTAAACAATGAACAGGTTCTTGAAATTCGTCAGCGGGTTGTTTTTCCCGTGCTCCATAGCTGTTCCTTAAAAATAAGTGCTGTCAGGAAACTGCATATTTATTATAATCCTTTTTAGGCGGCCTTGTCAATATCGCTGAAAACAGGCAAAGGCAGATATACCGGTTTAAAAGGAGGTATTGAAAATGGATACTATCAACCAATTAACCTTAGTCGCAGTCCTGTTGGCCAGTATGACAAACTCAGTCAAAGCAGCTATTGACCCAAACCAACAAACCATAGTGTCGGGCAATAACAACTTCGCCCTTGCGCTTTACGGCAAACTCGAAAACCAGCAAGGCAATCTATTCCTGTCGCCTTACAGCATATCGACGGCTTTGGCGATGACCTACGCGGGAGCGAGAGGCCAAACAGAAAAACAGATGGCCGAGGCCCTTTGTTTTGCTCCTGCGAAAAATGAGCAGTTTCACAAGACGTTCGGCGAAATCATCAAACAATTGAACGCTTCGGGCGAAAAAGGCAGCTATGAGCTGGTAGTAGCAAACGCATTATGGGGGCAAAAGGACTATAAATTCCTGCCGGAGTTTTTGACGCTTGTCAGGAAAAATTACGGGGGCGATTTGCAGCAGGTTGACTTCGCAGCACAGACCGAGGAGGCCCGAAAGACAATCAACGCCTGGGTTGAAAGCAAAACCAAAGACAAGATAAAGGAGCTAATCAAGCCGGGGATGCTCGATTCGATGACCCGGCTTGTTTTGACAAACGCCATTTACTTCAAAGGCAAATGGGCAAGCCCGTTCAAACCCGAACGCACACAGGATTCGCCGTTCGTTCTTCTTGACGGTCAAAAGGTAAATGTGCCAACGATGAACCAGACGGGCAGATTCGGCTATATGGAAGCCAACGACATCCAGGCGTTGGAAATGCCTTATGTGAATAACGATTTGTCGATGGTCATTCTGCTTCCTAAACAAGCCGACGGCGTCAAAGGCCTTGAAAAAGAGCTTGTTTCCGACAATCTCACCGGCTGGCTGGCCAGGATTCACAAACGTGAAGTGCAGGTCTTTTTCCCAAGGTTCAAGATGGCAAGCGAGTTTGGGTTAGGCAAGGTACTTAGTGCGATGGGAATGCCGGACGCGTTTTCGGGAAAGGCGGATTTTTCCGGTATGACAGGCAACCGTGACCTCTTCATATCGGCTGTGGTTCACAAGGCATACATCGATGTCAACGAAGAGGGAACCGAGGCGGCGGCGGCAACCGGCGTTACTATGAAATTGACCGGTATCGGCACCCCACCGCCGGTTTTCAGGGCTGACCATCCGTTTATCTTTTTGATTCGCGATAATCAGACGGGCAGCATCCTGTTCCTGGGCCGAGTGGCAAATCCTGTCTTGAAAGATAATTAACTTCGCCTGTTCGCCCGGTAAAGTATAAAAAATATCCAGCCAATTAGCACGATTGTCATTGGCAGAATCACTATAACCGGATTTATCTTTATACCGAGATTCCACATAATAGTAAGATACTGGACAAGCGACAAAAATACGGAAAGCAGAACTGCCAGACCCCCGAAAAATTTTCTGAACCCCTCAATATTCGCCCACAACGACGCGACCCGCGGCACAATAATCACAGAAACAACAAAGACCGCCAGGACGGCCGGTATAATAAGCATCGCCAGCAATCGCGGCATATAACCATTTACCTGGCCATGCAAGTCCCAGTGTGTCGCCATTTGCTCGGACATTTGCGGATAAAAGTATGCGCTCACGCAACAGATAACAAGCAATATTCCGACGCAGACCAGTTCAGTTCTCGTAATGCACATTCAGCCCATTCCTTTCATTTAATATAGTAGCTGGAAACCCGCCACCGGCCATTCCGGGTGTTCATGTCATTGCCTCAGCGATAATTTTATGAACAGCTTCGGCTTGTCTCATAAACAATCTCAGTCGAGCTCGATGAGAACGATACCACGGTTTGGGAGAGGTTTCTGACACAATTTCCAAATAAGTGCCCAGCAAAAAGTTTTCGCCCACACTTGTTTCTTCGATAAACTCATTGTCCTCCAGTTCTCCTTTGCCCTTGAGCCATATACTGTTCTCCAGAATGACAAGCCGGCAAAGGTAAGAAACAAGCAAAGCGCGTCTGTCTGTTACATACAAACCTGCCTCACACAAAAGGGGGATCGGGAAAAAGATTCGGTAATAATAAGGGAAGGACTTTCTTGGAGACCACTTCTTCCCTGATCCAAACCACAACCACGGTTTGACGAGAAGAACTTTCTCCCCAGGCAGAAGCTTTGGCAGTATATTGAAACTGAATCTGATACCCATATTTAACGTCTTCCTATTATCTAATATAGTAGCCGGAGACCCGCCACTGGCCGTTCGGCTCCAGCATCGGCGTCACGGTTTCGACCGCATTATGTTTATTTTCAAAAGATGTTTCAAACTGGATTACAACATACTGCCCGTCCGGAGCGCCCGGCAGCAATGTTGTATATGTGCTGTTGATTACTTTGCGAGAAAGCACCTTTCCCAGTGGCTTTCGCACCGGCTCAACCGCTTTTCCCCATTGCGCCTCGCTTACACTTTTTTGGAAATACTCGGCGGCCTGAGACCAGCTTTGACTGTATTGGCCGTCATCGACAAGTTTGAGCCACCCTTTCGCGGCCTCGATTGCGGCTGACGTTGCCTGTTCATCTTTGGCCTGTTGCTGTGGAATCGTTTCTGAAACCTTCCTGAGAACATAGTATTCCGGTTTTTGATGCCTAATCGTCACATCGCCGCTAAGCCACGGCAGGAATAAATACGCCGTGCCGTTGAAATCTCTGATTTCGTATTGTGCTTTGACATCGCTTCCGCCATCGGTAATCCATCCTTTCGTCCAGTTCCAGCCGAGAGTCGTCGTCCCGTCCGGATTGAACTCTATGTCTTTCAGGAATAAATCGCCCCGCCATTGCCTCTGACCCGGCTTGAATTCATTGGCATCTTTCACTAAATCGACGCTCACCCATTTGCCGACAAGTTCCGGCTCGTTTACAAACGTGCGCTGCACTGCACTGACTTTACATGGCTTCAGCACTTTCGGTAAAAGAATCATCCCCGCAGCGACTGCTGTCAAAACCAGAACAAGAGCAATTAAAAATCCTGCTGATACTCCCTTTTTATCAGGTGTCTGCGACTGGCCAACAAGCTCCGCATACTCTGATGGGGGGCCCATTTCGGTAGTAATATTCTGGAAATTTTCCCAGGTTTGCTGCTGCGGTTCAAGCTCGGCAAATCGACTGTCCAGATGGCTATTCACATCCGCGAGGATTTCAAAACTGCGGGGATGTCTTTTCGCCGACAACGCTTGTTCCACCCTTTTGAGATAATCGGTTTTGACTTCTGCCCAGATTGGCAAGGTTTCATCGGCGTCCAAGCCCCTTATAGCGGAATTGACCGCAGCGACGAGCTGTGGCAAATCATCGGTTCCAATGTGCATCCTTTTGCCCGACTTGAGGACAATCGTCACCGCCTTCAATCCCGAGACGTTATAAAGCCAGCCGTTACATATATAGCGAATCCCCCACCCGCTAAAAACGCCTTTGAACGGCTCACAATAAGCAATCTGCTCGAGCGGAATTTTCTTCCAGAATAGTCCCGGCCCAAACCAGAACCTAAAAATACCATCCTTTATTTCAACAGTAAGTTTGTAGCTGAACACAAAACAAATGAGGCCTGTTGCGCCTAATAGTATTCCAAGAGGCCGCAAGCCACAAACATACATAATCACGCTAACTGCAATCAGAATAAAACTTATTACAATCGACAAATAACCCGGCTGACTGTGTCTGTATTGAGCGTTCATAGTCCAGTTCCTTTCCTTATATATTCCAAACTGCTGATAAGCTGGTCCCAATGCCTGTTCATTTCTTCAAGGGCCTTTTGGCCGGCCGCGGTAAGCTGAAAATACTTTCTCGGCGGGCCGTCGGTAGAAGGTTGCGAATAGCTTGTTACCAGACCATCGGTTTCCAGGCGGGCGAGGACCGGGTAGATATTGCCTTCACGAATCTGCAACCCTTCGATGCGTTTCATTGTCTGCACCATTTCGTAGCCGTGTGACGGGCCGCGATTGAGAAGGTTAAGGACAACGATATCCAATAGCCCTTTGCGAAGCTGCGTTTGCCAGTTTTCAAGATTCATAATCTCATCCAAAATTTGCCAAAGTATTATAATCAGCCTACTATTGTTTCCAATATACTACATTATAGCATACTGATTTGTCAAGAGAATTTTTGCGAAATTTTGCTGTAGCCTCTGAGAATGAACAAAGTAATTGACAGCATACGGTACTTGTTTATACTGCTTAAAAGGTGAAAACTATTTGCATTTAAAGCCCGGTACGAAACGGAATTCATATGCCGCAACTCTATAAAGAAGTAATAGCCAACCTCCTCGCTTTGACCCCGTTTACCATCGACCCAAATCTGAGATTGACAGGCAAACCGCCAACAATGGCTAATTCCGAATTTCTCACTAACAAGGAACAAGGTGATTGGGCAGAGCAAATTGTTTTTACTGCCATAAATGAGAACTCTCCTGATTACGTAGCTGTGAAATACGGTCGCTCGGAATCATTGGCAGCCGGTGACCCCGGATTTCAACAGTTCTATCAGCAGTATCAAGATGAGCTTAACAGTATTGGGAAAAAGCCAGATTTGCTGATTTTTCGCAAGGCCGATATCTCCGGAAAAACACTTAATTTGAATGATGATGAGACCGTCTCAAAAGCCATTGTCGCAATAGAAGTGCGATCCAGTTCTTTCCTGGCTAACCGATATTCAGAATTCATGGAATCTCGGACAAAAGAAGCTATCGAACAATGCCGCCTTGTTCGTCAAAATATTTTGAAGGACCCTCTAAAGAATCTGCTCCATCAAAAAAGTCCGGAAATTCTCTCCGTGATTGAACGTGCTTCTGACGAAACTTTCAAGGAGTTGGACTTCCGACTTCGCTCTTGGTCATCGTCTCCAGAGTTGAGAGAGCTTTCCGACCTGCTAAAAAGCCTCAAAGAGCAGATAAAAATCTTGCACAAAAGGGATTACCTAAGCATAACTCCAAAACTTGAAGACCTTGCCCTTGTGAACAGGTGGATTCAACATTTTAATGTCCGCCATTATTACCTTCAGGTCTTCTTCGACAAAGCGTATGTGATTCCATTCAAGGAAATACTCGAAATTGTCTCCGATCCAGCAAAAGAGGATACTGTATTTTCGATAGAAGAAGACGTAAAGAACCAAGGCAAAACAACTATTAAGATAAATGTTCAGGTTGGCAAAGAGATTCTGGGGCGGATTGATATGCCCGAACACAAATCCGCCGTAAAGGAACTAGAGCGAGGTCGCCTTTTGTTTTATGTTACGTTTCAAAATGGGCACGGTTATCTGGACAATGATGTATTCCTGAATGAGATAGTAAATGACGCATAACCTTACCGAAACCTACTATTCAGTCACAGACGTCAAACACAGGCGAGAGTACGGGCAGTTTTTTACGCCATTCGAAGTAGCTGCCTTTATGTGCAGGTGGGCTTTGTCAACCGGTTCCACCGCTCTGTATGACCCGGCATTTGGATTAGGTTCGTTTTATTTCGCAGCCAAGAAATTGAATTCATCTGTCCATTTCTCAGGCAACGAAGTTGACGCTAAGATTCTTGATTTCTTCCACTCTCATAACAATGGCAATAATCGGCTGATTCTAAAACAGCAGGATTATCTGTTGTCATGGGGGCAAAAGCACAACGCTATAGTATGCAATCCTCCTTATATGCGGTTTCAGAAATTTCTCAACAGAAGCGAAGTGTTTTTGTCATTTCAACAGCGACTGGGATACAAACTCTCAGGTTATACAAACATCGCGTCCGCTTTCTTATTAAAATCCATACACGAATTGGCGCCAAACGGGCGTCTTGCCTATATTATGCCGCTGGAGTTTCTAAATACAGGGTATGGAAGCATTGTGAAGCAGCGACTTATAGAGAATGGGCTATTGAAGGCAATCATTACGCTGGAAGCGGAAAAAAGTGTCTTTCCCGATGCGACAACCACAACCGGCATTATTCTCGCAGCCAACGATTCGAAAAAAGAACCTGTGTGTTTTTACACTGCACGAAATATGACCGAATTAGATAACCTTCTCGAACTGAAACCGGACAGACAAATACCTCCGGAAGAATTGGACCCTTCAGAAAAATGGCTCAAACATTTTGATGCCAAGTCATTGGAATTAGATTCCTCATCATTGGTAAGCGTTAGATACTACGGTGCGTTCAGCCGTGGTATAGCAACAGGAGCAAATGAGTTTTTCGCATTATCCTCCGGCAAAGCCCGCGAACTATCCATACCTCGTTCCTTCTTAATTCCATGTATTACCAAGAGCGCTCAGATAAAAACTGTTATTTTTACAAACGATGACCTGAGAAAGTTAGAAGAATCAGATGCGAACGTCTTCCTCCTTAATGCAAATGGTGAAATGCCAGCCGCTGCTGCAAAATATATCCAGCACGGTGAACAGTTGGGCTATAATCAGCGATACCTTACTAAAGTCCGTAATCCGTGGTTCAAACTGGAACGCAGAACGCCTGCCCCCCTTCTTTTTGGCGTTTTCTCCCGCAATAGCTTTAAAGTAATCAGAAACTACAGCAAAGCGATCAACCTTACGTGCTATCACTGCTTTTACCCAAACCTATTTGGTCGATCGTTCGTTGACCGATTATTCTTATATTTCCAGTCCCAAGCAGCACGTACAATTCTCAGTTTGAGTTTGAGAAGGTATGGAGACAGTTTAGACAAGTTCGAGCCAAACGATTTAAATGATGCTTTCGCACCTTCCCCAAGCTATCTGGAAGCAATCCCAATACAATTGATTAATGAATCGATGGAAAAATGTGCAAATGGCCTTCCAATAGAAGCAAAACTACAGAAAGTATTTGAATCCCTTATCAAAACACACCGTGCCCATCATCACCGTGAAGAGAGGATATATTCTCCTACCGCCCCTCTAGTAGCAACATAGATAGTATCCCGAACAACAAACAGCCCGATTTTCTCTACTGAAACGCAGGATATGTTGCTTTTTGTAAACATTGCCGTTGGCATATTGCAACCTTAACTGAAATGGCACGGCGGCAAAGTATAAGTGAAAAATGGCGGGAAAGCCATAAATTCAGACCATCGCATAGCCGTTGCATTTTGGCAACACCCAGCCCCAACCCGCAAACAGGTTGCACTCGTGAATAGTCAAACAAAACTCAAGGCCAATACAACAAACGCCGGTTTTGAGCCGCTTTCGCAACCGGATAAATTATCGCAACAAATACAGATAAAACCTTGTAACGAGTACGCGTTTTGCACGTATAAAGCTAAGACAGTGCCAATGACGGAGCAGCAGGCGACGCTGATTTGAGATTTTGCGAGGGTACTGAGATGGATGAAGCACGGCTGGCAGATGAGCTGAATGAACTTGTGAAGCAATTCGGAGGCGCCGCAGACCCCACATCGAAACGCCTCGAAGTCCTTGCCAAAAAGGCGGAAGTAAACCAGAAAGAACTCCAGGCGAGCGTCGATTGCCTGCGAGAGTCGCTCGATTACCTTCGGGTTTGCATCAAATACCTGCTTTTGGATATTGAGGCCACCCGCCGGGAAAACGACTACCTGCAAAAGCTGCTCAAGGATAAAGACCGGGAAGAGTAACCCCGCCGGCCACACAATAATCCTTTGCGAGCAATATCCTGTTTTTACTTTGCGGCAATCCGTCTGTCTATTTGCCGGATGGCGCCACGGGCATCGGCTGGCCCGGGGGCATTTGCCGCGGCTGCTTCGGCGGCATACCCTGATTCATCTGGCCTGGCTGCTGCTGCATCTGTTGCATCATCATCTGAAACGCCATCATAATCTCAGAAAGGTGCTCTTTGGTTAATGCGAAATCAATGGCCAATGAGCCGTTATCGATTTTGGCCGCAAAGACAAGATTGCTCTTGCTCGGTATATCAGGCATCGTAAACGGCATCGGCGCAAAGGCCTGCACCATTTTCATCAGGCGCAGATAGTTATATGTAACCATGGCGTCCTTGCTGCCGGCATCCGGGATAACTGCCATCGCCTTTTGCATTTCCGAGCAGACCTGCGCGGGAGGGCCTGCCTTTACCTGGTCGATAAGCTTGCAAACGGCGTTGGGGTCGCCTGATATCCTGCATACCCATAAGCCGTTGACGATTGCCCAGCGGTATTCAAAGCCGCTGCCATACACCGTTTCAAGTATTTTAGCTTCGGGCGAATTGATATCGGTAAATTTCATAGACAACTTTGCGACGTCTATTGAAACGCCCTTGTAATTATCTGCGCCGCGTTTGACGGTAAAGCCGGTTTCCATACCCAAACTCTTGTAGAGGTCGTTAAATGCGCTGCCTGTCCAGAGCCGGACAAATTCATCATTCACCTTGTTAAACCGGTTGACATCCTTTACTTCGAGGACATACTTGGCGTCGAAGAAGGGCTTTGCGTTGGGGTCAACCTTGAACGAGCAAACAATAAAGTCGCCAATTGAATCAGCTAAATCATCGAGGAGCTTTTTGGTTTTAACGATGTTGGGGTCATTGACGTCTTTTCCTGCCATTATCGCCATAAGGTCGATACACTTGGCGTTGAGTTTCTTATACGCCGGATGATTTATCCGCCCGACTAAATTCATCGCCGCGCCATCCTCGGTGTAGCCGATAAGCGGGTTATTTTTGGCAGCGCTATCAGCGACGAGCATTCCGGCCATTTCTGTCCCGGGCAGGGCATCCAAACCAACCTTGAAATTAAGCACAGCCGGTTTCGGATTACAGGAAAGCGTAATCGACTTTGACTGCTGCGTAAAATCTTTGGCGTAACCGGCGAAGGCGTTCGCGAGGCCAGCCATAAATACCGGGCTTTTCTGCATCTGTGCCTTTTGGGTTTTCAGGGACTCAATCTGGGTATCGAAGCTGGCAATCATCGGACTGTTGGGGTCTTTGGCAGCCATCTGTTGTTTGGTCTTTTCGAGATTATCGATTTGGGACTGGATGGTCATTCCCGGGTCGGCTAAGTGCTTTCTCATTTCCTCCAGGCCGTCGGAGATTTGTTTTTTGTAAACCGACGAGATTCTCACCATATTCGCGTAGGCCCATATCGGCTCAGAAGATGCCTGTTTGACCTGTGCGGCATTGAGAGACGTCATCAGCCCGGCCACTTTTTCGCCTGAAAGCGAACTGGCCATAGCGCCAAGTTTTCGATAGTCGTGCGACATAAGCGCAAACGAGTTGACCTTTTTGATGAAGAATTGTCCCGAAGGCCCCATTCCAACGGCTGATATACCGTTGGTGTCGGACGGGCTGACGTGGAAGTTGGGGTCGGTAAGCTGGGCATAATCGGTAACAGGCAGCAGGATGTAGAAATCCGGTTCCTTATCACCTGATTCGGCTGTTGCGAACGCCGCGAAGGAGCCGTTGACGTCAAAGCCCTGCAGTTCGGGATTGCCGAACATCATACCAAGCTGGCCCTTGATAAGGCCGGCGGAAGAAACCGGCATCGGCGAGACGCCCATAATAAACTGGTCGAGATTACTGGTGGCTTGATTGAGATTGTTAATCCGAACGCAGAAAATAGCGTTCGCGGGAACTATACCAAGCACCGCGTCGCCTTTGTCCGCCCCCTGCACAAATGCCGGGACGCATAAAGCTAATATGATTGCCGCGAGTGTTGTTGAAATCGTGTGTCTGAACATTGTATTGCCTCCTTAATTAATTGTTTTATTTTTTATGTGGAAAAGTTCAACTTCGCGGTATTTATACACACAAAATGACTGTCCTGCAAGAAAATCATGGGTAAATAATGTTTTGGGACCTGGGTATCCTCATTTTTATGCAAGAATAGGGATTTTCGCGTTCTTTTGTGAACAAGTCAGATATTGTTTTGGTCGATATCAAGGCAGGATTAGCAGGGTATAGCCCGGTAAATGAACAAGGTAACTCATTCGGCAATAGAATAATAGAAGGAAAGCCCTGTGCAACAAGCAGCAATCATTGACAGAACGAGCAAACAGAGTAGAATGGTAGCTGCGGAGAACACAAAGGGCCAAGGCGTTTAACAAACTTTGAATACTGCAAACTCGAGGTAAAAGATGTTTGAGCGATTTACAGACAGGGCACGCAAGGTAATGGCGCTGGCAAACCAGGAAGCACAGCGTTTCAACCACGAATACATCGGGACCGAGCACATCCTTCTGGGTTTGGTAAAGGAAGGAAGCGGCGTCGGCGCAACCGTTCTTAAAAATCTGGACGTGGATATAAAGAAGCTGCGCTTAGAAGTTGAGAAGCTCGTAAAGAGCGGCCCGGATATGGTTACAATGGGCAAACTCCCGCATACGCCCCGCGCCAAAAAGGTAATCGAATTCGCGATAGAAGAGGCGAGATCGCTGAATCATAATTACGTTGGGACGGAGCACCTGTTGTTGGGCCTGCTGCGCGAGACCGAAGGCATCGCGGCGCAGGTAATGATGAATCTCGGACTTCGGCTGGAAGACGTTCGCCAGGAGGTGCTGAACCTTCTGGGAGCCGGCGTCGATACGAATGAGCCGACGGGGCTTGATATGAAAATGGGCGGACCTGCCGCAGCAATGGGTGGAAAACCCAAGAGCAAGACGCCAGCGCTCGATAGTTTCGGCAGAGACCTGACTCAATTGGCCATCGACGGCGAGCTTGACCCCGTCATAGGAAGAAAACGCGAGATAGAGCGATTGATTCAGATACTGTGCAGACGCACGAAGAATAACCCGGTGCTATTGGGTGAGGCAGGCGTGGGCAAGACAGCAATCGTCGAAGGACTCAGCCAGCAGATAATCAATAAGCAGGTGCCGGAGATTCTAAAAGATAAACGCCTCGTGGTGCTGGACCTTGCGATGATGGTCGCGGGGACAAAATACCGCGGGCAGTTCGAGGAACGAATAAAAGCAGTTATCAACGAGGTCCGAAGGGCCAAAAGCGTGATATTATTTATCGATGAGCTGCACACGCTGGTCGGCGCGGGCGGCGCGGAAGGCGCGATTGACGCGTCGAACGTTCTCAAGCCGGCTTTAGCCCGCGGCGAGGTGCAGTGCATAGGTGCGACCACTCTCGATGAATACAGAAAGCACATCGAGAAGGATGGCGCCCTTGAGCGGAGATTCCAGACGATTATCGTTGAGCCGCCTTCAAAAGAAGAGACGGTCGATATACTCAGGGGATTGCAGGACCGCTACGAGGCGCATCACAGGGTACGGTTCACCGACGAGGCGCTGTTCCAGGCGGTCGAAATGTCAACGCGGTATATCACTGGCAGATGCCTGCCCGACAAGGCGATAGATGTTGTCGATGAAGCGGGCGCGCGAGTCCGGCTGAAAAATATGGCCCCCCCGCCGAATCTTGCGGAGCTTGAGAAGAAAATCGAAAATCTCCAGCGTGAAAAGGACGAGGCGGTCCGTAACGCTGACTACGAACGGGCGGCGTCGCTGAGAGACCAGGCACAGCAGATGCTCAACGACAAGACACAGATGCAGAAGAGTTGGTATGAGGAAAACAAAGAGGCGACGGGCATAGTTGACACGGAAGTAATCGCCGAAGTTGTGAGCAATATGACGGGCGTGCCTTTGACTCGATTGGAAAAGAAAGAAACACAGCGGCTGCTTGAGCTTGAAGCGGAAATACACAAGCAGGTCGTTTCGCAGGATGACGCTGTGGCCGCGGTTGCCAAGGCGGTGCGCCGCAGCAGAAGCGGGATGAAAGACCCGAACAGGCCGATGGGGTGTTTTATCTTCTTAGGGCCCAGCGGCGTTGGTAAAACGTTGCTTGCGCAGGCGCTTGCGGAGTTTATGTTCGGCGACAAAAACGCTCTTGTCCGGCTGGATATGAGCGAGTTTATGGAAAAGCACAACGTCAGCCGGCTCGTGGGCGCTCCTCCGGGATACGTCGGCTACGAAGAAGGCGGCCAGCTTACCGAAAGAATCAGACGCAGGCCATACGCTGTGCTGCTGCTCGATGAAATCGAAAAGGCACACCCGGACGTTTACAACATACTGCTCCAGATAATGGATGAGGGACGCCTGACCGACAGCTTCGGCAGAATGATTGACTTCAAGAACGTAGTCATCATTATGACCAGCAACATCGGCGCTGAATTAATCAAGAACAACACCGGTTTCGGCTTCGGCAAAAAGACGCCTGAGGCCAACTACGAAAAGATGAGAGATATGCTGCGCAAGGAAGTCGAGCATCATTTCAGGCCCGAGTTTCTCAATCGCGTCGATGATATAATCGTCTTCAAGCCGCTATCGAAGGAGAACCTGCAAACGATAGTTGATTTTGAGCTTAACAAGGTATTCAAACGGCTGACCGAGCACGGTTTCAAACTCGAACTGACCGACCGCGCCAAAGAATTCATAATCGAGAAGGGCTATAACCCCGAATTCGGCGCAAGACCTTTGCGAAGGGCAATCGAACATTACATAGAAGACCCGTTGTCAGAAGCTGTGCTGCGAGGCGAATTCAAGGGCAAGAACACCATCAAACTCGACGTGCTTGACGAAGACCATCTCAAGCTCGAAGGCATTGAAGTGCCTCAGCCGGAAAAAAGCGAGAAGGCGGCCGTCTAAAACAAAACCTGGACGTAAAACCTCGCCTGAAAATACGCTCAAAAACGATTTTGAGGCGTCATTTCAAGCTCCATTTGGGTTTGCTGCGGCGCGAGAAGCTTGTCGAAACTCGCCTTGTCCATCCACTCTATACGGCCGTCATATCGAAGCACAATCACGCCCGGATGGTAAAAAAAGGAATGATAATCCTTATTTACATAGGCAAGAACCGTTTCGGGCGGGGAATTAAACGTTATCCACCTTGCCCTGTAGTTCAGAGTGCCGAGGCGTGGCTCCCCAGCGAAGGTTTTTATAATCACGTCCACATACGATTCAGGCGGCACTGAACCGTTTTTCCCCCTGTATTCCGTGACTGCCTTTTGAAGCTGTTCCATCGCCCTCGTCGCTTCGGAACGATTCACCCAGTTTTTCAGCTCTATCATTCCAAGAACTGCTGCGGCAGTAATCAGAATTACCAATGCGAAATTCGTCAGAACCCATTTCTGTTGTCTGTTCATAATCTACCCATCTATTTTTTACCCTGTGGTAAAACTTTTACTCGCCCGCCTTCAACAACCAATCTGCCCTCTGCGAACAACTGAATTGCTTCCGGATAAGCGATACACTCCTGTTCAAATACTCTCGCGGCCAGCGCCTCCGGCGTGTCGTCATCCTTCACGGAGCAGCACCGCTGAACGATTATAGGCCCGTTGTCGTATTCGTTGGTGCAAAAATGCACGGTGCAGCCGCTGACTTTGCAGCCGGCTTTCAAAACCGCTTCGTGAACATGATGTCCCCACATACCCCTGCCGCCGAAGCACGGCAAAAGCGCGGGATGTATATTCATCACCCTGTTTTCAAACCGGGCAGGAATTTTCCAAAGGCAAAGCCAGCCGCCCTGCACAACAAGCTCGACCTTAGCGGCAACCAGCTCCCGTTCAATACATTTGCTGAACTCATCTATATCGGGATGGTCCTTTGTCCGAGTGATTTTAACATCGAGACCGGCAGCTTTGGCCCTTTCGACGCCGGCAACGGCTGAACGCGAGCTTATAACTACAGCCACCTCAGCATCAAGCTTACCCTGCCTGATACAATCAACAATGTTTATCAACGTCGTGCCGCCCCCGCTTATCAAAACGCCGAGACGCACGGGCTTTGTTTTTTTGGCTTTTTCAACCTTCATTCCAACGTCTTTTTTACCATCCAGGGCGCGATTTACAAGTCCATCGGCTTTTTTGTTGTCCTCCCTGAAGATATGCCTGACCTGCCAGCTCTCGAATTCGGCAAGCATGTCGACGGCCCGGTCAAAGAGAGGCCTTATCTGTTCGCTTTTTACCTTGTATTGACCGTTTATTTGCCTGACTAATAATTCGCTGTCGCTGTAAACGGTGATTTGCCTTGCGCCGAGAGACCCGGCCGCCTCAAGGGCCTTGTGAATAGCGGTATATTCGGCAAAGTTGTTGGTCGCCTCGCCGAGGAAAAACGCTTTGGCCTGTAATTGCTTTCCCCGTGAGTCGGTAAGCACAAACGCCGACGCGGCAGGACCCGGATTACCCCTGCTTCCCCCGTCGATATGAGCGATTATACTCTCCGCCAATGTATTGCCTCCACAATTTACTTTGAATTGAGAATTTAGAATGAAGAATTTAGAATTTAAAACCCGGCCGACGTTTGTCTTTCTGAACTCTTAATTCCCAATTCTTAATTCGTTTATTCCTGCGTGGAACCGAGTACCAGTATTCGCGTGCAGTTGGCACAGCGGATTATATCGTCTTTGGTCATAAGCTGGTTAACGCACTCGTTGGTAACGCCCATAAAGCATCCCCCACAGGTATAAGCGCCTGTCCTGCCCTGGTTCTGCTCGATAACCGCAACCGCTTCGCCGTCGTATGTATCCGCGACGCGTTTGAAAATCTCCAGATGCTCAGCCGGCACGTGGCTGGCGGCCTCGTCCCACTCCGATTGAATCTGGTCTGTCTCGGCCTCGTACTTGGTCGCTAACTGCTCCGACTCTTTGCGGACCTGGTCGAGTTTTCCTTTTTGCTCGTCAATCTGCTGCTGAATCTTCTGTATCTCGGCGTTATCAACCTCGATATCCTTCATCAGTTCGAGAATCTGCGACTCGATTTTGGAATTGTCCGCCCGCGTCGTGTTCAACTGGGTCAATACGGCCGCGTATTCCTTGTTGGTCCGGGCGGTGTTCAGCGACGCCCTGAGCTTGGCAATATCCGCGTCGCGGGTTTTAAGCTCAAGTTCGAGACGGTCCGATTGAATCGTGGTAAGCTGGATTTCTTCTTTCTTTGCTTCGAGGCCGTTTTGAAGTGTGCGAATCTGATTTTCCTGTATGATGACGTTTCTTCTGCACCTGGCAAGCTTCGCTTTGGCCGCCCGAAGACGGTTCTCCACGCTCTGGAGCTTTATCAGCGCCTGTAATACCGAACCCATCTATTACCTTTCAAAATTGCGTACCGTATGTTCAGCCCTGTGATTATGCGCGATTTTATCGATTACCGCAACCGGTTTTATGATATTTTTTCACAGGACATCGTGCTGTCCGCCAATCTCAAATTATCAAAGATGGCTTAGAATTTCGCCTCGCCGCACCACCAGTCCTCGCCGGTAATCGGAAAACCGCGATTCGACACATCACAAAAGTTCTGATATACCCGCCCGACAAAGAATACCGACGGCGGATACCTGCGGCATTCACCATGTAGCACCTTTGGCCCCTGCTCTGCAAGCTGACTCCACCACTTGCAATCTTTGCAATATGTATAAGTGTGCTTCATTTCCTCTCCCCGAAAAGAAATTTAGCTATATTAATTTTTCAATCAAGCAGCAAAACTAAATTTAGGTGGCCTAATTATAGGACTATTCCGGCGAAAAAAGCAATGGGGAACCGGGAAAATTCTTTTAAAACGCCAATAGTTTCTTGGGTTATGCCCGCAAGCCGCGACAGAGACGCTCGATGTCTCTGGCAACAATATCCGCTATTACCGGGTCGCCGGCAGCATTAAAACCTTCTGAGAAGCCATATCTGCTCAGGAATGGCTTCTTGACAGATGGGGGGGGAACAGGTGTAAGGTCAGCCAGTGTGGAACCACCAGGCCCCTTACGACGCCCGGCTGTCAGCCGACGATGCTCCGACATTATGTCTTCGGCAAGGTCAAAACGAGGGATATCAGTATTGCTAACGCCATCTCCTTTGCCCGCTGGGCCGGCAGCGCCGGGTATTATATCCTTGGCTCGCAGAATATCCGGTCTGCGAGGGGTTTTGAAGTCATCGGCTTGTATGTCTTTCTCGGCCATTTGCAATTTATCCCGTCTCTACCAATTTATCCATCTTAACATCAAGGCAAGTATAATTCAAGCAGGAACACGAAACAAACGGGGTAGGTTACGGGGCAAAAAAATAAGGGCCTGCCCTCCACGCAGGCCCTCGTCTATCAATCGGCTGGAACTCCGTCATAGGCGGGATTATTCGCTTTGTGAATCTTCGGCCTGTCGGGCAAGTGACTTTACGGCTTTCGATATGAATCCGAGATTTTTAGCTGTTTTGCGCCGGGGCTAAGGAGAACTGGGTAAATTCGCCAAGGGGATACTCTTTAAGAAGGGTATTGATATCGGCGACGGTAACCGCTTTAACCGCCTTTACGTCATCTTCGACCAGGCGATATTTGCCGAGATACGTCCAGTTGAAGCCCAAATCGACCAGCCGGCCCATTGGTATCTCGTTTTTTATCACCAGCGCACTGAGAACCTTGTTTTTCGCCTTGGTCAATTCGTCTTCTGTAACGCCTGCTTTAGTCAGGTCGGCAAATATCCTGTTGACGATTTCCATCGCTTTGGCGGTGTTTTCGCTGCTGCAGCGGATATATGTGTAATTTGCGCCGGTGCCGTCCATCGGTGAAAAATCCAGGGACGCTGTTTCGACTATTGCCTTATCCACAAGCTCCCAGAAAAACCGCGACCCGACGTCGTCGCCGACAATCATACTCAAAAGCGCAGCGGCGAATCGCTTGTCACTCTGGGCGCTTACCGACGGGCTCACAAGGCAAACATGTTCGCGGGAAAGATGCGCTTTCTCTAAGCGTTTTTTGTCCCTTCCGCCGCGGGTATCGGTAATTTTTCTTCCCACGTCAAAGCGTTCCCAGCCGCCGCAGCCGGTTTCGACCATATCGCGAATCTGCTCCCAGTCAAAATTGCCCGCGAAAGCCGCGACCATATTATTCGGTGCATATCGCTGAGAAAAATATTCCCGCATCTGCTCGGCTGTCATCGTGTCTATCGATTCCTCGCTGCCCAAAACGCTGTGGCCGCAGGGATGCCCCGCGAAATAAAGCTCCCGGCACCTGTCCATAACATCGAAGTTGGGCTGGTCCTTATACATCGCGATTTCTTCTTTGATGACCTGCTTTTCAATTTTGAAATCGTCAGTGCGCAGCGCGGGCCTCATCATTTCTATCCAGAGCTGCGTAATTTCCGCCAGGTATTCCGGCAGGACAGCCGCATAAAAAACTGTGTTCTCCTCGCTTGTAAACGCGTTATATTGCGCCCCGGTTTTATCGAAGGCCTCGTTTACCGCGAAGGGGCTCAGGCGTTCGGTGCCCTTGAAAACCATATGTTCGAGAAAATGCGACACGCCGTTGATTTTCAAATCCTCATCGCGTGCGCCGGTCCTCACAAAAAACCCGACGGCGGTCGATTTGGCGCTCTTGTTTACCTCGCCGATAACCGTCAGACCGTTTTTTAATTTATGAATCTTAAATTCCATATCTTTACTATCCGACCTTCACTTCTTTCGGGCCTATCGTTACGACCGTAAAATCCCTGAAGCGATTTTCGCGCAGGAACGTCAGCACCGAATCAACGCTTGTCTTGTCGATTGCTTTTTTGATTTCGTCGAGTGTTCGCACCTTGCCGAGCATATAGTAATCGCCGGCGATTGAACCTGCCCTGCTGCTCGATGATTCGCTTTGCATAACCAGCGATGATTTCAACCCGACTTTCGCCCGTTGAAGTTCATCTTCACTTATACCGTCTGCCAGGCGATTGAATTCCGCGACTATCACATCGTATGCCTGTTGCGCCTTATCGGGCGTCGTCCCCGTGTAACAGGCGATTCCCGCTGATTCCTTCATTGCGTGATATTGCGCGCCGACGGAATAACAAAGGCCGCGTTTTTCCCTGACCTCGGTAAACAATCTCGCGCCCATCCCGCCCGACAGCACCGCCACGGCGATACGCGCGTTATAATAATTCTTGTCCCGCGCAGCAACCGTCGGCGTCATAAGCCCGATGTGCACCTGTGCCCCGGCGTTGGGAATGTGCTTATATCGTTCCCGGCTTTCGCCTGTCTTAAGCGACTTGAACCGTTTGCCGGCCTTTTCGCCAAATATCTTTCCAACCTGGCGCACAATCGCGTCAAAATCATATTTCCCCGCAACCGAAAAAATAACCTTCGTGGGATTAAATCTTTCAGCAATAATTTCCTTGGTCGTTTCAGGCGTAAGTGATTCGAGGTCTGCAATCTCGCCCGCGGCGCTTCTGCCTAACGGCTCCTGATAAAACTGCTCGCGCAATTTCAGCATCACCTTATGCCGGGGGTCATCATCAAGCCCCTTAACGCCTTCGATTGCCAGTTGTCTGGCCAGACCAAACTGCTCATCCTCAAGTTTTGGTTGAAGTATTATATCGCCGTACAAATCAATCGCCGCCGACAGGTTACTCGCCTCCAGGGCCGCACCGATCGAGATATTAGCGCTATCGACTCCGGCTGAACGCTGAAGACCCAGCCCGTCGAGTGCATCGCCTAACTGCCTGTTGTCCCTTTGGCCCGCGCCGCGGAATATCCAGTCGGCTATCACATTGGCCGCACCACAGCAGCCCGCGGGCATAACCGAAGCGCCGGCAGGCAGCATAAACCCAAACGCCACCGATTCCACGGCTTCCATCCGCTCGCCGAGCAGCATCATCCCGTTGCTTAGTTTATGTTTGTCGAGTTTTTGTTTCATATCTCAATCCATTCCGCAAAAGTGCCGGCGATTGTAACAGCCATCAGTCCCTTTATCAATCATCAATCCTTATTCGCTTTGGCGTTGATATTATTTACCCAGGCCGATATGCTCTTGTGCTTATGGAAAAAATAAACGCAGTGATATTCGACTGGGGCGGTGTCTTAATCGAGGACCCGGCGCCGGCGCTATTCAAATATTGCGCAAATGCCTTCGGCGTAAGCGTTGAACAATATGTAACCGCCTTCGATATTTGTATCAATGCTTTTCAGACAGGGGCAGTTACCGAAAAACAATTCTGGATGAATATGACTAAACGCCTCAATGTGCCAATGCCAAAAGCCGATTCCCTCTGGACGGAGGCATTCATAGCAGCGTACAGACCGAGGCAGGAAATGTTCTCGCTGGCGTCCCGGTTGCGGAAGGCCGGCTGCAAAACCGCGATACTATCCAATACCGAAAAGCCCGTTGTCGAAATTATAAATAAGCAAAAATACGACGCCTTCGACGTAACAATCCTGTCCTGTCTCGAAGGCACGGCAAAACCTGGAAGAAAAATTTACGACCTTGCTCTCGACCAGCTCGGTATTCCGGCCCGGCAAACCCTTTTTATCGACGACAAACCGGAAAACATCGACGGGGCAAAACAGGCCGGGCTTCAAACAATTCTCTTCAAGAACACCGAAAAGTTCAAAAAAGACATGGCCGGATTTTTCCCGAATATTGTATAATACCTGTAAGCAGTAAAAAAACAGCCACACCGGTAGTAAAAGGACGGGTAAAATTATGTCGCACAAGATGACTCGTCGGGGCCTCATCGCCGGTTCCCTCGTTGGAGCCGTCGGCGTTATGGGGCTGGAAGAAAGAATCCTTTTAGCAGCAATGCAGGAAGGCGACCCGAACGCAATAAAACCGCCTCCCACAAATGCAGCCCAACTCCCCACAGGCAAGCTCGGCAACCTTACAATCAGCAGGATGATTATGGGAGGCAATCTCATCGGCGGCTGGGCACACGCACGAGACCTGATATACGCATCGAAACTGTTCAAGGCATACAATACCGAGGAGAAGGTCTTCCAGACGCTGCGCCTCGGAGAACAATACGGCATCAACACTATCCTCATCGACGTTAGCCAGATGGACATCGTCAACAAGTACAAAAAACAAAACGACAGCAAACTCCAGATGATAGTATCCGTCAAGCCGCCGGAAGAAAATCCGATTGCCAATATCGACGTGGCCGCGGACAAAGGCGCCTCAACGATATACCTGCACGGCGCGGCCGGCGACACCTTCGTGAAACAGGGACATGTAGATATTATTTCGAAAACGCTCGAACACATACGAAAGAAGGGCTTGCAGGCGGGCGTCGGCTGTCATTCGGTTTACGTCCTGCAGCAGTGTCGGGATGTAAAAATCGAGCCCGATTACTGGGTAAAGACCTTCCACCACGACAAATACTGGTCGGCTCATCCCAAGGAGAACCGCAAGCCATTCACAGTTGATGGCCCGCAGGATGAAAATCATAACGAATTCCATGATAATATGTTCTGTCTCGAGCCACAGGAAACAATCGACTTTTTCAAGACCGAGGAAAAGCCCTGGATTGCCTTCAAGACGCTCGCCGCAGGCGCGATAACGCCCAAGAGCGGCTTCAAATATGCTTTTGAAAACGGCGCTGATTTCATCACCGTGGGTATGTTCGATTTCCAGATTGCCGAAGATGCAGCCGCTGTCCGGGAAGTCCTCGAAAAAACAAAAGAAAGACAGCGCCAGTGGCGCAGTTAAAAATTTTATTCACTTTTCCTTTTTATCCGGCTTGTCATCGACCTGCTTATCCGGCCCGACGCCGAGTTTTTTCATAAACCTGTCCAGTGCGGCCATCTGCTTATCACTTAGAAACTTTCTGAAAAATAACATTCGGACGCCCAACAACTCCAGGCCAATCAACGCAAGCCACGACCCGGGCGTCAGGGGAGTCAACAACGCAAAAACCCCAACGATAATAAGGATCACTCCGATTACTTTTTTAATGATTGTCTTCATTTTCCCCGGCGATTATAAACCAGCCCGCGCAAACGGTCAAAGTTATTGCAAAACGACGCTGTTATTACTATAAAAGGCGAAATGAATCATCACCTGGCCATTTTGAAAAAGCAGTATTTGGACGCGATACTAACGGGACGCAAAACAATCGAATTGCGCCTCTATCAGACAAAACAAAAATGGCTTTCGCATATAAGCGCGGGCGATAAAATCTTCCTCAAGGCAAGTTCAGGCCCCGTTATGGCAACAGCGACGGTTGACAAGTTGAAATACTACGAGAACCTGACCGCAGGGCAGATTTTAGAAATGCAAAAGCAATACAATCAGCAAATCCTCGGCAACGAACAACACTGGCAGGAAAAAGCAAACTCGCGATACGGGGTTCTCGTCTGGCTAAAAGACGTACATCCGATTCCTAATCGATTCATAAAAAAATTCGATTGGCGCGCATGGGTCGTCCTGACACCGGAAGAAAATTTCGGATTGCTTGCCTCAGACACATCAAGCCGTTCACAAAAGCTGCTCAAGGGAATGTTTTAGTGAACGAATGGCATTGCCTCGATGGGAAATCGCGTTTTTTTCTTCGGAGGTCATCTGGGCAACGGTCTTATTCGATTCAGGCACGAAGAAAATCGGGTCATAGCCAAAACCATTCTCGCCCATCGGCTCATTGATAATCAACCCCTCTAATTTTCCCGACGTCTCAATCAAAACCTTTTCCGGGCTTGCCCGCCCTCCACTCTTTTTTTCTGGTTCTGGCGGGCTTGCTAAACACAGGCAGCACATAAATCGAGCGGTCCTTTTCTCCTTTGGCACGCCCTCCAGCAGCTTTAAGACCTTGGCCATATTCTTATGGTCGATGAGTCCGCGGTTTGTCTCTTTTACGCTGGAGAACCTCGCGCTTTTCACCCCCGGCTGCCCATTCAGCGCATCGACTACTAATCCCGAATCATCCGCAAGGGTCCACAGGCCGGTTGCCCTGGCGTAGCCGATTGCCTTTTTGCGGGCGTTCTCGGCAAATGTTTTGCCATCTTCCTCAATCTCGCTGACATTGGGAAAATCCGATAAGCCAACCCACTCGACATCGCCGGCCAGCATCTCTCGTAACTCTTTCAACTTCCCCGGATTCGTGCTGGCTACAAGTATCTTTCTCATAATTTAGCGTCTGACCTCAAAAGGCCGAAAACATAAGTATTGTGCCATTTGCCGGTCGATTTTGCCCTTGCCGATTTGCGTTTCAAGCCCTCTTTTTTGAAGCCGACTTTCTTCAAAAGGTTCGCCGAGGCCTTGTTTTCAACGAACACATCCGCCTGAAGCCGGACTAATTTCAGTTTGCGAAAAGCAAATCTAACCATTGCTTTCAGCGCTTCGGCGGTAATCCCCTGTCTCCAGTATTTTTTACCGAGCCAGTAACCTACCTCAGCTTTTCCGCTGAATTTATCAAGACCCATAAGGCCAATCATGCCGACGAGTTTTCCTGAGTGTTTAAGCGTTATCCCGAAATTATACGGATTATGTTTCGCTTTTTTCCGGCGGAGTTTTATAAAGTCCTTCGCGTCTTTTACACTGTAAGGATATGGCACAAGAGCGAGGTATCTTGATACATCGATGCTGTTGGCGTTGGCCGAAATATCCGCCGCGTCTTTAAGAGTGGGAGGCCTTAAAATCAATCTCTCTGTTACAATCCGCATCTGCCTTTAGCTCATCAGTTTCTTAACAAGCGCGCGCTGGAAGTGCAGGCGGTTTTCGGACTGGTCAAAAATAATCGAGTTCGGCGACTCGACTACATCATCGGTAATCTCAAGGCCGCGATACGCGGGCAGGCAGTGCATAATTTTTATGCCCGCCGGAGCGGATTTGAGCAGTTCGGCATTGACCTGGAAACCTTTGAAGGCCTTGATGCGTTCCTGTTTTTCATTTTCCTGGCCCATACTGACCCAGGTATCGGTATAGACGACATCCGCGCCGGCTACCGCTTCGGCAGGATTATTGGTTATCGAAACGCTGTCGGCTTTGATGCCATTTGTTTTTTCGACGACGCCCCAGTCAAGCTCGTAGCCCTTGGGCGAAGCGACTACCAATTTCATATTGAATTTCGCAGCCGTAAAGGCCAGCGATTGCGCGACGTTGTTGCCGTCACCGATAAACGCAATCTTAACGCCCGTCAGTCGGCCAAGGTGTTCCTTTATCGTAAGCACGTCCGCCATCGCCTGGCAGGGATGCGACAAATCGGTCAGCGCATTTATCACGGGAACCGTCGCGTATTTGGCAAGTTCGACAACGGTATTATGCGCGAACGTCCGCGCCATTATTCCGTCAACGTATCGGCTGAGCACCCGCGCCATATCCTTAATCGGCTCGCGTGCGCCGATGCCGCCTACGTCTTCGGGGCGGATGAATATCGCGCTGCCGCCCAAATCCGACATCGCGACCTGAAAGCTGATTCGCGTCCGCAGTGAGGGCTTCTCGAAGACCATCGCCAGCACCTTGCCCGCCAGACAGACGTCCCGCCCGCCGGATTTATAGAGCTTTTTCAGCGAGCTGCTCAAATCGAGCAGTTCGTTTAACTCTTCAGTCGAACAATCGCTTATGCACAAAAAGTGTCTCATTTTGTCTCGCCCATCACACTATCCAGGATACTTATCGCCTCGTCGATTTGCTCTTTCGTAACAATCATCGCGGGCATAAACCGCAGCACGGTATTGTTCGTGCAGTTAATCCGCAGGCCCCGCGCGAGGCACTTATCGACTATTCCAGTGCCCGGCGAAGAAAGCTGCACGCCAATCATAAGGCCTTTCCCGCGAACCTCCTTGATGATGTCGTATTTTTCACCAAGCTGTTCGAGTTTATTTTTTGCGTATTCGCCCATCTTCACAGCGTTTTCGATGAGGTTGTCTTCCTCAATCGCCTCGACGACGGCAATACCGGCCGCGCAGGCGATGCAGTTTCCGCCGAATGTTGAGGCGTGCTTGCCGGGGACCAATTTGGCAGCGAGTTCCTCTTTTGCCATCATCGCGCCGATTGCCACACCGCCGCCCAGCGCCTTTGCCAGCGTAATAATATCCGGCTCAACATCATTATGTTGATACGCGAACCACTTGCCCGTCCGCCCCATACCGGTCTGCACCTCGTCGAAAATCATCACCGCGCCTTTTTCGTCGCACAACTGGCGAATCGCCTCGACGTATTCTTTCGTCGCAACATTAATGCCGCCTTCGCCCTGAATCGGCTCAATCATCACCGCGCAAACCTCGTCGGTGAACGCCTTTTCGAGTGCGTTTATATCGTTGTAAGGCACGTAAACAAAACCGGGCAGCAACGGCAAAAAACCCTCATGATACTTGGGCTGGGCCGTAGCAGTAACCGTGGCGAAAGTCCGCCCGTGGAAACTGCCCTCGGCAGTAATGAATTTGTATTTGCCCTCGGCTGTCGCCAAACGCGCCAATTTCAGAGCGCCCTCGTTGGCCTCTGCGCCGCTGTTGCAGAAAAAGCACTTTCCGCCGAAGCCGCGTTCGCTAATCAGTTTCGCCAACTGGCCCTGCTGCTCCGAATAAAACGTGTTATCGATATGCAGAAGCTCGCCTGCCTGTTTGCGAATCGCATCGACCACTTTGGGATGGCAATGGCCTATTCCGCTGACCGCCCAGCCGGGGAACATATCCAGAATCTTGTTGCCCTCGGCGTCGTAAAGATAACATCCTTCACCCTTAACAATCACCCGCGGCAGCCGTTTGTAATTGGCAATTACGTATTTACTGTAAAGCTCTATCGTTTCCTGCGTCGTCATTTCTGTTTTCAATTCTCCATTCTAAATTTTTATCCACCCGTGGCGGACTTACTTCACTATTTCCGTTCCAACGCCTTTGTCGGTGTAAATCTCAAGCAAAAGCGAATGTTCAATCTGCCCGTCGATAATATGCGCCTTTTTGACGCCCGCCTCAAGAGCGATTAAGCACGCCTCGACCTTGGGGAACATCGCATCGGTAATAATTTTTGCGTCAATCATTTCCTTAATCTGCTGCTCATTCAAGCTCGACACCCAGCTATTTGGGTCTTTCATATCCATTCGAATCCCGTGCGTATCGCTGACCATTACTAATTTCTCGGCCTCGACCGCCGCAGCGACTTTGCCCGCCGCGGTATCGGCGTTGACGTTGAGTGTCCCGCCGAACTGGTCCATCGCGACCGATGCGATTACCGGTATCGTCCCGTCGGCGCAAAGCGTCTTCAAAAGCTGGCCATTGACTTCCGTAACCTTGCCCACAAAACCCAAATCGATTTTGCGTCCATCGGCACTGTCGAGCCGCAACTGCTCGGCAAACAGCACGCAACTGCTCAGCGTATGAAGCGCCATTGTCCGGCAGCCCAGCTCGCCCAGCACTTTGCACACCGGGTCATTTACGCTGTGAACAAGCGTGTGTTCGACTATCCGCAGCGTCCGTTCGTCGGTATAGCGTCTGCCCTGGACCCAGACCGGCTCTAAGCCCGCCTCGTTCATCGCGCGGGTTATCGCTTTGCCGCCTCCGTGAACGATTATCGTCCTGATGCCGACCGTTGACATAAACGCCACGTCGGTCAGCAGCTTCTTTTGCAGACATTCGTCGTCCAGAACGCTGCCGCCCAGTTTCACCACAACTATCTTGCCCCGGAACTTGCGAATATACGCCATCGCCTCAATCAATCCCTGGGCCTTGGTAATAGCTTCTTCCACGCCTTGGTCTCCAAATAAACCGGTGTGCGTAAAATTGTGAGTTTATTATTGCTATGGGCACGCGTCAACTCATAATTTCAGCCAATATCAATTCTCTGCCCACTTTTTCACAATCGACGACGTAAAATAACCGTAAAAACTTCCTGTTTCAATCACTGGCACAAAACCAGTGCTCATTAACCTTTGTCGTGTGACGCCAATAGTTGGCCGTTTTAGAATCTTTATCGATAAGACCGTTAGACCTATAGATATACAGTATGTGTCTTGGCGGAGGACCAATTCCTCCTACTAAGAATTCAACCGTCAGCGTCCCATCGCCTTCACGAAACGTAATTGGTGGTGCAATCGCAAGATTCGTCCACCCGTCAGGTCTTTCAAAGCGGAAATCAGATGCCGGATTGGCTTCTATAACTGATACGGCTTGTTCATATTGCGTCAGATGCCTCTCAAACCTTTTATCGCATAAGCTGTGCGCTAGCCAAATTAAAGGTATGGTCACTAAAAAACCTGTGGTTATAATCGCCAACGGTAAAAATGAATGTGTTCTATGGCGTCTCCATAAATAAATTACTGCTATTAAGTCAACAAGTAAAATGAAAGGGGATACTGGGATTACTATTATAAGAGCAAGAACACAAATAAGGGCCATAAGTTGCGTGACACCAGGGATTACACATCCGCCAAATGCAAAAAGATTAAAACCGAACAAGGAAATCGGAAGCAATATAGACACAACCAAACTCAACCAAAAAAGTGCTTTCAAACAATACCTCCTAAAAACCAAAATTTCTTCGCTGGAGATTATACATTAAAAAAACAGAGAGATACCGTAATATTTATAAAAAGCCTCATGGGTATTTTCGCGGTTGCTATGCGACGGTCAGACCGGTATACTCATGCGGGTTGGCGAACCGGGGAATTTAAATGATTAAGAACCAGCAAAGAATCGAACAAATAGCGGGACTAATCCTCATCGGCGCGATAATCGTCGGCTGCGCGCTTGTGCTGCGCCTGTTCGCCCTGGCTATTCTCTGGGCGGCTATCCTGTGTTTTGTAACCTGGCCTTTGCGCGAGCTGTTATTGAAATGGTTTCACGGCCGTCATAATCTTACCGCGGTGGTAATGACGGTCATACTTTTGCTGGTCCTTTTCATACCGTTTCTTGTTGTCGGCCTGACCTTCACCACCAGCATTCGCTCGGCGATGCAATGGCTTGAAACCCATAATGACATTACATTGCTGCCTCTCCCCGCGTGGGTCGAACGTATTCCATACGCAGGCAGGAAGATTAGCGAATATTGGTCCGACATGGCCGAAAATGCCGAGCCCGTCTTAAACCAGCTCAAACCCTGGTTTCAAGAGGCCGGGTTATGGCTGCTGAGACACAGCCTCGATTTCGCACAGGGTGTTTTCAACCTCGCGATGAGCGTGCTGATTGCGTTTTTCCTGTACCGTGACGGCGAAGGCATTATCGCCAACCTTCGTGAGGTCTTCCAGCGGATTGGCGGCGACTATGCTCAGCGCCTGATGGATGTCGTCAAGACCACTGTCCGCAGTGTCGTGTATGGCACAATAGGCACGGCATTGGCCCAAGGTGTGGCGGCAGGGATAGGATTTGCCGTCGCGGGAGTGCCTTCTCCGATGCTGCTTGCTACGTTTACTTTTATCCTGGGTCTTATTCCATTTGGCCCGCCAATTATCTGGATAGGCGCATCCGTATGGCTCTTTGCTGATGGACATAGCGGATGGGGTATTTTTATGATTTTCTATGGCTTGTTATGTATCAGCGGGATTGATAACTTCGTAAAGCCATACCTCATCAGCCGGGGTTCCAAGTTGTCGTTTATCGTTATGTTCATCGGCGTCCTCGGCGGTATCGCGGCTTTCGGCTTCATCGGCATTTTTCTTGGGCCCACGCTGCTGGCTGTGGGTTACAGCCTGGCACACGAGATTCTCACTAATCGCCGCTCCGCCCTTGCGCCTAAACCAGCGAGCAAACAGCAAAATCCTTCGGCTGAAAAGACCATCGGAGTTGATGGAAAAATTAACAATTGATTTCTGAACCTATCAAACCGGCCTGCGTATATGTTATGAACGATGACCACGGGCTGCGGTAATTCTCTCCTCTCCTCCCTCCTGACCGCAGCCCAATCTTTTTATAACTATCCGTTCCTTAAGCGGTTATACGCAAACCTTGTCAGCCGCCCAAAAACGCGAATATGCCTTGAATCGGGTGATTTTGAGCATAAGATTCGCAGGTCCAACACCAAAAAAAATGAAAAAAACCGTATTTTTTCCGAAAATTTCCCTTGTCGAGCCCGGCTGATTATGGTAGAGTAACCTCATTATTAATGTAAGGCGAGAATTTGCCGAATAGGCCCCACACTGATTAGGCAATATGCGCCGTTCTTTTTTGATTTTTGTACCAACAACAGGGCTGGGATATCTCGCTTTCTCCCCTCCCTCCGACCCAGTCCTGTTTTTTTTCTGCGCCGAAAGCGGCACTTCCCTCGATTGTTTTCAATAAATCCTATGTCCTGTTCTCGCGGTATGTTCGAAGTTTATGAAGAAATAACGCAGGGCGTCGATTGGATGGTCGTAAACGCCGTCTTTGAGGGGTAATTCATCGCTGGTCGGCGTATCTGGATAGTGATAGCAGGTCAGGGCCTCGATAAGGCGGGCACATTTGGGCGAGACGATAAATCGACTTTTGCCCGTGCCGTCCCGTATCGCCCGGCGGATTGACTCGATACCCTCTGCGATTCCGCTTCTGCGATAACGCACGTTTATCCCAAGTGAGCGTAACTCACGAACCGCGCTTGTGCCGGTAACGTCGTTTGCTCCCGCACCTGCCGGGTCGCAAAACGTCGCTATAATTCGCGGCTCACCATCAGGGATTCTGGCTTTTAACTCAGCCGCGTGAACATCGATTGTCGCGCGAGAGCGCACGTATTCATCAATCACCCGCACCACGCCTTCACTATCGACCTGAATCCACAGGCAGACAAACGGATTGGCGAAACCGAAATCCAGCGAGCGATACAAAGGCAAATTCGCATCATATTCGACGGGCCTGACGTGAATTGCGGTGTCAAACTGGTCAAAGACAACATTTTCGAGATTGGGTTTGATACACAGCATCTCGGCTTCCCAGCCCGCCCTGCTGCTGCGTCGCATCTGTGTAATGCAATCGTCGATTTTCAGATAGCCGGCTGCCTGTTTTGCCCTGCCCGCACAATCCCCCCACAACAAGCACTGCGAACAGTTTCTGTCGGTGCATTTTTCGATTGTCTCCCAGACGCACCATTTAAAAACAGGCGTGCTGGTTTTGGCAGCCGACGAGACAATTTTCTGCATAAGGCCGTATGGTTTGTGCATTGTGCTTATTGTCTCCATACCGGCGATAATACTTCCCGTGCTTTGCGTGGTGAATTTCGCAGCGTTGAAAACATCAGAGTCGAAAAGCTCGACCTCATCGCAGCGTAGTTTCTGGATGTGCTGGCCCCGGACGCTCGCCTGCGATTGTGTAAGAACATCGACCGCTGAGTCATTGCTGAATCGGCAGCCGGTTTTCCGGATTGGTTCGGCCAGAAACTTATCGAAGCCAAGCCGCAGAAAATCGGTGAGATACCGATACATCCTGCCCGCCTGTTCTTCGGAACCCGCCAATATCCGCACCTGGCAATTGGGCTTGAAGACACAATCCAAAAGCGTCGCAACAGCCGCAAGGTCGGTCTTGCCCCCGCCCCTGTTCGCCCAGACAACGCAATCAGCACTGGCCGGTTTGGAATTTGAAAAGTCACAGTTGAAACTGTGCCAGAGGTAATCAAGCGGGCTATTGTGCTCCGGGCAAATCTGCCTGTCAGGCACGTCAATCCCTAAAAACACCTTGATATAGTTTTTCAGGTCATCTTTAGTCGCGGGCCTTGTTCGCCTGAGCGATTCATACAAACGGGAAACATTTTGTGGTTGCGCATTTGCCGGCAGAATAATACCGTTGGTCATAGTATGCCTCCTAATTCCAAATGGGGAAATTGAAAATTTGCGATTTGAATCTTAACTAAACTTAGCTTTATTCCGCGTCCGCCGCAGGCGAGACCTCGCCCAAAGGCGCGTCGATTTTTTGAATGCGGGTTAGGTGCCTGCCGCCGTCGAAGGGGGTATTAAGCCAAAGCTCAACTATTTCAAGCGCCTCCTCAATCGCAATCATCCGCTCGCCCATCGACAGAATATTCGCGTCATTATGCGCCCTGCTCAGTCGGGCAGAACGCAAATCCCAGCACAGGGCACATCGCACGCCCTTGACCCTGTTGGCGACCATCGCTTCACCATTGCCTGAGCCGCCAATTATGATTCCGCGGTCGTATTTGCCCGCGGCGACCGCCTTGGCCACAGGCCTCATAATATCGGGATAATCGCACGGCTTTTCGGAATCCGTGCCGAAATCGTCAACCTTATGTCCCTTCTCAATCAGGAACTTTTTTATGATTTCCTTGTATTTGTAACCCGCCTGGTCGGCGCCAATCGCTATCTTCATCAATTCTTTCCTTTCCGTCTAATCTATCAGACGGATGATTATAAGGCAAATCGCCCGCCGGCTCAAAAAATTTCTGCCTCATCCATTTTGTCCTGCTAAAAACAAAATGTATATTTTAATTGAAAGAATGCCTCGCACCTGTTTTGGGATATCGGATTTGCCGTACCGATGGGTGCGGAAACCTGTGGTGATTCCAAAATAGGTGCGGGGTTAAAATTGTAAGTTTTTTTCGTAAAGAGAGACGATGCCCTTTGGAAGAAAGTGAGGGCAAGATATTTCGGGCTTACGTCTCTCTTTTTCTCGTTTCTCAAAAGTCCCCGCCCGATAATCATTCCATTAAAATTTTTCATAAATCGTCCGCGATATTTTTTGCTTTTGCCGAACCCCATCATACACTTTCTATGGAGGAAGCTGATGATGGGACCCGCGGGTCCGCGAAACATCCTGTCACGGCCACCCGTAGGTGTCTCTTACGGGAGTAGATAAAAATCGAAGCCGGACAGGCCTCAAAAAAGCTAAATAAGAAGGCGATAATTGGATAAGGGAGACCGCCCGGCACATTAAATGAGCCAAAAGGAGCGCATGTCTCCCTTCGTTTATTTCACCGGCTGCACGTCACCAATCAGGCCAAAAACCTGCGGTGCGCCTCACTTATAGCGGTACACTTTGACTTTCTGAATGCTGTAACCGCCCGGCGGAAATCGCAGACCTCTGCCGGAAATGATTTCATCGCCGTTAAGTCGTCTCCCGGGTATCCATTTGCCGTCAACAAATGTGCCCTCTTCAACGGTTGCAAAACCAACCATCTCAGCAGGTGTGCTCGTGGAAAACAAAACCATCAGACCTTTGCCAACCGCCAGAAACTCGTCCGGCCCAGTCGCAATTACAATCCCTGCGGCAACAGGGCCCTCCGTCGGCCCGCTCACCCATCGTCTCAGTATCCTGAGTTCGAGGGTATAGCCGCCCAACTGCACTTTCTCAACCTGGTTAGGATCATCCATCGCAATTCCCGCGATTGTCCTTTTGGCCTGGCCTTCTAAAATAAACGGCGCAATCCTGGACAGGACCCTGTAGCATTTGGCAAGTTCGCTGTTTGGTTCCGCTATTCTTTCGATACCGAAGGGCGAGAAGCCCATCAAGTTGTGCTGCCCTAAAGCATAAAATATGTTAATTACGCCGTCTTTGTCGCCGCGGGTCTCAGGTATGAAAAGGGGATTGCCCAATCTGCTGTACCATTCGCAGCGTGCCTTGAAGTCCGGCACATAAAGGTCCGGACAAAGCATATCAATATGCGCCGCGCCCGCCTTCCAGATATCCATAACTTCCGCCAGCGGGCCGCCGCTGGGAAATTCGCCGGGCTGGGGACACCCTTCCTGGTCAAGCCATGCGTTCACGTACATCGGAATCGGATATTCGGCCTTGCCCGCCTCGGCTACCTTCTCGATGTAACGCGAGTATTGCCACGCCATAAAAATTTCATCTGTAAATGACGAGCGATTCCGCCAGTCCTTCTCGTGCGGCTTATTGACACCGAAAACCTCTTCCCATGTTCCTGAAGTTTTGAATCCGCCGGTCTGCCAGGCATTGTGAATCTCCGGCAGCAGCGTATCTTTGTGTTTTTGAAGATAATCCATAAGCTCTTTCGGCACAGGTTTGTTATACGCCTCGTTCGCGGCTTTGCATCTGTCGCGTGAATCACCGAGAACGCCGGACTCATTTTCCACCTGCATCATTATCACGGTATGCTGCTGGCCATCGACTTCTTTGATATGCCGCATCAGCGCCGCAAACGCCTTGGCGTCGGCGTCTCTGGAAGCATCGCTGAAAGTAGAGAGTATTTCGAGGGCATTGCCATCCGCGTTCCGGGCGAACGGGAAACGGGGCAAATCGGTTTTTACCCAGACGGGGACATAAGTTGACACGCCGTTTTTCCAGCTTCCGAACCAGAGTAACACAAGACGCATATTGTAGCGTCTCGCGTCTTTGATAAGGTCGTCCACGAGCGAAAAATCGAATTTGCCTTCTTCCGGCTCAATCAAATCCCAGGTAACCACGGCCAGAACCGTATTGAGGTTCGCCTCGGCAAGTTTCGGCCATATCGGCTTCATATATTCAGTGCTGGATGAGCTTGAGTTGTGCAGTTCGCCGGCGAGCATAAGAAACGGCTTGCCGTCCACAATAAGCTGGGTTGCCATACCCTGTTTGCTGAGGTGAGGTATGGTATTGGTCTGGTCGGCGCCGAAGGCCGTGGCGGATAACGTGCCCGCAAGAACTAAAACCGCGATTACAACGACAGTGAAATAACTTGCTTTCGACATAAATTCTCTCCTGACGCTTTTGGGGTTAATATCGCATCGATTCAACACATCCATTGAATTGTATTTTGCCGTACCTGCCTTTGTCAACTTCATTATATCAGCCGCCGGTATTTGCGGATGCCTTGCTTTGAGCCAATGCGGCTAATAATCTGCTCGCCACTTCAGGCGGCAAATCGGGCAGCTTCTCAGCTTCGGGTTGCCCGTCGGGGCTGGGTTCCGCTTTTTGCCTGAGATAATTAATAACGTCTAAGCACGCCTTGCGGGACGTTTCCTGATTCTCCGATTCAGTCAACTGAACCAGTTTAGCCGCCGCCACATTAGCGAACCTCGCGATTATCAGCTCGCCTCGCCTGTGAGCGGATTTGATTCGCCGGTCAAACTCATCTGCGAAATTATCCTCCGCCAGCCATTTATCATAAACACGTTTGTTAATCCTGTGTTTTTCGAAAATCTGCTGCTCATCAAGCTCACCTGAGAATAAATCATCGATTACATCGCGTTGCTTTTTCGTGAGTTGTTTTACATCCGGCATTTTTCATCCTCCATAAACTGGCTTGCTATTTTCGTAATCCCCGCAGCTCGACGCTGCGCTTTTGTCATCTCGTTACTCGATATTCGATTCTCGATGCTCGATAGCGCGTTCTCGACAATCTCCTGCTGCTGCTTTGTTACAAAAAACACAAGCGGTATGGCAAACTGCTCCACCTGGGCTTTGAGCGACGTAACAGTTAGTTTCAGGTTCGTCAGCCGTTCAATCTGCTTGGCCGTCTGAGGAAGTAATCTGGCTAATTGGGCTGTCCCCATCCGCTCCGTAAGCTTTTTCAGCAATTCTATTTTCTTCGCCGGCGTATCCGAGCCGGCTAATCGATTCAGCGTCGTCAGCAAAATAGCTGTCTGCTCATCGTCCACGTCCCAGACAACGCAATCCGCCTCTTTACGCCCCAGTTGTTCCAGTGCTTTCACGCGGTGATGACCGTTGATGATTTCAAAGTGGTCTTTCTCTTTGGGATGAGGCCTGACGACAATCGGCTCATACAGCCCCGTCCGTTCGATATTGCGAATCAGCTTGCGAAACGTCGCATCACTCATCACATTCGGATTATCGGGATGTGCAGTAAGCTTTGACAACGCTATCGATTTAATCGGCTCAGACATTTTTTATTTCTCCTAATCAATGCATATTAACGAGTTAGCGAATAAGTAAAAAACAATGGATATAGGGAAGGGAGCTGTCGCACTGCTCGTGAAATCGCTACAACAGATCGCCCTGTGAGACACCGTATAATTTACAAATTTTATTATCTATCAAGCTTATCGTATTGGCACGATCGGCTCCTCTGGGGCTTTCATTTAACAGCATTACAGTAAGATTCACTACCTCATCAAATAACCGCTTATCCTGTTCATTTTGCGGGACAGGCATAGGAAATCCACGGAGGATACCGACTCGGTAACAATACCAACCAGAACCTAATGTCGGCATTCGTCGTTGAGCCCACATCCGGAATACTTTGCTGTTGAGAATAGCAAGCAAAAAATAAACGTTCAAAACCTTTTCATCTGGGCATATAAGAATGACGCTATTGTTACAGAAGAGTTGTTGACATCTATCCATGGCAAAACCGCCGCCGGAATTAACTACACTCCCAACAATTTTTGGGCTTTGAATGATGCCAGAGACGTCTTCGCTTCTAAATGCATACCACGGTTGTATCCTCTTCTGTTTTCTATAAACAAGATAAGGTTCGCAACGTTTTAAGTATTTATATGTAAGAGGAAATTTTGTCCGTAACATATCTTCAGTGTACAGCTTTCCGGTCTCATCATAAGGGAATATGCACAGCGTTTCAGGTTCCGGTAAGGTATATTCTTTGATATGGCGTCCACGTAATATCGGCCTCAAAATCGAATACTCAAATACAAATCCATCACCCAAGAAACGACTTTCGGCTAATACGGTCTTAGAATTCAAACACTCGGCGTTTTTTAACAGAAACACATTATCTGCCTCTGTAGCTGTTCCAAAGCAGATGCGGACTGGCAATTTGCCGAGAGGCGAACCCGTTGACTCAATTTTATACAATAGTTCCACCTCGCTTTCGGAATCTAAAACCCAATTCCCTGAAGCGCATGCTGTGACAGGCAGATTACGAATTTGCAATGATGTATCGTCGCCTAATTTATCAATTCTGCTTAGTTTTCTGCGCAGACTTCCTTTCGCTTTAATAAACACATGTTTTGTGGTATTTTTCTCAGCCGTTTTTTGAAGCATGATTACTGCAATCTGAACCGTAGCGTTTTGATATAATCTGCTATCTTCAAATTCTATAATTTCGCCAACAGTACACTTCTCGGCAATCAATTGACGAAGCGCACGACCGCTTTCGGACCGCAAAAATGTGTTAGAAACGCTCATACTTAAATAGCCATGATTTGCTAATTGCTCGATCGATTTCTCAATGAAAAGCATGTATAGATCAAACTGGCCGGTTTTTGCTACTCTAAAGCTGCGCTTATAACTTTCTACCTTTTCGCGGTCTGACTTATAAAGTTCCTGGACTCGGACAAAAGGCGGCCCACCAATAATTACTTGGAATGCTTCGTTTTTCAAAGATTGTCCCTCAAGGAAATCCTCGCATGTAATATTTTCCTCAAGAGTTGGTATCCTCATATTTTGAATATCATCCTTGCTTACGCCGTTGCTAATATAAAAATCCCATATTGTCAGCAAAAGTAATCTGCGTGTTTGCTGAATTGCCCATTCATCAATGTCTGTGCCATAAATCATAGACTCCAAAAGATCGAGTGTTTTCTGCGGAGAGAGACGTTGCGGTCTTTTATTGTCATTATAATTGCTTTTGAGCCATTTTAGTAAGAAACGAAGGGTTGCGATTAAAAATGCTCCACAGCCACAAGATGGATCGAGGATTCGCAGATGCTCAACCTGTTCGAGAGCTAATTTGCGAAATAGTTTCTCAAAAGTACGAAACACAAGGTAATCTACCAGGGGGGCAGGGGTGTAATATACTCCTCTGGTATGACGGTCTGAGTGTTTTTTGTGAATTTTTTTATCTGCAATCGGATTACTTAAGCATAACTGATAAAAATCACCCATAATAGTAACCGGCATTCGACATCTATATATGACTTTGGCCGTTTCCGATATTTTAGCAAGAGATGACAAATCAACATTTTTTTGTGGCGCTACCCCTGAATTACGTAAATGCTCCGGATTAAAAACCGCTTTGAGCAGTTTGCATGATACGCTATTGTAAACTGCCTCACAAAGATTGAACGCTGTTGGTTTATTAGTAATTTTTAGAATTTCCTCAAGAGTTGGAATCGCCATATAATCTAACTGTTTAACAAAGCCAATAAGCATAATTGTATGGATACATTCGTCAACCGACCGTTGGGCATTTTTCTTATCTGCCTCCTTATCTAAATCACCGGCCCATACCCATAGCAAATACTCTCGCCATTTTTGAAGATAATCGAGATGGCGTGCAACAATTCTATACGGAGGAGAAATCTGCTGTTCAAGTAAAGGTGGAAGAATAGCTCCAGGTTCTAATAAATAGTCGGACACAACTTAATCTTTTTAAATAGGCATTAAAGTTAATGGCGTGAATTAATCCCTGCGTTTCCGGCTGATTAGAAGTATCGCAGGCAATTGTTAATCATCAGAGCACACAGTTACAACGACCGATAGAGTCCTTCATATCCAAAGCATTGAAGACGTCGGTCTCTTCCAAACACAGGCCGATTTGCAATTTGGGCCGAAGTTTTTTTATTTTGTCAATGAGGCATCTATATACTTCTATTCTTAGTTTTACAGGGAAGCGCATTCTGCCGTCTTTCGATTTGCCCTTTTCGAGCATTTTTGAAATAGCGTTATTCTTCCCTAATTTTCTCTCGGTAAGCTGCAACGCTCCGAAGTAGCTGCAAATTTGACCCAGCGTTATGCGCTCAAGCGGGACCGATACTAAAAATTTTTCCAAAAAGCGTGCGTATATATTTTGCCACCCTTCTACGGGAATAATGGGCATTATAACGGCGCGTAACGGATAGCCCGCATTTGCACACTTTCGCATCGCAGCAATTCTTTCCTCGGGCAAAGGCACGTTCGACTCGAACAAGCTGGAAATTTCACCGGGATTTAAGCTCCACGAAAGAATGGTGTGGCCGTTGTGGTCAAGGTCGAGCAAATTGTCCACGTTGGCACTTTTTGTCAATAGAGTAAGTTTGGCGTTTTTCTGGTGAGCAAAAAAAGGAATAATTAAGCGTGAATAGCCGGTAAGCGGGTCAAACGCCAAACCGTCCTGAAGTTTGCCCAAATAGAAAGCCCTAGGTACAGTAAGTTTTGAAGCAATGCCGGCGATTCGGTCGAGGATTTCAGCGATATTTACAAATATCTTTACTGTCGGTGAAAATTTTACGCCGGGCGTCCCTGCCAGATAACAATACCGGCAATCATAAGGGCAAAAACTGTATGGCGAAAAATGCCAGTAATTGGGGCAGCCATTACCATCCTCGTCGCTGAACCTTAGTGCGCTTTTATGCACGCCGAATACAAGGGTTTTTTTGCCTTTATAGTGCGTTTCCAAAATATCAGGCCCCCCAATATCGAGGCGGTTATGAGAGGTGCCGAATCTTTCAATCACCCTGGCCTGAGGATATACCTTACAAATCGCCTGAATAAAATCACGCTGCTGGACGGTCTGACAGCTGCCTTTAGTCAATACAATTGTATCAGAAGTAAAATAAGGAGCCTGCTTTGGCTGATAATCCCAATATGAATTCTTTGCTGAAAAAAGGTCAATCATAATTGAATTCTCATGCTCTAAACTCATATTGTCAAGACAAAGACATACTCAGTCTGCATCCCAAATCCTCAACTCAACATTAGGGTTTCGCCACAGATAATACACGGGCCTGCCCGCTTCGCCCGCGAAGCGAGGCGAGTCGGTAAGTTTATTGAGGACAAATCTTGTGCGTTCGATGCCGGGCTGCATAAGCCGTCTTTCGCCATAACTCTGAAGGAATCGCGTCATTTCACCATCGATAAAATAGAGCATCGATGTACGAGTATCTCCCGAAAGGGACACCTTACGGTGGAGCATCGAATCGAGCTTCTGCTGGACAAGCCCTGGGTCAATTAAATCCTGCTCATCGACACCGACCGCGCTGAACGCCTCAATAAGCCGAACGCACGAAGCTGAAATAGACACATCGTACCGCGTCAATCCCGCCTTTTCCAAAAACGGGTTCGCCCTTCCCATCACCGCCAGCGCCTCGACGAAGGGGACATCCATAATCGGCATCGTTTCTCTGACCAATCGTACCGCAAGCCCCAGCGAGCGAAACCTCGGCTCGATAATCACCCTGCTGATTGTGCGGATGTTCTTGTTGATGAGCGCCAGGCGCGTGCCCTTATCCAGCCCCGCGAAAATCCCGCCCGTCGCGACGTTTCGCATCTGCGCCCCCGCAGTCGGCATCGAATAAACAATCACACCCACCGTTTCGAGCTTTGTTGCTGTTCTGAATTTGCCCTTTAACGCAAAAATCGCCACGCAAGGCCCAGGATGGCTCTCGCGGTAATGATAATGCGAAAGCGATTCGTAATCCGCCCTCGTGCCGGGGACAATTTTAAGATTTAGTGTTATAGTGCAAGCTTCCATATAAATTTAGAATTTAGAATGAAGAATTTAGAAAAGGGAAGTTCCAAATTCTCAATTCTTACTTCTTACTTCTCAATTTTTTGTAACTCACTTCCGCTTCTCCCGCGAAGCTTTTTACAACCAGCACATCCGGCTGCAAATCCGCCAGTATGTCCTCATGAGCCGACGCGAGAAAGAATGTAACGCCGTTGTGCTTCGCGAACCTGCGGACGTTGTATGCGATGACGCCCGCGGTGATGCGGTCCAGGTTGCTGCAAAACTCATCTGCGAATATGAACTTCTTGCCCGACGCCAGCGCGCAGGCCAGCCGAAAGCGATATTTCTGTCCCTCGCTCAGATTCGCCGGCGCATTCAGCATACAAAACACATCGCTCAGCCCCGCGTAGCTCAAAAGCGATAATCCGTCAATCGTCCCCGCCCCGCCCACGCAGTCAATAGCTGATTTATCCGCCGGCAAAGCTATCTGCTCGATGACGATTTTCTCGTCGTCCGCTACCGCCGTTTGTATTTCACGCAGCAGCACGCTTTTACCCGCCCCCGAAGGCCCGGTTATATAAACAATGTCCCCGTCACTGACCTCGATGGTGCAGGTGTGCGTCGTGCGCTGATTTCTGAGCCGGTCGATTCCCACGCCGAACATCCGCATCACGGTCGTAACTCGTTCGCTTTTTTGCGGATTAACATCGAATTGTTTCGCCACAGAAAATTTACGCATCGCTCAATCCTCCTTACCCGGCACACTTGTCAGCCGCTGAATTTTTTTCATCGTCTTCCTCACCTCGTAATACGTCGCTTTGTGCCTGTCGGCTATTTCCCTCATAGTCAACCCGTCCACAAAATAATCCCTCGCCATTTCAATCTGCTTATCGCTGAATTTGTCCCGGCTGCGCAGGCAGGTGATGTATTGCCCGTCAAGAAGCCGGCGAACCAGCTTGTGAACCCTTCTCGCAACATTCGCCTCATTGACGCCCGCCAGTCGCGCCATCTGGCTTAATGTCCCCGTGCCGTTCAGATACATCTGCACCAGCGCGCCGTCCTTGCCCGTCAGCAGCCCCGCCCTGCATCGCAGAAGGTCGATTCTGTCCATAGCTTTTGTCTCTTCTCTGCTTATGGGATTAACTTTTTGAAACGCCCTGCTCCTGGCCATAGTTTTCTTCCTTCCTTATTTTTGCATTTTGCATTTTGATTTTTGCTATCTTTATCTGCACTCCGTCCCTGTGAGCAGCCCACTATGGGCTTGCTCATGGTGAGCTTGTCGAACCATCGGGCTGCTTGCCACGGCGAAGCATAGCGAAGCCGGGCCGTCTAACTTCTAACTTCCGCCTATCAGTTGTTAACTATAAACCTAACAATAGCCGTAATTTTATATCTATCATCTTAAATGTCAAATTGTTTTTAGTAAAAAAACGAATATTTTTTACTGTTCGCCATTTACAAAACATACGGATTGCTAAAAAACCTCATTTTTAACCCAATAACGAGGATTTTTAGGGATTTACTTCAAGAAGGGAGATAGACAACTTTTTTTGTCTTTTGGCTAATTTTTTTGTGAGTTTTTCAGCTTCGCCCCCGGCGAAGAAACACTTGAAAATCAACACCCGCCTTGGTTGTGTCTTAATTAAAATAAATGCTTTACGAGGTTGATATGCTTGTTTATGCTTTTAGAGTATGCTCGACTTCCTTCATTTCTGGTGGCGTTGTATTCTCATCGGCTGGCATTTCGGCTACGGGATTTTTTGTTTCATTATGGCAATATGCGGGCTTGTTTCCGCTTTTCTGTTTTTCCTCAAAAAACGCCATCGAAATAAATGGGAAAAATGGAAAGAAGTTACAATGAAAGTGGCTTTTTTATTACTTGTAATTTCATTCCTTACTGCTACCTTTCTTGCACCATATCTTCTACATCGCGAACGCGAAGTTGCCATCATAAATACTAAGCATGACATACGGACTTTTCTTGAATCTATTAATCCAGTGATTTTACAAAAGATTGATACAGGACAAAAAGAAATTCACGTTTTAATTAGCATTCCTAAGCAAATGAAATTATCAGATTTGTCTGAGCGTTCAGATTTCAGTAAGTTCTTGTCTTTCAAGCGAAGCGGTGATGTTAGTTTGGGAGGCGGCCAAATAAATGGTTTTATAAATGAATTAAACCAAAATGGTGCCATGGATGGATATTATCTTTACCCAAAAGATGCGCTTGTAAAATAACAAAAATTTACTCTGAAAGTTTTTAAGAAATGGCAGAAAATATGGAAGGCAAAAAACCATCCGATAGTGCCGTTGAGAGCAGATATCTGTTGATGCCTCATCAGGCGAATCCTTACGGAACCGCTTTTGGCGGGGCGATTGTGGCCTGGATAGACATGGTTGCGTCAATGGCCGCCCAAAGGCATTGCGGCAAAGAGGTCGTAACGGCAAGTATCGATTCGCTCTCGTTCAGAGAACCGATTCGTGTCGGCGACCATGTTGTGCTGAAGGCCTCTGTTAATTATGTCGGCCATACTTCAATGGAAGTTGGCGTTCGGGTCATTCGCGAAGACCCTTACGATGCCAAACAGGTCATAGCTACGACGGCTCATCTGACTTTTGTCGCCCTCGATAAAGATAAACACCCCTGTCCCGTGCCCCCGATATTACCCCAGACAGCGGATGAAAAAAGACGCTATGAGAACGCCAAACTGCGTGTCCAGGCCAGGAAAGATTTGCTGAGTAAAATCAGCTCGGAGCGACCTCTTTGAGGTCGCGAAGATCCCCGTGTCGTATTTTGTTTTGCCCATTAAGGGCAAAGCAAAATGTTACGGGGACCGGACGTTCAATTTGTCTCGGCTGTTCTGATAGGAATAGTTTAATATGGAAAATTCCGGATAAAAGGAAAAGAGCCATGACCCGAAACACGTATATTGCCATTACGCTGGCCACTCTTCTTACTTTATGCAATTTACTTTTTGCACAAAAAGAAGAACTCCGCCAAACTACTTCGCGTTGGCCAGCGGACAAAGCTAAGGAAGTAAATCCAGACACACATCTGGTGCTCACTTTCCCCGGCAAGCCAACATTAGGCAATTCGGGACAGATTCGTATTTATGACGCAGCAGACAACCGTATGGTTGACGTCCTGGACCTGAGCATCCCGCCAGGCCCGACAACCAGCAATAAGACCACGGCAACTTACACTACGATTCCTTACGAATACGCCTCAGGCCGTTTCACCAATGCCAACACTAAACCGGGAACTCCATCCGGCACTGCACTTGCCACACCGGACAACTATCAGCTTACAATCATCGGGGGCTTCACCGATGCGTTTCACTTTTACCCCGTCATCATCCATGACACCGTGGCAACGATATACCCTCACAATAATCTTCTGGAGTATAACAAAACATATTACGTGCAAATCGATCCTGGAGTGCTGACCCTCGGCGACGGCAGCTTCTCTGGAATCGCAGGCAAAACCGGATGGACTTTCACAACCAAAAAAAACCCGCCTCCAGGGAATTCCCGGCGGCTCGTGGTCGAAGGCGACGGCACAGGCGATTTCAGCACCGTGCAGGGAGCGGTCGATTTTCTCCCGGATAACAATCCCAATCGCGTAACTATATTCATCAAAAATGGCACGTATGAGGAAATCGTTTATTTCCGCAACAAGGCGAACATCACATTCCTCGGTGAGGACCGGGACAAGACAATTGTGTGTTACGCCAATAATGAGGTCTTCAATCCGCATCCGTCGAACATAGCCACCAACGAGATGCCGGGTACCTTTCCTTCCCGTCGCGCTGCGTTCATGGGAGATAATTCAAAAGGGATTCACCTCGTCAACTTCACGGTCAAAACCACAGCGAAAGGTCAGGCTGAAGGGCTGCTTCTGGCGGGCGGGCAAAATATCGTCAGCAATGTTAATATTGAAGGCTCAGGAGATGCCTTACAGGTGAACGGTTCGGTCTACCTGACCGACTGCCGGATTACAGGCGACGGAGATATAATCCTCGGCCGCGGACCGGCGTTCTTCAACCATTGCGAGCTCATTTCACATGGCGGCGCCTATATGTGGATACGCAACACATCCGCTAACCACGGTAATGTCTTTCTGAATTGCAGGTTCCAAACTATAGCGGCAGGCGAAACTGAAATCGCCCGTGCACCCACGAACAAAGGCAAGGATTACCCATACTGCGAAGCGGTATTGCTCAATTGCGCCCTTGCTGGTCTAAGCCCCGCTGGGTGGGGTCCGGTAGGCCCCGACACATCGAATATTCATTATTGGGAATACAACAGCTCGAACATCAGCGACGGCAAACCGGTTGATGTCAGCCGGCGGCATCCCGCCTCCAGACAACTGACCAAAGACAAAGACGCCGAGATAATCGCCAACTACAGCAATCCTGCTTATGTGCTTGGCGGCTGGACACCTTCGATGGCTCCGTTAATATTGTCGCAACCAGCGGCACTAATTACAACGGCTGGGCAAACAGCAACCTTCAGTGTCAAGGCCGAAGCAATTCCGACAGCGACCTGTCAATGGTTCAAGAACGGCAAACCTATCAGCGGCGCAACGGATGCGATGTTAAAAATAGAAAATGTTCGCGCCGGCGATGCGGCGACCTATACCGTCACCGTGATGAATGCATCGGGCCGCGTAACGAGCCAGGGGGCTTCATTGACGGTGAAGTAGGATGAAAAACGACCTCACATTTTGTGCCGGAGAGTACCCTCGAGAACCTAAAAGATATGCACTGCCTGGCATTCATTACACCGTATCTTTCCCCCCGCCGCACTAATATAATAAAAATATATTAAAAATTCCGCATATTAAAGTATTTTCTTAACCGCCAATATCCAAATATGCTATTCATACCTCCTTCGGCGATTATTATATAGGTATTTGCGATGTCATAAATAAGCAATTTGCCTATAGCATCATTTGCTGCAATGTGCATAATCGCAAAAGTCATCCTTGCATTCCAGATGGTGCTCCGACAAAGACCCCCTGAAAAGTATGGACGAAACGCGTATCCATTTTTGCATAAAACAGGGCAAAAGTAAAAAACGTTCCGGTGAATAATGAAGAGTTAATATGTCCAGGTAATTAGAAACTGTTTCGGGTCGGCATAGAAAGCGAGTATGTGGGTTTGGTCCGTCAGGCAGCCTGTGGCTGTATATGTTGAGCACTGAACCCAAAAAGACGTTAGGCTTTACGCTTTAGCTGTAGGTCTGCGCGTATTGTGGCTTCTGGACGAATAGTTGTGTAATCTTTGTAGTTAATTGGCAGTAAAAAGTATAAAGAAAGGAGGTATATGGGCCGGACAGTGAAGTATGAATATGCTATGTGAGGAGTAAAAAAAATAATTAAACGGATTTAAAACGAACAAAATTCAGAGAAGAATGGAGAAAAAGAATGAGAAAGTTAATTACAATTTGTCTGGTGGCAAGTCTGATGCTGATTTCAACATCCGTATCATTGGCAACTGTGGTCATACCTCCGGCAGATGCAGGCGCTCCCAGTTGGTGGAACAGTCAAGATGGTCAATGGTACGCCTATGGATACTGGCAGACTGACATCCTAGGTGGTGGTGCCCCTGTTTCGCCGTTGAACGATGCTGACCACTGGGGATCAAATTACCTAATCAACACCGACTTTACGGCTAGTATAGGTATACAAGACGAAACCATTATGGTCAACCTGGCTAACGTGCGTCATGATGAACTCGATAAGCAAATCTACGTTTACATCACCGGAACAACCGTAAGTACCGAAGACCCGATAATTACTAATCTAAACCCCGACAGCGGGATATTTACAGGTGACTCGGCGTGGAACATAGCGACCGACGGTACATGGCATTGTAGGGTGCTCGGCGTGATTCATCCTCAGCCGGACTACGCGTATCTGACGGTTACTGTGCCTGGGTTGGCAAGTGTGACCAACATCTGGGCAGGTGAACTCTGCGTTGTTCCCGAGCCGGCAACAATTTGTCTGCTTGGTCTCGGCGCTTTCAGTCTTATTCGTCGAAAGAGAATTGCATAATTAAAAATAAAAGGTCCAAAATGCGGAGCACTTTATTGTGCTCCGCAGGATGGCCCCGAGAAAACCAAAGAAGGGAAAAATGTATGAAAAAGTTTCTTAAATGTTTTTTGTTTTTGGCGGCAGGGTTAATCTTGCCCGTTGGAGCAAAAGCATGTTGGATTAGCATTACAGCCACGAACGGGACAGTTTCTTCGACGGCCCTTTATACCGACGAAACTGCTGGGTTTGACTACACCAACGACGAAAGCCAGCAGATTAGTCTCGATGGCATTGGCTTTATAGAAAAGTTAAAACTTTCCGGTAAAGTTGATCCTGAGATAGGTATTGAGTTTGGCGTTAGGGCTGGCAGTGCAGATACGACATTCATTGTCAATTCGGGCGCGGAAACTTTTGCCGTTTTAACAAATCCTGACGCATACGCCTCGGCAGCCATTACACTGACGGACAGGGCCTCCCCCACAGGTGCGACGATTACCGGCCTTTTCGCGGACGGCAAGACAAATCAAGCCATATACAATGGTGCGACACTATTCGCGAATCTGGTGGGCGGTTTTTCGATTTCTAACAGCTCGGGGGATAGGCATGAATCAAATGGTAACGAATCCAGCATGATCACAATAAACGATACTCTTACGAGTATAGACTCCAATTTTTGGTTTACCTTGTCCGCAAGGGATTCAGCTTCCGGAACAAGCACCTTTGTTGTTACCCCTGAGCCGGCGACGCTATGTTTGCTCGGCTTCGGCGCGTTGAGTGTGATTCGAAGAAAAAAGCAAGAGAATCAAGTGTAGTTAAGGTTGAACTGTGCGCGCATGGTCGCGCGGCAATGTAAAAACGAATAATAGAAAGGAGAAAAAGAATGAAACGGTTAATGGCAATTTGTTTAGTATGTGTGTTAACCACGGCAGCATGGGGTACTCCAGTCAACATCACCATCAACTTCGACGAGAATGGAAACGGTAACTGGCAAAGCGCGGTTGGCGGCGGAACGCTTGGATATGGAAGTGGTTTTGGTGATGAGATAGGGGTTTATTCACTTACTCCACCGAATGAGTCCACCATCATTATGGGAGAGGTAAAGATTTACGAGGATGCCACCCTAACCGTCCTCAGTGACTATTTGCTCTTCGGAAGCGATACATCTGAAAACGGTATTTCTAGTTACGTTTACTTTTACTCGGATATAGAAGGGACCCCCCTGATAGACGTTGGTGGTTACACCAATGTGGTGACACTGACCGAAGAAGGAACTGAAGATGGTTGGAACGGTGTTCACTATACGCCTGGGGTGACTGATCCGGGATATATGGTGCAATATGGCGAAGGTGGCGTGACTTACAACTTCACCAGCGATGTCCCTGAGCCGGCGACGATTTGCTTGCTCGGCCTCGGTGCTTTGAGTCTGATTAGAAGAAAGAGACTTGCATAAGTAAATAAAGATAGGGGCCACCCTGCGGAACATTTTGTGTGCTCAGCAGGGTAGCTCCAAGAAAACTAAAGAGGAGTATAAAATGAAGAAGAATATTGTTAACAGTATTGTTTCTAAACTAAAACTATTGTTTATCTGCCTGTTGGTTCTAACGCTGTTGCCCATCAGTGCCTACGCCACGCTTGTTGACTTAGGAGCGGCGGCTGATTTCGCAGTCCTGGGCGGCAGTGGTGGTGTGACCAATACCGGCTCGTCGGTGATCAACAACGGCAATGTGGGCAGTTCTCCGCTATCTACGGTGGACGGATTCCCGCCCGGGGTGGTCCACAACGGCATCCTGTACACCGCCGCCAGCTCCGTGACGGACAACGCCCACACGGCCTTGAATACCGCATACGGCGTTCTTGCGGGCATAACGGTCTATACCGACTATACGGCTACTCCAACACTGGGTGGCCGCACGCTCACAGCGGGCGTTTATCATTTTGACGTGGCGGCTGATTTGACGGGGACACTCATCCTCAGCGGTCCAGGCGACTTCGTCTTTCAGATTGGCAGCGCGCTCACGACCGCGACCGATTCCTCAGTCATCGCGAGCAGCGGCGCTAACGTGTACTGGACGCTCGGCACTTCTGCAACCCTCGGCACCGGCACTGCGTTTATAGGAAATATCCTCGCACTTGCGAGCATCACCCTGAATACTGGCGCAACCATCGAGTCCGGCAGAGCTTTGGCCGACGTTAAGGTAACGCTGGATACTAATACCATCACTGTTCCGGAACCCGCCACGCTATGTCTTCTTGGCTTCGGCGTTTTAAGCTTAGTTAGAAGGAAGAAAAGTGCATAAGCAAAGAAGAGAGGTCACAAATGCGGAGCGCTTTATGTGCTCCGCAGGATGGCCCCGAAAAAGCTATAAGAAGCGGAGAAGATGTATGAGAAAGCGTTCTTTGATAATCATCCTATTGGCGTTGGCTGTCGGATTCATTTCTGTCAATGCCAAAGCTACCGTGACAATAGCAACGTTTGCTGACCCATCCAGAAACAGCGGTAATCCGCTGTTTACAGTTGATTATACAAACCATCTCATCACTGGCGGGTGGGCTGATGCCCAAACCGGTTTGACTTTGCGAATCCCCTATAATAGCGGTCACACCTTTACAGACGCATGGTTTACAATGACCGATTTGGTAATAACCAACATATCCGGCACATCCGGCGATACCAGGGGCGGGACGATTGATTTCTACGCTAATAACACTTCAACAAACCCATTGGTAGTCATCGATTTTGGAAGTGGTTTTATATCACGATACGGCTTCGGAGCTAATGAAATATTTGTTGCTAACAACGTAACAATTACAGGTTCTGAGATTATAGGCACACTTTCAGAAGAGGGATTTTCTTTCAGTTTTGCCAACCTGGCACATCTGGCAGGCAGCCAGAACTGGACCGACGGATTTACCGCTACGGCTGCATTCACTTCATCAGCAGTAACACATGATACCCCGGAGCCGGCGACGATCTGTCTGCTTGGCTTTGGCGTTTTAAGCATGGTTAGAAGAAAGAAAAGTGCATAAGCAAAGAAGAGAGGCCCCCAAATGCGGAGCGCTTTGTGCCCTCCGCAGCGTGGCCTCAAGAAAGCTATAAGAAGTGGAGAAGATATGAAAAAGCGTTCGATAATTATCCTATTGGCGTTGGCTGTCGGATTCATCTCTGTCAATGCCAAAGCTACTTTTACAATAGCAACATTTAATGACCCATCCACAGACAGCAGTAATCCGCTGTTTACAGTTGATTATACGCAAATGAAACTCACTGGCGGGTGGGCTGATACCCAAACCGGTTTGACTCTGGAAATTCCCTATAATAGCGACCACACCTTTACAGACGCATGGTTTACAATGACCGAAGTGGTAATAAACAACACATCCGGCGATACCGGGGGCGGCAAGATTAGTTTTTACAAGGACGGTATTCCGACAAACCCGCTGGTAGTTATTGATTTTGGAAGTGGTAGTATAGTATCCCGTTATAACTTCGGAGCTGATGATTTATTTGTTGCTGACAACGTAACAATTACAGGTTCCGAAATCACCGGCACACTTTCAGAAGAGGAATTTTCTTTCAGTTTTGCCAATCTGGCACAGCTGGCAGGCAGCCAGAACTGGACTGACGGATTTACCGCTACGGCCGCATTTACTTCATCGGCTCTTCCTGAGCCGGCAACGATGGTGCTGTTGGGTTTAGGGTCTCTTGCTTTGCTCAGAAAGCGCAAAGCGTGATGGTAATCACCGGGATGAGAAAACGATTGGCTGGAGAAAACAGTTTAACTTGCTGCAGGCGGTCCGCAGCAAAAACAAGTGTTAAAGTAGAAATTGCGATATTCGCAATTTAATTTAGGAGCTATGAAAATGTTTGTTGTAACAAAATGTGGCAATCTTATTGTTGAGCCGATTCGCAAGATGTTGACTAAACCGAAACTATTGTTTAGTTGCCTGTTGGTTCTCACGCTGTTGTCCATCAGTGCCTACGCCGTTCCTGTTAACTCGAGGGGGGCGGTACGCCTTGTGGTACCGGACAACTTGACGGTGATTAATGTGGTCGCGCAGCGGACCCAGAGTGATCTGACCACTGCGTATAATGCCCTCGTAGAAATGACGCCCACACAGGACTTGACCGGTCAGGACCTGGATGGATTCACGCTCACGACCGCGAGCAATTCCTTAGTCACCGCGATCAACGGCGCTAACGTACACTTGGAGGCCGGCAGTTCTGCAGGCACGGCGCTTATTGGGAAAGGTTCTTCCATTTACGAGCCCCCTTATCGGCGGGACCCTGGGCGGCCGAGCGGCACAGTAAACATAACCGTCCATGAACCGATAGCTCCAATACCGGAACCCACAACAATTGCGTTGCTCTTATTCGGGGCCGGCATTCTGTCTCGCAGGTTGCGAACAGTCCGTTAGATGTGATGGTTAAAAAAATTGTAACCGTTCACAGTCATAAAAAATGGTTCTTTTCATAAGCGGAATTGTTGCAGTCATTATCGGCCTGGCTGGCTTGTCACGTGGTCAACCTAAGGGCGTCTGAATGCTTCGATAAGGAACATGTACTTAACATTAATGATTATTATGCAGCTTTATACGCCTCTGGTGTACTGCATAAAACGCCAAACACAGTTTCTTTACCCCGTGTGAGATGAGGCCGCACCTCTATCTCACCGGGGTTTTCCTCTGGTACTGGCAGTTCCCGTTGCTTATTCAATACTCACCGCGATATAGGCATTTGCGAGGCCTATATTAGGCAATACGCCCATAGTCCCGTTCTCTGCGATTCGTATAATATATATAGAGCATTCCAGATGGTCCTTCGACAGAGACCCCTGAAATAAAAAAATGTTTCGAGTTGGTATAGAAAATGAATATGTGGGTTTGGTTCTCAGGCGGCTTGTGGCTGTGTGCAATGAACACTAAACCCAGAAAAAGAAAGGTCGGATTGTTATGCTTTACACAATTGCTGTAATTTTGCTCATATTGTGGCTCCTGGGCTTAGTGAGTTCCTACACTATGGGCGGTTTCATTCACGTGCTTCTGGTGATTGCCGTTGTGGTTATTCTGCTTAGAGTCATCAGCGGACGAAGAATCGTGTCGTGACCCTTCATTGAGTTAGATGTTAACTGTTATGGGTGTTAATACCCATAACAGTTCGGCTTCCGCCTGTCCGCCTGTGGCGGATAGCGTTATCTGCGGGTTACCACTCGTAGTGTTGCGGCGGAAGAGTAAAAATTTAAAGGAGAATCAAATGAATACGAATAGACTAATCTCACTGGCACTTTTTGCCGGCGGTATCGTTCTTGTGGTCTTTGGTGTTGCTGAGACAAACTCGTTCACTTCTGACGTCTCTCGCTTTTTCACCAATTCACCTACCGACAAGGCAATATGGATGCTTATCGGCGGAATTGTTGCGATAGTTATCGGCCTGGGTGGCTTGTCGTACAGTAAACCTAAGGGTATCTGAATGCCCCGTGCCTAAAAAAGCAACTTTTTGAGTAGTTCCATCGGCATGCCCATAACGTTTGTCATACTGCCTTCGACGTGGTCAACGAAGGGGTCGCCTGCCTCGGCGCAGCCATTTGGCGAAGACGGGTTATCGCTGATGGAATACGCGCCCGCTTTGTCGCGCCAGATGCCGCTCTTGATATGCCCGGCAATCTGGGCGTCCGTCAGTTTCTTCGGATAAACAACCGTCGTCTCCGCTTCAACGATTTTCAGATTGCGAGATTTACAGACAAGGGCAAGGCCCGTGATAACCTTGTGGGGCCTGCTGAAAAGCATTCGCGTAATCTCTTCGGCGTGTTTCGCGTCGCTGGGTTTGCCGATAATTTGGCCCTCGAAATCGACGACGGTATCCGCGCCGATTACGATTGAATCCGGATGCTTTTGAGCGACGTCGTTTGCCTTGGCGAAAGCTAATTGTTTGGCGTATTCGACGGGAGCAATATTTTCAGTCGAGAAAATTGACTCATCTATTTGCGAGACGACAACGGTGAATTTATAGCCGGCGTCCGCGAGTAGTTCTTTACGCCGAGGCGACATCGAGGCGAGAATCAGGGGTAAATCTTCAATGTTCAATATCCAATATCCAATAACGAAGTGGTTACCTTAACCGTATCGAGTATGTTATTTTTCGGCAAAAGATTAGGTATTCTTTTTCTATTTTCTCATAATCGCTGTCGATGTAATGCTCGAACAGCACCTTTCCGATTTCGTGGTTCCAGTTGACGGTAATCGGTATATTTCTGTCGGCGGCGATTTTTATATCCTCCGGGGATAAGGGCCACTGGCCATTTAGCCCGTCGAAGAGCAGATTTTGATATTTGGCCAACCGTTTGCCGTAATTATCTTCACGAAGGAAGCGGATAAGGGCGTACGCCTGGCTGTAAAAAGCGGCGACGGCCTCATCGTTTTCGGTTACGACTTCGCCCGGGTTTAGCGTTACGAGGGTCTTGAGAGGTATAACGTCATCTTTGAGGAGGGTCCGTTTTAGTGAGCCGAGGCGATAGCCATTGCGGTCCGGCGTAAAGGTGAAAAAGCCCCCGTCGTATTCGGTCGTTTCGAACTGCATCGCGATGCCTTCATCGAGCCAGCTTGGCAGGCGGTATCTGAACAGTCGCGAATTGAACTGGTGCCAGCCCTCATGGCCAAGGGTCGAGAATGTCCGCTCCCGCCCGATGTTATACGCCACGCACGCCCCATTCAAATAATAAGCTCCGGCTCTGATTTTAAGATACATCCGTGCCGCTGCGCCGGCGAAATCTTTCGTGAAGACCTCCCACTGCTGACGATTGGCGAAGAGATAAACAGTTAACGGGGCTGAGGTCTCGATTGGTTTGGGGAGCTGGTTTTGATAGGCGCGATAGGCGGACTCGACAAAGCCGGGGACCTGCGAGAGCATCAGCGGGTCAAGCAGGGTTGTGTAAATTTCATAATGGGTGGTGGTGAGCTTGAGACCCGTGCCGAACTGGCTTTCCCATAAGTCGATTGTTTTAAGAGTGGGGAGCTGTTTATTTTTCAGGAATGCAACCATACCCGTGGGGGTGTTTATGTCGCCGGCCAACGATACGCCGGCAAAGCAAAATAAACCACAGATTGCCCAGATTACACCCGCCAACAGGCGAGGTCTCGCTAAAGGCGGACAGATTACGCTGATTTTTTTCATACTATATATACGTCTGACCAGGGTGCAAAGCATTACAAATTCTATCATATATCATATATCTTTGAACGGTGCGCCGAAAACCTCGGCTGAAAAGAGGAATACATCGGTTTTACTGTCCCTCCAGGCGTCTTCCGGTAGGCCCGCCTTATGCGAACAGCAATAGGAAAGAAATTCTTCTTTTGTCCACCCCGTTTCCGTGGCGACCTGCGGCAGAAAACAACCTGAGAGATGGCCGCGCCTTATGTAGATGCCGTCAATGCCGAGGCGAAGAGAAAGCGGGTTGGCGGTTTTTTTCAGCTCGGAGAGGACTGATATTTCGATATCGAGGTGGGCTAAGTCGTCGGGGGTAATCTGATTGTCGAAAAAGCGCGGGTCGCCTGTTGCGGATGCCTTTGCCATTTCGACGACCATATTGACAAGCGGTCTGTCGGCGATAAACTGGCCTATGCAGCCGCGAAGCTCATCGCCGGTTTTAAGGGTAACGAAACAGCCGAGGTGCGATGAGAGGTCGGGGTCATCGGCTTCGACTACCGGAAGGCGTTTGCCCGTGATGACGGCTTCGACGGTATCGTGTGCGACTTTCAACAACGCATGTTTTTGTTCTTCATTCATAGTTAGTCGTTAGTCGATAGCCATTAGTCGTTAGTCATTGGTAGCAAGGCATTTGATAAGAGCCATTGTCATTTTGCTGATTTGTTCAGTTTCGTCTATCATAACGTCAATAATCTTTTCTGGTGCATATTGCAATCGTGATACAATTACAAGCTGCGTTGTAAGTTCGGCACAACTGCCAAGGGATACGTACAAGAACTGTCTGTATTCCTTATTATGAAAACGAGCAAAACCCTCCGCCATATTCGACGGAATGGATACCGCCGACCTGCGTAATTGGCTGGTTAGACCATAAATCTCATCTTTGGGAAAAGCCCTGGTAATATTGTAGATTTCCTCTACCAGTTTCATACTGCGTTTCCAGATTTCAAGGTCCTGGAAGCTTTTTATCTTCGCTGCCATGAATTATCACACCAACAACCAGCAACTATCGACTAACAACTATTAACCAACGACTATCTACTAACGACTATCGACTATTAACTAGCGACTATTCGACATCTTCTGTCGAATAAACGCAATCGCGCCCGGCATTAACGAGATGACAATGATGGCCATAATGACAATTGTGAAATGGCTCTTCACAACGGGAATGTTGCCGAAGAAATAGCCGCCGAGGATAAAACTGCCTGTCCATGCAATCGTCCCGCCGACACTGTAAGTGAAGAATCGCAGGTAATTCATCCTGCCTATCCCCGCGACAAAAGGAACGAATGTGCGGAATATAGGCATAAATCGGGCGATTACGACGGCCTTCCCGCCGTGCTTTTCGTAAAACCGATGGGTTTCGTCGAGATGCTTTTTGCTGAGGATTCGCACATTTTCCTTGTGGAAAATCTTCGGGCCTACCAGATACCCAATCCAGTAATTAGTATTGTCGCCGCAAACTACCGCCAGGAACAAAAGCGGCCACATAAAGCGTATCTCGAGAACGCTGTCCTGCATCGCCGCAAGAGAGCCGGCCGCGAAAAGCAGCGAATCGCCCGGCAAAAATGGCGTTACGACAAGTCCCGTCTCGCAGAAAAGGACAATAAAAAGAATCAGATAAACCCATGCGTGATACTGCGAGACGACCGTCTCGAGGGTCTTATCAAGGTGAAGAAACAATTCTATTAAATTAATAGTCGCTAACATTTCCATCACCTAACAATATGAAAAACCGGTCCTATTGTCAATAAGACACTGACGGACACAGACTTTTAGGATACACGGACTGACACCGACTCTTTTTAGACGCTGATTGCGCAGAGTTCGCTGGAGGCATGATAGTATATAAGTGTATGCGTATATGCGTATGCGCTTATATAGTGCTCCAAGAGTCCGGGTTTTCTTAGACGCGGGTTCAATTGCGGATTTCGGATTGCAGATTTGTGTTCGCTGTACGCTGTTCGCCGCCCGCGTCTCCGAAAAATTCAACTGGGCGAATTCGCCGTGGTATTTAGCAGCGGCACGGTCATAGGCCTTCGCGGCGTCGATTTGGGAATGGAACTGGCCGAGGGAAACTTTTTTGCCGTCAACGGTGATGTTCGCTCTCCAACGTTTTGTATCCTTACGCCAATACACGCCCTTGAAACGCGAAGTGAGGCCGGTCCTTAATTTTCGCCTGTTGTACATATTTTGTCTTCGAGTAGCGAGCCGGAGATTGGAGCGGCGGTTGTCGAGGCCGCAATGGTTGATATGGTCAACAAACAATCCTGTTGGGGAAGGCAAAACTTCCCTGTGCATCCAAACGAGGGAATATTTTTTCGAGCCGTCACGACGGGCATAACGGATAGCATAAAAAGTGGTCGCATTACGCATAATATACCATTTGAATTTATTCAAGCGTTCGTAATCTTCGACGCTAACAGCGGCGAATTTATGTTTTGGCAGGGGGATGCGTCGAAAGGCACTTTTGTAAATAATTAATCGAAGCCAATACAACAGCGGCCAGCAGTTTTGTTCAATCAAAACCAAGGTCTTAAACCAGTATTCAAACATTTTCAAAATCCTCCCCTTCTCTTTCTAAATCAAAAATTAAATATAAAAAAGTAAAAATTTTGATGCTCAGCCCCGCACTTTTCTTCGAAAAGGAGACGCGGGGCTAAGGCCCAATTCGAGGAACATCGTTCCTCTATAATTGGGCCAACTTGCGCGGTTTTGACGAAAACTAAGGGATTTCCTGATGGGGTCAAAAACGATAAGTTCTTATGAAATAAGGAGTAAAAATTTTTTATTTTTTTCGCATCTAAGGGTTTTCGACCTGCGCGAAAATGGATAACAACTGTATCATACAACTGTTTGATACAAGTGTTTTATAGGACAGTTGGTATCCAGAATTTAAGCCGTGATAAGAAAAGAGGTTATGGCAAAAATGACCACAAAAAAACATGTTAAAAATGGCCACAAAAATGCACAAAAAACGCACAAAAAAGGGCTCCTACTTATGGGGGCACAAATCCATAACTACTTACACGCTATGTCCTTACAGCGGTTTTAGATGTACCCTTAACGCTGTTTTTTGCCACTCCTTAAGGGGCCGGGAGTGGCAAAAAATGATTGTATTCGGGCAGGTTTTGGAGGTAGAACTCAAGGATGCAGACATGAAAACCTGTTCAGTAAGAAATTGTGGCGGTTTTTATTTACTCTCCTTGTGAATATTTACTTGAGTAAAATATCTTGCAAATTATTTAATACAAGATAATATCATATCTTATGTATTCCAATAGAAAACCTTTATACAAAAAACTTGAAGAAGCAAGAAATTCAAAGCTTCTTGTTTATGTAATTGGCGACAGACGAGGATTAGAAACCCAAATCGCACCAGATTCAATAAATTTAATCACGCATCATCTCGACTCATTTCTTGATAACGAAGGCAATATTCCAAATAAAATCTCTCTTTGGCTTTATAGCCTTGGCGGTGTAACACTTACTGGTTGGTGCATCGCCAATTTACTACGACACTTTTGCAAGGAGCTTGAAGTTATTGTTTTTTCAAAAGCACATAGCACGGCTACGCTAATCTGTCTGGGCGCAGATAATATTATAATGACCAAACAGGCAACATTAGGCCCTATCGACCCCAGTATTAATAGCCCACTAAATCCACAAATGCCAGGTGCCCCCGCGCAACTTCGAGTACCAGTCAGCGTAGAAAATGTTGCTGGATATATTGAACTTGCAAAAAAGGAATGTGGTCTTAAGGATAAGGATTCTTTGCTCCAAATCTTTTTGAAATTATCCGAAAATGTACACCCTCTGGCCCTTGGAGAGGTTTTTCGAGCCAGAGGACAAATTCAAATGCTTGCCGATCGATTATTAAGCAGACGCAGAAAACCGTTAGGTTATATAAAAAAGAAGAAAATTATAAGTATACTTTGTCGCGAAGCCGGAAGTCACGATTTTACTATTTCTAGGAGAGAGGCACGCGATCTCGGACTTATTGTTGAAACACCTACAATGGAGTTTTATGGTTTGTTAAAACAAATACATGATGATATTAGCGGAGAATTAGAGCTCTCCTCCCAATATGACGGATCGACTTATCTTGGAACCGAACAAAATAAGAGGTACTCATTTAAGAGATGCATAATAGAAAGTTTATCTGGCTCATCACATAAATACTTTACGGAAGGGGAACTCAAAAAACTAAATCTTCCTACAGGGGTTGGAATTAATGATCAAAGAACATTTGAAGGTTGGCGAGAAGATAATAATTGAGCAGAGCATAGGTAGTACGACAGGGTCGTTTGTTAATTACCAAACGCCTACTCCTTTGGCTCCTTCAGAGTTCAATTCTGTGAGTGCAAAACCAGATAGCGCTGCGTCTATTTTAGCAAACAAAATTATAATATTTTCCGCTGAGTTGGTTGATAATAACAGTACAGAATAAGAACCATCCCTCATTTTAGTGTCAGCCCCGGTTGGCCCCGCCCGTGGCGGAGAAATCATCAATCAGCAATTCCGCTTTCAGCGAGACCTCGCCAAGTGGCGGGCATAAATCACAAATCCTTTGTCCTATTCCCCCAACTGTCCAATTGTTAATCAACCGTGTTTTTCAGTATTAAAAACGCCATTTTTGGTCAAAACTTGACTTTTGGCGATTGGCCTCTATAATAACATTGCGCAATGACCCGTTTTCTTATGTTTAGCCCCCCAATTTATTAGGGGGTTTTATCGTTTAGTCGCGAAAAGGCACAAGAGACGCAGGGCGGTCTTTACCACCAGGACACAAAGGCACAAAGGAAAAATACAAAGAAAACTTAGTGGCTTTGTGGCTTTGTGGTGAGAAATTTTGAACTTTTTCTTATTGGGGTATATGCCGACTTTTGACACAACCTTAATTTCGCGTATTCAGCAGGCCAATGACATTGTCGATGTCATAGGCGAGCACCTTTCGCTCAAACGCAAAGGCCGCGAAATGGTGGGCCTGTGTCCCTTCCACGAAGATCATCGCCCAAGCTTCAACGTCAACCCCACAAAGCAAATCTTCAAATGCTTCGCCTGCGGCGCGGGCGGCGACGTCGTCAAGTTCATCCAGATGCGCGAAAACCTCTCATTCCCGCAGGCCCTTCATCGCTTGGCGGACCGCGCAGGTATAAAAATCGAACCCCTTCGTCCTCGTTCTACGCAAGACGCAGGACGCACGACGCAAGACGATACTGACCCGAATGATATTGCACGCGCCAACGCCTGGGCAGCCAAATACTTCGCAGCCAATCTTGCGCATCCCGAAAAAGGAAAAGACGCGAGAAAATACGTAGCAGAAAGACAACTCTCAGATGAGAGCGTCAAGAGCTGGCAAATTGGCCTTGCGCTCGGGGCTGATAACGATTTATTATCGGCAGCCCGACAAAAGAAAATACCGGATAAATTGCTCTTGGCAGCGGGGCTTGTCGTCGGAGCCGGCTCATCGCTATCCGATAAATTCGTCAATCGCCTGATGTTCACTATCGCAGATGTTACGGGCAGAATCATCGCATTCGGCGGAAGAACACTATCGGGCGACCCGTCTTCGCCAAAGGGCTCCGCCGAGGCAGGCGTTGCAAAATATATCAATTCACCGACAACAGCACTATTCGACAAGAGCAACGCGTTATTCGGCCTTGACCACGCACGCCACCAAATGGTCTCATCCGATACGGGCGTCGTCGTCGAGGGTTACACCGATTGCATTATGGCGCATCAATTCGGCGTATCGAACGTCGTCGCTACTTTGGGGACAAGTTTCACCGCTGGACACGCACGCATACTGCGCAGGTACGCGAAAAAAGTGGTGCTGCTCTTCGATAGTGACACCGCGGGTCTCGAAGCAGCAAACCGCGCGCTGGGCGTCGCGCTCAGTTCGCGAATCGATATAGGAATCGCAAGCGTCCCTCAGGGCAAAGACCCGTGCGATTTCCTCTTAGCGCAGGGCAAAGAGCCGTTTGCGAAGCTCATTGCGGATGCGACCGATGTTTTCGAGTTCAAGTGGACCCGCCTCAACGCCAATCTCGGAACGCAGCCCACAATCGCGGGCAAAAAGCAGGCGGTCGATGAATACTTAGACGCAATCGCTACCGCCATCAACGCGGGCAATCTCTCGCCAATCGAAAAAGGCCTCATCGTGAATAACCTCGCGCGGGTCATGTCACTCGACGCCAAAGAAATTCACAATGAATTGAACCGCAGGGCCAATAGGGCAAGGACCGCTTCATCATATTCCGGCGAAGCAGACGAGGCGCATACGCCTCTCGATTTGGGCGAAGGGCTTTCCGCCAACGCCCAGCGTGAAATTATTGAAGTGCTTTTGGCGCATCCGTCGATGTTTGACGACGTGAAAGACAAAATCTCGCCGGCGAATTTCGATATCCCGGCTTTGCAGCAAATCGCGCAGGCGATTTTCCAGACGCTTGGCGAACAACCTCGCGCGGCGTTGTCGGTTATGTGTTCAGCCGTCGAAGACCCGCGAATCGCCGGGCTTATGACCACACTCGAACACGATGGCTCTCAAAAGGGTAATTATACTAAACGGCTGACGGACGCGCTGGCCGCATTGGAGCACACCGAACAACAGCGGGACAAAACCGCGAGCACCAAAGGGAATTCTGTTCTGGATGCCTCCAAAGAAAACCGTCGCAACATGGGAATGATTTAATTTTGCAATTTTAGATTTTTTTTAAGGATACCGATAGTGGCAAAGAAAAAAGACGCCCGTAAGAGCAAAAATCAGGCCTCCGCCGATAAAATTCGAGCCGATGGGGCCTCACAGGCAAAGCCGCAGACACCGGGCGACGCCGAAGCAAAAATCAAGGCGATGATTGAAAAGGGCAAAAAGAAGGGCTACCTCACATACGAGGAAATGAACGCCGATTTGCCCGAAGACCTTGTAAGTCCCGCGCGATTGGATACGCTGCTGACTGCGCTCGATGAAATGGGCATCAGTTTGATTGATGAAGCGGACGTCGATAAGCACGGGACCCCCGCGGAAATCGCCGAGGAGGACTTCGAGCCGGTGGAAGCGGAATTGCCCATCGAGCCGGTCGCCGAAGAAGAGCCCGTCATCATCGAAGAAGATAAACTCATCGAAAAGGAAATCGTAGAATCCGAGCCGAACCGCAGAATCGACGACCCCGTCAGAACGTATCTGACGCAAATGGGCGAAATACCCCTGCTAAACAGGGAAAACGAAATATCGCTGGCCCGTAAAATCGAGGTCTCGCGAATGACCTTCAGGCGCAAAATGCTCGAAAACGATTATTGCGCCAAAAACTCCGTCGAAATCCTGCAGCAGGTCCAGCAGGGAGGCCTGTCCTTTGACCGGACAATGAAAATCAGCACCGCCGAGAACCTCATCCGAAGCGTAATCAAAAAACGCCTGCCTCAGAACCTCAAAACCATCAACGCCCTGCTTGCGATGAACCAGGGCCTCTTCAAGGAATTTCTCCAGCTTGGCGATTCCCCAAAAAACGTTCCCGTCCTGCGCCGCCTTACGAGGAACCGCAGGCGTATCGCCACGCTCCTCGAAGAGCTTAGCTTGCGCACCAGCAGGATAGCGCCCGTGAAAGAAAAACTCCACGGAATGGCAGCAAAAATGCACCAGTTGCAGACCAACATCGCCATCGGCCCGACACAGGATTACGTCAGGGAAGATATCGACGCGATGAAGCTGGAGATTGCCGGCATTCAGGACCTCCTCTGCGAAACGCCCGCCCAGCTTGACAAACGACTCTACGTCATCGAATGCATCTTCGTCCAGTACGAAAAAACCAAACGCATCCTCTCCAGCGCAAACCTGCGCCTTGTCGTCTCCATCGCCAAAAAATACCGCAACCGCGGCCTCAGCTTTCTTGACTTGATCCAGGAGGGGAACACGGGGCTTATGCGGGCGGTGGATAAATACGAATACAGGCGGGGATATAAGTTCAGCACATACGCGACGTGGTGGATAAGGCAGGCGATTACGCGGGCGATAGCGGACCACGCACGCACGATTCGAATACCGGTGCATATGATTGAAACGATGAGCCGGCTGAGGACCGCGGGCAAAGTGCTCACACAACGACTCGGCAGAGAACCAACTATCGAGGAAATCGCCAAAGAAGCAGTGATGAGCATCGACGAGGCACGCAGGGTGCTGAAAATCTCCCGGCACCCCATCTCCTTGGACAGGCCCATCGGCGACAGCGAAGACAGCAACTTCGGCGATTTCATCGAGGACGACGCCGTCGATTCACCCGTATCAACCGCCACCCAGGCAATGCTGAAAGAAAGAATCGAGTCAGTACTCAAGACCTTGTCATACCGCGAACGGGAAATCATCAAACTCCGATACGGCATTGGCGACGGCTATACCTATACGCTCGAAGAGGTGGGCAGAATCTTCAAAGTTACACGCGAACGCGTCAGGCAGGTCGAGGCGAAGGCCATAAGAAAACTCCAGCACCCCGTCCGGGCACGTAAACTCGAGGGCTTCCTCGACCATAAAAATCAGCCGCCCATCCGGCCATCGCCGAAAGAGCTTGCTGAACAACAGTAGGTGAAAAAACATAGGAAAATCGTTTGATTCGATTTGCGCCCCGTCAGGAAGTGGCAAGATAGGTAAAGTCCTATAAATATGGGCTAAATGGCACAGAAAAGAGGGAAGACCCGTCTTCGCTGCGCTCCCCGGCTTCGTCAGAGCACTACGCCGAGGTAAACGCCGTGGCAAGCAGCAAGTGGTATATAAGGCGGACCCTTCTCCGCCGACCCTCCGCCGCACGGCGTGCTATGTAGGGCAGGGGCTACGGGGGGTGAATTTTTTGTTTTTTTGCTTGATTTGGGGCGGTTTGTAGATATAATACTTTACTTAGGGAGGATATCCCAGCGTCCCTCAGGATTATCCTCATGCTAAGAACAGTGAGGGGCAAAGTTTTAGATTATGGTCCGCAAGGGCCAAAGGAGTTACAGTGAGTGCAGGCAAAGTAAAATGGTTTAACGGCAAAAAAGGTTTTGGATTCATTATCCCCGATGATGGCGGCGAAGAGCTGTTTGTTCATCATTCGGAGATCAAGATGACAGGTTACGCCGACCTTAAAGAAGGTCAGGCGGTGACTTACGATCTCGGACAGGGCAAAAAAGGGCCCTGTGCGGTCAACGTAGTGCCTCAATAATTCACCGAAAATTAAACCGGAATAAAGGCCTCGTCCGAAAAGACGGGGCCTTTTTCTTTTAACCACAGATTACACTGATTACACCGTTCTTTTCACCACGAAGACACGAAAAAACACGAAGAATTTTAGACACTGATTTACACGGATTAACACTGCTTATGCTCGGCTTCGGTGTACTCAGCCAAGGGCATTCTCGATACGAGTTTCTGCGACGCCCTTTTGCTTCGTCCACAGATGCGTTAGAAACGCCTCTTTTTTTAAGCCGAGCAAATTGAAGTTGGATGCGGAGGGCGCGGATTTTAGCCACAAAAATGCACAAAAGGTTTTACCGCGGAGAACGCTGAGACCGCAGAGATAGTTTTGAGTTGAGGGATTAGGATTTCAGGAATTTTATGAGTTTGGCGGAAAGTTTTTCAGAGTTACGGATTTGACATTCCCAGATGACGAGGATTTTATAGCCGAGGAGGCGGAGTTTTTTGAGGTTTCGCTTATCGCGTTCAACATTTCCCCGGCGTTTATCCCGCCAGAATTTTGTATTTGTGGCCGGTGTGACTCGGCCAAAACGACAGCGGTGTATGAATACTTTGCCACAAAAATGCACAAAAAGACAAAAATCTTAACCGCAGATTACACAGATTTCGCGGATTTTGAGCTAAAAATGGGGTTTGAAACAGGGGGTTAAAAAAATATGTAAAATATAACAAAAAATATATTGACAGGCACGCTTGGCTCTATTATATTATATGAAATATAATAGAACGCATTTTAAGGAGTCGACAAAATGAAGGTGTTGGAGATATTGAAAAGGACTGAGGAAGAATTAAGAGAAGCGATGGCGGAGGCCGCTCGTGCTGGTGAATACCGCAATGTTGATATATGTCGCAGCGTTGCCGTGAATATAAAAGAATTGTCCGAACGGATTTCGGGGAATGGAATTAGATCTTCGAAATCGGTAGAAGAAAAAGAGGGGCCTGCAAGCAGAAAAGAGCAAAAAAAGGTTGCCAGACGAGGTAAGCCAGAAGGATTGCCAAGAATTGAAATAAGGAAAGGTTCGTTGTATAGAATAGGTTGGTCAAGAAAACAAAAAGAGGAATACGAACACAAAGTACCACGAACATCATTCGACACAATAGTAAACACAATGTCTGCGCTGGCAAGAGAAGGAAGCGGGCCTTTTATGGCCGAAGCGGTAATTGAAAAAATAAGTGCAACGACGGAAGATTCTATGCCAGCATATCAAGTTTATGTAGTTCTTGCGGCCCTTCGTGAATGGAATCTAATAAGCCAGGTTGGACGAGAAGGGTACAATATACCGCCAGATATTTCAGAAAAGGCACAAAACGTGTGGGCCGAACAGGGAGGTAAGTAATCCAACAAAATGGGATTTCGAAAAAGGGAGGACTACCGAAATGAACTCAAAAGAACTTTGTATGAAATTAGCGTTGGCCGAATCAGAAGAGGCGGTTTCTAAGATAATAACAAATCATCCAATTTTAGCTAAGAAAGAAAATTGGAAGCACTATGGTGATGTGGCTAATAATATAGGCACTATTACAGGCCAATCTCCCGAAGCGGTTCCCTCTCTTATAGAAAAAATAACCAATTCAATTGACGCTATTCTTATTAAAAAGTGCATGATTAAAGGAGACGACCCGAAATTGCCTTCTTCTGCCCAGTCTATCGAAGAAGCTTTGGAAAGATACTTTGGTCTTAATGAAGCTAAATATGCAGATATGAAAGATTCTCAAAGAAGGGGATTGGCATCTGATATTCAGGTTATTGCTGAGGGCTCCCTTGATAAACCTAATATTGTAATTGCGGATTCTGGCGAAGGGCAAAATCCGCAGGATTTTCCGAATACTTTAGTTTCACTAAATAAAAAAAATAAGAGTGATATTTTCTTTGTTCAGGGTAAGTATAATATGGGAGGTACAGCGGCACTTCCATTTTGTGGGGAGAATAGGTATCAGTTTATACTATCACGAAAAAGTTGGCCATTAGGAGAGAAAAATAAATATGGGTTTACATTAGTAAGACGAAATAGGGGAATTGGCGAACACGTAAAATTTTCTTGGTATGAATATTGCATTGATGAAAATGGGAAAGTTTTTGAATTTGAAAGTAGCCCTCTGGAACTTGGCTTATTCAATAAAAAATTTGAATCCGGCACCTATATTAAGCTCTATAATTACGATTTGAGAAATCCATCAGATATAACGCTTGATTTATGGCGTGAGCTCAACAGATATCTTTATAAACCAGCTCTTCCAATTTTAATGTACGAAAAGAGATATACGAAGGGACGATATGAGAAGGGTAGAACGCCTACCAAAGTTATGCATGGCAATAGAATGCGCTGTTTTCTTGATAGCAGAGAAAACGTTGAGAACCCTTTTTCTGTAAAAATAGAATCAGATGGAGTAAAGTATCCTCTTGAGGTAATAGTTTTTAAGCGAGATGTTTCAACAAGAGAATTTATACGGGATATGGCGTTGACTTTCTCTGTAAATGGACAAGTACAACATTCAATAGATAACAGATTTATAAGTCAGGAGTTAAAAAAAGCATATTTAAAAGGTCATTTATTGATAAATGTTGATTGTTCGGGCATGCCCAGGGAGCTCCACGAAGATATATTTATGTCTTCACGGTCGCAAATGCGTGATATAGCCCAATATAGGAATCTAGTTGATAATATTGTTAAAGAACTCAAGGATAACGAATATCTTACAACCCTTGATGAAGAGTGGCGAAAAGAACAAATATTTAAAAATCCTAAAGATGAAACTTTTTTAAAAAACTTGGTTGGAAAGCTACTAAAGGATGATAAGGAAATAGAAAAGCTTTTGGGCTTCAATGGTGGTGTTATCGGTGTAGAATTGACCAAAGTAAAAAAGTATATTGAGTCCAAACGAGAAAAATTTAATGGAAAAAGATATCCTACGATCTTCAGCTTTGCAAACCTGAAGGATGGCAAATATAAAATGCTGCCTCAGAATGGCGAATGTAAGATAAATATTGAAACCGATGTAGAGAATGAATATTTGATGCGTCCTCATGATAAAGGAGAAATAAAAATAAGGATTTTAAGGCCTCGTTCTGGTGTGGGGCCTGGTCCCGGCCCTGGCCCCGGGCCTAATTATGAAGATAGTATAGATGTTAATGTTGTTGGCCCTAACGAAGGATCTATTAGGTTAAGAGTAAAACCAAAAAAAATGTTGCCTGTTGGTACGCACGTTCCTATAGATATTGAAATGAGTTCTCCTGACGGCCCACATCACTTAATTGCCGAAGTAGTTATTGATAAGCCGCATAGCGACTCAACTCACAAAGATGTTGAAAAGAAAAAAGAATACTCATTACCAACAATAATAGATGTCTATAGAGAGAAAAAACAAGATTATGGTTGCTGGGCGGACTATGGATGGAACGAATTAGACATTTGCCGCCTCCAAGAATCAAGCGAAGAAGGGACTTTAATTGATGCCGTAGCAATTAATATGGAGTCGCAAGAACTCGACAAGTTCATCAGAACAAAAAAGCTTGACGGCAAAAAGATAGAGGTTGCTCAGCGCACATATAAAATATCAGTGTACTTAATATCATTAGTGCTTTTTTACGAATTACACCAGAAACTAAAAAAGACACAAGAAACAAATGAACATAAATATAACGATGAGAAATTACACTACGATCCACCAGAAATGACATCCTTCATAATGAAGGGCTTAGCTAAGATTCTATTGCATGTAATGGCAAACGAAACAATACTTAAAGAAATAGAAGATGTGGATTAAGCAAACAAACCCCGGCCGCGCTGCGCGAGAAAGTAGAAAGTGGAGAGGGGTTAGTCGATAGTATATCGTAATCCTGGATCCCCGGCAATAAAGTAACCCCGGCAAATCCGCTTTCGGCGAATAAGAGTCGATAGTGGTTAGTCGATAGTATTTAGTATATCGTTAACTTGGGTCCCCTGTTTCAAGCCAAGTAAGCAGCACTCAGGGAGAACCGGGCGTATGAGGAAGAACTTTTGGCTGCCTGACGGCAGTATAAAGAGCCATATATACACTTGTTGCGGGAGTGGATTTATGGTATAATCCGACTTTTCGGAAAAATTGTTAGTGGGGTTTACCTCGCTTAATATGCTGTATCAGGAGAAATGAAGATGAAGAACGGAAAGTTGAACTTAATTGCCGGTATCATTGTTTTTGTACTGGTTTTGCAGGGCTGGTTTGCAAGTCAGGCGATTGGTGCGCAGGCGCCGGCCTCAAAAACCGCGGCTGAAGCCAACGCGGTGAGTCCGCAGGTCAAGGCCCAGCCAAAGGCAACGGCGGAACCCAACGCGGCTGAACCCAACGGGCCGCCGCCCAAACTTATCTTCGAGGAGCCCACCCACGATTTCGGCTCGGTTGCCCCGGGTTCTCTTACTATGTGCAAGTTCAAGTTCGCAAATAAAGGCGAGGGGGTCCTCAAGATAAGCGAGGTTACCAAGACCTGCGGCTGCACGGTCTTTACGCTCGACAAGAAGGAATACGCTCCCGGAGAAGAAGGTGTGATTGACGCCGGATACAACGCCGACAAGGGCAGCGGCGTCAGGACGAGACATCTTTATGTTATGTCGAATGACCCTGTTAACCCGCGAATAGAGCTGACCATCAAAGCCGCTATCGTACAGAAGATTGTTTACGAGCCGGAGAAGCTGGAATATACGCTCAAAGGGGAAAAGGCCGGGATTATGGACTTGACCGTGCGAAGCATCGATGACCAAAATTTCGCGATTACCTCGTTCGGCTCCACCAGCGACGCTGTTTCAGCAGATTTTGACCCGAACAAGAAGGGCGTAAAATTTGTGCTTAAAACCAAAATTGATGTGCAAAAGGCAGGCGTCAACACCACCGGGCAAATAGAAATTAAGACCACCCATCCGGAATGCCCCACGGTTACCGTTCCTTTCACTGTTCTGCCGAGATTAAAGGTTGACCCGCCGGCCATCAATATACTCAACGCTGAAGCCGGGAAGGCCCAAGAACGAGAATTATGGCTGCTCAATAATTACAACGAAGATTTTGAAATCGCCTCGGCGACCTCCAAGGAAGGTACCATAAAAGTTATCAGCCAGGAAAAAGTCGGAACCCGTTACAAGTTTAACCTTTCGGTGCTTCCTCCGACGCCAGCAAACCCGGGGGGGAGGTTTACTGATACGTTCACGATAACCACGAAAGACGGCGAAAAAGTAGAAGTCGTCTGCCGTGGTTTTTATCAGCGAAACTAAAGGCAACATAAACAAAACCGTGGCGGTAATGACGGGGAAAATAGTTGCTATCTGTCTGATGGCTGCGACAACGGTGCTCGCGGCGCCAGGAGCGGCTACGACACCGCAATCTCAGGATTTTTCAGAGCAAGCTGCTCGGCAAACTATTACTATTTTCTTCACGAGTAACGAGCTTGGCTCGATGAAGCCGTGCGGCTGTTCGGGCGGACAATTAGGCGGACTTGACAGGCGATATGCGGTTTTTAATGCAGTAAGCCCTCAAAATCGTCTAATCATTGATACAGGCTCATTGGTCGAGGAGACAACCGCGCAGGGCCTGATTAAATTCGGCATTATTGTGCAGGCCTACACGCAGCTCGGGTACAACGTAGTCAATCTGACCGGGCAGGATATTCTCGTCGCTCGCGATGCGGGATTTCTCGATGGTCTCGGCTCTGCTTTCAACTGTATAACCGCCGGCAGCTCTGATGATATAAAAATGCCGGCCAAATTTACCAGGACATTTACTTTGAACGGGTCATCTGTTGAAGCGGTCGTTGCTGCCGCGGAAACCGAGGGCCAGATTGCACGGCTGCCCGACCTGCTGGCGTCGTCTGCGGGGTCGCATTTGGCGGTGAAAATCCTGATTCTCAACCAGGCCGACGCAAAAACAATAGCGACCGTTGCGAAAATGGAACTCGTCGATTTGCTGATAGTTCCAACGCAATCCGATGAGCCGACGCTCGTTGGCGACGTCAATAACAGTCCATTAGTAATATCGGCGGGCCGGATAGGCAAATACGTCGGCAAAATCCAGGTGAGATTTGACAGAGCGAGACAGAAACCTCGATTAGTGTTTTCTTCGGTGCCGGTTACGGAGGACATACCGCAATATCAGCCGCTTGTTGAGCTTTATAAGGATTACCAGCGATTGGTCAAAGACGCCAATTTAGTCGAAAGGTATCCGCGTTTTGTCCTGCCGGACAACCTCGAATACGTCGGCTCGAAATACTGCAAACTATGCCACGACTACGAATACGATAAGTGGATGACAAGCAAGCAGGTTTTCATACCCGGATTGAGCAAACAGGCGTCGCCGGACAGCAGGCACGCCGGGGCATTTGCCACGCTCGAAAAGGTCGGCTCTGAATACGACCCCGAATGTATCGTTTGCCACGTTGTAGGGATGCAATACCAGACCGGCTATGTCTCACCGAGGAAGACGCCTGAAATGAAAGACGTCGGCTGCGAAAACTGCCACGGTCCCGGCTCAGAGCACCTCAGGTCGCTGGGGGCAATCGAAACCTCAGGCCCGATCTCAACTTGCAGCGACTGCCATACTGCCGAACATAGCGGGGAATACGCCTCCAACCAGAAGCAATACTTCGAGAAAATCGTGCACTGGAGAGAGCCGGTTTCGATGGTCAGGGTCAAAGAACCTAATCAACCCGCAAAACATAACATTCGATAACAAATCCTTTGTCGGGTTTTTCAACAGCCGCGGAAAGGGCATTTATGCCTTTTTTTGGGCTGAAAAGCGATGTTTTATAGGACGGTCGCCACTATGGTTTAACCGTTCTTTTTAGCGTCAGAAAGACCACGAATCGGCCTCGATAAATCAGCCAAAAGTCCGGTGTGTAAAGTCAGGAAAATACGGAACTTTGGGGTGGTTTCGTTGTCTAATTTGGAGTGGTTATTTTATGCCTGTCCGGAGCTGCCGGGAATATGTATTTACGGCGGATTGAGGCCGGGCCAGAAAGACAAGTAACGAGAAATATGGAGCGTGCTATGGGATTAAAGCTGAGACCCGCCGGTTGGATTAGCAAATTCGGTTTAATCGCGGTCGTAATTTTCGGGAGTTTAGCGCCTGTGGTGTCTTCGCCGGCAGCGGATATGGCTTCACCCAATGAGACGGCCGCGCCTAATCCTGACAGATACAGGGCGTTTTTACTCAAGTACATTTCGCCTCAGCAGGGTAAGCAATTTCTGGCCGATGCGAATATCACTAATATCTCCCAGGTAAGCGACTCCAATACGCTGCTGGTTACGGCAAAGCCCGATGTTCTTGTCAAGGCGGCGGCTTTGCTGGCTATGGTGGATTCACGCGAAAAGTATGCCGTGAAGGTCTTGCTGCCCGCCTCTGACGCGAACCGGATGCCGTCTGCGGACGCGATGGCTGCCGAAATCGGGAAAATATCCATAGGAACATTTTATAATATACCAGGCGGGACGGGGTACAAGGCGATTATTGATACCCACGAAGACAAGCTTATTGCTATTGCCCCGGTCGCGGTTATGGATAAGTTTGTTGAGTATGCCGACGTGGTAAAGCGAGCCGGTCCTCTGCCTGAACCTGAGGAGGGTCTTGCCTCTCAGCCCGTTGCGGGAACAGGCCCGGCTGCCCCTGATAAGGCGTTCGACGAGCTTCTCGATTCCATATCCAAAGCCGAAAGCAATCTCAAATCGAGCAGTACCGTAAAACAAAAGACCTCACCTAAAGCAGAGAGCGTCGCAATAAAACCCCTCAAACAAGCGGCTAAAAGCGATAAAAAAATAACAGGCAAAGATAAGAAGACCGCTGAGCCAAACCTTGAAACAACAGCATCGGCAGAGCCAAATAATGAGGAGAAAGTTCAAAATCAATACGAGCCCATTTATGCCGTCAATGCCGATGAAACTCTCGAGCTTGCGCTTCCCGAAAAGCTCAAAGTCATCGATTTGCTCGACCTTATTGGCAAATATCTGAATCTCAATTATGTGTACGATGAGAGCAAAATAAAGACCATGGAGGTCAGTTTGAAGGTTCAGGGGCCAATCAAGGTAAGGGATTTATACCCGCTTGCCGAATCAGTTCTGAAGTTTACCGGCCTTGCTATGTCCCGCAAGGGTAATCTGGTCACAATAGTCCCTATCGCCGACACTCTGGAAATAGACCCCGCCCTGATAGAAGCTGACAGCGGCCAGGTTAAGGCGGGCGATGTTGTAGTAACCAGTGTTTTCCAGCTTAACTATATCGATACCGCCAGCGCCAAGGCGCTGCTTGAGGGCATGAAGCTCGGGGCGGTAACGGAAATACCCACGCGGGGAACGATTATTGTTACCGGCTACGCATACCGAATGAACCGTGTGGAACAGCTTCTTGATGTTGTGGATAAACCGGGCAGACCAAAACAGTTCAAGTTCCGGCAGTTAAAATACACAATGGCCAGCACGCTTGCCCCGAAGATTAAGACACTTGTCGAGCAACTGGGCGATATGTCAATTGCGATTGCCGCTACTACTCCCACGGCCACGCCTCAGCCAAGGCGTCCTCCTGCTGTTCGCCAGCCGACGCCAGGCCAGCCGACACCGGCAGCAACGCCGTCCAGTTCCGTAAAATCGTCGATATATCTCGACTCCGACGAAAGGACCAACCGTATTTTGATGATAGGGCAGGAGGAAGAATTGGCCGTTGTTGAGAAACTTATCGATACCCTTGACATTGCGCAGCAGGATATCCGTTCACTGCGGGTGTATGAAATCCAGCACGTTGACGCCGAAGAGGTAAGAAAGAAGCTTGAGGAGCTTGGCATTGTTGGCGCCAGCCGAACAACGGGCTCGACCACACCCGGCGGCAGGATTACCTCAAGAACAACAACGCCTGGTGCACCGGGACAGCCAGCCGCACCGCCGACACCTGCTGCTCCGGCTGTGAGCGCAAGTTCGGAAGGAGAGCTGCCCACCGAAGAGATGCAGGTGGTGGTCATAGAATCAACCAACTCGCTTATGGTCAACGCCTCGCCTGAGCAGCACGCATTAGTTGCGACTATTATTTCTTATGTTGACAGCGAGAGCGAGCAGAAATCGATACCTTACAAGGTTTACCCGCTTCAAAATCAGTCGCCCGACCATATCGCGGAGGTTCTCAAGAAGTTACTCGAGGACGTTATCAAAGATAAAGATAGCAAGATAGAAAAGGTCGTCAAGAAAACCGAAGAAAACATCATTGTTGTTCCCGACTCCAATACCTTCTCGCTGATAGTTTACGCGAACAAGAAAAATCAGGACTGGGTGGCGGATTTGATAAAACAATTGGACAAGAGAAGGCCCCAGGTTCTTATTGACGTAACACTTGTCGAAATTACAAAAACAGACAACTTCGACCTCGACCTGGAATTGGCCAGCAAATTCCCCCAAATGGCGGTGGGCGGGAAGATGGATTTTCTGCCCGCTCTGCTAGGAGGGAAAGGCGACTCTAATAGTAATGGTTTTCTTGGTAAGAAGAGTAGAGCCGAGGCATTTGTTTCGGGAGGTCAGGGCCAGGGTTTTTACAGCGACGCACATATCCAAGCGCTTCTTACCGCGGTACAGTCAAAAAGCTACGGCCGCGTACTGGCCAAACCCAAAATTCTGGTCAATGACGGTCAGGTCGGCATAATCAAGACCACCGATACCGTCAACGTGGCAATAACCGGCAATACCGTGGTGGGTGCTGGTACTGCCTCCTCCGGTGTCGTCCAGACAAGCACCAGTTACCAGGCGTACAACGCCGGTATTACCCTGACGATTCAGCCCAACATAGGCGAGGGCGACCTGCTGCTGCTTATTGTCAAGCTCGAAAGGTCGGACTTCGGCGCCCGGAGCGCTGGTGCTGACGCCCCGCCGGACACCGTTGCGAGCACAGTTGACACAATCGTAACGGTTCCAAACAACAAAACGATAATTCTGGGCGGTCTTCTGAAGCTTAACCAGAGCAAAGGCGGCAGCAAGGTTCCGCTTCTTGGTGATGTTCCTATTGTGGGCGCCCTGTTTCGCAACACCAGCGACTCGGCTCTCGATTCAAAACTGTATGTTTTTGTAAAAGCCAACATACTCAGGCCTGAGGCGACACTGGAAGGGTTGTCGGAGATAGAGAAGATTTCCGAAAGAAATCGCGCCGCGTTTGAGAAATCCGAAGATACGTTTCAACACTACGAAGACGTGCCTGGGATAAAGCCCACGCCGGTGGACCCGGAAAAGGTGCTTGACGCTGAGTAGCCGTGGAAAAAGGTTAAAGTAATATTCGTGAAATGTAAATGAAAGAGCTTTTAATACAAACCGCGAAGCGGACCGGCATAGTTGACGCCGAGGTTCTGGCTAAATTTCTGGAGGAAAGCTCCGGGGGCCAACGCATCGACGAGGTGTTGCTTGCCTGCCCCAATTTTACCGAGGAGCAGGTTTTGCGTTTGTTCGCGGCGGCGCTGGGAAACGAATTTTTCTCCGAGATACCTGCCAAGCAGGTGCCGCCGGAATTTATCCAGTCCGTCCCTGCGACATACGCCCAGCACCATTCATTGATTGGGATAAAAAGAGAAGGGGACAATGGCGAGCTGACCGTTGTGCTTTCCAAGCCATTAGATATTGCAGCGCTCGATAACATATCGAAGATGACGGGTATGTCTGTTCGAGCTGGAATCGCCACGCGTGCCGCCATAACTTCGGTTATCGATGTTGCATACGAACAGCGGACGACCGTGATAGATGAGGTGGTGGAGGAGCTGGATTCGCAAAACATCGACCAGCTTGCCGATGAAGTGGCCGGCTCGGACGACCTGCTGGACGTGGTTAATCGTCCGCCCGTTATCCGATTAGTCAATGACATTCTTTTTCGCGCCCTGCAGTTGAGGGCAAGCGATATTCACGTTCACCCATACGAGGGCAAGATACAAATTCGCTACCGTGTTGACGGTATTCTATACGACACTTTAAGTTTGAACAGAAACGTGCTACCGCTGATTGTTTCACGTATAAAGGTTATGGCAGGTATGGACATAGCCGAACGCCGAATGCCGCAGGATGGGCGATGCAGCGTCCGCCTGGGCCAGCGGGAAATTGACCTTCGCGTCAGCACCGTCCCCACAAGCTTCGGTGAACGATGTGTCCTGCGTATTTTGGACAAAAGCTCAGGCATACTTACGCTGAATCAACTCGGACTTTGGGAAGATGACCTCAAGAGATTTGATACGCTGCTAAATCGCACACACGGCATCATTTTCGTAACAGGCCCCACGGGCAGCGGCAAAAGCACCACGCTTTACGCCTGTCTAAACCGCATTAATTCCGCGGAAAAAAACGTTATGACCGTCGAGGACCCAATCGAATACCAGCTCGAAGGCATAAGCCAGATGCAGGTCGCCAGCAAAAAGGGCGTTACCTTTGTTAATGCGCTGAGGCACATCCTGCGACAGGACCCCGACGTGGTAATGGTCGGCGAGGTTCGTGACGCGGAAACAGCGAGAATGGCGATACAATCATCCCTTACGGGCCACTTGGTTTTCAGCACCCTTCACACCAACGATTCGGCAGGCGCGATAAGCAGGTTGCTGGACCTGGGCGTGGAGCCGTATTTAGTCAGCTCTTCATTGATTGCCATAATGGCACAGCGGCTGCTGCGAAAGGTCTGCCCGGATTGCAAAAAGGAGTATAATCCGGCGCCTCACGAGCTGAGAGAGCTTGGGCTTGGAGATTCGTCTTCGGAGGCCAAATTTTATATCGGCGCCGGATGCGACAAATGTTTCCAGACCGGCTACCGAGGCAGAACGGGTATTTATGAGCTGATGCTGGTTAACGAGGAGATACAGAATCTCATTTATCAAAGGGCCACAGCCGGAGCAATAAAAAAGTTTGCGCTGGACGCGGGATTACAAACACTGAGAATGGACGGGGCTCGCAAGGTCCTCGCGGGAATAACGACTATCTCCGAGGTGCTTAGAGTTACCCAGGCCGATGTGATATAGGGATTTTCAGTTATGCCAAGATATACATATACAGCGATAGCCGCAGACGGAAAGAAAGCTAAAGGGACTATAACAGCCGAAAGCCCTTATGCCGCCCGCAAACAGTTGCGCGTTCGCAACATTCATCCGACCGCCGTAACCGAGCTTGGTGCGGCCGAAGAGGGAAGGTCCATTATCGCGTCGATTTTCAGCAGGACGAGCAAAAAGAACCTGATCGATTTCACCAGGCAAATGGCCACGCTTGTCAATTCGGGCATAAAGCTGACAGAGGCGCTGACTGTGCTGACGATGCAGTCGCCTGACCCGAGATTCAAGGCCGCCCTTACGGATATCCGCGACCGCGTGATTACGGGCGAATCGCTGACCGACGCTATGAAGGATTACGACGAGTATTTCGACATAATTTACGTCAGCATGGTGCGAGTGGGCGAGGTTACCGGGTCGCTTGGACCCGTATTCGCCACCATCGGCAATTTTATGGGCAAGCGCCAGAAGGTTGAATCGAAAATCATTACCGCTATGGTGTATCCGGCGATTCTTATGCTGTTCGCCTTCGTTGTTATCATTATTCTTACCACATTTGTCATCCCCAAAATAGGCGCCCAGCTTGTTGCAGCCAAACAGGAGCTGCCCTGGATAACCAAACAGTTAATGAACGCAAGCTACATTATGACAAGCTGGTGGGTAGTGCTCGTAATCGCAGGCATAGTGGCGGCTATCTGGGGAATAAGGCGGTTCTTCAAGACGCCCCACGGCGCGTTTATGCGGGACAAATTCATTTTGTCGCTGCCAGTATTCGGACCGCTTATCAAGCAGAGGGTGGTTTCACGTTTCGCATCTACTTTGTCAACGCTTCTCGGTTCCGGCCTAAGTATGGCTGAGTCGTTCCGCGTAGTCGGCGAGGTTACGGGCAACACACTGATGAAACGGGCGATTGACCAGGCGAGAGAGAGAATTCTCGCCGGTGCGGACATCGCGACGCCTTTGCGCGATAGCGGGGTCATTGACCCGTCGATAGCCCATATGGTAACAGTGGGCGAGAAAAGCGGTGAGCTTGAGACGATGCTCAAAAACATAAGCGATTCACTCGAAGAATCAACAGATATTGTCATCGAACGGATAAGCGCGGCCATAGAGCCGCTTGTAATTGTTTTTATCGCGGTAATCGTAGGCATCATAGCCCTTGCGATAATGATGCCGATTTTGAAAATTTCGCAAATGGCTATGTAAGGCAGATTGGAGTTTATTATGAATACAAATCGACAAACCAGGTTATCAGCAAACCAGGTTATCAGGAAATCAGGAAAGGCGTTCACGATTATTGAGGTTATGGCCGTAATCGTGATTATCGGCATCCTGGCGGGTATTGTTGCCGTCAACGTCGTCGGAAGAATTGATAAAGCGCGAGTTATCTCCACCAAGGCCAATCTCAAAATGCTCCACAGCGCCGTTATTCAGTTCAAGCTCGACACGGGCCGATACCCAACCGAAGAGGCCGGCCTGCAGGAACTTATCGAGCAGCCCACTGACGTTACCGGCTGGAACCCCGGCGGTTATCTCCAAACGACATCGCTGCCAAAAGACGCCTGGGGAAACGAGTTCATTTATCAATTATCGCCCGAAAGCGGCAAAGCATTCGTTATTATCAGCTATGGAGCTGACGGCGAAGAGGGCGGCGAGGGACTCAACGCCGACCTTCGCAGCACGGATGCCGATTGACAGAGGACGGAGGACGAATGACAGAAGACAGACGACCCCGCTTCGCTAAATGGCTTCCGACTTCGCTATCGCTACGCCGGGCGTTTACGCTGGCTGAGGCGATGGTCGTCATCGTTATCGTTTCGATGCTGATAATGATTGCGGCAACCAATCTGAATGGAGTCATTACCAAAAATTCCTTCAAAGCCAAAAGTCAGGGGCTAATCTCGGCCCTCGAGGCCGCGGTAACGAGCGCCGGCCAGAGTAACAAAAGATACGAAGTCATTATTGATATCCCGCAGCAAAGCTATCTTCTGCGCGAGATTTCGTCTTCCAATCTGGCGGACGTTCTTGATGAAGAAATAATCACCCAGGAGGATTTCGGCTACAACTGCAGGATTTCATACGTTTTGTTTGACGACGGGCAATATACAAACGAGGACAGGGCGAAGTTTCGGGCGAGCCGGGCGGGGTGGCAGTTCGGCGGCATAATCGTGCTTATCGATTCTGAGGGGCAGAGCTGGTCGATTGTTGTTGACCGGCTGAGCAATATCGTTCGTTTGCAGGAGGGTGAAGCGCAAATCGTCTGGCCAAGGAGTAAAGATGACCTGCCATTCTGAAAACACAAACGTATTGCGTTGTGCGTATTGTGTATTGCGTGATTTGTTCGAACGACACACCACGCAGCACGCACGACGAAAAGCGTTTACGCTGGCAGAAAGCATGGCCGCCGTTACGCTGCTGGCGTTTATCGGCATAAGCGTCTGGGTAGTTTTAGAGCGATGCACGGCTTCCGCGGCGAACTCGATTCAGCGTATGCGTGCCTTTGAAATAGCCCGCGAAAATATGGAAAAGATACTTGGTTTGGATTCCGTACAGGAAACGACCGAATACGGCACAAGCGAAAAATTCCCGGACATCCGCTGGCAGACCACCATCGAGAGTTTTTATGAATCGGCGACATCGCATATGTGGGTGCGGGCGGTCTGTTCGGCGGAATATACCGATACATCCGGTGAGCCCCAAAATGTCGAGCTAACCAACTGGCTTACCAAGCTTAGCGATGCGCAGATGGCGCAGTTGACGCAAAAGTCAGCATTACAGAAACAACAGATCGCCAAACATATTATCGCGACCGAGAAGCTTGCGGCGGAATTTGCCGGCGTTACTGTCGAAACCATAAAGCAGTGGGTAAAAAACGGTATGCCGATGACGGACGCAGGCGAATATCTTGATTCCTGGCTGGACCTGTACCTGCGAACCGACGGCAACCCGACGGAAGAGGACAAGCAAAGCACATTGACAGAATACCCGGAATTGTCAATTACCAGGCCGAAGAAAGCGACCGCGGACAAGACGACAACACCGGATTCGCAGAAACCAGGGGAGCCCGGGTCGCAGGCGCAGCCGGGCACCAATTCATCAGGCACCGAACCGACGGCTCCGGACGATACGGACCCGAAGACGAAGAAACAAATAGATGATTTATTGCGCGGCTCGTAGCGGTTAGTTTGTAACCGATATGGAATCAATCGATAAAAAAACGCGTTCTTATAAACGGGCTTTTACGCTCGTGGAGATACTTGCCGCCCTGACCGTCGGAACAATGGTCCTGCTGGCGGTTCTGGCTTTATATAACAGGGGGCAAAGCGGCTCGGCCGCGGTTATGAACAAGATGGAAAGCAATCGCCTGCCTCGTGAGGTTTTTCAGCGAATAGCCGAAGACCTCGACCGGGTTGCCGGCGGAGGCCAGGGGGTTCAAATTGATATTTTAAACAAATTGCAGGACGGTTTATCCGCCGCAAAACTGGAAATATTCAAGCCGATTAACGACGCCAAAAACCAGCAGCAAACGCTTGAAAAAGTTGTCTGGCAAAGCAGCACTGACCCGGAAAGCGGACTGCTTACCTTGTATCGAAGCCATTCCGGAATCGCGATGGAAGACGCCCTGCTCGACAACCAGAAAGAACCGTGGCAGCGAGAGGTTTTTGTGCCGATTTGCAGTGGTATAACTTTTTTCAAAATCGAAGTTCCCAAAGACGGAAACGAAACGCCATTGGACCGGTGGACGGAAGGTGTTCCGCCGGCGGTCAGGATTACAATGTCATTTGCTATGCCGTATAAGACGGTAAGCGGCACCTTTGACGTTCCCGAAGAGGAAAAGATTGTTCGCACTATTGCCGTTGACAGGACCCGCAGGCCCACATTTACCATATCTGCTGATGTCAACCAGGCCGATGCCAACGATGCCAATAACCCGGCAGATATCAACCAACCCACAGATGATGCCAACAGGCCAACAGGCACTGCGACGAAACAGCAAAGCGGAGAAAGACAAGAATGATTTTATGAACGATTGTTTGCAAAATCACGATAGCCGAACCACACGAGGGGCCGAACCATCGGTTCGCACAAGCGGGATTGTGCTTCTGATAACGATGGTAGTGCTGCTGGTTCTTGCGACGCTTGGATACACTTTAGCCAGCCGGGTGGCTTCTCAGCGGCACAGGGACAGTTACATCATCGATTACACCAACGCCTGTTACGCCCGTGATTCGGCGTTAAAATACGCATTGGCCGCATTGGAAGACATTAACGACCTTAAGTTGATTTCCCGTCCCAATGAGCCGGATTTTTCCGACCTTTTCCATCTCAACGAGCAGGAGTATAGCCAGTTGATTGAACAATGGGCGGTGGAACTTGCCAAAAAACAAGCAGAACTGTCCGGCAATCCGGGTGAAAGCAAAGATGGAAATACGCCCTCCCCTCCGTCTGTTCCTGAAGCCAACGACTCGAACGGGAAACACACGGCTGATTCGAATTTAGCCGAGCCAAACGATAGTAACAATTTAAAGATACGAGGGCCTTATGGTCCGTCCTGGCCTTTTGTGACGGAGCCGGTAGAATTTGAAATCGGCTCGACACACATAAAAATTGAGACCGAAGATGAAAACGCGAAATATCCTGCCGGGTGGGCCATCATCGATAATGAAAAAGTCCAGCGTGAGTCACAGGCGGGCATGCAGACCTTTTTTGAGTGGATGGGATACGATTCCGACAGGATAAAAACCGTAGGGGACGAGTTAAAGCAAATAGCTTCAATAAAACCGTTCACGGTTGAATTCAAGCCGGTTGTACAAAGGATACCCATAACAACCGAAGTTCCAAATCCGGCCAGGCGAGGCGCAAGAGCGAAAAGAACCGTTTATAAGACGTCAGAGGTTTCACCGACGGAATCTATGGTTGCTCAAACCAGAGATTTTTCGGAACTCTTCCACAGCTCCCTGCTCGACCTGCAAATACTCGCCGAACCCACAATTATAAGTGAAACCAGAAAAGAAGAGTCGGCGCTAAAGTATATGGGATTATGGGGGACGACCCAGGTTAATATAAACTCGGCGCCCAGGAATGTGCTGGAAGCCGCATTTACATTCGGAGGCGATGCCCAGCAAATCGCCGACGAAATCATAAAAAAGAGACGCGAAAAGCCGTTCGCAGATATTGATGCGATCAAAAAAGAGCTGTTCAGGTTTTCCGACTCAATCGAAAAATGCAGACCATATATTACCACGAGCAGCAACGTGTTTTCGATACACGTTACAGCGGTAAACGGCGTGGCAAAGGTCTCGGCAATCGTGGTTTTGATGAAAAATGGCGGCAAGATTCAAAAGGTCGCTGTTTTGAGCGGGTAAACAGTGCGGCGGATAGCGTATAGTGGGGAAAAATCACTATAAGTTGTATGCCGGAGGTTAAACGCAGTAAGGAGCTGACTTAAAGTGCAAACTGGGAATTTTTTGGGAATATATCTGGCCAAAGACCGCGCGACGGTCGTTTGTCTGGACGTGCAGGGCAGTGAGAGAAAGCTCGTGGGGTGTTTTGGTGTTTTGCCGGAACAGTCCGAACAGCCGACTTTCCAGGCGCTGGCCCAGCGCATCGCGGCCGTATGCGCCGAAAGGCAGATTAAATTTACCGATGCGGCGGTTGCCCTGGACTGCGCGATGTTTATGCAGCACAGTATCCACAGCGAGTTCTCCGACGTCAGGAAAATCACGCAGACGGTCCACTTTGACACGGAAGAGGCCCTCGGCACCGACGCGACGGACGTCGCAATCGCGTTCAAAATAAATTCGACCGACCAGACCGGCGCGGACATCAGCGCCTTCACGGCGCAAAAACAGATGCTGTCTGATTTGCTCGGCGCGCTGCAAAGCAATAACATAGACCCGTTCAGCGTGGAGCCGGACGTGAGCTGCCTGGCAAGGTTTGTCTGCCAGAGCGCGTCTTTGTCTGGCGACGTTCGCCCGTTGTTCGCATTTTTGTCCCGGAGAAACGGCTATTTTATCTCGCCCGTTTCTTCGCCCTGGCAGGGGATATCTCCGACGCCGGCAACCTCGATGCGGACGTTCCTTCTGAGTCCCGCGCAAAACAAGAATGAGATGCTGACAAAGCAGTTTTCAATGACCACCGCACTGCTGCAAACAGGGGGAGCAGTGAATCGTCTTGAAATTTTTGATACAGCAGATTCGGTGAGCTGCGACGACATCGCCAAAAAAATTGCTATTGAGACCAATCGTATTGACATAACGGGGTTGGCGAAATTATCTGCCGACGCAATCGCGGACTGTCCCGATGCCGTCGAATTCGCAATCGCTTACGGCGCGGCGATAGCGCAGCTCGACGGGTCTCACGGCACCAATTTCCGCGGCGATTTTATGCCCTACCAGGGCAAGAAGATGCGTTTGCAGCAGACGCTTAAGTTTTTTGCGGTTGCGGCGGTCATTCTTATGTTCGCCGTCGGATTATACGGCCTGATGCAGGCCCTGCAGTTCAACCAGTATCGCGCCAAGCTGGGGGCTAAATTTGCGAAGGATTTTTCAGCGGTAATGTTCGGGGAGAAGATGCCGAGCAAAACAAAAGAGGCAACGAGAAAAATATCCACGGCGCTACGGCGTATCAAGGAGGCGCAAAAGGGCTTTTCTCTTACCGGTGAAGAAGCCGTCGCGGCCAAACTCGCCCTTGTGCTTCAGGCGTTGAACAAGTGCGCCGCGACCACGGGCCTTAATATCGAGACCGTTTCCATAACCGACAAGATGATTACACTCAACGGCGACACGCCCAGCCCGGAAAATACCCTGAAGATGTTCGAGGCCCTCAAGCAGACCGGCTTGAACGTTCTCCAGCAGCGTATCAGCACCGACGGGGGTCGCAGCACCTTCGGCGTAACGGTTGAACCCACCCCCACAAAGCAAGGCGGAGGCGGCCAATGAAAGACATAAAAGAAATATATAAAAACCCGATGTTTTATTACATACTCGTTCCTGCGTTGGCAGTGCTTTGGCCTGTGATTATATGGGGTGTTTACCTTCCCGGCGCCCGCGCAAACTATAATAACGACGCAGAGCAGTATCAGAAGTCGCTGCCACTGATGGAGGAGCTTATCGCAGCCGACCCTGAGCGTCTGAACGCAACCAAGGGGAAAGAGACGGCAGCCGGATTCGATTACGCGACCGCCGTCCAGAAGGCCGCTGAATTCTGCTCAATTTCCGCCAACAACTATAAACTGTCTTCAGGCGTGATTCTTAAATCTGAAGGGCAAAAAACTCAGGCCGCCAACGTTTCGCTGAAGAGCGTAGAAATAGCAAAGGCCGCCAGATTTCTGTCCTCGATACAGCAACACTGGTCAGGCCTTCAATGCACGAAGATAAACTTCAGAAAAAACAAGGGCCAGCCCGACGCCTGGGACGTTGATTTGACGTTCAAATATTACTATTGATGCGGCGTTGCGGGTTTAAAATCGGATATTGGCCGTTCGGCGTTAATTGATTGACATTATTTTTGCGCAAAAAAAAGCCGAGGCCTGTCATTTGACAGGCCCCGGTTTAATACTACTTTGTAATTGCCTTGCCAACAGAAATTATTTCTTTCTGCGAATCAAAGCAAGACCGCCAAGACCGAGCAGAGCCATTGTTGCCGGCTCGGGGCAAATCTCAACGTTGTCGAGATAAACGCCATTTTGCGGCCAGCCCTGTCCAGAGATTTTAATGATCATCCATGTTGCTCCTGTTGCATCGTAGGCACTGACATCCGTTGTATAGGTTCTTGCGAAAGTACCTGTCCAAGAACCCCAATCATGGCCACTTGAACTGCCATCATCGTTTACGACGGTGGGAGCATATTCCTGATAACCGCTCGTGCCATCGCTGTTGATGGACAATTTTTCGTCGAAATCATCCCAACCAGCTGCACCACCAGTTAGGGTCAGATCAAACGAAAGCTTGCAGCCGACGCCTAATGTCGGAATTGCATTCTTTCCCAGTCCACTGTCCCACGGAGCTGTCCAGGCCAGTGGCCAATAGTCATAAGCAACACCGTCATCGTAGGCCACAAAGAGGCTATTGTTGCCGACTGTATTCCCTACCCCTGTATCTACCTCTATATACCCGATGGTCGAAATTGACCAGCCATCCAATAGGCCATCTTCCCAGTTACCAATCATTTGGGTACCTGGGCGAATGACGCCTTGGCTGCCGGCAAAGCTGACAGAGGCTATAGCCAAAACAAGACAAACTGCTACTAATATTCTACTCATATTCTTACTCCTCCTTCTTCGGTTGTTATCACTTTCTTGTTCGTTAATCCTGGCAACAAGCCAGAATTTAGTTGTTCTCGACAAACTCACTCTCTACTTTGCTTTTGTCTCGAACAACAACAAGCACTACAGTTTGACTTTCACCTTTTTATAACCTTGCGCTTGCCTAACGTTAAATAAAGCGACAACTTCTTCGCTACATTTATTTACTTTTCAATTGGCTGCACCCTCCTCTCAAGAGGGAGCCATATCTACACACTTGTGTGACAACTCTTTACAACAATAAGAATACCACAAACGCCCTCTGTATGTCAAGAGAAATTATTATAGGATGCAAAAAATATTATAGGCCTCGCCGTGTTGCGTAACTGCTGTGCTATTAAGAGGTTATGTAACGTGGCATTGCTGTTAATTTGGGTAATTTTTATTATTCCGTAAAATGTCAGTATCAATACTGAAACGCTATCTCTGTTTCCACAAAAAACAAAGGCCTGCCTCGTTTGTCGGGATAGGCCCTTGTTTAATCGTTTCTTACCGGCTTGATTATTTTTTCCTGCGAATCAAAGCAAGACCACCAAGTCCCATCAGGGCCATTGTTGCCGGCTCAGGGGTATCAAACTCAACGTTGTCGAGGTAAACTCCATTTTGCGGCCAGCCCTGTCCCGAGAACCTAATGACCATCCATGTTGCTCCTGTTGCATCGTAGGAACTGATATCCGTCGTATAGGTTCTTGCGAAAGTACCTGTCCAAGAACCCCAGTCATGGCCGGTTGAACTGCCATCATCGTTTACGACAGAGGTGGGAGCATATTCCTGATAACCGCTCGGGCCATCGCTGTTGAGGGACAACTTTTCGTCGAAATCATCCCAGCCAACTGCACCACCAGTTAGGGTCAGATCAAACGAAAGTGTGCCGCCGACAAATTTTGATGCCGGTATTGTCGAGAACGTATAATCCAACTGCCAATACCCGCCATTGTAGGCCACAAAGAGGCTATTGCTGCCGACCGTATTCCCTATCCCAGGAGTTATCTCTATGTATGCTGTGCCCTCAGTATCAACTGACCAACCTTCCATATCGGCACCGTTTTCCCAGTTACCAATCATGGAGGTGCCAGGGCGACCGGCATAGCTGGCGGAGGCCACTGCCAAGACAAGACAAATTGCTACTAACGTTCTACTCATAATCTTACTCCTTCTTCTTCATTAGTTATTCCCCCTTTTTCTTTTTTACTGAGTTACCCCTGCTCTCTATCAGGGATATACTAACTCCTCATAGCTTAATCAGTTTTAACCACTTTATTTGCTAAATGTCAAGAAAATTATAGGACGAAGCGGTTTTTTTGGGGGGGCAATGCTGGTATTGCATAACCGTAGTATTATCAAGCGGTTATGTGAGATAGATTCACATATAAAATATATCAATTCAGCCGCTTAACGCCCTTGTTTTAAGGTTCGTTCAGCGAGGATTAATCCTGGGGGTAAATAATAATCCTGTCGTGAATAATAGTTACCAGGTCGGCTTTGCCGTCGCCCGTAACATCGGCAACCTTCATTTGTCGCGGCTCGACGCCTGCCCCTTGCGGTCTGGCTTCACGGTAGGTCTTGTCCTCGAATGTCTTGAACCGCATCGCCGGGACGGGTTTGCCTGCCGAATCAAGCGTCAGTATCTCAATATGGTTATGTTTGTATTCGACCGTTATGATATCGGTCAGTTTGTCGCCATTGATGTCGCCGGTGGTGAAATTGCCGTAGGCGCCGTCTTTTATTTTGGTTTCATAGCTGAATTTTTGTTCGAGCCGATACCGATTTGTTTTGGCTCCGGGCGGGATAACCAGCCCTAATTTTTCGCCGTCGAACAGCAGGATATCATCAGGCCCGCCGCCGGTGAGGGAGGCGATTAGCATTTTGACGCCCGATGCCGGATTCCAGGTTCCGACATCCAGCTCTTTGTCGAAGCGGAATGTTTTATCTGTGTCCGAGGTAAGAATCTGGAGCCGGCCCTTTTGGCCATCCAATAACAATATCGCTTTGCTGTCTTTTGCGCCGTCAACTTTCATCTTTGCCGCGGCGACAGCCGAAATATGATTCTCGGCGTTTTTGGCGTTATACTGGTCGATGACCGTCCACTCTCCGTTTGCGAATGTCATGCTTCTGGCGAAATTGTTCTGAGCTACCAAAAGCTCATCGCCCGGTTTGCCGTCAACGTCAGCCGAGTAAATCGAGCGAATGGTTGCTTCTTTTATCAAGCTGGTCTGTGCCTTTGGGGAATCGACGACCTCGAATTTCCGTTTTTGGGTCTGGCGAACGAGGATGGGCAGCTCATATTTGACAAATATAAGAACGTCTTTTAAGCCATCTGGGCTTGGCCATCCCTTCCGGGAGTGGTCAACGTCGATAACCTTGATTGCCTGCGGATTCGTGGCGAGCTGCGGAAGCTCGACCGCGAGGGTATCGTTGGCGTCGGCTTTTGCCACGTTATAGATTATCCGAAGCGACCTTGTATCCGACTGTGAGCGGGAAACATATACGCAATCAGCCGACTTGTCGTTGTCTATATCGCTTAATTCCATAGCAAGCGGCTCACCTGTCAAATCGACGGCTTTCGGGAAGGTCAATCGTCCCGACTCGAATTTACTTATGCCGATTGTTTTTTCCTTGATGCTCAGGACACCAAGCTCAGTTTTGCCGTCGCCGTCTATGTCGGCGGCTGATAAGGCATCGGCTTCTGCCAGGCACGGGAATTTTGCCGGTTCCGCCAATCCTACGCCGGCTATTTGTCTGTACAATATGAGTTCCGCCGCACCGGGGTCGCTTATGACAACATCCGTGAGTTTATCGCCGTCAAAATCACCGACTACGAGGTCTCGTTTTTCGCTGCCCTGCCCTGCCGCGAGGGGATAAAACAGCACTGGCCAGTCATCGCCCTGCGAGCTGTCTGAGGCCAATTTATAGCAGACCAGTCGTCTGCTTATAGCGTCAATCGCAACTATATCTTTGCCTTCTTTGCCGCCCATATTAGCAAGCTCCAGCGCCAGAGGCATTTCAGATAACAGGCGCATTTCGGGTCCTAACTGGTTATTTTTCTGCCCGAGACGAACGTGGATGGGTCTTTCGGCATCGTCGGTAACAAGCAGCAGGTCGTTTATGCCGTTGCCGGTGAGGTCGCCGACCTCGGCACCGACGATTCGAGCCGCAGTCGGGTACTTGACCGGCTCGCCGAGAGAACCGTCTTTCTTTTGGAGCAAGACGTATATGGCGTCCCTGCCGACCACAATCAGGTCTTTTTTGCCATCGTTGTCTATATCCTCGCAGATAAGGGCATTATCATTAGGCAGGGCATCATCGATATTGATGCGTTTCACCGGCTGCCAGGTTAATGTTTTCGATTTGTGTTTTTCCTTTTGCGGTTTCTGTAACAATATATACAGGCCTCGCGGCTCGCCATAGTACGCCAAATCAATCAGCCCGTCGCCGTTGAGGTCGCCGGCAACCATACTGTATATCCTTTGGGAAACCGGCACGGTTTGCCTGGCGAATCGGCTCGGGCCTACCAGCGCATTGATATCGATGTCATTGGGGTCAACCGCCACGTCCTGGTCCTGAGGGCCGATTGAATCCTTTTGAAACAGAATCTCTATCGCGGCTTTCCGGTTGTTAGCCACGGCGATGTCGTTTCGGCCGTCGCCGTCAAAATCGGCAACCTGCAAACTATTAATACCCCAGTCCAGCTTAATGATTTCCATCTCGCCGAATCCGTAGTATTCGCTGATGCCGTTTGCGTCCGGCTGGTTAACATCCTGCCCCGGTTGCTCTTTAACGGGTTTGTTTATGCCTGCTGTTACTATCGTAAGACATAATAATATGATTGTGCCCTTAATCGTTCGCACTGGAACCTCCACGAAACTGATTATCTTCAAATCTTTCCCTTAATCATCAATTATCAACCATCGATTGTCAATACTCTGGCACTGAACGGCCCACTATGTTATCTTATGGCACATTATAAAAGGTAAAGGATTACAGGTATGGCAGAAAGATACGATTGCATAATAATTGGCGCGGGTCCGGCCGGATTGGCAGCCGGGTTATACGCCGCAAGAGACCGGTTCAAAATGCTGCTGCTCGAAAAGTTTGTTCCGGGCGGGCAAATCAACAGCACCGACAGAATAGAAAACTACCCCGGCTTCGAGCGGATAAGCGGCTATGAGCTTATCGAAAAAATGCAAAAGCAGACCGTCGCCTTCGGCGGTGAAATCAAAACAGGGTCGGAAGTAACCGCCCTGAAGAAATTAAGCAACGGCGACATCGAAATTTCCTGCGATAAAGACAAATACCTTGCCCGCGCGGTCATACTTGCCCCCGGCAGCGCTTATCGCAAGCTCGGTATCCCCGGCGAGGACAAGTTTCGCAACGCAGGTGCGGGCGTGAGTTACTGCGGGACCTGCGACGCGCCGTTTTTCAAAGGTAAATCCGTCGTCGCAATCGGGGGAGGCAATACCGCGATGGAAGAAACGCTGCACCTGTGCAAATTCGCCGCCAAAGTAACGCTGCTTCACCGCAGGGACGAATTCCGCGCGACCAAAGTCCTGCAGGAAGAGTTTATCGCGAAGAGTAAAGAGCCGAATACGAACCTGCTGGTCAAATACAGCATCGTGGCGGTCGCCATCGAGGGCAAAGACAAGGTCGAATCCATCCGGCTGAAAAATGTTAAAACCAGTAAAGAAGAAACTTATCCCTGCGACGGCGTTTTCATTTTCGTCGGGATGGTTCCCAGCACAGAGTTTCTCAAGGGTTTCGTTGACTTAACCGGCGATGGTTTCATCAAGTGCGATTTTGCGCACCTGAGGACGAACGTCCCCGGCGTATTCGTGGCGGGTGATTGCCGGGTGGCAGCAGCGATGCAGCTCGCGACGGCGACAGGCGACGGGGCAAACGCAGCGATGATGCTGAAGAACTATTTCCGCGATTCAAGCTGGTGGAGTCAGCCGGCGGCCGGGAGACTTTAGTTTTAGTTTAAAGCAGTTCGTCGATTGCCGCGGCGAGGTCTTTTTTGCTGGTCAGGCCGACCCATTTCTTCTGGACCTGTCCGTCTTTGAAAAGGATGATTGTCGGTATCGCGCTGATACCGAATTCCATAGCGCTATCCCTGGCCTCGTCGGTATTGAGCTTGAAGACCTTCGCCTTGCCTGTGTAATCCTTGGCGAATTCCTCGATGATTGGCCCCATCATTCTGCAGGGGCCGCACCATGGCGCCCAGAAATCCACCAGCACGGGCGTTCCCGCTGTATGAATCATTTCATCGAAATCCACGTCGGTAAGCTCAACTACATTGCCAGCCATTTTTTGCTTCCTTTCCAAAATTGGCCTTAGGTTAACTGGATTTTATAGAGTCGGCCAACAACTGTCAAACGCTTATTACGTTTTTCCGTGTTTATGATTGTTCTTTTATTTGGCCGTCCAGCGGTCCTGGTTCGTCGGCTGTTTGTTTGGATTTGTCTTTCGGAGGCAATTCCGCAATAGGTATAGGCAGATGCGATTCCGTTTGTGCTTCTTCGACGGGCTGCTCGATTATTGAATTATCAGCAGGCGGTATTTCCGCAATCGGTATCGGTAACTCATATACCTCTTCAATCGTTTCTTCGTCAGTTGAATCCGGCTCCGCGGGTAATTTCTCAACCGGGGCAGGCGCCGGCTGCTGTTCTATTGCCACCACTGCCTGCTGGTTAGCTGCTTCCTCTGCCTCGATTCTCATTATCGCTTTACGAACGGCCTCTTCCGGCGGCGCATCGGTCAGCGCACGCAGGGATATTTTGCCTGTTTCCTGGTTTTGTTCGGCCCAGATTAACTGCGACCTGATAAGCTCCAGTATGGCCAAAAACAGTCCTACCAGCACCAGCCGGCTGTTCCTCGGCTCGAAAATACGCTCGAAGCTTATCTGGCCTTCTTTTTGCAGCCGATGAAGAATCTCTATCTGGTACAGGTCAATCGGCGTGTCATCAACAATAAGACGGGTGTCATATTTGGCGCCGGTCGCCTCCATAATCGCGTCGAAGGCCTCAAGCAGATTCCATACGCTGACCTGGTCGAGGTCAACAGTCGGCTCGGCGTTGGGCTTGAATTGCTCGATGACCGTGTCAGGCCTGGCAAACCGGTCGCCGTGTTCCTCGGCTGATGCCGCGAGCATATTCGCCGCGTCTTTGAATCGCTTGTATTCCAAAAGCTGCCTTATAAGCTCGGCACGCGGGTCTGACAAATCTTCTGCTCCGATTTCCTCTCCCTGCGTCTTTGGCAGAAGCATAGCCGATTTTATCTGCATCAGCGTTGCCGCCATTACCAGGAAATCGCCCGCCACGTCGATATCGAGCTGTTTTAGAATATCGATATAACGAATATACTGGTCGGTGATTTTCGCAAGGGGTATGTCGTAAATATCAACCTCTTCCTTGCGGACAAGATACAAAAGCAGGTCCAAAGGCCCCGCGAATATCTCAAGATTTACCCGATAATCAGACAATTACAACTCCTCCTTTGGGTCATAGGGCTCGTCCGCCTCGTCCGTTTCATCTCCTATTTCATACTCTTCCGGCTCGTGACCTTGTTCCAGCCCCTCAAGTATCTGTCTGGCCTCATCAGCGTCCTTTTCCAACACCTGAAGCTTGACGGTTGCGAATGCCGGTACGCCGGCAAGTACATCCGCCCCATGCTGGCCCGCCAGCGTACTCTTTATCCCGAAATCGTCTAAAACCTGCTTTGCCATCTCGGCCTGCATCGAATCCATATACTCGGCTACTGTAACAAGTTTATCTGCCATAATACTCACCTAACCCTACAGCTTTTCGTGCTTCAATCAGCGTCTTAATCGCGACGGCCCTTGCCCGCTGAGCGCCTTTCGCCAAAATTTGTTTGAGGTAATCCGGATTACTCTCAAGCTCGGTTCGTTTCTGACGGTATGGTCTAAAGTATTCTACGATAAGCTCGGCCAAGCGTTTCTTCGCTTCGCCGTATCCTGTGCCGCCTTTGCGGTATTTGTCTTCCCATTGTTTGATTTCCTCGGCGGAGGCGAAAAGTTTTAAAAGCGCAAAAACATTACACTTATCAGGATTTTTCGGCGCCTCGACAGGCGTCGAGTCGGTAACGATTTTCATAACCTTATTTTTGATGCTCTTTTCCGGCTCGAACATCTCAATCGTGTTGCCGTAACTTTTGCTCATCTTGCGGCCGTCGATACCAGGCACGACCGCCACCGATTCTATAATGTAATCCTTTGGCAGGATAAAAGTTTCGCCGTATGTATTGTTGAAGTAGCCCGCGATGTCGCGTGTAATCTCGATGTGCTGTTTCTGGTCTGCGCCAACAGGCACAACATCGCTCTTATATATAAGGATATCCGCCGCCTGCAAAACAGGATACGCGAACAGCCCGTGATTGGGGCTTAATCCCTGAGCGACCTTGTCCTTATAACTTGTACACCGCTCCAAAAGGCCCTTTGGCGTAACGCACGACAAAAGCCACGTAAGTTCTGTAACCTCAGGCACATCCGACTGACGCCAGAATATCGTTTTTTCGGTATCAAGACCCAGCGCTATGTAATCCATAGCGACGCTGAGGGTGAATTCGGAGACGTCTTTCGGCGAGGGGTTGCTCGTCAGGGCGTGATAATCGGCGATGAAGAAAAAGCAGTCGTTGCCCTGCCCGCCTTTTGGCGAGGTCTCGCCCGCCGCAGGCGAGGCGGACTGCATCTGTATATGCTGTCTCATCGCGCCGAAATAGTTGCCTATATGCAGCCGACCAGATGGCTGAATGCCAGAAAGTACTCTCAAAACTAACCTCCTTACATAAAAAAACAAAAAACTGACACTGTTCAATTGATTAAATGAGGGTAGCTTTCTTAGGTCCCAAAGTCAAGCGATTTGCACGCATTTGTGGGATAGCCGGGGAGCATTGTATTCCCTTTGCAAAGGTACGATGTGTGACGGATAAGCGCTGTAAAAAAAGATATGGCAGGGGCTGGAAAAAGCCCCTGCCGCGTTTAGGCGCAATTGCATTTATCTCCTCGGCCTGTCTCAATGCCCTTTACAAGCCAGGATTTTCCGCTGTCTGTTTGTTAGTATCAGTCAACTTTCACGACGGAATTCACTCCGCCGTATGGGTTGGGTTCCGTGGCGTCATTATAAGGGTCCTGCTGCCAATGGCCGTCCACGATAAATCTGTAATGGTAAGTCCCTTTTACGAGCGGTACCCTGACCTGCCAGGTGCCATCGCCTGACTTTCTCATAACGGTCTTTTCGGGCTGCCAGTTATTGAAATCGCCCGCAATCTGAACGCTGTTTGCCTGGGGATAAGACGCTACGAAAATAACGCTATCTCCGACCTGGCACGGGCCAAGCGGTTTAGTGGCGCTTACGGCTGAAGACCCGGGGCTCATGATTGTTGAAGACATTGTTGTTGATACTGCTTTTCCTTTTGAAAATTTTGCTGTTTTCATAACTTAAGTCCTTTCAGAAAAACATAAACTATTTGCAACGTTATCATTACTTGTTTTATTCTGCCATCAGGCACTGAGTTCGTATACGCGTTGTGGTTTTTTAAGAATCGCTTCGGAACAGGTACTGTCGAGATTATCCAGGACGTTCATAAAATTGATGTAGGCATCATAGGGCGAATTGTAATGGTTGAAATATTTATGCACGTCGCCGTCTGCAAACCATTTAGTGCACATATAATAGAAATGGTCTGAGGTCTGTAACCTTCTCCAGATGTCGATAATGCCCGGGTTTTCGGTGCTTTTGACTTTGCCCTCGAGGCGATATAGTTCCGCCAGGGCGTTTTCCTGCATCGAGTTGCCTCGCCAGGCGGAGAGGTCTCGCTCGATATCAGCCCAGCTTATGGTATGTGGGACATCGATAGTATCAACGGGCGGGTAAGAACGTATTACCTCCGAAGGCGTTTTGAAGTTATTGTCCGGATGCCTGAGGATGGCCTGGGGCAAATGTCTTAAAAAGTTGAAAATGCCCGTGTCCTCCCACTGATGCTCGCCGAAGGTTTCATAATCCATAAAGAGGTTGACGACATTTCCGCAGCCATTAACGGCGTTAATCCAGGATGCGAATTTATCGGCGGTAAGAGGCCACTGGCTCCAGTCGCGGTTTGAAAATCGAAATGCGATATCATCGCTGAGCCGGTAATTTTTCAGGAGCAGTTTAAGCTTTGTCGATGTTGGCGGACGGTAAACAAAATTCGCGTTCCTGTAACCGAGAATGTGGTCCGCGCCTTCAGCAATGATGGCATCGAAACCGCCAATCTGGTCAATGATGGGAGGCAGGCCGTTGTTATAAATAAGCTCGGTGTTCCTGAAAATACGCGGTGTCTGACCAAATAATTGTTTTATGGTCTGCCTGTGGGCCTTTACCTGTTCTATAAACTCATCCTTGGAATACAGAAAAGCCAGGCTGTGGTGGTACGTTTCGCAGAGAAATTCCACGCAGCCGGTGGCGGCCAGTTGCTTGAACGTGGTCAATACCTCCGGCGCGAACTTTTCGAGCTGCTCAAGCAGTACGCCTGTGATGCTATAGGATATTTTAAATTTTCTTTTGTGCTTGCGGATAAGCTCCAGCATCAGTTTATTTGCAGGGAGGTAGCATTTGTTGGCGACCTTCCTGCATATTTCGGCGTTCTTATAATCGTCTAAGTAGTCATCGCCGCGGTCAAAAACGTTATAATGCCGTAATCTCTGGGGTTGATGGACCTGAAAATAAAAACATACCGAAGCCATTATTTCTTCTCCTTACTTTTGGCTTGCTCGATTACTTCCTCGTATATATTCTTTACTTTCATTGCTGAGTCCTCCCACTTAAACTTGTGGGATTCATGAAATCCGTTTTTGCTGAGGTTTGCCTTGAGCTGCGGTCGTTTGAGAACGGCTATCATTTTGTTGGCCATTTCATCGATGTCCCAGAAATCGACTTTGAGGGCATGTGTTACCACTTCGGCGATGCCGCTTTGCTTGCTCATCAGGACCGGGACATTGCGGTTCATCGCTTCAAGGGAAGAAATACCAAACGGCTCGGAAACGGAGGGCATTACATAGAGGTCTGCCATTTTGTATGCCCTGTTAACGTCCTCGCCGGTTAAAAAGCCGGTGAAGAGGACTTTGTTGCCGATGCCCATAGACGCTGCAAGCTCGATAATTTGGTGCATCATATCACCTGAGCCAGCCATAATGAATTTGACGTTACCGATAACCTGGAGGACTTTTTTGGCGGCGGCGAGGAAATACTCCGGGCCTTTTTGCATTGTGATTCGTCCGAGGAACAGGACGATTTTGTCTTTTTTTTCCGCCGGGATATGACAGATGCCGTCGCCATTGTGCTCAACGGCATTGTAAACAACTTCGACCTTCGCTGATGGGATTCCGTAATGTTTTACTATTGTTTCTTTGGTTAAATTGCTCACGGCGATTACCTTCGAGGCGGCGTGCATACCCATTCGCTCGATGTCATAAACGGTCTGATTGACGTGTTCGCCGCTTCGGTCGAACTCTGTCGAGTGCACGTGCACAACGAGGGGTTTGTGATTTTGACAAGACACGGCCTTGCCGGCGGGATACGTCATCCAGTCGTGCGCGTGGATTACGTCGAAATCCTCAACGCCGGCGATTATCATCGCCTTTTCGGCATATTGCCTGACCGCAGCGAGTATATCCCCCGTATAATTGTCCGGGCTGAGCATCGAGCCGGTATCGGCCATTTCAAGCAAAATTTTCCCGGAACTGTAATTATGTTCATGAGAACCGACGCTGGCATAGGGCTTCAACTTCGAAGATATGATATGAAATTTCGTATTAGTGAATTGTTCAGACAGCGTCGCTGTCCGTACATCATTTGCACCGATAGTTCTAACTGAACCAACCGGATTGCCCGTGCCCCGAGGCAGAACGAACGTAACTTTTATGCCCAGCTTGTCCATGGCCTTTGTCAGGCCGTAACAAGCTGTCCCCAACCCGCCGCTTATTTGGGGGGGGAACTCCCATCCTAGCATAAAAGTTCTCATTGCTGCTATCCTTTCTGTCCCTGGGCATACGTGCCCCTGTTCTAATTTTTTGAATTTTTATCAATGTGCCTGCACGACATTTACAGAAAAACCAGGACAACCGGGCTGCTGCCTGGGCATTTTTTGCAGCCACTGCCCATTGCAGTTTTTATCGCTGCACCTGAACCATATAAAAGTTGTGCCATTTTCACATGCTCTTTCCGACTCGGTCATTTTGCCCCCACATTCCGGACACAACCGGTGGTCCTGAGCCCGCATAATAATTGACAACAGCCCGGCATTATTTTTAGTTTCCATAACCGTCGTTAAGTATCTTACTCCTGCATCCATTCGAGGGCACATAGGCATATTGCCTAATTATGCCATCGCAATTGCTCACTTTCTGTGATGGTCCTAACATCTTATTTTGCCCTGCTTTATGACACATAAACACATCCGCGCTGCTTCAAATGTTTCATTTGTTCCGAGTTTTTTTTATATATTCCATCAAAGCCGCTGCATTATTGAAAATTTTGTCTTTGGCGGAGAACAACAAAGTGAGGGGCCCCCTGCCTGCCTTTTCGACAAGCAGGGATACCGCCTCGCGATTTGTGTCAAGTTCCTTAAAGTATCGATTTTTGAATTCGTCCCATTTTGCGGGATTGTGCCCGAACCATTTTCGAAGGTCATTGCTCGGAGCAATATCTTTGCACCACAAGTCAATAGCTGCGGCTTTTTTGTTGACACCTCGGGGCCAAAGCCGGTCAACAAGGACCCTCAGGCCGTCTTTTTTCGAAGAGTTTTCATAAATTCTTTTTAAATGCAGCAGCATTATCTGTCCCGCTGAGCTTAACATGGAATCGTATTATGTTCTACATACCCGATTTAAACTGTGGGAGTTTACCTGTGTACTTATCGGGGTTCTTTTCGAATTCGGTTTTGCAGGCCGGAGAGCAGAAGTAAACTGTTTTGCCTTTGTAGGTGGTCGAAATGTCTTTGTTGACAGCCATTCCTGATATCGGGCAGACGGTTTGTTCCATTTCCATAGAGGCCTTATCATGCGTCATGCACTTTTCCGATTTTTTTTCGCAGCACTTACAGCCGTTGACAATTATCGCAACAAGCAGCAGGGACACAAACAATGCTATTGTGCTCAGAAACATTTTTTTACTGTTCATTTAAGCTCCTTTCAAAAATACGGGTTATTGTTCTACTGCAATCGCGGACACCGGACACTCATCCGCGGCCTGACGAACGGCCGCTTCAAATTCTTCGGGTATGTCGGTCATCTTTACCTGTGCGTACTCAGTACCCATCTCAAAAACATCGGGACAAATATCCACGCATAATCCACATGAAACGCATTCGTCGGAAACAGTTGCCTTCATAAGACGCCCCTTAAAGTATTTTCTCCTTGCCCAAGCCGGTATTAATGACATCCGCAATAACAGTATCTAAGCATCTTTTTATTATTTTTGCGGACAACTGCAAATAAGGGAAATACTTAATTGGGGGGTCGTAATTACCCAGCGCAGGCACATCTGCTGAGTCAGCGGAAAATATCTGAAATGTGATGTATCTGGATATTACGGTTCCGGGCGGGTCAAACCTTCCTGAACCGCGTATTTGGTAAGCTGGGCAATGTTGTCTATCTTGAGCTTGTTCATAAGATTGAGGCGGTGAACTTCAACGGTTTTTGCGCTGATGTGAAGGCGTTTTCCGATTTGCTTGGTGGCTTTGCCTTCCGTTAAAAGCTGAAGGACTTCACGCTCTCTCTGTGAGAGTATTGAAAAGGCGGAATCTTTAACATTATCGGGCTGTTGCATATAGTTATCGACAACGACGTCGGATATAGCGGGGCTGATATATTTTTTGCCGTTAACCACCAGCCGGATAGCGTTGACCAGCTCGTCAAACTCGCAATCCTTAAGCAGATAACCGGAGGCGCCCGCCTTGAACATTTCTATTATGAAGTTTTTGCTCGAATGCATCGATAGAGCGATAATCTTGACTTTGGGGCACTCTTTAATAATCTGGCGAGTTGCCTCGATGCCGTTGAGGTCCGGCATACCGATATCCATTATTATGATATTCGGAGAAAGCTCTTTGGCAAGCTCGACGGTCGTCCGGCCGTCTTTTGCCTGGGCGATAATCTCCATATCCTTCTCGTTTTGAAACGATTTGCTGAGGCCGTGTCGAAACATCGCATGGTCATCGGCAAGTATTACTTTGATGCTCATAATGTTAGTCTCCTTTCATCAGGATTTTACTCGATTTTCAAAGGCGCTGTCAAGGTTATATGTGTCCCTTTACCTCGTTTTGATTCGATTACGAGCTTGCCTCCTATGTGCCTGAGTCGCTCACGAACACTAAACAATCCAAGTCCTTTAGGTTTATCCTTCAGTGCAGCTATATCAAAACCTTTGCCGTCATCTTCTATGGTTATTTCTATGTCATTTTCGACCTTGGAGAGGACAACTTTGACAAGTTTAGCCCTTGCGTGTTTTGCGATATTTATCAGCGTTTCGCGGATAGAACGATACAACAGCACTTTCACCGGATCGGTCAACGGTTTATGCGCATCACTGTTTTGGAATGAATATTCAAGTTTGTGCTCTTCGCAAAACAGTTCAAGCAATTCTTCTATCGCGATTTCGAATCCGAGGGTGTAAAGCGTCGGCGGACTGAGGTCAAATGTCAGCGTTCTTGTCTGTTTGACCGCCTCGCTGATGTTATTGCTGATATTTTTCAGGGATTCGGCAACTTGCGGCTGGGCAGATTTTTGCAGGATTCCCAGCTCTCTTTTTGAGAAGGCGAGTATCGGGCCAAGCGAATCGTGCAGGGCCGTGGCGATTTCGTGGCGTTCGCGTTCTTCGGTCAGGAGCAGTTCAGCGGTAAGAAGCCGGAGCTGTTTCTGGTCGGCAATAATTCTTTCCTGGGCGAGTTTTCGTTCGGTAATATCGCGGAAGACAATTTGCGCAGCCAGCCCTTTTTCATAGATAAGCGGCGTGGCCGCCACTTCCACATCAATAGCGGTTCCGTCAACACGCAGAAATATATTTTCCCTCAGCGGCAGGGGTCTCCCTTTTCTTCGCAGGTATTCTAATTGCCTGTGCGTGCGCTTTCTGTTGCCGGGATGGACGAAATCAAGAATCGGTCTTCCTATAAGTTCGGCACGACTTTTGGCGCTGAGCATCCTTGCCGCCGCGGTGTTTAGGAACACTATTTTGTCGTCTTTTTCCACACCGATGCCTTCAGGGGAAAGTTCTACGAGCTGGCGATAACGCTCCTCGCTTTCGCGCAGCTCCGTTTCAATATCGAATCTGTGGATGGCCTCTCCGATAAGCATCGCCATATTTTCTATGAATTCCACGGTTTGGGCCGGGGTTTTGTTTTCCTGTTTGTCGGCAAGATGCATCGCGCCGAGCACTTTATTCCTGTAACAAATCGGGACAACGGCAAGAGATGCAAAGCCGTATCGCAGACATACGCCGCGGTATCGCTTTTTGCCTTTTTCCGTAAGAGAGTCAACAAACTTAAAAGTGTTGCCGCTGTGGAAAGACCCCCTGGGCGTAAGCAGAGGCGCATCCTGTCGTTCGGGCGATTGCGTGATGGCACGGATACAGATACAGGCGTCTGTTTTCAGGCAGAGCTTGTTCTCTGTCTTCACGAATTCGTCGCTGAAGCCAATATGAGATTCGTATGGTATCAATCCATCGGAATCAGTCAGGCGGATACCTACGCATTGACAGCCGCTCCAGTCGTGTATCGCCCCGACTACCGAATCGAGATACTCCTTTCTTGTGGATTTTTGCGCAAACAACTCCAGCAGGACATTCGTTATCCTCTCGCGTTTTTCTATTCTATTATGTTCGGTAACGTCACGGGCGGCAGCAAGGACACCCTGAACCTGTCCTGCTTCATTCTTATAAAGCGTGGCGTTGTATAGAACGTCTGTTGTATGGCCTGATATATGCCGAATGGTGAGCGGATAATCCTTAACCATACCTTCCGCAAGCGTCTTTTTGTAACTGTCCTTTGCTTTTTGGGGTTCCGTAAAGTAATCCGAGAAATCGCTGCCTACAAGATTCTGCCTCTGGACGCCCGTCACCAGCTCGGTTGCCCTGTTGATATCGGTAATCTTTCCTTCCGGACTGATTGTAACAATGGGGTCAAGAGATGCTTCGAGAAGACCGCGTGCATACAGCGATGCGGAACGGGATGCCTCTTCTGCACGGACCCGCTGCACTACCTGTTTTTGCAGCTCCAGCACCATTTCGCCAAGCTCGGCGGTTCGCTCTTTGACCCGCGTATCAAGCTCATCGTGCGCCTTACGGAGCGCCTCCTCGGCCAGTGCGCGGTCCGTGATGTCGCGGATGTTGCACTGGATTACTTTCGTGTGATCTACCGCGTACACGTTACTAACGAATTCCACCGCTATATGGCGTCCGTCTTTTGTTTCAAGCGGCAAGTTTTCGTAGCGTACGTATCCCCTGGTTTGCAATTTCAGGAACGCTTCTTTTGATTCTACGATGTCTTTGAAAAGACCAATCTCCCAGAGCTTCTTATCTAAAAACTCTTTGTGAGAATAGCCCAATATATCTTCTATGAATGGATTAACGTCAACTATCTGCCCGGATTCCGCATCAAGGATTAGTATCCCGTCACGAGCCGCCTCAAAAAGCCGGCGATAACGGGCCTCAGAAATCAACATCGCACTCTGGGCCTGAACGCGGTCTGTGATGTCGCGAATGTTACACTGGATTACTTTCATGTGATCAACCATATACACGTTGCTTACAAACTCCACCGCTATACGGCGTCCGTCTTTTGTTTCAAGCGGCATGTTTTCGTAGCGGACGAATCCTTTGTTTTGTAATTCGAGGAAAGATTCTTTTGATGCCGCGATGTTTTTGAAAAGACCAATCTCCCAGAGCTTCTTATCTAAAAACTCCTCGTGAGAATAGCCCAATATATCTTCTATGAATGGATTAACGTCAACTATCTGCCCGGATTCCGCATCAAGGATTAGTATCCCGTCACGAGCCGCCTCAAAAAGCCGGCGATAACGGAGTTCGGAAACCAGCATCGCGTCTTCGGCCCTTTTTCGCTCGATGGAATAACGAATGACACGGGTTATGGTTCGTCCGTCGGTCTGGCCTTTTACGAGGTAATCCTGAACGCCTGTTCGCACGGCTTCGACGCCCATATTCTCGTCATCGACTCCGGTAAGCACCACAATCGGCAAATCAGGAGAGATGCGCCTGGCCCGTCGAACGGTTTCAAGGCCGGAGCTGTCGGGCAAGGTCAAATCCAGCAGCACCGCGTCGGGATGATTGTTTTTAAGATGTTCTTTGGCCTCGTTCAGCGATTGAACCACGCTGATGGAAATATCTTTGGCGCCGCTTGACAAAATGTTTTCCTGCAACAACACAGCATCGGAAGCGCTGTCTTCGACAAGCACTATCTGCAAGGGTTTTATAGATTTTGCGTTTTTCATATTCTCAGGTCTTTGGCGGCAGCGTAACGACCGTCAGCCAGAATTTTTCAATTGTTTTTACCACATCGATGAAATGCTCAAAATCAACGGGTTTTGTGATGTAACAATTCGCGTTAAACTCATAGGATTGCAGCACGTCCTTATCAGAGCGAGACGTGGTAAGAACGATAATGGGAATGAGTTTGAGGTCCGGGTCGTTTTTCAGCTCCTCGAGGACCTCTCGGCCGTCCTTTTTAGGCAGATTGAGGTCGAGCATAATAAGGTCAGGCCTCGTGGCTTTGGCGTATTTACCCTGCCGTCTTAAAAAGTTAATTGCCTCGACGCCGTCTTCGACGTGGTTTAGCCGGTTTGCAACCTTACCTGCCTTGAGGGCCTCGATTGTAAGTGCGGCGTCGCTGGGGCTGTCTTCGACCAGCAATATCTCAATAGGTTTTGATTCTGAAAGATTCATCCAGTTAAACCTCCTTTTATTCTGTTCCTAATATATCTTTTTCCCATGCCTGACTTTAAATATCTTTCTCTACGGAAAGAATCGTCCCGATTAAGGCATGCCTCACAATATACCAATTTAACGGGTCCCCTGTTTCGTGTATAAAACACTTCTCCTTTTCTATGCTGTTCCAATCTTTTCTTTAAATCACTTGTGGCGCCCACATAAAATGTTCCAGTTTTTTCACATATAAGGACATATGTATAAAACCACTGAGTCCCGTTAGAAATCGAATATTTTCCAACATGAGAAGGTTTAACTGGATTCATCCAGCTTAGCTCTCCTTTATATGTCTTTAATTTGTAAAAGTTCGACCATAGAGTATTATACCTCATTTTTAGACGTTTCAAGCCCTTTCTGTGTCAGGAACAGTAAAATAAAACGTAGAACCGTGTTCCTGCGTGGATTCCACCCAAATTCTTCCCCCGTGTCTTTCGACAATTTTCTTGCAGATTGACAGCCCGATACCGGTTCCGGCGTAAGTTTTACGGGTATGCAGCCGCTGGAAAATCATAAATATACGCTCGGCGTATTGCGGCTCGATACCAATACCGTTATCCGTTACAGCAAATTGCCAGCCACTGTCTTTGCGGACGGCGCTGACGTGAATTTGCGGGGCCTGGTCGCTTCGGAATTTTATGGCGTTGCCGATGAGGTTCTGGAACAATCGCACAAGCTGGAGGTCGTCGAAATAAACAACCGGCAAATCGTCGGCAGTAATTTTTGCGCCCGACTCGCTTATACTTGCGTGCAGCCGCGCCAGCGCTTCATCGAGGACCTCTTTGGAATTCACCTTCTGAGGTTTTTTACCCTGTGTGCCGACGCGTGAATATTCGAGCAGGCCGTTGATAAGCGACTGCATTCGCTTGGCGCCGTCTATGGAAAAATTCATATACTCGCTTGTTTTTTCGTCGAGGGATTTTTCGAGTTTTCGCCTGAGCAGCTCGACAAAGCCGGAGACCGCACGCAGCGGCTCCTGCAAATCGTGGCTGGCAACATAGGCGAACTGCTCGAGGTCTTTGTTCGACCGGGACAATTCCTCGGTTCGATTTTTAACAAGGTCTTCCAAATGCAGCCGATATTTTTCCAGCTCTGCTTCGGCGGCTTTTTTCTCCGTAATATCACGAGCCGCCGCGAAAACGCCTATTACGTTACCATGGGTATCTTTGTAAACGGTGGCGTTGTAAAGAACATCAGTGAGTCGCCCGTCTTTGTGGCGAATTGTCAGCGGATAATCTGTAACAAAACCCCTGGCAAAGACCTCCTTGTAACCTTGGCGGGCCTTCTCGGGTTCCGTGAAATAGCTGGAAAAATCAGTGCCAATAAGCTGTTGGCGTGAAATACCGGTAACTTTGACTGTGGCCTCATTGACGTCTGTAATTTTCCCGTCGGCGCTAATTGTTACCAGCGGGTCGAGCGACGATTCAATCAAGCTTCGAGCGTATTGGGAGGCCTGTTTCTGGACAGTAACATCGCGTGCGGCAGCAAAGACACCCTGGATTTCACCGGCCGGGTTTTTATAGACGGTCGCATTATAAAGGACGTCTGTTGTATGGCCTGACGTGTGCCGAACGGTGAGCGGATAATCCTTCACTATGCCTTCCGAAAGGACCTTTTTGTAACTGTCGCGAGCTTTTTGCGGCTCAGTAAAGTAATTAGAAAAATCGCTGCCAATCAGTCGTTCGCGGGAAATGCCCGTTACCATTTCGGTTGCCTTGTTGACATCGGTAATTTTACCTTCGGGGCTGATTGTAACCAGCGGGTCGAGAGACGCTTCGAGAAGACCACGTGCATACAGCGATGCGGAACGGAATGCCTCTTCCGCACGAATCCGCTGCTGGACCTGCTTTTGCAGGTCCGACACGGCTTCATCCAAATCTGCGGTTCGCTCTTTGACCCTAATCTCCAACTCATCACGTGACTTTCTGAGTTCCTCCTCCATTTTCTTACGCTGTGTGATGTCGGTTACGGTGCCGAAGCCGCCAACCAATGCGCCATTCTGTCCAAATTCCAGTTCCGCCCTTTCACGGACCCATTTGATTTGGCCTGCCACGATGATTCGATGCTCGATATCGTATTTTTCGCCATTCAACGCCGCATTCCATGACTTATCGACGTATTGTCGGTCGTCGGGATGGATATAGGTAAGAAACATCTCGTAAGTCAATCCCGTACCTATTGGGACGCCAAATATGCGGTATGATTCGTCGGACCAGGTTAATTTATCGCGTCTGATGTCCAATCGCCAGCTTCCGCTGTGAGCAACGGCCTGTGCGCGGTCAAGGTCTTTCTTGCTCTCGCGCAGCGATTCTTCGGACTTTTTGCGTTCGGTGATGTCGCGGTTGCTGCCTCGGATGCCGATAAATTTGCCGGAGTCGTCGTACACGGGCTGGCAGACATGTGCGACCCAGCAGAAGGTACCATCTGGACGAACATATCGCCATTCTCCTTCGGCAATTCCTTTCTGTTTATGTTCAATCTCGCGTAAATGCTCCTCAAATAGCGGACGGTCATCGGGATGAATAAGAGTGGCGCGCAAACCGGGGTCGGCCAAAAACTCTTCAGGTTTATGACCGGTTATCCGTTCGCAGGAAGGCGAACAGTAAAGAAACCGGCTCTCCGGGTCCAGCCAGAACTCCCAGTCGTAGGTGTTGTCGGCCACGGTGCGGTATTTAATCTCGGATTGCCGCAACTCCTCCTCGGCCTTTTTGCGCTCGATGATTTCTCTGTTCAATTCGTCTCGCGAGGCGGTGGTCTGCTTTAAATCGAGGGTCATTTTGTCAAACGTTCTCGAAAGCTGACCTATTTCATCCTTCAGATTGGTCCCGATTTTATAATCCAGATTACCGCTTCCGATTATCGCAGCGCCTTCGGAAAGCCGTTTTATCGGCTCAGAAATAGAATGTGCTATGGAAAATGCCGTTATGCCGCTCAGGACGATAACAATAACCAGGATTATAGCCGCCAGATTTTTTAAATTTGTTTCATCGGCAAATGCTTCCTCGGTATCAATCTTGGCGACCAATCCCCAGTCAAGCGAGGGGATATACCGCCAGGCGGCGACAACTTTCTTTCCCCGGTAGTCCGTTGACAGGCCGGAGCCGGTTCTGCCCTGCACTGCTTCCTGCATAGGTCGGCCAATCTTATCGCCTATGTCTATTTTTCTTTTAAGAGTTGCATTGGGGTCATGTCTTAGTGGATTTAAATATTCCACCCGATTGCCTGCCTTCTTGCCAATGAGGACCTCTCCGGTATTACCCAGCCCGGTTGTATCCTGTATAAGTTTATAAGCGGGCGTCATATCTACTTCAAAAGCGATGACCCCGATAAAAGCGCCGTTAAAATCTGTGGCCGGAGCGGTAAGCAGCATTTCGAATCTGTTGTCTTCGGCTGCGTCAAAATACACATCCGAATAGCAAACCCTGTCTTTTCCCTCAGCGAAGGCCTTCTGTTCAGCATCAACACCATTAGACATATCTTTTAAAAAATGCCCGGGTCTAATTGAGTAAACGACCCTGCCCTGCGGATTAACCAGCATAATATCAGACAGGTCTGAAACGGACTGCATCTGTTGTAATTGCGCATCGAGCATTTTTTTGGCGTCGATGAACTCCCGACTGCCCGGGTCATCGGCAAGGCGGGTCAACACAGGAAGGTTTTTCTTAATATTGTAAAAGCCCTGTGATATCTCTATGTGCGCCTTTAATCCGGCAAAATACGCGTCTATCCTGTCCGCTCTGAAAATAGTAAGGTCCTGCAGCTGCGAAAAACGATTGGCCTCGAGGGAATTCTTATAACTAGTGAAGGTTAAAGCGCTGACAAGAAGCAAGGGAATCGAGGCAATCGCCAGAAATATGATGGTAAGTTTCAATCTTATAGGCATATAAATCCAATCCCCAGAACCATAAACAAAGCGGCTGTGTGTAGGGCGATAGCCGAGTTTACTCCTTCAATATAGTAATACAACAGCGGAACGTTAAAAATATAGCCGGCCATCGCCATCACCCCGATTAAGCCAACTATCACGCCAATAATCTTTAACTTTGACCGCAGATTACCAGGATTCAACGTGGTTAAGATGCCGGCGGAGGCAATCAATATAAAATTGAACATCGTGGGCAATGACGGCCGGCCGGGGGTCACGGTCTTTACAGTACCTGAGGCCTCTTTAATAAATAAATCTTCCACCCCCGTGCGTATTTCTAAAAAAGAGGAGAAAAATAACGTTCCCATAAGAAGGATGATTATTAGAGACGTTATGGAAAGCACCACCTGGGCCTTGTCGAATTCGCCTTCCGCGGCCCTGACAATAAAATAGAGAGTGATACCGCTCAAAATGAAAGCGATGGCGGTGTCAAATTTCATTGATACCCACGCCGGGGAGATGCTTTTTAAGATGCCGATATCAAAGAACCAGCCGATTATTACCATAACGCCGGCGATAATCACTACCAGCGACAATCCCTTGGCTATCTTTCTTTTCTTTTCGGGGGGCATATCGTGACTAATATCGCGTAAATATATCGTGAGAAGTTTTTCGTAAATCCAAATCACCCTTCGGGAAGTTCGATATGTAAAGTCCGGCGGCCCGTATAAGCTCATACCTGACCCTGCCTGGGGCTTCTTTGCGAAGTGCATCAACCGCCTCGTTTTTTCGTTTTGTGGCCATAAAGGCAACCTAAATCGTTTGGCCGGATGAAGTAAGGCAAAGGATTACCATATTGTGCCAAAATGGCCTCAAATAATCAATAGCTTCGCCGCAATCTGCGGACCAGTTATTTCGCCAACAATCTCTACACATGGTCAACGGTGCCGTATTCATTCGTTGAATTGGCGGCAATTTCTTTCATTTGAGGGTAAATATTTTTTAACATCTTACGGAAGTGAACTCCATATATCGAAAGGCGAACAGCTATCGGCAAACGACGGGGGTTTTTGAGCGACCAGAGTATAAGCATCCAGTAGTACATCTTGCCCTTCTCTATTATGCCAATTCGCCACATTGACCTGAAAAATGCCTTGATGTCGCAATAGCTAAATTTAAATTTCGCCTTGTCACTGAAATTGTAGTTCTTAAGAAACGTTTTGATGCGTTTGCAATAGTATTTCTGCGAATAGATAGTATTCAGCACTTTCAGATACCCGCCCAGGAGTTCGTGAATATCCATCCTTGGAATAAAATTCATTGTGCAGTCCATGTTGTCCCCGGTTGCCGGCGTTGTTAATCTGTTTTCGCTCATCAGCTTCTTATAGAGTTTCGTTCCAGGAGGGGCGTTGAGCAGCCCAACCATCGCTGTAACAACGCCGCTGTCCTGAATTAAACTTATCAGTTTGTCAAACACGCCCGGCTTATCATTGTCAAAACCGAGAATAAAGCCGGCCTGGACCTGTATGCCAAACCGCTGTATTTTCTTAACCGCCGCCACAATGTCACGTCCGGTGTTCTGCATTTTGTTACATTCGGCCAAACTCGACTCATTCGGAGATTCGATGCCGATAAATACGCTGTTGAATCCGGCTTTGGCCATCAGGGCCATAAGCTCCTCGTCATCCACCAGGTCGATAGAGGTCTGTGTGTTGAAGGAGAACGGGCGTTTTCTTTTATCCATCCAGTTTATGATTGCCGGGAGCAATTCGTTTTTCAGCTGCTGGCGTTTTCCTATAAAGTTATCGTCAACAAAAAAAACGTCGCCTCGCCATTTATGAACATAAAGGTTTTCGAGTTCATCGATTATCTGGCTGGTTGTCTTCGTTCGCACCTTATGGCCCAGCAGGGCTGTAATATCGCAAAAATCACAATTAAACGGACAGCCACGCGAATACTGAACGGGCATCACGGCGTATTTTTTCATGTTAATTAAATCCCATTGCGGAATTGGCGTACTTTTAAGGTCTGGTCTTTCCTGAGTAGTATAAACCGGTTTGGAACATCTTTTTTCAAGGTCGCTCAAAAAAGCAGGCAGCGTGATTTCCGCTTCCTGCAGTATGAGGTGGTCAATATTCGAATAGGACTCGGAAAAAGCGGAAAACAGCGGCCCCCCGGCAACGATTTTGGCGTTCAGTTTTTTACAGCGTTCGATAATCTGAGCGACCGATTTTTTCTGAATCACCATGCCTGTTATGAATACATAATCCGCCCATTTGATATCCCGGTCTTGCAGAGCGGTTACGTTCATATCAATAAGTTTTTTCTCGAAAGATTCCGGAAGCATTGCGGCAACCGTAAGCAGTCCGAGAGGCGGAAGAATCGCCTTTTTGGAAACGAACTTTAAGGCGCTTTTCAAGCTCCAAAACGTGTTTGGAACTTCCGGATTGACAAGCAGTATTTTCATTTTATTACGCATAATCATACCAAATAAAAATAAAGAGAACACTTTTGCCGCATCTTATTTTCGTATGCGACCTATTTCCACTATCTTGCTTTCCTTGATATTTTCAGCTTTGGGAAAAGTGAACGTGGCATTTTTTTGATTACCCCTGATACTTAACAAACCACACTTTGTTATTTTAGAAAAACAGAGACGGGCACTCCTGAGTTGCCGCATTACTTGTGCCCGTCTCTGTTTTTTATCGTCATATCCCGTGCCTGCACAGCAGCAGATATAGCAAAAATCACAGTTATATGTGAGATGCAACATTATATCCTCACCACTGTTCTTTTTGATATATGCTACAACTGCGTCAATCACCGAAGCACTCTACCAACTAACGCCATGGCATCCGTTCACATAAGCTGCCACCGCGAAAAGGACTAAAGCCAAAACATACTTGCAAATTGAGTTGAATTTCATGTTAAATCTCCTTTCATTAGCGTTGTAATTGTAAATTAGTTTTAGTTACATACCAACAATTTAGCACTGCTCGGCATAACACAGCAAGACCACATTCAAATATTTATCGCAAACGGCACAGTCCTTATCACTGCCGTATGATGAGATGTGCGACTCTCTTTCGAACAAACTGCCCTGGGCCTACGGAGAGACAACCTTCACAGTGAATACCGTTGAGGTCGATTCTCCGGTTTTTGGGATACCCTTAACGGAGACGCTGTACTCACCGAAGGCGGCATTCTGAGCCGCAGCAATCCTGAGTTGCACATCAGGTTTGTCGCTCGCCTTGATAACAACACTGGTCGGCTCGACACTGATGCCTTTGGACGCTTCTATTTGCAGCTTAACATCCTGCTTAAAATAATCGCCCCTCTCCAGCGAGACAGTAACGCTTTGGGTTTCACCCTGTTTGAGCTTCGTGTCGAGGGTTGGGACGGCAATTTTAAATCCTTCGCCCTTGAGCACGCTGCCGCCTTTTGGGCTGCTCGATTGACAGCCGGAGGCGGCCACCAGGACCAGCGTTAGCACAATTGTCATTGCTGTTTTCATTTGCTATTCCTTTCTTAAATAATTAAATACGGAGTGATACAATACACTCCTTAATGTTAAGCACATATTCCCTGTCGAAACATTCAGACGCCCTTAGGTTTACCAAGCGACAAACCAGCCAGCCCGATAATGACCGCAATAATTCCGCCAAGCAGCATCCATACCGCCTTGTCGGTAGGTGAGCCGGTGAAAAAGCGAGAAACGTCAGAACTGAATGACTTCATAGCAGAAACGCCGAAAACCACAAGAACGATACCACCGGCAAGAATCGCCAGTGAGACCAGTTTATTCATTGAATTTTCCTTAAAAACAATTAACAATTTACGCAAGAATCTAATCCCACGAGGCAGAATAGCACAATAAGGGAAATGCTTAGTTGGTACCTCGCAAAAACTCAGTAATAGGGCGATTGATACGATTAATCTGGTATTTCCCATATTAAACGCTTGGCTAAACCCTATACTGTCTACTTCTGTCTCTCAATCCGGATAGGCGAGGGAGCCCATCTTTAACACCTTTTACTCCTGCTTCCTGGAACGGTTGTTCAGAAGCCGCGGGGAATATATCCCATCAGCAGCAGTATCAGCAGGATTACCAGTACCAGTCCCATTCCCCCGCTTGGGCCGTAACCCCAATCACGGCTGTGATTCCATCGAGGCAGCCCGCCGACAAGAAGCAAGATAACAATAATAAGTAATACCAATCCCATAAAACGCTCCTTTTAATTGTTTGAACAAGCAGAGAACCGCCGACCGTCTGACTCAACAGCCAGAGACCCCTCGTCGCGGCATCGCCGTCGTACGAACAAGTTCAAGTGCGCCTCCCTGCGCACTTTCCCTTGAACAATTTCCTTGAAATCTATGGAGCCGCAACCTTCACGTTGAATTCCACTGAGGTCGATTCGCCGGTTGTCGGGGTTCCCTTCACAGAGACCTTGTACTCACCGAGGGCAGCGTCCTTGGGCGCCGTAATCGTGAGTTGCACATCCGCTTTATC
>JBEKGR010000003.1:0-270910 GCA_050012695.1 Sedimentisphaerales bacterium | reverse complement strand
GGGGGCGGTGATAGGCGGTGATTTCGATTGCAGCGATGGCAACTTTATCAACGAGAATGGATATGCGATTTCGGCAGACGGAATAGCTGTAAAGGGCAGTGTGTTTTTGAATAATGGTTTTAAGGTAGAAGGAAAGGTGAGCCTTGTGGGGGCGACTTTTGGCGGGCATTTTACTTGGAGGGAAGTTAACCTTACTGGAAAAACAATACTTGATTTGCGGAACGCCAAAACAGGGGTGTTGTGGGATGATGAAAAAAGCTGGCCGGCGAAGGGCAATTTGTTTCTGGACGGATTTGTCTATGAGAATATAGGAGATAATGCGCCGAAGGATGCGAAAAGCAGGATTGAGTGGTTAAACAGGCAAGGAGATGAGCGGTTTCGGCCGGGACCTTATGAGCAACTTGCGAAGGTGCTTGAGAAAATGGGGCACAATGAAGATGCGATAAAGATTCGTATTGAGAAAGAGGAGAAAATAACAAAGCATGGTGGTTTTGGTTGGTTGGGAAAGTTTAGGAGAGATGTTTTTTGGTTTTTTCTTGGATATGGTTATCAACTCTGGCGGTCTTGGTTGTGTGTAGGAGTATTTATTGTATTCGGATCTTTTGTTTTTTGGAAGGGACGTAAGGCGGATATTATAGTTCCGATGGAAAAAGATGCATACGTTCCGGGGAAAGGGCGTCAGCTTCGGGAAAGGTACCCTAAGTTTGGTATTCTTGATGCTTTAATATATTCTTTTGAGATGTTTGTGCCGGTGCTTGATTTGCGTTTGGCAAAATACTGGATACCGGATGCAAATAAACGGTGGGGACCTGTTTTGCGCTGGTATATGTGGCTTCATATTATTGCCGGCTGGACACTTACGACGTTTTTGATTGTGGGATTAACAGGCCTGATTAAAAAGTGAGAAAAAACCAGCGTTAAGGGGGCATTAAAAACAGCGTCACGCTGCGCGAGATATTAGAAAAGTCGAACAGGTGAGCAGTGGAGATCTATCCGTCGGAGGCGGGGGAAATGTTAAAATGGGTAAGCGATGCGATTGTTTACAAAAATGCTTCGAAAAAAATCCGGGGATTTTTGAAATTTTTTTTATTCCTTTTCCCACAAGAACTTACTGATTTTGGGCAGGAAAAAAATATTTCGTAACTCCTTAAAACACACGCAATTTCACCCTATATATAGAGGAACGTTGTTTCTCTGTAGTAGCGCAGAAGCGCAAGGAAGTTGGGTCCGCGAGAGTGGGTCCCTGTTGCTTGACCAAAGAAGCAACGCTTGGGGATCTACGCCCGCCAAACAAATGGCGGGTAAACTTCGCTACGACAAGCATTTCGCCCCGGGAGGGCAAGGCATCAGGAACAGAAGTTCCAAGAAGATTTTCAATTTACGATTTTCAATTTGTGATTTGTTGTTTGAAATTTAAAGCTTGGAATTTCTTTATGGGTCCCCTGTTGCGGAACCAATGGGGCGGGTTCTCGGGGATCTGCGCTACGCTCCGAGGAGGAATAAGTATGTCTGCACAACTAACAATAAAAATACCCGTTTGGCTCGATTTTATTTTCACCAGTCCATTGCTTGCCTTTCGCCTGCTCCGTTACGGCTACACATATCGGCGGATATATTTGGGCGAAGGGGAGTGGACGATAGTTGAGCCGGCGGATTATTATAAATTCAGCCATCTGAAGTGGTCAGCAGCAGGCGAAAACGAGCGTTTCTATGCTGTCCGGGTCCTCAAACAAACCATTGCAGGGCGGGTCAAGACATCGTTTTTGCACAGGGAAATTCTCGATGCCGCCAAAGGGACTCTTGTTGACCATGAAAACGGAGATTCTCTCGATAACAGGAGGGCGAATTTGCGATTTGCAACACCTGCACAAAATACGTATAACAGGCCAAAAATCAGAGGGAAGACCGCATCGAAATATATCGGACTCTATTTTATAAAAGAAATCAAAAAGTGGGGGGCGAGAATCAGGTACCAGGGGAAGAAAAGGATTTACTTAGGGAGTTTCAAAACCCAAATCGAAGCAGCGAAGGCGTATGATGAGGCGGCAAAGAAATACCATGGCGAGTTTGCCCGCTTAAACTTCCCGGAAGAAGCGGTTCGTATTTAGTCGTTCGTATTTCGTATATCGTAGTTCGGATGCCGCCTCCCGTAAGGGATGCTGCGCGAGAAAGCGGAACAGTTGAACATTTGAGCAGTAGAAAAAACAGCGAAACCAGCGTTAACCCCGTTAGATGGCGGCTTCGCCTATCTCACGGGGTGAATCTGCGTCAAAATCTTTTGCACCTTTTGTGGTCAAAAAGAAAAGCCCCCCGATAAAATCGGAGGGCTTCAAAATTCCAAATTACGATACCCGCCTGTTTATTTGCCTTTTTTCTCTTTGACCGGTTTAGGCGGCTTTTCCTTTTTGACTTTCGGCGGCTTTGGCGCTTTCGGCGCCTTGGGCTTTCTTTCGCGGCCCATTACCATGCCCATTATGGCTATCAGACCCGACGCGACAGCCATACCGATAGCTATATACCAGATGAAAGCTTGCGACTTCTTCACGATATCCGGTGTAACGCTGCTCAGCGCCGATATTGCCGCAATAATTGTGTAAATGACCGCTAAAAGGGGTATAAACAGCATAACGCCCAGCGCGTTGCTCATTGCGTCCGGAGCCGGCTCGGCATACGCCATAGCCATAGCTGCGGGCGCTGCTACAGGCGTTTCGGGGAATTGCTCCGCGGATATCATCTGGTCCGCTTCTGCCGCAACTTCCATCGCCGAACCTTCCGCAGGCGCCGATGCTGCCGCCGGCTCACCTGCTGCCGGGGCTTTGCCTTCTCCCCCGGGAGTATAAATCTCGTCAAGTATTCCGCCTAATGATGTGTCATCTGCCTGCAACGACAGGTCAAGAAGACCCGAACCGCTGCCGAAGGTATCCAAGCTCGCGTCTTTTTCGATTTCCTCAAGCGATGCCTCTTTTCCCGGTGAACCGGATGTTTCATCGCTGCCTTCTTTGCTTAATGAGTCGGTATCGCCCAGGACCTTGATGCCATCATCGACAATCTGCGTATCGGCATCGGTTAGTTGAAGCTCCTCGCCGCCTTTTTCCGGGGTTCCAGTCGTTTCCGGCGCAAGCAGTATTTCATCTGCTCCGGCTTCTTCGCTTTTCGCCGCGGCCGCCGTATCGGACGGCTTATTGACTGCCATAAAACTCGTATCCGACAGCAGTGAATTTACCTCATCGACCTTGAACAGCAGGTTCGGCCCGTCGCGGAACTCGCGCAGCCGACCGCTTTTTACTATCTGCCTCACCTCATCTTCGCTTTTGCCGAGCTTTTCAGAGACCTCTTTGATTGAATAGAACATACCGGCCATAAGTGTTTGCTCTCCAACTTGTCGGACAAGTCCGAAAAGTGATTATTGCACATCCGTGCGTTTTTGCCAGATTCACGCGACCCGTCTGAATTTTCAAAAAACCGACGTTTTTTCGGCGTGAGCGCCCGATAACCCCGCCACTGATTTTCACCTGGATTAGGGGGCACAAAAGCTCCATAACCTAAAGGGTCATTATAACCGATTCGTGGGCCAAATGCAAGCCATTTTTAGCGTTGAAACAGGCGGGGAATCAGCCAATTGATGATTTGCAACTTGTCCGCCTCGGCATCAAGCCAAGGCAGGACGAAACGAACCGCACAACCGATGGACGGTACGCGTAAATACTATAGGGAAATGTTGTTTTTGCAAAAGTTATTGACAGATTGAGGGTATTTGGGTTAAATAGCAAAGTGTGTGGTTCATAACCATATTTATAGGGCTTGGAGGCAAAGCTGCTTAGGTAGCGATGAAAAGCATGGAAAAGATATTACGCTTGTGTTTTGCGCTTAGGGTTTACTTGTTGTCGTTATTTTGTTTTTTTGTGCTGCAGGGGTCGTGGTGCGCAATAGTATGGGCAAAGGCCGTCCCTTCGGATTTGGCACGTGAGGTGGTAAACGAATGGCTGGCGAAGGAAGCGAAGCCCATGGGCAGCCGGCTCGGCAGCGAGGTTGAAAACGTTAAAACATTTACAGATTCCAACGGTCAGCCGGTTTATTACGTTGTTGTTCTTAAGCCCAACGGATTTGTGGTTGTATCCGCGGACGACCTTGTTGAGCCGATAGTATGTTTTTCATCGGGAGGCAGCTATGACTCGTCAAAACGCAATCCACTTGGCGCATTAGTCAGCCGGGACATTCCCGCAAGAGTCAATGTATCACGGTCGGTTCACGCAAAATTGCTCGCCGGCAGTTCGACGGGAGGCCTTACAAAACAGCAAGCCATGGTGCATAAATCGGGAGAAAAGGCCTTTGGCAAATGGACGGAACTGCTCGGCAAGGGGAGCGGCCCCTCCGTCTCGGCAGTGTCTGAAAGCAGTATTTCGGATATTCGCGTAGCGCCTCTTCTTCAGACCGAATGGGGACAGGATGTTGTCTGCAGCAATAAGGCGTGCTACAACTACTACACGCCGCCAGGAAGCGAGGGAGATGCGAGCAACTATTATGCCGGGTGCGTGGCTACGGCAATGGCGCAGTATATGCAATTTTGGCAGTATCCTGTATCCGGAGTAGGGACACCGAGTTTTACGATTACTGTCGATGGGTCTGACCAGACGGCGTATCTTCGCGGCGGTGACGGCTCCGGCGGGGCGTATAACTGGAGTCAGATGCCGCTTGTTCCCGGTTGCAGCACGACAGTTGCGCAAAGAAAAGCCATCGGCGCTCTCACCTACGATGCCGGGGTGGCCGTTAATATGGATTACGAGTCCGACAGCTCCGGTGCATCTATGAGTGATGCTGCCGCAGCGATGGTTAGCACATTTGGTTACAGCAACGCGATTATAGGTGGTGATGAGTATTCCAACGTAGGAGACGGCTTGAATGGAATGATTAACCCAAATCTTGATTCCGGCAACCCTGTTATGTTAGGCATTTCCGGTGACGGCGGTCATGCTATTGTAGCCGACGGTTACGGATATCAAAGCTCGACGCTGTACCATCATTTGAATATGGGCTGGGACGGCGAAAAGGACGTTTGGTATAATCTGCCGAACGTTGATACATCATGGTATTCGTTTACCATTGTTGACAGCGCGATTTATAACATTTATGTCAGCGGCACGGGTGAAATTATAAGCGGGCGCGTTATGGCGGCCGATACCAGTACGCCGATTTCCGGTGCGACCGTAATCGCCGTGAAGACCGGCAGCGGCGAAATATATCGGACCACAACCAATACCAGCGGCATTTACGCCCTTGTCAACGTTCCGTCGAATTCGACCTATACAATCAGCGTTGCCATGCCCGGCCATTCATTTCCCGACCAGGTAACAAGCACCGGCCAGTCGCAGAATGGCGTGAAGACGTCGGGGAACTGCTGGGCGGTAGATTTTGTCTCCTCAGGGGATGTTGTGATGCCCGTTGTTGCGGTCGGAAAATGCACCATAACGGCAGGCAGTAATAACAACGACGCGATTTCGTTGTCGGGAACGCTAAACGCCACTATGGGTGAGGTTTTAGCCGCGGACGAGATTGTGGTTGACATCAATTCTGCAAATAGGGTCAACCATTTCGTCCAGCCCTTCCCGATGGATCCGACGACCTTTAAGAATGGCAAATTTAACTACAGCAACAAGCCCCTGAAAACGTCGTTTGCCTTGGATACAAAGACGTTGAAGTTTTCGTTTACGGCCAAAAATGTTGACTTGTCGGGCTTGTCGTGCCCATTAGCCGTGCGAATCGAAATCGGCGATTATAATGCCGAGACGAATGTCGATGAGACGATAGTCAACGGTCCCAAAAAGCCGATACCGATTAGTTTTTTGATGGGTATTAAGAATTCTCTGCGGGTCGATAAGTCAAAATTCACACGCGACAAGAACACCGGCAATATTACCCAGGTTGCTGTCAGCGGCGGGTTCTCCGATGAAAACGTTGATGATGTGGCTCTGCTTACTAATCCGCTCAATATTACCGTCGGCTCACAGACCTTTACGATACCAGCCGGTAGCTTCAAAAGTACCACCAAAGGCAGATTTACCTGCTCGAAGGTTGATACGTCGAATGGCATTGCCGCGGTGACATTCGATTTCAACAAATGCACGTTTACGCTGACGATTAAGAATACCAATTTCGCAGTTGCTGCCAGCACTGTGCCCTTCAATATGGAATTCGGCGATTTTAACGAAGGTGTATTGCTGCCTTAGCCGCGATGACCGAGGACAGTTTTGAGTGTTTAGTGTTAAGCTCAGGGATTTGACTGACCCCCACCTGTGGCGGGTAAACCTGGGGGCTAACCAATGCGGATTTTGCCGTTATCGCCTTATGGCGTTAAGCTTTTTTGGCCTGCCGGTTTTGTCTTTGAATCGCCCTGAAAAAAAGGCCACTGACCCCTTTTCTTTTATGCTGGTGGAAGATTAAATTTAGCTCTCCATTTGTTAAGTTCCTCTATATCCTCACTTGGTTTATGCGGTTTGATTTGATCCCAAAATGGCGCATGACGTTCTGGCTGGTTGAGCCAATAACTATTTTTTACTATCAAGCAGAGAATTTGCTCAATATCTTTTTCATTTTGCTTATAACCCGGAACATTAGGCGGATAAAATGTTGTGAAATACTCAATACTAAAACAGCATGATTCAAAAAGTTGTTTTGTGTCTTCAAATATTTTACGGAGTTCAGGAATATTAACACCTTCTATATGCGGAGATTTCAATTGGCCCTGTGTATTAAGGAAGCGATGAGCTACTACTTCATGTCGCATAACTTTGATTTTATTGCGTATAGGCGCAAGTTTTTTGTTTAACTTAGTTTTGTTTAATCTTTTGCGATAGGCGAGTTTAAGTGAATTTGTACGCAGATGACTAAGAACAATATTCCGAAATTTCGGAAGAGTATGTGCATCTTTTGCGTTATCAGAAACAAGGCTATGCAAAAAAATGACAGACATATAGACAAAGTTCCAATAAACTTGCGACCAAAAGACATTATCCTGAGGAGCATATAAATGATGAAGGGGAAAGCGGCCAATTGTTTCAAGAATCTGCAAATTGACGTCAACGTGAATTAAACGATGCCAAATATCTTGATGAAGCTGGGTGTAGGTGGGCAGAAAGTCGGGAGCGAAAACCTCTTCCGGTTTCTTCGTGGTTAAGTGCTCTTCAGATAGTACTGATTCAGCGGTCATCTTATGTTTAGGATTTTAGATGTAAATCTCGAACGTATTCTTTGAATATTGGGCTTGTCCCATAACAGGTAACACCACAATCAGTACTCGCATAAGCTACCGCCTTATTCATCACTTTTGGATCTAATTGTTGACCTATTTTTGCATAAGCTACAACAGATTCTCTCGATTCAAGACGAGGCGGCCATGTTTTTCCTGGCGTAAGTTCTGGACAAAAAAGAGTATGCCTTAAATTCTTTGTTTTGCCAAATCCAATATCAGAAATGGTTAAAGGAAAGGCACTTAAGTTGATTACTTCTATACAAAGTCTAAATGGAATACCTTTGCGAAAACGGTCGGAAACGCTTTCATTATACCTATCAAACGTCAAAACATTATTTGCACCAATCATAAATGCAATTTTAGGAATTATTTTTAGCCTAACACGGTTTTTGCTAATTTGATGCCAAGTATTAATTATACCTAAAATCATACCCGATATGCCACACACGGCACCAATTATTGCAGTAACAAGAGTTATGTTTTGCTGATTAACTATTTCCATTTGTTGTTACTATTTTTCAATATATGCTACGCCAGTTTGTAGGCGATTAGCTCGTCGAGGATGTCTTTGACGGTAAGGGCGATTATGGTCTTGCCGGACTTTTTGAAAAAGGCCTGTATCTCACTCATAGCATCGGATGAGTAGTCGAACGCAACAAAGAACCCCTTTGTTCTGTCTTCACGCGTCATAACCGCTTCGAAGGAATCGATATCAGGTCTGCCGACTTTATCTTTCTGCTTGACCTGAATGGGATACCAGACATCCATAAATTCCAGTTCGCCTTCCTTCTTCTTCGGCGTAGCAGAGACAGGATAGATTCGTCCATCTATACCCATATCTCCGACTTGTGCCTTATTGGGAATACCACCAAGAGCGATAACGGCCCAGTTCTCAAACTCGAACGGAGGAAGCTCGCGAAGCTTCTCGATGCTCCAGGGCAGGTCTCGAACGACAAAGCCGCGACCAATTCGCCATAGCTTTTCATCCTCTTTGATATGACAAACATCACGAAGACGCTTTGCCATAACCCGACAGGCGGTCGGCGAAACGTCGATACCAATCCATTGACGACCAAGATTTTCAGCAGCAACAATCGCTGTTCCACAGCCGCAAAATGCGTCGAGAACAATATCGTTGGGATTACTGGAAGCCTCAATTATTCTATCGAGTAGTGCTAAAGGTTTTTGTGTGGGGTAGCCCAAAGATTCACGAGAAGATGAACCGATTAGGTCTATATCGTCCCAAACATCAGATAGTGGAACACCTTTATTATCTTCCAAATAATACTTGAGGCGAGGAGTGCCTCCTTCTTTTTCCGGCCAGAATACCAAACCATCTGCCTCATATTTATTCAGTTTTTCGGGGAGTGTAACCCAATGCATACCGGCTTTGCCACATTTGTTAGGGTCTATCCCGTGCCATTCTTTGCCAGTTTCACCATTTCGCTTTCCACTTACCAAGAGCGGGACTAACTGGTACGTTCCCCTATCGTCCTTATGCTTGTAAAGTTCAAGAGAACCTTCGGAAAGTTCTTTGTACTGCATGTTAAAAGCATAGTTATTGTTTTTTGAATAAAAGAAAATAACATCATGTGCACGCCGAAAAATTTTGCTCATTGACGAGCGGTTTGAACTTCTCTTCCAAACGATTTCATTAACAAACTGGTTTTCGCTAAAAATCTGGTCAAGCATTATTTTGACATAGTGGGAGGCGTGCCAGTCGCAGTGATAATAGAATGAGCCGGTTTTCTTAAGGACGCGGTGCAATTCGACGCAGCGGGGACGCATAAAGTCGATATAGGCCTGCGTTGAGGCGTGGCGGTCATCGAAGGCGCGTTTTTCCTTTGTCTCGCCCCAGAAGACCTCATAATTGCGGTTTGAATTAAAAGGCGGGTCGATATAAATCAGGTCAACGCATTCAGCGGGGAGTTTTTTGAGCTGTTCGAGGTTATCGCCGCAATAAATGACGCGAGTATCGACAAGGGAAGAAGGTTTGCCCGCGGCGGGAGTTTTCTTTGAATTGGATGCAGGTTTCTTAGCCATAGATAATTAGTTTAAGCAATGTGGAGATATTTGCAAGATAGAATTGGGGGGAATCAATTGCGGATTTGCGATTGTAGATTGCAGATTTGGGATGCGGAAGCCGCTGGAAGACAGAGGACAGAGGACGGAGGGAATCAGGTTATCAGGGGAACAGGGAATATCGAACCCGCCACACAGGCGGCGGGTAAAGTTCAACCCTATGGCGTTTTGTCGGCGGTGGATTTTCGCAGGTAATTGACTTCGGAGTGGGTGAGGAGTCGGAATTGGCCTATGCCGAGACCGCGGTCGGAGATTTTGCCGATACCGGTTCGTCTGAGTGATTTTACGGGCAGGCCTACGCGAGCTAACATTCTGCGGACTTCGCGGTTCAACCGTTCGGTAATACTGACTTCGATTAGCGAGCTTTGATGTCCCCGCTTTAGTATCCTGACTGCTGTATGGGAAGATTTGCCCTCGGAAAGCCAGATACCCTTGTTGAGTTTTTCGACGTGTTCACCTTCGATTCGTCCTTTGACTTCGGCGAGGTAGGTTTTGGTGATGCCGTATTTTGGGTGGGTCAGACGGTTGGCGAGGTCGTTATCGTTAGTGAGGATAATCAAACCCGGGGTATCGACATCGAGCCGGCCAACGCAGAAGATTCGATGGCGTGTAGGAATCAGGTCGATGGCTTTGGTCCTGCCCTGTGGGTCCAAATTGGTGCAGATGACGCCTTTGGGCTTATTTAGCAGGAAATATATCTTCGGCTGGGGCTTAATCCGCTTGCCGGCGACTATTATTGTGTCCTTGTCGAGGTCCGCAAATGCGGGGATGGTATCGATGACCTTGCCATTAACGGAGACGAGGCCTTCGAGTATCATTTCCTCGCATTTTCGGCGTGATGCGACGCCAGAGGCCGATAATATCTTTTGTAATCGCTCATTAGCCATAATCACCGTTCCGATTCACAGAGCCCGGCAACTCTTGCCCAGTTTTACTTTCAGCCGGTTTTTTTGTTGACTTTGGGTAACTTTCTGACGATAATATAATGCCTATAGGCCTTGAAAAACAAGGTTTTCTACTAATTTCTGAGGAGTTGTAGTTATGCCAATCGGCAAAAAGAGCTCGGCTGACAGTACCCTTTACGCCCTGATAGCATTTGTGGCGCTGTTTATTATAGCAGCAACGGCGGGGGTAATCTACTATTTAAAATATGAAGAGCAGCATGGTCTTGCCGAGGCGGCACAAAAGCGGCTAAGCGAGTTTGCAACTTCCGCGGAGCAGCAGAAGATAGGGGCCATTATCGGCTCCGAGCAACCCGGCAAAAGCAAACTGAAGGTGATGTCGGACTATCTCGACCAGGCGGTGTCATTGATATTACCCGGTTTGCCGGGCGATACGTCGGCGGAAGTCAAGGTTAACGAAGCGACGGCGAAGGTAAGAGAAATGATTGCCGCGGTTGCGAAACAATATCCTGAAATGAACGACATTGACCCGAACTCGACTTTGCTTCAGATGGCGGACAAACTGAACGCCTCGCTGGCAAATACCCAAGCATCCGAGGCGGCCACAAAGGGACAGCTTGATAATCTTCAGGCGCAGTTTGACGATGCGAAAAAAGTCAGTATGGAAAAAGAGAATACGCTGCTGGCGGAAAAGGACAGGTTACAGCAGCAGTTTGACAAGGTTCGGACGGGCTATGATGAGCTGAAGACGCTGCTTGAGAAAAAGAGCGATGAACAGGTTAAAGATTTATACGGCAAGCTCGACCAGGAAAGAACCAGCCGGGAAAAAACGAACAAGCAGTTATTGGAGAGCCAGGCGGAGCTGCAAATGGCGCAGGACCGCATTCAGAAGATATTAAAGGAAGACGTGTGGCCCATTAAGCCGCCGCCGGACAAAGAGATAAAGGCGTTTGAGCCGGATGGAAAGATAATCCTGGTCGATGACGAGGCGAAAACAGTGCAAATTAATCTTGGTATTAATGACCATATTTACCGCGGGCTTACTTTTGCGGTTTATGACAGGGGCCAGCCCATTCCGAGAAGCGGCAAAGGAAAGGCCGATATAGAGGTTTACAACATCGGGGACAGTTTCTCTGCGGCGAGAATTATTCGTTCCGACAAGAAAAACCCGATTGTTGCTGACGATATAATCGCGAATCTTATCTGGTCGCCGACCAAGGCGAATACTTTTGCGGTCGCGGGCGATTTCGACCTCAATGGCGACGGAGTGATTGATAATGACGCTGTCGCGAAGATACGCGGCCTGGTGGAGAAGTGGGGCGGCAAGGTTGCCGACACGGTGACTGTGAATACGGATTACGTGATTCTGGGGACGCCGCCCGTGGTGCCGTCGAAGCCGACAATGCAGGATACGGAAAAGTATCCCAACGCGATGGAGAAATACGAGCGTACCGTGCAGCAGGCGGCCAAGTACAAGGATATTCAGAGCCAGGCGCAGGCGTTATCGATACCGATACTGAACGCGGACAGATTCCTGTATTTCATCGGGTACAAGACGCAGGCGGGCAATCCAGGAGCGTTCTAAGAAACCCCTCAATAAATTGAGGGGCTAAATTTGGCGGGGTGAACTCCGCCCTACGATAAATCGTGTTTTGGTTCGACGCCAATCGAGGCGACGAATATATCGCCCGTATATGCCCGGGTGTTTTCGAAAGCAAATCCCTTTTTGACGGCGACGAAGGTAACGGTGCAATTGGCTTTTATCGATGCACCGAGCGGCAGACCAGTATCACAATCCATGCCCGATGGTATATCGACGGAGAGGACGGGGCAGCCGAGTTCATTTATGCTTCCAATCAGCCGTTTGTATTCATCATGCAGTGCCCCTATAAGTCCCGTTCCGAAGATGGCGTCGATAATCATATTAGGTTCGCCGGCGAGTTTGGTAACGCGGGCCTCGATTGTCTCTGCGCCTTCCATATCCAGCCGTTCGATTTTTAAACCGAGACGGGCGAGTATATCGAAATTGATTCTGGCGTCGCCTCTGATTTTGTCGATGCTGCCGCATACCACGACTGTTACGGCAAGGCCGGCATTGAAGAGGTGCCTTGCGATGACGAAGCCGTCGCCGCCGTTGTTTCCTGTTCCGCAGAAAATGCAGACCACTGGTTTTTTAGTTTTGGACAGCGCTTCGATGATAAACTGTGCGCAGCTTCTGCCCGCGTTTTCCATCAGCACGATGCCCGGTATGCCCAGCTCGTTGATTGCCCAGGCGTCGAAGGCCCGCACCTCGTCTCTGCTCATCAATAAACATTTCTGGTCCGGCTGAAACTTTTTCATAATCAGTATTGATAATCAATCATCAATCATCAATAATCAACAGAAAAATATGAACATACTACTGACGAATGATGATGGGATATTTGCGCCGGGGCTTTCGGCGATATACAAAGAGCTTGTGAAAATAGGCGACGTGGAGGTTGTCGCGCCCGCCGCGAGCAAGTCGGGCGCAAGCCACAGTATCACTTTCAACAGGCCGGTGGTTTGCAGCAAGGTCGATGTAAACGGTCTTTTTTCCGGCTACAGCATCGAGGGGTCGCCCGCGGATTGCGTGAAGCTCGCGGCGATGCAGTTATGCAAGCGGCCTATTGAGCTTTTGGTCGCGGGGATAAACAACGGCGCAAACGCGGGGATTAACATTTATTATTCCGGGACGGTCGCGGCGGCGATGGAAGGGGTGCTGCTGGGTATCCCGTCGGTGGCGACGAGCTTGGCGGCGGAGGAGAAGATGGATTATGACGCTGCCGCTGGGTATTGTATGCACATCCTGAAAAAACTTATGCCTGTAAAGACGGGTGCCCTCGTCAATATAAATATACCGCTGCTTTCGGCTGGGAAACCACGGGGGGTTAAGGTTGTGCCCCAGTCGAACAAGGCGTTCGACGAGTATTATGAGCCGCAGGTTGATGAGAAAGGTCAAACCGTGTATCAGCTCGCGGGCGGACCTGGGCCGTTTGACGACCCATCGACGGATATGATGGCTTTGATGGAAGGGTACATTAGCGTTACAGCTTTGGCGCCGGACGTTACCGATTACAACAGGACCAAACAAATCCGCAAGTCGCTTGCCAAATTGGACCTGCCGGAATAATAAAGATATTGGCCGGAGGTGAGCCAATGACAAATATATTTGAACATCCGTGTCTGCTGCTGATTGTGGCGGGTGTGGTATTTCTGGGTGTGGCGTTTTTTCGCGATTTGCTGCCGCCCAGGCGGGCTTGGGTTTTCTGGCTTTTACCCATAGTTATCGCGATAGCGGCTTTTGCGATTGATTATCTGGTCCAGACCGACAAGGAGAAGATAGAAAGCGTTCTTGCCAAAGCGAGCAGGGCGGTCGAGAAGGAAGATATAAGAGCGATTGAGCCGTTGATTTGGGAAAATTACAGCGACTCGGTTCATCCGTCCAAACAGGAACTGCTGGACCATTTCAGGAGGCAGCTTTCGGAGCCGGTAATCGAAAAGATTGTGCCTGCGATTGTGTCGCTTGAGATAAAACCGGCTGAAGCGACGGTCGTGTTTACTGCCCGTGTTATGTTTGACCCCAGGGGGCCTGTTTACGAATACCAGAAAATGATGCTTTTTAAGCTTGAGGCGAATTTGACAAAAGATGGAAGCGAGTGGTTTTTCAGCAGGACGGAGATTCTTACAATTAATTTGCAGCCCGCCGGCTGGAAAAACACGCAGGGCGGCGCAGGCGAGATATTCTAAAGCCCCAGGCCGAGGCGGCAGCGTCCTATAATGCGGGAAATTAAACAGATTAAGTGAACGCCTGTTTTAGTCGATACCATCAGCAGCAAACTTCGTGCGGATATATTAGCAGGGATTTAACGATGGTTGGCACAGCAAAAACAGGCAAGTTGGCGATTAAGCCGGAGCTTATGACGATACGGTGGTATCCGAGTTCCCGGTGTTTCGGCAGCCCCAGACATCACAAATCCCGGCTGCATCTTATGCCTCCCCTTATGGTCCGCAAAGCCGAATGGCGCAGATAAAGCATTTAATCAACGCATTCTCACTTCAAAACTCACGCCCCCCACGCTTTGCTTCGCAAAGCGAAGCAGTGGGGTGCAAAACCAAAAACTTAAAACTCTTAACCCTGCTCTGTGGTAAAATAGCTGCTATGAATCTCGGTGATAGTAAAACTGCGTGGTATTCCGCTGGGCTGCACTTTGAGTGTTTGCAGTGCGGACATTGCTGCGCCGGGCCTGAGCAGGGCTATATTTGGCTCAGCAGGCCAGAAATCCGGCGAATCGCCGATTTCCTGAAAATGCCGGTGAAAGAATTGAAACAACAATTCCTCAGGCGTGTGGGCCTGCGCATGACGATTGTCGAAGACCCCCATACGCGCGATTGCGTATTCCTGCAACAAACCAAGCAGGGCAGAGGTTGCGCTATTTATGAGGTTCGCCCTGCGCAGTGCCGTAACTGGCCTTTCTGGGAGCACAATTTAGTCAGCCCGGATACCTGGAATTCGACCGGCCAGACGTGCCCGGGTATAAATCGCGGCGAGTTACACAGCCCCGAACAGATACGAGATAAAAAGAAAAACAGGAAGTGGTGGCGGCCCGTCCTCCCGCCCCAGGCGTCCCTTATGGGAGTAGCCCCTAAGGGGCGAAGGATGGAGATGAGAAAAAATGACCAAATCATTGCGCGGGTGAGCGAAATTTATAACTGGATTGAACAGCAACAGCTTGCTAATAAGGAGATTGCCGGTTGTTGTGCCGCCTGCGGCAAGTGCTGTGATTTTGAGCAATATGACCATCGCCTGTATGTTACCACACCTGAGATTATTTATTTCGTCGAGAAGCTTGGGCTATCCAATATAAAGCAAATGGTAGGGGGCCGATGCTGCTATCAGATGGATGGGAAATGCAGTGTTCACGCTTACCGTTTTTCCGGATGCAGGATTTTCTGCTGTAAGGGCAAAGCGACATTTCAAAGCGAACTGACTGAGGCGGCCATTAAAAAATTCAAGGCCCTTTGCGCTGAATTACAAATACCATACCAATATGTTGAATTACCCGTGGCGTTGAAGAGTGTTGTAACCGCAGAGCACCCTTTGGCAAGCTCAGGGCAGGCAGAGTAATGACCCTCTTTTTCTTTTAAGCCCTGAGGTGTATAATAGGGGGGAGCAAAAGGCATAGAGGCGTCTTATGATTATCAAAGGACGTTGAACCGAAATGCCTGGTTGCGTAGCCAGGCGTTTGATATTGGGAAATACCAACTTATTAACAATAGGGCTGGATAAAAAGGGTATGTGGGACGTTTTTCTGGGGTCCAAAAGGTCGCTCGATTGGTGTGTGCAGTTTTGGCCTGTGCTGGTGTCGTCTTTTGTTTGTGCGCTGATTGCCACGTGGTTATGCAAAGCTATTGCGCTTCGGTTCAACATAGTTGACAAGCCCGACAACCTCGTCAAAACACATAAAAAACCGGTCGCTTATCTGGGAGGCATAGGGGTGCTGGCCGGTTTTATCGTCGGTGCACTATGCGGTATTTATCTTATCCGCGGCCAAACTGTCCTGTCGGATGTGATGCGGTGGCTTTTCGGTATTATTGCCGGGGCTACCATGGCCTGTTTTGTCGGTCTTATCGATGACCTGCTGGATATAAGTCCCACAAAGAAAATGCTCGGCCAGGTCGTCGCTGCGTCAACCCTTATATTCGCAGGAATCAGGCCGGACCTAAGTGAGATTGTTAAATCTCTTGGCTGGCAAACGATGTCGGATACCACCGAAATAGCGATTGGTATTCCGATTATTATTTTCTTTGTTCTTGGGGCCACGAATTCACTGAATCTGTTAGACGGGCTTGATGGTCTGTGCGGGGGGGTAACTGTTATAATCACCGTCGGGATGCTGATTCTTGCAGTCCGTCGTTCCACATACATCTTCAGCAGTGAGCGGGGCGATGTAGCCAGGGTTATAATTTGCCTTGCACTTGTAGGCGGAGTTTGCGGGTTTCTGCCTTTCAATCGACATCCCGCCAAGATATTTATGGGCGATGCTGGCTCGATGATGCTCGGCTTTGTATCAGCGGCGATTATGATGCTGCTTGCCCGCATAGTCCCTCGCTGGTGGATAGCGTCAATAGTTGTGTTCGGACTGCCGATATTAGACACGGGAACCGCCTTACTGAGACGGTTTATCAATAAAAGGCCTTTGTTTGTCTCGGACCGCGGCCACATTTACGACCAGATGATTGACCGAGGCATATCCTTAAATAGAACAGTCGGTATATGTTATGCGCTCGCCGGGCTTTATGCATCATTAGGCGTTTTAACAAGTATGATTCAAACGAGGTACGCCTTCATTGCGTGCGCGTTGATTTTCCTCGTGTCGTTTCTTGTTGTCTGGCGGATGGGTTTTTTGAAAATGGAAGGCCTGCGAGGAGCGATACACCAAAAGGATGATACCGATAAAACACGCTCATAAACCGCACCGCCTTTGCGCTGAATTACAAATACCATACCGATATGTTGAATTACCCACGGCGTTGAAAGATTTTCTCACCGCGGAACACGCATAGTGAAAAAACGACTCCCCTTCTACTCCGTTCAGGTCGGGCTGCCCCTGTTTTCTCCTGAAAATGGGCTATTTGCCTCCGCCGAAGGCGAGACCTCGCCCCTCGGCTCGAAGGCCGCGAGGCCTGCGGCAGGGGCGGGTGGAAATCCGCTTAAGACGGGGAAATTCTAAAAAAAAGTGTAACAATTCCTGCTTGAGGTGGACTTAATTTATAGCCGGCCAAATTGGCCGGTAGTTCCTAAACACACTATTCACAAGCACAATTTGAAAGAAGGAGAGACAAATTTACTGATTGGCACTGGTTTCTTTTTTGCCCGCTTAAGGCGCAGGCAAAGTTAAAACACGAATTAGAAATGTTTCCTCCTCCTCCACCACCTTAACAGAGGGCACGTCGCCGGGCTTGCTCGGCGACGTACTTCTTATCCTTGGTACGGTGATAATCAGAAAATTCAGGACTTGAAAAGCTCCTTTTTCGCCTTTTTTCTCTTTCTTCTGCCTGTCTTTGACAACGGTGGCGGGAGTTAATCTTATTTCAATTTGTGTCAGCCGGTAAATTGCCTTTTATCCGCCGTATGCGCAGCATCCCTTTGCCGTAAGGCATCCCTTCCGGGAACGGGAGGCGGCATCCAAATTACGACATACTAACGACTAACGACTAACGACTAACGACTGTTGACTGTCCGCTATCCGCTACGAGTATCAAGTATCCAGTATCGAGTATCAAATTAGTACTTATCAACTGGCAGATAAATCTTTTGCTGAGGGTCTCGCAGGTTGATGTATTTGACGCCCGACAGGGTTCCGTACTGTTGGTAGTAGGTATAAAGTTTGGCGAGCTTGTCGTCGTCGGGGCTTTCGAGATGCCTTTGCCATGTTCCCAGTTCCGCCCCCCAGATGATTTGTGTGCCGTCTTTTGTGTAAAGGGAGATGTGAGGTTCGCGTTTGTTTTTTCGGCCTTCGAAGTTGGCGACGTCGATTCTGTCGATATGGTGAAGCAGCGGCTTATCGGGTGTTACCACGGCATCCATACGCGCGAGACGATTTAGCACCGCCATAGCCGCTGCGAGGTCATCTCCCTGCCAGACATGGCCCGGGGTAGGGGGGATTTTGCTAAGCTCCATACCGGTTATGTTTATGACGGGCAGATTACCAATCGGCGAATAATCGAGGACGACCATATCGGCGTCGATGAAGAATTTATTTTTGTTGTCGGCGGTAACTAAGAGCATGGGTTTTCGCCAGCGGCCAGAGATGAGTATGCTTTTGTGAGTGGTCCGGACCTTGGTGTCGGCAAGCCACGGGACGAGGTGAGCGATATTTTGCTGCGCCGAGGCGGCAATTTTTTCGTCGTCGTTAGCGCTATTGTTCGCTTCAGCGGTGGCGGCGGCGTAAATCCTGTTTTTAATCTCTTCGCTGACCCAGTTTGGCACGTCGCCTACCAGCTCAATTGTTCGGCTGCCCGACGAGCCGGTGGTTTGTTTTTTTACGTATCCGTCTAAGAACGTGAAGCCCGCCAATACCAGGACAAAGGCGCATACGAACAATGACACCTTGACATAACCTATGATGTTTGACTTGCCGGACAGCTTAATGCCGCCCGGTCTAAATCCGAATATATTCAAACCATTTTTCTTCGCAGCCAATTTTATTGCCTCCGCTGAAAGCGAGACCGCGCCTAAAGGCGGGTCCGGTCATCAGTTTTATGGGCTATTGCAGAATCAGCCAATGCCAACTCCACGATTTTCAGACACAGCCGACTCATTGAAAGCCCTATTTTAGCGGCGGCTTTCGGCAAAAGCGAGTGGCTCGTCATCCCCGGAATGGTGTTTATTTCGAGCACATAGGGTTCGCCGTCCTCGCCGATAATAAAGTCAACTCTTGCGGCGCCCCTGCATCCGAGCGAATTAAAGCAGGTAATCGCCGATTCCTGTATTTTATCGACCAGAGCGGGGTCATTTATTGAGTCGAAGAGATATTCTGTTTTGTCGTCGATGTATTTGGCGTGATAATCATAGAAGCCGGCGGGCGGGCGTATCTCCAGGATTGGCAGGGCCTGCTTTCCGAGGATGCTCACGGTGATTTCCCTGCCCTTTATGAATCTTTCAATCATACACTCGCCGAATTCCGCTGCGCATTTTTTCGCGGCCTCGACCGCTTCCTTAGGGTCATCCGCGATTGATATGCCTATTGTGCTGCCTTCCCTAAGTGGTTTTATGACGTATTTTTTCCCCAGTTGCCGAATCCGTTCTTCAAGACGAGCGTTTTTTTTGTCCGGCTCGAACAAAATCGAATCAGGCATCTTTACTCCCGCGGCGGTAAATCGTTTTTTGCTTTCCCACTTGTCAAACGCCAGCCGGCTGGCTCTCGATGAGCTGCCCGTATAAATGAGGTCTTTTGATTCGAGGATTTTCTGCAATTGACCGTCTTCGCCGAATGTTCCGTGAAGGGCGATGAAAAACACATCTATTGTTTCGTCGTCGAGAATATCAAGCGCGTCGGGTTTTATATCCGATGGTATTACGTTGACGCCCGCTTTTTTCAGTGCATCTGCCACGCATTTGCCGCTTTGGATGCTGACTTCTCGCTCCCTGCTTATGCCCCCCATTAGGACTGCCGCTTTTATCCGCCATTCGTCTGGCGGATTAAGCTGCCATCCGTCTGGCGGACTTGTCCGCCGTGCGTGTGGCGGATTAAACTGGTCAGGCGACTGTGATGACTCTTGATTTGGAGAAGGATGAGACCGCATTTTTTTATTTCCAGATTTCGATCTCAAGCTCCAGCTCGACGTTGAACTGCTTCAGGACTTTTTCTTTTACGACGTCAATCAGCCGGAGAACATCATGGCTGGTGCAGCCCTTTTGCGCAATGAAAAAGTTGGCGTGTTTTTCGCTGACGATTGCGCCGCCGATTTGCAGCCCCTTTAGTCCCGTGCGGTCAATCATAGCCCCTGCGGACATAGCGCCAGCGGAAAGCCCCCTCGGATTTTTAAACACACAGCCCGCGTTAACGGTGTTGAGGGGCTGGTTATTTTTCTTGTAAACCCAGTTTTCCTTAATCGTTTTCGTAATCTGTTCCGGGTCTCCGGGGGCCATATTTATTTTGGCTTCGAGGATGAATTTTGCCGTGATATTTGTCTGGCGATAATCGAACTGAAGCTCGGGTTTTTTCTTTTCTGAAACTTTGCCGTCTTTGTCCATCAGGGTAACGCTTTCGACGACGGTTCCGATGTCGCCGAAGCTTCCGCCCGAGTTCATCCGCACCGCCCCGCCTACTGAGCCGGGTATGCCCGTCAGCGGTTCGAGGCCCGAAAGTCCTTTTTTGGCGCAGGTCAGGATAAGCCGGCTAAGCTCCACGCCCGCGCCTGCTATGACCTGTTCTTTGACGAAATTTATCTGCGAGAATTTCTCGCCTTTGAGCTGGATTACCGCCCCGCGAACACCCTCGTCGCTGACTAAGAGGTTCGAGCCGTATCCAAGCACGTAAATCGGCACCTTATTTTCGTTGCATCGCTTGACAATCTGGGCAAGCTGCTCTGTATCCTGCGGTTTTATAAAGTAGTCCGCCGGCCCGCCCAGTCCGTACCACGTCTCTTTCGCCATTGGATGCTTTGTTTCAACTATTTTTTCGTAACCACTGAATAATTCCATCTGACACCTTCCAAACGTCTCCGGCGCCCATGGTAACGACCACGTCGCCGGAGCGAACTTGCTTGGTTAAATAATCGCAGATTGCATCGAAGCCGTCAATAAACAATGCTTCACTTCCTTTTGCCCGGATTTTATCGACGAGGACCTGGGCGTTCACCTCTTTTTTAGATTGCTGCGAGTCGCGGACGAAGTAAATCTCCGGCATAATGGTAATATCGGCAAGTTTGAAGCTTTCGGCGAAGTCAGCAAGCAAAAATCGCGTCCGACTATACTGGTGAGGTTGGAAAATACACCACAGTCGCTTTGGCTGGTAATGCTCCTTAATCGCCTTTAACGACGCCCGAATCTCGGTAGGGTGATGAGCGTAATCGTCGAGAATGGTTATGCCATTGATTTTCGCCTTTAGCATCAGCCGGCGGTCAACGCCTGTGAAGCCGGGCAATAATCGCAATATATCTTTTGTGGCGATGCCGGCATTTTGGGCTGAGGCGATAACCGCAAGGGCGTTGGCGACGTTATGTCTGCCCGGCACGCTAATATGGGTTGAGCCGAGCAGTTCTTTATTATGATAAACATCGAAGGAGTAAAGACCGTCTTTTTCGACGATATTGGCGGGGTGATAATTGCAATTCTCGCTAAAGCCAAATGTCTCGATTTTCCTGTCATTCCCGCGCAAGCGGGAATCCATAATTATCTGTTTGGTGTTTTTATCTTCGCCGTTTACGATGATTACGCCAGTATTTTTTGTGCCAAGCGCGAAATCGCGGAACGCCTCGACGATTTCGGCTTCGTCTTTGTAGTAGTCGAGGTGGTCTGCCTCGATATTCAGGATGACGGCGATTTGCGGTTTGAGGTTCAGGAAGCTGCGGTCGTATTCGCAGGCCTCGGCGACGAAATGCAGACCGGTGCCGATGCCCGATGAGCCGGCAAGCTGGGTAACGACTGCCCCGACGACGAAATTCGGCTCAATGCCCGCCTGTTTGAAGAGATAGGCGAGCCAGCCGCTGGTCGTGCTTTTGCCGTGGGTGCCCGATATGGCGATACCCTGATAAAACTGGAACACCTTGCCCAGCATCTCGGCGTATTTATAGACGCGGATGCCTTCGCGGCGGGCGAGCTTCAGTTCGGGGTTTTCCTCTTTTATCGCGGCTGAGATTACAACCGCGTCCGCCTGCGGGTTGAGGTTGTGCTCTTTGTGGCCTATTTTTATGTCCGCGCCGAATTTGGCGAGGTGGTCGATTGTTTCGCCGGGGTTCTGGTCGGAGCCGGTAACGATTGCCTTATGCTTCAAAAGGAGCATCGCCAGGCCGCTCATGCCGATACCGCCGACGCCTATGAAATGAAACCTTTTGCCCGCAAGTCCGTTAAATCCGTTCGTAACCACTTCCCATCCTCTACCGGCCTTTGCTGTTCTTTTCGCCGGCGTCTGTATCCCTACATTGCTCTTTAGCATATTTCATCCTTGATTCATCATCCATGAAAACAAAGATTTTAACGCGCAAGGCAGAACAAAGGAAGAAAAAAGATTGATTCAGATACTCGATACTGGATGCTCGATACTCGATACCAAAGGCGGACGAATTTTGCTATTTTTGTCTGTCTCGTTTTTTGTCGGGAGTGTCCAGATGGAGGACATGGAGAAAACGGTGGGCTATGGGAAACATAATGACGCCGGCTACGCCGATAAATATAAGTCCCGAAAAAAGCGCATAAAAACCCGCGAATAGTTTGGCCGCCGGGTAATGCAGCTCGTTGACAGGCCCCATGCCTCCGAGAATCATTGAGGCATTGAGAAAAGAGTCGAGCCATGAGATACCTTCAAGACAATGGTAGCCGATAATCCCTATTCCCAAAGCGCACGCAATAGCGGTCAAGGCAATCAGGGCATGCCACAAAAGGCGATAAACGAATTTTCTTAGCGGCAGCAGCGGTTCAGAATGATGCTCGTACATTCTTTAGTCCTTATTATGATTGTTCTGGCATTATGCCCTTCGGATGTTTACTATAAGTTGAATAATCAACCGTTAATTCTTCCCCCTTCTTAATATCTCTTAAAGAAATAAAATCGTAATTCTCGGTACAGCGTACGTTTGGATTATCCTTCGAATTATTTAGGTACCATCCAATAGTTAACATATTAAAATTTTTCGGGCAGCCATATTTATTATCTTTAACAACGCAAAAGTCCGCATATAACATTGTAAGTTCCGAATCAATATTGTTGATGGCATCTTTATTAATCCAAACCATCCCATTGTCATCATTACCAAATACATTTGTTTCCTTGGGAATATCGCGAATCGCAAAAACACCAACTCCGTGAATTGGTGAAGGTTTCAATCGAGTATAACTATTGTCGTGAGGTAGTGTTGGTTTCGTACGGCCTCTAAAACGATTTACCAAGTATCTGATACGATAAAAGATACGCCCCCACCAACGTCGCGTATTTGGAGAAGGTTCGATTTCCCCTTCAAGTTCGTCGACGTACATTTGAAATTCTTCATTATTTATAAATATTAACCATCCTACATCTGCCAACCATGGATAAGACGCTATAAAAGCAATAATCATGAGCCAGGAAAGACTGCTATCGTATTTATAATTGATTGTTAAAGCAGTCCCAAAGAACAATAAAATAACTCCAATGTTATAGAGAAGCATATAAGCAATATGTTTTTTAGTATCCTTTTCATCACTAGATTCGGGGATTCTTTCTGCTGTTAAAGAGAAAAGGAAAAATGCTAAGGCAAATAATGTAACTGGCAACTTCCATACTTTTTCAAAGCACTCCTTATCCTGCAATATTAAAACTATCAACAATCCGGATATTGCAGCGAAGATAGAATTAACTACTATCCAGTTGGAAGAGTTGTCCATCCATGGTTTTCTATTCATATATAACCTCTTTAACTTTCTTAATGGTTTTCTCCTGCAACCTTATCTGATCAACATACAAGTATCCCTTTGTTGTATTCGCATCTTTGAATTTTACCTGCAATCGGCTGGTTTTCAAGGCTTAAAAAACTGTTCTCTGGACAAGATTTAAACAGGGAAGCAGACTTTATCATTGGAAAATAATTAGGTTTAGGTAGAATTGGAGACAATTAAAAAGTTAAAAGGAAATAACAGGTAGTTGCGGGGCTGTTGAAAAAGTCAACGCAAAATGCAAAGGAATGGTGTTTGAGAAATGATAATCCTACACGAAAAATTAGAAAAAGAAGCCATTGAAATTTCTAAATCCTTAAATGATGTTTACGGATTTGATACCCAGCTTATAGACATAAATATGGATGGTTTGTTTACTGCGATACCTGAATTTAACGGTTTTCACGCAGGATTAACCGAGAATTTGAAAACTGCCTTAGAAAAATTTAATGGAAGGGCTGTATTGATATTAACTAATAGGGATTTGTATCATCAAAAAAATTACAAAGATGAGGATTGGATTTTTGGAGTTAACCATTCAGAACCATACGAACATATATCTGTCGTCTCAAATGCGAGAATGAAAAGATGCGATGATAGCCGACTAAGCCAAGAAATTGTAGTTCCTTTTGAACGTTATATTAAAAGATTAAAGGCTCTTTCGATTCACGAGATAGGTCATGATGTTGCTAAAAAAGCAAGCCACTACCAACAAGCTAAATGGGTAAATATCCCAAAAAAATATGAATTGCCTCTGGGACTTCATTGCACAGATAATTCCTGCGTTATGTATGAAGTAGTTGATATAAATTCTCCCTCTAAAGAAGAAGGTTACTTGCAATTGGGAGATGAAAAAAAATATGATGCGGGGCTTGATGATGTCTTGGAAAGAATCCATTCGCAATGGTTTTGCAAAAAATGTCTTGATGCAATTGGAATTGGTGGAATTGGTGAAAAATATAAATAGAAATAGTGACCGTTTTCTCATCCCTTTTTGCTTTCGACAAAAGTAACTCCGGTCATTTTTTCCCCTGCCCCACAAGCGGTAAGCAGGGGGAAATCCTATTGTGCAACTGTGATTCATAAATTACCTATATTGCCAAAAAAATCCGGCAATTTTTGAAATTTTTTTTTATTCCTTTTCCCATAAGAACTTACAAATTTTGGGCGGAAAAATAAAGTTTCGTAAGTGCTTAAAATGCCCAAAATTTCACCTTATATATAGAGGGCGCGAAGCGGGATGCTTCGCGAGAGAGTAGATAGTTGAAAAGTAGAACAGGTGAAAAGAAGAGATAGCGGAGACCCGCCCAGCATTTCGCCCCAGTAGGGGCAAGTTTCAAGCCAAGATAGGCAAGTCAAATCAATTTATTATTTTCGATTTACGATTTTCTATTTTATGGACCCCCGATTGCGGTTCCTACGGAGCTTGAGTCGAGGGCAGGGGAGCGGATTATGAAGACGATTGGGATTATGAACTGGTTAGATTGTATTTTTGTGTGGCCGGTGATGGTTTATCGGTGGTGCAAGTTTGGCTACACATATCGGCGGATTTACTTAGGCGAAGGTATATGGACGATTTTAGAACAGGCCGATTATTATCAGCTGCGGAAATACAAATGGATTGTGTATGGAAACGGTAATGGTGGACAAAATGTATATGCAGTTCGATTGAAATTAATTGCGCCGTATAAGACGACGATGGTTTCTATGCACAGGGAAATAATGAACGAACCCAAAGGGATGCTCGTTGACCACAGAAATTGCAATTCATTGGATAATCGAAAGAGCAATCTTCGTTTTGCAACAAGAGCAGAAAATATGCGAAACAGGCGAAAGAAAAGAAATGCAACGTCGCAATTTGTCGGCGTGCATTATTACAAGCCCCAGGGCACATGGTCATGTGCAATTCTACATAATGGGAAAAGAATTTGGCTGGGCAGATTCGTCAATGAAATCGATGCTGCAAAAACTTATGATGAAGCGGCGAAGAAATATCATGGGGAATTTGCGAGGTTGAACTTTCCGGAAAAGGAAGAGTCGCGAGCGTTGTTTGCGAGGTTAATAACCGTCGCTCGTGACTCGTTGCTCGTGACCCGGAATCAGCGTTCAGCGGACAGCGTGGAGCGTATAGAAAAAACAGCGTAAATCTGCGTTAACCCCGTTAGATGGCGGCTTCGCCTATCTCACGGGGTAAATCGGCGTCTAAATTTATTGTTTCGGCGGGTCGGGGACGTATTCGAGCAAATCGCCTGGCGAGCAATTCAACGCCTTGCAGATTGAGTTGAGCGTGGAAAAACGAATCGCACGCGCCTTGTTGGTCTTCAGGACCGACAGGTTATTCAGGGCGATGCCGGCAGCGTCGGCAAGCTCGGTGAGTTTCATCCGCTTATCCAGAAGAACGTAATCGAGTCGTATATTAATCATTTTTTGTTCTCCTTAGACCAGCGTTTTCGATTCTTCGATGACGGGAAGCAAACGATGCAGTATCATCCCGATGCCGATGAGGAGCAGAATTTTCGCCAGGGTTGTCACAAGCAACGGCTGCACTAACAGCAGGTGGGTCTGTTTTGCTATTTCGGGAATTTGTGTAATGGTCAGGCGTTCAAACCAGGAGTTTAATTTAATGGCCTTTAGTATCAAAAAGGCAGCGTAGATGTAGCACAATTTGTCGGTAATTCGCAGGACGAGAGGAGGCCTTTTCATGGGGCGAAGCAGATAATCCAGCAAGCCGGCTATGGCGAAAGCCAGAAATCCCGGAATAATAAAATCATAGAAAACAGACGTGGCGATATATGTAACAATGTCGAATACTTCTCGCGCTTCTTCTGGTGTTCTTATTCTGCCCGATGGAATAGTTTGCAGGGATTTCATAAAACAGAAAACCCAGAAAACTCCTCCCAGAAGCAGGACCCAGCCGAGGATGCGGGCTATAAGGCAGTACGCCTGCAATAGCCGACGATGTTTTTCAATGAACTGTGTCATAAAATGCCTCCTTTCTATTATATTTGTTTAATCTATCATCATTGATAATTACACGATAAGCGTGTATTTGTCAACGAAAAAAAGAAGATTTTTTAAATTTTTTTGTAGTTCTTTACAGGGTTTGTATAAGTCAAGGGCGGAAAAGAGGTTACGTTACCATTGCGCTTCGTAGAATGGGCCGATGTAGCCATCTTTTTTCGGGTCGGGGCGGGCCTTGAGAATGGCTTCAGCAATCGCGGCGTCGGCAGGGTAGGTAATCTTGATGTTCGAGGAATCGGTCTCGACAATCGAGACCTTGTGGCCGAGCGCCTCGACTAACTGCGAATCATCAGTAACTTTTTCGGCGTTTGCCTTGTCTATTTTTTCGCGGGACTGTTTCAACAGCTTTACTTCAAAAACCTGCGGCGTCTGTGCCTCATAAAGACCTTTTCGGTCAACGTTTTTTACAATGACGCCATCTTTGATTTCCTTGAGGGTAGCGGTAACGGGACAGGCGAGAATCGCGGCGCCGGTTTTGGCAGCGGTTTTTATGCAATCGTCAATCCATTTGGCGGTTACGCAGCATCGGGCGGCGTCGTGAATAGCGACAAGCTCGATATCGTCTTTCAATAACTGGAGCGCCTTATTGACGGTTTCGAAACGAGTTACGCCGCCGATGAGGACCTTGACGTTGAAAAGCGAGAGGTTGGCGCCATAGCGGATTTCCACAATTTCTTCATCTTCCTGCGGGATAGCCAGGAGGATTTGTTTGACGTCTTCGCGGTTCGAGAACAGTTCGATGCTTCGCAGGAACGCGGCCCGACCTCCGATATCGACGAATTGTTTATGTCGTTTACCGCCGAATCTTTGACCGGGGCCGGCTGCACAAATTATCGCCGCAACATTAGGCATAATGTCAACTCTCCATAAAAGCAACCAAAAGCATAAGCAAACGCACGTGATTGTCAACACCTGTTATGTGCAGATAAATTGGGGTCGGCAGGGGAGTAATCGGATTGTTTAGTCGCCTGCGGGCAAACTGGCGAGATTTTTCTTAACCTGCTCCGCGGGAAAACTATTGGGGTACATACGCAGAAATTCCGTCAGTGTCGCCCTGGCGTCCGCCAGATATTTCTTTTTCTGTTCGATGTTTGCGGGGTCCTGCTGCTGCCAGAAATGGATTCTGAGCAGGGAAAGCTCGTAGAGGGCCTGCATGCCGCCGTCGGTGCGGTAATGCTGCGTGTGCAGTTCGGCGAGTTTTTCGGCGAGGAGCTGTTCATCGGGTATGAGTTTAATCTGTGCGAGCAGGACGTTGTCCCGCAGGGGGTCGTTTTTGCCCATTTCCGAGAGCAGTTCGTCGAGCTGACCTGCATAATCCGGACTGTTTTGATTTAGCATAACAAATTTTGCCAGCCGTTTTACGGAATCAGGTTTGGCGGTGTAGTTGTCCGGGCCGATAATGGTGCGCAACTGGCTGAGTTTTCGCTGCAATTCCATTAGTTTGGATACGGTCATCGCCGAATCGAGAGGCGGACGGAACAAGCCGAATATCGATTCTTCGGTCGGCTGCTCGCCGGCAAGAAGCTTCAGACGTGTTTCGAGCAGTTTGGAGTCCTCGGCAATAATGGCTTGCGCCTCGTCGAACTTTGCCTGGCCCGCCCATTGCATGGCGATTCGCCAGCGTGCTTCGAGCGATTCGGGACTATTGGCAAAGCCGGCGTATAACTGGAACCAGACGGCACGTGAACGGTCGAATGGGTAATCGCTGTAGAAATGAAGTGTTTCTTTCTCGTCCAGCAGACGATAATCGGGACTGTATTCGGTCAACAGGGCTTTGTAATACAGGGCGATGGGCATGCGTTTGCTTTTGGGTCGGCGGTTGATAAACAAGTCGTATTGCCCAAGCAGCCATTCTCTTTTTTCCTGATAGTTTAATTCCTGTGGGACGACAAACCACGTCGGCCAGCGGTCGTGAACGAGCTGCGCCTGGATTTCGTCCTTTAATTCTTTGCGTAACGCTATCGGCTCAGTCGGGTAGAAAAAACCGCCCAGGTATTTTGCTACGGCGGGATTTTTTATGGCGCGGTCGATTGCCTTGGTAATACTGTGGTCGTGAAATTCCGCCACCTGCTCCGGGTTATTGCGGGCGATATAGAGCTGATAATCCAGTTCATCGAACCCTATCCATAATCTGAAGGTTATTATTGCGAGAATGAGCAGAATTGTGGTGGCTGCCCAAATCAGCCCCGGCCTGTACCGGCTGAAATGCCCAATGCCGAGCACCGCGCCCGCCACGCCAAGCCCAATCAGCCATGCGCCAATCCAGGGAGTGAAGGAAAATCCCCATTTAATTGGCTCGACGTTTCTGGCGCCGCCGAAAATACCCCAATATATAAGCTGCGGCAGCATACATAATGCTATCGAGGTGATGCGTGAACGAAACCGCAGAGGCCGACAGGCAACAGCAATACAGCTTATCAGCAAGCTGACGGCAAAAGCGGGTAAATCAGCGAAGAAAAACACGGCCAGAATCATAGGCAAACTGTAACTGAAACTGAGAAGCTGGGCTGTGAGGATAGGTGCGATTGTCATTACCGCCATCAGCAGGGCAAGGACGAGTGTTTGCCAGGGGTATTCAAAGATGCTTACGCCCGTCAGAAGGAATCGGCCTATCTGCCAGGATGCAGGCCTCGTTGCCGAGTCGGGGTTGAATGCCCAGGGTGAGCCGGTTAGTATTTTTGACCAGAACAGACAGGTCACGGCAAAGACGGTTATCGTAAGCAGCCAGAAACCGAGCACGTTGGTATGGCTGTAGTGCAGCGTCGGCCCGGCAGTCAGAAACGACTTGCTGGTCGCTATCGGCGCCTTGTCATTGCCATTACTATTAACGCTGCTTTCAGGCATACACCTTTCTCAAAAACATATTAAGTCCCCCATCGACTGAAAGGTTATTAGACCACTTACAGGCATCCTTGTAAAGCGGCACTAACAAATCACAGAGATAAAAACGTTCGATGAGGTAAAATTATTGTCTTGAACCTATACGGGACGAATAATGGGGTAAATAGGAAATATAGGGTCTAAAGTAGCAGGGGGCAGTTGTCAATATGGGCAACTACCCCCTGCGAAATCATTATAGATCAGGCGGCGCATACCTTACGGGTGAGAACCAGAACCTGAAAGGTAGAGCCGTTGAACCTCTGAGGCAGAGAGAGCACGATTGTAAATCCGAACTTCATTGATCAACCCATTAAAACCGCCATCGTCTCCGCGCACGACAGCCCCCCCGATGTACAAGTTTCCGGAGTGCAAAAGCTGACTCGCGAGGGGCGTTTGGTTGACGAGCACGCCGTGTTCATAGCTTTTCATCAATCCATCGGTGCGAGAATATGTTGCAACAATATGTTGCCAACTTGTCCCTGTGAACAGCGGAAAACCAGCGGTCCATGAATCTGCCCCGCTACATGGATTTGCACCGCAGAGCCAAAAGCTTGTGCCGCCGTTGCAGCCTCTAATGAAGTATCCCGGTTGACAATCGTCGGCCTTCCGAAGGATGGTTCCCCATCCATGCCCGCAAGCTTGCCCCGGTACGCCTTTGACCCACATTGAGATTGAGATTGCATCTACAGGCTCCAACGAAGCGGAGCGCCGAACTAAGACGTACGATGATGTGTTTCCATTGAAGTGCAAGGCCAAGGTATCACCAGCTCCGTAGGGTTCAAAAGATGCACCGACCACAGTACCGTTGTTCCCATTGCCGCTGGCGTCATAGGCATTTCCATCAAACGGATAATAGGCGACCAGGCCGACGCCTGGGTCAACCCATTTTGCCTGCCAGAGCCATGCATCTGCAAATCGGGCAAAATCCCTGAAATCAACTGAACCATCCTGGTCGAAATCCATTGGATGCGTATTGGCTTCATCAGCACCAATATCAACTCTGCCGAACTTTATCCGTGGTTCGTTATCAATATCTCTGTCATTCTTATACGCATTATTATTCGGGTCTCCCATATTGATGCACCCCGAATCGATGCTCAGGTGATAGTCGCCTGATACCCAATTATTATTTAGCCAATTACCCGGAGCGACAAAGCATGGGTCTATAGCGATATTGCCAATATTGCCGGATGTCCCGTCGTAAATGTTATAGTTATGAGTCCCTTGTATATCGCAATACATTACTGTGGGCATTATGCCGCGGGGCTGAATTGCATCCGGCATATTTCCATCTTCCCAAATAATGGTATTGGTAATTTTGAATAACGCTGAGCCGGCATAAATCGTACCATTGTATGCCTGGTACGTACGATTGCCGCTAAAAGTGCAGTTTGTGATTATTGTGTCGCCGGCATAGACGGCTCCGCCGTATGAACTCGCAGAATTTCCAGTTATGATACAATTCGAAAGCGTCATGGTGCTGCTATTACAGAAAATAGCGCCGCCAGACCGTTCTGAAATATTACCGCTGATAATACAATGTTTTATATTCAGTCCATTATACAGTTCATATTGAGCATAGATTCCACCACCATCGCCCGCAGCGAGATTGTCAATTATCTGAGTATTTTCAAGAGTTGGATTATTGTTTCCCTCGAAATAAATGCCGCCGCCATAATTAAGTCCTGATGAACCTGAACCTATGGCAAAATTTCCGATTATGGTGCAGTCGAAAAATTTAGGGGTAGAATTAGAGCAGTAAACGCCGGCGCCATTTTGGGTGGCCCAGTTTTCAGAGATGGTGCAGTTTATGAAAACTGGAGCGGCATTACTTACGCAGGAAATACCGCCCCCTCGCGATGCATTATTATATGTTATTACACAATTTTTGATAGTTGGACTGCCGCAATTCATAAAACGCATACCGCCGCCGTCTGTAAGCATACCGCCGCCGTCCATTGGGCCTGTCTGGCCGCCTATGATGGTCAAACCACTGACTATTGTTTCTGAACTATAAAATGACTGGAAGGTAAAACCTCTGTGATAACCGGTGGAAACAGGATTATAACAATCAATTATAGTACCAGCCACAACGTCAGGGTCGTCGGGGTTTATACTCTGTACGGTTATGGTCTTACCGCGTAGATCAATATCCCAGTTTCCGTTGCCAGTGTAGGTGCCAGGGGCAATGATGACGGTATCACCAGGGACAGCGGCATCAATGGCTGCCTGGATGGTGGGGTATTGGCTTGGCACGAGCAGTTCTGCGCCACAAGCGCAGACCGTCGTAGCAAGCAAAACCAGACAGATTGTGATAATTACAGGTTTCATGATACTTCCCTTTCAAAATGATCGATGAATGAATTATTAAGACGGCCTGGGCGACACGCCCGGGTCGGGTTGGGCCGGATTTTGCGCGCGGAATCAGCGGTGTTAGTTGAAATACTCAAAATTGCGGACTTTCTGCGCACCATCTTTTTGCTCCTTCTAAACAAAAAATGAACGCGCAACTCACAAGCTGCAAAAAAGGAAACCGATTTGTCACAAAGGCAGGATGATAAGAAATGCCGCTGAAATTATGATGACGACCTAAAACGATTATATATATAAATTATTCTACCTGCCTGCTAGATATTATTTTAGAACACAGGCGACCAACTATGCAAGAAAAATCCAGAGATATTCTAAAATTTTTTTAAATAGCAAATGCGCCGTACGTAAAGGCAATCGATAACTATAGCTAAAACAAGAACTTATGAGTTTTTCAGGATAGTTTCGATGCGGTTAAGCTCTTCATCGTCGAATGAGAGATTATCGAGGGCGGCGACGTTTTGTTCGAGTTGCTTAACCTTGCTTGCGCCTATGAGGACCGTTGTTACCCTTTTGTCCCGCAATACCCAGGCGAGGGCCATCTGTGCGAGTGACTGGCCTCGTTGTTTTGCAAGTTCGTTGAGCGCAGCGACTTTTTTCTCGACGGCTTCGGTAACCTGTTCGCGTTTGAGGAATCCGTGAGGTTTTGCCGCTCGGCTGTCTTTGGGGATGCCCTTTAGATACTTATCGGTTAATAATCCTTGTGCCAGAGGTGAGAAGCATATACAGCCGATGCCCTCTTTTTCGAGGACATCGAGAAGACCATCTTCAACCCAGCGGTCGAACATCGAATATCTTGGCTGGTGAATCAGGCAGGGCGTGCCGAACTGTCGCAGGATTTTTGCCGCCTGTTCGGTTTGCTGGGGCTTGTAATTCGATATGCCGGCGTAAATGGCCTTACCCTGTTTGATGGCTGTATCGAGCGCAGACAATGTTTCATCGAGAGGCGTATTGGGGTCGAACCTGTGCGAGTAGAAGATGTCAACGTAATCGAGGCGGAGGCGTTTGAGTGACTGGTCCAAACTGGCGAGGAGGTATTTTCTTGTGCCCCATTCGCCATAAGGGCCGGGCCACATCAGGTAGCCGGCCTTGGTTGAGATAATCAGCTCGTCACGGTATGCCTTCAAATCCTGTTTGAGGATTTTGCCGAAATTTTTCTCTGCTGAGCCGGGCGGGGGGCCATAGTTGTTGGCGAGGTCGAAGTGGGTTATGCCGAGGTCGAATGCCCGGCGGACGATTGCCCGGCTTGTCTCAAAATCATCGACGTTGCCGAAGTTATGCCACAGGCCCAGTGAAACCGCGGGCAGTAGTAAGCCGCTTTGTCCGCAGCGGTTGTATTTCATTTTTTCGTATCGTTTGTCAGCCGGTTTGTATTTCACTTTCAAGCTCCTAATCATATTTTCTGTCGCGAAAAGGATAGCGGGAATTGTCGCCTGCGTCAAAGCAAAACCTTCTGCGGTCTTTGGTCTTTAGTCCGGTGTCTGTGGTATTAAGCCCGGTTTTGTCAGCGCCATTTGTTATCGTCGAATCTTTGGAGATTTACCCTGTCGTCGAGCACGCCCAGCGTAATGATTGTGAATGTAAAGACCCTTGTGTCGTCTTCGAGATGGCCTCCGACGGCCTCTTTGTCGTCGGAGACGGTAATGTGGGCGTGCACCCGGCCGTCGATGACGTAGCCGCTCACGTTCAGCAGGTCAACCGGTCCGTTTTTTTTAACATAGGCGTGGGTAGTCGGAAAAGTGGTGTTACTGACCACGTGAGTGTGATACCGCGTCAGCGAACCGATGCCGTTAAGAATGACGGCGTTTTTGATTTTCTCTTTTTGGATTGAATCATTAAGCCCCTCCAGGATGTCTGTGCCGTATTTTAGCCGAACGATAACGATTCTGGTGAAATAGCCAGAAGTCGTGTATGCAGCCGGACAGGGCATAAGCGCGTTATCCTGATTTGGTTTGGCCGATTGTGCCTGCCGACAGCCGGCTGCCAACAAAGTTAAAATAACCGACAGAAGAACAATCTTTTTCATAAAGCCCTTCCTCAAGGTCGTTGGGATAGTTAGATTTTGCTGGTTTTTGACCCGTTCCATACGCTCAATAGTTTATCTCAAAGTGTGTCAACCGGCAACATTTTATGCCGTTATTGCTACTCGGCCCTGGTGCGGCGATTGTGAGAAAAAGGCGCAGATAGAAGCTTGCCCACTGAATTTGCCTGCCTGTGGCGAGGAGGATTTGCGATTTAACGGCAGTATCGGGGAAAGGGAGTAACCTTCCCCCGCTTATTGTACCACTATACATTAGAGTATCCAGCGTTAATTGACTCTGCGCTTGTGGGAGATTTTTCTGTTCCCTGCTATCCCTAAATGATGGCAATGCGATTTCAGGTTCGGAAATATTCGTTCCTGTATTGAGTAGGGGTTAGTCCTTTTACCTGGCGGAAGAACCGGGCAATATGGTCAACATTGTAAAATCCGAACTCGAGGGCTATTTCCTTAATGCTCTTGCTGGTTTCCACAAGCATTTTGCAGATTTCTTCGATTTTTATTTTTCTGATTTGGTCATATACGCTTGTGCCAAGGTTGTCGTTAAATTTCTTGTAAAGATATTTCCTTGAGATATGAAATTCTTCAATAATATCGGAGACCTGCAGAAGCGTTTTAGAATTTTTCTTTATATAATTTATTATGTCCGACACAATTTTATCGTTCACCGCGATTATATCTGTCGATTGTCTTTCCTGTACTCCCACCGGCTCAATAAGTATTATCTGTGTATCTACGGCGATACCTTTCATTATTTTATCCAGCAGGGCGGCGGCATCAAACCCGCCTTTTTCGGTGTTAAGCGAGATGCTCGATAAAGATGGGTATGTCAGGTCGCATATAATGTCATCGTTATCAACTCCAAGGACAGCAACCTCGTCCGGGACCGAGATTGAGGCCTTCCTGCACGAATCAATTACGAACTTGCCGCAGGAATCATTACAGGCCATTATTCCAAGCGGCTTCGGCAGCTGCCGAACCCATTTACCAATCCGCTCCAGGTTCGAATCCTTAAATCTTTCTCTTTGGGGATAAGTCAATTTGTTGGCAAATATTTTAAGACCGGCTTTCTTTGCCATGTCTGTAAAGTATTTTTCTCTATGGTCGGACCACAACATTTTTCTGAATCCACAAAAAGCCAGATATTTAAATCCCTTTTGAATAAAGTAGTTTGCTCCCATTTCGCCTATTTTTCTGGAGTTTGTCAGAACCGTAGGCCGTGCAGACACCTTGGTATCTCTAATGGCGGACGCTATGACAATGGGAATATCAAGATTCCTGGAGAAGTCCAATACATCCGGCTCCAACATTATTATTCCATCAGAGTTTTTCATAATCTCAGTCAGGATTTTTAAGATGTCCGCCTGCTGGGGAGACGCATCATAGAAATCGCTGGCGACATGGTTTAGCTGCCAGGGGCCGTAAATCCTCGCGTACCTCGCGATTCCACGCATGAGATTCCTGCCTGGTGTTGCGGATAAATCTATTAGCAGCGTTATCTTAGGAACAGCATTCATTCGACTTAGCTATTAGGAGGGTTAAACGCATTTTGGGCCATTCATAACTCCTGATGCGGCGCAAGGTTGTTGCAGCCGCTATTTTTGTCCGAACCGCCTGCGATACTCAATCAAGCTCATACCTTTTTCCCGCCTGAAGTACCTGGCAATGTGCTCGACGCCCGAATAAGACAAGCTTTTCGCGATTTCAGAGATGGGTAAGTTGGTCTCGACAAGCATTTGGACGACCTGTTGGACACGGGCTTGTCTTATTTCACTCAAAATTGAACGACCAACTGTTTTTCGGAACCGTGATTCGAGAACCCGGCGGGATAATGGCACGGCCCTCACCACGTCGGCCACGTGAATATCTTCGGTGGAATGCTGCTGGACGAAGTTCAGGGCGTTGACAACCTCCGGGTCTGCAATGGCGAATATATCAGTAGATTGTCTTGTTACTATATGAGTGGGAATGGCGGAAATATTTTTGTCGTCGCCGTTTTTTCCCGACATCAACTGGTCCAAAAGCGCAGCGGCTTCATAGCCGGCCCTTTCGTTATTGACGGCTATGCTGGAAAGAGGCGGATTAGCGAGCTCACATGCCAGGTCGTCGTTATCCACGCCGAGGACGGCCACGTCGTGAGGGATGTGCAGCCCCATTGTCTTGCAGGCGTCGCATACGTCTAAGGCGCGGTCATCGTTGCAAGCCATTAATGCCAGCGGTTTAGGCAGTGAGCAAAGCCATTCGCCAAGCGCGGAACGCCCGCTTTTTTTAGACCGCGTGTTCATAGATTCCAGTCCGCTTTGTGTCAGAGTGTGCACCGTAAAGCCGGCTTTGGCCAATGTTTCAGAAAAGCTGTCGCCCCGCGTCTGTGACCAGCAGATGTTCCTGTAGCCGAAGAACGCGAAATTGCGGAAATTCTTCTCGATAAAGTATTCCGCTGCCATCCGGCCGATTTTAACGTCATCCGTTACAAAATTACAGAAATCCCTGGACTTAACAACAGTGTACAAGCTGATTATCGCAGGGACATTTTTCGGCACAATTTTGCGCCAATGTTTTGTGTGCGGGATATGCGCTATTACGCCATCGACGTCCCACGTTTTCGGATTCGGCAGTTTCCTTGTTATTCTTGTAAGTCCAAACGTTGAAGCGACATAAAATGGCGGTTCCCTGAAAAAGACCCAGGGACCGTGAAGTTTGGAGTACGTAGCGATGCCTTTAAGGGTCCTTCTCGATGCGGCTCCGGATGTGTCGAAAAGCAACAGTACTCTGTGCATCTTGGCCATAACTATCCTCTATACTAAAGATGGTCGATTTTACCGGACGCGCAGACATCCTATTTCCTTTCACACAAGAGTCAAGAGAATAAGCAGCATGTTTCGTAAAATGGTTATATTTTAACGCGAATTGGCGTTCTTTTTGAAATGTGATTTTGAGACAATGATAGTGTATGGTGGCCGGAGAACCCATTATATGGTCTTGGGGTTGCCATTTTATGAATTGATTAGTGAAAGTCAAATTAACGTTAATTTGACAGGGTTTGAAATGGATGCAGTATAAGAGAGTGTATCTGTTGAGAACGGAATGGTGCTTTTGGCTTGTTGTCAAAAGCATCGAATAAGGAAAGAATCAATTAATAGAATGTAGTAGGAGGAGACAGAATGAGTAGAAAACTAAGTGTAATTTTTGTTTGCACCTTGTGTTTGGTAAGCATAGCGGTTCCAGCTCAGGCCCTTACCAACGGTAATTTCAATACCGGCGACTTCACAGGGTGGTGGACCTATGTGCCTGACCCGCTGACTCAATCTATAACGATTGATACATCGCACACCTATGATGGCTCCGCCGTCGCTAATATGACGTCTGCCACAGATGGGGCATGGCAGGAACTGGGACAAGATTTCGCAACTACGGAGAACACGACTTATAACTTGAGTTTTGTGTACGACGCACCGACATGGTCTCAGGCGGGCATCAACATTAAGTATATGGACGCCAGCTGGGGCTATTTGGGTTATCAGTGGATTTCACTGGTTCCCCCAAACACCACGGGATGGACACCCTACAGCGGTAGTTTCACGACCCTGGCGGGAGCAGTTAATACTGAAGTGAAGTTTGTCGAAGGCAGCTGGGGCACCATGTACATTGACAATGTCGCAGTGACGCCCGAGCCGGCGACCATGGTCCTGCTTGGGATAGGCGGACTTGTCGCGATTCGAAGGAAGCACGCTTAAAAAAGCCCTGATGTATGTCGGTTTTTTGAGTCAATTAGGACGCAAGGTCTTTTCTGAGGGGGCCCGATGGTCTGGCCCCCTCAGTGGAGTTATTGCGAAGAGCGAGAATACTACAGGCATTTTTTAGAAGTGTTTTTTTGAGAACAACAAATAAAAGGGTTCTACGACCTCTTGAGTAATTATTAATCATGTTATCGTATTAAACTATTTATGGATTTATCGTGTGGGTAGGAGGTTGCTGTATGGAAAAGGCAGGAAAGAAAGCTTATATGAGTAGAATAGTGGTTCTTGCATTCGTGATTGCTATATTGGGTATGGGCGGTGAGAGAGTATGTTTTGGTCTTTCCGCTGAGCCAGCGATTAATAAATGGTGGGCCGGCGCTAAAGCCGGGGAACCCAACTATTGGATGGACCCCTGCAACTGGGGCACCATCCCTGCGGTGCCGACGGCTGTTCAGAGTGCCAAATATCAGTTTCCTGTCCCTCCTGATGGCGTAGGGCAAAGCGGCAGCCCTCCTGGCTATACAGGCGACCCGAACGTTGTCATTATCAGAACGACGGAGACGGCCGAATGCAACTATTTGGGGTGGGGTGGCCAACAAACGTACGCAAATCTGGTTATCCAGGGAACACTCAATATGGGTGGAGGACCCGGCACCGCCTACGGTCTGCGAATCACAGCCTGGACAAATTGGCAGAGAAACAAAGTCATCGTCGATGGCGGGAAATTGAACGTCAACGGCGACACTGACCAGAGCTATATGATAGTCCCCAGCGGAGATGTTAATATCGTCGGACAGATAGGCATGGGGGCCGGCACAGCAGCATGGAGCGACCAGTATTATCTGAAAATTCGTGATGGTAATGTCATGGCCGGGGACTTCGTGATGACGAACGGCGCCAGTGTTGCCGGAAGATTGAATGCAGATATAAACGGCACAGGCCAGCTTATTGTAAACGGTAATTTAGTAGGTCGTATTGGCGGGTATGTTACCAATGGCTGGTTTACCGCTTACGACGGAAATACCAACTACGTGGTTGCTATCACGTACGATGATGTCAATAATAAAACTATTGTTAAGGCGCAGGCTTCAAATGCTTACAAGGCCAAGATTAGTGAGCCGAACAATGGAATTACAGTGCCATGGGAAGACCCGTGCAATCGAGGATATGGTCCGAAGCTGAAATGGACCGCCGGAAACGGGGCCACATCGCACTGGGTGTACTTCGGCAGCACTTTTACGGCCGTCAATGACGCCAATCAATCTTCACCCCAGTATAAGGGCGCCAAGACGCTTGCAAATACGTCTTACACGGTTCCTTTGGCAGATATTGCCTTGGGCGGCAGTTATTACTGGCGCATCGACGAAAATGACGCCGGAGTTACGGTAAAAGGCGACGTCTGGCAATTCTCAATTATGAGTTACAGAGTTGTTGATGAATTTGAAACTTATGTGGATAGTGATGGTCTCAAGGCAGTATGGGGGGATGGCTACACGAACGGGACCAATTCTTATATTGCCCTTGAAACAACAACTGTTCAGGGTGGTCTTCAGGCCTTGAGAATGAATTATAACAACACTTACTCGCCATATATTTCAGAGGCGAATATGTTGTGCTCAGCCCTACCGGGTTGTCCAAATGACTGGACTGCTGCGGGGATTAGGATTTTAACTATGTCATTGCATGGCAATATATCTCTTGCGGACAAGGTTTATGTGCTTCTGAAGTCGAACGGGGGGGCGCAAAGCGGTATTGTTTACTATCCTGATATAAACGAACTGAAGCAGGGTTCGTGGGAATGGTACCGTTTCTGGGCGATTGACCTGGCGCAGTTTAGCTCGCAGGGCGTTGATTTGCATAATGTCACCGAGTTTGTGATTGGCGTAGGTAACAAAGCCAGCCCGGCGGCAGGCGGTTATGGCGTTATCCTGGCGGACACCATTCGACTTCAGCCGCCTTCGTGTCTGCAACACAGCGGCAATCCCGATTTAAATAACGACTGTGTGGTTGATATGGGCGACCTTGTGATTCTTGCAGACAACTGGCTTGCCAGCAACACTGTTGTTACCGCTTCAGCTCCGGCAGTCGGGCCGGTCCTTTGGTATAAATTTGACGAGGGGAGTAACTATGACATCCATGATTCCTCAGGTCACTCTTACACGGGCTATCTAAGCCAGGCATCCTGGGGAGGGCCGGGCAGTGGTTACGACGGCAGCGATTGCCTTAGTCTTGACAATAGTGAAACTTATGTTCAGATTCCTCTTGCTGCATTTGACGCTAACTGGGGAGCGGAGTGCACCTTCTCGCTTTGGTTCAAAGACCCGGGCCAGGATGACAATGACAGCATGCTCTTTCAACTTGGCCGCAGCGACGCTTTCAATAGAGGTCCGCAGGTCTGGTTGGGCTCTACCGGCTTTATGCAATGGGCCTGTGGTTATGACCCTAACACTACTTATCGCAGTTACCTGGAGTTCGGCCAGAATTCCAATTACAGCAATCCGCTCCATCCGTTGAATAGATGGGTCCACTACGCATTTGTCAAGAGCGCCGGTGATATGAGGATATATCAGGACGGCGTGATGGTGGCCGAAGACACTGTTCTCGGCAACAAGCTGGATGATGCTGTCGCTGATGGGAATACCTTCTTCACTATCGGCGCCTGGCAATGGTCGGGCGGTGCGGGCGGCTACTGTAACGGCTTTATGGACGACTTCCGAATTTATAACTATGCCCTGTCGCCCGGCGAGGTTCTGAGCTTGGCCGTTACCGGCGGGACCGCGACAAGTCCTATGACACAGTCATTGTTAACACCTGCGAATATAGTGCCCGACAGTATAGTTAATTTCAATGACTATGCCGTGATGGCAGATAAATGGCATCAGGCAGCCCTGTTTCCATAATTGCTGAAGATAACCTTATCATAGTCCACGGACCCGACTTTCTGAGGTCGGGTCCGTGAGACAACTGTTTCGGATGTTATGTTAAGTGATTTGGTCGGAATGCAGAATGTTGTCTGAAACACGGAGTGTTTTTGTTATGAGAAATAAAGGCGTTATGTTCAGGTCGAGAGGATTTACTCTCGTAGAGCTTTTGGTGGTGATTTCCATCATAGCGCTGTTGATGGCAATACTGCTCCCCGCGCTTTCGGCCGCAAGACGCCAGGCGAAAAATATCAAGGATATGGCAAACCAGAGACAATGGGGCGTGATGCTGACAATGTTTGCTCAGGACAACGACGGCAAACTTATGGTCGGCTGGAACGGCGGCACAATGTGGATGACAGACCTTCTGAGATATTACAAAGGGTCAGATGATATACGTTTGTGCCCGATGGCAACACAGCTTTTGAGTAATGTTGGAGTTGTTGGAACGTTTACGGCCTGGGGCAAGTATGGAGAACAGGGTTACTATAATGGACAGACACCGTATTGGGGAAAACCCGGCATGTATGGCAGCTATGGGATTAATGGATGGGTACAAGACGCGCTTGATGTAGGCGCGACTGTAAATGGCACTAAATTGTATGATACCGTTGCCGACCATGCAAAATACTGGCGGACTATCAATGTTCCGCATCCTGACAAAATACCGTTGTTTGGCGATTGTATGTGGGATGGAGGCACGCCGGATGCAACCGAGCCTCCGCCGTCGGCTTCGGGAGTGCAGAATGGAGGCGATATGAGTATATATTGCCTTGACAGGCATAAAGGCGCTATCAATATGACGTTTATGGATGGGTCGGTCCGAAAGGTTGATCTCAAGGAATTATGGAGGCTCAAATGGCACCGTAGTTTTAATACAGGCCTAAATCATCCCCCGACCTTCTGGCCGCCATGGATGCAAGGGTTAAAAGATTACCCTCCCATTTGATTTCCGAGTAGAAACACGAGGCCGGTGCGGAAACCGGTCTTTTAAGATATAGTCAATAAGCTGCACCAGGGATGGTAGAAAAGGGTGATATTTTGTGGATGAAACGACAAATACAGAGGTGTAGTTTTGTCTTCGTTTTGATGCTTGCTCTGAGCTTTACGGGGTACGCGGCGGGGGCGAGCACGGATTTCAACGGGGATGGGGTGGTAAATTTTTTAGATTTTGCTCAGTTGGCGGATGCCTGGCAAACCGCGGCGGGCGATTCCGGATTTAATCAGTTGTACGATTTTGATCATGACGGAATTATAGATTTAGCTGACCTCAAGCTTTTTACACAGGGCTGGCTTGGTAGCGGCAGTTACATGCCTCCCGATACAAACAGGATTCAGTTGAGTTTTAATGCCGGCTGGAAGTTCTACAAAGGAACTATCTCCGGCGACAGTGCAAAAGACCCCACTTACAGCGATTCATCGTGGACAGCAGTGTCTTTGCCGCACAACCCGCCCAAAAACGGCCAGTCGGGTCCCGACGCCGCACGGCCGCCTTGGACATCATCGGGCTACAGTTACGAAGGTGTTAGCTGGTATCGCAAGCACTTTACTCTTGATAATTCATACCAGGGCAGGAAAATATTTATCGAGTTTGAAGCGGCCAGTATCCGAGCGGACGTATGGGTAAACGGCACGCTAATTTCTACAACGCCTCACTATGGCGGCTATTTGCCGTTTACCGTCGATATTACCGATGACGTTAATTTCGACGGAGCCGACAATGTCATAGCCGTGAAGGTTGACAACACCGATGACGCCAATACCCCCATAGGAAATTCTGACTGGTTCAACTGGGGCGGTATTTATAGAGACGCCTGGCTGCATATTACCGACAAAATGCACGTTACCGACGCGGTCTATGCGAACACCATCGCCGGCGGGGGGATATTCGTTACGTATCCTTCCGTAAGTGAATCACAGGCCCAGGTGCAGGTAAAAACCCATGTTCTAAACGAATACGCGACATCCAAAAACTGCACTGTCAAAACCTATATTGTTGACGCTAACAATACCCCCGTTGCCCAAATGGCGGATACTTACAGTATTGCCGCGGGAGACAATTACACCTTTACTCAATTAGCCACAGTAACATCCCCACACCTGTGGCATCCCGAACACCCGAACCTTTATACTGTTTACACAGAGGTTTACGATGGCAATGGCTCTGTTGATACATACCAGACCAGAATAGGTATCAGAAGTATCAGTTTCAGCAAGGCAGAAGGATTTAAGATTAACGGCCAGCCCTTTAAATTCAGGGGCGCCAATCGGCTGCAGGACTACCCCTATATCGGATACGCGATGGGCAATGTCGGCCAGCGACGCGACGCTGAAAAACTCAAGGAAGCGGGCTTTGACTTTGTTCGCACATCTCATTATCCGCCGGACCCGGCTTTTATAGAGGCCTGCGACGAGCTTGGAATTATGATTATGGACGAAATTCCCGGTTTTCAGTATGTCGGCGGAACCACGTTTCAGCAACGCTCCTATCAGAATATGAGGGATATGATACGCCGGGACAGAAACCATCCCTGTGTAATCGCGTGGGAGCTGTCATTAAATGAAACGGGTTTTAATCAGACGTACGCCACAAACGCGGTAAATTATGGTCATACGGAATACCCCGGCAGCTACATTAGCGGCTGGGCATTCAGCGCGACTTACGATATTTTCATTGCTACTCCCAGCGCAGGGGCGAGGACGTATTCCGGCAGTAAGCCCCTTATCGTCGACGAATACGGGCAGTGGGAGTATCAGCAAGCTGGCAACCTCTACACCAATGTCCATCGCGGCTATGTAGGTGATTACGTCTATGGCGAAGCCGCGATGCTCAATCAGGCTGCCAACCACCAGAACGGCCACAATTTAAATCTGGGCATGTCGAACATGTGCGGGGACGCCTTATGGGTCGGTATTGATTATGGCCCTTATCCCCAGGGAGTGCTGGACCCATTCCGTCTGCCCAAGTTTTCTTATTATTTCTTCCAAAGCCAGCGTGACCCGAATGTTGCCATCGCCGGCATAGATTCCGGCCCAATGATTCATATAGCCAATTACTGGACCGCTTCCTCGCCAACCCCCGTAAAGGTGTACAGCAACTGTGAACAGGTGAACCTGTACATCAATAATGTTCTTATAGCTACGCAATACCCCGATACCGACGTCAATTCGACAAATCTGCTGCATCCGCCTTTTACCTTCACCGGTTTGACTTTCCAGTCAGGAGAATTAAAGGCCGAAGGTCTTATCGGCGGTCAGGTAGTCGCCACTCATACTGTCAAAACGCCCGGCACAGCGACAGCGTTGTCTGTGGCATTCGATGTGAACAATGTTCCCGCGAACGGCTCGGAAACCATCGCTGTTAATGCCTCGATAGTTGATTCGAACGGCACGCTGGTTCCGACCGCGTCGAGTACTAATGTAACCTTCTCGGTAACAGGTCAGGCCGCCCTGGCAAGTCCGGCAATCATTAGGTCAGAAGCCGGTATCGCCACCGGTTATATAAGGGTTACTGACCAGCCGGGCGTTATTACCGTAACCGCTACGGCTTCAGGATTGACTTCAGATGATGCTGCTATAACATCGGAGTAAAAAAATGCTAAAGGATTTTGATAAGAACAATAATGGGATACTTAAATGAGTGACTTTTTCGTCAATATTATTCACAGACCCGAAATGGTCCCCGAATATCTTGAAAAGGAAGCATCCTTTGGAAAAGAAGAGGATGTTACCAGGAAAAGTGTAATCCAGGAATCATTAGATATTTTCAAGACACAGCAGCAGATAGCCCATGAGAACGGGCTTAAGACCACCATACAAATGACCTATTCCAGCTTGTTTAATGATGAGGCGATTCAGTTAGCTAAGGAATACAAAGCCGAATTCGGCGACGAAATCGGATGCACGTTTCTTGGTATTCAATGCCAGCAGTTCCGCGATAAATTCCACACCAAAGAGCTGGCTGTATGGTTATTCTCGATGGAGGAAAAGAAGGCCGTAGTGGATGAGGTTTTCGGGCGATTCAAAGAAGTGTTTGGTTTTTATCCGACCTCAACCGGCTCTTACTATATGGACGCGGAGCTGGTTAATTATATCAAGCTAAAATACCCGATGATAAAATGTGCCGTAGCCACCTGCTGGGAGGAAGGGCCAAAGGCCTATCACAATGCAAACAATTCCTGGTACACTCTTTTTGACGGCAGCCCCTGGAATCCATGGATTCCATCGAAACACAATATTCACTGTCCCGCGTCGGGCAAGGAAGACGACATAGGGATTGTGGCAATACCACATCTATCGAGGGACCTTCTCGCGGTATTTGACGGCCCCGGTTCTTACTTCGGAACCCATCCACAGAACATATTAAGGGGTATGGTTTATGAAGACGGCGAGCTGCCGTATTTCCTGAATCTCGTTGACCAATACCGGTCAATGACCAAATACAACAACGGGTATTCTTACAATATGATTTATGTGGGTCCTGCCTGGATGGGCAAAAATGGGAGATGGGAAGCGAACCATGCCTTGCTTGTAAAGAGCTACAAGGACGCGATGGGTTACTACGGCAAGCTCAAAAAACAGGGGCAGTTGAAAGACGTTACGATGTCGGAATTCGCGGACATTTTCCGAAGCAGGAAAAGGCATACAGAGCCCGAATGCACCCTGTGGCGCGATATTCTCTACGGCTCAGACAGACAGCAGTTCTGGTATGTCGACCCGTATATGCGCACGGCCTTGGATATGAACCAGGGAGGAGCGATTATCGACCTACGGCCTTATGCCGCCAAACTTGTGCGGCCATGCGGCGTTGGAACAAAGTGCCTGCAAAACGCGTCATATCCTTTCCTTATTCAGGCGTATTACCGGGCCGGATACTTCACTCACTACGCCGGCGAGGGCTCAATAAAGAGCTGCAAATTAAGTTATTATGGCGAGTCAGTGGACCTGTGCACCTGCAGAACGTGGGCTTCGTATTCAAAACAGGATGGAATGATAGTCGTAACACTCGACCCCGTTGAGATTGAGTTCAATGGCCTGACTATCGCCGTGCAGTCGATATTCAGATTTAAGGAAGGAACCGGCGAAATAGAGATTACCCGTCGTATCGTTGATACCAGCGACCAGGAAGCGCAAATCACCGTTGACGAATATATCACGGGCTGCTATGGTACGACGGAATACCCCGAGGACCTTACCGGGGTCGTCCTGAAATGCATCGGGCCGGATGATAACCAGTCGATTGAATATCAATACAAGTGCAGAGAAAAAACGGTGCAGTGCGCAACGAGGGTCGAAGCTATGATTCCCCACGTTGACACACGGCTATCGATGAACGTGCAGGCCGACCACGCCGCGGGATATATTCGCGAGGGGTTTGCATTTTCGCCGATGTACACACTTGGCATAAAGAAAACGCTTAAGGCGAGAGAGGAATTGCGAACATGGCTCAAGGTAGAAAAGGCAAGCTAAACTACAGATGTCCGCTGTGCTTCAGGCGGGATATCGATATGGATATGCTTTTCGACAGCGAAAAGAATGAGTATTACTGTATCCGCTGCAGTTTTAAGGGCACCGAAGATGAGGTCAAGGTTCGTAATGCCGAAACCAGGCGTCGTTACGTGGACCGTAAGGCCCGCATAACCGATTTCGGCCCGCGAACGGAGACGCCCGCCGCCGGCAGCCCGCAACGTGTCCCTATCACAATAGAAACACACAAAACTCCGGCAAAATCGCCCAGTAAAACGAACGTGGAGAGCAGATAAAACTAAATCACTCAATCCGTATGGCAGTGAAAGAGAAGGGCTCGGCGTAAAACGCCAGCCCTTTTTCATTTTCCACGGTAACTTCCTGCGGTTGGCATACCTGGTGTTTAAGACCGAGCATTTCAGCGGAGACCTTGCCTGCTTTTTCGTCTAAACTGATAGTAACTTTCCGGCGTAGCGCATTTTTATTGATAATAAACAATACCTTATGTCCCGCCCCGTCAGCCGCGGCCACAACAGGAAGGTCTTTATTCGAACTCTCAGACGCGATAACAGCTTTTCCTCTGACAGCAGAAAACATTCGGAACATATCCGAAGTGAGAGTTGGCGCAAAAGGCGGCTCCTGGGTAATAATACTTGGGAAGAAGTCCTGCTCGGACCAGACATCGCGGGAAGATTGCCACAATAAAGGCCAAAGACAGGTCAGCCGGACGTCGTCCCTGAGATATTCCATAAGAATTTCCGCCTGGATTACGGCAATAAGCTGCTGGCTGAGTATCTGGCTGCCGTTACTGGGCCCGATGTTCCACTCAAGCGCGACAAGGCCCATATTCGGCTCTCCGGCCCTGGCGCAGGCCTCCTTTATCAAACGAATATCTTCCGCGTATGAGCGGTCCCATTCCTCCTTTTTCCATTTATCGCCCGTTTGCAGGGGGGTATTTTTGAGCCAGTAAGCAAATGACCCCTTGCCCGACGCCCAGTACCAGTGCACGTCGATAAAATCCACGAAGCCGCGAGTTTTAGCGACAAATTTCTCTAACCAGTCCCAATAATTATAGCTGGTCGAGCTTGTAGGGTTGGCGATTAGCTTGATATTCGGAAACTCGGCTTTAATGGCCTTGCCGTAAGCGCATACCTCATCAGCGTATTCCATATCTTTGAACGTATAAGACGCTCCGCCGTTCCAGGGTTCGGTGTCGAGGTACCAGTAGGTTACTTTGTAGTTCTTTTTTTTGCAGTATCGCAGCCAGCGAATCGCCTCATCAAGGCCTTCTTTATGCCGGTTATGCTTGACGCCGGAAGTCAGATTAAGACCCACAATGGGTTCGGCTTTAAGGGCTTGGCAGGCCTGCATAAATTCGTCAAAGTCCATAAAGTTTTTATTTGTGCTCCATTTGTCGGGCAGCACCCAGGTGGCCTGGAACCTTCCTCGTCCGGGGCTTGTGCCGTGTTTCTCATTGGGGTCCCAGAGGTCTTCGTAGCCGTTGACGCCGGGGTGTTCCCAGTGGAAAAACTCCGTTTCCATTCCGCCCGGATAGCGAAGCGAACCAATGCCGGCTGTTTTCAGTTTTTCAAGGATATTGTATTTTTTCCAGATTTCATCGGTGACGTTGAAGTACCCCATATCTATGCCGAGAAAGCCATTCTCAATGGAATGCAGTTTCTGACCTTCGTGAATTTTTACCGTAACACTGCGTTCGGGTGTGGAATAAAACTTATCGAGCTGCTCTTTGGATGTAGGTTCGAATTTCTCGCCCTCGGCAAAGGCCCGTGAACCTGTTAGCAATAGGACAACGCTCAGTACGATATAAAAAAACTTTTGCATAATGCAGCCCTCTTACAAATACGATCAATTTTCGGCGTGGATAGCTCCTCTTCTTCCTTCGAGTTTGCGACGTGTCTCGGCTGCGCGTTCGGCGGTTATGGGATAAAATCTTATGGCCAAAATGGCGAATACCGCGGTAATCGCCGGAGCGCCGGCGAGGAAAAGACGCATTACAGTAAATGTTCCGGGGGCCTGGTTGCCGCCAAGCTCACTATGGTAGCCCGAAAGCCACAGGGTCAAACCGGTGCCGAGAGCCGAAAGTGTCCAGGCGGTTTTTTCGAGGAAAGAAAATGCCCCGCCAAACATACCTTCACGACGTTTGCCATATCGAAGCTCATCATCGTCGCAGACATCAGCCATCATCGAGGCCAGCATAATCTTAACCGCTACCCACATCGGGCCGCACAGGATTGGGTCAATCAGGATGACGGGGTCAATGGCAATTTTGCCTATGTAATAAATATGATGACCCGGCGTGAAGATAAACCACTTCATAATTCCGCCGAAGACCATCAGGCCATACACAAAATATAATGAACCCTTTTTCCCAAAGAGGTTGGCGAGCCATGCGATAATCGGAATAGACACAAGCCCGACAACGGCGTAACCCGATGAAAGCAATCCCTTCCAGATGCTGCCGAGCGTGATGTCGCCGTTTGCCATATAGTAAGTCATCACGTAACGGTCCATATTCATCGCCAGAACGCCTGAGAGCACGTTGAGAATAACGATTGCGACGAGAATAATAAAGGGGCGACTGCTGAACGCTTCTTTGCAGGTTTGGAAGAGTTTGACTTTTTCCTGGTGTTCGGTTTTCTTCACAAAGCGTTCACGCACGAACAGGCCGGGCATCATTCCAATACCGGACATTATCACAAGGCCGACTATCCAGGTTACCACGCGAATACCATTGATTTCCACGGTTTGGTCCTTGGGAAGCTTTGCGGCAAAGTACGCCAAACTGAACAGAGCCGCCAGCGGGGTTATCCACTCATAAAGAAATTCGGCGACCTTGTGAAAAAACGCATTGAAGGCCATCACGCTGTTGCGCTCGTTGTAATCCGGCGTCATTTCATACGTCAGGGCGTTATAAGGGACGGAGAACATAGTATAGCAGGTGAAGAAAATAAACTGCATAACGACGAAATAAGCCAGCTTGGCGGGCTGGCTCCAGCTTTCAGGGACCATCCAGGTCAGCCCGAAAACAATTCCCATCAGCACGGCCCCTATAACAATAAACGGCTTGCGTCGCCCCCACTTCGAGTGAAAATTGTCGGATATTTTACCCATCAAAGGGTCAAGAAACCCGTCAAGAAAACGCGGGGCAAAAAGCGCCAAACCAACCCAGGCGGGATTCACTCCGAGAATCATTACATATACTGTCCAGGCCACTGTGTTGATGCTGATGTATCCGAACAGGGACGGGAATCCCCCTATGCCCAGAACCAGTTTTTCCCAAAACGGAACACGGTCGGAATTTTTCATAATATCGCTTTCGCTCGCAATTGCATTTGTTGGTTTTTCATTTGTTCTGCTTTACAGGTTTTCTGCCTGCGGCGGCATCGGAAAAAGCTTTTGCGCCCGGCAGGACGTTTCCATTGGGGTCGAACAGGCCGAGGCCTCCTCTCCCGCCCCGTCCGGGCAGCGGGACCGATTCCGGGAACCAGTAAAATACGCCGCGGCCATGATTATCGGGGGTGTCGAGCACGGTTTTCGTAACCGTATAAAGCAAATCATATTGTCCCTGCGGTGTCTGCGGAAATTGCTGATTTTCGGAAGGTTTCATCCGGTTGTTGGCCGCATACGGATATCCCGTTTCTACAACAACGACGTCTTTCTTAAGCTCGGTAGCGATGTAGTTGAGATTATCGTTAAGGTCTTCGATTTTTCCGCGCCACCAGGGATAGAAGCTAACGCCGATTATGTCGTAAGGGACCTGACGCTTATTTATGTTGTCAAAGAACCACTTAGTGACGCTTTTTTTGCCTCCCTGGTCGATGTGCAGCATAATAATTACGTTGGCATCCCCTGCACCCTGGCGGACGCCGGCGATGCCGGCCTTGAGCAGTGAGGTGAATTTCTCCCATTGAGCATCATTCTCGTAATCTCCGCCGACTCTTCCATCAGGCCAAAGCATTCCGGGGGTAATTTCGTTTCCAACCTGGACCATATCCGGCAGGACTTTTTCTTTTTTGAAGGCCTCTATAACGGATGCCGTGTAACTTTGAACCGTCTGCTTCAATTCGTCAAAGGGCATATTTGCCCATGCAGCCGGCTTGAATTGTTTTTGCGGGTCGGCCCATGTGTCTGAATAATGAAAATTGAGCAGCAGCTTCATATTGTGTGCCTTTGCCCTTTTGGCAAGGGCCAGGGTATAAGGCAGGTCATTTGTAACTATGTTTTCTTTGTTCGGGTTCACAAAAATGCGCAGGCGAATAGTGTTGAACCCGTTATTTTTCAGTATGGCGAACAAATCGTTCGGCTCGTTGTTCTCGCGATACACCGCGCCTCCCTTTTCGAGCGTTGCAGCCGCGGATATATCCGCGCCAATTAAAAATTCCTTGGCGCCGGTAGGTTGTGTTGCAAAGCAAAGTAAGATTAGGAGAAAGGGGTAAATCTGTTTTAGTTTCATTTCAGTACCATCAAGTAATTCATTTTGTTTTTCTTAGGATAGAAACGCCGTATTTTGCCAGATTCAGAGTACCCTGATGAGCAATTCCTGTCAGAAGGTCTTCGTATTTACCTTTGGGCAGCGTCACCTGCTTTTTAGTACCCGAATGATTGAGGTAAAAACTATAATCCCGGTTGTTTCCGGAGCGGGTTACTAATTCAACACCTTCAGGCAATTGTGATATCTTGATGCCTTGGGCGTCTGCGATTTTGGATAAAAAGTCACGCATAAAATCTTTGTCCGGCCTGGTAGCTATGTAGTATGCCTTTCCATTGCCGAATTGATTCTCCGTTAAGGATGGCGTTCCCGCGTAGTAACCATCAGCGAAGGCGGCCAGTGTTTTGGCCGAGGTCGTATGAGATACGTCGCACCATATAGAGCAGCCGTATTTTTTTCTGAACCCCTTGATTGTTCCTGTCATCTTCATCGCGTTTTTGCCGCCGGGAGGCAGGGGGGTATATTCTTCGACCTTTACCCCCAGCACATCTTTTAGGGGCCCAAGATAACCCTCTAAAAAGACCCCTACGGATTCGTCAATGACTCCTGTGAAATATGTGGTAATAAACGTGCCGCCTTTTTTGACAAAGTTCTCTACAGCTTCTTTGAAGCCGGGTTTAACCATATGCAGAAGGGGGGCAACGATGACCTTGTATTTTGAAAAATCATAATCGACCGGAATCACATCGACGGGGACATTTAAATCGTAGAAGGCGTTAAAGTAATATTCCAGCTCGCCAAAGTAACTGACTAAAACGGTTGGGAAGGGTTGCCCATTGGCAGACCAGAAAACTTCATTATCCAGTGATTTTGTGCCATGGCCATAAGGGTTATCCACCGCCCACCAGGAATCGTTATCAAGGAGAATAGCGACTTTCGATTCTACAGTAGAGCCGACAATGTCTTTTGCCTTTTTTAATTCGTTGCCGAGGGCGCTGATTTCCTTGAATACCCGTGAGTTCTCGCCGAAGTGTGGAACCATCCCGCTGTGGTATTTTTCAGCGCCCTTCTTAGAAGCCCTCCACTGGAAATACATTACCGAATCAGAGCCGTGTGCCAGGGCCTGGTAGCTCCAGAGCCGCATCAGGCCGGGGGGTTTAGGTATGTTCACGGGATACCAGTCCACCTGCGAAGGGGCCTGTTCCATCACCATAAATGGTTTACCCAGCAAAGAACGCATCATCGTATGCCTCAGAGCGGCCCATTTGCGGGCATCCGCGTTGCCGGGGTCCGGGTAAATGTTAAAAGAGACAACGTCAAGATGATTCCTGAACAGGTAGTGGTCGAATTTACTCCAGTCGCCTTCAAAATTAGATGTAATAGGCACGTCCGGCGTAATCGGGCGTATTACATTGTATTCTTCTATGTACAGTGTAAAAAAGCTTTCGCTCAGGAACCGCTTATAGTCGAGCAGTTTGGTGGCGTTGCGCCCGCCGGCGCTTGCGCGGGGGGTATTGATTTCCTCCCACGCGGAATATTTTTCGCTCCAGAAGACAGTGCCCCATGATTCGTTTAGATTGTCTATGGTTCCATACTTTTTTTGTAACCAGCCGCGAAACGCCTTTTCGCAGTTTTTGCAGAAGCACATGCTGTTCTTGTTGGCATACTCATTGTTAATGTGCCACAGGGCCAGTGCCTTGTGACCCTTATAATGGGTCGCCATTTTTTCGGCCAGCCGGCGTATGGCCTTTCTATAACTGGGGCTGTTGACGCAATAGGTTTGCCTGGAGCCATAAGGAACCTGTTCCCCATTTTCCCGGACAAACAGGATATCATCATATTTGCGAGTCAGCCAGTTGGGCTGCGCTGCCGTGGCGGTCCCTAAACATACGTCGATATCATTGGCCGCCAGCATATCCATAATCTTGTCCAGCCAGTCGAAGGTGAAGGTGTTTTCATCCGGCTGCAATAACGCCCACGAAAAAATCCCGATGCTGACCATATTGACATTTGCCTGTTTCATCAGGCGTATGTCTTCCTTCCACGTCTGTTCAGGCCACTGTTCGGGAAAGTAATCCCCGCCAAATATGATTTCGGAATTTTTGTTTATAGTCATTCGGCTGTTCTCGCAGTTATATACAGAGTCGGTTAATTTCTTCCAGTTCGAACCATTTCATTTTCATTGGCGTCAAAGAAAATCGCGCCATTTTGCCGGCACCATTATAAACAGCCGTATCCTGATTTTCCTCCGTATTGTTCATAACAACAAATTTCTCCACTTCCGGATAATAGGCACAATCGGTGTTCGGATTTGAACAGAACCATTTCTTTAATTCGTTTTCCATATTCGCCGCCCAAAGAATGGTTCTGAACAGTAAACGAATGTTTTCCGCGTTGTGTTTGTAATCCGCCATATAAACCGCGCGTCCTTTGCCGAAGGTGTTCGTTGACAGCAGGACGTTATTCGGTGTCCCCGCCAGCAATCTGGTCTCTTCACTGCTCAAATAGACGCCGGAATTACTTGCTCCGAGGTCTATGCTGCCTGTCACATCTTCGAGAATAAAATGTTCTCGCGTGATTTCAGGTCGTATGTTCTTGCCCCATGAAAGTGTGTTTCCGACTTCCTTTTGGACTCCAAGAATGTCGGCGAGCTGGAAGAATCTGCCCTGGTATTCATAAGCCGAGGGTTCACCGACACCGATGAAGCCGCCGCCCCCGTAAACCCACTCGCGAATTTTTACAAGGACTTCCGCGTCTATCCAGTTTTTGCCGCCGCTCCAGGCGCTGTTGGCAGTGCCCCAGTTTATGATTACGCCAATGTCATCGCTGATGCCTTTCTTGCGAATATCGTTGAAGCTGATGAATTCTGTCTCTGCCTGCAGGCCGCTTAAACATTCCGGGATATGTCCCTGTGGCCAGTTATCGTTATGCATCCAGGAACGCATCTTTCCCCACGCATCCAGCAGGGCGACTTTTTTCCCGATGCTGTATGGCAGCGTCTTTTTGGTCTTGTCCAGCACCGTGCGGAACTCATTCGCCAACTCCGCGACGTAGTCCAGAAAGGCCGGGTATTCTACTGCCAGGTCCAAATATCCTCCAAAACCAATCCGGTCAACACAGCGTCGAAGCAATGCCCTCCTGATTCCTTTCCACCATCTCTTGCATTCCTTTACCGGGTTTCCATTGCCTGTAAAGACGGGTTCATTCTGCAGATTGACCGCGAAGAAATAAGGATACAGCCGGACTTCCTTAAACAAATTCCCCGGTACGTCGGAAATCCTTCTAAGCTCCACGCCGCTTAAACAAGGTCCGGCGATTCCATCAAAGCCGAGCTTTTCAAATCCGGCAATATAGGGTTCTGTTCCAATCCAGTGGTCACAGAAAAACAGGACCGCCTTTTTGCCGGCTTTATGGGCCCTGTCCACGCATTTTTTTGTGTAACCTCGCACGAATTTCTGCGTGAAATCCATCCAGTCAAGGTATTCCTTCTTAGGGACTCGATAGGAAGCGTTAAAATATCCCTCATCTACGATGTCTTCACTGCGCAGGCGATACCCTTTTTCTTTTTCAAATTCATCCATCGCCAGCGCGCTCATCGGGTCCAGGTATCCGCTCCAGTCGAGGTACGCATTTTGTCTTTTCTCGTTTTGAATGAGAGGGAACTGATAAAACATAGACGTAAAGCGAACAACATCGGTATTTGGATGGGTTTCAATCCAGTGGTCTAAATACTTCAACAGGCGTCTGCCGGTTTCCGGCTGCCTGGGGTCCACCCCCATTTGATGCTCTCCTGTCCAATTATTGGTTATATAATTGTACATGGAGGTTGTTTCCCAAATCTGGTAAACAAGAAAATTAACGGTATAGATGTGCCATTTCCTTGGATGTTCTATAAGGACTTCCCCAACGTGTTCCAGATACTGCCAATTCTTCTCGTTTACCGCCTTACCGGTTGTCCTGTCAATTACCTCCCAGTATTTTTTGGGGTCGTGTTCGGTGTCTATCTTATACTGCTCCCGGCTGTAACCTTTTTGAATATTTATCCTCAATTCCTTTTCGCTGACGCAGGTCACGGGACGGGAAATAAGATATTTTTGCTGGCACTGCTCCGGGTGCGCTTTGGCCCACTCCTGGTCTGCCCTTATCAGGCAGATAGTGGAATAAACATCGTATCCCAGATTGAGCAGCTCTTCCGACAAAACGGTTCCGTCGCTGTCGCGGATTGCGTCGGCTCCCCATTTTTCGCAGAGCATTTTTACAACTTTATCCATGCCTTTTTGGGCGGGAAGGGTGAAATGACCGGTCAATTTGCCAGATTCTTTCACAATCTGTCCTCCTATTTGTAAAAATACACTGCAACCTTTTATGGCATAATATCTTACGGTATCACAATCAACTTGCAAATATTAAGTAATCTAAGAAAATTAGCCCTGTAACCAAACGCCATAATGTGTAAACCTGCCTCCAATTCGTATCCATTGATTAATTAGAACCCATCCCAAAACCTTAGTTTTCGGGTTAATGTGGGCCAATATATAGCTCATGGATATTACAAACGAACAATGGTAAAGGATTGCACAACAACATTCCGAAGCCAAAGGCACAGCCTGGGAAATCGGGCAGGCCGCCGCAAAACTCAAGAGATGCGCTCAACGGCATTCTATGGATATTGCGAACAGGATATCAATGGGCAGTAGTAAGCCGCTTTGTCCGCAGCATTTGTATTTCATTTTCAAGCTCCTTACCATATTTTCCTTTGCGAGTTGTCGCTTGCGTAAAAGCAAAACCTTTTATGCTTGTGAGGCGTACCTGGCTAAAGAATTGCTTGCAAGAGACGGAAATTTTCTGTAGATTTAGGGCTATTGGCGGTGTAGCTCAGTTGGTTAGAGCATGGGATTCATAAGCCCAGGGTCGTCGGTTCGAATCCGACCGCCGCTATTGCCTTTCACGGGGGCAATCCTTGAGCAAAACTTGCGTCCGATAAGTATTATCGCCGTGTTTATAAGCCCGTTTTTATAGCACTAAAAGCAACTACTTTCTAACGCCAGCTCTATAGAACGCCGAATCAAGATAGAGATAGGCGATTTTTACACGCCCAATATGAAAACTTAATACAATGTTATAAGGGGTCGGATATGAATAAGAATAATCCAATATGGGTTCTGGAATACCTGATAGGCATTGGTTTTCTGGTAGCCGTGCTGCCGTTTATTGTTTACCCGCAGCCGGGCTGGAGTGCCGCACATGGCTGGGCATATCTGCTTTTCATTGCCTGCGCCGGCATTGCCCTTATCAGTTCCGCAAGCGGAACGAGGCAGCGTATAGAATTGTCCAAACGAGTCGCGGAGCTTGAAAAGAAGCTCGATGAGCAGTCCGCTCAAAACCGGACACAGAATACGGGCGGGCCGCAATTTATCAGCAAGGAGCATCTCGTCGGCTCGGTAAATTGATGCCTGATTTAGTCGCGCTAAGGTTTATGACAGTCGGCAGCATTCCTGCCGACTGTTTTTTTATTGACCGCCCGCCGATTTCCGCTATACTTTTCCCCGGCAGATATTTGATTTTTGCGTTTTAATTTTCGATTTATTTCTGCCCCCATCGTCCAGTGGCCTAGGATATCAGGTTCTCATCCTGGAGACAGGGGTTCGACTCCCCTTGGGGGTATTTTTTGCCTTTGGCAAAAAATAGAGCCTCCGCGTCTTGCTGTCACAAGACAGCAGCGGGGGCGGTCAACTGTTCTCCGTAAGGAGTCCTAAGGACTACTGTTCAACTTTTGATTTATGATTGAATCAGCTTCTAATTCCACAATACAGCCAGATATTGACGAGCAGTATATGCGTATCGCCATCGCCCAGGCGCAAATCGCCGAGGAGAATGGCGATGTGCCCATCGGGGCGGTGATTGTTCATAACAACACCATAATCGCCAAGGCATACAATCAGCGGGAGCAATTGCAGGACCCGACTGCCCACGCGGAAATCATTGCGCTTACCCAGGCGGCTGCGGCCCTCGAAAACTGGCATTTGAATGATTGCACGATTTATGTTACCTTGGAGCCGTGCTGTATGTGCGCCGGGGCTTTGGTTTTGGCCCGTATCGACCGATTAGTATATGGCTGCGATGACCCGAAGACGGGCGCGGTGAAAAGCTTGTATAATATCGTTCAGGATAAACGCCTGAATCACCGTGTCGAGGTTACAAACGGCATATTGACCGACGAGTGCGGCGCATTGCTGACGGAGTTCTTTAAAAAGCGCAGGCCCGAAGGGCCAAAATCAGAAATCTAAAATCAGACACGTAGCGAAGCGCAGGGCCCGCTTTGGAAATCATAAATTATTGGAGAGGTGTCCGAGTGGCTGAAGGAGCACGCTTGGAAAGCGTGTGTGCGGCTTGCCGTACCCCGGGTTCGAATCCCGGCCTCTCCGTTTTGCCTTTGGCAAAACAGAGTCCCGTTTTATCGGAACGGTCAACTGTTCACCTTTCTACTGTCCAGAAATATCAAAGACCGACAAACCCCTGGCCTGCAGTTGAATCCCGCCCTCTCCGTTGAAATTATCTAACTTGGTCAGATGGGTGGTTAGAAATTTCATCGTGTCTTTGTGGCTAAATTATAATGAGGCCAATTGCAGGACAAACTGCTCTATTGCGATTCTGGGCTGGGCCTGGCCGCGTTTTATGGCGTAATCGGTTTCGGCTAATCGCCGTAGCTGGTCGCCGATTTGCTTTAGCGTCAGACGTCTTATCTGTGCGAATTGCGCCTCTTTGTTATAAAAAATACGGGCCTTACCGGCGACTTCGTATTGTGAAAGGCCATCCATCAAAAGTTTTTTAGCGGTGAACATCCTGCGGATGTGGAACGCGAACGCGCCGATTGTTGTGTATTCGGCGGATTTATCTTCGGCGAACATTTTGCGCAATCGTTCGATTGCGGGGCCTGTTTTTCGCTGAAGGCAGGATTCGATGACCTCGAAGGCGTCAAATTCTCGATTTCTCCCAATAAGCGATTCCACGTGGGCGGTTGTTATTGCTTTTTCGGCTGCTGCATAAGTAGCGAGTTTATCGATTTCAGTATATAGACGGGTGAGATTTTCGCCGGCAAGCTCAACGAGCAACGCAGCAGTTCTGTAATCGATAGTTTTATTGTGCGCGTCGCGTGCGTAGTTAATAATTCGACTTGGGAATTCCTCGCTTTTAGGTGGCTTTATCTCCACCAGAGTTCCGATATCAGGGAGTTTTTTTGCTAAGCGGGTACCGCTGTGCCATTTCGATACGGTCATCACGAGAATGCCGGTAGGGCAGGGGTTGTCAAAGTATCTTTCGAGGATTTCGCGGTTGCTGGCCCCGGCAGGGGCGTTCTTGGGGTCCTGTTTATCCTGCTCATCCTCCTCGCCTTTGGCGGAGATGAATTTGTCGGCGTTTCGCAGGGCGACAATTTTTCTTTTTGTGAAAAAAGGAAGAGTTCTCAGCTCGTCGAGGATTTCAGCTATTACGGCTTTGTCTGCATCGACGACCAGCAGGCCCGCGTCTCTTTCCTCGGGCGAGACAAGACCGTCGATGATTTTTGTATATTCTGCATTGACCAGCGAGGGGTCATCGCCGGAGATGACGTAAACCAGCGATTGTTTTGCTTTCGTCTTGTCGCCGGCTTTTGCCATAGTGGTACCCGCCTGTGTTTTTATAAGCCGAGATTATTTGCGGGGTTTCTTATCCGGCTTTTTGCCTTTGTCCTTTGGTTCGTCTTTTTCCGGTTTTGACTTTGGCTTGTCTTCCGGCACATCTTCGGCTTCGATTTCTTCTTCCTCCGGGCCCGGCTCGGTTTCTTCGGGCGGAGGCAATTCTGCTTTTTGTATTGTCACGTCGTCGGACTGTTCCTTCGCTACTTCGGGGCCAATTTTTGCCGCGGCGACGAGCTTGTCGCCTTCTTTGAGCTTAATCAGCCGGACGCCCTGTGTGTTTCTGCCTATGGGGCGAATCTGGTCGAGGCCCGTGCGGATGATGATTCCGTTTGCGGTAATCAGCATCAATTCGTCTTCGAACTGGACGGCCTTTAGAGCGACGACTTTGCCGTTGCGGTCGGTGGTCTTGATGTTAATCAGTCCTACGCCGCTGCGGTTCTGGGGCCTGTAGTTGTCGAGCGAGGTGCGTTTGCCGTAGCCCTTTTCGCAAACTGTCAATAGCGACGCTTTTTCTTCAGCGATGACCATATCGACGACCGCGTCGCCGGAACGTAACCTGATTCCGTGGACGCCCCTCGATACCCTGCCCATTGAGCGTGCCTGTTGCTCATCGAATCTTATTGCCATACCGTCCCGTGTGCCGAGAATTATGTGGTCTTTGCCGGTAGTTTGGGCGACCTCGATAAGGGTGTCATTGGGGTCGAGCTTGATTGCTGTAACGCCTACGGAGCGCGGGTGGCTGTATGCGGAGAGTTTTGTCTTCTTGATGAGGCCGTTCTGTGTTGCCATCACGAGCTGCGGCTGTTTGTCTTCGGGCAATTCCTCGTTTTCGACAAGCCGGGCGACGTTGATGACCGAGGCGATTGACTGGTCGCCGAGGTTGAGCAGGTTGGCGATGCTTCTACCTCTGCTCTGTCGCGTCAAGCTGGGGATGTCGTAAACTTTTAACCAATAACATTTGCCGCGATTGGTGAAAATCAGGAGGTAATCGTGCGTGGAGGCGGTGAACATGTGCTCGATGAAATCGCCTTCCTTGGTGTCGGAGCCGATGACGCCCTGGCCGCCGCGACCCTGCTTTCGGTAGGTATCGATGGGCATTCGCTTGACGTAGCCGGCGTGGCTTACGGTAACGATAACCTCTTCGTCGGCGATGAGGTCTTCAAGGTCGAAGGTCTCGGCCTGTTTTGCGGTGATTTTTGTGCGCCTGGCGTCGCCGTATTTGGTCTTCATCTCGAGAATATCTTCGCGGATGATGTCCATCAGCACGGCGTCTTTGGCTAAAATCGCCTCGTAACCCTCGATTTGCTCAACGAGGCCGGTGTATTCCTTTGCGAGCTTTTCAATTTCGAGCCCCGTCAGGCGTTGTAATTGCATCGTCAGGATGGCGTCCGCCTGCGGGCCGGTGAGGAATTGCTTTTCCTTTGTCTTTTCCTTTAAGAATTCCTTCGGCAGGAGTTTTCGCAGGGTTTCGGTTTCCGCCAGTTTCAACGGCTTTTTCATCAAGTTCAGCTTGGCCGTTGGGGCATCGGGGGATTTTTTGATAAGTTCGATTATTTCATCTATGTCACTGACCGCGAGGATGAGGCCTTCGAGTATGTGCGCCCTGTTTTGGCATCGCTTGAGCAGGAACATACTGCGCCTGCGTATGACCACCTTGCGATGGTCGATAAACAGGTCGAGCATCTGACGGATATTGAGCGTTTCGGGCCGGTTGTTGACCAGCGCGACGTTGGCGATTGCGAAGGTGGTCTGCAACTGGGTGAACTCAAAAAGTTTGTTCAGTGCGACCTGCGCGTCGCAATCTTTTTTGATTTCGACGACGATTCTCATACCGTGGCGGTCCGATTCATCTCTGACGTCGGAAATCTCGGCGATTTGCCCGTCGCGGACGCAGTCGGCGATTTTCGAAACGATGCTCGTCTTGACCACCATATAGGGGATTTCAGTTATGACGATACATTCTCTTCCCTTTTTTGACTGTTCGACATCGGCCTTAGCTCTTACGACTAAGTGTCCTTTGCCTTTTGTGTAGGCATCGACAATTCCCTGTCTGCCGCAGATGATTCCGCCTGTCGGGAAATCGGGGCCGGGCAGCTTTGCCATTATGTCTTTAAAGCCGCATTTGGGGTCATCGACGACTAACAATAGTGCGTCGCAAATCTCAGCGATATTGTGGGGCGGGAGGTTGGTGGCCATACCGACGGCGATACCGGTTGAGCCGTTGACTAACAGGTTCGGGAGTTTCGAAGGCAATACCGTCGGCTCTGTTCTTGTCTCATCGTAGTTGGGCACAAAATCGACGGTTTCGTATTCGAGGTCTTCGAGCATATCCGTCGCCGCCGAGGTCATTCTTGCCTCGGTGTAACGCATCGCGGCGGGGGGGTCTGCGTCGATTGAGCCGAAGTTGCCCTGCGGGTCAACCAGCGTGTAACGCATATTCCAGTCCTGGCCCAAGCGGACGAGGGTTCCATAGGTCGCCTGGTCACCGTGCGGATGATAATTACCGCCGGTGTCGCCGACGATTTTTGCGCATTTGCGGTGTTTGCTTCGGGGCCCGAGGTTGAGGTCATTCATTGCGACGAGAATGCGTCTTTGAGAGGGTTTTAAGCCGTCGCGGACATCGGGGAGGGCACGCGATACGATGACGCTCATCGCGTAATTAAGGTATGAGTTCTTCAGTTCATCGAGTATTGGTATATTCTCGAACCGCTCCTGCGGCTCATTGTCTTTCTTCATAGGTTCAAACCATCCTTTGTTACTTATAGTGGTTTGCTTCCGACGTCGCTTACGCTATGCCGGACGAGTTTGCAATCCCTTGCGCTATGGGGCTGCCCAATATTATGGCGATAAGGTTATCGCCTGAGGGGGGGAAAGTCAAGCACGCGTTTCGCGGGATTTTTAGCCACTAAAACAAAGACACTAAGAATTTTTAGCCGCAAAGAGGCACAAAAAACACAAAATCACGGATTCATTCGGCCAGATTGTGTTCTCGATGAAGCCCTGAATTTTCTGATTATCACCGCACCCAAGACAAAAATCAAAATCGTAGCGGGCGTTTACGACGACTCGCTTTAATTACTGGCGCTACAATCGGTGTTATCGACGTTTTATTTGCGACGACGAAGGAACAGAACACCAAGACCAAGCAGACCAATCGTTACCGGTTCCGGGGTAATAGTAACAACCTCGGTGGGCAGAACAGCGTCTGTAATCACATCCCAATTGTCGTTACAGAACACGTTCTCAATCAGCGATATGGTCGCTACCCCAGTAGTACCCGGGGCTGTCAATTGGAACGAAAACAGCGGAGAACCCAAATCAGTAGCACGTATGTCATTCACAATTGTCACTTCATAGTTGCCGCTTATCGGGTTTGTGGCTGTCCAATCATATTCCGTGTCTCTGTTGGTCGTGAGAATCACACCACCACCGATTGTCCCCAAATCGCAGATAATATCAACATCGGACGCAATCAGGGTTCTGTTGGAGAGATAGGATATGCTATAACCTATGGTGTATGTCCCTACCGCGTTGGTCGCGATGGAGGTTGGCCCTGAAATCGTCAGGGTTAACTGTGCATTGGCCGCCGAGGCCAGCGACAGAACTATTAAAACTACTATTAGCTTTTTCATTTTCTTCTCCTTCTAAAAAAGTTAGTAATGGTTATAGCGCACTGTGTGCGCACGAATGTTTATGTAAGCGGATTGCTCCTGATAGACGTGTTTCTTCTCTCATACCCTTCTCCAAACTTCATTGCCTTTTGCCCCCCAGCGGTTCGACCCCGCTCACCGGAGCCCAAAGGCGATTTTGATGATACTCTTGTGCCGGTGTCTGTCAAGAGAAAAAAGAGGTGTTTTTACCGTCTTCTGGCCGCTATCACCGCACCAAGGCCGAGAAGCAGGAGCGTTGTTTTTTAAACTTTGCCAACCCTATTAGAAAGAACCCGCCAGTCCGCGAGTTATTTGGTAGCAGCGTGGGGATTAAGTAATTTATGATTTGAAGTGGGTCCTCTGTTGCAGAACCAATGGAGTAACCTCTCGAGGATGACACTACGTGTCAATTTTGGGATGCGGAGAGGAGTTATTTAGTTGCGGCGGGGGCGGGCTGTGGGGCAGCGGGGAGATAGACGGTGAAGGTGCTGCCTTTTTCTAACTCGCTTTCGACGTCGATTCTGCCATCGTGCCTCATTACGATTTCCTTTACGATGGCAAGGCCGAGGCCTGTGCCCGGGATTTGTTTGCCGGGGCGGTGAACGCGATAGAATCGGCCGAAAATTTTGTTCAGGTCATCTTTCGGTATTCCCATGCCGGTATCGGAAACTTTGAGGACCAGCTCATTATTGACGAGCTGGGCCGATACCGAGACAGTGCCGTTTTCGGGAGTGAATTTGATAGCGTTATTAATCAGGTTTGTAATCATCGAGTAGATTTTGTTTTCGTCGCCGAGCAGCTCGGGCAGATTATCCGAGATATCGGTTTGCAGCCGGATTTTCTTTTTGTCTGCGACGTGTTCGAGCGATTCAGCGGCGTGTTTTGCGACCGAGGCAACGTTGATGGGTTTGCGAATGATTTCGATTGTACCGGCCTCTATCTTGGAAATGTCGAGGATTCCATTGATAAGATTTGTGAGCCGGTCGGATTCCTCGTTGATGATTTGCAGGAACTCCTGCCTTGTTGGTTGCGCCATATTGGGGTCATCGAACATTGTTTCGGCGTACGCCTTTATCGACGTCAGCGGGGTACGCAGCTCGTGGGAAACCGATGAGATAAAGTCCGACTTCATACGGTCAATTTCGCGCTGCTGCGAGACGTCGCGGAGCACCATCACGATGCCGGTCATCGTTCCGTCGTTTCTTCGAATGGGTGCGGCTGTTGCGGCTATGGGGCATTCTCGCCCGGTCCTGGCGATGAGTGCGTCATTGCCTGTGCCGCTTTCAATTTCTCGTGATTCAAGCACCCGGTCTATGGGGGTGTCAACGGGCTTTTTGGTTTGTTCGTTGATAACCCTGATTATCTCATCGACCGGCTTATGATGCACTTCTTCGAATCGCCAGCCGGTAAGCTGTTCGGCGGCTTTGTTAAGAAGCGTTATCCTGTTCTCGGCGTCAACCGCGATTACGGCGTCGCCCATACTCGAAAGGGTTACCGCCAGCAGCTCTTTTTCCTCCGCGAGCTGTTCGGTGCGTTCTTTGACCAAATCGACAAGCTTCTCGTGGTATTGTTTAAGCTCGTCCTTGTCCTTTTTATGCTGTATGGCGTTTTTTACGATTTCAGGAAGGACCTTCAGATAATTTCTGGCGGGGTCTTTTATAAGATAGTCGGATGCACCCGCCTTCATCGCTTTAACCGCCAGCTCCTCGCTGCCGGTTCCGGTGGCAAAGACGGTGGGGGTATCGACGATTGAATCGAGCAGGTCGAAAGCGGTTCCATCGCCGAGGAGGTAGTCCACGAAAATCAGGTCGAATTTTTCCCCGCCGAGGACTTGGCCTGCCTGGGCGACCGAGCCGGCGATTGTGTAATCGTAAGGAAGGTTTTCCTCCTTGACCATTCGTTTGAACGCCATCTGGTCAAGCCGGTCGTCCTCAACCAGCAGTATTCTGTATCTGTTCTCTTCCATAGGTTTATGCGTCTGGGAAGGGCAGTTCGCTTAGAGTCCAGTATGCGTCGAGTGTATCCATCGCTTTGATGAACTCTTCGTAGGTGGCTGGTTTTATAATGTAGCCGGCTGCGCACAATTCAAAACATTTCGTCTTGTCGTCTTCGTCGTTGGAAACCGTAAGGATAATTATGGGTATTTGCTTCAATTCCGCGTCCGCTTTGATGGCGGCAAGAAAATCAGTACCTTTCATTTTGGGCATATTCAGGTCAAGCAAAATGACACAAGGGTCCCTGTTGGCGTCGTCCCTGAGATAATTCAGGGCATTTTCGCCATCGAGATGATGCACAAGCTCATTATGAACATTAAGCTCGTTCAATGCCCGCTTGACCGTCATCATCTCGGCATTATCATCATCTACAAGCAGTATCGGTCGTGAGCTTCGCATCGACGTTCTCCTGTTCGGTGTTTGGCAGTTCACTAAGAGTCCAGTACAAGTTGACGATTTTCATTGCCTCCACGAATTTCATATAGTCCACCGGTTTGACGATAAAGCCGGCGATGCTGAGCTGGAAGGTTATGAATCTGTCCTGGTCGTCTTTAGAGGTGGTCAGCACTATCGCGGGGATTCTCCTGAGCTTGTCATCGGCTTTGGCTATCTTGAGGAATTCTATGCCGTTCATCTTGGGCATATTGAGGTCGAGCAGAATAACGCAGGGTTTGGTTTTGGTTTCGTCTCTAAGGTAAACAAGGGCCTCTTCGCCGTTGGAAACCCGCACCAGCGGATTTGTGACTTTGAGGTCCTTCAATGCCCTTTTGACGGTCATTGCGTCAACGGTGTCATCTTCAAGCAGTAAGATAGGTTTATAATCTCGCATTATCTGTCTCCCTTTCTTTTTCTACAAGCCCGTTACAGGCCCAGTATTGAACAATAATGCCCATAGCCCGCAGGAAAGCGTCGTAATCAACCGCTTTTATTACATACCCGGCTACGCCGAGGTTGAATGTGTCGAGCTTGTCCTGCTCATATTTCGAAACTGTCAGCGCAACAACAGGTATATGCTGAAGCTCGGCGTCGGCCTTCATAATCTGGAGCAGCTCGATTCCGTTTAACCTGGGCATATTGAGGTCCAGCAGTATTAACGCCGGCCTGTCGTTGTTCGGGTCCCTGAGATATTCGAGGGCTTCTTCGCCGTCCATTTTGTGAATGACAGGATTCTTTACCCTGATATCCTGCAGGGCTTGTTTTGAGGTTGTTGCGTCCACCAGGTCGTCTTCAACAAGCAGTATTGGTTTTAGCAATGGCATTTTTCGTCTTCCTGATTAATGGTTTTAGGCAAAGTAAAGAAAAACGCGCTACCTTCGCCGATTTTGGATGTTACCCATACTTTGCCGCCATATAGTTCGACGATTTTTTTTACTATGGTCAGCCCGATACCGGTACTTTCCTTTTTATCGCGTGGCACCAGCGTTTGAAATATCTCGAATATTCTTTCAAAGTATTTTTCTTTGATTCCGCACCCGTTGTCGGCGACGCTGAATTTCCAGAAGTTGTTTTCTTCGGTGCAGCCGATTTTTATCAGCCCTTTTGGTTTGTCGATGTATTTAACGGCGTTGCTCAAAAGGTTCTGTAATACCTGTTTGAGCCGCAGCCGTTCGGCGAGCACGGTGGGTATATTTGGTTCAATAACGACTTCGATATTATCCGGGATTACGATTTCCCCGATTATTTCCGTGAGCAGGGCGTTTACGTCCACGTTGTGCCGTTCTTCGCACACGTATCCGATTTCGGCGTATCGTAATATGCCGTCGATGAACTCGCTCATCCGTCCGGCCCTGATAATAAGCAGCCGGAGCTGGTCGGTGCCTTCCTTGTCAAGTTTGTCAGAGTAGCTTCTAATCAGGCGGTCGGCGATAGACCCAATACCCCTCAACGGCGATTTGAGGTCGTGTGCTATAACGTGAGCGAAATTGCGGTGCTCGTGGTTTGAGGCCTCTAAATCCCTGACGGTTTTGCTGAGGTCATGATTTAGTTTCGCAAGGGTCTCCTCGGATTTTTTGCGATAGGTAATATCCCTGAGTATATAGACAAAATACGCGGTATCTCCGTCATCGTTCATTACCGGGTCCGCAGAAGCGACAATCCAGACGTCTTTCTGAGACAGGTATAATTCCGTTTCCTCGTGTTTATTGGTTTGCCTGGCAATTTTTAAAGGACAATTGTCCGGCGGCAGCTCTGTTTCATAAAGTAATCCGTGGGTGGTTTGTCCGAGGAGCATGCCGAGCGGTTTACCGAAAAATCGCGATGCGGAATGGTTGGCCTGCACGATTCGGAATTCTTTATCCACGAGCATAATCGGGTCTCGTGTCGCGTTGAATGTCTCCTCCCATTCCCGCAGCGCATTGACGAGCGCCTGCTCTACGCGTTCGTGCTCGCTTTCGAGCCGTTCCAGGCCGCCAATGCGGGCTCGCAGAGATTTTATGCAGCTTAACAACTGCTCTCTTGTTTGCTGTTCCTGATGCGAATAGCTGTCGGGAGCAGTGTTTTGGGCTGCAATCGTCTGCGTATTTTTGATTAGCTCTGTTTCCATTTTTTATCCAGCAATTTCAAGTTGTCCGACTTTTTTGCTCAAAAAGGAGCGTTAGGTTTACGATGTATCTCGGCAGTCATAAGTTCGGGTTTAGGCAGTTCACTTATGCTCCAGTACATCATTATTTTGCCGAGTGTTTCCACGAATTTTGAGTAATCCACCGGCTTAACCATATATCCTGCGGCGCCGAGTTCAAAGCTTTCGAGAATGTCCCGTTTTTCCCCTGATGTTGTCAGCACAACAATCGGTATGGTTTTGAGCTCGTGATGCGCTTTAATTACCTTCAAAAACTCAATACCGCCCATTTTGGGCATATTGAGGTCGAGCAGGATAACAAAGGGTTTTTCATTGTCGGGGTTAGTCAGATATTTCATTGCCTCTTCACCGTTGACAGAATGCATCACGGAGTACCCGACGTGCAGGTCTCGCATTGCCCGTTTGACTGTCATAGTGTCAACGTTGTCGTCTTCAATAAGCAGTATTGGTTTTAGTGGCTGCATATGATATATCCTCAAGAGCTCTGGGGAACGTGAAATAGAATGTGCTGCCGGAACCGGGCTGTGATTCCACCCATATTTTTCCGCCATAGAGTTCGACTATTTTCTTTACAATTGCCAAGCCTATTCCAGCGGTATCCGGCTCACCATTTTTGGGCAGCGTCTGGAATATCCCGAAGATCTTTTTGAAGTACTTCTGCTCAATGCCAGGCCCGTTATCGCTGACATAGAACTTCCAGAAATCTCCCTGCTCGACACAGCCGACCTTTACAAGGCCGTTCGTTTTATCCATGAAGGTTACCGCGTTTGCCATAAGATTCTGGAATACAAGTTCAATATGGTCGCGTTCACAGGCGATAGTGGGCATACTGTCCACGGCTATTTCGACGTGGTCGGACGGTGATATCGTGCCTGTAATGTCGGACAGCATGGCATTGAGATTGACCTGTTTTTCTCTGTGCCTTGTTCTGCCGATTTTAGAGAATTGAAGCATTCCATCGATTAGCTTGTCGATTCGGATGACCCTGGCTTTAAGCAGGCGTACCTGTTCGCGGCCCTGGTTGTCGAGTTTGTCGCCATAGTCGTTGATAATCCAGTCAGCCAGGGTGCCGATTCCGCGAACCGGTGTTTTCAGGTCATGGGCGGCAACGTGCACAAAATCATGAAGTTGCCTGTTGGATACGCTAAGCTCTTGGATGGTGGCCTCAAGTTCTTTGTTGAGCCGTTCAAGTTCCTGTTCGGCTTTTTTGTATTCACCAATGTCAATAAAACTTTCCAGAAGATGTTTTTTCCCGTTAAGCATGATAGTTACGACCGTTTTGATAATCGGGCGTTTTTCGCCTTTGGCAGTCAGCAGGACGCGCTCAGAGTTATCAACGGTTTGTCTCAGGTCAGTGATGGGGCACTGTCCCAGTTCGGCAGGACAGACATACTTATGGCACATTGAGTTGACAAGTTGCTCCTGTGAAGCGCCGGTGAGGCGTGCAGCAACGGGATTGGCGTAAACTATAATGTGTTTTTCCGGGTCTATAATGAATATGCCGGTTTGAATATTATCCAGAATGGTTCGGAGGCGGGCTTCACTTTCCCGCAGGGCCCCCTCTGTATTTTTGCGTCCGTTGACTTCGTCATTAAGGTCGCCTATGGTCTTCTTGAGTTGCTGGGCCATTCTCTGGAAGGAATTGGCGAGCTGGCATATTTCTCCTGAGCCGGATTTTGTCAGGTTAGTATCGAGGTTGCCGGATGCGATTTGGATGGTCGCTTTCTGGAGTTCCGCGATTGGCACAACAATGGAGCGGTAGGTGATTGAACAGGTCAGCAATGCAAGCCCAATAATAACCACTCCAATCAGCAGCATTGTGTTTCTTAAAGCAATAATCGGGGCAAAAATTTCAGCAGTATCGATTTCTGCTGCCAGGGTCCACCCGAGTCCGCCGAAATCTCTCAGTTTCTTCGACTTGGTTATGGTGAGGAGATGCCCGTTTTTGTCAATGATGTAAAGCTTTTGTTTCGGATAATTGGCGTTCGCAAAACGATTGCTGACCTGGCTGGTTGCGTCCTGACCGAATGTATGACCTTTTGTCGAATATATTATTTTGCCGTTATGGTCTATAAGGTGCAGTTGTAGGGTTTTGTATTCGGCGGCCAGTTTCGCCTTGTTGAGCATATCAATTGTTTCTTTGATGTTTGGCACAACCTTAATTACGCCGGCAAAATTGCCGCTGGCGTCGTCTATTTTTACAGCGATTTCCGTGGAGAAAGTCCCTGAGCTTTCATCGTAGTTAACATCGCTTATATACAGGCCGTCTTTTTGGGCAACCTGCCACCATTTCTCGTCGGCCTGATAATAATCGGTCGTTCTATTGGTTTGTCCCACATTTACGCCGAATCGGTTTGTTATAAAAATCTCCCCCAACAGAGAGTATCCGTATTTATTCTGATAATATTTTTGCTTTGCCTTTAAGTTTTTTGCCAGTTTGTTGTTAGTCAGCTCTTTGATAATTGGGAGGTCAGCGCCGTTTGTCCAGTCGCGGTCGATTTGTGCGATATAACTGTTGGGGTCTGGCATATTCTCGAACCGTGCATTTGACAGGGCAATATATTCTTTTAACAGTATGTCGGTCGCATAGACCTGAGTTTCTTCAACGCGACGGGCGATGTTTCTGCTGATTTTATCCAGTATTTGTTCGGACAGGTCCGAAGCGATTCTGCCTATCGATTTTTCAAGGGCAGTTTGGCTGGTATGAAGGCAGACGTATCCAAACACCGCTATCAGCAGCGCCAATCCGACAAAACCAAATGTTAATTTATGTCCTATTTTCATCTTAAACCTTTAGCCATTAAGCAGTTCAATTATCTGAAATTCTGTTCGCCTGAATTCCATTGTCCTCAGAGTTCTCCTCTGCACCGACTTCGACAGTATCTTCTTCCGGCGGCTGTTCAGGAGCGCCCGCTTTGGGGAAGGTGAACAGGAATGTTGTTCCCTTGCCGACCTCGGATTCGAGCCAGATTTTGCCGCCGTAAAGCTCTACTATTTTCTTAACAACCGTAAGGCCGATACCTGTGCTTTCAAACTCATCGCGCGGCGCAAGGGTCTGGAATATCTTGAAGATGCGTCCCCAGTGTTTCTTTTCGATACCAGGGCCGTTGTCTGCGATGCCGAATCTCCAGTATTCGCCGTCTTCGGAGCAAAGCACTTTTATATGTCCTTCGGGTTTGTCCATATATTTCACGGCGTTGCTGAGCAGGTTCTGGAAGACCTGGGTAATGCGGGTTTCCTCGCATTTGACCGTCGGCAGGTCCGATTCGACAGTAATCTTTATATTCGCCGGCGGGGCGAGCATATCTATGATTTCCGGCAGAAGATTATTAAGCTCGACTTCGGTAAGTTTTTCACGAACACGGCCCACCCTGGAATACTGCAGAATGCCGTCGATAAGGTTGTGCATTCTGTCAACTCGTTGCCTGAGCAGCTTCAATTGCTCCTGTCCGTCCTGGTCAAGCTTGTCGGCATAGTCGGTGGATATCCAGTCCGCAAGCGTCTTTATCGCTCGAAGAGGCGCTTTAAGGTCATGGCTGGCGATATAGGCGAAATCCTTTAACTCCTGGTTGACGCCCTCAAGTTCCTTGACCAGTTCCACCTGTTTATGTTCCGCTTTTTCTCGCTCTGTTATTTCGGAGGTGAGCTGTTTATTGGCGGTGGTCAGTTCGGAGGTGCGTTCCTGGACCCGCAACTCCAGTTGTCCCTTGGCTTTGACCAGTTCTGAGTCGCGTTCCTGTATTTGCTCAAGCATTTCATTGAATGAATCGATGAGCAGACCGACCTCGTCATTACTGGTTTTGATTGCCCTGGCGGAGTAATCTTTCTTTTCTGATACGCCTCGCGCTAGTTTGGCCAAGCTGAGAATCGGCCCTGAAATGAAACGCTGCAGTCGCGCTGAGACAATCCATGCGGCTATGACAGCCAGCAGCAGAACGGCAACAGTGTTTTGTGCGTTGCGTCTTAACGCCGCGTACATGGGGCTTAAATCTGAACGCAGGCATACCGTGCCTATTGTCTCGTTGTCGAGCACTATTGGCTCAAAAACGGTCAACAGATTGTTTGCGAAACTATAACCCGACCGCTGAACCTGGATTGTCAAATGTTCTCTGTTCGCGTCGGTCCTGGCGTAGCTGACGAACACATTTCCGTTTTTCTTGTAAACACAGCCGAAGACGATTGAGGAATCGGCCTTGAGGGCTTTTAAGGTTTTCTCCGCATCTCCTGTGTCTTCAAATGTCAACGCGGCTTTACAGTTATCTGCGGTGATTTGTGCCTCGGTAAAAAGCTTTTCAACGAGATTGCTTCGCAGACCTCGCCATTCCCAGAACACAAAGGCCCCGCCTACCACCATCAGCGCCAACACGCAGGTCAGCATAACGATTGCAATCAACTTCTGTTTAATGGCCAAATTTCGGATAAGCAGCATGGTTATTTGGCCTCCTTCCGTGTGGTTTCGGAAGGGCCCGTTACCTCAACACCGTCTTTAATTACTTTTTTGGCAAGACGGAGGAGCTGAGACCTGATTTTTAATCCGGCTTTTTCAGATGCGGTCAGATTTATGTCGAATCGAACCTTGTTGTCTTCGATAACGAAGTTTACGATACCGCCATCCTCGAGAAATCCCTCCGTGTCGGCTACAGTCAGAACGCCATTATTCTTTAAAAGGTCAATTATCTCCCTGGTGTTTTTTCTCTCCGATTGGCATATAAACAGCAAATGGCACTTTTTGAGAGCGTCCATTTGTTCATTGGCGATTGTTTCAACGATTGTCTTGATATCTGCCGTCTTTGACGGGTCGGCAAGAAAATATCCCTGTTTTTTAAGCTCTTCTATTTTTGCGGCCCGTGCGGCCGCGTCGGTTATATTTTTGAGCTCGCCAAATTCATCCTCCGGTTTTATGATGATTTTGCTGTCATTGTCTCTGTATATGATATGGTTTTTGGTCAGGGCTTTAAGTTTTTGAGTCAATTCCGCCTTGTCTTTTTCTGCGGCGTCTTTGAGCTGCTGTAAGCTGTCAATACGCTTTAAAACAACATTGCGTTCTTCGACTTTTTTGTCTTTTAGGATATCGGCAGCGGCGCCAAACGGGTCCTGGCCGATGATGCCGATGGTTATTTGGTTGCCGGTTTTTGCCGTTTTTTCTTCGGGCCAGTCAACAAACTTCAGGAAGTTATACATAAAGGCGGCTTTGACCTCGTATTCCTTATACTGGGCTGACTGTGATTCCGCCGGGTAAACATCGGATATCATTATGCAGCTCAGCAATACGAGGCAGGGGACAAATAGTCCGGCTATTCGCCCGGCTCCTGTTCCTGCCGCAGACCGTGAGGTCTTGCTCTTTAAGTTATGCGTTTTTTCTATGGTCATAAGTATTTATACCTAATAGTGCCCAGTTGTTAGAATTTGTATTCCACAGAAACGCCTATGGCCGGCGCCTCGCAGCGGTAATCACCGTTGCTGTCCAGGTAATTGCGTTTGTTGAGGTCTATGTTAAAAATACCCAGCAGATTGTAACCGGTTATTCCTATGGTCAGGTTCTTGTTCGGCTTATATTGCAGACCGAGATTCAGGAAGTAGTCGCCTCGATATGCCTTTTCCCATCCGTCTTCGATAAATTGGCCGCCGCCGGGGTGGAGAATAGGATAATATTTGTTATAATCCTTCGTACCGGGGAATCCCCAGTATATACGGAATGATGCGTTCAAAGTCCATTTGTCGTCGAGTTTTTGTTGAGCCGTTAGTTTGGTAATATGATTGGACCAGTTAGACAGGTCGTCGCCATAGCCGTATGGTTTGGCTGTTGCATAAGTGTCTTTGCCCGGCACAAGATTAAATTCAATCAGTTTAGTATAACCGTGCGATAGGGTTAAACGGGTCTTTTCGGTATGGTAGGAGGCCTCAAGCTCTGCGCCCCAGTCCTCTTGCTTCCCGACGGTGGTGCTGCTATGAGTGCTTTCGTCCCACGAGACAAGCTCGAAATTGTAATGCATGAATATAGATGTAGCGAGGTCGAAGTTTTTACTTTGCTGTCTTTCATAACGGAATTCGAGGGTATCGAGTTTTTCCGGGGTGCTTGTGCCGCCGCTAGTCATAGCTTGTCGTTTCATTTCTTCTTCGACGTTTGCACGCACCGAGCGAGACCACATCAGCTTAAGGGTGTCTTTTTCGGTCGGCGAGTAAATAATCGCCGCACGGGGCGATAACATCAGGTCGGTATATGTATGCTTATCAATTCTGCCCCCTAAGAACGTTGTCCACTCGCTGTTGATATTCCATTGCCATTCACCCAGCAGTGAATACATATTTGTTGACCATTGCGGCATAGAACTCAGTTGCATGCTTACAGGGGCTATATCGGGCCAGAGGGGACTCTTTAAACCCAGTTCACGGTGGGATATCTCAGAGCCCAAGGCAATCTTGTGCTGTTCGTTAGGCGTCCATTGCAATAATATCTTGCCGTGGTACTCGTCTTCACGATAGGCATTGGTTGTTGAATTTTGTCTGAATTCTGTAAAATCAGTCGTTTCATAACTGACTGAGTAGTCGATATCGATATTCTTTGTGAGTTCTTGTTTATGCCCAATGAAGCCGGTCATCTGTTGATAACTGTAAAAGTTACTAGTAACAGGCGTTACGCCATACCCCACTGGTGCGGGGGTAAGGCCTTGAGCGGCCCATGGGAATTGCTGACCGCCGCGGGTGTAACGTCCCCAGATATCCCAGTCGCCTTTTGTTAACTCGATGTGCATTTTTGCCGGTGGTTCGTTTCTGGCAGATTGCCCGTCACGATTTATAGGAGCGTTTGTAAATGGGTCACCTGCGTCAGGGCCATTGGGGAAGTTATAAGGGAAAATCTGTGGAGCATCATATTTGCTTGCGCCGTCGTATTTGGCGCCGCCGGCATATACGAAGATGCCGCCGTCGTTGTCGTCGAATTGATGGCTGTGTTTCACTTCACCTGAATAGAACTCCTCGATAGCGCCCATCCGGCCGGTCATTTCCGTGCCTTTGAAGGTATTGGCGTTAAAAGTAACTATGTTGATAACCATCGATATTGCACCGGGGCCGTAAAGGGCAGAACCTGATCCCCGAACAACGTCAATATGATGAATGTCCTGCAGCATTACGAGGTCGCGTTCGGTCAGCGCTCCATAGTGTGTGTGCTCATTCATAACGCGTCCATTGACGAGTAACAGGTATTTATCATCCCGGTCGTTAATAGTGCCTCGCAGCCCCATGTGGTCTGATTCCCAGTGATGGTGTATCACCTGCAGGTTGGGGACATAAATATCAAGCAATTCATACAAACTGCGGGCGCCGGAGGCCTTAATCTGTTCGGCGGTGATGGTGGTTACTGCAGCAGGGACAAGGCGAGGCGTGGTCTTGGTCAGCGTCGCCGTGGACACGACCTCGACGTTCATCAGGTCTTCCATTGAAAGCTCGGTCAAATCGGTTTTTTGTTTCGGCTCTTCTTGTTTCGCTACAGCCGTTTGCGAGCTTATGTTTATGACCATCAGGATGGGTAATAGCAGGAGCCACTTTGTTGCCGGCTGTATTCCCCGCGTTTTCATAACATTACTCTCCAAATTAAAAATTTGCCCTGCAACGCAGGTAATTAACGTAACTAATGTTCTTTTCGTCGGCAAAACCGGCGAAAGAACGGATTTCAGCTCTTTTTTGCTTTTGCGCATTTTTCAAGTTTTTCCCTGATGGTTTTGCCTAATTGTATTGGATTAAATGGCTTTGTGATGTAATCATCGGCGCCCATTTCAAGCGCCTGTGTGACGTCGCTAATCATACCCTTGGCGGTAAGCATAAAGACCGGGATGTTTTCGGTGCTGCTGTCGGCCTTCAGTTCCGCGAGAACTTGCATTCCGTTCATTACAGGCATAAGCCAGTCAAGCAGTATTACATCCGGGTTTTTCTCATGCGCAAGCTTCAGGCCCGTAGCGCCATCTTCGGCCAGATACACCTCAAAGCCGTCCAGCTTGAGGTTGTATTCCAGCACCCTCCTGATATGCGCCTCATCTTCGACAACCAGTATTGTAAATTGCTCGCTCATAGTTTAAGACCATAACATTTAGCGATATGTAGTAGCCAAAAACAACTTTACGTCCAATTATTTGCAATATTTTTTCGTAAGTGCACAGTTTTCTAAAAGTTACGATGTTGTAACATCGGCATCTTTCGTGCCCGATTTAATCAAAACGCGGTTTTTATGTGCGGTTTAATCCCGTACGCCTCCGGCTCAACCGTCAAGCGAAGCGCGTGGTGCATAAGTGCTTGTAAATAAGATGGTTATGTGCTATGGGCAGCAGGGGGGGTGATGTGTGGTATAGCCGGCGTTTTAACTCAACGCCATTAAAATTATGATGGTCCGATATTATAACGTCAGGATATCTTTCACACATAATTATTGGACGTACAAAAAAGTCATTCATCTGGTCGATGTACGATTTTTGAGCAAATTAAGCACACGCTGGAGATGCTTTTTGGCTGTTGCTTTCGGCATACGTGGTGTTTTTCAGGGCTGTTCCAAAGGCGACAAGCTATGCTATCGCCGCCAATGGTATAATGAGTTGCAGCAGTTTCTCGACGGTGTATGATTTGGCAAGGTCTATAGGCAGCACACATCCATGGTCGTGGTCCGAGGCAATAATTATCAGATTGTTGCCCGCCTGGGAACATCCGGTTTCCTGTCTCTGGTGGCCGAGGATAAAAGTGTCTGCATCGAGCGACTTTGACATAGCATCCAGTAAACGCTGGCTGTGACTTCTGCCCCACGTCAGCAAATACGCCGAACCAGGCCTGATGATGTCGTTGATTCTGAGCTGCCTTTCAAAAATGCGTTTGTCAAACTTATCGGCATAATGGTCCCCCGGAAGTGAATGACAGACAAGTATTCCGTTGGTGCATTTGACCGCAAGCGGCTGGGAAAATAAAAATTGCTTTATCGCCAGTTTTACCCGTTCGCTGGCGTGACGGAATTCCCTGTCCAACGCGGAACGCATAGCCACGTTCATTTCTTTGCCGTTTTTCATAACGTCGGTGTTGCTGATGAACGCCGTATCGTGGTTGCCCATTATTATGTGCACACGGTCCGGGAATTTTACCTTGTAAGCAACTGCGTCGAACAGCAGTTTGTATGACAGGCATCCTCCCTCTTCGTCCTCCGGGCCGCCGTGTATGATTTCCTGAAGGATTACATGGGTGTTTTTATTCTGCCCCAGGTTGGCTAACGCAACTATCCGTTCAAAATTTCTCCGATGGCCGTGAAGGTCACCCGTGATTATTACAGACCCGTGAGAAGGCAGACGAACAAGATTGCCCTGTCTGAATTTGTCCGCATTGTTGGCTTCCATGCCTTTATTTAACAGTTCAACGATTTTTTCGGGCATCTTTCAGGTCCGTATTGTTTAAATAGCAGATTCTTGTCTAAACCTAAGGGAAGGATAGCTTTGCGGCTTTGTTCTGTCAAGGGTTATTGGGAGTTTGTCTTTGACTTGTTGCTGAGTATGCTGTGTATCATCAAATCCAGACGGGATATCACGGCCATCATATCTGCGGGCCGTTTTATTGGGTCTTCCTCGATGCAATCCATTACTAATTTGGATATGCCTGCCGGTATCTGGGGCCTGAGTTCATTAGGCGGACGCACCTGCTCCTGCGGCACTGGCAGTCCGAATGGGTCTTTTTTAGGTATCATGGTCGGGATTGTTCTGCCGGTCAACGCCCAGTACATCGTTGCGCCAAGATTGAAAATGTCGGTCTTGGGGCCTAATGGCTTGCGTTGAACCTGTTCAGGCGCGATATAATCGGGCGTACCCTGAATCCGCCGTTTGGTTGTCCCTATCCGGCAGCTCTGTCCAAGGTCGATGATTCTGATGGCGCCATCTGTTTTGTTCAGCAGTATATTATTCGGCTTTATATCACAGTGAGCCAGCCCGCACTGGTGCATCGCGTTAAGCCCCGTCGCCACCATTCGGAATACGAGCATTACGTCGAGCAAGCTCAGCGCAGGCCCTTCCTCAAGCGATTGCCCGTCAAAATATTCCATCGCAAGCAGCATCTCTTTGGTCTTGAGCATGCTGCGTATTTTTTTGAGCTTGTAACACTTGCGAATATACGGGTGGGTTATTTTTTGCGCTATTTTGAATTCGGTTTCGACTTGTTCGAAGATGCGGACGTCCTCCGGCTTTTCGAGAATGACGCGTTTTAACGCGATTTCTTTGCCGTCCGAGTCGTCAGTGGCAAGGTAGATTGTCGTGCGCGCACCGACTCCGATGCGTTTTTTAATAGTGTATCCGCCTATGTCAAGTATGTCCCTTGCCATATCTTTAAAACCATTGAAATACGTGTATCTGCCTCGTCTGCCGACAGGCCGGGTGGCTTAAACCCCCTTTATTATCGGTTCTCGCCGCGACCGTCTAAACCTTGAAAAACCCAGAGTATACAAATAATTTGCCTTTTTGTCCAGAGGGCAGAACTGTTTTACACTTAATTTTTTGCGGATATTACTTCAAAATCGGCCCTTTCACTTGACAACCCTCCCAAATCTGTGATAATCTGACGTGATATTTGTGTTTCCCCGATAGCTCAATCGGTAGAGCGGGCGGCTGTTAACCGCCAGGTCGTAGGTTCGAATCCTACTCGGGGAGTTTTGGAACAACTATACGACATTCGTATTGTTGATGAACGCCTCTCTTGTGAAAGGGGGGTGTTTTGTTAATATGAAGAATTACATCCCCTGATAGTATGCAGACCGCCGAGACAACTTTTGGGGCAAGAGGAATCGCATAATGGCTGATATGAAAAAGCATTATCGTGAGATTCAAAAAGTCCTGTGGATTGTTTTGGTTCTGAACTGGGCGGTTGCGGCAGCCAAGATGATTTTTGGATATATAAGCGGCTCGACCAGTATGACCGCCGACGGTTTTCACTCTTTGTCCGATGGTATTTCGAATATAATCGGCCTCATCGGGATTCGCTTCTGCTCGCAGCCGAAGGATGAGGACCATCCTTACGGTCATAAGAAATACGAGACGCTTTTTGCCCTGGGGATAGCCGCGATGCTTCTTATCGTGGCGTTTAATCTCGGCAAAGCGGGCGTCGTCCGGATTATCAAGCCCATAGTTCCCCAGGTCGATTTTATTAGTTTTGCGGTGATGATTATTACCGTTATGGTCAATATCGCGGTTATGATTTATGAATATAGGCGAGGAAAGCAACTGCAAAGCGACATTTTGGTTGTCGATTCGATGCACACGCGGGCGGACATATTTACCTCATTTTCGGTTATCGTGGCGCTGGTCTTCGTGAAGCTGGGCATGCCGATTGTTGACCCTGTCATTACGCTGGTTATTGCGGGATTTATCGCCCATTCTGCGTTCATCATCATACGGCAGGAGTCGGCGATATTATGCGATGCCGTTGCCATAACAGACACGAAGAAGATTGAAGCCGTTGTGCTTGGAATAAAGGGCGTAAAAAGCTGCCACAAAATTCGCACCCGCGGCCGGCTCGATGACGTGCATCTCGACCTTCATATCCAGATTGACGCGGATATGACGATGCGGGATTCGCATCTGCTGAATCATACAATTCAAAAAGAGATAATGAGTGTTTTCCCGCAGATTGTCGATGTGCTTGTTCATATGGAACCTGCTTTGCACTAAACAGATATATGAAAAAGCAACGTGTTGAATAACAGCGTCTCGAGTTTCTTGATTGTTAAAAAAATAGCCCCTCGTCGTGTAAACAACGAAGGGCTATTATGTTTTATCGACTAATGGCTGCCGTCAAAAAGCACTCCCGGCTGCCTGAAAATACTGTGTTTGGGCGATAACTGTTAGTATCTGCCGCCGCCGCCACCGCCATAACCACCACCGCCGCCGCCGCTGCTGCGTCTGCCGCCACCGCCGCCGCCATAACCACCGCCGCCGCCGCGTCTGCCGCCGCCGCCACCGCCGCCATAACCACCGCCGCCGCCGCGATGCTCGGTCTTGGGCCTTGCCTCATTGACGTTCAGTGTTCGCCCTTTCAGGTCTTTGCCGTTCATTTCGGTGATAGCCGTCTGTGCCTCGGCTTTTGCCGGCATCTCGACAAATCCGAATCCTCTGGACTCGCCGCTGAACTTGTCCTTTATTACCGTTGCCGTTTGTACCTGACCGAACGCCTCGAACGCCTGTTTCAGTTCGTCTTCGGTTACATCAGGTGCCAGGTTACCCACATAAATGTTCATTTGCTTTCCTTTCTTAATCTCTTTGGCCGATTTTGACAGTGCGAACACCGCCTGAATACGCAAAACACAACCGGTGGTATTTTATGCTCCCACCGGCCGGTAAGCAACAATTATCTTACTTTTTTTAAAGAATGTATCCCCCAGGGCCTGACGGGTAAGTATTATCTGCGTATTGCAAAATAACCCTTTTGAACGTATAAATCTACCTTACGTATGACAGCGGATATTAAAAAGCGAATCGAACAGTTGCGTGCCGAGATACGCGGGCACGATTACCTCTATTACGTTCTCAACCAGCCCGAAATAACCGACCAGCAATACGACAAGCTATTTGCCGAATTAAAGGCCATTGAGGAAAAGCATCCTGAGCTTATCACACCGGATTCGCCCACCCAGCGGGTATCGGAAAGGCCGATTGATGGGTTCGCCCAGGTTCACCACGCTGTGCCGATGCTAAGTATGGATAATACTTATAATGCCGAGGAATTGCGTGCGTTCGATGAGCGGGTGGCAAAGGTGCTTGAAAGCAAAGATTACGATTACGTTGTCGAATTGAAAATCGACGGCCTCGCGGTGAGTTTGAGGTATGAAAAGGGAGTCCTTGTGCTTGGCGCCACAAGGGGCGACGGCTCAAAAGGGGACGATGTAACGCACAATATCAGGACGATAAAGGCGATTCCGCTTCGACTGACGGGGGATGCGCCCCAGACCATTGAGGTTCGAGGCGAGGTCTATATGCCCACAAAATCATTCGTAGGCCTCAATAAGCAACGCGAAAAAACCGGCGAGCCGCTATTCGCAAATCCCCGCAATGCCGCCGCCGGCTCATTGAAACTCCTCGATTCGAAAATTACCGCCCAGAGAAACCTCTCCTTTTTCGCGTACGCTACAGGCGAGGTTTCAAAGCCGTTGGCGAAAGACCATTATGAAGCGTTGCAGGTTTTCAAAAAACTTGGCCTGCCCGTAAACCCGAATATCAAAAAAGCAAAAAATATCGATGAGGTCATCGAGATTTGCAATAGCTGGGATGACAAACGCGACCGGCTTGAGTATCAAATCGATGGTATGGTGGTCAAAGTCAATAATCTCGAACAGCGTGAGATTCTTGGCTTCACGGGTCGTTCGCCGAGATGGTGCATAAGTTATAAATTTGCCGCCGAGCAGGCCGAAACAAAAGTCGAATCAATCGTCGTCCAGGTGGGCAAGGGTGGCACACTGACCCCCGTGGCGAATCTGACGCCGGTATTATTGGCGGGCACAACCGTCAAAAGGGCGAGTTTGCATAACTTCGACCAGGTCAGTCGCCTCGATGTTCGCGAGGGCGACACCGTTATTATCGAAAAAGCGGGCGAAATCATCCCGCAGGTCGTCGAAGTCAAAAAAGAACACAGGCCAAAAGGGGCGAAACCTTTTGAGCCGCCAACCAAATGCCCCAATTGCGGAGGCGTTGTCAAAAAAGATGCGGAAGGTGTTTTCCTGCGTTGTATCAATCCGCATTGTCTCGGCCAATTGAAGGAGCGAATCAGGTATTTCGCCGGCAGGGGGCAAATGGATATCGAAAACTTAGGCGAAGCTCTTATCGACCAGCTTGTTGACTCCGGCTTAGTCAAAAATATTGCTGATATTTATAAACTCGGCAAAGATGACCTTCTCGGATTGGAGCGAATGGCGGATAAAAGCGCACAAAACGTCATCGACTCAATCGAGGAAAGTAAAACAAGGCCGCTTTGGCGGCTCGTCGCTGGTCTTGGTATTCGTCATATTGGCGTGCAGACCGCGCAGGATTTAGCCGGGCACTTCGGTTCGCTCGAAGCGATTATGAAAGCGACCCAGGCCGAACTCGACGCGATTGAACAGGTAGGCGAAAAACTTGCTGAAGGTGTTTATGAGTATTTTCACAACGAGCGGAATATCGCAATCATAAATGAATTACTATCGGCGGGCGTAAAGCCCCAACTGCCTGAAAAGAAAAAAGCCGAAGGCAAACTTGCCGGCAAAACAATCGTTGTTACGGGCACATTACAAAACTTTTCCCGTCAGCAAATCGAAGAGGCAGTCAGAAACGCCGGCGCAAAGGTATCGTCCAGTGTCAGTAAAAATACCGATTTTGTCCTCGCCGGCGAAAACCCAGGCAGCAAACTCGACAAAGCCCGTCAGCTCGGTGTAAAAATCATTGCCGAACAAGAATTCGAAAAAATGTTATGACGCACGCCCGGAATTATATGCAGTTGGCGTTGCAATTAGCCGCACGAGGTCTGGGCAATGTGGAACCCAATCCGGCGGTAGGGGCTGTTATTGTTAAATCGGGCAAAATTATCGGCAGGGGATGGCACAAAAAATTCGGCGGCCCGCACGCTGAAATCAACGCGCTGGTGGATTGCAAAAAACAAGGGGCCAACCCCAAAGGTGCGACAATGTTCGTTATGCTCGAACCCTGTTGTCACTTTGGCAAAACAGGTCCCTGCACCGACGCACTAATCGCAGCAAAATTGAAAAAAGTCGTCGTTGCGTCTATCGACCCGTCAAAGCACGCGAATGGCAAAGGCATCAGGCGACTACGAAATGCGGGTATCAAAGTTGACATTGGGTTATGTGAAACTGAGGCGAGAGTTCTTAATGCGTCATTTCTCAAATTCGCCTCAACAGGCAAAACCTGGGTAACATTGAAATGGGCACAGTCAATCGACGGCAAACTCGCCTGGGCCAAAACCGACGCCAAACACAGGTGGATAAGCTGCGAACAAAGCAGAAAAGACGCCCACAACCTGCGAAGACAAGTCGGCGCAATCCTTGTTGGTATCAATACCGTCCTCAAAGATGACCCGTTTTTAACGCCAAGGCCGGCTAATGGCAAAAAACCATTACGAATCGTCCTCGATAATCATCTTCGCATCCCTCTCAATTGCAAATTACTGAAAACGGCGTCAGATGTCCCGTTGCTCATAGTAACGTGGGCTGCTTCTCTGCGGACCAAAGCCAAAAAGGCAAAGCAAATCGTCGGCAGGGGGGCTGAAATTCTCGCATGCCCCGCATCACATTCAAATTTGCAATTTCTTCTCACCCACCTGGGCAAACGCGGCGTCCGGCATCTGCTTGTCGAAGGAGGTCCGACTGTCATCGGCTCATTCCTGAAAGCCAAACTCGCCGATGAAATCGTCATATACGTCTCGCCGAAAATACTGGACGCCAAAGGTGACGCGGACATCTCGCGGGCGACAAATAATTTACAACTGGCTCGTGCGGAAGTAAAACACATCCGCGACGACATACGTATAACAGGTTTGACGAAAAAAGGTATAACGGCTGCCGGAATCACACTCGTCTCGGCGAAGGCCGGATTGAAAGCTATTTAAGGACAATTATATTGTGCGGTAGCAGGACAGTTTCAAAATCAACGTGCCGAGCCGTAGCCGGAAAGGATTGACTATGAAAAAAATAGAAGTATTCGGCCTTCAGACAATCCCTAAAATCAAGCAGGACGACAACCTTGCCCGGATTGTTCACGCCTGCGCCAAACAGGAAATCGGCGGCCTGCAGAAAAACGACGTTGTTGTCCTCACGAGCAAAATCGTCTCGAAGGCCCAGGGCCGGATGAGAAAATTGGCCGACGTTGTCCCCGGCGAAAAGGCGCTCTTCATCTCGAAGAAAACCGGCAAGGATGCACAGTGGCTCCAGATGATTTTCGACGAGGATAACGATATCCTCGCGATTATGCCCCTCAAGGGCGTCATTAAAAAGCACATCTACGGCTCTTCCGAAAACGCAGCGGTAACAAACGAGCTTGTCGAGCATGAGCAGGCCCTTTGCATCACTATGGGCAAGGACCGTCGTCTGCATACCTGCGACGCAGGCATCGACGGTTCGAACCACGAAAAAGGCGTCGTCAGTTTGCTCCCCGAAGACCCCGACCAGGCCGCAAAAGACATCCGCGAACAGCTTCAGAAATTGACAGGCAAAAAACTCGCCGTCATTCTTGCCGATACCGAAATGATTCCCTTCGGCACGATGGATTTCGCCGTCGGCTCATCCGGCATCGACCCCGTTTCGAAACAATTCGGCCACAAAGACATCTTCGACAAACCAAAATTCGGCGGCATGGATTTAATCGGCCACGAATTGTGCTCCGCCTCCGCACTCGTCTTCGGCCAGACCGGCGAAGGAATCCCCGTCGCAGTCATCCGCGGCTACGAATTCCAAATCAACGAATCCGCCAACGTCGCCAACACAATTCTAACCGGCTTCGGCCCCGGCTCCTCGGACGCAATCAGACAAACCCTCATCGCCAGTTCCTATACCAAACCCTTCCTCAAACGTCTCCTTATGCGCATCGCCTCATGGTTTGTGTAACTATAACCCATTTCGTAACTGTCATTCCCGCGCAAGCGGGAATCCAGTGATTTGTAGGGCAGGGGTGTTATTCCAGAAGTTTTTTACTTCTGAGGAGATGATGATAATGCTGCGCAAACCGGTGTGCCTCGTCTCGGACATATTGCAGCAGCTTCAACGCGGGCGAATTCCTCGGCAGCTTCAATGGCCTTCTGCTTCCCTGTCCGCCTTTGACGAGACCTCGCCCGTCCCACAGGGACGAAGCGGGTAAATAAAGTTCCTCTTCTCGTTTCGCTATCCCCGCCAATTTGACGTTGTTTGTAAATTCTTGTCCTCCCTGCCCCGGCAAGTTTTTGGCCGGGGTGTGCTCTCTTGCCGAAAGGCATCCCTTACGGGAGTGGCTTAAAATCTCTTTGTCCTCTGTGGCAAATAATTCTCGTAGTGCGTTTTCCGCCGCATGTAATTGCCCTAATCCCCCGTCAATCAAAATCAAATCGGGCCAAAGCTCCTCGCCCGCCAGCGCATATTTGTATCTGCGTCTGACAACCTCCGCAATCATCGCGTAATCATCGCTACCCTCGACCGTCTTGATTTTGAATCGCCGATACCCCGCCTTGAACGGTCTGCCGTCGATAAATTTCACCAATGACCCCACCGCCTCTTTGCCCCCGATGTTGGCGATATCGATTCCCTCGATGATTCTCACGGGGTTCGGGCTGTCTAAAATCTTTTGCAGTTTCACCAATGCCTCAGTCGGTTCCGCCGCAAACACCTCCGGCTGAACGTCCTCATCGGGTTCCCCTCGCTCGTCTAATTTTCCAATCAGCCGAATCCGGTCGCGCAGCATCCCTGCCTTTTCGTAATCCATCTTTGCCGATGCATCTTCCATTTCATTTTTAAGCTGCCTCAGCGCCGTCGCCCGTTTCGATTGCAGGAATTTAATCAAATCTCTGATGATTGTTTTGTATTCCGCCTTCTCGATTCTCGCCCCGCACGGCGCGACGCACTGGTTTATGCTGTGTAATATGCAGGGCCTGAAAAATCGCCGCTTCTCATCATCCGTCCGTATCTCCAGCGTGCAGCTCCTGAATTTGAATATCTTTTGCAGCTCGACAAATACCGCCCGCAAATCCTTCGCGCTCGCAAACGGCCCAAAGAGGCGATTCCTCTTCGCCCGTGGCTTGCGCGTTATATACACGCCCGCAAAATCATCGCCCGTCGTAATCTCTAAGTAAGGAAACGTCTTGTCGTCAAGCAGGTCGGAATTATACGCGGGCTGTATGTCCTTTATCAGCCGTGCCTCCTTCAACATCGCGTCAACTTCCGTTTCCGTCTCGATGAAATCCACCGTCTCGACCTTATTGAGCATCTCGACAATCTTTGGCCCGCGTGATTCCATTATGTCGCTGCCCGGCTGGAAGTAGCTCCCCACTCGCGACCGCAAATTTTTCGCCTTGCCGATATACAAAACCTCCTCCCTGGCCCCTTTCATAAAATACAACCCCGGCCCCGTCGGAAAGCTCTGTATCTGCTCGCGTATCGTTTTCGTATCACCCATGTTACGATTCATTGTAGTTTTACGTGGCATTATACGAAAGAGTTTTATTGAATGTCATTCCGAGCGAGTCCCGATTGGTCTGGACGAGTCGAGGAATCTGTTTAATGTAGGGCGGGGCTTGCCCCGCCAGCCGTTTGATTGGTCTATTCCTTTTGCTCAGTATTCGTTGTGCTTCTTTTGTTTAGTTGTTTCTTGTAGTATTCTTCCATGTCATTTGGCTGGAGATGGTAATAGGGTAGCTCGCTTAGAGAGTTAATATCGATATATTTTCCATTATATTTTTCCATAATTGAATCTTGGACAAATGTTTGTGGTAGCATTTTTACGTATCTATCGATTACCCCAAACTTGTCAATAGGGAGGAAATCAATTTTATTCCGAAGGTCTTTATAGACGATTGCTTGCAGAAAATTAATGTTGGTGCCTTTACAATATTCTATTATATTTCTTTTGACTTGTTCTGAGGTATTTACACCGAACACAACATTGCAAATACAGCTCAGTGATAATGGGAAAAGATAAACTTTCTTGTCGTGATACGATGTCCTTGTGGCAGGAGGATGATAGGTATCGCACTCAATAAGTTGTCTAATAATTCTGTATTCCCTTTCATATTTCCAGTGTTTAGTTTTTCTTAGGAATATAGCATCTCTGATTTTGTAGAACGGAATCACGCCATTTGCATCATATAATCTATCGAGATTAATCACGTAATCTTTGACATATCTAACCTTGTGTACTTTAAGGTTTACTCCTTCTATTAGTTGGAGCGTTGGTTTTGTCTTGTCAGGTATGTTAAATTCTACAAGAAAGCCCCTGTGCCCATTTGCATAACGACACCACATTTCGAAAGAAAATGGATTATCAGTAAGAGAAAGTATCCCAAACTTGTTTATTCTTGGTTCTATCAGATTTATATGTTCCCAGAAATGCCTGCTTGGCATTGCGATGCCGTTGTATTTATAGTGCTTAAAGTTGTCGCCTTCTGAGTCGAACCTTATAGCAGGATTGAACTCCAGAGGATCGTCCAGTGCAGGGGGTTGTGTAAACCGTATTTTGCGATCCCGGAAGATGCCATCCACTACTTTAGGTGCATCTGATACATACTTGAATAGTGTGCTTAGTCGTTCTATCTCTATTAGTTTATTCACCAGCGCCTATCCATAGACCAATCTAATATAATATTATACGTTGTTTTTTCAATACTCGTCCTGTCCTCTTTTCTGCACAGCAAGTTCTTAGTATCAGGACTCATCGACACGAATCCCAGCTTGTTTCAAATAGCTAATCCTGTTTTTTAGTTTCACATACAATATGAAGCACATAAGGAACCAAATACCCGACAAGAAGAGGAATAAAAAAATCTGGATATATTTACTGGTACCGAGATACTCGCATGTTTTTAATATTTGCCCAAGAATCACTAAGCTGCCAATTAGTATTCCTATGCCTATTAACGCTATTCCGGCTGATTCGTCCCTGGAAAATGATGCCGTTATAGTTGCTGTTACAATTAAAAACATCAAAAGTACGAGGAACATCCAGAGAGATTGCCGATGTCGTTTGAGCATTGTTTCCATTTGTTCGATTTGTTTTTTAGTTGCCTGTTGTTGCATCGCAATCCCTGGAATTTTGTTCGCCGCCTTGCATTTTGGGCAAGCGATGAGAATTCCAGTTTTCTTTTCTGCTGCCGCAAGAGCTTCTCCACATTTTTCGCAATTAAACCATACCGACATGGTTAACCTCCCTAATGCAATAACCGGGGGCAGTTCCACAGCCACCTATCATTTCCTTTTAACTTTTTATTCCTTCCCAATTCTACCCTTCCCTTATCCTTTTTCAACGGCAAACTTCTCCCACCAAACTACTATAGATTTTCACAAACGAGGTGTCAATAAAGAAACAGCGTTTAGTGTGTAGCGTACAGCGTTCAGCGTCTAAAAAAATCCGTGTTAATCCGTGTAATCAGTGGCTGAAATTCTTTGTGTCTTGGTGGCTTAGTGGTAAAATCTCCGTCTTATGCAGAACAAAATCGAATTAAAACCAAATCAGACCGTTCTTTTCATCGGCGACAGCATCACCGACGCCGACAGAAACTCCCCGGCCTGTGCGCCCTTCGGCTTCGGCTACGTCAACTTCGTCGCCAATTTCCTCCTCGGCAAATACCCAACATACAACTTGGTTCTCCTCAACACCGGAATCTCAGGCGATACCATCCGCGACCTCAAATCCCGCTGGCAAAAGGACTGCCTCGACCACAACCCCGATATCCTCAGCATCCTGATTGGTGTCAACGACGTCTGGTACCAGTTCGACACCGAAGACGAATTGCCCTACGCCGTCCCGCTCGACGAATACGAAACCACTTACAGACACATCCTTACGCTTGCGACGCGAAAATGTAACAGCCAACTTGTGATATGCGAGCCGTTTATGTTCTGCGATGACTTTAACAACCCTATGTTCGCTCATCTTCGCACGTTTATCGAAGTTGTTCGCCGTATCGCTGCGGAGTTCAATGCTTGTTTGGTTCCTTTGCAAAAGGCAATCGATGAGCGTATAAAGGAAGTTCCGCCCCAAAGCTGGTCGCTTGATATGGTTCATCCCGAAATTTGGGCGCACGCCTGGCTCGCGCAACAGTGGTTAATTGCTACTGGTCTATAGGAATTTTCTTTTATTTGAAAAAAATTTTCGCGCCATAGATTGTGAAGTAATAAAGAGATATGAAAAGCGCGCAAAAAAATGATGAAAAAATCGTTAATTTGCTCTTTACACCATATCGAAATCCCGTTAACCTGCCGATACTAATTTTGCGGGCGTTACACTATATATGGTATTATTTTGCCCGCCTTAACAACATATTGTATATTTAATAATCCCCGCCTTTTAGGCGGATTTTGCATGGAGGCGTTAAAATGGCTGCTTCGTTCAACCCTGATAATCCTTTCAAAAACACTCAATCAAACAGGCCGATGGGCAAAACTGTCCCCGTTTCGTCTAACTTCAATCGTGGTATGAAGATAGAACAGTGCTTCTCTGCCCCGGGCGTTCACCCGTTTGATGAATTGCAATGGGAAAAGCGCTCCGCCAAAATCACCAACGATACAGGCGAGGCCGTCTTCGAGCAAAACAACATCGAAGTCCCGACCTCCTGGAGTCAATTGGCTACCAAGGTTGTCTCCAGCAAGTATTTCTACGGTGACATCGAATCGGGCCGGCGTGAAAACTCTGTTAAACAATTGGTCCACCGTGTCTGCCGCACAATCGCGGACCGCGGCAAACACGATGGGTACTTCGCCTCCGACGCCGATGCCGAAATCTTCTATAACGAATTAACCTGGCTCTGCGTCAACCAGTGCGGCGCGTTCAATTCTCCCGTCTGGTTCAACGTGGGCCTTTACGATGTTTATGGCATCGAAGGCGGCTCGCACAACTACCGCTGGGACCCCAGGCACAGCGAGGCCGTCCCTTGTGAGAACTCCTACGAATACCCGCAGGCCTCCGCCTGCTTCATCCAGTCCGTCAAGGACTCGATGGAGGACATAATGCGTCTCGCCACGAGCGAAGCGATGCTCTTCAAGCATGGCTCAGGGACAGGGACAGACCTTTCAACGCTTCGCAGCTCCAAGGAAAAGCTCTCAGGCGGCGGCAAACCGTCAGGCCCGCTAAGCTTTATGCGCGTTTACGACCAGATTGCAGCCGTAATCAAATCGGGCGGCAAAACGCGTCGCGCCGCCAAAATGCAGTCGATGAAGGTTACTCATCCCGATATCAAAGAATTCATCACCTGCAAAACCGAGGAAGAGAAAAAGGCCTGGGCTCTCATCGAAGCCGGCTACACGGGCGACCACAACGCCGAGGCCTATAATAGCGTAATGTTCCAGAACTCCAATTTCTCAGTTCGCGTTACCGACGAATTTATGGAAGCCGTCGAAAAAGACGCCAAGTGGGCCACCTACGCCGTAACCAATGGCCAGAAAATCGAAGAGCACAACGCCCGCGAGCTTATGAACCTTATAGCCGAAGGCACTCGCCTCTGCGGCGACCCCGGAATCCAATATGACAGCACCATCAACCGCTGGCACACCTGCCCGGCCTCCGGACGTATTAACGCCTCCAATCCGTGCAGCGAATATATGTTCGTCGATGACTCCGCCTGCAACCTCGCCTCCCTCAATCTGATGAAATTCCTCAAAGAAGACGGCACATTCGACGTCCCGGCCTTCAAAAAGGCCGTCCGCCTGTTCATCATCGCACAAGAAATCCTCGTCGATAACGGTTCCTACCCCGATAAGGCAATCGCAATCAACAGTCATCTTTTCAGGCCCCTCGGTCTTGGCTATGCCAATCTCGGCTCGCTGGTTATGGCTCTCGCGCTTCCTTATGATTCCGACCAGGCGCGGGCATTGGCCGCCGCCATCAGCGCGGTAATGACGGGTGCCGCCTATACCGTCAGCGCCGAAATCGCCTCCGTAAAGGGTGCCTTCGACGAATTTCCCAAAAACGCCGAATCAATGTTAAAAGTAATAAACATGCACAGGCAGCATGCTTCCAGCATTCCCGAATCGCATTGCCCGGCTTATCTCCGCAACGCCGCAAAGGATGTCTGGGATGAGGCCTTCGACGCCGGCTCAAAAACCGGCTTCCGAAACGCCCAGGTTACCGTTCTTGCCCCCACGGGCACAATCGGCTTCCTTATGGATTGTGCAACCACGGGTATCGAGCCGGATATCGCTCTCGTAAAATACAAGCTCCTCGCGGGCGGCGGTATGCTCAAACTCGTCAATAACACCGTTGGTATGGCCCTCGAACGCCTCGGCTACAGCGCCGACGAAATAAAATCAATCGCCGATTACATCGACGAGCACGAAACCATCGAAGGCGCCGGAAAGTTCAATGCTCAGCATTTGCCCATCTTCGACTGCGCCTTCAAGCCCCGCAACGGCAAACGTTATATTCACTATCTTGCCCATATTAAAATGATGTCCGCCGTCCAGCCCTTCATCACCGGCGCCATCAGCAAGACCATAAATATGCCCAAAGAAGCCACAACCGACGAAATCTCCTCCGCTTATATGCAGGGTTGGCATCTGGGCCTCAAGGCCGTCGCCATTTACCGCGATGGCTCCAAGATGTTACAGCCCGTCTCCACCAAAAATCACAAAGATAAAAACAAGGATAAGGCCGCCGTCGCCCCCGCAAGACCTTACAGGCATCGTCTCGCGGACACCCGCCACAGCATCACACACAAATTCTCAGTCGCCAACCACGAGGGCTATCTCACCGTAGGCCTTTACGAAGATGGCCAACCCGGCGAATTATTTATCACTATGGCTAAAGAGGGCTCCACCGTCGGAGGATTAATGGACGTCATTGGTACTTGCACCTCGATGGCGCTTCAATATGGTGTTCCGCTGATTACGCTTGTTGATAAATTCCGCCACGCTCGGTTCGAGCCGGCGGGAATGACCTCGAACAGAGATATCCCGTTTGCCAAAAGCGTAATCGACTACATATTCTGCTGGATGGGCTGCCAGTTCATTCGCGGCTACGCAGAACATAATACCCCGAACCGGACACCGGCAGCAGGGGGGGAAAACAAGAATGTTACTACCGCTCGTCAGGTCGTAGAAAAGACCCGTGACCTGGCGCAGAAGATTGCCGAGGTAAAAGAGGCCAAGGCCTCCTCAGAAGCGTCTGTCATTCCCGCGAAAGCGGGAATCCAGTCCGTCTCAAAAATCGATGAGGATGATGAAGATAACTGCGAAGAGACAATAAAGCCCTCGCGCATCGTCTCTATACCGTCTGTCCTGAGCAAGGTCGAGGGGACCAACAGGTTAGCCGGCTTAGGGGTGGTGGTAACTGCCGGCTCGACCGAGCAGGCGGACGGCACAAAGGCCGACGCCGCGGTTATGCAGCAGTTCAATGCCCAGTTCGAGCATTTCCAGGATGACGCTCCCGTCTGCGATATTTGCGGCTCAATCACCGTCCGAAACGGGTCCTGCTATAAGTGCTTTAACTGCGGAAACAGTATGGGCTGCTCGTGACAGCGAAAATAGTCTCTGTCATTCCTGCGCAAGCAGGAATCCAGTATTGATATATTGTTCAACCGTCGGCAGGAGGCCGACAGGTTTTGTATTTCCGCGGAATGGAGGCCGCCGAAATTCATTAGGAGGTATCGACTCATGTCAGATTTAGGTCCTGAACAATCGCCGCAGCAGCTTATTGAAAGGCCGATAGTTGTTGCAGTGTTCGGGGTGCTGGGTTTTGTGTTAGGCGGTTACCCTTTTATACGCACTTATCCGCAGTTATACAAAATAATAGTGCCAGCTTTAACGGGGAAGACCGAGGTGCCGGGGATGCCATTATTCTTACTTTCGTGCCTTGTTAGTGTTGTTTTATCGATTTGGCTGATTGTGCTGGGCATAGGGCTTCTAAGAATGAAAAAATGGGCCAGACGCGGTTCGATTATATACGCATGGGTTAGTATCGGATTGCATACTGTTACCCGTGGTTATCCCGCTGTTATAATTCTTTTGGGTTTGGCAAATCCGCCGAAAGACGGCAGGCTGCACTTCTGGATGACCTACGCAGGCATGACGCTGCTTAGTTTGATTTACCCGGTTCTTCTTTTGATTTTTATGAAGACCGAAAAGGTCAAAAGGGCGTTCTCGTAGCGACCTGTGGTGAGCACCGTCGAACCAAGCGGAGACCTCGGCGTAGTCGAAGACGAAGACGGGCGGCGGTAGGGGGGTAAAGCCATTTGTGATTTGCGATTGCGGATTTTACAACGGCGCGTTATGCTATTCGCAAAAATGTGTTTTGTGTCTTAAATGGACCGATCTGAATTAATATTAGGTATTTCCGAGCGCATTTTGTATGAGCAAAGAAAAAAAGGACGCTGAAATTCAGGGGGCGAGAACCACCGCTAAAGGGGTTATCATTGCTGCCATCATCTCAGCGGTTGCTCTTGTTGTAGTAGCGTTGATGAATACCCGTTCTTCAACAAAGCCAGAAAACAAACGCTTCTTTACGCTTGTTTCTGTGAAACCCACTAACAATGATATTAACGAATTCCGCTTGACCATCGAGGTAAACGGGCACAGGTATTCCTATCCAACGAAGACAGTATGGGCAAATATAAACCATCCTTCTCTTCCCTTTTCATTTCCAATCGAGCGAGAGCAACAATACATCATTGGTATTTCCCACTTTATTCGTAGTAGAGATGGAAGGGAAACAAATTTAGAACCGCAACCATTAGACGATGTTCGGTGGACTGGCAAGCTAGAGAGACGTACTTACGCAGTAACCGAGCCGTTGACAATTGTGTATGAGTTGCATGAGTGAGCCATTTAGGGGTAAAACTGGGGATAGCCCCACAACCACCGTTTTGCCTGCTCCGCGCTGGGCGTTCAAATTAACCCCGGCCAAATCCGCCTGCCCTGCGTAGCTTTAGCGAAGTAGGGTGTCTTTCCTCGGCTTCAAAAGTTGTGTTTCGGTCAGCATCGGCAGTTTGCCGGGCGGCAATATAATTGACGCCGTGGACGAAGACATCGGCCAATCGCACAAATCTCGTTTGGAGAATTGGTCATGTCGAGAACACACTACTGGCCGAAACCTTCGTGTCCCTTCGTGCCTTCGTGGTGAAAAAGCAGTGTTAATCTGTGTCTATCTGTGGCTAAACAAAAAAACAGCGTCCTCTGCGTAATCCGCGTCTAAAAAATCCGTGTTATCTGAGTAATCTGTGGTTATGGAAAGTTAAATCTCGCAAACTCCCCATGATATTTCCTTGCCGCCTCATCATACGCCTTTGCTGCGTCGATTTCATTATCGAATTTTCCTATGCGTCTCTGTTTACCTTTACTCTGTACATATACAACCCAATATTTCCCTCGTTTGTCCCAGCTTACGCCCCGATATTTCGAAGTGCAGTTTGTCTTGTCCCTTTCGCAGTTGCACTTGTTTTGAGAATTTGTCGCTATGCGCAAATTAGACCTTTGATTATCCAGCCCGTCGAGGTTCCTGTGGTCAACAAGAAGACCTTCAGGCGAACCCATAATTTGCCTGTGCATCGAGACCATTTTAGGCCATTTCTCGCAGTCATTATCAAAACGGACGGCATAGAATGATTTGTTATTTCTCTTGGCAAACCAGTCAAAATTATTGAGCCAGTAGAAGTCCTGCTGGTCAACAATCGCGCATTTGCCCTCGGTTAGGCGGATTTTACGAAAACCCTGGCCGAATTTGCGTTTGCGATACCAAACCACCGGCCACGCGAAAACCCGGTCAACCCAATTTGGAATACTGATTGTTAATTTAATTTTCATATCCTGATCCTTTCTCATCCTTATCCGCCTGGCTCTCCCCGAGAAGTTGCTGCTTTGGTCTCGAAACAGGGGACCCAGAATTAACTCAACACTAAAAACTGAAAACTCAAAACTATAGAGGAAGTCGAAGAATTGACTTCCTCTATCCTATGGCGCGAACTTGCGCGCTTTTGACGAAAACGAGGAATTTCCTGATATGCCCAAAATTGATAAGTCCTTATGAAGTAAGGAGTAAAAAAATTTTAGAATTTTCGCATCTAAGGGTTTTCGACCTGCGCTAAAATGGATAACAGTTGTATCATACAACTGTTTGATACAAGTGTTTTATGCGACTGTTCGTATCCAGAATTTAAATCGTTATAAGGAAAGATGTTACAGCAAAAAGGGCCCCTGAAAAATACGTCAAAAACAGGCCCAAAAATGGCCCAAAAACCACGCAAAAACACAGAAAATTTTTGAGGTACGGATTTGTAAGTATTGACAAATACTGACGTTAACGCTGTTTGCAATGTACCCTTAACGCTGTCTTCTGCTATCGAGTATCCAGTATCGAGTATAAAGAAGTAGCCCTCCAATAAGATTGGAGGGCTGAAATTCTCAATTCCGGAGCAAGTGCGGAATTACAAACCCCTTCCAACAGAAGGGGGAATCTATTTAAGCATTCCACAAGTTCGACATTCTTTTGTTCGAAAGGCAGCGGCAATAACCGGTTAGCAAAGTCGACGCGGCTTTAGCTATTGAGCGATAATTGCCGCTGCGTCCTTTTACTTCGCTATTTATTATTACTTTTGCCGGCCAACGGGAACAATAGGCGAATTGCTTATTTTGTAATAGGGAAAAACATACGCCCGTCTTCGCCCCTTCCCAGAAGGGATGCTAAAGGCAAAGGGGCTTCGCCGAGGTCTTCGCCCGCCAAACAAACGGCGGGTAAACTGCGCTACGAGAGGACGGATAAATGTCCAATATCCAATGTCCAATAACCAATTACGAAGTAAGTCCTGCGAAAACTATTTTTTTTGAGCAGGGGGTTTGTTTGGTTCGGCCTTTGGCATTGGGGGTTTTGTGGCGGCGCGAGAGGCGGTTACTTCCCTTTCGCCGAAGTCGCTGCTGAAAGCGCCCTTTATTGTGTCGCCTGTGAGGGTGCCTGTGAATGTCAATATGAAATCGTTGCCGCCCATTTTGCCGGTGCGAGTAAATGTTAATTTGCCGTCTGCGAATTTCAGATTCGAGATAGTGGTTTCTCCGCCTCTTGCTGCTTCCCATTTGCCCGCGAGGTTGCCATCGGTGTTTTGGGTAATAGTCATCTTATCAACGATTTCTCTGGCGGGTATCTTAATATTCATCTGCCACTCGCCGGCAAGCGGGTCCGCCTTGTCTTTTGTTTCTCCGCGAGTTCCTTCAAAAGTAAACTCACCCCACTGGCCTTTGGCGGCGCCTTTGAGTTTTCCGCCTTCGAGAGTGCCTTCGTAAGAGGTTTTGGTATCCTGGCCGCCGAAGTTGCTGGTCTGGATGAATTTAACTTTGTTGGCATCTGCCGTAATATCCGATAGTGTGCTTTCACCCCATTGCGCTGACCATGTTCCGGCGTATTTGCCTTCCGCGTTTTTGGTAATTGTCATGGTCGCGTCCGATGTCATGGCCTCGAACTTGCTTGTGAAATTCCATTCGCCGGCAACACCTTGAGCCGCTACCACAACCGATGCCGACAAAACGACCGCAAGTACCTCGCCTGCCAGAATTGTTCTGATTGACTTCATAATTCGCTTCTCCTTAAAAAAATGGCTTTTTATTGGATTTCCGTGCCCAAATGAGAATATCTCCGGCAGAGGCGTCTGTCCAGATATTTCCGGGGCAGGGGGGAGTTTTGAGTGTTTAGTGTTTAGTTTTGAGTTATGGAGGGGGGAAGACAGGGTAAAATCCTAAATTTTCCCTATGGGATGGCCAAGCCATAAACCCTAAATCCTAAACAATTCCAAATTACCAAAGCAATAAATCCGCTGGATGTGGAAAAAAACTTAAAAAAAGGCATTTCAGTATTTGACATACCGTCGAAATTCGCTAAAATAAGGGGCTTTGGATGATTGTATGGAGTTTGTATGAAGACGTTTATGATGAAAGCAGAAGATGTGCAGGCCCAGCGTAAGTGGTGGCTGATAAATGCCGACGGGTTAGTTCTTGGCCGAATGTCGACCAGGATAGCCCGGATACTGATGGGCAAGAACAGGCCGACATATACGCCTTATGTTGACGGCGGAGACACGGTCGTGGTCGTTAACGCGGAAAAGGTTCGCGTTACCGGCGCAAAAGCCGAACAGCGTGAATACGATTATTTCACGCATTATCCGGGCGGACACAGATACACGACGTTTGCGGATATGTTCAAATCGAAGCCCGAAAAGGTAATCGAGATGTCTGTGAAAAGGATGCTGCCGAAGAATAAATTAGGCAGGCATATGATGCTTCGGCTGAAGATAGTACGCGGGCCGGAACATACGTATCAGGCGCAAAAACCCGAAGAGATGAAGATATAATTTTTCGGAAAGATAGCAGGTTATGGCAAAGGCAGAAGAAAAAACGGCAACGGTAAAGACAGAGACGCCGGCAGCAAAGGGGCCGGACAAGGGCGGTTTCTACTGGGGCACAGGCAGAAGAAAAACATCGGTTGCTCGTGTGCGGATAAGACCCGGCGACGGCAAAATGCTCATCAATAAGAGGGAGCTTAATAATTTTTTCAGGAGCGACCAGGACAGAAGCGCAGTGATGGCTCCGCTTGCGGCGGCAAAAGCCGAAAAGACGCTTGATATATTTGTCAACGTAAACGGCGGCGGCACGACGGGCCAGGCGGGCGCGACGGTGCTGGGTATTGCAAGGGCGCTGAAGATATACGACCCGGGTCTTGCCCAGATGCTGCGCGACGGCGGATTCCTGACACGCGACCCGAGAATGGTCGAAAGGAAGAAACCTGGACAGTCGGGCGCTCGAAGGAGATTCCAGTTCTCGAAACGTTAGACGAATAATACGTTTGAATACGATAAGGCCGCTGGAAAACTCCAGCGGCCTTTTTTATTTGCTATGGAGTTAAAAATGTCTGATTACAGTGAAAAATTGAGAGGTACGGTTTTAATGGTTACGGCATGCGCATTTTTCTGCGTAATGGCGTCATTAGTAAAACTGGCAGCGCATGTCGATGCCTTTAAGATTGGTTTGTGGCGGTTCGTTATCGGTATGGTCATACTGGGTCTCGCGGCGTTCGTCGGCGGGATACAGTTACAATTCCATAACTGGAAACTGCTGTTTATACGTGGATTTTTCGGCGGCGCCGGAATCATGATGGAATATTTCGCGATTGTGAATTTAGGGATAAGTAAGACAATGGTGCTGATAGCGACTTACCCGATATTCGCATATATTTTCGAAATATTACTGCTCAAAGAAAAACCCAGCGTGACTGCAACGATAATTATTATGTTGGCGTTGACGGGAATATACCTTGTAATTGAGGGCAAAAACGGCGGCACCGGGATTTTCGAGAGCTTTGGGTTTTATGAGATGCTGGCGATGGGTGTAGCTGTAATGAGCGGAATAGTTGTAGTAACGATGCGCAAACTGCATGAGACCGACTCGTCATACGCGATTTATTTTTCGCAGTGCGTGATTGGCTTCTGGATAGCGGCTATCCCATCAATCGCAGGCGCCGGCCCGGCTTGTTTTGCAGATGGTTTAATACTTGTGTTAATCGGCATAACGGCGGCGGCGGGGCAGCTTTTGATGACTCAAAGTTACAAATACCTGCCAGTCCGGGTCGGCTCAACATTAGCGATTCTTGAGCCATTGTTTTGTTATGTTGCCGGGGTGGCTATATTCGGCGAGCCGGTTTCAGGCAAATCCATTTTAGGAACATTATTAATTATAGGTTCTTGTGCGGCAATGGTTTTGTACGGCAGCCCGGTACATTTATTAAGAAATGTGTTAAAAAAAACGCCGATTAATTAAATACGGCAATGCTTGTTTGCAAAGAGCCATTGAGTAAATTACAATTGCGGTCAGGATAATATCGTAAGAGATTTTTTGTGTAAGGAGAAATTATGGTACGTGTTGCGATTATCGGGGCAAGCGGATATACGGGCGCTGAATCGATTGAGATACTGCTTCGGCACAGCGGGGCGAAACTGACGTATTTGAGCGCGCTGCCTGAAGAGTGCGGGATTATCAGCGATATGTTCGGGCGATTCAAGGGCAGATGCGAAATGATAGTCGAACCGCTGGATTTGGAAAAGCTGGCGGACGTTGCGGACGTTGCGTTGTGCTGTCTGCCTCATAAGGTGTCGATGAGCTTTGTGCCTAAGATGTTAGAGGCGGGGGTGAAGGTTGTCGATTTCAGCGCGGACTATCGGCTAAAAGACGTTGCGGTTTACGAAAAGTTTTATGGCGTAAAGCATACCGATACGGACAATCTCGCCAAGGCGGCGTTCGGTTTGCCTGAATTATTCCGCGAGAAGATTAAGGAAGCCGAATTAGTTGCAAACCCGGGGTGTTTCCCGACGGGTGCATCGCTGGCGGTTGCGCCGTTGTTGAAAGAAGGATTGATTGAGGCCGAGCAGGTAATCGTCAACGCGGTAACCGGCGCTTCCGGCGCGGGCAAAAACCCGTCGGCGAAGTTCCATTTTCCGAATATGAACGAAAATATATTCGCGTATGGTATCGGTGTTCATCGGCACATGCCTGAGATTGAGCAGATTATGAGCGACACGGCGGGCAGACCGGTTACGGTGCTGTTCCAGCCGCACGTCGGGCCTTTTGACCGCGGGATTCTTTCGACTGTTTATTCGAAGCCGAAGGGCAAGGTTACTAATGAGCAGCTTGTGAAACTGTATGAGGATTTTTACGCGGGTGAGCCGTTTGTGCAGGTTTGCGAGGGCAGCCCGAGTGTCAAGGACGTGGCCGGGACAAATTACTGTCATGTTTTCCCGACGGTCGTGAAAGGGACGGTCGTTTGCTTCTCAGCCATCGATAACCTGATTAAAGGGGCATCGGGCCAGGCGATTCAGAATATGAATATCATATTCGGCCTGGATGAGACGCTGGGATTGAAATAGGTGCTAAAATGCCCACAGGGCAGTTGAAAATAGCGACGTGTCAGTTTGCGGTTAGCGCATCGATAAAACGAAATGCGCAGCAGATTTGCGCTCAAATGCAAAAGGCCAAAAAGGGAGGTGCGGAGATTGCGCATTTTCCGGAGTGCGCTCTGGCGGGCTATATTGGTTTTGATTTTCCCAATTTTGACAGCTTCGACTGGGAACTCCTCGAAAAGGAAACGGCTAAGATAACGGCCTTAGCGGGGAAATTGGAGCTGTTGGTTGCGCTGGGTTCTGTGCATCGGCTGGGCGGTTCAGGCAAGATAAGCAACTGCCTGTATTTGATTGGGGCTGACGGCAAAATAGCGGACAGATATGACAAGCGGTTTTGCACGGCAGGGGAATTGCGGCGATTTGCGCCCGGCAACCGATTTGTCTTTTTCACAATAAATGGCGTGAAGTGTTCGCTGTTGATTTGCTTCGATTTGCGTTTCCCTGAAATTTACAGGGCATTGTATAAGCAGGGGGTCAATTGCGTGTTCCAGTCATTTTATAACGCAAGGCAAAAAGGGCCAAGCGTGCATAGGCAAATTATGAGGCAGACGATGCAGGCCCACGCAGCGACTAATCACGTTTGGGTGAGTATGTCGAATGCGTCAGGATATTATTCGCCGTATCCATCGTGCTTTATACAGCCCGATGGAGTGATTGCGGGACAGTTGAAACAGAATAAAGCGGGCGTTATGGTAAACGCCGTTGATTTGAATAAGAAATTTTACGACCCGATGGCGGGTTTTCGTGAAATCGCCATCGCAGGCAAACTAACTAATGGATAGAGCTGTTTTGAATAACAAATTTAACGATTTTTGATTGCGGGCGTTTTTTGTCATTCCGGCCTTGAGCCGGAATCCAGTGGTTTTAAGCTGGATTCCCGCTTTCGCGGGAATGACAAAGTCGCAAAATCAGTGTTTTTTATTGAGGTATAATAAATGGCAAATGAGACGATAACAGCAGCGAAGGGATTTTTGGCTTCGGGGGTGAAGTGCGGGATAAAAAAATCGGGTAAGCACGATTTGGGATTGATTGTGTGCCCGGCTGGCGCGATGGCGGCGGCGGTGTTTACGACGAATAAAATCACATCGGCGGCCGTACAGGTTAGTAAAAAGCATATTGAAAATGTGGCTGTTTATGGGGTAGTTGTAAATTCAGGCAACGCCAACGCCTGTACAGGCGAGCGAGGGCTTAAGAACGCAATAAAAATGTGTGCCGAAACGGCGAGCGCGTTAACCGAGATGCTGCGTACGAAGTGGCCTCAAACTGATGTGTTACAAACGGTGCCATACAAATCACGAGATATACTCGTTGCCTCGACGGGTATCATTGGTGAGCAGATGCCGATGAAAAAAGTCATCGCGGGTATTAAGAAAGCAGCAGTGGAGTTGTCAAATTCAAAAACCGCGGGGATGAATTTTACAAAGGCGATAATGACAACGGACACGAAGGCCAAGACCGCTTGTCGGCGGATTAAGATATCGGGCAAAAAGGTAACAATCGCTGGGACGACCAAGGGTGCGGGGATGATTGGCCCGAATATGGCAACGACCCTGTGCTTTATAACGACCGATGTTATGATTAAAGAGTCGTTGTTGTCAGAATCACTCAAAAGTGCGATAGGCGATTCATTGAATAAATTAACCGTCGATGGCCATCAAAGCACTAACGATACGGCTATAATTCTTACGTCGTGCGGGGCGGGAAATAAGGCGATAACAAGTCAGGATTCTTCTTACAAGAAATTCGCGGCTGCATTGATAGACCTGTGCCAGGATTTGGCCAAGCAAATGGCTCTCGACGCGGAGGGGGCGACACGGATATTCAAGGTGATTATCACAGGCGCGGCAAGCCGGGCAGAGGCGGCAAAGGCGGCAAGAGCGGTAGCGGATTATGATTTGGTCAAATGTGCCGTTCACGGCGGCGACCCCAACTGGGGCAGAATCATTTGCGCGGTCGGCTCATCGGGCGTTAAGCTAAATCCGCAAAAGGTATCCTGCAAACTCGATGACCCTTCGACTTCGCTCAGGGCAGGTTTAACGGTATTCAAGAACGGCGCACCGACGGATTTCGACCGCAAAAAGGCGAGCAAAATTGTCTCACAGAAAAGCCATACGATAACGGTTGATTTGGGAGTTGGTAAATGCAGTGATTTTTGCGTCGGCTGCGACCTCAGCAAGGGTTATGTAACAATCAACGCTGACTATCACACTTGAGATGACGCCACTTTCTAAACGCGTAATAACGGGACATTGACTTATAACGCCAGCGAGAGTATTATCTCAGGTGTTTATTGATATTTTCAGGAAGACAGATTGATAAAAAAATTAAATCGTAAGGCAAAGGCATTAGCGGTTGCGGCGGCCAAATTAGCCGGCGAGCGGCATTGCACCGACATCGTCGTCCTCGACCTGCGGAAGGTCTCGCAGGTTACCGATTATTTCGTTATTCTTACCGGAACAAGCGACAGGCAGATGCGAAGCGTGGCTGACGAAATAACCGACATTGCCAAAAAGCAAAAATCATCGCTTTTCGGCAGGGCGGGATATGAGACATCGCACTGGGTACTGCTCGATTTTGTCGATGTCGTCGTCCACATCTTCGATAAGCAGTCACGCGGCTACTATGACCTGGAAATGCTCTGGGGCGATGCGAAGAAATTAAAAATTTAGACGCTGATTAACACAGTAATTTTTAGACACGGATTAACACGGTAAAAAAGAATAAATAAAAAATAGTGTTAATCATTGTTATGAAAACTTTTAATTCTCTGTGTCCTCTATGCTCTCTGTGACTTAAAAAATGAAATCAACTCTCGATATTCTTGAAACAAAAATTGCCAGCGTGATGGCTGAAATATCAGGGCAGGCCCTTCGACAAAGCTCAGGGCAGGCAGGTTGTGTCGCTTTGGTTCGGCCCGCGACGGACGCCAGGTTCGGCGATTATCAGGTCAATGGCGTAATGCCCTTAGCAAAACAACTCAAGACCAATCCTCGAAAATTAGCCGAACAAATCGTCGCGAAACTTGATTCCGCCACGGCGGACAAGCTCAGCGATATTTGCGAAACGCCTGAAATAGCAGGCCCCGGCTTTATAAATCTGCGATTGAAACCCGAATTTGTCTCAGTGAATCTTTTGCAAATCAGCAAAGACGCCGACCGGCTTGGTATAGAAAAGGCCAAAAAACCGAAGACAATAGTAATAGATTTTTCAGGCCCCAATATTGCCAAGCAAATGCACGTCGGGCATTTACGCAGCACAATCATAGGCGACTGTATCTGCCGATTGCTTGAGCTCCAGGGGAACAAAGTCATCCGCCAAAATCACATCGGTGACTGGGGGACGCAATTCGGACGTGCTTTTCTTGGTCTATGGCATATCAGTATGGGTAGGGAACATAAAGAACCATACTGTCAAAAAGAACTGGCCGACCTTCGAGCTTGTGCCAAGGATAGAGACAAACTACTGGCGCTCTGCAAGCAGATATGTGAGCGTCATGCTGCGGATTGGCGTGCGGACAAAAAGGATGAACTTGGAGATGGGGAAATAGTATTCTGGCCATTTGTGCAGAAGCTTATTCGTGGCGAAGAAGATGTTGAATTAGAAGAGATTGAAGCAGCTTATCAGTTTGTGAGTCAGGTTGATGATGCTATTGAAGGAATGAGACTGCTTATCCCAACACGCGAACGCGACCCGAAAACAAACGAGTGGCGCGAGATACTTATTCCTTATGAAGACCTTTCACGTCGCGTTACGGCTATGCTGCAAAAAGGGGGAGAGGACAACGAACAAGAGGAACAAGTATGGGCCTACATCACTCGGAAAACAATGGACGAGTGCGACAAGTTGTACCGATTGCTCGGTGCGACATTGAATAAGGACCACGTTCGTGGGGAAAGTTTTTATAATCCCAAGTTGCCGGATGTTATCAAGGATTTGAAGAAGCAGGGTTTGGCGGTGGAGTCGGAAGGGGCGGTGTGTGTATTCCCGGATGGGTTTAAGGATAAGGAAGGCAAACCGCTGCCTGTGATTGTGCAAAAGAGCGATGGTGCGTATTTGTATGCGACAACGGATTTAGCGGCGATTCGGTACAGGGTAGGGGAGTTGAAGGCGGACAAAATAATTTACGTTACCGATGCCCGTCAGGGTTTGCATTTTGAAATGGTGTTTGCGGTAGCGAGAAAAGCGGGATGGGATATAAAACAGAGGACAGAGGACGGAGGACAGAGGACGGAGTTTGTTCACATAACATTTGGGAGCGTTCTCGGAGAAGATGGGAAACCCTTGAAGACGCGGTCGGGTGAGAATGTGAAGCTCAAAGAGCTTTTGGATGAAGCCATCGAACGAGCGCGGAAAGTCGTCGAGGAGAAAAATCCCGGTTTGTCGGAAGATGAAAAGAAAAGCATAGCCAATGCTGTTGGTATAGGCGCGGTGAAATACGCGGATTATACCAATAACAGGACGAGCGATTATATTTTCAGTTTCGACAAGATGCTGGCGATGGAGGGTAACACCGCTCCTTATATGCAGTATGCCTATGCGAGAATAAAATCGATTAACCGAAAAGGCAAAGAGAGAGGAATCGATGTCAATAAGGAACTGGCCGGCGTAAAGGAGCTAAATATCGGTGAGCCGAGCGAGCTGGATTTGGCGAAGCATTTGATTCGCTATGGCGAGGCGATTAGCTCCTCGGCGGGCGATTACAGGCCAAATTATCTTACGGCATATCTTTATGACCTTGCGCAGAAGTTCAGCAGTTTTTATAATGATTGTCCCGTTCTCGATGCGTCGCCTGATAAACGGCCAACTCGCCTGTTGCTTTGCGATTTGACTGCGAAGACAATCGAGCACGGCCTGCATAACCTTTTGGGTATCGAAGTCATTGAGCAGATGTAAGAGGGGGCATAATGAAAATCATCACTAACGATTTTCACATAAGCACGAGGAGCCACTGCGAGTTTGTTGATATAACAAACGAGGTCGCTTCGGCTGTTAGTAAATCAGGCGTTAAAGAGGGCGACGCGATAATATATTGTCCCCATACGACGGCGGGCATAACGATAAATGAAAACGCGGACCCGTCTGTTACCCACGATATTCTGCTGACGCTGGAGGAATTGATACCGCGTCTTCGCGCGGGGTATCGGCACGATGAGGGCAATTCGGACGCTCACTGCAAAAGCTCGCTTGTCGGGTGCAGCGCAACGGTTTTGATAAAGGATGGTCAGCTTGCTCTTGGCACATGGCAGGGGATATACTTTTGCGAGTTCGACGGGCCGAGGAGCAGGAGTTTTACGGTTCAGGTTCGGGGCCAGTAACGTTATGGAAACAACAGGCAAAAAGGGCGGCTTTAGAAATGTCATAATCCTGAGCATAGTCAGTTTCCTTAATGACCTCAGCAGCGAAATGATAATGCCCATACTGCCTATGTTTTTGGAGTCGCTGGGGGCGACGGGCCAGATTGTGGGTTTGGTCGGCGGGATTCGCGACAGCATCTCAGGCATATTGAAGGTATTATGCGGTTACTGGTCGGACAAAACGGGCAAGCGGAAGATATTCGTTTACGCGGGTTACGGTATTTCTTCGGTGTTCAAACTTTTGCTTGGTCTTTCAAAGACGGCCGGCGGGGCGGTTGTTTTCAGCTCAATGGAGCGGGTTGGTAAAGGGCTTCGCACTGCCGCTCGTGACGCCATAATAGCCGAATCGGTGGACGCGGCCCAGCGTGGGAAAAGCTTTGGTATTCACCGCGGGATGGATAGTGCGGGGGCCGTTCTCGGCGCGGGGGTGGCGTTTATATTTTTGCAATTCACGGGGCTTGGATTCAGCGCCATAATAATCATCTCCGCGATAATAGGCCTTGCGTCGCTGGTTCCGCTGCGGTTTGTCAGCGAGCCGGAAGCACCACGGCAAAACGCGAAATTGAAACTCAGCTTGTCGATTTTGCCGAGGCCGCTGAAGCTTTTCATTTTGGTGGCTGCCATTTTCGCTCTCGGCAATTTCAGCTATATGTTTTTTGTATTGAGGGCACAGCATTTGTTTGAGGGTAATTGGAGAACTACCGCACCTATTCTTTTATATGTGCTTTTCAATATATTTTACAGTGCGTTGTCTATTCCGCTGGGAACTTTTTCGGACAGGATTGGTCGGCAGAAGATTCTTATTTTCGGATTCGGAACGTTTGCGGTTGTGTCGTTTGGCTTCGCGTTTTGCAATTCGCTGGTGTTTTATATTATCCTGTTTGCGTTATACGGCGTGGTGTTCGCGGCAGTTGACGGTACTGAAAGGGCGTTGGTATCCGACCTGGCGGGACCTGATTACAAGGCGACCGCTCTTGGGACATACTCTACTATTACGGGTCTGGCTGCTTTGCCTGCCGGCATAGTGGCGGGTTTCTTATGGGACAAATCGCCTGTTTACACTTTTATCTTTGGCGGGGCGACTGCGATTGCGGCTATTGCGGTTTTTGTGATTTTCAGCCGGCATTTTACAGGCCAAAAGGCGATTAAGAGTTAATAAAAAAGGCGAGGTGGTGGGATCCGGCTGGGGGGGAAACCGGTAAACCACGCTGCCTCGCCGAGGTTCAAAAACTGCTCCAACGCAGTATTTATCGATGTAAAATAGGCATGGCAAAAAGTAGAATCTAACCCGCCCCTGATTGACCGTCAAACAAAAAGTATAACTGCCCCCGTTGTTCAGAATTGGGTCTATTCACAACATTTTGCCTGAACTCATCTAATTATATATCAACCTGTTATAAAAAGCAAGTTAAAAATGCCCAATTATCACCTTTTTTGGCGACTCAAAACTCATATCCGAATCCGCCCAAATGTGCTTGCAACAAGGGCGATGTTGGCGTAAATTACTCATTTGCGGGACATTATTCCGCGATGGTTTTATTGGGGTGATTGAAACAGTGTTTTTTGCTGTTTGTTGTTTATGATAAAGATAGCTGAACGTGTTAAGCGTCTAAGAGAAAACATATCTTCGGTTTGTGCCCGCGTGGGCAGAGACCCTGCCGAGATCAAACTCGTTGTCGTAACGAAGTCCGCCTCGGAGGAGGCAATCGAGGAGGTTGTTCGGCTGGGGTTCTCCGAGCTTGGCGAAAACAGGGTCCAGCAGCTAAAAAGGGTAGTCACCGAGGTAGATGAATTTATTAAGCATAATGCCGGTGAGCCGGGGATGCCGCGCAAGGTGAACTGGCACATGATAGGGCACCTTCAGCGAAACAAGGTCAGGCAGGTTTTGCCTATGGTTACCCTTATACATTCCGTTGACACTCTTCGCCTGGCCGAGGAAATCAGCGTCGCAGCCGCCAAAATGAATACCGTCTCGCGTGTACTGCTTCAGGTCAATACCTCTGAGGAGTCGCAAAAATACGGGGTTCCCGTGGGGGCCGCACTGCACCTGGCTGAGCAAATTGATACCCTGCCTAATATAAAACTGGTGGGGCTGATGACGATGGGGCCTCTGACGCACAACAAAGACGATATTCGCAAGTGTTTTACCCGTGCCAGGGAGCTTTTCCTCGAGATGCGGGGCGAGAGGGCTGTCGGGCATAATTTTGAAGAGCTGAGTATGGGGATGAGCTCAGATTACGAAATTGCGGTGGAGCAGGGGGCCACAATTTTGCGAATCGGCTCAGCGATTTTCTCCGGCTGACGGCTGTCGGGTGAAACTCATCACAAATTCAATAACACGGTAAACATTGTTATTCTCGGACCCCAATCGGTATATTTTTCGCGTAGCACTCTTTTTCTATCGGTCTAAAATCCGTGAAACTCCCGGCAGGTACGGGGGCTTATAGCCAATAATCCGTAAAGACGCAAAAAAATAAAAAAACTAACAAAGTGCTGCGGAGAACAAGACGAAAATCATATTTGTCGCCTGTTGATTGTTATTATTTATATTGGTGTTGTATATTGAATTGCGTTTGCTACCGCCCAATTCGGGCTGGTATTAAAAAGGGGATAAAAAATGGTCCAGAACGGATTATTAAGCGCCATCGAACTTCAAAAGCATTTTATCGATGTGCTTTACCTGACCAACGAAAAGCAGATGCCGCAGGAAATAAAGCACCTGCTTAAGGAGAGAAATCTATCTTATAAGCTTTTGCGCATCGATAAGTTCAGCGAAGCAAGGGACAAACTTGGTCTTGTGGGGACGGTAATAGTTGACGCGGTTGATTCCGAGCCCGCACAACAGCAGAAACTCGCGAGAATAATCGAGACGCTGGAAATGGAGAATATCGGCGTAATTCTTATTACCGACCGCGTAAAAGTCCCGGTGAAAAGTTTTTCACTGGCGCCGGTGAAGAGCAGTTTCAGCATGGGGGGGATGACCGAGGCCGTTTCGATAGATGAGCTTTGGACCAGGGTAAGCGTGAATCTTGCCTATCGCAAGAAAAGCGATGGGATAGCGGTTAAGCCGGCCATTCCGCCAAAGCAGATACAAACCATTTACAAAAACAAGCTCGCCGAGCAGCTCAGTATGACCGGCGCTATGGTGGACAATCTCACCGAGCAGCTTCGCCTTGCCGGTCTCGTCCAGCAGGACTTCCTGCCCACCCAATTGCCGAATACCGACAAAATCAAATGGGCATCGGTCTTTTTGCCTGCTGAGTGGGTTTCCGGTGATATATATAATGCCGTCAGGATTGATGAAAAGCATCTTGGCTTTTATGTAGCCGACGTTGTTGGGCACGGTATGCCAGCGGCGTTGTTGACCATTTTCCTCAAACAGGCGCTGGTTATGAGAACCACCGTTGACAATTCGTATCATATTTTCTCGCCTGCCGAGGTAATGAAGAATCTCAACAAGAAAATGGCCACACAGAAGCTTTCCGGCTATCAGTTTGCTACCTGCTGTTATTGCCTTCTGAATACCGAAACGCTCGAAATGACATTTGCCCGCGCTGGGCATCCTTACCCAGTATTATTAAGGCAGGGCCAGGAACCAAAACAGCTTGAAGTACGCGGGTCATTACTCGGCGTATTCAAGGAAGCCGAATATTCCGAGGACAAAGTCCAGCTTCAACCCGGCGACAAAATTCTGCTCTATTCCGACGGCGCTGAGCCGTTCATAGGCAGCTACGATGATTTGACGGGCTTTCATTTTATGAAAGAATTCCTCGAGCTTAAAGACCTGCAGATTGTCGAAATGATGGACAGATTTAATATGATGGCACAGAACCAGCACATTGACCCTTCAGAGGTTGACGATATCACTACCCTGGGTCTGGAAGTTCTGTAGCCGTTCAATTAGTCGTCATTACTGTTCGGTAATCGGAAAACAAGTCCCTTTTTGGCTAATCCTTTCGATTTTTCTGTCCTTGTGTAGTCGCGGCTAATCGAGTTGTTATCGGCCGTCGGTGAGGGTTCCTGGCTGATTGTTGTGCAGGTTTTTTTGATTAACCATCCGGTTTTATGTGTCGATAGAGGTGATTGGAACGTGATATAGCTGTATGGTCTTTTAGGAGAAAAGTGATGGGATTTCAGAACTGGTCTGATGATATTATTTTTGTTGACCTGCCTCGCGAACCGCGGATGAGAAGTGAGCTTAAAACGCTTGTCGAAATCGTCCGTGACCGCGGCGACTGTGATGTTGTTGTGGATTTTTCGAGCGTGGACATAATGACCTCGACGAGCATATCCGGGCTTTTACGCCTGCGCAAGCTGCTCAGCGACTGCGGGCATCGCCTGATATTCTGCAATGTTCCTGCTGCTACCAGGAGCGTTTTCAGCGTGGTTGGACTCGACGAGGTATTTGAGTTTGCCGACGACAAGTTTGCTGCTCTGGCGGCGATTCAATCCCCGAGCGGCAGCAGGCGAAAAGCTTGATACATTTGCCGCGACTTTAAAAGTATTAAGGTCTCGAATCGGCTGTGTCGGTCCCATAAAACCAGTATCGCCTGGAAGGCGGAGGGGGTAAATATGAAAAAGGCAGCGTCATCGGATGTGTTTCACAGGTTTTTTATTAGACCATTGTTTTTGGCAGCACCCGTTTTTTTCTCTATATTTTAATTGTTAAGTGGGGAGGATACTACCGGCGTTCATTAGATGGCCGTGTTGATTTCAATGCCGGGTTTTGTATGGCGGTTAAAATTATGCTCATGAAAGAACTTATATGGACTGAGGTGTTGGAATGAAGGCAGCTCCAGAGACCTCTGTTATGGAAAAACCTAAAACTACGCATCTTTTTGGCGAGTTTTTGGTGTCCAAGGGAATGCTTACCCGCCTCCAGTTGAGCAAGGTGCTTGATGAACAGCGCAGGTTCGGCGGCCGGCTCGGCGAGGCCATTGTTCGTCTCAATATAATGACTGAAGAGCAGGTTACGCAGGCCCTGGCCGGGCATCTCTCTATGGAATATGTGCATTTCGACGACATTTCCAAAATCAATATGAATGTCGCGAGAATGTTCGACGAGACCGTCTCCAAGCGATTTTGCCTCGTTGGCATCGGCGAAGTTGATGGCAGAATTGTCGTCGCTATGGCAGACCCGCTCAACGTTATTGCTATCGATACCATAACCCTCAAAATAAAACGGCCTATCAAGGTCGTCATCGGCTCTGCCCCCGAAATTCGCAAGGCCATCGAGATAATCTACCACGGTTCAGACGTGGAGGAACAGCGGCTAAGAGAGCTGGTGCAGACGGAAGGTGACAGGTTTGACCGGGATACTGACGAAAAAGTCGAATCGATTCTCGAAGAGGCCGCCGACGGCGACAGCGACAGTGAAGAAGAGGCGGGCAAAGCCCCTGTTATTCAATTTGTCGATTTGCTGTTGAGCCAGGCAGTAAAAAGCCGCGCAAGCGACGTGCACATCGAACCGCAGGAAAAAACGATGATGATTCGCATGAGAATCGACGGCATATTGCGAGATATGGTTCCTCCCGCGAGGAATATGCAGGGCGCAGTCCTTGCCAGGATAAAGATTCTTTCGAATCTGAACATTGCCGAACGTCGTCTTCCTCAGGATGGTCGTCTCAAAATCAGGACGGCCAGCAGGGATATCGATGTTCGCGTATCAACGCTTCCCACGATATACGGCGAAAAGATAGTTATGCGTATTCTCGATACTGCCGGGACATCGCACAATATCGATAAGCTCGGCATCGAGCCGGAGCTGCTGGCCGTGCTGAAGAACGCACTAAACCAGCCGCACGGTATTATGATTGTAACGGGGCCCACGGGGAGCGGCAAAAGCACCACGCTTTACGCCTGCCTTAATCACCTCAAGGACCCGACAGTGAATATAACCACGGTTGAGGACCCTGTTGAATATCGTCTTGCCGGCATCAACCAGGTCCAGGTCAAGCCGGAAATTGAACTGACGTTTGCGTCCTGCTTGCGGTCCATACTCAGACAGGACCCTGATATTGTCCTGATAGGAGAAATTCGAGACAAAGAGACAGTTGAAATTGCGATAAAGGCGTCATTGACAGGGCACTTAGTGCTGAGCACATTCCACACCAACGACGCTCCCAGCGCTATAACTCGCTTGATTAATATGGGAATTGAGCCGTACCTGTTGTCTTCATCGCTTAACCTGGTAGTTGCCCAGCGATTAGTCAGAAAGATTTGCGAAAAATGCAAAGAGCCGACAACACTCAGCGAACAGGTATTGAAACGGCTGAAGGTTGACCCGGCAAAATTGAAAAATGCCAAGCTTTGTCATGGCAAAGGATGCTCCGCATGCGGAAACACCGGCTACCACGGACGGCTGCCAATTTTTGAGTTTCTGGTTATGGACCATGAAATGCGGGAGCTTGTTACCGCCGCGGCGACAGAGTCGCAGCTTAGGGCTGCGTCGAGAAAAAAAGGTTATGGCGGGCTGCTCGAAAGCGGCGTGATAAAAATGCTTCAGGGGCTTACAACTGCAGAGGAAGTGCTGGGTGTAACGTTTAGTGAGGATATAGGGGATGTAGGGGTGGAGCAGGAGGGGCAGACAGTTGTGATTTCGGAAACGCCTGAAAAATAGAGGACGTAAAAACCGCTGATATTGGTTTAACAGCAGTTAAAACGGGTTTTACTAAAGGTCGGTTTTTCACGGGACGATACACAAATTGCGGAGGGAACTGCAAACCTTATATGAGCGAGGAGTGATTTTTCAAGGATTCTTTTAATGAAGAGCTTCAAATATAGCGCGTGTGATACAACGGGTTCGCGGAAAGAAGGGCTGACACAGGCCAATTCCGCCAATGACGTAATGGGCTGGCTTCGCGAGCGAGGGTTGACGCCGATATCGATTCAGGAAATTGTTGAAGCCGTTAAACATGCGCACAAAAAACAGAAAAGAAGGAGAATCAAGTCCGCCGAAATCGCGGCCCTTTGCTGGCAGTTGACGACGATGGTCGAGGGCGGTATTCCAATTACCACCGCGGTCGAAACCATATCAGCCGATATAGAAAACATACAGCTCCAGGAAGTGCTGCATCGTATTCTCGATAAAATGCGAAAGGGCGAAAACTTTTCCAGCGGTATGGCCGAGTATCCAAAGGTCTTTGACCAGCTCTCAAAAGCCATTGTTCTTGCCGGCGAGACCAGCGGTAACCTGCCCGGCGCGTTAAAGAGAGTTGCGGAGCATTTTGACAGCCGTGACCGCCTGGCCAAAAAGGTCAAGGGCGCTATTGCTTACCCCATTTTTGTTCTGGTTTTCATAGTCCTGATTATTACGGGCATAATGACGTTCGTCATTCCGAGATTCCGCGCTATATTCGACCAGTTCGGCGGCAAGCTGCCCGCCTTTACACAGGCGTTTATGAATTTCTATGACTTTCTTCGTTTAAATATAATTTACATCATCGGCTTGTGCCTCCTGCTCGCCTTCGTTGGCACGTTTATCAACAAGATGCCGAAAGGTCACATTTTCTATTCCAAACTTGCCCTGAGAATACCGCTGATAGGGAAAATTATCAGCCAGGCCTTTGTTGCCAGTTTCTGTAAAACAATGGCGACGCTGCTTGCGGCGGGCGTTTCCGTCCTCGAGGTATTCGATATTCTTTCCACTATGACCAAAAACGACGTAATTAAAGACGCGATTATTCGAAGCCGCGAACATATCGTTCAGGGGTCAAATATATCGCTTAGTTTGGCCTCGGCCGGATTTTTTCCGAATATGGTCATCAAGATGATTCAGGTAGGCGAGGAAAGCGGCTCCCTGCCCCAGGTCCTCGAAAGAACCAGCGATTATTACGAGCGGAAAGTCGATGCCACCATAAGCACGGTACTCAGCCTGCTCGAACCTATCATGATTGTAACGGTCGGAGGAATAGTATTGATTGTCATCCTGGCCTTGTACCTGCCTATATTCACGATGGGCGGCAACGGCAACGGTGGTTAACCAGCCGGAGGAGGTAAAGTTTGACCGATTTGCATCGTAGCAGGTCGGAAAGAGTAATTAAACCGGTTTACAGTTTTTAGGAGAAAGCAAATGAGAAACAGAAAAGGTTTTACACTTATCGAGCTGATGGTGGTCATTTTCATCGTCGGCATCCTGGCAGCGGTCGCCATACCGATTATGCGTGGCCGTATCGATTCTGCCAAGTGGTCGGAGGCCAAGGCCGCGATGGGCAGTATTCGCACTGCGGCCCGCGCCTATGAAGCTGAGAAAGGTTCTTCTTGGACCTACACCGGCACAGCGCTGACAGACCTGGGCTTCGTTGCCGCTGGGACCGACCTCGACGGCAAGTATTTCTCGCATCAAGCTTATACCTTAACGTTTAACGCCTATGACACCTATTCAATTTTGTGCACTGCGGCCCTCTCTACATGCGCGGAGAAACCGACAACGCCAGCAACGGAAACTTTGGACCAGACCGGAACATTTACTCCGTAGTCCGGTGTCTGACCTGGTGTGTAACAAAAGGTACACGGTTGAGTTTGTTGACTTAAGAGGTGGGGGCCGTAAAGACCCCCACCTCTTGTCTTCCGTAGCCACCGCCATTGTCTTCGGCGAGAAGACGTGGGGACAAAGGATGGATGGATGCTCCAGGAGAGGCGGATTGTTATGATATTTAATTCCAGAACTAAAAAGGGGTTCACGCTTATCGAGTTAATGGTAGTCCTTTTCATCATCGGCATATTGTCCGCCGTGGCGATTCCATATATGCGGAGCAGAACCGATGCTTCCAAATGGTCTGAAGGCAAGGCCGTCGCCGGCACCATTCGCACCGCCGCACGAACCTATTGTGCGCAAATGGGCTCAAGCTACAGTTATTCAGGCACGACCCTGACACAGCTTGGTTTTGTCGTAAATCCAGGGGCGCCAAGCGGGGACCTCGACGGCAAGTTTTTCACCGATGAATGTTTCTCCATAGTATTCAATGGGTACAACGATTACCTGATTACCGTTGACGCCACCAAGTCGCTCAGTGGCGACGCACCAGCCGCCCCAAGGCAGATGACCCTCGACAGCGCAGGAAATTTTACCGAAATACCCTGAGAGATTTTTCTGTTCAATGTTCGATGTTGGGCATTTCATTGTTTTTGTGATTTGCAGGGTGTGCCCGCTTCGCAAGCGAAGCGAAGCGAGCTGTGCACGCCATTTTTTTAATCTCCAATCGACAATCTGTAATCATCGATTGTCAATTTCCTCATAATTTGTCTTCAGTTGATTTTATTTCCTATGCTTTAAAAGTATTGTTCTTAGTGCGGGGGTTCTTTCCTGCCGTCCTGTGTTGTGCGACATAGCATACACTACTCAATACGCGAGACAAAACCGATTTACGACCGATAACTAAGGCAGGGGGCCTTTTGTTTTATAGACATGCCCAAGCTGAGTATTTCTCAACTTTGCATTATAACCGCACACCAACCTGAAAAGGTCCAAAAAGCGCATTGGTGACGCCAATCGTCGTTTTTTTATGGGACATACAGAGCCGGCAATAGCCGATGAATATCAAGAACGCCACATTATTCACTCATCGCAATTTATATCTAAAACGCACCATTTCACAGGTCGATGAATGAATGGCATTTGATATTGAATCGCATTGGCGATTGTGCAAAAAAACTGCCTTTGCATAGGCCGAAGAAGGGGCTGGAAGCATTATGATTTTTAACTGGAAACGATTGCTCGGGTGTAGCCAGGATGATGTTGTTGGGCTTGACATCGGCTCATCCTCTGTCAAGATGATTCAGCTTGTCAAAAACGGCGACGGATACACAGTTGTTGCCGCCCACGTTTGCGATATCAAGCAGGATAACGCCGACGTTGCTGCCAGAGAAAATAACGTTGTTCAGGCGGTTCAGAAGTGCATGGTTTTCGCCAGAAAAAACGCTCGCTGGGCGGTATGCAGCGTCTCGGGGCCCGAAGTGGCAGTGCGGCCATTCAAATTCCCGCCTCTGCAAACAGAAGAGCTTGACGGTGCTGTTCGGCTTGAAGCGTCGCAGGTCTGCCCATTCAACGTCGATGAAGGTGTCCTCGATTACCAGATTATCCCGTCAGGCGAGCCAGACAATGTCGCCGCGGGCGTGCTCGTCGCCGCGTCGAATGATGTAGTACAACGTAAAATTCGAATTGTAGAGAAAGCGAATATGTCCTGTGTTATGATGGATGTCGATGGACTCGCATTGCTTAATTGTCTTAATGCAGACAAAGACACCGGCACAAACATCGGCACATCAGCGGTCCTCGATATCGGCACATCCTGTGCAACCCTGGCCGTAATGGGCGGAAATGGTTTGCCGTTTGTCAGAACTGTCCCTTATGCAGGGAATGATATTGTCGAACAGATTGCGAAAGAAAACAACGTTAGCTCAAAAATTGTGGAAGATGAGCTTTACTATTCCGCTTCGCCAACGATAGCTCCGGAGAATCTGCAGGCCAGTATGGAAAAGGCGTCCATAAAACTGGTCAGCGACGTTGCCGAGACCCTGCGTTATCACGGCACTCAGGTCAAATCTGCGCCCGTCGAGCAGCTTCTCGTGTGCGGAACTTTTGGAATGGTCAAAGGATTCGTCGATATACTCAACAAGCAACTGCCCATTAAAGTTGTCCTCTGGAACCCCTTTGATACTATGAAATGCAGTGTGGACAGGGAGTGTCTCGAAGTAATCCAGTCAAAAGGCCCGGCTATGGCTGTTGCCGCGGGTCTTGCTATGAGGTCGGTCTGATATGTTTACCATAGATTTACTTAAAGGTCAGGGACGTCCGGTCAGAACAAGGCCAAAGGGCATCGCCATTGTTGTTGCTACCTTCGTGGTTCCAACGCTGGTTGCTATACTGATGGCCAGCTACTATTATAACAATAAAGTCGTCATATCGATTAACAAACAAAATGTTGCCAGTTACACCACGCAGATAGAACGACTCTCCGACACCTTGAAGCTCAAGGAGTCCCGGGAGAGAGACAAAATCAACCTTCGTAATTGCCTCTCCGACGTGGCAAGCTCTATCAGGACGCATACCCAGTGGTCGCCAATCATTGTGTCGCTGGTCCAAAATCTTCCTGATTCAGCGGTGCTTAACAGTTTGGAGGTTAGGCAGGCCTCGATAAATAAAAAGGCAGCCGCAGGCGGCAGTGCGATTGCGGAAAAAGACAAGAAAGATAAAACAGACGATACAAGTATTATCGTTAGAACCTTGAGGATGCGACTCTGCGGAAATCCGAACTCCGGTTTCGACCGTGAAATCAAGGCGTTTCGTGACCGGTTGCTTGCTTCGAATGTCATTGGCACAAAGCTCGAAGACGTCGTTATCGCTTCGCAGACAAATGAGACCATGGACGGCAGAGACGTTATTTCTTACGACATCGACTGTATATTCAAACCGGGGATATAGCGAGAAATTATGGGTGCTTATAGAAAATATATTATAACGATGGGTATAGTTTGGGGCGTATCGTTCTTTCTGTCTGCGATTACGTATTATATCTTTATTACCCCGCAGTCGAAAATCAAGGCGCAGCTACAGGAGGAAGCGACTGAAAAGAAGGGGCGACTTGAGATGGCTTTTGACGCCTCGCTCGAAGATAACAGGAAAAAACTGGCCGCTGAGACCGAATCGCTCAAGACCATGTTGAGCAATTATGTTTCTGAGTATGAAGATTCTCCCAACCTTACTTTCGCCGTCAGTCGTATCGCCGGCGATAGGCAGGTTAGAGCTTTTACCGTCAAAACGCCGGAGATTAGCAGACAGCCGGACCAGCTTGCGACCAAGAACCTCCAGGAAAACAAAATGGAAATTTCTTTTGCGTCTGATTTTATGCAGTTTGCCAATTTTGTTAATACCCTTGAAAGGCATCAGCCCGTCGTTTTTGTTGACAGGTTCAGAGTGCAGCGTGATGGCCAGAGCGGGGCCGCAAACAGGGTTGATATGTCACTGTCATTTTTTGTCAGAAGGAAACAAGCCGGTTAAGAGAAGCAGGCGACAGCTTGTTATATAAAAAATGAGAATAATCGTAATAGCAAATCAGAAGGGTGGATGCGGCAAGACGACGACAGCCGTCAATCTTGCTGCGGCTCTTGGGCGAAAGGGCAAGAAGGTTCTCGCTCGACCCACAGGGGAGTTGAACAATGGCTAAAAGCAAACCGGGATTGCAGAAAGAGGTCTCCAAAATCTTTACGGGTATCCAGATACCCCAAAAGAATGCTGCGGGACCGGATGTGAGTTCAACCGCGCCGGCTTCACCGGTAACGCCGCATACACAGGTCGCTCCTGTCGCGACACCTGCGCCAGCTGCGACTTCCACCACGGTTCAGGCAGTAACGGCACCTGCATCGGCTGCGCCTGCTCCTGTTGCGAATCCTGCCAATACTATAACTCCGAAACCGGCAGTTGTATCACCCAAACCATTCACTATCCCGGAACCCCCAACACAAGCAACGTTGCAATCGACAAGGCAGGTTGTTTATGAGCCGCCCAAACCAATACAGACGACCTTTGAACCATCTGCACCGGCTTCATTGCCCGTTTCGGCTCCGGCAAAGCAGTCAAAATTCGAGTTTGTTATTAAACAGCTCAAAAATTCACCTTTGCTGAAAATCATTGAGAAGGTCAAAGCCAAACTGCTTACCTCAAAACGGGGTGTCGCATCGGGCAGGCAGAAAATAATACTTCTGCTTTCCCCGGTTTTGGCGATAGTTTTACTTTTTGTTGTTGTGAACGCTGTCAAAACCTCGCCTGGAACTTCGGTCAACCCCTCAAATAAAGAGACCGCTGCTGCTGCCCCTGTCTTCGGCAGCAAAATCAACTGGGAAATACCACAGCCGATTCCTGCCAACCTCAGAAACCCAATGGTTTTCGGCGCCACCTCAACTTCGGGAAATGGAACTGCCGGAGGCCCGGTTGTTAAAGGCATCGTTTATAGTGAGGATAAACCTTCTGCTATTATCAGCGACCGAATCGTTTCCGCCGGAGATACTGTCGCCGGCGCTACCATCGTAAAAATCAATCCCGATAGCGTCGATTTTGCGACGGGCGATAAAAAATGGACGCAAAAAGTTGAGCGTTAAATACAACATAAATCAAAAGAGATTTGTGTAATGTTTAGAAAGGGACAAGGTATCAGAATGTTGACCAACCAGATAACAAAGTGTTTGCTGGTTATAGCCATGTCATTGCTGTTGCCGGGAACAGTTATGTTTGCCGCGGTATCGGCTGACAATGAAAGCGATGCCAATGCCAGCGGCAAGACGGAGGTCCTGACCACCCTCGAACAGCGAATGCAGAAACGAATCAGCGTTGATTTCAGGGATACCGCTATTGACGACGTCATAAGGATTATGGCTGAGCAGGCCAACGTTGATGTCATCAAAAGTCCGAAGGTTACCGGCACCGTTACCGCAAAGCTCAGTAACGTTCCCCTCGAAGAGGCGCTGCGTAACATACTCGCCTCCCAGGGTTATGGCTATGTTATGAGCAAAAATATTATTAGAGTTGCTCCTAATGGTGAAATTTCAGAGGAAGCGGAAAAACTGGTGACCAAGATTTACCGGGTCAACTACGCAGATATCAAGGAAGTCGAGAAATCGCTTTCTAAATTCGTATCGCAGCGAGGCGCGATAACGACCAACCAGGGCACAAGCAACATTATCGTCAAGGATACCGAAAGCAATATAAAAGCAATCGGCACGTTCATTGAGGATATAGACCGCGTTACTCCGCAGATACTTGTCGAATCGAGAATATACGATTTAACCAGCAAAAATGACCTTGACCTGGGCGTTGAGTGGAACTTAGGAGGCAATACCCAGTATTTTTCAGACGGTGAAGCAGTCGTCCCTCCCGGCACAATGGGTGCTCCCAAGACGGGCCAAACATACCCGTTTGAAACAGGTATGTTCCGCGGCGATACAGTCAAGACAACAGGCGTAACAGGCATGCTGAAGTTCGGCTGGTTATCCAGAAACCTCGATATCGACGCGACTATCAAGGCGCAAAAGAATATCACTGATGCCAAGCTGCTTGCCAATCCGAGAATCCTGGTTCTGGACAATGAGACAGCTACGATAAACATTATCTCGCAGCTTCCGTATCAGGAACTGACACAGACCTCCGGCGGCGGCAACATCGGCTCGACCAGCTTCAAGGATGTAGGCGTAAAACTGAAAGTTACGCCTCACCTGGCACGCGGAGATAAAATACGGATGAAAGTTGAGCCGGAATTCAGCGTAAAGACAGGCAGCGTAACGTTCTCCAGCGGCTCGCTTAGCTATCCGCAGCCGATTGTTGATTCGCGTACAGCCGCGACAACACTGCTTGTTGACAGCGGCCAGACGGTCGTTCTCGGCGGACTCAGAAAGAAAGACGTTTCCAAGGTCGTCAACAAGATACCGCTCCTCGGCGATATACCAATCATTTGCTATTTGTTCAGGTTTGAGGGCGAAGAGACAATCAACAGCGAAATGGTCGTATTTATTACTCCGAAACTTGTCAACGAAGCGTCTCTGACGGAACGCGAGAAAAAACAGTACGAGATAACGGAATTCCCTGGGCCGGAACCTCAGCAGACAAGAGCTGAAAAGGATATCGCGGCCGGCAAAATCGACAATTAGCAATCTTTGACTGACTGAATCCGCCGAAAGCGGATAAAAGCGAAATAGTCCCGAGAGTCGAACAATCGACATCGGGACTATTTCTTTTATGTTTTTGCAACATTACAAAATCATCACGTCATTTTTTAATCTCAAACGCGGAATGGCAGGAGGGAAATCATACAACAGAAACAGGCCGTTCGTTTTTTGGTCTGTGTTTCCACCGGCGGTGGAGCCACCAGTACTGGGTCGGGTCTTCGCGGACAAATGTTTCAATCGCCTTGGTGTATTCTGCTGTAATCCAAATCAGGGGGTCTTCCTTGTTCGCCCATTCTTCAGGCATTATTATCCGCGTAACTCCAATCTCGAAGAAAAAGCGGTTGTCTATCCTCCTGGCATATCCTATGACTATCGGCAGATTTTCCGTAAGCGCAAGTAACCCGATGCTCTTGTAGGTGCTCGCCTTTCTGCCGAAAAAGTCAACGAAGATTCCCTTATCACCTGCATCCTGGTCCGCTATGAAGCCCAGCGTCGCTCCCGATGACGCCACCTTGCCGAAAAGTTCCGCCGCGCCTTTTTTGTCGATGATTTTTTGCCCCGCGCGTTGCCGCACCCCATACAGGTATTTGCTTATATACGGGTTATCCAACGGCCTTGCGATGCTGTAAACATTGAATCCGAAAAGCCCCATCATATAGCCGATGATTTCGAAGTTGCCGTAATGTGCCCCGACAAGAATCAGCCCCTTTCCCTCCTTGCTCAGCCACTTTGCGCGTTCCGCGTTTTTGAACCTTGAATATTGCTTCCAGTTGCCTTTCTTGACGAGACGCGGTGTAAAAAGAACATCTACCGCCAGCATCACAAGCTGCTCACAACTCTTTCGTCCCGTCTCCTCATACCATTGCTCGTCCTTATCGGGATAGCTCGCGCGAAGATTATCCAATGCCCGTTGCCTTCCCCGGCCATGGTGCTTCCACAACAATCGACCAAGAAACCGGGCGAATCTCAGGTTTGTTTCAACGCCGGACAGTTGTAGTATGCCGACCAGTATTCGCAGGCTGATATATCCCAGCCAGTCGAGGATGGTATTGCGTTCCTTCTTGGGCTTCTTTTTCTTGACGAATAACGGACTTGTCATAATTGTTTAGCCCCGGCTTCTGTGGGCGGGGCTTTATCTCACATCACGTCAAGCCGTCGCAGCGTTGCCCTTGCCCATCGCATACTCCGCATCTGTGCGGCCAGCAGCAGCAGTAATACCAGCACGCAGTAAACGGTGAATCGGAAAATCATGGATACGTATGCAACATTGGTTTTTTGTGTCTGGCACGCGGCCATCATCTCGGCCGGCGTGAACATAGCGCCTGCGAACACCGGTGCAAACATCAATTGCCACGGCAGCAGCAGCACAACGAACAATAGCGACATAAAGAACGCTCTTGCGATATGGTTTATTCCGCCCAATCGCCCAATCAGCGACACTTTCATCGCGAAAAGTATCGTCAGACAATAAAGCAGCGAGCAAGGGATAAGGATAAAGTCCAGGAAACGCACGATCGCCGCGATATGCCTGGCATGCAGCTCGAATCGCACTGTTACCTCCACAGGCGCCGGCTTATTCGGCTCAGCTCCCATATGCAGCGTTTGCTGTAAATTAGGCTCAGCAACCGCATTAGTATCCGCCGTGATTTGTCTGGCGGCCTCCTTAATCTTGTCCGCCTCCGTCGCCGGCTGTTTCTCTCCTGTCACATCGCCGCCTGTGGGGCCAAGCACAACATTATCTCCCCTGACTAAGTGAAGATTCATAACCCAGAACGATCCCTGCACAAGAATCAGCGCCAGCAGGATTACTATAAACAAAAAATTCTTCCAGAACTTTATTGCACTTATTGCCTCGAGACAATCTGTCGTATCGACCAGATTACCCATCCTTGACTGTTCCTGGCTCATTTGGTTTCTCCTGTTACCGGATTCCGATTCATTTTCAAATTCAAAATCCATAGTGCGCTCTTATTTCAACTGTTTTTATATTTTACCCTTCGTATGCGACCGCTATTATGACCCCCTCTATTCATCAGTTCAAGTATTTTATTGGATGTGTTTTGCTGTCTTTCGTCTTCAATTCCCTGTCTTCTGTTTTTCAATTGTTTCCAGCCGATGCCGGATTTCCTCGGCCAGATTATTTGCCCCCTTGGCTTTTGCTATCTCAAAGCCCCTTTGCAAATGCATTGTTGCCTCCTCAATCTTGCCCTGCTTGACTAATACATCAGCCAGCAAGTAATGCACCATTGCGGATTTGTCATCGATTTCGAGCGACAGTTTGAATTGCTCTGCCGCTTCCTGCAGTTTCCCCTTGGCGGAGAATATAAGCCCCTTGCAGTAATAAACGTCCGAGTAAGCCATCGGGTGAATCTTCTTCAGGTAAGAAGCAAGTTCGAGCTGCCGGTCGAGGTGAATCAATGCCTCGTCGGATTTGCCTTGTCCAAAAAGCGACTCGCCTATTTGCCCGTGTGCCAGCCACGAATCGGGATTTTTCTTCAGCGTATCAGCCCATAGCGTATCCGAATTTTTATATACCCCGCATTGCCGCCAGGTCAATACCCCAAGCGTTATCAGCAGAACACCCGCTGCTGACACGATTATGAATTTAACATTTTCACCCGACCTGCGATAAACCGTTGCCGCGATTCCGGCAATAATCGCTATAGGCCCGATGCTCGCCATATACTGGTAGTGGTCCGCGACAAACGTATATACAAACGTGTAAAGGGAGAAAAAGCCGAGCATGGGCAACAGTATAACCGGGAAAAAAATAATTGCGGTCGGTATCCCGCGTCCTGTTCGTTTTCTCAGCAGCCAGCCGGCGGCCATAACTGCTGCAAAACTCACCGGCCAGGCATACTGCCAGATGTTAGTTGCGTCGATGTTCCAGCGGGGATAGCTAAACATCAGATTAACGGGCCAAACCAGCTTCCACAGGTAAAACCATAAAGCCCTGCCCGCAATCAATACCTTCTCAGTTACACTCAAACCAAAATTAACATAACCTGTGCCCTGATGATGCCTTTCCCACCACATCACCAAAAATCCTATGCCAATCGCCATAGCGATATAAGGCACAATTTGCAGCCATCTCTTCACGGTAATCGGCGAATGTTTGAGCCACAGTACCAAAACCAGCGCCGCGGGCAGCATACACGCGGTTGCTTTACTGAATAGCGCCAATGCGCAAAATACCAAAGAACCGGTGTATAATAAAACTGCTTTGCGGCCGGATTGATTATCGAAGACGGATTTGACCCAGCACAAAATCGACAAAAGTGAAAACAGCAGCATCAGGGTGTTTTTCCGCTCGGTTATCCACGCCACTGATTCGACTTGAACCGGGTGCAGCGCAAAAATTGCCGATGCCAGCCACGCACCTGGTATCGACAGCCGTCTCAAAATTACCCATAATAGTAATGCGTTAATGCAGTGAATTGCCACATTTACCGCGTGATAACCAGCCGGGTTAAGCCCCCACAACTGATACTCAGCCCGAAAGGTCGTATAGACAAGCGGAAAGTATTGTGAGGGGGAATCCGTTGAAAACCATATACGGTAAAGCCCGTCGGGGGCACTAAGGAGGGGATTAGCGGTAACGTATTTGTCGTCGTCCCATATATAACCGCTTTCTATCGCCGGTATATACGCCGTAAAACAGCCCGCGACTATAGCAATCGCACCGGCCAACAAAACCAGCCTTTTTTCTGTTTTATCGGTTTCCCGTTTCATAACTGCATACTATATCAGAACCAACCGCGGCTGTTTAGCTCTATAATAATAGGATTTTCGAATATCCATTTTTCTCAAAAAAGCGTCTTGACGGCCTCAGCTTTACCATTTATTATCATTTCCAAATGTCCCTGCAAAGGGGCGTTGAGGGGTCTCGCTTAGGGTGTGGGCAGACCCCTCTTTTTTTTTAGGGTTTTGTCCGAGAATGTCGAAGTAGGTTGTCTGTAAGTTAAAAATCGACACAACTGCCAATCAGTCAACTGCTTTAAACGCGGCTTTTGCCGCCTCAATCGTTTTATCGATGTCTTTTTTCGAATGTGCCATGGAGACAAACATCGCTTCGTATGCGCTCGGGGCGATATAAATTTCATTGCTTAACATTGACGCGAAAAACTTTTTGAACTGCCGGATATTAGTTGATTGAACATCCTCAAAATTACATACAGGCCTGTCGGTGAAAAAACAGCTTAGAATCGACCCAACCCGGTTGACAACGATGGGGACGCCCACCACGCCGGCTGCGTCTTTCAATCCGTCAGCCAGCGTTCCAGCTTTTGCTTCGAGTTTGCCGTAGCAATCACCTCTGGCCAATATGTCCAGCGTCGCGTTTGCGGCGGCCGTGGCAATCGGGTTGCCGCTTAGTGTTCCTGCCTGGTAAACAGGCCCCGTTGGCGCAAGCATATCCATAATCTGTGCCTGTCCCCCAACAGCCGCCAATGGCAATCCGCCGCCTATTATTTTGCCGAGACAAGTTATGTCCGCCTTTATGCCGTAAAGCTCCTGTGCCCCGCCATAAGCCACGCGAAAGCCCGTTATCACCTCATCGAAAATCAAAACCGATTTCTCGGCGTCGCACAAAGCCCGCACAAGCTGCAAATAATCTTCCGCAGGCGGCACAACGCCCATATTCGCCGCCACCGGCTCAACCAGCACCGCTGCGATTTGGCCCCGGTGAACCAAGAAACAATTTTTCACCGCCTCAAAATCATTATATGGTATGACAACCGTGAGATTCGCTATGGCAGTGGGGATACCCGCGCTCGATGGCGTCGCGTGTTCAGCCGCTCCCGACCCCGCCGACACCAATAATGAATCACTATGCCCGTGATAGCATCCCGCCATTTTGATTATCAAATCCTTGTGCGTGTATGCGCGGGCGAGGCGAATGGCGGTCATCACCGCCTCGGTCCCACTGCTTACTAATCGCACCTTCTCAATCGACGCGAAAGCGTTGTGTATCTTTTCCGCCAATTCCGTCTCCGCTACGGTAGGCGCACCGTAACTTGTTCCTTTTCTCGCTGCTTTATTTATTGCCCTCACAACCGCCGGATGAGCGTGCCCCAATATCATCGGCCCCCACGACCCGACGTAGTCAATATAGGCATTACCGTCTATGTCGTAAATTTTCGCTCCCTTCGCCTTGGCGATAAACAAGGGCTTTAAGCCCACACCTCCGAATGCCCGCACCGGCGAGTTTACTCCACCCGGGATATACCGTTTTGCCTCCGCGAATGCCTCCGCCGAGTTTGTGTTAACTTGAGGGCTTTTTATATTCTTCATGCCCGAAATCCTAATCTCCCAATATCCGGCCGTCAATTGTTAATCTGTCTTTGTCCCTGCGATAAGCTTTTGAGAACCGACAAATAAGCAATTCCCCAATAACATCCAAATTAATCAAAAGGTATAATTTTACATATAAAGTGACGCTCATAAAAAAAATCTTAGCATTTAGGAGATTTGTAATGTGTCAGTCGTGTGGATGCTCACCGTGCAAGAAATGCGGCAAAGAGATTGTCGATGGCGTCTGTTCCGGCTGTAACAAGCCGGCCGATAAATGTACCTGTAAGAAGAAATCCAAGAAATAATACCTTCCTCAAAACTACAAGCAATGCAGCCCTTCGTCGGAGGGGGGCTGTTTTGCTTTGGTTAATGATGAGTGTTACAGCAGGAACTGCTTCAACACCTTTTCCTTCATCGGTATTATTTTGTAATCCGTCGGAGTAACCGTATCCTCTATTTCGCCGGGCAGATGATTCACCTGGTATTTCACTAAGCAGATAAAAACCCCGATTTCCCTGCTGCCTGTTTCCCATTGCGGCTCAACGAATTTTTCCTCCTGAAGAACTGTAGCCCTGGCGATTGCCTCGGTCGTCAACCCTCCGAAGCCGAATACCGCCATACTCATAGTGTCTTTTTCGTTGTCACGGACAATAATCACTACCCCGCCGTCCTGCTCGTGCAAATGCCACGGAAAGGCCACCCATTTGCCCCTTTCGTTGATGTAGTGCAGCCCTGGCACCGAACATTCTTTGCCGTCTCCGGGCCTGGTTTTGCCTCCAAAACAGCTCGGCACCATGTGGTCGCTTTCACGATATACCGTAAACCACGGCACGCGAAGTTGCGCAGCAGAAGCGAAGGGTGTGCATTTGAATAAGTCGGCCACAAAATGCTCCAGCAGATAGTTAACCCGCTGGCTGCCGATTAATATCGAGGATGTGTTTTTGTCCGACAGCATTTTCTGGAAGATTTTTCCGCTCCTTTGTATGTCCTGCGCCAAAGGTTCCTGTCTGACATCGTAGCTTTGCAGAGGGTAATGGAATGGTATGTATTCAAAAAACAGTCCAGGCGTCGTGGCATTATCTTCCTGTGGTGTTGATAATTGCTGGGCGAAAAGTCCCAGCGCCGTCGTATCACTTCGGCTGAGCCATTTCCAAAGAACCTCTGGTTCTCGCGGCTCGTGATATTCTCCTATGAAGCAATTGCATTTTTCCTTCTCTGCGAATTCCTGCCATAATTTACCACGACCACGACCGAAAAGCGCGGCAGGCAGCGACTTTGCGGGAACATCGTTCTCTATTAACCAGGAGCAGATTTTGCTTAAAGTGCCGGTCGATATGGTCCCGATTTCGTCGCTGAACATCTTCGAAATTGTCTGCCTGTGCAGCCCCAAGTCATTGGCCATAACCTGCATAATGCCTCGCTTGTACAAATTATGCTCTTGGAGCAGTTTTTTGAGACGCATTTTTATTATCATTAATACACCTCCTGCTGAATTTCGATGAATTGGACCGCGAGATTACCCTCAGGTTGATATTCTAAGACAGAAATGCGGGTTATGTTGAAAACATTCGACATACAATCCCTATTTATGTTGATTAAATTCGACTTTATGCCTTATTGGCAACGTTGAAATTCACGTCGGCGCTGTGTTTTATTCCCTGCCCTATTGCTTTTTAAGGCCATTTAGCCGATTATACTATTGTAATTTGTGCGGTCAACAGTTGCTGCAAAAATTATATATTAGGGTATTGTATATGTCGGTCAGAACAGCCGTGTTTATTAGTCAATTTAGTAAGTTGCCGGTTATCAATCCTGCTTCGTTTCCTGTTTTTAGTGCCGTTCCTGGTACGGGTTTTGACGGCTGTAACGGTTATTTGCTGTGGGGGATGTTGTGCTAACCAAAAACGAAGAACAAGTCCTGATTAAATCTTATCTTGATTCCAATGAACTGGAGAAGTTCGAGCTGTCTGATGAGGATTTTAGCTTCATTAAAGGGGCCGTGGTCCTGATTATCGGCATAGGCAACCGGATAGGGCGCGAATTGTTCGGGCTTATAAGAAATAAGGGTGTTGAGAGTTTCATCTTTGCTGACGCAAGCGAAAAGGCGATGTACGACGTCGTCGAGGCCCTCGAAGACAAGCCCCTCGAATCATCAAAAGTCCACTACGAAATCGGGGATATCGCCGACGAGAAGTGGATACGTTCGATATTCGAGGTTTATAAGCCGACCGTGTGTTTCAGCTTTGCAGCGAGGACATCTGTAAAACTTTCAGACATCTCTCCTGAAGCTTTCGTAGTTACCAATATCCAGGGCAACTACAACATTCTCAAGGCCGCAGCCGATTGTCCGTCTATGCAGGTCTGTATTTTTATCTCTTCCGAAAAGGCCAATACCCCTTCAAGCGTTTACGACGTTACAAAATTCTGTCTCGACTTTCTGGTAAGACAAATGGCGTCGAATTTCCCGAGGATTCGTTTTGGGACCCTTCAATTAGTCAATATCTGCTCCACGGGCGGTTCGTATTTCCTGCGTTCATTAATAGACGGCGTAAAAACAGGCAAACCAATTCGTATTCGCGTAATCGACGGCCAAATTCCCAAACGCAGGTTTTCCTGTCCGGCCACAGCCGCAAAGCTCTTTTTGAGGTTCGCTGCCTTCTGCCGAGGCGGACACGCCTTTGGTATTTTACCCTCATCTGTTGCCCCCATCGATATTAAGTCGCTTGCGTCGCTGGTTTGTAAAGAGCTTGGCGTGGCGGACGTCGAGGGCTTTGCCAAAGAGCATATGAGTTTTGTTGACGGCAAGGGCGAGAAGGTCGAAGAAGTGCTGCCGGATGGGGCTTATTGCGTCCCGGGTATGCCTTTATATCTTACCCCGCCCGCCAAGGTCGATGAAAAATGGCTTTGGGAACAAATCAACAAGCTTCTTACCCTTAGCGCGGACATCAAACATCGGGATGAGGTGATGAGTATCATCCACTCTATCAGGGCTGCCGCAATCTGCGGGGCAGCCGCGACCAACGGGGCATCCTCGGCATCGCGACAATAAATTGACGCGCAGTGCCATCCTCGGGAAATTTCTCCTTTGGTTTTACAACAGGGGCCCCATTCTTGTCCAAAATCCGCAATCCTAAAGTTTTCCTGGGTCGTCTGGTTTCGGCTCTTCACCCTTATCTTCCGGCGGCTCCTCCTCGTCTATCTTCCACTTGTCGCTCTCATCGATATCGTTCATTTCCCTATCGACGTATTTCATCATTTTCCGCTGCATCGGCTCCATCTCTTTTTGCCATCGCATCATACTCTGGTAGCTGACCAACAGCATATCCAGCCGAATAAGCTGCCACTTCGCGACGCACTCCGGCTCCTTGATATTCGAGAAGGGGTCGCATTTGAATACCCGCCTGCCGTCAGGCCCGATTTCGCATAGTTCGCACTGCGTACACTGAATCATATAAGTTTCTCCGCTTTGCCTGGGGCAAAGATTATTCGCATAAATCAAATTGCATTTTGACATTTCATCGCTTTTCTTATATTATCAAACGCCCGATATAATAAACAGGGTTATTTTTGATTGTATGTTTGGATTGACGGAGTAAGTATAGTATGGCAAAACCAAGACGCAGGCGCAAAATCGGAAGCAAAAAGCGCCACCAGAAGTGGAAAATTCGCCACAAGATAAGCTGGTAAGCAAACCCCCAACTTTATGTTGGGGGTTACCCCCCCCAGGTTAAACCTGGGGGCTTATGAGTAGCGGTCAGAAAAATGAAGCATTTTACCGTTACCTTTCAGCCCGACGGCAGGCAGGTTTCCATTCACCCCGGCGCAACGCTGTTGGAGGCCGCGGGGTTGGCGGGTATCGTTCTCAATACTATATGCGGCGAGAAGGGCACCTGTGGTAAATGTGCCGTCGTCCTTCAGCCCCAGGGCCAGACAGTTCTCGCCTGCCAATATCACGTTACCGAAAATATGACGGTTCTTGTCCCGTCCGATTCCCGTTTCGTCGAGCACAAAATCCTCACCGATGGAGCCACCCGCAAAGATGCCGTCGGAGCCGATATTTATAAGAAATACCTTTCTGCCGCCGGCAATCGTTCCATACTTGGCCTGGCGGTCGATATCGGCACCACAACCGTCGTCGTCAAATTAATAGATATGAAAACAGGCCGGCTTTTAGCGACCTGTGCTACCCTTAATCCGCAAACAAAATTCGGCGACGACGTAATCTCCAGAATCGGTTACGCCCAGACCGACGCAAAATTAAAAGAGCTGAACGAGCTGATTGTCGGCCGGCTTAACGAACTAATCGACGATTGCTGCCGGCAGGCCAATGCCCAAAGTAACGACATATATGAAACCTGCGTCGTCGGCAATACCACGATGCATCATATCTTCCTTCGATTACCCGTAACTCAGCTTGGCGAGGCGCCATATAAGGCATTCTCGCTCGATGCCAGTGATTCCATTCCAGCCGATATTGGTCTGCGGGTTAATCCTGCGGGCAATGTTCACACCGTAGCTAATATCGCCGGCTTTGTCGGAGCCGATACTACCGCTGTTGCCCTGGCGACGTCGCTCGATTCCGCAGGCCAGATGACCCTTGTAATCGACATTGGAACCAACGGCGAAGTTTTACTCGGCACAAAAGACAAGCTCCTTGCCGCAAGTTGTGCCGCGGGGCCTGCCTTTGAAGGCGCAAGAATCGCCTGTGGCTCAAGGGCTGCCGACGGCGCAATCGAGGCCGTCGTTCTCGATAAACACAATATCGCCATCGACGTTATTGGGGGGGGCAAGCCCGTTTCGATTTGCGGCTCAGGTCTTATCGACGCCGTTGCTGTTATGCTCGATTCGGGCGTCATTGATTTTACAGGCCGATTCAAATCCAAAACATCTTTGCCCTCGGCCATCGCGAAACGTATAACCAAAATTAAACACGCACATTCTCATCCCAAAGATGAAGGCCCCGTCTTTGTCCTCGCTTACAAAGGCCGTACTCCGGCGGTTTATCTCACCCAGCAGGATATCCGCGAGGTACAGCTCGCCAAGTCAGCAATCCGTGCAGGCATCCATATCCTTCAGCATCGCCTCAAGGTCGCTGATGCGGACATAAAAGCAATCTATCTTGCCGGCGCATTCGGCAATTACATCCGTCGGCAATCAGCCCTTCGCATAGGCCTGCTGCCTAATGTCCCTGTCGAACGTATCCACTCCGTAGGTAACGCCGCCTCATCCGGAGCCCAGTTAATTCTGGTCAGCTCCCGCTTCCGGGCGCTTGCGGCGGACCTTGCCCGCCGAATTGAATATGTCGAAATCGCCAATGACCCCCTCTTCCAATCAACCTTCGCCGACTCGATGCTTTTCTGACCCTGCTCTTTTTCAAGAACACTTGCTAATTGCCTGTCGTAATAGGTAAAACATAAAACAAACCGTTATTGTGTGAAAGGAGTCAAAATGAATGCGATAAGATTTGCAACGGTAATACTGGCGGCGGCGTTATTTTTCACGGGCTGTTCTGTTGCCCCCGAAAAACCCGAAGGACAGGCCGTCCTAACCGCACAAGTCAATGAAGCCCTCGCGATATTCAAGGAAAAAGACCCCGGCATTGACAAATTTTTCAATCGGTCCTATGGCTATGCGGTACTGCCGAAGGTCTTCAAAGGGGCATTCTGGCTCGGCGGCGCCCGCGGTAGGGGCGAAGTTTATGAAAAAGGCCAAATGGTCGGCTACTGCGATATGTCTCAGGTGACACTCGGGTTCTCTTTCGGCGGTGAATATTTCCGTGAAATCGTCTTTTTCAGAGACAAATCCGACTTAGACCGTTTCAAAACCGATGAATACACATTCTCTGCGCAGATTACAGGTGTTGCAGCTACTGCCGGCGCGGCAGCCAAGGCCGATTATCAGTCAGGAATGGCTGTGTTCATCACTACCGACAAAGGCCTGATGGTCGATGCGTCGCTTGGCGGCCAGAAATTCAACTACGTTTCCGTCTTCACCCTTGTGGATACGAGCAAAAAATAACGCGCCGCAAAACTGCGAAGCAGTTGTCAGAAGCGTATGACGTTGGCACCCCAGGTAAGGCCTGCGCCGAAAGCGACCAGGATGACAATATCTCCACGCCGGATTTTTCCTTCGCGTATGGCCTGGTCGAAGGCAAGCGGCACTGAGGCCGCGGAAGTGTTGCCGTATTCGTTGATATTGATGAAGATTTTATCGTCCGGCAGCTCCAGCCGTTTGGCTGCCGATTCGATGATTCGGGCGTTCATCTGGTGCGAAACAATCATTTTAACGTCATCGATGGTGAGTTTACATTTCTCTAAACACTCTGTTATCGTCTCGACGATTCTTCGCACTGCCTGCTGGTAAACTTCTCGTCCCCTGATTTCCATAAAAATCTTTTTGGGGTTATCCAAGGGTTTGCTTACAGGATTGCGAGAACCATACGCCTGACAATTCAGCGCCTGCCACGAGCTGCCGTCGGTGTACATCGTGCTGTAAATAATACCACTTTGCGTTTTCCCCTTTTCTTTCGGCTTACCCTCGATGACTATGGCGCCCGCGCCGTCGCCGAAGAGAATACAGCTCGTGCGGTCCTTGTAGTTGGTGATTTTAGTCAGCGTTTCCGCGCCGACGATAAGGGCGTTATGAATCCTGCCGCTTTCGATGAACTGCTGCGCAATTGAAATGCTGTAAATGAACCCGCTGCATGCCGCTGCTATGTCGAATGCCCATGCTTTCTTGGAACCGAGGTTCTGCTGCACAAAGCACGCTGTTGAGGGGAATACCATTTCAGGGGTGATTGTTGCGACGATGATAAGCTCTATTTGTTCCGGCTTTAACCCGGCTTTGGCAATAGCTTTTTTGGCGGCCTCGGTCGCTAATTGCGCCGTGCTTTCATTATTTTTGCAGATGTGCCTGCGTTCGATGCCCGTCCGCGTCTTTATCCATTCATCCGATGTCTCGACCATTTTGGCGAGCTCTTCATTCGTAAGAACTTCGGGCGGTGCGTATGAACCGTGCCCCGTGATTACTGCGTTGAAATCCGAGTGGTGCGACTCAATTTTATTGCTCATCCCTGGCCCTTAATCCTTCTTCCTCCGGTTCGGCGTTTTGTCCTTCTTCGCCGCCTATGTTGTTTGCCAAAAGGTATTCGGCAATTTTACCGTTTATGTTTATGCCGTGATATTTTTTCACCGCCATTATGGCGTTTTTTATCGTCCTGCTTTCGCTTGCCCCGTGGCATATCAAAGCTGTGCCGTTTATGCCCAGAAGCAACGCGCCGCCGTATTCGTGATAATCGTGCTTTTTGAAGAATCGTTTCATTAACCCTTTGAACATCGGCCCGATTATCAGCCGGAACTTATGCGTCATAATCTCCTGCTTTATCGCTTTGACAAGCCCTTCGATAAGCCCCTCGGCCAGCTTCAGGATGACATTTCCCACGAATCCTTCACATATTGCTACGTCGCAGACGCCCTTGAAGATATCCCGTCCCTCGATGTTCCCGATGAAGTTGATTTTCGGGTCCTGTTTTATGAGTCCGCGTGCCTTTTTAACTACCTCGTTGCCCTTGGCGTCTTCCTCGCCGATACTGATTAGCCCTACCCTGGGGTTTTGTATCCCGAACAGCTCACGTGCGTATATCGAAGCCATAACCGAATACTGGTAGAGGTTAATTGGCTTACAGGCGATATTGGCCCCTACGTCGCAAACTGTGACAGGTCCTTCGACTGTCGGGAATACCACGGCTATTCCGGGGCGGTTGACGCTCTGCAGATTTCGCATACGCATCTGGAAGGCCGCGACACAGGCACCCGTATTGCCCGCGGAAATAACGGCGTCGGCCTGGTTCAGCTTGCCTAATTTAGCAAGAACCGATATCGAACTGCGGGGTTTCTTCCGCAATGAATCGATAGGGGGGTCGTCCATACCAATAACATCGGGCGCATGAACAATGGTAAGCGTGGCGGGATAGGCAGCTGTTTTGGGCAGCTTTGGCTCAATAACTTCCCTGGGGCCGACGAGAATTACCTCGTCGCCTTTTTCGAGCAGAGCGAGTGCCTCAACTGCGCCTGAAATAATGGCATCCGGTGCATAATCACCGCCCATTGCGTCTATAGCGATACGCATCAGGAATTACCCCTTTTTTTCGGTTTTTTCCGCTACTTTCAGGGTGATTTTTGAATTGAGATAACCGCATTTCTCGCATGCGGCGTGGGGCAGCTTTGCCTGGCCGCACTTTGGGCATACGGTGTAATTCACCGGCTTAAGGGCGTGATGTGCCCTGCGCGAATGAGTTCTGCTCTTACTAATCTTTTTTATCGGTAGCATTAACTGGTACTCCAAAAAGCACTTCTGATTTAAGCGTCCTCGATTAAAACGAGTATAGATACTTTACAGCGGAAGGTTTGTCAAGACGAAATTGCGTTTTTTACCGCATATCCGACCGGATGACTCACCCATGTTACAATTTTGGCGGATTTTGCCCCTTGAAATACCGGCTGTCTCTTGACACCCACTGCTGTTTCTGCGATAAAACTCGCGGTTTTTAAACCCAAACAACCGACGAGATATTATATACTAAGGACGAAATGATGAAAGCAGCATTTTTATTTCCGGGTCAGGGCGCACAATTTATCGGGATGGGCAAAGATGTCGCCGAGGCGTTTCCCGCGGCAAAAACCATATTTGACAGGGCCAACCATATTTTAGGATTCGATATCGCGAAGATTTGCTTTGAGGGACCTGCCGAGACGCTGAATACGACGACGATGTCTCAGCCGGCGATTTTTACGGTTTCGGCGGCGATTCTGGAGATATTTAAAACGGGCAAAAAAACAAAGAATATCACCGCGGACGTAACAGCCGGCCTGAGTATGGGCGAATATACCGCTCTTTACGCGGCGGGACTTATTAGTTTTGAGGATGGTTTGAAATTAGTCAAAAAACGCGGCGAGGCGATGCAGGCCGCAGCCGACAAGAGCAAAGGCGGCATGGTCGCACTCATCGGTCTTGATGAGGAAAAGACCAAAGCCCTGTGCGCCGAGGCGGCCCAGGGCGAACTTCTTGCAGGCGTCAATTTCAATTGCTCTGGTCAAATCGCGATAAGCGGCACAATATCGGCCTGTGAACGGGCTGAAAAATTAGCGGAAAAATACGGAGCGATGAAGGCAATCCGGCTGGAGGTCGCGGGTGCATTTCATACGACGATGATGTCTCCGGCTGCGGATGCGCTTAGCAAGGCGCTTGCCCAGACCGGCATCAAAAACCCAACGCAGCCCAAAGTTATCGCTAATATCACAGCCAATTATTACACAAGCGCAAATCAGATTCGCGAATCACTTGCAAAGCAGCTTGTTCAGCCGATATACTGGCAAAAATGTGTCGAATGGCTGATAGCCGACGGCGTAGATACGTTTTACGAAATAGGCCCCGGCAAGGTCCTCACCGGTTTGATGAAACGCATTCACCGCAGGGCGAACATAATTAACGTTTCTTCCGCGGCAGCAATTAACGAATTGTAAGGAGAACGATTATGAAACCGGCAACAACCATCACGGTGATATTTTTGTTGATTGTTTCAATAATGCATTTGCTCCGGCTGATTTTACAGGTGAAGGTTACCACTAATCTTTTTGAAGTGCCGATGTGGATGAGCGTCCCGGCGTGCATCGTTACAGCCGGGCTGGCAATCTGGCTCTGGATGGAAAATAAAAAGTAGAAATAGGAAGCCGACGGTTTTATGGAAGCTGTGATATTTTCAATCGCGACGTTTTTTTCGACCTTTATGGGCGGGTTGTTCTCGATTAGATTCAAGAACAAGCTCAATGCCATAATGTGCTTTACGGCAGGGGTACTGCTCGGTGTTTTCAGTTTCGATATCGTGCCTGAAATAATCGAGATGGTCAAAACGTATAATTTTGACTCCACCGGGGCAATGATTGCCTTTGTTCTCGGCTACATGGTTTTCCACGTCCTTGAAAAAATGATTTTAATCCATCACGCCCACGAGGAAGAATACGCCGACCACAAACATCCGCAGGTGGGAATTCTGTCGGCCCTTGCACTTGCGGCCCACAGCTTTATGGACGGCGTCGGCATAGGCCTCGGCTTTCAGGCCAGCACGTCCGTCGGCATTGTGGTCGCAATTGCGGTCATATCACACGATTTCACAGACGGTATGAACACGGTCACATTACTATTGATTAATAAAAACACTCCCAGAAGGGCCAAATGGTTTTTATTTCTGGATGCAATAACGCCGACGCTTGGTGCGGCCTCGACGCTGCTTTTTAAGGTTCCGCCTTATTTCCTGGTCCTTTACCTGGGCTTTTTCGGCGGGTTCCTTATGTACATCGGGGCAAGCGATATTTTGCCGCAGGCACACAGCAAACAATCCTCTATGAAAATGATCGGCCTGACCGCCCTCGGCCTGTTATTCATCTTCATTGTGTCAAGGGTGGTTTAATCCGCCTACGTTTTTGTGCCTTTGACTTTTTTATTGCAGCAAATTGCGAATTAGATATACTCTCAAAAAAACAATCTTTACGGAGGTAACAAGGATGTCAGAGAAACGTTTGGCGGTAGTAACGGGCGCTGCCAGAGGAATCGGCAGGGCAATCGTATTGGAACTTTTGAAGCAGGGGCGTATCGTCGCCGGCTTAGACCTCAATGCGGTGCAACTTGAAGAGCTTACAGCCGTATGCAAACAGCAGGGCCACGAGGTCATCACCAAGTGCATCGATATCACAAATTCCGAAAAACTTACCGCGCTTCTCGAAGAATTAGCCAACCAATTTGGCGGTATAGGCGTTTTAGTCAACAATGCTGGCATCACGCGCGACAAACTAATGATTCAGATGGATGACGAGGATTTCGACAAGGTCATCAACGTAAATCTTCGCGCGGCCTTCGTAGCGACGCGCGTCGCGGCAAGGTCGATGATTCGCAATAAATTCGGCAGAATCGTCAGTATCAGCTCGGTAGCAGGTGTCATAGGCCAGGCGGGCTCCACCAACTACGCTGCCAGCAAGGCGGGCCTGATTGGTATGACCAAATCAATCGCACGCGAGGTCGGCAAAAAGAACGTTACCGCAAACTGCATCGCGCCGGGCTTTATCCAGACCGATATGACGGCTGTTTTACCCGATGCCGTAAAAGAGGGCGCTTTGGCGTTCATACCCGTAAAGCGGTTTGGCAATGTCGAGGATGTTGCAAGGGCAGTGGCGTTTTTATCCAGTGACGACTCCGGCTATATCACAGGCCAGGTCCTCGGCGTCGATGGCGGTATGGCGATGTAGTTTTTAGTGTTTAGCTTTGAGTTTTTTAGCTTGATTGGTTAGGTATGCTATACCTCTGATTGAGCATTGCGTATTTTTTCATATACTTCTTTTGCGTTTTGAATCACCTCGAAAGAGGGGGTCATCTCGGCCATCCCAGGCCACGCAAAACCCCTGTTCCATTGTGCCATCGGATTAGTCGGCCCAAAAGTGATTGTGCCTGTGCCATTTGTCTTCTCATCCAATGAGATATCGGTGAGCGTGCGCAGATTCATCGATTTGACCTTCCGACTGAAAATTCCGGAAACGATAATGATTCGCTGGTCAGTCAGGCCATAATATGTGCCTGTCCTGCGTTTGGCATCGGCAATGAATCTTCCGAATATGAGATAAAGGCCGATTATGACAAATGGAATTCCGAACAAGGGGAAAATTATATCAACGGGTATCGGTGCCTTATTGCCAGTGTGGGGTATTGATATGACCCCAACCTCCCAGAAGATAGCAAAACCACCCCAGAATAAGCTGAACGGAATCAAAAATACATCAGAAGACCTGAAAAGGATGCCTTGCTTCGGCTGTCCCACCCAAATTAAGGTTTCGTCTTTACTCAGCTCGGACCCGATCTGTGAATCAGGAATTTCCAGCATACTTGTTATTTCCTTAAATCCATATAATACTCACCAATTAATATCATTTAGGCCGTTGAAAATAAATGGCACTATCCGCTCTGCGGGTGTTCCTGGTTATGCGTCCGAACGACGAAAACGGGGATATCGATTGCGTGGCGGACGCTGTCAACGGTTTCGCCATATATGATATCGCCCATAAGGTGGTGGCCGTGGGAGCCGAGCACTAAAAGGTCAAAGCCATTTGCCTTGACGGATTTGACAAGCTCCTCGACCGGCCTGCCGTAACGCAAATCGGTATTAACCTGGAATTCCCTCTCCGCGACTTCTTCCGCCAATCGTTCGATATACGCTCGGTCATTTGCGCTGTGCAAGCTTTCGCTTTCATTGCCGTAAACCGTTACGCCGGGGGTATCGACGACGTGAACCAGTGTGATACTTGCGTTATGACTTTTGGCAATGGTGATAGCGGCGGAGATAATTTTGGCGTCTCCTTCGGTATGCTCAAGTGCGACGCCGACGTGTTTGATGGTCATAGGCCTGATTTGTTTCGCTAACCTCTCGCCAGCTCGGCCATCCGTTGTTGTCCACGCTGTGCCTTTGCGGAAAAGGGGCATAAACGTAATAAACCCGAGTGCGCCAACCAGCAGGGCCGCAAGAGGGCCAAGCACCCATAGCCAGGACGATGCGCTACCCCAGCCCATCAGTGAGTCGTAAACCAATTTCAGATTCAACGCCACGATAATGGCCGCGACAATCCATACGGCAATCTTTACAAAAATATTATTGGCGAACGTGCCCATTTTCTTTTTGTCGGAAGTGAAATGAATCAGCGGGATAATCGCAAAGGGCAGTTGCAAGCTGAGCACAACCTGTGAGAAAATCAGCAGTCGATACGTTCCTTCATTACCTGCTATTGCGATTACTATGACCGCGGGCACAAGTGCAATACCGCGAGTCATCATCCTTCTCAGCCAGGGGCGCATTTTAATATTCAGGAAGCCCTCCATAACAATCTGGCCTGAGATTGTGCCCGTGAGCGTGGAGCTTTGGCCCGAGGCAATCAGGGCAATCGCGAAGGCGATAGGGGCGATTTTGCTGCCCAAAATAGTATCTAATAAATTGTGTGCCTGTTGAATCTGGGTAACTTCGATGCCTCTGCTGTAAAAATTGGCGGCTGCCATAATCAGGATAGCCGCATTGACGAAAAATGCCAGATTCAACGCCACAGTTGAATCGAGAAAATTAAATCTGCACGCCTGCTCCCTGCCGATGAAGGTTTTGGATATCCGCCTTGACTGCACTAAACAGGAGTGCAGGTAAAGGTTGTGTGGCATAACCGTCGCGCCAATCATACCGATGGCGATGTATAAACTTTGCGAATTCAAGCTGGGTTTAAATCCCGCGGCGATGCTTGTCCAATCGGGCCTTGCGAGGAATACCTCTAATATAAAGCAGCCGCCTATGACCGCCACAAGCGATACGATAAACGCCTCCATTTTGCGGACACCTAATCGCAGCAACACCAACAGGAGGAATGTATCGCAGGCGGTTACTAAGCAACCCCACAGCAGCGGCAGTTTGAACAGCAGGTTCAACCCGATTATGGTTCCCAGTGCCTCCGCCAAATCTGTTGCGGCTATCGCGATTTCCGCCAAAATCCAAAGCAGGAAATTAAAATGTTTCGGATATTCCCGTCGGCAGCCCTGTGCCAGGTCAAGGCCCGTAATAACCCCCAGCCGGGCCGCCAGGGTCTGAAGCAGGACCGCCATAAGATTGGACATCAACAGGACCCAGATAAGCGAGTAGCCGAAGCGTGCGCCTCCCTCGATATCCGTTGCCCAGTTGCCCGGGTCCATATAGCCGACGCTGACTAAATAGGCAGGCCCGATAAAGGCGAAAAGACGACGCAGCCAGCCGTGTTTCCTGACATCTATGGAATCGGCAAAGTGATTGCCCGCCTGGTTGTTCGTGTTCAGATTATCCATATCAACGCTATTTGGCCTATTTTGACTTTTCTCGCCTAAACCGCAAGGGTAAACTGTAAATTTGTCTGAAATCGCCTTTTGGCGGTTGACACCAGCCAATTGTTATGAATTATTAGCCAGCGGTTATTTTTTCCAAAAAAATTCAAAAAAATGGTTGTCGATAGGGCTTCAGGCAGTTAATATACCACCCGACCGTCATCGGATGGCGCAGTGTTGAGATGTGAATCCGCTGGTAAACAGTTTGTCTATGTGAAAAAAACGTTGTTTTTGGAGGACAATCAAGTGAGTGCTGATATGGATGTCCAAGCAGTAGAGCAAAAGGTAATAGACATAATTAGCGAGCAGATGGGCGTTGATAAAGCGGAAATCAGCCGCGAAACTTCCTTCATAAACGACCTGAATGCCGACTCGCTGGATACAGTGGAGCTGGTAATGGAATTCGAGGACGAGTTCGGGATGAGCATCCCGGACGAGGAAGCTGAGAAAATACAAACGGTCGGAGCGGCGGTTGACTACATAGTAAACGCGGCCAAGGCGGCAAAGAAGAAATAGCAGCTATAGAAAATGAGCAGACGAAGAGTAGTAATTACAGGCATGGGCTGCATTACCGCCTTGGGAGAAACCGCTGATGAGTTTTTTGGGGCGCTTTGCCAGGGTAAAAGCGGTATCACAACGATAGAGTCGTTCGATATCACCGCGTATCCGGTTCACTTCGGCGGCGAAATAAAGCATTTCGACGTTACCAAATATATCGACTTCCGCGAAAGCAAGCGGATGGACCGATTTTCCCAGTTCGCAGTTTCCGCGGCAATTCAGGCGGTCAAAGAAAGCGGGCTGGATTTCAGCAAGGAAGACCCGTACCGGATGGGCGTCATAGTCGGAACGGGTATCGGCGGCATAAAAGAAATCGAGGAACAGCACCTTATACTTTTGAAAAAGGCGCCGATGAGGATTTCGCCGTTTACGGTTCCGCGTCTTATGGCCAACGCCGCAGCGGGCAATATCGCCATACAGTATGGCCTGCGCGGACCGAATTTTTGCGTATCAAGCGCATGTGCCAGCAGCAACCACGCGATTGGCGAGGCGTTTTGTAATATCATAGCCGGCCGCAGCGACATTGTTATTACGGGCGGCACCGAAGCGGCGCTAACGCCGATAGGATTGGCGAGTTTTTGCGCCGCAAGGTCGCTTAGCTTGCGAAACGACAGTCCCGCACAGGCATCGAGGCCCTTCGACAAGGACAGGGACGGATTTGTGCTTTCAGAAGGCGCAGGCATAGCGGTTCTCGAAGAATACGAGCACGCTAAAAAACGAGGGGCCACGATATATGCCGAAGTGCTGGGATACGGGGCAACCGACGACGGGAATCATATTACCGCGCCTCTGGCGGATGGGGCGGGGGCTGCCATGGCGATGGAGCTTGCGCTGAAAGACGCGCAGTTGTCGCCTGATAAGGTCGATTACGTCAATGCCCACGGGACCGGAACTGAATTGAACGATATCGCGGAAAGCTCGGCAATCAGGATGGTGCTTGGACCTCACGCGTATAAAGTTATGGTAAGCTCAACGAAGGGCGCGCACGGGCATTTGCTTGGGGCAAGCGCAGCCGTCGAGATGATAGTGTGTGCCCAGGCGATTAAGAAATCGATTGTTCCGCCCACGATTAACCTCGATAATGTGGACGAGCGTTGCGACGTGAAGATGGATTTTGTGCCTTTGAAAGCCAGGGAACGCAAAGTTGATGTCGCGATGAGCAACTCCTTCGGCTTCGGCGGACACAACGCCTGCGTCGTTTTCGGGAAAGTATAGTTTTTTCTGGTTTTTGATTTTTTCGCAGCAAGGACACAGGGGATTTCCTGAGGCAATCTTATGCATGACTATTTGGTCATTGTAGTCATAGTAGTTATTGCTGTGTTATTCATCATATACCGATTCTTCGCCTCCTACAAACGTCGCCAGGAACTCGCAAACTGGGCATTAAGCAAAGGTCTTTTCTTCATCGCCGGTAAGGACAGTAGCTTTGATTCCAAATATCCCGGCTTCGATTGTCTCCAAAAAGGTCACGACCGTTATGCCTGCAACGTAATTAAAGGTGATTTTGCGGGTCGTGAGTTTGTTGGATGCGATTATCATTATGTTACCGGTTATGGGAAATCTTCCAGGGAATACGATATCTCGCTGGTTATTATCAAAAGCCCCATTTTGCTCGAACCGCTTCTTATCCGGCCGGAAACCTTTTCCGATAAACTTGCTGAACTCGTCGGATTTAGCGATATCGATTTTGAATCCGCTGAGTTCAGCAAAAAGTTTTACGTCAAGAGCCCGGACAAAAAATGGGCATACGATATAATTCACCCGCGGATGATGGAATTTCTGATGAATTCGCCGGAGTTTTCGATACAATTCGATTCGTTATCTGTAATCGTATATCGCGACACAAGGTTTTCGCCCGCGGAATTCGAGGATGCGGCAAATTTGGCCAACGGAATCTTCGAACGCATCCCGGACTATGTGGTCCAAAATCAGAGGATTCGCCCGGCATAAGGGATTGAACTATGGAAGAGCATATTGGATTGATAATTATCATTGTAATCATCGTTTTGCCGGTTATCTGGCTTATCGTTACATACAACAATTTTGTCAAGCTCAAATACCTTTGTTCCAACGCATGGTCACAGATTGATACCGAGCTTAAACGCCGATATGACCTTATTCCCAATCTCATCGAAGTCGTCAAGGGCTATACCAAATACGAACGAGAGGTTTTGCAGACGGTAACCGAGGCCCGTGCAAAGGCCGTTGCCTCAACCGGTTCGCCGGCATCACAGGCAAATGACGAAAACGGTCTTATATTTTCGCTGCGTCAGCTATTCGGCGTTGTGGAAAAGTATCCCGACCTCAAGGCGTCCCAGCAGTTTCTAAAACTACAGTCGGAACTTGTTAACACCGAGGACCGCATCCAGGCCGCTCGACGTTTCTACAACGGCAACGTTCGCGACTTCAATACAATGATACAGTCGTTCCCGTCGAACTTTATAGCCGGTGTTTTCGGATTTGTCTCACAGGAGTTTTTCGAAATCGAAGATACGAGCATATGTAATGTCCCGGCGGTTTCTTTTGATAAATAAAGGGTCTGTTGCGACTGCGGAATGCCTTAAAAATTGGAGCGATGTAAATGGCAGAGATATTTGACGTTGTTATAATCGGTTCAGGACCGGGCGGTTATTACGCTGCGATTCGGTGTGCGCAAAAAGGCGCATCGGTTGCAATTATCGAAAAGGCCGAGACGGGCGGAACCTGCCTGAATCGCGGCTGTATCCCCTCGAAGGCGCTGCTTGCTTCTGCGGAGGTCTTGCTGCAGGCAAAAAATGCAGCCGCTATGGGTGTTGATATCCCGACGGTCTCGCCAAACTGGGTAAAAATGCAGCAGCGTAAAGACGCAATCGTCTCAGGTTCCAGGAAAGGGCTTTCGGGGCTTCTGCAGGCAAACAAAATCAAAGTATTTGCAGGTAACGCAATCGCCTCTTCACCCAAAGCGGTGGTTGTCAAAAATGAAACAGGGCAAATAGAAATCAACGCGACAAAAGGTATTGTAATCGCTACCGGCTCAATCCCGGTTGAAATACCGGCATTCCCATTTGACGGACAAACAATTATCAGCAGCACAGAGGCGTTATCATTACCGGCAATTCCGGCGTCAATGGTAATCGTGGGCGGCGGTATCATCGGCTGCGAACTTGCCTGTGTTTACGCGGCTGTCGGAACAAAGGTCGTAATCGTCGAAGCCCTCGAAAGAATCATAAGCAGCGAGGACGAATGGGTCAGCCGGCTTCTGGAACGCGAATTCAAAAAACTCGGCATCACGGTTTTAACCGGCAAAAAAGTAACTTCAGTCGATACCTCGACAGGAATTGCCAAAGTTGCCATCGATGGTGGACAACCAATCGAAGCCGAAAAAGTCCTCGTATCAGTCGGCAGAAGGGCGGTTTGCGACAAGCAAACCATCGACAACCTGAAATTACAGACCAATGGCCCTGTGATAAAGGTCAACGACAGGATGCAGACGAGCGTCCCGGGCGTTTACGCTATTGGCGACGTGGTCGGCACGACATATCTGGCACACGGCGCATTCGCGGAAGCGGAGGTCGTTGCGGCCAATCTTTTGGGCGGCAACTCAATAATAGGCGACTATTCACTTATACCGAGGGCCGTCTATACTTTCCCCGAAATCGCCTCGGTCGGCAAATCCGAAGACAAATGCGTAAAGGAAGGTATCGATATTGCCGTCGGCAGGGGCTTTTTCAGGGCCAACGGCAGAAGCGTGGCCCACAACGAGACCGTCGGCGAAATCAGGGTCATTCGTGAGAAGGCAAGCAATAAGATATTAGGCGTTACTATGGTCGGCGCAGGCGTGACCGAGCATGTATCGGCCGCCTGCCTTGTCATCGGCTCGACCGAAAAATTTCACTCTGTCAGCTTCCCGCACCCGACCGTTTCCGAAGTTCTCAAGGAAGCGTGGGAAGACGCTTTTGGCCTTAGTGTTCACCAGCCGCCTAAAGCGAGCTGAGCAGTTGGTTTGTGGATTGCAGATAGGCGGTTTAAGATAGAACGGCGTGAGATTTTAGTTGCAAAAACTGCTGAATATCTGTAGATTATTTTGGCTTTGGCGGCGTACCCAAGTGGCCTAAGGGGACGGTTTGCAAAACCGTTATCCGTGGGTTCGAATCCCACCGCCGCCTGTTATCTACGAATTACCCATTCATATCAACCTGCGAAATACCCTTATGAAATGCGTTCTACGCAACAAGTTCTACTTAGACCTAAAAACTATTGGCTTATAAGCCAGTTATCGCAGAATACCGACAGGTCATACACATCGATAACGCTATCCTTTGGGACAGAGATGTCAAATTTTGAATTCCATCCCGGTTGTCCACTGCTGGTTTTCCATGCAGAAGCGAATGCCGCAAAATCATTAAAATCCACGTCGGCATCGCCATCAAAATCACATTGATTAAACGGCGAGAAAACCGGATTAAAGTCAATCAGACTATTGTTGGTTAAACGAACTCTATTGCTGCCATCCGGGTCGGCGATGTATATTTCGGTTGTATTCGGGTCACTGGCATTAGAGGCGGACTGAAAAGCTATTTTTGCGCCTTCCCACGAATAAGCCGGCGCATCCTCAATATCCGGGGTGGTATTTGTAAGATTGACAAGGCCTGAGCCATCGGCGGCGGACATCCTGTATATGTCCAGATTTTCACCGTTGGAGCCCCCTCGCTTAAAGATGATGTACAGACCGTCCGGCGAATAATAGGCCATCTCATCAAGATGGCTGCCATCGGTCAATTGCGTAAGTCCCGTGCCATTAAGGCGAATGCGATATATTTTCGTGGTGGGATTTGGTTCGGGGTCGAAATTCCGCTGAAAGACGACCCATTGACCATCCGGAGAAAATGACGGCCAATAATCATTTGCACCGGTGGTTGGAATGTTGGTCATTGTCGTGGAAGGACTGCTGACCTGAAAATATGTCAGAGCATCCAGACCAGAGGGGTCGGCCTTCAGCATTCTGAAGACAACTTCGGAGCCGTCCCACGAATACTTCGGCTCAATAGTTTTATAGTGCACGCTAAAATCACCGGGGCTTAAGGCGGTAACGCCTGTGCCGTCGGGGTTCATCTCGTAGATTCGTTGCAGTCCGCCCGGACCGCCGGGGTTTGGACGGCTTGAGGTGAACAATATTTTTGACCCGTCGGGCTTAAAGTGCGGGTCGCGGTCGGTATAAAGATTGGTCGGGTCGCCGAAGGCACTCAGGTTTACCTGCTCGGTTCCGTCAAGATTCATTATCTTGATATCGAAATTGCTCATGCTTGAACCTGATTCCCACGCTATTTTGCCATAAGTGGATGCGGCAGCAGTCATATTGGGAACCACAAACGCTATCAGAAATGCCGTCAGTGTGCGTTTACACATTTTTTTCTCCTGTCCGGTATAATTAGCTAAGGGGTAATAATAACAATTTCATGCTAATTTTGCAAGAGAAAAATTCACTGACTCATCCCTGGTTTTGAATTGGGTACAAACTTGTTCGCCTGTGGCGAATAAAAAGGTCGGCTGGATTAAAAGACGCCGAATACTCTAATATAAATCAGCCGTAATCTTTACGGGGCTTGCAGTATGAAGAGACCTGCAAGCCCCTGTTTTTTTGCTTCCAATTCGTGGTTTCGTAAGTAATCTATAGGCATATTATGAAGGTGGATATTGCAAATACCGTTCTGGAACTCATTGACGGCGACATCACCGAAATGGATACCGACGCAATCGTAAACGCTGCTGATACGCAATTGATTCTTGGAGGAGGCGTCGCGGGCGCGATAAGACGAAAAGGCGGGCCTACGATTCAGCAGGAGTGCGATAAAATAGGTAGGACATTCGTCGGCGGGGCGGTAATCACCACGGGTGGCAAACTTAAGGCCAAATTCGTCATTCACGCTGTTGGTCCAAGGATGGGCGAGGGCGACGAAGATGAAAAACTCAAAAACGCGACGCTTAATTCGCTAAAATTGGCTGATAAGCATAATCTCAGGAGTATTGCCTTCCCCGCAATTAGCGCGGGCATATTCGGCTTCCCGATTGATAGATGCGCCCAAATTATGCTGCGGACAACAATTGAATACCTCAATGGATTCGACAAGCTCACCACGAAGAGCAAAACGGGTTTGAAAAAAGTCGTATTTTGCCTGTTCGGCAACAACAGTTACACGGTTTTTGAGAAGGCACTAAAAGAGGCAATCACAAAATGAGAGCAATGGTATTGAAAAAGCCGGGGCAGGTGCTGACTTTAGAAGATTTGCCGATACCGAAACCCAAAGACAGGGAGATACTCATCAAGGTTTCGGTTTGTGGGGCTTGTCATACCGATTTGGATGAGGCCGAAGGGCGACTGACGACGAAATTGCCCGTTGTGCCGGGACATCAGGTGGTGGGGACAGTTTCGGAATTGGGTAAAGGTGTAACGAAACACAAAGTTGGTGACAGGTTGGGCGTTACCTGGCTTTACAGTTCCTGCGGCCAATGTCCTTTCTGCAAAACCGGTCAGGAGAACCTTTGCGAGAAGGCGAAATGGACGGGCAAAGACGCAGACGGCGGCTACGCGGAATATATGGTTATCGGCGAGGATTACGCATACCCGATACCTAAGCGATTTACCGATTCACAGGCAGCGCCGTTATTATGCGCGGGCGTCATCGGCTATCGCACACTGCGGCTTGCGGATATTCAAAAAGGCGAAACAATCGGCCTGTATGGTTTCGGCGCGTCGGCACATATCATGATACAAATCATCAAACACAAATTTCCCGATAATCCGGTTTACGCGTTTACAAAAACAGGCGGACACGCGGAATTAGCGAAATCGTTAGGTGCGGCCTGGACGGGAATTTCAGGTGAAATACCCCCGGTAAAATTAGACAAGATTATGGATTTCACGCCTGTTGGGGAATGTGTCCGCGATGCACTGAAGGTTCTTAATCGTGGCGGGCGATTAGTCATAAATGCTATTCGCAAAGAAACTCCCATACCTGCCCTCGATTACGCCGAATACCTCTGGCTCGAAAGAGAAATCAAAAGCGTCGCAAATGTAACGCGCAAAGACGCGGAAGAGTTTTTACCCTTAGCGGCCCGGATTCCAATTGTCCCCACAATAGAAGAATTCCCCCTTGAGCAGGCCAATGAAGTTTTGTTGCGGATAAAACAATCTAAACTGAAAGCTGCAGGTGTGTTGAAAATTGGTAATATGATAAAATAGTACTAACTATATTTTTTTAGGAAAGGAATTAAAGAATTGATATGACGGATAATCCTCCAAAACAACATGATATCAAGGTATGCAATCATATAGTTACTTATATTGATATTCTTGGTCAGAAAGAATGTTTAGCAAAACTTCCTAAAGTACTTCTTGGTGAAGGTAAGACAGATGAGCTTATGAGAAGTCTTAAAGATACGTATGGAAGAGTTCATAATACACGACAGACATTAGAACATTATTTCAATTCAGCGATTCACAAACAATCGTCTGCATGGCATAATATTTTATCTTCCGAACAAAAAGGTATCCTAAAAAATATGGATCAGTCTGATATACGGTCGCAACACTTTGGTGATGCGATGATTTTTTATAGCAATCTTTCAAACTCACAAGGTATTCTTAACCTTTCTTCATCAATGATGATGCTAGGTGGGTGCGCTACCATTATGATAGTGGGATTGCAGGCAGGTATCCCTCTACGTGGAGGTATCGAAATTGGAATAGCTGCCGATTGGCCTGAATTTGGAATATATGGTTCGGCACTTTATGGGGCATATGATATAGCAGAGAGAGTTGCTCAGTACCCACGGATAGTCATAGGTGAAGAGCTTAAAAAATATCTTATTTCGTGGAAAAATGACATACGTGATGACCCTTTTCATTTGATAAATAGGAAAATAGCAGACATATGTTTATCTTTTATTATCGAGGATCAAGATGGTATTCCAATCGTAGATTTCCTCAACATTCATAGTTTGCGTGGTTTATTTGGCGACCAAAATCTACGAGAATTAAAAGATTTAGTCATTAAGGGGTTTAACTTTGTCAAATCTGAACAAGCCAGATATAAGGAAGAAAAGAACACTAAACTCGCATTCAGATATTGCTCGCTACTCGATTATTATATAGACAGATTAGCCGGATGGGAGTTTGGCGAATAAACAATGAAGAACGCAGCGATAAGTGAATTGTTTTCCGAGATGGCGGACATTATGGAAATCCTCGGCGAGGACAGGTTCCGTGTCAACAGCTAACTGTTAAAGACGTCGGGGAGGGGGCCAAAGGGCGTCAAGGCGATTTACGAAAACCTCAAGGTCAAAAGTATCGCTGATTTGAAAGCGGCGATTGAAAACGGTAAATTAAAATTACTCGAAAGATTGACTTTTGCCGATTAAATTGATAATGGTTAATAAGAATAATATAGAGAAGGATATCGCAATGATACGAATAAAAAACAGGTGACTTCGCATAGTTTGCTGCCTGTTTTATCAACCCGGTTATTAAAAGGGAGGTTTGACACATGAGTACGAAATCGTCAGCAACAGCCGCACTGAGTATGCCTATTGCCTTGATGAGATGGGGAGTATATGCCTGTTTTTTCTTTTCCGGCGCCACTGCGATTATTTTTGAGGTATTATGGAGCCGGCAGTTCGTAACGGTTTTCGGCAATAGTGCTTATGCCATCAGCATCGTATTATGTGCATATATGGCTGGCCTTGGTTTGGGGGGACTTGTTGGGGGGGTGTTTGCAGACCGCATTACGCAGCGAGCGGCTGTTTATGGTATAGTTCAGATGGGAGTGGCGGTTTGGGCAATGGCGATACCGGCAATGCTGACCTGGCTGAGGGGACTGGTGCCGGCACTGACGGTGTTGTCACCGGAGTCGTTGTTTGTTAGCACGATAGCGAGGTTCGGGTTCTCTTTTGCTATTTTGCTGGTTCCGTGTTTCCTGATGGGGACGACATTGCCCCTGCTGGTGCGGGCTTTAACTGAGTCCGAACGATTAATCGGCTCTCGCATTGGAATGTTGTATTGCCTGAATACTCTCGGCGCCGCCTTAGGCTGTTTTGCGGCAGGATTCTGGATGTTAGATACGATTGGTTTGAGCCGCACGAATCTGGTAGCCGTTGGCGTTAATATTGCGGTTGCAGTTACTGCCTTGGCTCTTTCCAGGCCGGCTGCCCGTGCGATTGCATCTGGTTTGGCCGAATCGCTTCAGTGTCCCCCGGCGGATTCAACCCAGAGGCAGGAGGAGCCGCAGATGCCAGGGGCGATACTGCTGAGTTTGGCATTTGTGAATGGTTTGGCGGGGCTTGCGTGTGAGGTGTTATGGATACGCTATTTGGCGTTTTTTAGCCACACAGCTTATGTGTTTCCCACAATTCTGTGCGTTTATTTGCTTGGTATAGGGCTGGGCGGGCTGGTTTACGGTTTGCTGGCGGGTTGGATTAAGCGACCCACAATGGCGCTTGGTATTATAGAGATAGCACTGGCGGTGTCGGTTATCGCAACATTCATAATAAGCGCATTTGTTTACGCCAAGGGACCGCCGCCGCCGCTTATGCTGAGGGGAATGGCTCTGGTAACGGTGTTTTTTCCGACGGTGCTGATGGGTATCACGTTCCCGCTGCTGTGCGCGGTGTATGGGCGCCAGGTTCGGGGGCTCGGCCGAAGAATCGGATTGCTGGTCGCGATTAACACGGCTGGTACCGTTGCCGGGTCGCTTTTGCCGGTGTTTGTGCTGGTGCCTATACTGGGTATTCAGAAGAGTATAACGCTGATATCGGCGATATACGGTGTAATGGGACTTGTGTTGCTGGCCAGTGGCGGCCGGTCAAACTGGGGGCTGGTGTGGCGAGTAGCCGTGGGCTTTGCCATGGTTTTGCTTTTTTCGGTTAACATGGTGTCCTCGAAGCTGTGCCAGCATGTGTTCTTAGCCATGGATTTTAATCTGGCCAAGCACACGGACATTGCCTTCTACCGTGAAGGTCGCACGGGCACAGCTATTGTAACGCGTGACAAAGTGGACGGTTTAATGCAGATTTATATCAACGGCGTGTCCGAGGTACCGCTGCTATACTGTCACAAAATATGTTTCAAAATGATTGGCGACCTGGCCCCCATGCTGCATCCCAATCCGGACGAAGTGCTGATGATATGCTTCGGCGGCGGTGTTGCCGCTGGTGCGACGGCGCAGATACCGGAGGTGAAGCGTTTGACAATCGTGGACCTGGAAAACAGCGTTATAGCGGCTGCAAGGTGTGTCGAAAAAGAAAATAATGGATTGCTGGATAACCCCAAAGCGCATATTGTGATAGATGATGGCCGCAACTATATAATGACGTCACGCCAAAAGTGGCCCGTAATTGTCTCGGATTCCACACACCCGAAATCAGGCGACAGTTGGGTGCTTTATACACAGGAGTTCTACCGCCTTGTACAAGAGCATTTGACAAATGATGGTATTTTCGTTGAATGGCTGCCGTTGCACAATCTTAGCGTAGAGGAATTCAAGATTATAGTGCGGACGTTCCAGTCGGTATTTCCTCATACCAGCTTGTGGGTTACAGTGGGGTTAGATGAACACGGCAGCTTAGTCCCATATACACTGCTGGCTGCTACGCCGGGACCGCTGAAGATAGACGTGGGCAGGCTGCGTGAGCGGCTTAATGTCGAGGCGGTGCATCGTGACCTGGAACCGTTCGGGCTGGATACTCCCGCGGGTTTTCTTGATACGTTTTTCAGTGCGGAGGAACAATTACGGCAGTGGGCCGGTAATGGGCCGGTCAATACAGACGACCTGCCTTTTACACAGTATCAGACAGCTTACTCCAGTGGCCCTATGTTTCAAAATGAGAACCTCATCGAGCCGATGGAGGATGTTTGGCCTTACCTCGCTGGCACAGGCAGTCCGCAGGAAGCGGAGCGTTTGCGGCAGGAGCTTGCACTTCGGGTAAAGGCCTCTCGTCTGGTTTTGCAGGGTCGAATAAAAAATGCGTATGCCTTGCTGCCCAATGACGAGCGATACAAACAGATGTTACATTTTTACGAGGTGACGTCGGGGGCATATATTAGAAGCATTGTGAACATGTACTGGGACGATCCGAAGTTTCTGGAGCATCTGGTCGGAATGGCAGCCGGTGACAAGGCAATAGTGTCTATTTGTGAAAGGATACTATATTTTAACCCTGACAACGTTACGGCGCTGAACGCGCTAGGCGTAATATGCATCAAAAATGTATCCTGGCAGGAGGCGGAAAATTACCTGAGGCGGGCTGTACGTCTAAAGCCGAACTCGGACATTCGCTTCAACCTCGGTGTAGTCCTGAACCAAACCGGACGTCACGCAGAAGCCCTTGAACAGTGGAAGAAGGCGGCAACTACCGCAAAAGATGATAAATCTGCCAACCAACTGGGGGTTTGCCTGGCAAAGGAGGGAAAAATGGAGGAAGCCATTCTGTGGTTCCGCCTTGCCGCAGATATCAATCCCACAAATAAAATAACACGGCTTAATCTGGCTCGTGCGCTGTTTACGACCGGACGCACGGATGAGGCATTGACTCATCTGCGTTATGTCCTGAAGAGTGACCCTGAGGACGAGACGGCTCTAAGTATGCTGGCAAAAATAGAAACACAGAATAAAACCGATGGGGGAAATAAAGGTGGCCTGAAGTAGTTCTATATCGCACCCTTCGATATTTCCAATGCGCCCGGCAAGAAGCGTTGCGCACTGAATTGGATGTGGCTTTCCTGCCGGATATTGTTTTGCTTCGCTCGCAATGACTGCATTTGGAATTACCAATTCCAATTTGTTGTTACAGGGATATAATTCCCTTTTATGAAGAACGCAGCGATAAGTGAATTGTTTTCCGAAATGGCGGATGTGATGGAAATCCTCGGCGAGGACAGGTTCCGCATAAACAGCTATCGCAAGGTCGCGCGTGTCATCGGCGATATGCCGACGGATATCGAAGAAATGCTCGCGACGGGTAAATTGGCCGAGATGCCGGGAATAGGGAAATCAAGTTTAGCGAAAATCGAAGAATTCATAAAGACAGGCAAAATTACGGCCCATGAGGAGCTTTTGAAGAATATTCCGCAGACGCTATTGGAGCTGTTAAAAATACCGGGGATGGGACCAAAGGGCGTCAAGGCGGTTTATGAAAACCTCAAGGTCAAAAGTATCGCTGATTTGAAAGCGGCGATTGAAACAGGCAAATTAGCCGAATTAGCCGGCTTCGGGGAGAAGAAAGCGGCGATTATCGCCAAAGGCATTGATTTCCTCGAAAAATCAACGGGAAGAATCCGTTTAGACCAGGCGTTTAACGCGGCGGCTATCGTTATGAATTTTCTCAATGGTTTGCCCGGCGTCAAAAAAATAGAGTATGCCGGCTCAGTTCGCCGATGCGCCGAGACAATCGGCGACGTTGATATTCTCGTCGCTGCAAAGGATGGCAAAAAAATTATCGATATTTTTGTAGGAGCCGAGTTTGTTCAGGAGGTCTTGGCGGCGGGGGACACCAAAGGTGCGGCCATCATAAAAACAGATAGTTGCCCCGTTCATGTCGATGTCCGCGTTGTGCCGCAAAAGAGCTTCGGTGCTGCTTGGCAGTATTTCACCGGCTCGAAACAGCATAACGTGCGATTGCGTGAGATAGCGGTAAAAGCGGGACTGAAACTAAACGAATATGGCCTGTTCCGCGGCAAAAAAATGATAGTCGGTGCGACAGAAAACGAAATTTATAAAAAACTCGGACTCGATTACGTTGAGCCGATGTTAAGAGAGGACAGGGGAGAAATCGAAGCGGCCCAAAAGCATAAACTCCCCGATTTGGTGTGCCTTGGGGACATAAAAGGCGATTTGCATATTCACACGACGGCCTCGGATGGCTCCTGCGAGATTGAAGAATTAGTCAATGCTGCCATGCAAAAGGGCTATCAATACATCTGCATAACGGACCATTCGCCTTTCATCGCGATTGCCAATGGGTTATCGCCCGCCCGGCTGGCTAAGCAAATCGAGCGGATTCACAAACTCAATGACCGGCTCAAAGACATTACCGTTTTGATTGGTGCGGAGGTCGATATACTCGCGAATGGCTCGCTTGATTATGATGACAAATTACTGGCCCAGCTTGATTTTGTGATTGGCTCAATTCATTCGAGAATGGCCGGCGACAGGGAAACGATTACAAACCGGGTGCTCAAGGCGATGGATAACCCTTATCTTAACTGCATTGGCCACCCGACGGGTCGGCTGATTGGTGAACGTGAGCCGATGGATATTGATATACCCGCGGTAATCAGGCACGCCGCCGAGACACATACGGCGATAGAGGTCAGCTCGAACCCTTATCGGCTTGACCTCAAAGACATTCACTGCAAAATGGCCATTGAGGCGGGGGTGAAATTAGTCATCAACACTGACGCCCATAAACTGCACCAGCTTGATTATATGCCCTTTGGCGTCGCGACGGCTGCAAGGGGCTGGGCGACAAAAGCGGACGTGCCCAATACCTGGCCTTTGCCGAAATTGAAAACATGGCTGGCCGCAAAAAAACAAAAAAAGTAGAAAGCCCCGTTATGCGAATAGCAATACTGATAACACTGGCTTGTGTGTCTGCGATAATCATCCCCGGCTGCGCAAACATCGAATGTCACCATGAAGTCGGATTTTCCCCTAAAACGGGCGATTTGCTTTTCAAAGATGTTGATTGCGGACCTCTCTGCGACGCAATCGAAGACGTTACGACCGGCTATAAGGGTATGCGGTTATCACACGTCGGCATCGTGGCTAAGGACGCCAATGGTGGGCTTATTGTAATTGAGGCGGTTTCAAAAGGGGTTGTCGCCACTGATTTACAGGCCTTTTTGAGCCGGGGAACTGAACCAAATAGTCAGCCCAAAGTAATCGTGGGGCGTCTGAAGTCGCCTTACAGGCATCTTATCCCCGCTGCCATTAAAATAGCCGAGGTCTTGAAGGGCAAACCATACGATAAGGTCTTCGCAATCGATAACGACGCGTATTACTGCTCCGAATTGATTTACGAGATTTTCCGCCGGGCCAATGGTGGCAAGCCGGTTTTCCCGTTGCAGCCCATGACCTTCAAAGACCCGAAAACAGGCCTGACATTGCCTGCCTGGCGGGATTACTTCGCCAATCTTGGTGTCGATATCCCCGAAGGCAAACCAGGCATAAACCCGGGCGGAATTTCACGCTCGCCTGCCTTGACAATCGTTTATTCATACACCCGCTTAAAACCGCCGGCCGTCGCAAATAGGCCTTTATAATCGCAACGCTGCCGTTTGACGATGTTCTTGACAAATTGTGCAAAAACTGCTATAATACGCGTAATACCAAATCTCTATTTAGCGGGTATATATGGCCAAAACAGCACGCAGACATTTGGGGGAAGTTTTGTATAAGGCGGGTCTGGTTGAAAAACAGGCCCTCATCGACGCTATTAAGGTCGGCCAGGCGAGCAAAAAACGGCTCGGCGAGGTGCTTATTGAAAAAGGCCTTATAGACGAGGAAAACCTCGCAAAGGCCGTCGCCAAGCAATTCGACATGAAATACGTCAACCTTGATACTACTACCTTAACCCCCGAAATCATCAAACTTGTCCCCGAGGACCTCATCAAAAGGCATAATGTGCTGCCTCTCGGGATGGATAACGGCAAGCTCAAGTTGGCCATTTCAGACCCCGTAAATCTCGACGCGATGGATTCGGTCCGGTTCCGCACAAACAAGGAGCTTGATTGCTACGTTGCCAATCCAGCTAAAATCAGGGCATTTTTAACCGATACGCTTGAGCAAAGCAGGGCCGAGGAATCAGACCGGCTAAGGCACAGTATCGACGCCACCGCAGCCGAGCTTGCTGAGGCGGGGCATGAGTTTCAGGCGGAAGTTCTCAAAGCCGGACAGGTTGCCGGCTCTGATGACGGTCCCGTCGTTCGCCTTGTGAACCTCATAATCGATACAGCCGTTAATATCCGAGCAAGCGATATTCACATCGAACCGATGTCCGACAGGGTGCGAATCAGGTACCGGCTGGACGGCGTTTGCTTTGAAAAAGACAATATCCCCAAAAATATGCAGGCGCCGTTGATGACGCGTCTGAAAATCCTTTCGGGTATGAACATCGCTGAAAGACGTATCCCGCAGGACGGCCGTATTAAACGAACCATAGGCAATCAGGACGTCGATTTCCGCGTATCCGCTCTGCCCGGTAACCACGGCGAAAGTGTCGTGCTTCGTATTTTGCGACCCGATGCCGTAAATATCGGTATTAAGGCGCTCGGCTTCGAATCCGACGACTATGACCGCTTCCAGCGAATCATCCGCAGGCCCAACGGCATATTCCTTGTAACAGGCCCGACAGGCAGCGGTAAAACGACCACGCTTTACGCCGCTTTGCAGGAGCTTAACAAGCCCGACAAAAAAATCATTACCGCCGAAGACCCCATCGAATACAGCTTCGCCGGTATGAACCAGGTGCAGGTCAGGGAGGACATAGGTCTTACATTTGAAAAGATACTTCGTGCTATGCTGCGCCAGGCGCCGAACGTGATTCTCGTCGGCGAAATTCGTGACGGCATCGTCGCCGACGTCGCTATTCAGGCGGCGCTTACAGGTCACCTGGTATTCAGCACGCTGCACACCAACGACGCCCCAAGCGCGATTACGCGTCTGGTTGATATGGGCGTCAAACCCTTCCTTGTCGCGAGCTCGATTCAGGCCATTATGGCCCAGCGATTGTTGCGGGTAATATGCAAAAACTGCAAAACCGTTGATAATGACCCCGACCCTCGTTATCTTCGCCTGCTGGATATTACCCCTGAGGACCTCAAAACCAACTCGATTTACAAAGGCGCCGGCTGCAGTCAGTGCCAGGGCCTCGGCTACAAGGGGCGTAAGGGTATATTTGAAATGGTCGAGCTTAACAACGAAGTAAGGGAACTGGCTTTTTCAAAAGCCCCGACGAGTGAGTTGCGGAAGGCCTGTATCGCCAGCGGTATGAGAACGCTTATGGATGACGGCAAACTCAAGATATTCAAAGGAGTAACCACGCCGGCGGAAGTCGCGGCAATTGCTCAAGTGGAAGGTGTGAGGGGCGATTGATACATTGTTTTTTATCAGGAATCATTAAATGGCAACAGTAAATATTGATAGATTGCTTCAGGCCTGCGTAACTATGGGCGGCTCGGATATTCACATAACGGTCGGCAGACCGCCTGTTTTAAGAATAGACGGCCGGCTGCGCTCGCTCGAAACAAAGGTCCTCGAACCGGATGACACTTTCGCGTTGATGAAAAGCATTACGCCTGAACGAAACCAGCAGGAATTTCAGGAAGAGGGCGGCACCGATTACGGTTTTGCCTATGGCGAGCAGTGCCGATTCCGTGTGTCTGTTTTCAAACAAAAAGGCAATGTCGCAATGGTTCTGCGTCTGATTCCGTATAAAATCCTGAGCTTTGACGAAATCGGCCTGCCCAAGATATGCGCAGCTCTTTGCCGCAGACCAAGAGGCCTTTTCATCGTTACAGGGCCGACAGGTAGCGGTAAAACGACTACGCTTGCAACAATGATCAATTACATTAACGAAAATCTAGACCGCCACATCGTAACCGTCGAGGAGCCAATCGAATATTACCACAACCATAAAAAATCGATTATTAACCAGCGTGAAGTAGGAATTGACGTTCCAAGCTTTTCAGAAGCCCTTCGTCGCGTGCTGCGTCAGGACCCTGACGTTATTCTCGTCGGCGAATTGCGAGACCTTGAGACAATTGAGGCCGCTGTCCGTGCCGCTGAAACTGGACACTTGGTTTTCAGCACTCTGCATACAACAAGCGCGGCAGGAACTATCAGTCGTATTATTGACGTTTTCCCCGTTGACCAGCAGGAACAAATACGCATCCAGTTGAGCAGTAACCTCATCGCGGTGCTTAGCCAGGCGCTTTGCCCCTTATCCACAGGAAAAGGTCGAGTCGCTGCGTATGAATTTATGGTTGTTACCCCGGCTATCGCAAACCTTATCCGCGAAAACAAGACCTATCGTATCGATTCCAGTATCCAAACCGGCAGAAAACTTGGTATGCAACTGCTCGATGACCACCTTTGGCAATTGTATGAATCCGGCAAAATTACGATGTCGGAAATGCTGGATAAAGCAAGATCGCCGGGCGCTTTACACGATAAGGCAATGGCGCGTCTCAAGACCCTTAAGCCACATGAGAGACCTCCGGAAGAAGAGGACGATTTCGGGCCGGTTCTGCGAACGTAATATCTTGTGACTTAAGCAGTTATGTGATGTCCGGCAGGAAATTACTGGCCGCTGAGGATAATGCGGGGGGGATACTCACCTAATTATGCTATTGTTGAGTGGCAGGGGTGTATAAGTTTGAGTTTGCAGTATGCATTTTTTTAGAACAAATTAAGGTTATGGGACCAAAACATTGTCTCATTAACCGTATGTCCAATCGCTAATTACTTGACACAGCGTTAATTACGAGCATATAATAGTAATTGATGGCAAGGCAAAAATAAGGGGCGAGTTTATGGATAAGATACCGCCAATAGAACAATTAAGAGGCAGACCCATAGGCCGAGTGCTTATGAAGATGGGTTTGCTTACCCGCGAAAAAGTCCACCATTGTCTCGAAGTGCAAAAACAAAGGCAGCAGCAGGAACACAAGAACATTCCTATTGGAGAGATTTTCGTTGAGCTTGGGCTTGTGCAGGAAAAACAGTTGCATATTGCCCTTGCAGCCCAGCGAGGAATGGAATTTATAAACCTGGACGCAGTCGAGGTTCCTAAGAGCGTCCTAGACAAGCTTGCCCCGCAGATGGCAAAGACATATCGGGTTTTGCCCATTGAATTCAAGGAGGACACAAACGAGCTGGTGGTGGCGGTTGACAGGGCCGACAGCTTCCGGGCAACGGACGATTTAAGCACTCTGCTTGGTATGAAAGTTACTGCTAAAATCGTTGACACAAAGGCGCTTGACACAGCTATTGCGAAGTACTACCAGCAGAAGGATGAGGGGCAGGGAATAAATGAGCTAATCAGTGAAATTCAGGAAGACGGATTCCTTGCCGAATTCGCGGGGCGAAACCAGAGTATCGACCTTGATGAACTGAAAGAGCTTTCGGAATCGAACCCGGTAAAGAAGCTTTTGAACTTAGTGCTGATGCAGGCAATCAGGGACAAGGCCTCTGATATACATTTTGAGCCGTTTGAAAACGAATACAAAATGCGATATCGAATCGACGGCGTCCTTTACGAGATGGTTCCGCCGCCGAAGCATATCGCCGCGGCGCTTAGCTCGAGAATTAAGGTTATGGCAAGCTTGGATATCGCGGAAAGGCGTCTTCCCCAGGACGGTCGTATTTCGCTTACCGTTCAGGGAAACCCGGTTGACCTGCGTGTCAGCGTTTTACCCACGATGTTCGGCGAAAGCGTTGTGCTTCGTATTCTCGACCGCAGCCAGATGCAATTAGACCTTGAAAAGCTCGGAATCGGGACAGAGAACCTGAATGTTGTTCGGCAGCTTATTCACAAGCCCAACGGCATCATAATTGTTACAGGCCCGACGGGTTGCGGCAAGACAACGACACTATACGCAGCGTTAAACGAGCTTAACGACATCGAGACCAAGATAATTACCACCGAAGACCCGATTGAATACGATATTGACGGCATCATCCAGGTACAGATGAGGCCGGATATCGGGGTTACTTTCGCCAAGTGCCTGCGTTCGATTTTGCGTCAGGACCCCGACGTTGTTATGGTCGGTGAAATTCGTGACCTTGAAACGGCGGAAATCGCCGCTCAGGCCTCACTGACGGGGCACATCGTATTCACAACGCTGCACACCAATGATGCGCCGAGTTCCATCGCGCGACTTCTGGACCTTGGCATTGAGCCGTTCCTTCTGACGGCGACGATAGAAGGCATCGTCGCCCAGCGATTAGTGAGGAAAATTTGCGAGCATTGCAAAACGCCGTTTTCGCCGACGGAAAGCCAGCTTATGGAGCTTGGACTTTCTCCTGCGGACATCAAGGGCAAACAGTTCTATTACGGCGCCGGCTGCAACAGGTGCAACAATACCGGCTACAAGGGCAGAACGGGCCTTTTTGAAATTATGACGTTCAATGACGAAGTGCGAGAGCTGATTATGAACCACGCGTCAACAAATGTTCTTAGGACGGCCAGCCAGAAGGCAGGTATGAAATTGCTGCGAGAGGCGGGTTTGTCGGCGATATATAACGGCCTGACGACAATAGACGAAGTCGTGAAGGAAACAATCGCGGAAAGCGAATAACTTATGAATAAAAAATTCGTAGGAGGTGTTTATGCCGCTGTTTAAATACGAAGCTCTGGACTCACAGGGAGTGGCGATAAAAAACGAGGTTGAGGCGTTAAGCCAGAAGGAAGCTGTCAGCAAAATAAGAAATATGGGGTATTTCCCCACAAAGGTAATGTCTGTTGGAGGCGGCAAGGCGGCCGCCGCCGCTGCCGGAGCCGTCGCTGCAAAGCCGAAGAGAAGACGCGGGGCGGGCGGCAAGGTCAAAATCAAGGTGATTGCCCAGTTTTCCAGGCAGTTGTCCACACTGCAGGACGCGGGTCTGCCGATTTTGAGGTCGCTGCGAATTCTTGAGGAGCAGCAGAAAGCAGGCACATTCAAGCGTATCATCGGTTACGTCGCCGACGACATCGAAGGCGGCGCGACATTGTCTGAGGCGTTGAGCCGGTTTCCCAGATGTTTCGACCGCTTAATGGTGGGTATGGTCGCGGCAGGCGAGACGGGCGGCGTGCTTGACCTGATTTTGTCCCGCGTAGCCGACTTTATGGAAAAATCTCAGAAGCTCAAAGCCCGCGTCAAAGGCGCTATGATTTATCCGGCAGTGGTTCTTACCGCCGCGATGACGATGCTCATATTGCTGATGATATTCGTTATTCCCAAGTTCGAAAGCGTTCTGAAGGAAATGCTTGAGGGGCAGGGTTTGCCCATGATTACGCAAATTGTGCTCAATGTAGCGCAGTGGATTGCCAAGGATTTCGGCTGGGCAATCCTTATGGGCGTGCCTTTCGGGTTTATTTTTCTGACCCGTCTTATCAGGAAGTTTAAGACGGGACGATACGTTCTCGACGCCATCAAAATCCGGCTTCCCGTGATGGGCCAGCTCACGCGAAAAGTGGCCGTAACCCGCTGGACCAGGACATTAGGCACGCTTATCGGGGCGGGCGTTCCAATTCTCGACGCGATTAACGTTACCAGCGAAACCGCAGGCAACGAAGTATATTCCAAAATGCTTCTCAATGTTCAGAACTCCATCAGGCAGGGCGACACCTTCGCGACGCCTTTGAAGCAGTCCAAAACGGTTGACCTGATTGTTTCCAACATGGTGGCGGTAGGCGAAGAAACGGGAGACCTCGACAAGATGCTTCTCAAAATAGCGGATAACTACGATGAGCAGGTTGACGTTCTCGTTGCCTCGTTAATGCACCTGCTCGAACCCATAATGATTGTTGTCCTCGGCGGAATCGTGATGGTCATCGTTATGTCGGTGTTCCTGCCGATGATTAAAATTATTACCACGCTGAACGTCGGCGGGTAAAAAACGAAATTTTTAAAACCGGAGTTATAGCGAATATTCAAGGAGAGTAAAATGAAACCGATTAACGGCAATCAAAGCAGTAGGATTGGTTTTACCATTATCGAGCTTCTCACGGTTATGAGCATCATTGTAATTCTCATCAGTTTGCTGGCGCCCGCGCTGAATCGCGTCAGGAGATACGCGACAGACGTCAAGCAGAAGGCGCAATTCCACAGCATAGCCGTAGCGCTTGATATGTTTAACGCCGATTTCGATGGCTATCCCGATTCCAACGGGTTGGATGACGATGTGCTTAACTATTGCGGTGCGATGCGTCTGGCGGAGGCAATGGTTGGCCAGGACCTAAAGGGATTCAATCCAACTTCTCGCTTTGAACGCTCTGGTTTCGGCTCGGCGATCCCAATTCCTACTGTATATCCTCCACAGGGTTATCCTGATACGCCGACCTATAACGAAAACATAAGGTCCCGCAAGATGTATTTAGAGCTTGAACACGCAAACGCATACATTCTTAGTGATATCTACGATTCTGCTACCATAGCCGCCGCCGCGGCCGGCATTAGTGTTGGGCCTTCCGTGACAGGTTTTGACCCCTTCACCTATGTTTTGTGCGATTCCTATAATCGAGTTACGAATAAAACCACGGGCAAAAAAATGGGTATGCCAATCCTTTATTACAGGGCCGACCAGGCAAAATATCGGTTTCCTACAATCGGCACATCGCCTGCGACTATGAAGGGTACGATGTCTGACGGCGCTTATTTTTACACATACAACTTCTATGACAATCAGGCCTTGATTCAAATGGGAATGCCCTGGACATCCAACATGTACGTTCACCACCTGGCATCAACCGGGACAACTATAGATGGTTTTGTTATTGGAAACACGTGTCCAAAGGCATTCTATGATATTATCCGTGATAAAAAGGTTCCCACGGGCGACAGGCCATACAGGGCGAATTCGTATATCCTGATGTCGGCGGGCTTTGACGGCGAATACGGCACAAGCGACGATATTTATAATTTCGGCGACTAAAAAACTCGGCGAGGAGAAGCGATGAAAGGATTATATGGTATTGGAATTGTGTGCCTGCTGTTGTGGACGACAATGGCGCAGGCGGAAGTAAGCTTGATAAGAAACGGAAGCTTTGAGATGGATGGTCAGATTTCCGACATTACGTTGTATCCTCCGAGCAACTGGAATGACGTGAACGTTCCTGTTTCCAAGTTCAGCGGTTTTGTGAGTAATGATTGGGACACCAACGGCAGTTTCTCGCTGGCGTTAGCTACCGAGATATACGCCACTTTTCAAAAGGATGATGCCGCGACCGTCGCACAATGCCTTTTTATCGGCAACGTCAACCAAATCGCCTTTGACCTCCTGCTTAACACGCAATATCCAACCTATTACCAATGGGATTCAAACCTGTTCAGCGCGATTATCACAATCGACGGCAATGCAATCTGGGACTCTAACCAGGCCGGCTTAAACGCAAACGGCGTATATCATATCGAGGTAAATGATATTAGCGTCGTCCCCGGCTCGCATTTCTTAGGAATCGGCATCAGGGCCAATACCGCGGCGCCAATACCGTATTACTATTATTACATCGCCAGATGGGACTCCATCTGGTTTAGCAGCACGGAAATTTACCCGCCGGCGGATTTCAATCACGATTGCATCGTTGATATATATGATTTACAGACCTTTGCCAACGGCTGGCTTGAATCCGGCGGCCCGGATTTGAACGGCGACGGCGTCAATGACTTTGCCGACTACGCTGTTTTTGCAAGTGACTGGATGCTCGGCTGCACGGAGGTTTCCGTCGAGCCGAACTTCATCGACCCGCCCCAGACAGATTTTACTAACGACGGCGTAATCGGCCTGGATGACCTTCTTGTCTTTTGCGAGGACTGGCTCGGTGGCGGCGGCCCCTGCGTAAGGTCCGACCTCAATGGAGACGGCCTTGTGGATTTTGTTGACTTCGCCTTGTTCGCCGAGACCTGGCAGTAAAGCGAGGTATTTTATGAAAAGGATAACACAGATGAATAATCGTAAGGCGTTTACACTCGTGGAGCTGGTAACGGTCGTAATAATCATTGCCATATTATTAGGCATCTTGCTGCCTTCTGTTGTTGCGATTCGCACAAAGGCAAAAGAGACGGCACAGAAGGCCCAGTTGAATACAATCGGAATGGCGCTGGAGGCCTTCAAGCAGGATTATGGCGATTACCCGCCTTCCTACTGGTTTCCCCCTCTTCCAACTAATTACTGTGGCGCACAGAAACTTTCTGAAGCCCTTCTCGGCTGGGACCTGATGGGCTTTAATCCCAACTCCAAATGGCAGGCAGATGGTACAGATGGTGCCGGTACCTCGTTTTATACGTTAGCTACCCTGCAGGACAGAAAAGGCCCTTATCTCGAACCGGCGGCAGCCAATGTGTTTAGACTTGGCAAACTGTTCAATAACACTCTTCCGCTTGCTTCCGACACAAATGTGCTTTGCGACGTATTCAAAGTAAGGAAAACAACCGATAACGATAGCACAGGCAAACCCATTACAGCCGGCGCTCCGATTCTCTACTACAAGGCAAATATCGCTTATAAGACAATTGATGATAGTGATATTACACACAGAATATATAGTTATAGCGACAATTCCCCAATAATCCAGCTCGGGAAACTTACTGCAAATGGAAACTCAGGCCTAATGCATCCTTTTGCTTATCTTTCTGGTATGAATTACCCGGTTTTTTACAATACCAAATACCCAACCAGTGCTCCATATATTCCCGCCACTTATGGTGGTTCAGGCATTGGTTACGGGATACGAGACCCGAGGATTCCGAGTATTGCACGGCCATACAATCCGGATACCTATATTTTAATCTCTGCCGGGCCTGACGGCTATTACGGCACAGCCGATGACATACACAACTACTAAACGCCGGCATTGGGGCGGTTGATATTACTTATGAAAACGCGCGCTTATAAAACCGGCTTTACGCTCATCGAAATGACCGTGGTGATTGCCATAATCGCCATACTCATCTCGATGGTCGTTACTATCGCCAAACGCATCGACGACCAGGGCAAGGAGCGATTGACAAGAGATACAATCGTCCTCATCGGCAACGCCCTCGAACAATTCCGCGGCTTCGGATACGAATATAAAGACGGTTACGCCGGTCTGACTTTTCCCCTTGATTGCAACGGCCTCAATGACCAAACTACATTCCAGAATATACTTTGCAATGGTTTATATTCAACTCCACAGCCCACAGTAACTATTAACGCAGGGCTCTTATGGGCGCACGCCTCGAACTATTCGGGTTCAGAAGCGTTGTATTTTATTCTCAGCCAGGTTCCCAATTGCAGGGCGACACTTGAAAGAATAGACAAATCTCTTCTGACAAATATCGGAACCGATAATGTTACGCTAATAACCATTACCATAGGCGCATTGCCGGCGATGCCTTTCACAAGAATCATTGACCCATGGGGAACGCCCCTGCGATACTCCTACTACCAGAAAGACAGCTCGTGGTACCCTCTTCCGGGTACAAATAAGACCTTTCCTGTAATAACATCCGCCGGGCCGGACAAACAGTTTGATACGGCTGATGATATATCTAACGTGAAGTAAAATGAAAAACAAACGCAGACAGTTCGTTCGACGCTTCGACAAAGCTCAGTGCGGGCGTCGCTCACGACAGGCCCTTCGACTGGGCTCAGGGCGAGTCGGTACAACACTTGCCGAGATGGTGGTTGTCATCGGGATAGCCGCGTTGATGCTCGGCTTAGCTGTCCCTGCTGCCAATATGCTCCTCAATTCCTTCGAATCCGAAAGCGGCGCAAAATCCATAATCAGTTCTGCTATGGCCAGCGCACGCGCTATCGCCTCTAAAGAGCAGCGTTACGCAGGAATCCGTTTCCAGAAACTGGGCGACCCCAGTCATCCTGAAAAAGCATCGCAATACATAATCTTTATTATTCATGACACCAATATAATGGCCTATGGTTTCCGCGCGGTTGAAGGAATCCAGCCGATTAAACTCCCCGACTCCATCGGCGTGATGGATATGACTATCGTTCCAACAAGAAACATCCCAAATCCTATCAATCCATCAAGCCAATTAGAGATTAACCAGGACAATCTTATTAATGATAATTTTGAGCTGCTCGATACCTCAACTTTTTCGATTATCTTTTCGCCATCGGGTAAACTTGTAATCCAAGGCGTCCGTGTCCGAAACAGGAATGGGCAAACCGATGACAGCAGCAATGACGATATATTCAACACCATTTACAACGTCGAAACCAGCCGAATCGCAATGTTCTATCAGGATGATTACTGGATAGCCCCTACTAATTTGGGTTTGGGACCTGAGCCCAGTCGAAACAGCTTTGTTATTTACGACACGAAGAAATTGAAACAGGTTGACCAGAATCTTCGCTGGACAAATTATCTCAGTCAGTTGAAGCGGATTTATATCAACCCATACACGGGAACAATTATTAACAAAAAATGAACATAAACCGGAAGACAGAGGACAGAGGACTGAGGACAGAAGACAGAGAATGAACGTCGAGCATCAAATATCGAGCATCGAGTATCCCCCAAAAGGGGTCCCTTACGGGAGAGCATCCCGCCTGTTGGCGAGGTCTCGCCTCCCGTTAGGGATGGCCAAGCCATTACGGCGGACGAGACACGGCTTCTCTCTCACCGAGGTCCTAATTGCCGTCGGGTTACTGGCTATGGGGCTGTTGTTTATCGCCGGCTCTTTTCCCGTGAGTATTCATTTTACGATGGTTGCCACCGAACGCACCGTTGCCCCGATAGTCGCCGACGAGGCCTTCGCAAAAATAAAACTCTACGGTGTTAATTTTGCCATTCTTAATTATACAATTCAGACCCCATACATGCTTTCTGCTGCTGAGCATGCTTATCCTTCGACTCCGACAGCCGTCCCCAATTATAAGCAATACTGGTGGTCGGCTATATGTCGAAGGGTTGACATTAACGACGTCCAGGTTACTGTTTTTGTCAGCCGAAAGGCCGGCGCGGCAACGACTTATCCTAATTCTATTGATTCCTCAAGACCTGTTGCAGTGAACGTTGGTGTTTCAGGCACAGCCGGCAGTTACGAATTAACTATAGATACGAGTATAGATGCGAGTATGAAAACTTATATTAACGACGGCTGCACAATTGTTGACGATGCTACTGGTCAGATATACCGTGTCCTCGAACGCTATCCAAGCAATGATACCGTCATAAAACTCGACAAACCCTGGCAGGGGACTCCGTTAAAGGTTTGGGTCGTTCCGCCTCCCGTTGTTAATGGCGGCCGATACCCCTGCATTGGTGTCTATCAGAAAGTAATGCATTTTTAATCGCTACGAACTATGAACAACAAACGACACAATACGCAAGACGGCTTCACCCTTATCGAAATTGTCGTTGCCATAGGCGTAATGGCGATGGTGGTTGTCTTTGCCGGCACGGTTTTCAAAACCAGTATCGCCTCATACCGCGTCGCCACTGCCCAGGCCGAGATTATGCAGAAATTTCGCGCCATCACCGACCAGTTGAACAACGACTTCAGAGGCCTCCGCAAAGATGCTCCTTTGTTTATATGGTTCGAGTTGGACCCCAACGACTATAATAAGAGATTAGACCAGATTATGTTTTTCGCCGACGGCGACTTCCAGTCCACACAAATTTATGACACTACTGTGAATCCGATAGTCCCCGCTGCTTCCGGCAGCCCAGTTGTATCCAATCTGGCGAGAATTTACTATGGGCAGGCCTGGAGCATTGACCCGAATTACGTTCTAAAAGACCCCTGCAACCTCAGGCCCGTTGACCGTGTTTTATCCAGACGCCAGCACCTTTACATTGCCAATCCGGACACGCCTCCGCGGTATGCACAATTTCCTCTTAATACCAGTGGCGTCCTTACAATACCCGCTATACTACCTATTCCCGTTGAAAATGATAAATATGAGCACGATACGAATTCGCTTTCGCAGTGGCAGGCCGCGGTAAACGACCCCGTAAATGGTTCCACAAATGTTGGCAACATAATCACCGGCTGCTTCGGCAATGACACCGCTTTCAGCTATTATCGGCCGAATGTCAACCTGGCGAGCACAAACACTCTGCATTTGCTGATGGCTGAAAAAGTGGGCAGTTTTTCCGTGCAATGGAGTTACTCATATATTAATGCGGGCCAGGAATATGTTTATTGGTGGCCGAGCATCTCTCCCGACGGCAGCGGCAGCACTACCTATTCCGATTTTGGTCCCGACTTGCGCTCTATGGTTCGCAATGCCTTCGGCTTCTACTTTAATACGGTCGCACCTGTACCGTCCTTTACAAACTGGTTTTCATATATTGGGGCACAAGGCGTTTATTATCCTGGCAGTGCCGGCAATCTTGTAACGCAGAAGCCGGTGTTTCCGAAGGCATTTAAATTTACCTTCACGCTTTACGATTCACGAGGCGTATTCAAGGATGGCCAAACTTTTACCCATATCGTTTATCTGGGCGACTGATATGAGACAGAAGACAGAAAACAGAAGACATCCGCCTCGACCCTTCGGGACGGGCGATATCTCGCCGAAGGCGGAGAAGACAGAGCGGCTTCGCCAAGGGTCGGCCATCATTCTCGCGGTTGTTCTTACAACATTGCTTGCAATCTTAGGCGTTCTCTTTTTGTTTTCTTCCCGCGTTGATTCAGTCGCCACCTCAGCCGTCGGGGATAACCATGACCTCAAATTAGCTGTCGATACCGTTGTCTCGCAAATATCGCAAGTTCTTATTCATAACGTCCCCGGCGTTGACGCAAACGGCACATATTATAATTACCCCGATGGCAACAATTCCTGGCTTGCGTGCCTTGAACCATATCAGTATGCTCCTAACATTTACCACTGGCGGCATATAACAGATATTAATAACACATTTTGGGCCAACTCGGTCTTGTGTGACATTCCGGCTAACATTGTCCGCGAATATCAGGACAGCGTTGATGTTGGCGACAGCACTCCGGTAAAACAATTCTATGCCGACGCCGATGGCGATGGCGTTAGCGATTCTTTCTGGATGCAGGTTCAGAATGTAAACTCAAGCAAGGGCAAACCTGTTTACGCTGCCATTCGCATCATCGACAACGGCGGTATGCTCAATATCAACACCGCCTACTGGTTCGACGTCAACGCCGACGCCAACCGCACCGACGGCTCAAGCCAGACGCAAATCAACCTCCTCGCACTGGCCCAAAGACCCTACGAAAATCCGGCTACTACAACAATCCAGGCCGATGCGGACACTCTTGTGAAGTATCGTTGCGGCTCAGGCAATGCCGCCTCTTACACCAACAATGTTGTCTGGAAATATGACCAGCCCGTTACTCCATACACGCCTTTTGATATCTCCGATGAGCTTGAACTTCGTTATCGTTATCTGATAAATCAAACAGGAATTGATACCCGCTTCGAGGTAATGAAAGGGTGGGAAATAGGCAGAATATCCGATTTCCAAACCCCCATCGACACGAGTACAAGATTTGATGAATGGAAAATTACTGCTTCTGCTGATGGTATTTTCACCGACCCTAGCCAATATGCCTATCGCCACATCGCCACGACTTACAATATGGACAGGATTATCGACCCCAATGGCATCAAAATGCTCAATATCAACTCACCTCTTGACTTTAATACTAATACGATTTACAATGCTGTTCGCGCTGCCCTTCCCAGTGTTTTTACAAGTGCTGACGTGGCACAAATCACCGCAAACCTGATGGATTACATCGATGGCCCTAATTATCCTTCCACCGACCCAAGGTATGACCCCAATAATAAAGTGACCGTTGTAAAGGACTCATTTGGGACTCCACACTTTGGCTTCGAAAGGCCCTGCGTTTACATATCAGAAATCGCCCAGAACTTTTATAAACCCATCGGCAACGACCCTAACTATGATAAAGACGACCCCAACAAAGTATATCGTTCTTACGCCATAGAACTATTCAAGCCATACCCGCGGGACGACGACGACCCAAACGGATGGAAGCTCAGCATTACGAATCCAGCCAAAGTATTTGATATAAACTGGACCGGCTCAAAACAGTTTCATGTGCTGGCAAATATTGACCCAAAGGCAGATATACCTATACCACCAATCGGTGCGTTAGATTCAGATACGCAGATTGATCCCGACATAAACTTCAGCCCGGGTCCGGGAAGTACTATAAAACTTTTCCGGAACGTAAATGGTTATGGGCTTGTGCCAGTTGACTTGTTAGCCGTTCCCCCTCCCAGCATCAACTGGATGACGGAGACAAGCACTTCCGAGCCACACAGTTATGAAAGAGATATAACCGTTAACAGGTGTATCAGGCGGATTTTGAACACGAGTGTGACCGCGCCTACACTTGGCATGACGAACAGTTTTATCGCTCCTGCTGGAACATTTATGATTCAGGCGCACCCGGCAAATAAACAATTTACAAATATCGGCGAAATAGGCCAGCTATTATACTATGACACAGTTCCAATCGACCAAAACAGTACGGAACCAAATGTTCGCCTCAATATCGCCGACCCGTGCGTCCAGAATCTTTTCAAATACCTGACTGTAATAGACCCTTGTGACCACAACCCAATCGACCCGAACGAGACGCGAATCAAAGGTAGAATAAATATCAATACCGCCCCGTGGTTTGTCCTCGCCCAACTGCCCTGGGTTACAAATCCCGATGCCAGCTTACCATATGCTGACAGAGTAGAACTTGCCCAGGAAATCGTCAACAACAGGGACACATCCGGGGCCGGGGCTTTCAAAAGCACAGGCGAGCTTATGCGGGTTAGCGGTATGAGTTATTACCAGGGCAAAGCTATTCCTTTTGCTGGCTTAGCGACGCCCTCGCCCACGGACTGCAATGGCGACGCATTTGAGGAGCGGGACGTTATTTTCGACCGCATCAGTAATCTTGTAACGGTTCGCAGCGACGTCTTTACCGCTTATATCCTTGTCCGTATCGGCCCCTCCGGCCCGCAAAAACGCGTCATCGCTATTTTAGATAGAAGCGATGTCAGGAAAAATCCGAATTATCCAGCCGATCCTACCCCATACATTGGAAAAGTAAAGGTTATTGCTATACAACAAGTCCCGGACGCACGGTAATCCGAAATCGTAGATTACTTGAGTAGTGCCACCATCTCTGAGTACACCTTCTTATTCCCTCCGACGGTCGCCAGCTCCTGCCCCGAGTAATTGTCGAGGTCCATCGGGAAAAGCTTATTGCCTTTCCAGTCGCTGACAATTGCCCCCGCGGATTCGGCTATCAATACGCCCGCAGCCACGTCCCAAATCTTCGGCCTGACAAAAACCACCCCGACAAGCGAACCTTTTGCCAGATATGCCAATTGCAGGCATGAGCTACCTAAGGTGCGCGACCTTGCCTTTTCCATAAGCGCGATTACCCATTTCGGCACGCCGTTATCGAAGAAGCTGTCGGTCCCCACGCTTGAGAATCTGTCGAAGCCGTCGTCGCCCGCGCTGATTCGCCTGTTATTTAGCCGGGCCTCGCCGCCTTTCACTGCCGTGAACATCGAATTCGTCGCCGGGTCATAAATCACTCCCACCACTGGTTCGCCCTCATACATCGTTGCAATCGATACCGAAAACAACAGCATCCCTTTGGCGAAGTTGGTCGTCCCGTCTATCGGGTCGATTACCCACCACACCTTTTGGCTGCCTCGGGGCGGCTGTTTAAACATCTCGCCTTTCGGGCCTTCCTCGCCTATAAATCCGTCATCCGGATATGTTTCCTTTATCCGGTCGATGATTATCTGCTGGCAAATCGTATCCGCCTGTGTTACGAGCTGGTCCGGCCCTTTCACGGATACCTTAATATAGCTCGACTCCTCCATTGCCCTTTGTCCCGCTAATCGGGCCGCGACCTCCGCCGTTTCCAGCATCCTGCTAAAATCTTTTTGCTCAAGCACCATATAATTTTCCTTTCTTGACGCAATCTGAGAATGCCGGTATTGTAACGCCCTTATGGAATCAGGCCAACAACCAATCTTGCCGAAGTTATTTTCGCGTGCTACCGCTAATCAGCGGCTGATTGCGGCTGCCATCTTTATTGTTATCGCCGCCGGCTTTACTCTTGGCTGGCTTATGGGCCAATTCCATTTCTTTTTATATCCTTTCCCCTGCGGTTTTAAACAGCGTTATAACCTGCCTTGCCCGACCTGTGGTATGACCACAGCCGTCATCGCTTTTTCTCACGGGCACATAAGCGACGCCTTTTATGCCCAGCCCGCCGCGGGATTTTTCTGCTGTTTTGCGATTGTAATCGCATTTTTTGCTTTTCTTGTCGCCGGTTTTGGAGTATATTCACCGTTACTTGAGCGGCAGTTTGCATCGCTGAAACTGCGATACATCCTTGCCGCGTTATTTTTGGTTTTTGCCGCCGGCTGGGCTGTAACGCTCGCAAGAGCAATAGCACAGAACAGCGGCAATTGAAGATGTTGAGGTAAAGTGAAACCGAAAAAGGCAAAATCTGGTATTGCGATATGCTCGTTTTGGCCCGTCGTATTATTTTGCGCAGGCCTGCCGCTGGCACTGTTTTATGCCGGATGCAACCCTGCGATTGTCGGTGTAATCGGCACCCCGACTTCTTCCGAAGCAGGTGCCTCGGCTGAATACGACCTCTCCAAAGACAAGGACCAGAAAATTCTCGTCTTTGTTGACCAGCCCACTTATCTAAGCGCCTATCCCAATCTGCGATTCTATATCACCGATGTAATCGGTAAATTGCTTCAGGAAAAGGCAAAGATTAAACAGTCGCTGTTTATCAATTATCAATCACTTGATGATTTGCGAGCCGCAACGCCGGATTTTTATACGCTTTCCCCGACGCAGATTGGTGAAAAACTCGGCGCCGACTTGGTACTGGTAGTTACCGTTACCGACTGCAAAGTCCGCGACCTACCAGAGGGCGGCTACGTCACCGGTTCACTTGATGCTTACGCGATGCTTTACAGGGTCTCATCAGGCGAAAAGCTCTGGCCGACCACCGAAAACTCACGTCTTGTTCAGGTGGGGTTCGAGTCAGAGCGGCGGGGCCGGGACGCTGCTGTTGTCCGTCTGGCCGCCGCCGCTTCGCACTGTGTTACAAGATATCTTTATAATTGTCCCAAAGCCGGTTTCAAAATATCGGATGAACGAACCGCCTCTGGGTGGTAAATCAAAAACGAAATTTTATCTGAAACTTTTTTTATAAAGGATGATTCAATGATAAAGGTTCTGATTACAGACAAACTCGCGCAGGAAGGCATCAACCTGCTTAAAGCTATGTCCGACGTCGAAGTAACCGTAAAAACTGGTATAAGCGAAGACGAGTTGGCAAGTATAATCGGCGGCTACGACGGCCTGATTATCCGCAGCGCGACCAAGGTTACCGCGAAAGTTCTCGCCAATCCAGGCAGATTCAAAGCCGTTGCCCGAGCGGGCGTCGGTATCGATAATGTTGACGTAAAAGAAGCCACCCGCAAGGGCGTCCTTGTTATGAATACGCCCGGCGGCAACACCCTCAGTGCAGCCGAGCACACTATGGCGCTGATGCTCGCGATGAGCCGACACGTTGTCCCTGCCTGTAATTCGCTTAAAGGCGGCGCATGGGACAGGAAACAATACGAAGGCAACCAGCTCAATAACAAAACTCTCGGTGTCATAGGCCTGGGCAGAATCGGTATGGCTGTCGCCAAAATGGCCAGGGGTTTCGATATGAAGATTCTTGGCTATGACCCGCTTGCCGTCCCGGCGGGAGCCGACCAGTTGGGTATCGAAATCACCGACAAGCTCGAAAGAATCTACAAAGAGGCCGATTACATCACCGTCCATGTCCCCAAGAACGAGCAGACGCTAAATATGATTAACACCGAACAGTTCAAAATGATGAAGCCGACCGTTCGCCTGGTTAACTGTTCTCGCGGTGGCATCATCAATGAAGATGCACTTTACACGGCGCTGGCCGAAAAACGCATCGCAGGTGCAGCCCTTGACGTATTCCCCAAGGAGCCGCCGGAAAATACGCGGTTCAAGGAATTCGCTAATTGCCTCGTTACGCCTCACCTCGGCGCAAGCACCGAAGAAGCCCAAATCGAAGTCGCAGTTGAAGCGGCTCAAATCCTGGTAAATGCACTGCGGGGCGACTCCATCAGGAACGCTATCAACGCGCCATCGACCGCCGGTGCTGTGCCTCCGCTGGTTCTCAAATATGCCGAGCTTGCCCGCCGAATAGGCGTCGTCCTGAGCACTCTCGCTCCAGGGCAAATCAAACAGGTCCAGGTCGAATATCGCGGAGCTATCGCTGAAATGCCTCTCCAGGCCGTAACGCTCAATTTCGCAATAGGCCTGCTCCAGAAGCATTTCGAGATGCCGCTCAATTTGGTCAACACTCCCGTCCTGGCTAAGGAACGAGGCATCAGTATCGACGAAACCAAAAACCCGACGCCAAAAGACGTCGCTTCCAGCTTCTCCGCCAAAGTTGTTACCGACAAGATTACTCGCACCATCACCGGCTCGGTCTTCGGCGAAAAGCTCCTGCGAATTATCGAAATCGACGGCTTCAACGCCGAGATAACCCCGCAGGGTGCGGTCCTCATTATCTTCAACGAAGACCGCCCCGGCGTTATAGGCCATCTTGGTACGGTGCTGGGCAAGCACAAAATCAACATCGCAACTATGGGCGTTGGCCAAAAGCTCGACCAGCAGAAAGCCGTTCTTGCTGTATCGCTCGATAAGACACCTGATGAGGATACAATCAATGACCTTCGCAAGCTCGACTTCGTTAATGAAATTTATGTCTGCCAGCTTGACTAACTTCGCGGACGTGGAAATGAAAAACGAATCGGCAGCGACTCGACGGGGCTGCGGTTAATGGCACGCGAACTGATTATTACCGTTAGCGGTCTCAGGGGTATTGTCGGCGAAAACCTCACCCCGCAAGTCGCTGCCGATTATGGTCGCGCCTTCGGCTCTTTCCTGCGCTCGCGCAATCTCAACATCGGGAAATTAGTTGTCTGCGTGGGCCGCGACTCTCGGCCCGGCGGGCAATCCCTCGCTGATGCCGTAACCTCAGGCCTTACGTCCGTCGGCGTTAGCGTCATTGACCTCGGTATTGTCACCACACCTACCGTCGGCATTATGGTCCAGCATCTCGCCTGTGCTGGCGGCGTAATCATTACCGCTTCTCATAACCCATTACCCTATAATGGCGTCAAACTGCTCCTCCATAACGCTATGGCGCCGCCTTCCAGCGTCGCGGAGCAAATTAAAAATCGTTTCCTTAACAGGGATTTTGTCTCCGCCGATTCGCTGAAATCCGGTCTTGTCTCCGCAAATAGCGAAGCCGATGATATTCACATTGCCAAGGTCCTTTGTATTGTTGACCAAAAGGCAATCGCCAAAAAACAATTCAAAGTCGTCCTCGACAGCGTAAATGGAGCAGGGGGGCGACCGGGCATAAAACTACTTACAGCTCTCGGCTGCAAAATCACCCCCGTAAATACCGACCCCACCGGCTTATTTGCGCATCCGCCTGAACCAACCGCCGAAAATCTTACATCGCTTTGCGATGCCGTCAAAAACGCTCACGCCGATATCGGCTTTGCACAGGACCCCGACGCCGACCGCCTTGCCATTGTCGATGAGATGGGTACATATATAGGCGAGGAATATACCTTGGCTCTTGCCGCCAAACTTATATTCAGCAAACAAACCGGCTCCGCAGCCGCCAATCTCTCAACATCACGTATGATTGACGACATCGCTAAATCAGCAGGGGGGCACGTCATCCGCACCCCCGTTGGCGAAGCAAATGTTGCCTCCGCGATGCTCAAAAATAACTGCATCATAGGCGGCGAAGGCAATGGCGGCGTCATCGACCTCCGTGTCGGCCCCATCCGCGATTCACTCGTCGCTATGGCGTTTACCCTCCAGTTGCTCGCACAAACGGGCAAAACCGTTAGTCAGCTCGTCGGCGAAATACCGCGCTACTCAATGACCAAATATAAATTCCCCGCCGACAAGGCAAAAGTCAAACTCATCCTCGACGCCGTTAAAAAACTTTTCCCCGACGCCAAAGTTGACTCCTCAGACGGCTTCCGTTTCGATTTCCCCGACGCATGGATTCACATCCGCTCAAGCAACACCGAACCCATCGTCCGCGTCATCGCCGAAGCCAAAGACAAATCTGCCGCGGCCAAGTATATCGATGCCGTTCTCAAAATCGCCCAAAATCCGGGTTAAACGCTTTAGAAAACGTCATTCCGAAGCTCCCATCTGTCCTCTTTAATCAGGCAGAGTTGAAACTCCTCCCTGAGTAGCTTACCCGCGAACGAAATCTGCTTTTGATTTTCGTCCTTTTTGATTAGACGGTATGTTCCGCCATCAGCTATTTCCACCCGGCCTTTGCCCTCATTCACGCTGCCCTCATAACTTAGGAATTTAAGCGGGTGGTCGAATATCTTCACCGCCTCAATCGCCTCTTTTCCCCATTTTTCAGGGGGCTCAGCCACACGATATGTTTCCAGAATCCCGTCCCGCTCCAGCATCAAATCCCAGTGCGTCGGCTCCGACTCTTTCTGGTGCCTCTGAACGACAAATCTCTTCGGTTTTTCCATAGCCGCAGCTCTATAATTAAAGTTTTAATCCTGCGATTAACAAGGCAATAAATCATAGCAGAAAATTCTTGCATTTGCCGAAGATATCTAATAAAATTCACGCCCTTCCAGCGATGTTTATTGCTGTGAGCATTTCGCCGCTCGCCAATATCTGGGTGGGTTCTTGAAAGGTTGTTGTGGACCATTATTATGCTTGATAAATTTTTTAATCCGAAATCAGTTGCTATTGTTGGCGCCTCACGCCAAAAAGGCAAAGTCGGCTACGAAATCCTCAGGTCTATGATTGAAGCCGGCTTCCCCGGAACAATCTACCCCGTCAATTCTCAGGCCAACGAGGTCGAGGGGCTTAAGTGTTACCCATCCCTTACTTCAATTGGACAGGTGCCGGACCTGGTGATAGTCGTCGTCCCGGCAAAGGTGGTCGCCGCCGTTATACAGGAATGCGCCACCATCGGCATAAAAGCTGTGATTGTAATAACCGCCGGCTTCAAGGAAGTTGGCGAGGAAGGCCGAAAGCTCGAACAACAAATCCTCCAGATTGCAAGACAAGCCGGAATACGAATCATCGGCCCCAACTGCCTCGGCCTCATCGTTCCTGCCAACAAACTCAACGCAAGCTTCGGCGGCACGCTTCCCGCCGTCGGCTATACCGGCTATATGTCGCAGTCCGGCGCGCTGCTCGCTGCCATTCTCGATATGGCAAACGCCAACAGCATCGGCTTCAGCAAGCTCGTCAGTATCGGTAACAAAGCCGACGTCGATGAAATCGATATCATCGAGGCCTTCGCCGATGACCCCGATACCAAGGTCATCGCCGGCTATCTCGAAAACATCACCGACGGAAATACCTTTGTTCGCATCGTAGAACAAATCTCACAGAAAAAACCTATCCTCCTTATGAAGGCAGGTGTTACCGCCGCCGGCGCAAAAGCCGCCTCCTCGCATACCGGCTCGCTTGCGGGCAGCGACACCGCCTACGAAGCCGTCTTCGAAAGGGCGGGTGTCATTCGCTGCTTCTCAATCAAATCACAGTTCGATTTTGCCCAGGGGTTCGCTTATCAGCCCCTCCCCAAAGGCGCCTCCGTGGCCGTTATCACCAATGCAGGCGGCGCAGGTATTATGGCCGCCGACGCCATCGAAAAACAACAGCTCACCTTCGCGAAATTAACCGACGAAACCAAAAAACGCCTTTCCGAAAAGCTCCCCGCTGCAGCCAATTTCCACAATCCCGTCGATGTCCTCGGCGACGCTCTCCCCGACCGTTATGAATTTGCCATTGACGTTGTTCTCGACGACCCAAACGTTGATGCGGTGTTGATACTGCTTACGCCACAGGCAATGACCGACGCCACAGGAACTGCCGAAGCTATTGTCAATGTCCTGAAGAGAAAATCCGGCAAACCCGTCTTCGCCTGTTTCCTCGGCGCAGAAAAAGTCGCTAAAGGAAACGCCATTCTCAGGGACAACAAAATTCCGCAGTACGATTCCCCCGAGGCCGCCGTTCTCACCATCAAGGTTATGGTTAATTATGTCCGCTGGAAGGCAAGACCGAAACGTATCGTCAAACTCTTCTCCGTCAATCGCCACAAAGTTGAAACCATCCTCCAGAGAAACCTCAGGCAGGGAACCCGTCAGATTGGCGAAGCCGAATCTAAGGAAGTTCTCGAGGCCTACGGCTTCGTAACGCCCAGGGACGCCGTCGCGAATACCGCCGTCCAGGCCGCGAATATCGCCGACCAGATCGGCTACCCCGTCGTCCTCAAAATATGGTCCCCGGACATCATTCATAAATCAGACGTCGGCGGCGTCAAAGTCCACCTCGAAACCGCACAGGAGGTTATGGACGCCTTTGACCTGATGATGTTCAGAATCCCCAAAAAACTCCCCAATGCCAAAATTCTCGGCGTCCTTGTCCAGCAAATGTGCGGCGGCGGCAAAGAGCTTATCCTCGGTATGAACCGCGACCCTCATTTCGGCCCCCTTATGATGTTCGGCATGGGCGGTACTATGGTCGAGGTTATGCACGACGTGGCATTCTATCTCGCGCCGCTTACCGCTGAGGAGGCCAAACAAATGCTCGTCAGCACAAGAACTTATAAAATGCTTACCGGCGCAAGGGGACAGAAGGGCGTTGATATCGACGCCGTCGCGGAGGCCCTGCAGCGACTCTCGCAGCTTGTTACCGAATTCCCGGAAATTCAGGAAATGGACATCAATCCCTTTATGGTCGGGCCGGCCGGTACAACCCCCGTCGCCGTCGATGCCAGAATAAGGGTGGAAAAAGCTTAAAACGGAAAAATTTATTATGGCTGATTTCGACTGGAAAGAAAAATACAAATCAAAAGTAACAACCGCAGAAACCGCGATGAAGCTCGTCAAATCGGGCGACAACATCTTCATAGGCACCGCTTGCGCCCAGCCGCAGCACCTCGTTGCCGCGCTCGTTGAGCATTCAGCCCATATCTACGACGCGCATATCGTTCACCTCCTTACTATGGGCAACGCTCCCTATACAGGCGAAAAATACCGCGAAAAATTCAAAATGAACTCCTTCTTCATCGCCGACAACGTCCGCGAGGCGTTCAGCAAAGGCATCGGCGATTATTCCCCTATCTTTCTTTCCGAAATCCCCAACGAATTCGAAAGCGGCAGGATTCCTCTCGACGTCGCGCTTATATCTGTTACGCCGCCCGACGTCAACGGCCTCTGCTCCCTCGGCGTCTCCGTAGATATCGTCAAATCCGCCGCCTCAAACGCCAAATACGTTATCGCACAGGTCAACTCCCGTATGCCAAAAACTTTCGGCGATTCCTTTGTCCACGTCAACAACATTGATTGCCTTGTCCCCTTCGACGAAGATGTCTTCGAAATCACCGTCCCCGAAACAGACGACGTTATGCGGCGCATCGGCGAGAACATCGCCCGCCTCGTCGAAGACGGCTCAACTATCGAATGCGGCATCGGACGAATACCCCAGACGCTCGCGGAATACCTCAAAGATAAAAAAGACCTCGGCATCCACACCGAAATGTTCAGCGACTGGATTATCGACCTCATCGAATGCGGCGCTATTACCTGTGCCAAAAAAAACGTCAACCACGGCAAAATCGTCGCAAGTTTCTGCATGGGCACCAAACGTCTTTACGAATACATCAACAACAACCCGTTCTTCGAGTTTTACCCCTCCGAATACGTCAATGACCCCCACCTCATCAGTCAGAACGAAAAAATGATTGCCATCAACGTCGCTCTTGAAGTTGACCTCACGGGCCAGGTCTGCTCCGACTCCCTCGGCTATCGCTTCTACAGCGGCATCGGCGGACAGGTTGATTTCACCAGGGGCGCAGCCAGAAGCAGGGGAGGTAAAGCCATTATCGCTATGCCCTCTACCGCCCGCTCCGGCGAAGTCAGCAGAATCGTCCCTCATCTCGCCGAAGGCGCTGGCGTCGTTACCACCCGCGGCGACGTCCATTACGTCGTTACCGAATACGGTATCGCTTATCTCCACGGCAAATCAATCCGCGAAAGGGTCCTCGACCTCATCAATATCGCCCATCCCAAATTCAGAAGCGAGCTTATCCATGCCGCCAAGACACACAAATACATCTACGCCGACCAGATTGAGCTTGATTGGGACAAAGTCAGGTATCCCGCGGAGCTTGAACGCTATGACACCCTCCGCGACGGCACCGAAATTTTCTTCAGGCCCGTAAAGCCCAACGACGAGCACGAGCTTGCCGAAATGCTTTACTCCCTCAGCGAAAAATCCGTCCAGACAAGATATATGACCCACACCATATCATTCCCCCACAAGGACGTCCAGCAGCTCACCAACATCAACTACCAGAAGGATGTCGCTATCGTCGGCGTTGTCCCCGGCCCTTCAGGCGACGAGCACATCGTCGCTATGGCTCAGTACTTCCTCGACCCCAAAACCCAGTCCGCCGAAGTCGCCTTCATCGTCCACGACGAATGGCAGCAAAAAGGAATGGGCACCTACCTGCTCGATTATATTTGTAAAATTGCCAAGCAGAGGGGCGTCAAGCAGTTCTTCGCGAAAGTTATGCCGAGCAATAAACCGATGCTCGCCATATTCCATAACTCCGGCTACAAGGTCAACACTACTTTCGACGGCGAGGTTTACAATATATCCTATGACCTTGCTTGACGGGAGAATCTGATTGTGAGCGATAAACCCGCTGCCTTTATTTATTCGCCCCGGCTCGAAGAAATTTCGTATCCGCCGGAACATCCTTTCAATACCTCCCGGGCAAAAAAAACGCGCGAAGTCATAAACTCTATGGGCTTACTCGCCGCGCCGGACAGAATCGAAGTCCCCCCCGAACCCGCAGACCGAATCGTCCTCAAAAAATTTCATACCGCCCGCTATCTGCATACCCTTCAGGATGCCTCAAAGGGCCAATGGAATTACGAAGCCCTCCAAATGGGCATCGGAACGACCGAATGTCCGGTTTTTAAAGGCGTATATGAGTACGCGGTCCTGGCAGTCGGGGCAACTATTACGGCAGCACAGCTCATCCTCGACGGCAAGGCAGGCGTCGCCTTCAATCCTTCGGGCGGCTTTCACCACGCCCACCCCGAGCTTGCTGCGGGCTTTTGCTATATAAACGACGTCGCTCTTGCCTGCGAAGTCCTCGCCGAGCAGGGCAAAAAAGTCCTCTACCTCGACGTTGACGTTCATTGCGGCGACGGTGTTACTGCCTTTTTCTATAATCGCTCCGACGTAATGACAATCACGCTTCACCAGAACCCCCGGACCCTTTTCCCCGGCACTGGCTTTGAAAATGAAATCGGCAATGGCATTGGTAAGGGCTACTGCGTCAACATCCCTCTGCCCATCGGCACCTACGATGAGGCCTATATGCTCGCAATCAAAGAAGTGGTCCTGCCCTTAATCGGCGCATTCAAGCCCGACGTATTTGTCTTCGAGCTTGGCGCAGATGCCCTCGCGGGCGACCCGCTTGCTAATCTCCGCCTGACAAACAACGTTTACTCCGAAATTATTCATCACCTGCTCACATTCAAAAAGCCCATCCTTATGACAGGCGGCGGCGGCTACAATGTTCCCAATACCGTCCGCGCCTGGGCGCTTGCCTGGTCCGCACTTTGCGGCGCCGATTCCGAGCTTGACGCCAATATGCTTATGGGCGGAATTATGCTCCAGACCACCGAATGGCACGGCGGCCTGCGCGATAGAGAAATCCCCGTTAACTCCCAGCAGCGTGATGCCGTCATCCCCGCCCTCACCACTACCCTCAATACCCTCAAATCAACCCTTTTCCCCATCCACGGTTTGTAAGTTTTATATTGGTCATTGGATATTTAGTATTGGACATTCGACATTACTCCGCGTTCTCTGCGGTTAAAAATCCGCAATTTTCTGGACTTTGGTCTTGACAAAACAGACCGTTTATGGTACAAGCAATTTGCTTAAGGGGAGAATAGATGAGAGGTACATTTTCTGAGTAGTGAGCAATGCGGGTGTGCATGCGCGTGCGCAGTGTCGAGATGTAAGTCTATTGAGAGGGTAAATGATGAAAAGGCGATTAATCACAGCATTAATGGGGGTTGGTTGTTTATTGTTGAGTAATATGTCGAAGGCCGGTACGCTTAAACTATACCCTACTAATGATGCCTATATAAACAACACTGAGCCGGCCTCGGTCCACAACAGCAATACTGTGTATGCCGGATATAGTGCCGAGATTACAAGGTCATATCTTAAGTTTGACCTTTCCGCAATCCCTGACGGCCAATCGATTGTGTCAGCCGTACTTCGTCTTGATACTAACTTTCTCTCTTCTACTGCACCGGTAATCGGTGCTTATTACCTTGACAATGACAATTGGTCTGAGAGCACACTTACCTGGAATAATGCTCCCACTAATTTCAACATCTTACCCACTAACACCCAATTAATCAGTACCGGCGACGTCTTCTGGACGGTAAAGAGTGACGTTAGTCAAGTTTACGGAGACGATGATATATACAGCGTGGTTATGAAACTTACACATGAGGTGATTCCCGGAACGAAGGCAGGTTTTTGGTCCAAGGACGCCGGCATTGCTGATACGTCGCCATACCTGACAATCGAATACCAGCCAATCCCCGAACCTGCCACGCTTTGCCTGCTTGGTCTTGGCGGCCTGATTTTGCGAAAACGAAAAGCTTAATTTTTAATGTGGCATTAAAAATTCGGCCGTGAGATTTGGTTTTCCCATTCCTCACGGCCTTTTTACTTGTGTCCTTTTGTGCCTTCCCTGCCCCGACGGCTACTTGTCGTACGCCATCACGATTTGCTTCGCAAAGCGAAGCAGTGGGTGGAAGACAAGTGTGGGGGAGTGGCTAAAAATTCACTTTTTTCTTGACATTCCGACTATCCATCCGGTAATATCAATGTATGCCGAATGGCGGGGGCCAAATCGGCTACTTGTCACGGCATAGCTTTTAAGCGAAGCCGGAAAGAAGAAGGAGAAGATGTATGAGAAGAATTTCTTTGCTCGCCATTATGGGAATTGCGCTCATCAATTATGCCAAAGGCGATGTCACAATAACCGCAACCGACGCCGGCGGCGGCAAACTGCAAATCGGCTATCAGGCAACCGGAACGCTTGCGCCTGTTGCTTTCGCTTTGGATATACAACTGAGTAATGGCGCCACTTTCAGCAGCGTTACACCACTAACCCAGTGTTTCTCCTACTATCCCGGCAGCTTCAGAGATTACATAATTCCGCAAAATCCAAATTGGGAAAACCCTTATTACCTGCCTGTGGCCCCTAACTATGACCCCTTTGCGCTGGGCGGCTTAAGCACTTCGGGCGTGACAATCGAAATGGCATCGATGCTCGACCCCTATCTCGCCAATTCAAACGCCGACTTCGACGCAGACGGCATAATAAATCTCATGGATTCGTCTATATTCAGCGACCAGTGGCTAACGAATGGAGGAATGGCCGATCTTGACGGCGATGGCTTAGTAAATTTCCATGATTATGCTGTTTTTCTCGACGGCCATTTCGATACCACCCCTGCGTTGTCAGGAGACATCCTTTTGTTGCAGCTAAATGGCAACGGCGCCGAGATAACAACAGCTAATATCTCGCTCAATTTGATTCGAGGCGGTATTGTTCTCGAAGATGCCTCCTTTGGAAACGCAATCCTGCCAACCAATGTCACCGTAGTTGTTCCCGAACCCGCCACATTATTTCTTCTCACCCTCGCCTGCCCCCTAGGGGGCGGCCTGTTTCTGCGAAGACGAAAAGTTTAGTTTCCGGCATAGCATTAAAAACAAGGTCGTGAGATTTGGGGTTTCCATTCCTCACGGCCTTTTTACTTATGCCCTTTTACGATGTTTTATCCCTTGCATTTTTGGTTATCATAGTTCATAATAGAGGAGATTGAGAGGAAACGTATATCGATGGCTACAATTCAGTCCAATGGTATGCCGACAATCAAAGAGATAGCCGTTCATTGCGGCGTAAGCCAGGCGACGGTCAGCCGGGTGTTAAACAGTAATTACAAGCACGGTTTTACCGTTAGACAGGAGGTCCATCAGCGTATTATCGATATGGCCAACTCTCTCGGATATCGGCCAAACCTGGCGGCAAAAAATCTTGCTCGGCAAAAAACGAGCGTAATCGCCATTCTCGGTTGCGATGTCGCGCTGGGCTGGCCCGGAAACATTTATCAGGCCATAGTCGATTCCTGTGTTCGTGAGCTGCACTCGGGTGAATATGATGTTTGTATGTCCATTCCTAATCTGACCAAGGACCGCTGCGAACTGCCCCCCTGGAAGGTCGATGGGGTGATTGTCCTTCAGGAATGTTCCCCTGAAACTATCGAAGTGCTGGAAAGGAATAATATTCCGTATGTGGTTATCAACGGCGTCGGGGGACCGAGGTGCTCATCGGTTATCCCCGATGATATTGAGGGGGCACGGCTGGCTATGCGTCACCTGGCCAAGCTTGGGCATACCCGGATAGCTTACGCGGGCCCCACCATTGAGCACTATAATCATAGAAGTATCAGCGATAGGCATGACACATATCTTTCTGAATTGAAAATACGGGGGCTTGAGCCGGTGAAAGACCATGACAAGGCCTTTAGTTCCGCGACCGCCTTTCTGGCTTCTTCGATAATGAAACATCACGCGACGGCGATTCTGGCTTATGACCATATCGAGGCAATGAGAATCCTTCAGGGAGCTTATACGCTTGAAATTAAGATTCCGGAGCAGGTCAGTATGGTTTGCTTTAATGACGAGTACCTGTGCAGCATTGTTACGCCGCCCCTGACGACCGTGGCTGTTCCTTCGAGACAGATGGGGCAAATCGCCGCGAATATGCTGCTTAAGCGGCTGCAATCGCCCGCCGATTCCCATCCTGAGTGCGTTAAACTCCCGCAGAGTTTGGTTGTTCGAGCTTCCGCCGCGGCGGTAAAATAAATCTGCTGTTTTGTCTTCTGCTTGCCACGGCGTAGTTTCTTAACGAAGCCGGGTCTTCCGTTTACGTCTTCTTCACCGGTCCCAAAGGCAGGACTACCTTACCGTAGCATTCGTTCAAGACCTGAGCGAGGCCGGTGTATATGGCTGAGAAGCCGCAGAATATGCCCTCGTAGCCGGCTGCTGTGCCAAGTTCGGCGCTGCCGTTAAGGTACTTGATTCCAAGCATTACAAACAGAATCGTCAGTGACAGGAAAACCACCTGCAAAGCCCTGTTTAATTTTAAAGTGCCGATGAACATCACAAACGTAAACAAGCCCCACATAAACAGATACGCTGCCATTCCTTCTTTTGCCGTGGCTTCGGCCCATCCGAGTTTCGGCGCGACTATGAGCCATACTAACGTGAGCCAGAAAAGGCCGTAAGAGCAGAACGCCGTCGTCGCGAAGGTGTTGCCTTTCTTCCACTCCATTATGCCTGCGATAATCTGGGCGAGTCCGCCATAAAATATGCCCATCGCCAGTATCATACTGCCCAGCCCGAAAAACCCTGCGTTGTGCAGGTTCAAAAGGACCGTTGTCATTCCGAATCCCAGAAGCCCCAGCGGCGCAGGATTTCCCGTCTTGTCTTTCAGTTCTGTTACGTTCGCGTCCATATCTCTCCCTTTTGAAAAATGTTTCATTTTTCACCCCGCAGTCGTTTGAATTTTGCGGCAGTCTCGCTTTGAGAGACATAGCAAAATTCTTGCGGGGCTTTTAATGGTTACTTCCCTCTTCCCTTTACCAGCGATTCCACAACGGTCGGGTCTGCAAGGGTGGTGATATCGCCGAGGTTTGATGTGTCGCCTTCGGCTATTTTTCGCAGAATTCTCCGCATAATCTTGCCCGAACGGGTTTTGGGCAGGCCGTGAGCGAACTGTATCGCCTCGGGCACCGCGATGGGCCCAATCTCCTTGCGGACGTGCAAAAGCAATTCTTTTTTCAGCTCTTCGCTTTCCGTGATGCCTTCCTTGAGCGTTACGAAGGCATACAGCCCCTGTCCTTTTATATCGTGCGGAACAGGTGTTACTGCGGCTTCAGCGACCTTCTCGTGGCTTACCAGCGCGCTTTCCACCTCAGCGGTCCCGATTCTGTGCCCCGATACGTTTACAACGTCGTCGATTCTGCCCATCAGCCAGTAATCGCCGTCCTGGTCTTCGCGGCAGCCGTCGCCCGTGAAATACAAATCAGGGAACATCGTAAAATATGTATCGATGAACCTGTCGTGGTCTCCCCACATCGTTCTCATCATTCCGGGCCAGGGTTTGCGTATGCAGAGTTTCCCGCCCTCATTTATGTCGCACTGGCTCCCGTCGTCGCGCAGAATAACCGGGTCAACGCCGAAGAACGGCTTACACGCGCTTCCCGGCTTTATGGTATGCGCCCCCGGCAGCGGCGTTATCAGTATGCTGCCCGTCTCCGTCTGCCACCACGTATCTACAATTGGACATTTATTGTGTCCTATTTTCTCATAATACCAAATCCACGCTTCGGGGTTGATGGGTTCACCGACGGAGCCGAGGATTCTGAGGGTGTCGAGCTTGTATTTGGCGGGCCACTGTTCACCAAGACGCATCAGGGAGCGGATAGCGGTAGGGGCGGTATAGAAAATGGTTACGCCGAATTTGTCGCAGACCTGCCAGAAGCGTCCTGCGTCGGGATAGGTCGGCACGCCCTCGAACATCAAGCTTGTCGCGCCGTTGGCAAGCGGGCCGTAAACGATATAAGTGTGTCCCGTTACCCAGCCGATGTCGGCGGTGCACCAAAAAACGTCTTTATCGTGAACGTCGAAAATTAATTTGTGACTCATCGCCGCGTGCAGCAGGTATCCGCCCGTGGTATGCACCACGCCCTTGGGTTTGCCCGTTGAGCCGGAGGTGTAAAGGATGAAGAGGGGGTCTTCGGCGTTCATTTTCTCCGGTTCGCAATCGTCTTTTGCCTTTGCAATTTCATCGGCATACCAGGTATCTCTGCCCGCCTTCATATTGCATGGTTCTTCGCCGACCTTTACCACTATCGCGCCTTCGATACTTGGCGTACTCGCAAGGGCGGTGTCAGCGATGTCTTTTAGTTTTATATGTTTGCCCGAACGCATCGAAACGTTGCTCGTTACTAAGAGTTTGCATTTCGAATCGTTAATCCTGTCCTTGAGTGAGTCGGCGCTGAAGCCGCCGAAGACTATCGAGTGAATCGCGCCGATTCTGGAACAGGCCAGCATCGCAACAGGCAGTTCCGGAACCATAGGCAGATATATTGCTATTCGGTCGCCTTTTTTTACGCCCTTGGATTTAAGCACGTTGGCGAATTTGCACACCTCTTTGTGCAGTTGCTCGTAGGTGTATTTCCTGACCGCTTTATCCTCTTCACCCTGCCATATAATCGCGGTCTTCTTCGCGGTTGCTGTTTTCAAATGCCTGTCTAAGCAGTTATAGGAAACGTTCAATTGCCCGTCCGCGAACCATGTATGCTCGATTTTGCGGTTTTTGGTGTCCCATGTATAATCGAGGCCTTTTTTCGGCTCTTTGAACCAGCTCAGCGATTTGGCCTGTTCGAGCCAGAACTTGTCGGGCTCATTTATTGATTGCTCCCACATCTGCTGATATTGCTTCATACTGCCGATGTGCGCCTTGGCGGCGATTGACGCCGGCGGCGCAAATTTCCTGTCTTCCGTCATCAATGATGTGATTGCCTTTTTCTCGTTGCCCATACCGCTTCTCCTTGTTCATCAGGGGGTTTGAAATTGTCAATAGGTTCTATTGAACCTGTTACACTTAAAACGCTCTATTCTTCACGCGGGCCGCCAAATGTCAACAAAAACTTGTTATTGAACGACAAAAAACGGTTTCGATGCACGAAATTTCACAACAGAATCGATTTCAAATGGATAACTCGGTGGGTTTGTGCCTGTTCGCGTAAAAACAGTTTCTTTCCGCAAAAAAACAAAGTACAAAACGCTACGGAGTCACTCTGCCATTCAGGATTCTTTTACTCAATCATTCGCCCCCGATTTCATTTTTTCAGTCGCTTTCCCAAGCGGATTTTGATGTTTGTCATTCCCGCGCACGCGGGAATCCAGTTCTTTCCGCATCCCAAATCTGCAATCTCTTGCGTCCGTTGTCCTTTGTAACCCTCTTACTGATAACCACTTACGCCGCAAAAATCAATTTTTTTAAAAAAGTTATATTTTCCTTGACTTGTAAGTGTTATTTTGTAAAATTCTAACCCGCTGGCCTGTCCTGAGCAAGCGAAGCGCGTCGAAGGGGCAGTGCTGGCAGGGGGCAGGGATAGAAATCCCACGATTCAGGTCTTGATGACCAAGGTAGATTCAACAGTCAAATGAAAATTTAGCCCCTCAATTTATTGAGGGGTTGCTTTTCGTTTTGGACATTGAGTTTTTGTTCTTTGTGATTTGTTTAGAGATTAGGATTTAGAATTTAGGATTTCTTTGAATGGAGGAATAAGTATGTCTGCTCAACTAACACTAACGATTCCTGTCTGGCTGGATTTTATTTTCACCTGTCCGCTGCTCACCTATCGCCTGCTCCGTTACGGCTATACCTTCCGCAAAATCGATTTAGGATTGAATCGCTTCACTCTCGTCGAGCCGCTTGATTACTACCGAATCAGGCACTTCAAATGGTTCGTTCACGGCAACGGCTCGAACCTTTATGCCGCCCGCAGCGAGTTAACCAATGACCTGCGCTCGAAAATAATCTATATGCACCGTCAGCTTATGTCCCCGCCCGCTGGCCTCGTCGTTGACCATCACAATTGCGATTCACTCGACAACCGCCGCGACAATCTCCGCGTCGTTACCCAGGCCGTTAATATGCGGAACCGCCGAAAACGTAAAAATACCTCTTCGCGTTACATCGGCGTCCATTTCGATAAGCAGCGAAATAAATGGTCTGTCCACATCAGGCATAACGGCAAAAAAATCTGGCTCGGCCGTTTCGTCAATGAAATTGATGCCGCGAAGGCCTATGATGCTGCGGCTAAGAAATATTATGGGGAATTTGCAAGATTAAATTTTTCGTAGCGCAGTTTACCCGCCGTTTGTTTGGCGGGCGAAGGTCCTCGGGGTTAGCTCCCTTGGTTTTCTGCCGGGGATCCAGTTATCGCGGCCTATCGACTACGAAAAACATATTTGAAAAACCCGCCAAAAAAGATTCGCCATATTAGAATCTTGAGTAAAAAATTATTAGCTATTTTCCTTGTATAAGTTTTTCAACAACTTTATTGATTTGGTCTTGCGCCTTAGAGTATTCCGATTCTGCTGTTACCGAATTAAACAAGATATCCCCGGCTTCAAGTATTGTTCGAAGATGTTTTTCTGGCGGACACGGAGGAATATGTATATCAGCGAGGAAGTCGTCGCTGATTTGGTAGCTTCCCTTAGGCGTAGGCCGTCGCCCGGTAACAAGAAGCTTTTGCGTTTGTTCGCTATTAAGGAAAGCTAGAAGAAACTTATATACTTCCAAGTCGGAGATCTCTCGTTTCACGCCTTCCGATAGACTTCTTCGTAGTTTATTCCACATGAATTGTGTTTTAGACGTTTTAGCAAGGGCAATGCACGAATCTTGAGGGACTATCCCTGTTGTATCCATAGCAAAACGGACCACACGTGCGAGGCGAGGGGAAATAATTTTGGGCCTCTGAAGCATGACTTCAATATCCCGGGGCCATATATATTCATACCATTGCCTGTTGAAAGAACGGATATTACGCTTCTTGAACACCCTAGTTTGTAATTTGTCATAATGCGATACTAAATAGTTCCCAACCGCAGGGTATCTAATGATACCTAAACCACATCTATGAAGAAAAAGTCGAGAGAGTTTTTCTTGGTCTATAGCTCCTCGACGAAGGAGATCGTTCTCAAAATCATCGATGGGAATGGAAAAATCAAGCGCATCTTTAAGTAGGCGCAGTCCCTCGGCGATCTTTCCGGTTTGTTCATCCTTCCAAGCACCCATGTCGAAAGCGGGCTTCGCGGTCTCTTCCTCTATTTTATATGGGTAGATAATTACACGTCCAGTGTCAGGACATTTCCATGGCTTAACGTCAATTCCCTTTGTAACAGAGTGCAATAGATCGCTTTCATAGTTCCCGCGTTCTGCAATACTGCGATCGAGAAGAAAGATATCAAGGCAGCCCTGCCCGCCTGGAGTAACTCCTTGAAATGGTTCAACTAGTTGTATTAGGCTGAGCCAAGAAGTTTGTTCTTCTGATAAAGCGACTGTGACACGAGCAAGGTTCCACCCTGTGTTCGCTGTACTCATAAGGCGCGACTGTGGTATGGTATAGGATTCAATAAAATCTTTACAACTACGTCCTGAATGCTTGGCTTCGTCAATGCCTAATTTAAGCAACTTGCTAACGCGTTGTCGCCGTTCTTCTTGAGCTATATTCTCAAACTTAGTCGGTTTGCCAGCCATTACCACCAAGACTTCTGAATTGTCTGAGGGCGCTTCATTTTTACATACAGTAACCGCGGGAGTGTTCATCGCACCAAAAAACAATTGGCCAAAAGGATTGAGATCAACGATTGATAGGATTGATGATTCATTGGAAAGCTTCTGCCTGAGTCCTTTCGCCCAGGACTTCTCGAAATATGTGTCTTGGGTAATAAGCCCAAACTTCCCCCCAGGTTTCAGGAAATGAATCCCCCGAGCCATGAAGATTCCATAGATATCATATTTTCCGGCGGCAATAGGCCCATACGTTTCCTTGAGGCGTTTCTTGGCCTGTTCATCGTAAACAGCAGCCATAGGTCCTTTGAGAATACCACTCCAAGGTGGGTTTCCCATAACGAAATCGAACTTTTTCTTCAACAATTGAACATATTTTTTGTGATGCTCTTCTGCCCGCTTGATGCGTCCGTTCATTTTGGATTCAAATCGTTCGAAGAGCCTGACTTCTTCAGGTGTAAGCAATAGTGAATCGTGGGCTAAAATCATAGGTTCGAATAAGAACTGTGGATTCTTCTCTTTGACAAGAATGTATTTAGGTAAAACCAAGAAAAGCACATTAAGGGTCGTAAGAAATGCCGCGAATGGATGTATATCAACAGCATGAAGACATTTTTCCACTACCTCCAACTCAAGTTTGGCGCGTACCCATATAGGTTGTTGGCCACTTGGCATTCCCGGAGGTCCATATTTTTCAAGGTGTCTCAATAATCGCGATAAAGCAGAAGCAACAAAAGCGCCGCTACCAGAGGCAGGATCTATAAAGGTCTTATCTGACAACTGAGGATCGTCATAATCATAACCAACTAAATCCAACACTAGTTCAACTAATTCATCCGGTGTGTAGAATCCGCCCAATCGCTGCCTCTCTTCCCAAGGCAGGTAGTGTTGGTAAACGTTCCGCCAAACATCAACATCAACATTCTTGAAATGATAAGAATTAAGCACTTGTAGCAATCGCCGAAAACTAAGATCTAATTCCTTCTCAAAAAGAGAAAGTGTTGCACTTTCTCTCGCGGATATGGCCGAGCGCTTATCCGCTGGAATCTCCCACCAATCGAATTCACACATTCGGTAAATCGAAGGCAGAAAAGGCTCCATGCGATTTCTGACCTCTTCAAAAAGAGTCAGTCCGACAAGTGCATCTCCAAGAGCACCCTGTTTGGCAGTTAGAGATCGATCAAGTTCACTATTGCTAATCTTAACTGGGAAGATATTGTTATCTTCTCCTATCCGATACAGAAGAAGTCGTGCGACTATGACATGTCCAGTTTGCACAGAAAGTTTTTTCACAGCATGCTCGTACAGCATCCAGCAAAGCTTACGCACTTCGGCTGCTTTCCATGTCCCTTGATAGACAATGTTAGATAGCGCATCAGCAACTTTTGAACTTACATCGGCAGGAAAATTCCTGTTTACGAAGAGGGCATTGAAATCTTCACGGTGGTTTCTATTTACTTTGTACTGGATGCTCACTTCTTCTAATAAACGAGACAAAGGAGTAATCCCAGAATCCGCACACCATCGTTCAAATATACTATCCGTTACTTCTCCGACGGACATGCCCAGTTTATTCTCTCGATGGGTATCGAATATCTGTTCAAGAATGATAGCAAAATCTTCTACCGAAGTATGCAAATCCAGAGCCAGTCGCTGAAGGACATCTGGCCGAGTTTTTGAGACAAGAGAGCGATTTGGTCGCTCTTTATGGCAAGTAGTGATTTCTGCTGATGACCTCAAAGAACTCTTTGGTTGTTTTTTCTGATGCTTTTTCAAGTTCAAACTCCGCTTTTTCAAGAATTTTCTGGTTTCCTTCAGGTGCAAGTAACCTGAACCTACCCCAGTAGATACCGTTGGTCAGGAATGCCCATTCTAGCGTAGGATACATAGATAAACGATTTAGAAAATCTTTCTTTTCTTTTTGAATAATACGGGATCGCGGCTTCTTCGTTTCAATGTTCACTACTGGGTGAAGTGAGTCATTCAATAACAGAATATCAAAGCGTTCACCCAAAATGATATGTGTGGAAGGCCATCCAAGCTCCGTTGACAGGAAATCTAAAATGAGCCACCCGCGAAAAGCTCGTTCACCCCAATCACCGGGTATGTTGAGCCTTCCAGTATACTTATCGTAACGTTTGAGAATCTCGTTTAATGCGTTCATAAAAGATTTCATTATAAGAGAGAGCTTTTCTGACCGTAATTAGCTTCTTGCCAATCCATTCCGATGTTGGGATATTACATTGCCCAGTAAGTCCCAACATTCACTCCAATCCAATAATTTTCCGACCCCCCCATGCCGTTTTGCACACCATCCGAAGCTGTGCCTCGAAAGTGGGACCTCGTTTCGCAAAACGAGACGCAGGGGGCTTTCGCCACAATACCCCAGTTTTCATCTTTCGTCAACAATCGCTTTTTCGTTAAAAACCGCGTAACCAGCGCAATCAGCGTCTAAACCTTTTTTGTTTTTTTGTCGCAAAATGACCCTTTTCCGTCTCTATATATGTAGCGAAGCCCCGTGACTCGAAAGGAGCGCACAGCGTATAGCGGACAGCTAAAAACAGACTACAGACTATTGTATCGAGTATCGAGAATCTAGTATCGAGCATCCAGTATCAAGTATCGAGTATCGAGAACCATAACGAACTTACGACCGTCTTGACGATATATACATAAGGCCTTATTATACCCCTGCGCTGGCGGTGTATGCAGGAGGGTGAGAAGTTTACCCGCCATCCGTGTGGCGTGGTTTACCCGCCGTGCTTTGTGGCGGGTTGGAGTATGGTAACGCCTGTGCAGATAATGGTTTATGTAAAAAAGGCCGTCAGGAAACACGATTGGGAACGTAATGATTAAAGCCACAAAGAAATTTTTGTAAGTTCCGTGAAATCTGTGTAATCTGTCCGCTTCGCTAAAGGCGAGCGAGACCTCGCCTGCCGCTATGCGGCTTGGCGGGTGGTTAAAGGTGAAAGGAGTTTATGCCGGATTTAATGCAGCAGAATAAACAGATGCAGGTCCCCGCAACTTCGCTTTTGCGAAGCAAAACGGCGGGAATCATCGCCATTATTGCTATGCTCATTTTCGCCCTTCACGCCAGCACGCGTATGGTCGGCGCGGGCGATACCTGGGTCGCGCTCGCCTGCGGCAGGCATTTTTACAACCACGGCGTCGATACCAATGAACCATTCAGCGCCAACTCGCACCGTGTCGGCCCCACAGCCGAGGAGATTGCTACTTGGCCCGACTGGGCGCAGACCATTGCCGATAAGGTCGGCATCGATACCGTCAAGCACTGGCATCCCACCGGCTGGATAGACCAGAACTGGCTCACTCACGTTATTTTCCACTGGCTCGCGTATGACTCGCCTATCGCCGACGGCCCGAAGCTGTCGTTCAATTCGCTTGTGTACTGGAAGTTTGCGACATACATACTTACCATCATTTGCGTTTACTATACGGGCAGGGTTATGGGCATTCACCCCGCCTTGTCCGCCGCAGCCGCCTGTGCCGCTCTGTTCATAGGACGCTCATTCCTTGATATCAGGCCTGCCGGCTTCTCAAACCTCTTGGTCGCGGTCTTTTTGCTCGTTATGGTCCTCTCAACATATCGTAATTACCTTTACGTTTGGCTTCTGCTCCCACTCACGGTATTCTGGGCAAACCTCCACGGCGGCTACATTTACGTCTTTATTATGCTTACTCCTATTGTTGGAATCCACGTATTGGCCTTGCTTTGGCGAAAGCTCGCCGTCAAGCTCGAGCTTGCTCCTGCCACCCCCGCAATTGCCCCCTTACCCGGAACTACTTTACCTGCTCTTTGGCACACTATTGCTGTCGGCTTTCTTGCTTTTCTCGCCTCCATCATTTTCAATCCTTTCCACCTCACCAACCTCACCCACACCTTCCAGATAAGCATTTCCGAAAACGCCGAAGGTTGGAGAAATGTTCATGAGTGGTGGCCGGCGTTTAGGTGGGATAACCCGGTGGGGACGGCGTTTCCGTTTTTGGTGATGACGGTGATGGGAATAGGGCTGATGGTGATATGGTCGATAATCCGGTTTATGGTGCCGAAACAGGTAAAGGTGGTGAAATCACAGGCGGGGTATCAGCCAAAGCAATCCAACACGCTGGCATATACGGTGGGTTTTGCGGGGGCGGTACTGATAATATGGGCAATAATGATTTCGTGCTCAATGACTGAAATCGCGAAAAATACGCCCCAGGACCCAAGTATAGCGGAAAGTTTGATTACGAGCTTTCTGATAAACGGTTTGTTTGTGGGGATATTGTGGCTGGCAGTATTTGTGAACGTTCACACAATATATTTGATATTGCCATTCGGGCTTTTCCTGTTATACGCGACAAACAATGAGCCGTCGGGGTACGCGGGGAGATACATATTTCCGTTTGTAACGACGCCGTTTTACTGCGGGTTGTTCGCGATAGCGTCGCGGCTTTCGAAAAAGCCGAAGTTTTCATGGCTTAATATAGTTTACGTTCTGGCTGCATCGGCAGCGACGATATTGATTTCCGCGGCGCTGGTGAATCCGTTCAAGTTTACTGGGCCGTTATGGCATTTAGGACAGTTCACAATATGGCATTTAGGGCAGTTTTGGGATTTGAAGCGGCCATGGTCGCCATTGTGTGAGGCCAACTTAGATATAAGCTATCCCAATTATTTCCAGGTGATTTACGTGGTAAATATTTTATGCGTAGCGGCGTGGTTTGCAGCGCCATACGTGAAGGTATTGATGACGGAGATGTTCGGGGGGAAGGCAGAAGCCGTTGGGGAAGAGGGGGCGTATCGCCGTCCGAAGATAGATGTTGCGCTGATAGTAGTCGCGGCGCTGACGGCGTATATGGCGTATCGGTCGAGGCGATTTATACCTATAGCGGGAATAGCGGCTTGTCCGCTGGTAGCGTTGCTGGCAGAGCAGATAATCGAGGCGGGGGCGGCGGCGAGGAATTTCCGGAAGTATGGTCGCGTTTCAATCCCGCGGATGCCCTTTAGCGTTCAGGTATTGCTGACAGGCGCGGCGGTGATATTAGTCGGCGGGCTTGGGGTACACTGGGGCATTAAATTCAAGAAGATATATATGGACCCATGGGCCACGGACGCGAAGTTTGATTCTATTTTTATGCGAATGACGGCCTCGGCGGCGAAGCCATTTGACGCATGCGAATTCATAACGGCGAACAAGATGCGCGGGAACATGTTCAACTACTGGACGGAGGGGGGCTTTGTCGCGTGGGGACAGACGCCTGACGCGGACGGTCATACGCCGTTACAGCTGTTTATGGACGGCAGGGCGCAGGCGGCATACAACTACCAGGCATACGGGACGTGGTCGGAGCTGATGACCGGCGGGCCGACGCCGAGGAAGGCAGCGATGAGAAACCAGAATATGACGCCTGATGATTATGCGCAGACAGGGTCGTGGATAGACAGCCGGCTGAAACAATATAAGGTATGGGTGGTATTGATGCCCACGAACCAGTTCGATTCGCCATTTGTGAAGGGCCTTGAATATGCACAGAGCTGGCGGATGATATTTCTGAGCGACAAGGAAAAGCTGTTCGTTGATATATCGACGCCGCGGGGAAAGCAGTTGTTCGACGGCATCGAAGACGGGAACACGATATATCCGAACGAGAGCTATCGTGACCTTATGATAGCGCACAATTCGCTGTTATTCGAAAGTACGGCGGAACGACTGACGAGAGGTTTGGAGCACGCGATAAAGGCATACGAGGCGAACCCGACGCGGACGCCGTTGCAGCTGATACAGATATATTACGAGCGTTATCCGCAGTTGAGGCCGCCGATAGACGGGTTCTGGCAAAAGGTGGTGGACGATTTCGAGGCGAACAAGAAGGAGTATTTTAAGCACAGCGGATATTATTTCAGGGCGGTCGGGACCCTAATCGGGATAAGTCGTCTTGAGCCACAAGCGGCTGCGCAGAAAAAGAAGGACGTAGTCGAATTGTATGAACGAGAGAAGGTAGTGCTGCAGAAGGTGATAGAAGAGATGCAGGACAAGAAATGGTAAGGTAATTGCGGGAGAGCATCTTTATGCAAATAGAGATTTTAAATAATCTAATAGTTCCTTTAAAAGCCCCCTTAAATGCTATAAAACAGAATCCCATACGTTTTCTTATATTGGTATTAGTAACTATCATCATAGGATTAGCAGCCATTTTGTTACCAATATTGCTTATTAAAGCGGCCCGTTTTGTAAGTTGATACAGGCAGGAGCTACGCTGGACGAGACGGTGGACGGGTTAAACGATTGCCGAAGCGGGCCCCTGCGCTTTGCTTGGTGTGTGATTTTCTATTTTCAATTTTCCGAAGCGGGCTCGTCGCTTCGCTCCGTGTCAATTTAGGGATGAGGAAAATAGTAGATACACCGTTCTAATCCTTTCGACTAATCGAAAGGACTACGAGCATTTTAAGAGTTGAGTAATTTTAGTGAGAGTGGTGGGGGCTTTTAGGTGCTGGGGAGCTGGGCGAGGAGGTGGGTGGCGGTGTCGAGGGCTTTTTGGTAGGCGCAGGGCGGGCCATCACAGTAGGCGCGTTCTTTGGCGATTTCGGCGTGTTTGCGGGCGGTGGCTTTGTCGGATTCGGCCAGCGCCATTTCGGCTAAAAAGTTGTGGATGTCGGCCTGTTTGAGACGGTATTCGCAACGGTCGGCGATTTCGATGGCTTCGCCGGCGAGGTCTTTTGCCTGTGCTATTAGGTGTTTATTTTTACCGGTGGCTTTTTGATAGTGGAGTTTGGCCAGTTCGAGAAGGATATCGGCTTCGGATTCGACGAGACGGATTCTGCGACAGCGGGAGAGGGCATCGTTGAGGTCAACTTCGGCGGCAACAAGGTCGGGGATTTGTCGTTTGGCGGTGCCGGATAACCAGAGGATTTGAACAAGGTCTCGCTCAATAGGATACTCTGTCTTTGCCCACGCTTTCCAGGATTGTTTGGCTTTGTCCAAGGCATTGAGGGCTGTTTCTGGTTCGTTCATTAAGATTGCCCTGAGTGCTTGATAAGACCATACGACACACTGGCCCTGCTCGTTCTCCTGTTCTGCGAAGAGGGCGAGTGCCTTTTGAAGTTCTTTGTCGGCCTGTTCGTATCTACCTTTGTAAGCGAAGAGACGGCCAAGTTCCTGGTGGCCGATGGCTTCGCTGTGGTCGTCCTTAATCTCTCTGGCTATATTGGTACGCTGTTGGAGGTTCGTTTCGGCTTGTTTAAGGTCGCCGAGGAGAAGCTGGGCGGTGGCCAGGTTGCCGAGGCCGCGGGCAAGGTTGCCCTTGTTACCGTGTTTGTCTTGAAGGGCATTCTGTTTTTGAACGAGGTCTGTTGCCTTTCGGCACTGGCCGATCATGTAGTATGCGCCCGACAAGTCGTTAAGTATATAAGCTTGTTGCGATTCGTCTTTGAGTCGCGGAGGGTTCTGCTCGCCGTCGGGAAAGAAGGCAATTTTGAGAGAGATATCGATGTCATAGGCGCCAAGCTGAAAGAAGAGGGGATTGGTGAGGCGGTCGCGATAGATTCTTAAGGCGTCTTCGTAAGCACCAGAGCGAATGGTGTGATGGAAGAGTTCGATTGCGGGCTGGAGGTCGTCGAGTGTCTCGATTTTCTTCGGTTTGGGGATGGCAGCGAAGTAGTTTTTGAGGGCGGTATGAGTAGCGGTTTTATCGCCGAGACGTTCATAGGCGTATTGTCTAACGATTGGGTGGAGGTCGTAACGGATATTATCCTCTTGGCGAAAGAGAAGGCCCCTTGCGACAAGCTCGCTGAGGGCTTCCTTTAATTCTTCTTCGTTCTTGTATGTCGAGAGAACTTTAGCAGTGTCGTAATCAACAGGGCCTCTCATAGCGGCGATTCTGCTGAGAAGGTCGCGGCGGTCTTTAATCAAGGTGTCGTAAGAGATTTGGAGGATATGGTGCTCGCGGCGTTCAAGTTTAGCCGGCGGATGCCAGTTATCTGCGGCGGCGATGTCGCCAGGTTTTTGCGGGTCTTCGCGGATAGCGCCGGAGAGGAGACGCAAACAGAGTGGAAGGAAGTCGTAAGGTTCGCAGGCGCGGATGATAGCAGTCCGTGGGCCTTTGATGCCCTGTCGTCGCATAAACTCGACTGCATCGTCGGATTCGAAGTGATTGAGGTCTTCTTTTCGGCAGCCGGCGAGGTTGTGAAGCTCTTTTGGGTGGAGGCGGGTGGTTATAATGGTTTTGGGTTTTGTGCCGGATGAAGCGAGCCACTGAAGGAATTGTCCTGCACGAGGGTCTGCACAGAGGAGATGTTTATCGCCGGGTTCGGCGGAGAAATCGTCTCCTTTGTATGCGGCGTCGAGGGCGTGATAAGCACGGAGGAGGCGTTCCAAACCATCGAGGATGAGGAGGAAGGGAGAGTTTTGTAGAATACAGAAGAGGGCTCCCATTCGGTCGTAATCTGATTGGAGTTGTGCAGGGTCGATGGTGCCGCCGCTTGCATATAGAAGGGCGTGGCTGATGAAGGACTCAAAAGATGCCTCGCGCTCATAGAAGCTCCACCAAAGAATACCGGAAAATTTGAGGTTTTCGTGCGGGAGGTCTTCGTTGAGCCAAAACCAGGTGAGGGCGGATTTTCCGAGACCTCCCATACCAACGAGAGACAGAACAGATGGGCCGTTTTGCTGGCGGACCCAGTCGGTGAGCATTGCTCGCTCTTTGAGCCGGCCTGTGAAATTTTCCTGCAAAGGATAAGGATGGGCAAGGTAGGGCTGAGGTAGCGTTGGGACGATGATACGGCCTGACTGCTGTGAAGGTTTTGGGGTAGCCGCGACAACCTCAGTACAAAGTTGCTCTTCGCTATCGAAATAGCGAGGTGTGTGGTTTTGTTCGATGTCTTTTCGAAATGCCTGGAGCTTCTTATATGTCACATCGTCTTCGCGGAGGCTTGGGGAAACAGGGAACTTATCCGTGGCGAGGAAGGAATATATCTTTTGGGAAGGAGCAGCGTGGTATTCAAGCTCGGTGAAAGATTTTTCTCCCTTTGGAGGACAAGAGCCATACAGGTGACCAACGATGATGATAAAGGCGTCGCAACTTTTGACTTTGGCATCATCAAGCTGCTGAGGAGATTTGGGGTCACTAGCATACCAATCCATGCTGACCGGCTGGATATCGAGTTGCAAAAGCCGATCGCATACTTTCTTTCGAGCATCGCCGAGGTCTTTGGTTGTGGAACTGACGAAGATTTTCAAGGGCGTGGTCCTTTCTCAAGGGGTAATGGCAAGGATTTATGGGTGAGGAGGCGGTGAAGCCCTTTTTTGAGGGCGTAGCCGATGGCCCAGGATAGGGGGTCGAACGCCATTATTAAAATACCTCATGGTAACTTGGGAGTGGGCCCCCCGATAACAGCATTCGAGGGCAGGCAAGGCCCACGGGTATCGTTTATACAATGAGATTATATTTTAAGCGGGAGATTTTGTCAAATGAGGAATGGAGTCCCTGCCTGCGGAGGATTTAAGATTTGAAATTTGAGATTTGAGAGAATCCGCCTTCGGCGTATAAAGGGTTAAGCGAACCTTGCGTATGCAACCCGCCGTGAAACGGCGGGCTATATACAAACGCCCGAAGGGGGCGTTAATTGTGTAATCCCGCCATCCCCCCTTCGTCCCGAAAAAAGGGCAGACACGCAGGTCTGCCTCTACGAAACAACTATGGAAATCCGTGTAATCAGCGATTAGAATAATTGGGGTTTAGGTTTGATTAACCCCGCCACTCGCCAAGGGCGGAGATGGCGGGGCTAAATATGATTAGGAAACAAGATGCAAAAAATGGATTCCTGCTTCCTTCGACAAGCTCAGGACAGGTCCGCAGGAATGACAGTAGTAACCCCCCAATAAATTGGGGGGCTAAATATAATTTATGATGAAATATGAATGGTAATGCTTGATGATGACGGAACAACAGATATCGATAAGCGTGTTTTTTCCGTGCTATAACGAGCAGGACAACGTTGGGCAGACAACCCAGCGGGCGGTAGAGGTCCTCGAAGGATTGAAAACGGATTACGAGATAATTCTCGTCAACGACGGCAGCGCAGACCAAACAGGGGCAAGAGCAGACGCAATCGCGGCGGGAAACAATCGGGTCCGGGTAGTGCATCATGCGCATAATATGGGATACGGAGCGGCACTGCAATCAGGGATAAGAGCGGCGAAGAAAAAGCTTATCTTTTTCACCGATGGGGATGGGCAGTTCGATATCGGCGAGATAAAGCTGCTTTTGCCTTTGATAGAGCAGAATGATATTGTGTGCGGATACCGCTTAGACCGGAAAGACCCGTTGATGAGAAAACTGAACGGGTATATGTGGACAAAATTGGTGAATCTTTTGTTCGGGATGCAGATTCGGGACATCGACTGCGCGTTTAAACTATTCCGGGCGGAGATATTCCAAGGGATGAAAATGTCGAGCGCGGGCGCACTGATAAGCGCGGAGATATTAGCAAGGGCGACGCGACGCGGATTCAAAATCGCAGAGGTTGGCGTTTATCATTATCCGCGAAAAGCAGGTAAACAAACAGGGGCGAAACTGACGGTTATTCTGCGGGCGTTTAAGGAATTGTTTAAGCTGTATAATCGAATAAAAAAAGGGCAGTAAGAGATTTATTATTTTCTATTTTCAATTTATTATTTTTCATTCAGAACGAGAATTTTAATGACCCCGGGTAAAACACGGGGCTAAATATATTCGGGATAAAAATGGCGGGCAGCAAGAGAAAAACGAAGAAGAAGACGACGGTGAACCTTTTTGTATATGGTTCGCTGAGGGACCCGCAGATATTCGAGTCGATATGCGGGATGAGTTTTACGCGCAAGAGCAACAAGGCGGATTCGCATACTTTGCTGGCGGAGCCAGCGTTTCTGGCGGGGCATAAGAAGGTAAGCCCGGACAACGTGTATTTTTACGCGGTTGAGTCGGCGGGAGCGAAGATTGAGGGGTTTGTGATTTATGACGTGCCGGCGGGAGCGATGGCGGAGATTGACCGGTACGAGGGGAAGCGATACGAAAGAGAGACGGTGAGGGTACATACTGCCCAGGGGCTTGTTACGGCGAAGTCGTATCTTGTGAGCGCCGAGGCGATGAAGAAGCATTTCGGGGACAGGTTCCACGTTAATTTGATACATGAGCTTTGGCTGCGGAAGCGTATAGATAATTTTTTGAAGAAGCGGACGCGGCCCGGGGACAAGAGCATCGATGCGGAATTAGAGCGGTTGGCGGAGAGGGAGCTATTGGCGACGACGGAGCGGGATTTGGTGATAACGCATTATCGAACGGACGCGGTGAGCGATTATTTTTTAGAACATGAGCTTAACAGGCCCAGGCCAAGTATCAGGCATTTGTACGGGGATGCGCAGGCGGCGAAATATATCAATAATTATCTTGCGATTGTGGTCAAGCAGGTGCTGCTGAACCAGCTGGACGAGAGGATACAGGCGAATTTTCGATTCGAGCTTGAGCATATGCGGTCATCGGAGCGGTATTTCAAGCGGTCGGTGAGCTTGCTGATAGCTCTTCAGATAATCAACAACAATATCTCGGCGGTAGAGATGATAGTGAAGCAGTGTCTCAAAACGATGCCTTTCGAGAAGTATGATTTGATAGATTACGTTAAATACGCGGTGCGGGCGGCGAGGAGCTTGTTTGACGCGAGGGTGGTGGAGACGCAGTTGAATTCGATACGGTCGAATTTACAGCCCGGCTTAGTGCCGATGGGATGCGAGACGGAGCTGAGCAACGTGGGGGCGGCAGTGGTGGAAGAGGACGCTGAAGAGGCGAAGAAAGAGGACCCGGCGTACGATTGTTTTCGATATTTTCATGATTTTCAGCTCGATGTCTTATCGTGGAAGGTTGGCGGGTACGTTGACGACCACACCGGGTCTGCGGAGAGGACGAGGAGGCAGGGGTTTCTGGAGCTTGCACCGGGGCGGTTGAATGTTGCGTTGGAATTGTCGAGGCCCGCAACGGCGTGCCCGTGGCTTTTGAATCAGCTTATAAACGAGATAACGGCATTTTACAACGTTAAGCCGCACAGTTTGCATTTGTCATTCCAGATGCGGAGGCGGCAAATCGGGAAGCAGAATATTTTGCCGCTGGGGTTCGTGAAGTGCCTGTTGGCGCTGGGCGGGGGGACAGAGGTGAACAAGACGGGCCGGTTGTGGATTTCGAGGATGGGGCACGACGAGATTACCAGCGGTGAGGAGCTTGTATTCGCCAGGACGAGCCAGCGACAGTGGTTTGTCGGCGCGGACGTGGACGGGGACAAGACGCCATCGTCGGTGACGGCGTGTACCCAGCAATATAAATTTATCCGGCTGGAGCAGCGGGCGAATTATGAGCCGCTGATAATGTGCTTGAAGGGGCTTCAATTAGCGTATAACCCGGCGGATTACCTGACGGCGGAGCAATTAAAGAATAGCGCGAAGCTGCGGCGTGAATACGAGGAATTGAAGACGTGGGCATCCAACCCGACGGAAATCAGTCCGAAGATAATAAAGAATTTTTTAGAGACGGTCCGCGAGGGGTTAATGAATGAGGCGCATTACAGGCCGTCGCATAAGCTGCATTATATTGAATGGGCTTTGGGCGCGATTGATATGCGGCTGCGGACGTTTAACGAGCAGATATCGCATTGAGTAAGGGGGCAGGCCCGCCACACTGACGGCGGGTAAACCTTGGGGCTAAACACAAAAAATCCTTCGTGTCTTCGTGTCTTGGTGGTAAAATCCTGTTTCAAATGAAAGTTATAGTCGCGGAAAAATACGGTTTTTGCGCGGGGGTTCGCAACGCTATAAGCACAGCGGAGAAGGTCCTGGCAGAGAAAGGCCGGGTTTATTCGCTGGGGCCGATTATTCATAACCCAGGCGTTGTCGAGCGATTGGCCAAAAAGGGGCTTGTAACCGTTGATGACGTGGAGCAGATACCGGCGGGGGCGACGGTGCTGATACGCTCGCACGGCGCGGGTTCGCAGGAAATGACCCATCTTAAACAAAAATTTGCGGATATCGTTGACGCGACCTGCGTTTTGGTCAAAAGGATGCAGCAAATCGCGATGCAGATGGAGGAGCAGGGGTATAAGGTGATTATAGTCGGCGACCAGAACCACCCGGAGGTGCGGGCGGTAGTGGGCTGCACAAAAGGGGCGGTGGTAGTGGGTAATGAGTCGGATATAAGCACAATAGGAAGCGGGCGACTGGGGATTGTGTGCCAGACGACGCAAAGCCCGGAATTTTTCAGCCAGATGCTTTCGGCGATAGCGAAGGCCGGCTTTGATGAAATGAAGGTGGTGAATACCCTGTGCAAGGAGGCGATTAAAAGGCAGCAGGCGGCGGTCGAATTGTGCAGGAAAGTGGATATTATGTTCGTTTTGGGGGGGCGGGAGAGCGCGAATACGCGGAAATTAGCGGAATTATGCAAAAAGTACAATAATAAAACATTTCATTTGCAAAACTGGGACGAATTTGATAAAAAGCAGGTTTTCGGCTGTCAGACCGCAGGCGTTACAGCAGGGGCCTCAACGCCCCAGTGGATTATTGACGACTTCGTGAAGAACCTCGAAGCGGTTGATACCGGATAGGAAAACAGGGTATCAGGATTGGTATCCTGGCAATCTGATAACACGGTAACCTGATGTTAGGCGTTTGCTGTGTAGGCAGGCGTTTTTTTGCTTTTGAATTATTAACTTTTTAGCCGGGCTATGTTGCTCGGTGGTTCGTCGGCGTAAATGTGGGGCGCAGACGGGCGTAAAACGAGACACCACAGGGGAATAGCATAGTTATGGTTGACAGAAATATAATTAACAAGTTGGGTTTGACTGCCGAGCAGATTGACCAGCAGGTCGATGAGATGTTCGGCGAAAAGGAAAACGAGATGTTCCAGGAGGCGCTGCAGGCGAAGGTGGATTCGCATCAGCCGGGGACGATTCTCAAGGGCAAAATCGTTACCCAAATCGGGAACGATGTTATTGTCGAAGTGGGGCTCAAGAGCGAAGGCGTGATTGACGCGGCGGAGTTCGATGACCCATCGGAAATAGCGGAAGGCAGAGATATAGAGGCGCTGCTCGAAGATACGGATTCGGAGACGGGTCTGCTTCTGCTGAGCAAGCACAAAGCGGACAGAATCAGGGGCTGGGAGAACCTGATTAGCACCAAGAAGGAAGGGGACACAGTCAAGGGTAAGGTCGTCCGCCGGATTAAGGGCGGATTGCTGGTTGATATAGGTGTGCCGGTATTCCTTCCGGCGTCGCAGGTCGATATACGCAGGCCGGGCGATATAAGCAGGTTTATCGGCAAGGAAGTTGAATGCGTAGTTTTGAAGATTGACATCGAAGGCAGGAATATCGTCATATCGAGACGCAAACTGATTGAGGACGAACGCAAACAAAGCAAAGAAAAGATTCTTACGGAAATCGAGGTCGGCCAGAGGCGAAAAGGTATCGTCAAGAATATCGCGGACTTCGGCGTGTTTGTGGACCTTGGCGGCGTAGATGGATTGCTTCATATTTCGGACCTGAGCTGGGGCCGCGTGAGTCATCCGTCGGAAGTTGTCCGGCTCGATGATGAAATTGAGTGCGTAGTTATCGGCGTTGACAAGGCGAATGAGAAGATATCGCTCGGCCTGAAGCAGAAAAGCCCAAGCCCATGGGAAAACGTCGAGCACGATTACCCGGTCGGCTCGAGGGTCAAGGGCAAGGTCGTCAATATTATGAATTACGGCGTGTTTGTCCGGCTCGAAGACGGGATTGAGGGGCTTGTTCATATAAGTGAGATGAGCTGGACCAAACGGCTCAATCACCCCAGCGAGATGCTGAATCTTAACGATGAAGTAGAGGTGATGGTCCTCAACGTCAACAAGGACAAGCAGGAGATTTCGCTCGGATTGAAGCAGACGGAGACCAACCCGTGGTCGGTAGCGGCACAGAAGTATCCGCCGGGGACATTGGTCAACGCGACGGTCCGCGGCGTTACGAATTACGGCGCGTTTGTCGAGGTTGAAGAAGGTATCGACGGGATGATTCATATTTCGGACCTTAGCTGGACGAGGAAATTCAGCCATCCGAATGAGGCATTGCAGAAGGGCGACAAGGTAAAATGCGTCGTTCTGGATATCGACCCGGAAAAGCAACGTGTATCGCTTGGCGTAAAGCAGTTGAGCGAAGACCCGTGGCTTCACGCGATACCGGAGAAGTATATCCCCGGGCATATCGTCAGGGGCAAGGTAACGAAGCTGACGAATTTCGGGGCATTTGTGCAGCTTGAGGAGGACCTCGAGGGATTGCTGCATATTTCGGAGCTGTCGGACCAGAAAATCAAGAAGCCGCAGGACATCGTCAAGGTTGGCGACGAGCTTGAGGTGAAGATATTGAAGGTTGACAGTGAGGCACGGAAGATTGGCTTGAGCTTGCGAAGGGCACAGTGGGCTGCTGAAGGGCAGTCCTCTGAGGGGCAGGCAGGCGAAGGCACAGACGCGGTTGTCGCAGAGGCCGTCGCGACAGAGGGCGAGCAGCCGGAGGGCACACCAACGGAACAGCCGCCGGCGGCAGATGAGCCAGGCCCGGAACAGCCAACACTATAAAAGCTGGTTTTTAGTTTAATTAAAAGCCCTGTCGCAAGACAGGGCTTTTCTTTTGCACTGCGATAAATCGTTACTTTATCTTTATTGAGCCGAAGCTGGTTTTCAGTTCCATTTTGCCTTTGCCCCCTTCGACTCCGCTCAGGGCAGGCTTGCCGATTGAGCCGTAAAACTTGGTCTTGCCGAAATCGCCCTTAACGGTTATCGGCAGATCCGTCTTGACGCTGCCGAAGCTCGTTTCAACGGTTACGTCCCCCGCGAAATTCGACGGGAGAGCCACATCCACTTCGCCGAATGAGGTCTCGATTTTCGCTCGTATATCAGCCGGGCAGGCGGCGGAGAAATCGATATCCATTTTTCCGAAGCTCGATTTTGCTGAAAAATTGCCTGTGGTTATTTTATCGCAGTCAACCTCGCCGTATGAGGTGTCTAATTGCATTTTGCCTGTGATATTTTCCGCGTCTATTTTCCCGAAACTGGTTTTTGCGTCGATATCTCCCGTGATATTTTTCAACTCGACATTGCCGAAGGAGGTTTCGCAGTTTATGCCCGTTCTGGTCGGCACGGTAACATCGAAACTGACCCCGATTGAACGGTTGTTGCTCAGAGTCGGCTTTTCAACCTTGAATACGAGGACCTTGCCCTCGGTAACAAGCGTTATTTTTGTCTGCTCCGCGAGTTGTTTGGCCTCGTCCAAAGTCGGTGCCTGGCCATTGATTGTGGCGGTGACGGTGCATTCCGTCGTGTCGTCGGCCCCTGTGATTTTCACGTTGCCGAAGCTCGTATCAATCTTTATCTGCTCCAATTTTGCCATTGAAGCCGATAGTTGCTCAATCCTTTCAAAGTGCGCCTTTACGGGCCAACCCCAGCACATACAGCATCCGCAAACAAGTGAGGTTAAAACAAGACAGCAGACCAATAGGGTTACAGGTAAATACCTTTTCATTGTTTATCTCCTGAAATACACAACCATTCTGAACATCTGTTTCCGGCGTCAGGTCCTTATTTTGACTCGCCGATGTTACGATATTGTCACTTTTTGGAATATTTATGCAAGCTCATTTAGCCACAGATTACAGAGATTGCACGGATTTAGTCAGCCGGAGGGGCATACTCGCGGCGGTCATTAAGGGCATCTCCAATGTACGCCACTTTGTTGAAAATATCTGTGTTGTTCACAAACAAATTTATGTCTCATAGTGCACCAACCAACCGCAGGTTGCCCGCAATATTCACAAAAATTATAGGCATGAATACAATTGCCATATAATGCTTCGAATTCCTTTTCGGTCTCTTTAGGTAATTTTTCTGCAATAATATAATAGAGTTCTTTTTTTTCGCTACAGCTTGCTGATTCCATGAAATGTTTTAATGTTTTTAGCGTTTTTTGATCTTCATTTTTTTTCAGTGCGGCCAAACTAAAAAAAGATTTCACGCACGTCGAACGGACCCATCCGGAGCTATCATTGTTTGCACAATAAATTAATGATTCCGCCACATTAGGATCAGCGTCTTCAATTTTACCCATTTCTTGTGCCGCACTCATTCTAGTTATCTCCTGCGTAGATTTAAGGTCATTATCCAATTTCGCAAAATCTTTCATAGTAGGAGCACAAGACGACAATAAAAATAAAAAACTTAGAGAGATAATTTCATAAACATGCCTCATGACAATTCTCCTTTTTATGCTAACATTGTTCATATTGACCCGCATAACATCCCAAATACCATTGCGCCACAGGTGGATAAATTCTACCCTTAATTTGGGAGGAAACAAGGGGGAGGGGGGATTTGAAATTTAAGATTTGAGAATGGGTCCCCGGCAGAAGACCAAAGAAGCTAACCCCGAGGACAGGCGGGCAAATGAGGAAGCTTATGCCGCAATACGTTAGTACCGATAACAAGGCGATTATTTTTCTGATAAAACGCGTTACCGCGTCATTTTTTGGTTAAATCGGGGGTAATCTGTGTCGATATTAGATTCGGCGGGGTAAACCCCGCCCTACAAAAAACTTCTGGATTCCCGCTTCCGCGGGAATGACAGTAAAATAGTGGTAATGCGATTATAAATCGAGATAAGGGTTGGAGGTAAATATGGCTTTTGATGTAACAATAAAAGAGTATCTGCAGGAAATCGACGAGGCGCCGCTGCTTTCGGCGGAAGATGAACATGAGCTGGCTTTGCGGATAGCTGAAGATAATGACCCGGAGGCACGCGAGCTGCTCGTTCGGAGCAATCTTCGATTGGTAGTGAGTATCGCCAAGAAATACGCCAACAGGGGGGCGCTTTCATTAGGCGATTTGATTGAGGAAGGGAACCTCGGATTGATAAGGGCGGTAGATTATTTTGACCCGAATCGCGGGACACGATTCAGCACATACGCGGCATGGTGGATAAGGCAGGGCATAAAGAGCGCACAACTAGGCGACGTTCGGCCTGTTCATGTACCTGGGTATATGATAGGGCTGATTAACCAGTGGCGTCATACGATGGCGGAGGTTGCGAACAAGCTTGGCAGGAAGCCGACAGTCGAGGAAATGGCGAACGTGACATGTATGTCCGTGAAGAAGGCGAGGATTATCGACGAGACGGTAAAGGTCCTCGGCTCGGTAAATGAGAATCAGCAACCAGAAGCAGGCGAGGAGAACCCGTCATTCGACGTAAACATCAGCAGTCGGAGCGTGGGGAGGCCGGAAGATGGGATGGTTGAAGATGAGGAAAAGGCGAAGGTGATACAACTTTTGAGCCAGATGGACCCGAGAGACGCGGAGGTTCTGCGGCTGCATTACGGGCTTAACGGCAAAGCGCCGATGGGATTAAAGGAAATCGGTGATAAGCTGGGCTTGACCCGCGAGCGAATCCGGCAGATTCAGCACGAGGCGTTGACGAAACTCTACGAGTTTATGGAAGAACTGTAACATTAACCACCCCCACACTTGTCTTCGACAAGTGGCCGTGGGGGCAGGCAGATTACACTGATTTTTAATCGGCCACAGAGGCTTCGTTTTTTTAGCCACAGAGAACACAGAGAAATTCCCATTTTCTATCCATGATTTTAGCGGTGAGATTGTCTGTCCGAAAGACAGCGGGGAGGCAATTAGTACTGGATACTGTAATTTGTAGTGGTAGAATAAAAGGAGGAACATTAAGAAACAGTAGCAGGAGCACGGATACTATGAGCAAGGACAGAGTGGATTTTAAGAAGTATATTCGCGAAGTGCCTGATTGGCCGAAGAAGGGGATTTTGTTCCGTGATATAACGCCATTGCTGGGCAACGTGGAGGCCTTCAAGGCGGCGGTTGACGCGATGGCGGCGGATTTTGCCGGCGAGGGGATTCAGTATGTGGGAGCGGTCGAGGCGCGAGGTTTTATCTTCGGTTTGGCGGTCGCGGAGAGGATTAACGCCGGCTTTATTCCGATTCGCAAAAAGGGGAAGCTGCCATTTAAGACGGTGAGTGTTACATACGACCTGGAATACGGGACGGATACGCTTGAGGTCCACCGCGACGCGATAACAGCCGGGGCGAAGGTGCTTATGGTCGATGATTTGCTTGCGACGGGCGGGACAATGGCGGGGGCATGTAAGCTGATTGAAAAAATAGGCGGACGGGTTGCGGGAATATCATTTTTAATTGAGCTGACCGAGCTTGACGGGATAAAGAAGCTCGCAGGGTATAAGGTTAAATCAATTATACGTTATTAAATTTGTAATCGGCGGGGTAAACCCCGCCCTACGAAGAGAAATAAACCAAATGATAGAATTGACAGTCAAAGTGCCTGCGGAGAAGGCGGGTGAATACCGGATAGAAATCGGGACGGGCATCCTGGGTTCCGTATGGTCGAAGATTGAATCGCAGTTCGGCGCCGTCGGTAAATTCGTTATTACTGACGCTAACGTGGCCGGGGCGGGGCATCTCGATAAACTTCTTTCAGGCAGAGACATTCCCAGCTACATTATTAAGCCGGGGGAGACGTCGAAGAATATGAATACCCTTGTCTCGATTGTTGAGGCAATGGAGAATGCGTATCTTGGCAGGGACACGGTTGTGATTGCGCTGGGGGGCGGCGTAGTTGGTGACATAGCGGGGTTTGCGGCGGCGGTATTCAAAAGGGGGGTGAGGGTAGTTCAGATACCGACGACGACGCTGGCGCAGGCGGATTCTGCAATAGGGGGCAAGACAGGCGTGGATTCGTCTTTGAGCAAAAACGCCTTCGGCTGTTTCTTGCATCCGTCAGTTGTTTATATCGACGTGGCGACGCTGAAAACGCTCGATGAAAGGCAATACAGAGCAGGGCTGGTCGAATCGGTAAAGCACGCGTTGATAGCAGATGAGAAATACTTCGAGTTCCTGGAAAGCAATATTGACGCTATTTTGCGCAGACGGACCGATGTCCTGGAGCAGGTCGCGTATCATAATTGTAGAATCAAGGCGCAGGTGGTTGAGGCGGACCCAACGGAGAAAAACCAGCGGAGGATGCTCAATTACGGGCACACAATAGGCCATGCGATAGAATGGGGAAGCGGTTTTGAATTGCTGCACGGTGAAGCGGTGGGAATCGGGATTATCGCGGCGGGGATGATTGAAATCGAGATGGGGCTGGGCGATGAGAAACGGCTTGCAAGAATCAGAAAGGTCCTGACGACGCTGAGGGTCCCGGTTGCAATTCCCGCAAATATAAGCAAGGCGGGGATGGCGGATATAATAAAGCGCGACAAAAAGGCGATAAATAAGTGGCCAAGATTCGTTTTAATTGATAGAATAGGTGCAGTCCACCGCAGGGAGGGACAGTGGGCCGTCGAAGTAAAGCAAGACGTGATTGAGAACGTATTAGGAAAACTATAATTTTTATTGGTTGAGGATTAACGTGTACAGAGAAAGAATAAAGTTGCTGGATTGCACGATACGGGACGGCGGGCTGATGAACAACCATTATTTCACGGACCAGTTTGTCCGCGAGGTTTACAGGGCATTGTCGCAGAGCGGCATAGATTATATGGAGATGGGTTATCGCTGCAGCCGGGAGCTTTCCCCGCCTAAGGATTTCGGGGCGTGGAAATACTGCGACGATGAGAAGATAAAGGAAATCACCGACGGGATAGAATCGGCGATGAAGCTTAGTATTATGGTTGATGCGCATCGCGTCAAAGAGCAGCAGTTTGTTCCAGCGGATGAAAGCCCCATCGATATGGTCCGGGTTGCGACATACGTCAAAGATATGGATAAGGCAATCGAGCTGGTAAACCGCTGCCACGGCCTTGGCTACGAGACGACGGTCAATATAATGGCGATATCGAAGGAGATTGAGCCGGATATAATAGAGGCCCTTGACCAGCTTGCCAAATCCCCGGTAAACGTCGTCTATGTGGTCGATAGTTTCGGTGCCTTATATTGCGAGCAGATTGAATACCTTGTTAAGCTTTACCGAAAGCATCTGCCGGAGGACAAGGAAATCGGGATGCACTGTCACAATAATCAGCAGCTTGCGTTTTCTAATACCATCGAGGGCATTATCCATAATGCTAATTTCCTCGATGGCTCGTTATACGGCATAGGCAGGGGGCCGGGCAACTGCCCGCTCGAATTATTAGTCAGTTTTCTGAAGAATCCGAAGTTTAAGCTAAGTCCCATCCTGAAGGTCATCGAGGAGCAGATGCTGCCGATGCAGAAGGATATCGAGTGGGGCTATTTGATACCCTATATGATTACGGGTATGCTGAACGAGCATCCTCGCGCGGCGATTGAGATGCGCAAGACCGCGGACAAGGATAAATACGCGAAGTTCTATGAGGATATACGTGACGTTACAGCTTAAAACTGGCAGGTTATTGCCGGACGACAAAATAAAAAAGCTCACGCTAAATCGCGTGAGCTTTTTTGTTTGTTTGCTCAAGTATGTTCGCTATATTTACGCTCTTTTCCTTCTGATGACGGATACCGCACCAAGCCCAAGCAGAATAATCGTTGCCGGTTCCGGTGTCGGAACCTGCTGCAGGCAGAATGACGTACTTCCGGAGAACGATATTTTGAGGTCGAAAGTGCCATCATCGCCCATGGCAACAACATCGCCCGTAGGACCTTTGACGTAGTCGATAGTCCCGACATAGCCATTACCGCCACCGTTCGGTATAGTTCCGTTTGTCACAGTACCAATGGTCACTGTCCAACCATCCGGCATCAGCAGACCTGCGCTCACAAATGTGAACATATGACTCATACCAATGGTGATATGGTAGTCAGCCCAATCGAAGGTCGTGTCGTTGCTGATGTCCTCGATGATACGAACTGTAGGGTCAAGGTCAGTGTCGGTCGTGAAATCACCAGCTATGTGCCCAGGTCCCCAGTACTGTGCGCAACCCATTGAGAGGTCGTAATCGTGACCCCCGTTGTCCGTCCAAGTTGGCGTGCCCATTACGATTGCGCCATCTCCATCGTCAGCACAGTTCCAAGCGGTGATAGACGCATTAACAGTTGATACAGCAAACAATAGAAGAACACAAAGAATTGCACTAAAATATTTGCCCATACACCACTCTCCTTCTTAACATAACCCACTCACCTCATTTTCCACACACCTAATAGTGATGTGTGACTCTCTTACATAATGCATAGTTTACCAGATATGGGGCTGCGAAAGCAAGCAAAATCTTTCGTTTTTTTTTGGGGGGGGATATAGCGGACGATGGCTTTCGATAACTATTTGATAGATAAGGAGTTATGGAAGCAAAAGTTTTTTAGAAAAACAGCAAAAATATTGTTTTTCGGGGATATTTATGCGTGTTTTTTGGGCAATGATGCGGTTTTTATGGGCCGTAACGTTTCAAAGAGAAGTTATTATTTAGCGGGTTTTGTTACAGCGACAGCGAGGCGGTCGAGATTGGAGTAGTCCTTTTCTATCTTAACATCGCCAAAGTACCCGGCGGCTTCAAGCAGGTTGCGAACCGCGTTTCCCTGTTCGTTGCCGATTTCGAGCATAAGCATCCCTGTTGGTTTCAAATGCTGATTGGCATCGGCGATGATTTTTTTGATGATGTCCAGCCCGTCGCGGCCTGCGGTAAGGGCGGACTTCGGCTCGAAATCTTTTACGTTTGGAGCCAACTTTTCGTACTCGGGCTCGCTGACGTAAGGGGGGTTAGACACAATGAGGTCGAATTTGGCGGGGCCGAGGCCTGCGATGACCGGCTCGAACAAGTCGCCCTGTAAAAGTTTTACCCGGTTCATCAAGCCGTGTTTTGCGACGTTTTTTTCGGCGACAGCCAGTGCGGCGTCTGAGATATCGGTTGCGATTACCCGACAATTGGCGAAATTTCTGGCTATGGCGACCACGATACAGCCGGAGCCGGTGCAGAGGTCGCAGATGAATTGTTCGCCATTTCGAGTTCGCAAAAATTCAATTGCGCGTTCGACAAGCAGCTCGGTTTCAGGACGGGGGATGAGGCAATCTTTTGTGATTTCAAATTCGAGGGAGTAGAATTCTTTTTTGCCGGTCAGATACGCAATTGGCTCATGTGCGCCTGCCCGTTTTACCAATTCGTGAAGCTGTGAGAGCTGTTCCTGTCCCACGATTTTGCTGAACTGAGTATATAACTCGATGCGTTTTAGGCCAAGCACATAGCATAACAACCATTCCGCGCTTAACCGGGGCGAGTCGATACCATTGCCGGTGAAATACTCCGTGACCCAGTTCAGCAGTTTTTGTATCGTCCAGGGTTCCATCGACTTTTAGTTAAATATAGACCTTGTCCATCATTCTTGGGAATGGGATGCACTGTCGGATGTGCGATTCGCCTGTGAGCCAGGCGACGGTTCTTTCGACGCCGAGGCCGAAGCCGCCATGGGGGACGGAGCCGTATTTTCGCAGGTCGAGGTACCAGTCGTAGTTTTCGCGTTTGAGGCCCATTTCGTCGATACGTTTGAGAAGCAGAGCGTGGTCGTCTTCCCGGACGGAGCCGCCGATGATTTCGCCGAAACCCTTGGGGGCGAGCATATCGAAGTTCTGCACGACTTTGTTGTTATCGCGGTCGGTCTTCATATAAAACGCTTTAGCTTCTCTGGGGTAATGCGTTACGAAGACGGGCCTGTCGTGCATCATTGAGATTATTGTTTCATCGGAGCCGCCGAGGTCTTTACCCCACTGAAATTCGGCGGCGAGTTTGGCGTGTTTTGGGTTGTTTTCGATTCTGATGTTAATTTCGTCGAGGTCGCTGCGGAGGGCAATCAGTTCGGCGGCGTTTTTATCGCGTTTCCACTGCTTGATTTGGCCTGCCTGCTCAGTATCGAGTTGGGCGATTCGTTTTTCGATAGTTTCTTTCTGTTGTTTCAATTGCGTAAGTTGTTCAGCCATAAATTTGACGGTTTTTTCGCCCCTGAGGATTTCGACCGCCTGGGTGTAAGTCAATCGGTAAAAGGGGGGTTTGATGTTTTCGAGGCCTGCGATATCCGCACCTAATGCTTCAAGCTGAGGTTTATTATCCTGCAGGACACGGGAGACGATATTAGAGACGAAATTTTCGGCGAGTTCCAACAGGCCTGGCAAATCGATAAACGCTACTTCGGGCTCGACCATCCAGAATTCGGTGAGGTGTCTGCGCGTCTTGCTTTTTTCGGCGCGGAAGGTAGGTCCAAAACAATAGACCTTGCCGAAGGCCGCGGCGGCACATTCGAGGTGCAATTGTCCGGTTTGTGTCAGGAACAGGGTGCTGCCGAAGTAATCGACCTCGAAAAGCGATTGTTCTTCCTCGCCCGCCGCGGACATCAATATGGGGGTATCGACGAGAGTGAAACCATTATCGTTGAAGAATCGTCTTATGGCGTCGATGACCGTGTGGCGGATTTTGCCGATGCACCACTGCCTTTGCGAGCGAAGGTGCAAATGGCGGTGCTTAAGGAGAAAATCGACGCCGTGTTCTTTTGGTGTGATGGGGTAATCGGTTGTGGCGTGGATGACCTGGGCGTTTGTGACGGCCAGCTCGAAGCCGCCTACGCTGCGGTCTTCCTTTCGGACGAGGCCTGTTATTGTAAGCGATGATTCCTGACCAAGATGTTCGAGCTTGTCAAAGACATCGTCGGGGATTTTGCCTTTTTCGACGACGCACTGGCAAAGGCCTGAACCGTCGCGGAGGATGATGAACTGCACCTTGCCGCTGGAACGCGCCTGATATACCCAGCCGGATAATGTTACCTGCTGACCCGCAAAATCTTTCAACTGGATTATAAGTGTTCTGTTATCGCTCATTATCAATTCCTTTTTCAATGGCCATATCAGGGAATAGAATATACACCGTGTGACGCCTGCCGCAAAGCACATATTTTAAGTTGCAGTTGACAAGATTACGGGATACTGGTATCCAATTGCGTATATGAAAACGCGAATGACTTTAATAATGGGTGTGTTACTCCTGGCCGGGTGCTTAACTGCGCCGACTTACGGGGTACAAACGATTTCTGCCTCGGACAAATGTTTCCGCTATGAAGGGCGATTTGATTTTAATGACATAAATTCGCCGGTTGTTGTCTGGCAGGCGAGCAGAATCAGTATCGATTTCGAAGGCGATACGCTGACGCTGCTTTTTGACCGGCCGACGTGGCAAACCTATTTTAACGCGCAAATTGATAACTCGACTTCGATTGTAGATGTCAACGCAGGGATGCCGACGAAGGGGACGACCTTTACGGGCCTTGGCGCGGGACGTCATCATCTGGTGCTCTCAAAACGCAGCGAGGCGAGCGCGGGTTCAGTGCATTTTAATGGCATACAGATTGGCGATGGAGCTAAGGTATGGCTGCCTGCGCCGGTTGTTTATAAGCTGAAGATGGAGTTTTTCGGCGATTCGGTGACTGCCGGGGCGTGCAATGAGGACGATGGCAATGACCAGTGGGATAACCGACGAACGCACAACGGGATGCTTAGCTACGCGGCGATGACAGCGGAGGCGTTCTCAGCGGACCACCGGAATATCGCCGTCAGCGGGATGGGGATTATCACCGGCTACGTCGATGTGAAGGCGGGCGAGATGTGGAATCGCATCTACCCGAAGGCGTCATCAGCGGTCGCAGACCTGAACGCGTGGGTTCCCGATGTTGTTTTTGTGAAATTAGGCAATAACGATGAGGGATTTACCCGGACTCACAACCAGCCGTTTCCGGCGAAATTTACTGATGGTTATGTTTCGCTTGTGCGTGAAATCCGCGCTGCTTACCCGAAAGCCCATATCGTTCTGTTGGGCGGTATGTATGAGGAAACGCACAATGAATTTTTTGGCCGGGCGTGGAAAGATGTTGTTACTCAGCTTGAATCGGGCGACAAAGACATAAGCCATTTCGTTTTCAAATACCACGCGATGAACCACCCGCGAGTTGCGGAAGACCGCAAATTGGCAGATGAATTGATTAACTGGCTCAAAGAGCAGGATTTTATGAAGTCATACAAGTAGGGTAATTTCTCAGGATGCAGGGTGTCATTCCCGCGGAAGCGGGAATCCATAGTTTTTATCTGGATTCCGGGTCAAGCCCGGAATGACAGTAACGAAAGAGTCGTGTTACTGTTTACGGGGCATAATTATCCCGGCGACGATGTATGTTACTATCAAAGGCACTACGAATGTTACGAGGGTGAGGAATACAAACACCAGCCGAACGATGGTGGGGTCGATGTCATACGTTTCAGCTATTCCGCCACAAACACCGAAGATTTTCTTGTCCGTAGTTGAAAGATAAAGTTTTTTCATATTGCTATTCCTTAAATTTGAATTTTAATCACCACTTTTCGGACTTCGGTAGGGCCGGCGAGTTGAAGGCAGGAAAGATGGGCGTCGTCGGGGAAGAGGATGCAGAAAAGGCCCGGTTCGAGTTTGACTTTTGTGATTTCCTTTGGCGTATTGAAAAAGGCAATATCTTTTTGGGGGTTGTAAACTTCGGCGATTGTAAGGCCTTTCAATGGTGCGTAGCCGAGGAGTTCCTGGCCTTCTAACAAGAATTGGATATCGATATATTTTCTGTGGGCTTCGAGTTTGCCTTCGCTTAGCAGTTTGGTTGTATATCGCTGGAGGGTGTAGTAGATTTTCTCGCCATCTACGGCGTATTTGCCATCTTCTTTTTTTGCCAAGGTTTTATCCGTGAGAATCTCAAACGCCTTTGCGAAGCCGGCGTGCAGACCGATGTACAAGCGAGTGTTGTCGATTCGGTCGAGAATCATTTTCGGCCACAGAGAACAAAAAAATGTTTAGCCACAGAGGCCACAGAGAAATAAATTATAAACAGTGTAAATTCTCCTTCGGCGGACAAGTCCATTTTACTTTGAGTTGTTTGCCTGTCCGTCATCGGGCAGTTCCAGCAGGCGAATATCTTCCATATCAATATCACGTCCACAGGCCCGTTTGGACCTGATGAGATCTTCCTTAGAGAGAATAAAAAACTTCTGCCCGTTGTAGGTTATTGTTTTTCGGCGGTTCCAGGCATCCTGAAAAGAGATACCGGGAGTGCGCGTCTGCACGTCAATTCTGACACGGTCGTTGAATACCGTAATCTCATTTGCCAAAACGTCTTTGACGTTTGTCATTGTTGCCGAGCCAAACCCCGCATTCTCCATAGCCGTTAAAAGACGCTGAACGTTTTCGGCAGTGGCTTCGATTAAAATGTCCAAATCGAAAGTTGCGCGAGGAACACCATGCAGCACAGAGGCAATTCCACCGATGATAACGTACTTAACTTCGTGCTGCTGAAAAAACCTGAACACGTCCTGTAGTCGGTTGAGCATGTACTCGATCCTTCAGCTTAGGATTGGCTGACAGGGCCAAATCGGTAATACTGCAGAACACCTCCATTCGTTCGGCCATAGATAATGACCGAAACCAGAGGGTTTTGGCCTCAATAGTTTCCTGCTGCCTGTCATGCCAAATGCTTTGTTTCATACTTTATATTTTAACAGATTACACACAAATTGGCAACAAAAGACCTGAATTAGGCGTCGTGATAAACGTCATCGGTCTGTTACATATCCAGTTTATCACGCAAGAAGGCCTTTAACTGGTCGGTTGCGACACGGATTTGCTCCATCGAGTCTCGCTGGCGAACGGTAACGGTCTGGTCCTGAGCGGTCTGGCCATCGACGGTGATGCAGAAGGGCGTGCCTGCCTCATCCTGCCTGCGGTAACGTCTGCCGATTGCGCCTTTTTCGTCGTAAACGCAGTTGAAACGTCCCTTGAGGTCGTTGAAGATATTACGGGCGGTTTCAGGCATGCCGTCTTTATTGACTAACGGGAATATGCCTGCTTTTGTCGGCGCGATAGCCGATGAGAAGCGCAGGACGTTTCGCGTCTCGCCGCGGACTTCCTCTTCATCATAGGCGTCAACGAGAAACGCCAGCGTGCTTCTATCCATACCTGCGCTCGGTTCAATTACATAGGGGATAAACCGAGCTTTCTTTTCGTCGTCGAAATATGACAGAGGCCCTTTGAGATAGTCCTCGGCCTCTTCCTTTAGTTTTATCTTCGACAGGTCGCCCTTGGTTTCATACCAGGCATTGAGCGTGCGCATGCCGCGCTGGTGCTGGCGAAGGTCGTAATCGGTGCGGTTGGCGATGCCTTCTAATTCCTGCCAGTCGCCTGAACCGAACGGGAATTTATATTCGACATCGACGCAGCCCTTGGCGTAATGTGCGAGTTCGTCTTTTTCGTGTTCGCGAAAACGCAGGTTGTCTTTTTTGATGCCGAGATTCAAATACCAGTTGAAACGCTGTTCTTTCCAGTGCTCAAACCATTTGTCATCGGTTCCCGGCTCGCAGAAGAATTCCAGCTCGGCCTGTTCGAATTCGCGCGTCCTGAAAATGAACGCCTTGGTCGTAACTTCGTTGCGGAAGCTTTTGCCGATTTGGGCAATGCCGAAGGGTATTTTGACTCTTGTGGTATCGAGGACGTTTCGGAAATTGGCGAAGATTCCCTGGGCGGTTTCGGGACGCAGATAAAGCGTCATTGAATCCTCGACGTTTGCGCCCATCTGGGTTTCAAACATTAATTTGAAAGGCATTGGTTCGGTGAAATTGCCTACGAACCCGCAGGAGGGGCAGACCTTTTTGCTCAAGTCCTGTTTTTCGCCGGGGACAATCGCGACGTGCTCGGTATGTTCCTGTGCGGAATCGTTTGCTTTGTCTTTCAGGTGATCAACACGTGTGCGGACGTGGCATTTTTTACATTCGGCGACAAGGTCGGCAAAGTGGTCGGCGTGGCCCGAGGCCTTCCAGACGAGCGGGTGCATAAGGATGCTGCAATCGAGACCGACGACGTCGTCGCGCATCTGGACGACGCTTTTCCACCAGGCCTTTTTGACGTTGTTTTTCAATTCAACGCCCAATGGGCCGTAGTCGTAGCAGCTTGCGAGGCCGCCGTAGATTTCGCTCGATTGAAATATGAAACCACGCCTTTTGCACAGTGATACTATGTCGTCCAGTTTTGCCAGCTTTGCCATAATGTCCTCAGTAATTCGATTATTATAAAAATCTCAGAAAAACAGGATTATAACAAAGGGGCCGCCGAATTGCCAATGTCTGCTGCCGGTCAGTTTGATTTGTTTTTGAATAACCAGCCGAAGGGGTCGAAGTGTTCTTTAGGTTTTGCTAATTTTAAGATGTTGTTACCTGTCGGCAGTTTCAAGGATGCTTCCCAATTTGCTTTCCCAGCTTCGAGTGAGCGGGCGAAGCCGTATTCGAAATTGCCTGATTTGTAATACAGTTTTTCGCCGGCATATTTATCATTCGGGTCATATTTGCCAATGACTGTCGCAGGATACCAGTGAAACGGGAACCTGTGGTCTTTAAGGCCGGGGGTGATATCTCCAATATCGACGTTATGGGCGTGGGCGAGTCGGCAATAGGTAACATCAAGCGTAATATCCTGTGTAAGATAGTGGTCGGCCCAGTAAATTTTGCCTGGTTTGGCCTGTATGTCCCCAAGTGAGTTTGCGTCCCAGCCCAACGGGACATAGGCATCGAGAAACGTCAGGTGAATGTCCGCGTTTGTCTTTTGGGCGATGATTTTGGCCGCCTCGGTTATAGCCCAGCAGCCGGAGGAATGAGCGATTAAATGAACGTGCCGCGGGTTGTTCGATATTTTCAGAATCTGCTCCGCCAGCATTTTACCGGCTGTATCGCGTGCGAAATGTGCCGCGTCCCTTGGATTGACGACCCTTGCCTCGTTTCGCCAGTCGAACCAGCCGCAGACCCATTCGTTTGAGTCAACCTTGTCCCTGATATCAAAGGCCAAATTCTTAGGCCATTGTTCTCTTTCAATCCACCCGTGCGTCGCGATGACGATATTCAAGCCGTCGGTTCGGGGCAGGTTTACCTCATCGGCTTTAACCATCCGGTGATTCGGTTCATTAGTCGCGACGTATAATGTGGGCTTGTCTTGCGGTTTATCGCCGGCAGAGGCAATTGCGGCTATGGCTGTCGAAAGTAGTGCGGTTACGTATAAATTTTTTGGGTTCAGGGGCATAATTTTTGCTGCTATCCTATGCGTAGCGGGCTGAATTGCAATAGCGGTCTTTGACACAACAGGCATGCTCGGCTAAACTCATCGCCACTATGAAAACAGACGTTTGTGTAATCGGAGCAGGGCCGGCGGGGCTGATGTCGGCGATATTCGCGGCGCAAAGCAAAGCGACGGTGGTGGTGATAGAAAAAAACCAGGTCCCGGGCAGGAAGCTGCTTTTGACGGGCGGGGGCAGGTGCAATATCACTCATACGGGCACGGTTGATGATTTCGTTCGAGTGTATGGCAAACGGGGGAGGTTCCTACGGCATTGTCTGCACGAATTTTCATCTGATGCGACACGCGAATTTTTCAGCCAGATTGGTATCGAGACCAAAGTCGACCCGGCTTCGCTTCGCTATGCCGAGGCAAGTGAACAGGGCTGTGTGTTCCCTGTTAGCGAGCGAGCAGGCGACGTTCGAGATGCCTTGTTGGGGCAATGCCATAAATTCGGCGTGCAGTTTATATTTGGCAGGGGGGTTGGGGGAATCGAAAAGCGAGGCGACGGCTTCGCGGTTTTTGCCGGGAGTGAAATTACGTCGGCTCCAAAAGTGATCATCGCCACGGGCGGAATGAGTTACCCCGCTACCGGCTCGACGGGCGATGGCTATAAATTAGCGAAATCCTTAAGGCATACAATAATCGAGCCGAGACCTGCGCTTGTGCCGCTTGTCTCGACTGAAAAATGGTTCGCTGAACTGGCGGGGATTTCACGCGATAACGTTACAATATCTGCGATAGTGAATAAAAAGCCCTTCGACTCCGCTCAGGGCAGGAAGGTCAGTGTCAGCGGGCCGATGATTTTTACTCACGACGGCATAAGTGGGCCGGCTGTTCTTGATTTAAGCCGATTGCTTGTTGATTATCTGCCCGCCCAGAGGCCGGTTGAAGTGACTATTGATATCGCTCCATCGATGAATGAATCACAACTCGAAAAATACCTGATGGGACAGCTTTCGCAATATTCCAAAAAAATCATCGCAAACGTTCTTTTCGAGCTGGCCCCCAAAAAACTTGGCGGGCTTATCTGCACTTTGGCGGGAATCACCGAGACAAACGCGAGCCAGTTGAAAAAAGAGCAGCGAAAAAAAGTGATTCATTTGCTGAAAAAGCTGCCTGTCCCGATTGTAGCAACAAAGCCGATTGATGAGGCGATTGTTACAAATGGCGGCGTCAGCACAGCCGGAATCGACCCGACGACGATGCAATCCAAGGTTTGCCCCGGCTTATATTTTGCCGGTGAGACAATCGATGTTGACGGCCCCTGCGGCGGATATAATCTTCAAATTGCATGGTCAACAGGCGCTCTGGCGGGCCGCAAGGCGGCGGAGAACGGATGATTGAAAATACGAAAAAAGCTTTGAGTTTCCGAAGCGGGCTCGTCGCTTCGCTCCGTGTTTAGTGTTAAGTGTTGAGTTTCTGTCTGGAGTTTTTAAACACTAATTTTGCAATCAAAGCTGATGCAGACAAGAAAAGACCTGCGCCCGCCACAATAGCGCCAATTATAGTATTGGCTTTACGGGCGGGGTCTCCGGGCGGTTCTGCTGGAACATACTCTGTCCCTGTATGCCAATTGAAAATGTGCTCCGGTCTGCCACCAGTATAGTATAGATAGTTGAATACTCCCACAATTATGCCGGGGATTAACAGAGTTAAGCCGATGATTAAAAGGATATCTAGGGGCTTTAACCTCGTTCTGAATTTCTTCGGTTCATTCAGCGAAGCCATCATTCGCCTGATTTTTCGGAGTTCACTCATACTATTTACATCAAAAAAGTTTGGCGGTCGTTATCTGCTTTCCTGATTTCATCCTTAACTTTATTAAGCAGATTTATCGCTTCAATCGGCGTCAGATTATTCACATCGACAGAGGCGAGTTTGTCGAGGACGGATTTGTGTTTCTGGACGAAGAGGGTGTCGGCGTCGGGCTTTTTGGTTTTGTTTTTGGCAAGGTGTGAGCCGGAGGCCTCTTTCTGGAAGGTGGTTTCAAGTTCGGCCAGGATTTCCTTCGAGCGTTCGAGGATTGATTTTGGGATGCCGGCTAATTTAGCGACGTGAATGCCGTAGGATTTATCCGTGCCGCCCGGCAAAATCTTGTGAAGGAAAACCACCTCATCCATCCATTCGCGGACGGCTACGTTGCAATTTTTGATATTGGCAAATAATTCCGAGAGCTCGGTCAATTCGTGATAGTGCGTTGCGAAAAGAGTTCGGCATTTGATTTTGTTAGCGATGTGTTCGGTGATTGCCCAGGCGAGAGACAAACCATCGTAGGTGCTTGTGCCTCTGCCTACTTCGTCGAGGACGACCAAGGATTTCGATGTGGCGTTATTGATTATGTTTGCGGTTTCGGTCATTTCGACCATAAAGGTGGATTGGCCGCGGATTAGCTCGTCGGATGCGCCGACGCGGGTGAAGATGCGGTCAACGAGGCCGATGGTCGCTTCTTTGGCGGGGATGAACGAACCGGCCTGAGCCATAAGGACCAGCAGGGCGGTTTGCCTTATATAGGTGCTTTTGCCGCTCATATTGGGGCCTGTGATAATCATTACATCGCCAGAAGTTGGATTCCCGCTTTCGCGGGAATGACATTCTTTGACGCCGAGCGAGATATCGTTGGGGACAAACTCCGCGCCTAACATTTCCGCGAGGACGGGGTGTTTGCCGTCCTGTATGAGAAGGTCGTTATCGGTTGTCAATCTGGGCCTGATGTAGCCGCGGCGATTGGCGATATGGGCGAGACCGGCCAGACAGTCGCATTGTGAGATTGTGTCCGCCAGTTTCTGAAGGCGCGGGATATATTGAGCCGCCTGAATTCGCACCTCTTCGAAAAGTTTTTGCTCGATAGCAAGGGCTTTTTCTTCTGCGCCGAGGGCGCGGGTCTCGTATTTTTTCAGTTCATCGGTGATATATCTTTCAGCGTTGGTGATTGTCTGCTTGCGGACGTAATCGGCGGGGACTTTGTCGGCGTTTGCTCTGCTGATTTCGATGTAATAGCCGAAGACCTGGTTGAAGCCGACCTTGAGTTTGTCGATGCCGGTTCGTTCGATTTGCTGTTTCTGGTATGCTGCAAGCCATGTTTGGCCGTCGCGTGAGATTGAGCGCAATTCGTCGAGTTCCTTGTTGAAGCCAGCGCGTATGACGCCGCTATCGGTCAGGCGCAGCGGGCAATTGGGTTCAATCGCAGAATCCAGCAAATCGGCCAGTTCATCCATACTGTCACATCGGCCTGTCAAATCGCGGAGCAGTTTGGCGCTGAATTGCCCCAGAGTTTGACGCAGTTTGGGTATTTGGCGCAATGTGCGGGCTAACGCGACAAGGTCTCGCGGCAATGCCCTTGCGGTTGCGATACGTGCGGCGATTCGCTCCGGGTCGGCAATATCGCCAAGTAATTTGCGGACTTCAATGAGTTGGTTGTCGCTGTCTTTCAATTCAGCAACAGCGTCCTGACGCAATTCAATAGCCGATAACTCGCACAACGGCCTGCAAAGCCAGTTGCGGAACATCCTGCCTCCCATCGGCGTCAGCGTCGAATCGAGGCAGTCGAGCAATGTCCCTTTTGTGCCTTCGGTGCGAATCGTGCGCAATACCTCCAAGCTTTGCAGCGAGGTGTAATCGATGTGCAGGGATTTTTTTCGGCTGATTTTTTTAATACTTGAGATATGCGCCAGCGCGGTTTTTTGTGTTTCGTTAAGATACTCGATTAACGCACCGGCAGGGGGGATGACCGCGCCATCGGTATCGTTGATTCCGAAACCTTCAAGTGTGGCGGTTCCGAAGTGTTTTAGCAGCCGTTGTTTTGCCTGATAGGGGTCGAAATACCAGCTTGGCCTTTGTGTAACCGTCGCACCGGTGAGTTCGCTTATACCTTTGGCAAGTTTTTTCGCCTGTGCCTCGAATAATTCGCCTCGCCTGTCGGGCAGGAGGCACTCGGCAGGGGACAATCGCACGATTTCATCGAGCAATTCGTCCTCGCCAAGCTGCTGGGCGAAAAAATGCCCGGTTGAGATATCGACCCAGCTTATAGCGGATGCTGAATTTGTCTGCCAGACCGCCGCTAAAAAGTTATCCTGTTTTGCCTCCAGCAGGATGTCGTCTGTCAGCGTTCCGGGCGTAACAACTCGAACAACGTCACGTTTGACTAAGCCCTTGGCGGTCTTCGGGTCTTCGATTTGTTCGCAGACAGCGACTTTGTAGCCCGCCTGAAGCATTTTTCGCAGATAGCCATCGACGGCGTGCCAGGGAACGCCCGCAAGCGGGACGGGGTTATCGCTGCCCTTATCCCTGCTGGTTAACGTCAGTCCCAAGACTTTCGAGCAGGTTTTGGCATCCTCATAGAAAGTTTCGTAGAAGTCGCCCATCCGGAAAAAGAGTATGCAGTCCGGGTACTTCTGCTTGAACTGAGAAAATTGCCTCATCGCCGGCGTCAAATTGTCGCTGCTTGTGGTCATATCGGCTGATTATACATTCAGCGGGCCGGATAACAACTCTGTGATGATTGAGTCGGTGGCTTCTTTTGATTTGGGTTTCGACAGTTGAGTCAAAAGTTGCTCTTGGCGTGGGGTAAAGCAAACCGGCTGATTCGGGTCAAAATTTTCAATGCCAGCTAATTGCTGAATCTCGTCGCAAAGATAGTCGATTCCCGATCCAAGTTTTGCGCTGATACTAACTATGTCCGGCAGGTTGCCCATATTGAGTAAACAGGGCAGGCCCGTTCTACACTGCGTTACGAAGGGTAAATCTGATTTATTAAGGGCGACCAGGACTTTTTTGTTGGCCAGTATATTTGTGAAGGATTTATCGATTTGGTTGGCTGGTTCGCTGTTGTCGAGGACCAATAGAACGATATCCGCCTGATTTATGAGTTCAGTCGCTTTCTGTTGGGCAGCTTTATCAATGTCGGATGCGAATTTATCATCCAGCCCGGCCGTATCAATCAGTTCGATGGCTAATGAGCCGATTTGACAATTTGCCGAGACCCAGTCGCGCGTTGTGCCTTTGATGTCCGCGACAATCGCTTTTTGTCTGCCGCAGAGATGATTGAGCAGCGTGCTTTTGCCTGTGTTGGGCGGACCTGCGAGGACAATTCGACAACCGAAAACGATAAATTTTGCGATTTTGCTTTTGTCGATAATTTTTTGTGCTTCAGCAGCGATTTTTTCAGACGGGTTTTGCAGCCAGTTTTTTGCCGAAGCCGTAATGCCCGCATCGATTTGATTGAGGATGATTCGCGTGCCTTCGAGTGTTTTGATTTTTGGCAGCGTCAATTTGGCTTCGAGTGCGATGGTGTTGTTTTCGGCTGATATTTTGCAAAGAAATTGCTCTGCTGTCAGTAATTCAACGCCATATTGGCGGAGCAATTGCATAATTTCTTCGACAATTAGCGGATTGCCGTGGCAGTTGATGGCGTATGTGTTGTTGCTTTCACAGCCGATTGTTACCTGGTCGATTGTTTTATCACCCGATTTGATAATAGCTAATAAAATTTTACCTGTCGTGAATTCCACAGGTTTTTGTGGTTGAGGGGGGAGTATTTGTTTGAGGATATCCGCCGCCGAATCGCCATAAAGTTGTATCGTGGCGATAGCCCCTGTTCCTTTGCCGGTCATTACCGCTGCGAATACAGACATACGGCAACCAATTATTCTTTCGTTTCGATATATTTTTTATAGGCCAGGGCGATACCTTTGATGACTAAGTTTGGCACGTAGTTATCAACGAAGTCGCAGTCATCTTTAATCAGTTTCGCGCCTGAGCCGGTGATAACCAGTTGGGGCCAGGTCCCAATCACTTCGGCGTATCGCCTGACTATTTCCTGCAATGAGCTGACAGCCGAATAATACAGGCCCGCGTTAATTGCCTCGACGGTATTTTTGCCGAAGGGCCACTGCGGCTTTGTTACCGTTACTTTTGGCAGTTGAGCGGTATCATTGTGCAGGGCGTTTGCGCTCATTTCAAAGCCGGGGAAGATAACCCCGCCGCAAAATACGCCGCGGTCATCGACAAGGTCGATAGTTACGGCCGTGCCGAAATCCGCAACCGCGACCGCGTGTTCCGCGACCGCATAGGCAGCCGACGCTGCCAAAGCCCGGTCAGTTCCCACTTTATCCGGCTCTGCTATCGATAGTTCGATTGGGAAGGGGATTTCACTGCCCACAAGCAGTATATTCTCACCGAGGGTTTGTTTTGCGACGTCGCGCACGACCTGCGTCCAGGCGGGTTTGACGGAGCTTATGACGATTGTGCCTTCGCGTTTGCCTTCTTTGGAGCGTTTGGCGATGGGTATCATTTCCCAGGTTGATTTGAGCAATTCGGTCAGCTCGGCTTTTGCTTCGCCGGGTACCGACTTTACGAACTGCTCTTCACCATTGAGAAACAGCCCAACGCCAATATTGGTATTGCCTATGTCTATGGCTATCAGGTTCATAGCACGTCTTCTACCTTATTTGGGGGATATTGTCAATTTATGGCTGTTGGGACGCAGGACAGCGATTAAATGTAAATATGGCTAAATACGAAAGAAAAGTGGGCCGGGGAGGATTCGAACCTCCGTAGACTTTCGCCAGCGGATTTACAGTCCGCTCCCTTTAGCCGCTCGGGCACCGACCCATACGACATTTATCAGGGTATTATTTACAATTTACGATTCCAGTCAAGGGATAAATGACAAACATCGATAATCAAAAAAAATGAGACACGGAGATTGCTAAATGATGATTGATAAATGATAATTCGTCACTATGGACTGGTATTTTTATATTGCCTTGATGCTAATATTTTCGCAATTGGTTTTTTCAACGCTGACGTTGAAAAATTACTTTTTCGCGCTGGCCAAATACGATAAGAAGCACAAGCGTTATGCGCCTCGCGTCGCGCTGATTATTCCCTGCAAAAACCTCGATGAGAATTTTGAGCAGAACATCGCCTCGTTTTACAGGCAGGATTATGAAAATTACCTGTTGTTGTTTGTAGTAGAGGACAAGGCCGACCCCGCATACGAGCAATTGCGCGGGTTAAAGGACAAATTGGCTTGGAGCACAAAAGCCGGCGACGTCCAGGTGCTTGTTGCCGGGGTTGGGCAGGAGTGCAGCCAGAAAATCCATAATCTTCTGTATGCTTATCGCCGAATTCCTAAAGATATTGAGACGCTGGCCTTTGCGGATTCGGATATCTGCGTCAAGCCGACCTGGCTCCATCATCTGGTCTATCCTCTTCGGCATCCTGAATCAAAAGGGGCGGCAACCGGCTATCGATGGTTTGTTCCCAGGACAGGCAACCTTGCCACGCTTGCCTTATCAGCCGTAAACGCCAAGATTGCCCAGCTTATGGGCAACACGCCTTTCAATCACGCCTGGGGCGGGTCAATGGCGATTCAGGTGCAGACCTTCAGGGAATTGAGCATTGAAAAGCTCTGGCAAAAGGCCGTAAGCGACGATTATTCGCTGAGTTGTGCCGTGAAAGACGCTCATAAAAAAGTCGAGTTTGTCCCCGGCTGTCTTGTGGCCACCTCGGAATCGACCACCTGGGCAAAATTATTCGAATTTGGCCGCAGGCAGTTCGTTATCACGAAGGTTTACGCGCCGAAGATGTGGTCATTCGGTTTGTTCAACGCGGTATATTCCGTTTTTGGGCTTTGGGGCGGGGCTGCCTTGGCGATTTACGCCGGAATCACGCAGAATCATTACGTTTGGCTTTTTACCGCGGTGCCGGTCCTGTTTTTTATCGCGCAATTGACAAGGGCGATACTCAGGCAAAGTATGGCAAGCAAATTGCTCGCGGAGAACTGGCCCAGGTTGAAAATTGCTGCAATAGCCGATATTACGCTGTTCTGGCTCTGGTCGCTGCTTATGCTTGTTTTGATATTGTCCTCGGTTTTTGGCAGGACGATTTGCTGGCGCGGCGTCAGGTATAAACTCATTAGTAAAACCGAAACCATTGTTCTGGGGACGTAAGGCGGTTATTCGATTTTATCGATGTCGTTTTCGGGCTGGCCCACGAGGTAAATCCTGTTTTTACCGCTACGTTTTGCTTCGAGAAGTGCCTGGTCCGCCTTCTCGAAAAGCTCTTCGGTCGTTGAACCGTCCCTGTTCAAGCTTGCAAGCCCGCCGCTTATCGTCAGCACACCTTTGCCGTCCGGACCTAAAAACCGAAGGTTGGTCTTTTCAATTTCTCTGCGGAATCGTTTTGCGATGAATATCACTTCTCCCGGATGGTCTGCAGTGAATGAACGTCTCTCGCCGCCGTCTGTCGGCTGGGGACATTGCCCGCCTTTTGGCGAGGTCTCGCCTTCGGCGGACGGGTCGTCCCAGAATACCACCGCGAACTCATCGCCGCCCAATCTTGCCACCATGTCGTGCCTTCGGCAACATCGCCTCATTAAAAGCGACGCCTGCTTTAGCACCTCATCGCCCGCCGCGTGGCCGTAAATGTCGTTATAATGCTTGAAGTCGTCTATGTCGAATACGAGAATGGTTACTCGCCCGTTATCTTTCTTTGCCCGAGCGATTATCTGTTTTGCGAATTCCCACAGATAACGCCTGTTTTTCAGGCCCGTCAAATCGTCCTCGGTCGCCAGTTTTTCCAGCCGGCTTATCTTTGCCAGAAGCGTCGCGTCGGTAACGGCCTGTTCTTTTCCGGCCACTGCCATAAGCGGGCCGCGACAAACGATATTGTAAAGTTGCTCTGTTTGAACCGGGCAGATTAGGTAATCATCAGCCAGAGAAGTTCCGTTGCTGCCGACCAGTTTTATCGCTTCCGGCTCTTCATGCATCCGCGCAAGCAGAAGGATTTTCGCGTTTGTGTTTTCTCTAAGCAGGGCGAGGCCGTCTCGCAAATTGGTCGCTGTGCCTTTCATTACCACGGCGATTGCGGCGAAATTGGTTTTTCGGGCGGTTTCAATACAGTCATGTATATTGCCGCAGACCTGAATCGCGGGCTTGCCGGCCGGAATACCTCCCAAAACCGCTGATGCCGGATTGCCTATCAGCAGGATTCCGCCTGTGTCCATATTGCCTATTGCAGTTACCATCATTTATCACCCTTGACTCCGATAGGGCATTATAGCATAATCCAGCGTAAAATCAAACCCGGCGTTTCCAGGATAAAGTACGCTTGTAGCTCACTAAAACTCAATCCCCTGTCTCGCGGCTGTGCCTTTATCAAACGGGTGCTTGATGTTTTTCATTTCTGTGACCAAATCAGCCAGGGCAATAAGTTCGGGTGTTGCCCCTCGGCCGGTAAGGATAATCTCAACGTGCGGGTCCCTTCCCTCGATAACCTTTTTCAAATCTTCAATACTCGCCAGTCCTTTTGAAACACAGTAAACAATCTCATCGAGTATCAGAACGTCAAATTCACGATTCATAGCCGATTTTGTGAGGTGTTCAAGGGATTCGTGAATGGCTGTTTGGGCAGCCGATATTGCCCTGGGGTCTTTGGGTGATTTCGCCATATCCCATTGGATATCCAACGACTCGATTTTTATTGATGGCAATGATGATAATGCGACGCGTTCGCCGGTACTTAAGCAGGGGGGTTTGAGGAATTGATAAATAAGGACTTTGTTACTCTGGCCTGCTGCGCGTAGAGCAAGCCCCAGGGCAGCGGTCGTCTTGCCCTTGCCATCCCCCGTATATATCTGCACAAGCCCTTTTACAAGCATAGCAACATCATACGCCCAAATATCAAAAGTGGGAAATCAAAAACATATTGAATTGGTTATCGCACCGACTTTGTGCCCTGTGCCGAGTGAATACAGGCGTTTTTTGGGCTTTTTATTTATATGTGCGCAGACGACCTGGCCGACAAAGGTAATATGGTCGCCCGTGGCAATCTGCTTAACTAATCGACATTCAAAATTTGCTACTGCATCGGTCAGCAAAACAGAGTCAATTTTTTTGGCGGGTGTGGTCTTGGTGTTAAACTGGGCAAATTTGTCGGTGTCCCTGCCAGAGTGTTCGCCGAAAAACAGGGCAGCTTTAGCCATATCGGAAGATGGATACGCAATCGTAAAGCACTTCGAATGGCGGATACATTTGACGCTGTAATGGCCCTTATAGACGCCTATAGCCATCATCGCCGGCTCATACGAGGCAATCATTGTCCAGCCCAGGGTGACAGGATTGGCCTTGCCATTTTTATCCTTTGCCACTACAATGACAATCTGTTCGGGATATTTGGTTTTGTATGCTTTTTCGAAACTTACCTGCTTTTGCATTGTTTTTCTCCGCAAACGTGTTATTATTATGTGTTTGAGATTGTATGAGAGATTATAATTCGGACCTTGGTTACAGCAAGGAGGAATTATGGACACAATTGGTTTTATCGGCGCGGGCAATATGGCGGAGGCCCTGATTAAGGGCGTCATCAACGCCAATATATGCAAGCCGAAGTATATTTTTATCAACGATATCCGGTCCGAGCGCCTGGAGTATCTGACGAGGCAATACCACGTTCAGGCGGTGTCCAACAGCACCGCACTGGCCGGGCAGGTGGATGTCCTGATACTTAGCGTCAAGCCGCAGAATATGGCTAATGTGCTGCTGGCGATTGAATCAACCGTTAGATACAGCACGCTTGTTATCTCAATCGCGGCGGGCGTAAAAATCGACGAAATTGCCGCGGCACTCAACGATAAACCCATAATCCGCGTTATGCCAAACACCCCGGCGTTGATAGGTGAAGGGGCAAGCGCGCTGTTCGCCAACAACAAGGCGCGTCCGATGATGGATAAGGCAATGCGGATATTCTCAGCTATTGGCAAGGCGGTAATCGTCGATAACGAGGACCTGATAGACGTTGTAACAGCCGTCAGCGGGTCAGGACCTGCATATTTTTTCCTGATGATGGAAGAAATGATAAGGATTGCGGGTGAGATGGGGCTGCCCCCTGAAATAGCGAAAATCCTCGTGCTGCAAACCGCCAAAGGAGCCGCTCTGCTTGCCTCCGAGCGTGATAAATTCAGCGAAAGCCCAAGCGAGCTTCGCCGCAAGGTAACAAGTCCGGGCGGTACGACCGAGGCAGCACTGAAGGTCTTCGCAGCAAAGAATTTCCCTCAATTGCTCGCCGATGCGCTGACCGCCGCCCGCAACAAAAGCCGGGAGCTGTCATCCTGATTTATTCGACGACTATCGCCTCTACGGGGCATTCGTCCGCTGCCTGCTGCACCGCGTCCTCGTGTTCCGGCGGGACGTCCTCGATTTTAAGTTCTGCCTTATCGGGGCCCATTTCGAAGACCTCCGGGCAGGTGTCGCAGCACAGCCCGCAGGCCGTGCAGGTATCCTCAATGCTTACCTTCATACCTGTCTCCCATATCCGGTTTTATTGATTCGATTCATAATATCCTATTAGCTTTTCGGCACAGATTGTTCAAGCGAAAACTATGGAAATTTTCGGCTGACTTGTTATACTGCAGGCGCCTGAACAGTAAATTGGAAATTAGGAAATCGTTTTTACCGGCCGGGTCCCATGCAGACCGACCCGTTAATCTGGTCAGGCGGGGAACCGAGCAGCCATACGCGGTGTTTGGCCGTGCCGTGGCAAACCCGGCCGATCTTTTTGTCATTTATTATTTTATATTTTCTATTGTTAGACGCGATGGACCGTGAAGAATTAAAAAGAAGGACTAAAGATTTTGCCCATCGTTGCGTTAAGCTTGTTCTTGCGCTTCCGGATACGTCATTAGGAAGGCACATTAAGATGCAGTTAATAAGATGCGGCACATCGGTCGGAGCAAATTATCGAGCCGCCTGTATTGCCCAGTCACGGGCAAGTTTTGCCGCGAAATTGAACATCGTTCTGGAAGAAGCGGACGAAAGTTGTTTTTGGTTTGAATTTATTATTGATGAAAAGCTGCTCCCTCAACCGCGAGTTGTTCCTTTATTAAATGAGGGCAGGGAGTTGACTTCTCTTTTCGTGTCTTCTACAAAAACGCTGAGAATCAGCAAATTGAAAATAGAAAATTGAAAATAGAAAATCGCATATGGCTTATACTGTATTAGCTCGCAAATATCGTTCGCAGACCTTCGATGACGTCGTCGGCCAGGAGCCGATTGCGCAGACGCTCAAAAACGCCATAAAAACCAATAGGGTCGCCCACGCCTATCTTTTCACCGGCACACGAGGCGTAGGCAAAACCACGATGGCCCGAATCCTGGCGAAATGTCTCAATTGTCTCAAGGCCGACGGGCCTACGGCTGAACCCTGCTGCAAGTGCGATAGCTGTCTCGCTGTAAACCTCGGTGAGGATATCGACGTTATCGAAATCGACGGCGCCTCAAATCGTCGTATAGACGACATCCGCGACCTAATCAATAACGCAGTTTACAGGCCGGCTCGTGCACGCTTCAAAATCTACATCATCGACGAAGTACATATGCTCACCACCGAAGCGTTTAACGCTCTTTTGAAACTCCTCGAAGAGCCACCCAGCCACGTCAAATTCATCTTCGCAACCACCGAACCCAACAAGGTGCTGCCGACGATTCAATCTCGCTGCCAGCGGTTCGATTTCAGAAATATATCACCTGCGTATATCAGTAAACAGCTCAAGTCCGTCCTCGACCAGGAAAAAATCAAATACGAAGAAGACCTCATTCTCGCCCTTGCCAAACTCGCCAACGGTTCGATGCGCGACGCCCTCAGTTTGCTTGACCGGCTAATAAGCACGGGAGTTCAGCCGCTTTCGGCGAATCTGCTTGAGGAATACCTCGGCTGCCCGAACAGCGAAAAGGTTTGCGGGCTTGTTGCCGCCATAGGCGATTCAAATGCCTCGGTCGCTCTTGTCGCGGCAGGGGAGTTGACCAACGCGGGCCTTACCGAAGTCCAGATTGCAGACGCCCTCGTCGAATATATGCGGGACCTGATGGTCATAAAAGCCGCAGGAGCCAAAAGCGAACTTGTGATTCTCACCGAGCAGCAGAAAAAACAAGCGGAGCAACTCGCGGAAAAATTCGACATAGCCGGGCTGGTCTATAACATTACTACCCTCGAAAAACTTCGCTGGTCGCTGAAAAATACTGAATCCGCAAAGCCGCTTCTGGAAGCGACCATACTCCGCCTTGCGATGAGCGAGCATTTCCTCAATGTTGACTCGTTGTTTTCACAATCAAATCCCCCGCAGGATAAAAAAAAAGTAACTACTGAACATCGCCCGGCTGTATCCGAACAACCGACTGTTCCGGGGCAGGGGCGGTTGCCGCTGATTAGCGGGCTTGAATCAATAAAAAACAACTGGCAGGATATTATTAAAGCCCTTGGCCCGGGTACCGCGGGATTACTAAGCTGTGCCGAGCCGGTTCGGCTTGAGAACAACACTTTAACACTTGAATTCCCCACATCTTCGGCTGTTCAAAAACAGATGTGCGAAAGCAATGGCCGGCTTGAGCAGATTAAATCGGTTTTGCAGGGAAAAATCGGTATGCTCCTCAGTATCAATCTTCGATTGGCAGAAGGTACCTCGAATGGTCAATCGCAGCCGGATAATGCCAAGACAAAAAGCCAGCGTCAAAATGAGATAATCAACGACCCCGCAGTAAAAACCGTCATTATGGGCCTCGATGCCACCATCACCAACATCGAAGACGCCCAATAATTTTGCGCCTGATTCTCAGTACTTCGATACATTTACCTGCGGCATAGAACCGGTCGCGAGGAAAATAATCCTTTCGCAGATATTCGTAACGCGGTCGGCGATTCGCTCAAGGTTATGCGTCGCCCAGATAAGAGGCGTTACCTTCGACACCAAACTCGGGTCATTAATCATCCGCATCAAAAGGTCGTGATATGCCTCGTTGTAAAGCTTGTCAACTTCATCGTCCTCATTACAAATCGCGCTTGCCATTTTGGCGTCCTTGTTTACAAGGGCCTGCATACTCCTTTTGAGCATACTGTTTGCCTTTTCCGCCATCTTAGGTATAAAAATCAGCGGCTTTACAAGCGGCTCGTTGCCGAGCATAATGGCGATTTTGGCGATGCCTTCCGCGTAATCGCCCATCCGCTCAAGCTCGGTAACGATATTCAGCACAGCTATGATATCCCGCAGGTCGGTCGCCACCGGCTGCTGAAGCGCAATCAGGTTGATGCACTTCTCCTCAATCTGCCATCGCTTCTTGTTGATGAGCAGGTCGTCATTGATTATTTGCCCGGCTTTTTCGATATCACGACTGCCGAGCGCCTCGACGCTTCGGCTGGTAGCCAGTGCCACCATTTCGCCCATTGCGACAACCTCTGCATTCAAACCTTTGATATGTTCTTCAAAACTTTCTCGCATTTTTTATCTCCCTTAATCAGCGGAAATGGACACTAAAATGACAGGGTCAAAATCCTTTAAAAATGTTGCATAACAATGTTCAACTGGTTACAATTCTGAAGAGATTGTGATATTAATGTAGAATGGTTGTGTTGCCAAGCATTTAATACTGGAAATGCCAGATTAGATGAATTGTAAGCAACGGTCTGTTTGTGAATGCTTGTTTAAGCAGATAAAGATATCAATGTATATTTCGTATCAGCAGCCTTTAATTGGTCGGGTTGGCTCAAGCTACATAATAATGGGTTACAATTTTGTCGCCAAAGGAGATGTAAATGTTTTCTAAGTTTTTCCCAAGAGATTTCAACTTTTTTGAGTTATTTGAAAAGCAGATAAGTTACGCTGTGGATGCGGCTCGTTTTTTCAAAGAAGTGGTGTCCAACGACGGTGTGAATGAGGATACACTGAGCAAAATGTCGGCGATTGAGCACCAGGCAGATGACGTGGCGCATACGATTATCGAACAGTTGAACAAGACGTTCATTACGCCGATTGACAGGGAAGACATCCATGCTCTTACGATGGAAATTGATGACATCGTCGATATGATAAATACCATTGTGAGCCGGATGAGAATTTATAATATCACCGGTGTGGACAAGAACCTGGTGGAATTCGCTGAGGTGATTGAGCAATCAGTGCAGGCCGTGGCGCGGGCCATCGGGGGGCTGCGGAACATCAAAAACGTCAAGGTGGTTTTTGACGCCTGCGTGGAGGTCAATCGTTTGGAAAATGTCGGTGACACAATGCGCGACAAGGTGCTGATGGAGCTTTTTGCGACCGAGAAGGACCCGATTGCGGTGATAAAATGGAAAGATATTTATGTGGACGCTGAAACCGTGCTGGACGTTTGCGAAGATGTAGCCCATGTCGTTGATTCTATTATGGTCAAACAGGCCTGACTATGACGTTGAGCATTTTATTTCTAATCCTTCTGGCGCTTCTTTTTGATTTTCTAAACGGCTTTCACGACTCAGCCAATTCTATTGCCACGATTGTCTCCACACGCGTTCTGCGTCCGAAATACGCTGTGCTTTGGGCGGCGTTTTTTAATTTTATCGCCTTTCTGCTCCTTAACCTCCATGTTGCAAATACCATGGGCAAAGGCATTATCGATATTGCCATTGTGGACCAGAGGATTATTTTCGGGACGCTTGTCGGTGCCTGCGTTTGGGATGTGATTACCTGGTATTTTGGGCTGCCGACCAGCTCTTCTCATGCTCTCATCGGCGGGCTGATAGGCGCGGCGCTGGTCAAGACGGGGCCGCAGGCCCTGGTCTGGCAGGGAATTATGAAAACGGTTACATTCATATTCATCGCGCCGGTGGTGGGGCTTTTATTAGCATGGTTTCTCGGCGGCATCGTTTACTGGGCCTGCCGAAAAACCACACCTCGGAAGGTTGACAATATTTTTCGCAAAGGTCAGTTCCTTTCAGCCGCATCCTATAGCATAGGGCACGGCGGCAACGATGCGCAAAAAACCATGGGCATTATCGCCAGTTTGCTTTTCAGTGCCGGCCTGCTGGGCAAGACATTTCATATTCCTTTAGCCATAGTGCTCCTCTGCCATGCCGCTATTGCTCTTGGGACGATGTTCGGCGGCTGGCGGATTGTCAAAACGATGGGGCAGAAAGTGGCAAAACTAAAACCGGTGGATGGCTTTTGCGCCGAATCCAGCGCCGCTATAACTTTGATATTTTCAACCGTCTTAGGCATTCCGGTTAGCACCACGCACACTATCACTGGGGCGATTATGGGAGTGGGGTCGCTGCGGCGGCTCAGCGCCGTCCGCTGGGGCGTGGTCGGCCGGATAGTCTGGGCATGGATATTAACCATTCCGGCTTCCGCAGTGATAGCAGCACTGACTTACAAATTAGCAGAACGGTTCTTTTGAATCTTCCGCAGTGAATAGCCCAATGCTGCTTTGTGGCAATCATAAATGACTTTGTGCCTTTGCGTTTCTATGGTAAAATCTCTGTGTTCTCTGCGAACTCTGCGGTGAAAACTTTTTGTGGGAATTTATGACGACCGGCTATACTGAAACCGTTAATAAACTGATTGAGGAACTGGCCCACCTTCCGGGTATTGGTTCTAAGACCGCCGAACGGCTCGCTTTTTATATCCTCAAATCCAAACCCGCCGATGCCCTTGCTCTCGCCCAGGCCATAAGCGATGTCAAAACCAAAATCAAGCAGTGCAAAATCTGCTATAACTTTGCCGAAACCGATACTTGCCCCATCTGCTCCGACACCCGCCGTGATAAAACCAGGATATGCGTCGTCGAACAGCCCAAAGACGTCATCGTCCTTGAAAAAACAGGCCAGTGCAAATGGGTTTACCATGTTCTGGGCGGACATATCGCACCATTAGACGGCATTGAGCCGGCTGACCTCACCATTGATAAACTCGTCGAGCGCGTCAAAGCAGGGGGGATGCAGGAGATTATTATGGCAACCAATCCCAATATGGTCGGCGACGGTACCGCCCTTTATATCAGTTCGCTCCTCAAGGGCACAGGCGTTAAAATCACCCGCCTTGCCCGCGGCCTCGCCACCGGAACAACCCTCGAATACGCCAACTCCCGTATGCTTTCAGATGCCATTACCGCCCGCCAGCCCTTAGAGTAGCAGTTGTCTTTTGTCGGACAACAGTTCGCTTTGGTCTGACTTTGGGCTGAAGAAAATAATCCTAAAAAGATTGGGAATTATCTTGACAAATGGCCTGATGTGTGTCAACTTCCCCTTATAAGTTCTTCATAATCGGCGGATGTGGATTGTATCGCACCCATCTAAACGGCCGTTTAAGGAACGGGAGAATGGTTATCAAACCTCAAGGGCTGTATTGGTTAGCGGTTTTATCAGCTAAAACTGCTTTTCATAAGAACGCATCCGGTTAAGGAGGGTTAAAAATGTCAGCGAAAAAGTCATTCCTTGCTTCAGTGCTAATCGTCCTCATCAGCAGCATCATTTATGCGGCACCGATAACTGTGGAACAGACGGGGGTGGCGGCGAAGACTTTTCTTGTATTGCGATATCCCACCACCGAGCCGGCCAAAGCGCAGACACGAACCGCGATGGGCAGTTCTGCGATGAAAATTCGGGATATTGAGCCGCTGCAAACCGCAGACACACTGCTGGGTTATGTCGTACGACTGGAACCACAGGGATATATCTTGCTGTCAGCGGATGACCACGCCCCGCCAGTCAAGCTCTACAGCGAAGACGGTTCTTTTGAAAAGCTGCCGCCCGGTTTCAGGACTGTAATCGAGACGGAACTACTTGAGGATCTGACTTATTTATCTTTGTCGCCGGCGCAGACAGCGTCGATGGATACGCAATGCTCCAAACAGTGGAACGCACTTCTGGCCCCACAGAACAACCCCCAGGCCTTAACGGAATTTTTCACGAGCGCTGCTGCGGGCACAGCTATTCTGACAACCACCTGGAACCAGAACGATCCTTACAATTACTACTGCCCTTCGGCCAGCGGCGGACCGGGCGGACGGGCCTATGCCGGATGCACTGCGACCGCCCTAGCCCAGGTACTGCGATATCACAACAGCCCCGTCAGCGTGGCTGCAAATTACACCTATACTGACAACGCAGGTTCATGCCAGGGTACCTACTCTATCAGCGACGCCGGTATTGGGAACTATAACTGGTCTAATATGCCCTCTTCGGTATCCCCCACGAGTCCGCTAGCGCAAAAACAGGCCGTCGGACAATTGATTTATCATTGTGCCGTCGCGCTCAGTTCTGATTTCGAAGCAAGCGAGACGAGTGCTTATCCTTCCGACGTGCCTTCTGTCCTTCAGAATTATTTTAGCTACACATGCGGGGCCTACGAATGGAAGTCGGGTTATAGTAGTTCTGCTTGGTACAGCAAAATTGCGATTGACATAGGAGCCAACAACCCCATCTTCTATGCGATGTGGCAATCCGACTGGAGCGACGGGCACGCTGTGGTGTGCGATGGGTATCGTAACGGCAACCAGATTCATCTCGACCTGGGCTGGTCCGGCGCAGGCACCGCCTGGTATAACATAGATAGTGTAAGTTATGGCGGCTATACCTGGACGCAGCACGGGGCGGTTTTCGGGATAGTGCCCTCACCTCCTATTATCACCGGCCAACCCAGCCCGCCAACACTTACGATTTGTCAGGGGCAGTCCCAGCAATACTGTGTAACCGCGTCAGGCAGCGGATTGAGCTATCAATGGCAAATCAACGGCGGTAATATATCCGGTGCGACATCTTCATGCTATTCGGCAACGCAGTCAGGTTCCTATCGTTGCGTGGTTTCAAATGTCTGCGGTTCGGTTACAAGTAACAGCGTGGCACTGACGGTAATATCTGCACCTGTTATCACCGGCCAACCCAGCCCGCCAACACTTACGATTTGTCAGGGGCAGTCCCAGCAATACTGTGTAACCGCCTCGGGCAGCGGATTGAGCTATCAATGGCAAATCAACGGCGGTAATATATCCGGTGCGACATCTTCATGCTATTCGGCAACGCAGTCAGGTTCCTATCGTTGCATAGTTTCAAATGTCTGCGGTTCTGCCACAAGCAACGATGCAACACTGACGATGATGACAGCTCCCTCTCCACCTACCGGCGTATCGGCCACGGATGGGACATACTGCGACAAGGTCGATGTCAGTTGGAATTCTGTATCCGGTGCGATAGTGTACGAAATATGGCGCAACACGACGAATGATTCAGGGTCTGCCGGCTACCTTGCGGATGATAGCGCTTCGCCTTATGACGATTACAGTGCGACGGTAGATGTAACTTACTACTACTGGGTCAAAGCCAAGAATAGTTGCGGAACAAGCGGCTTTAGCTCATCCGACACAGGATATCGTACCGGTGCCGGTAAGCCTGTAATTACGCAGCATCCACAGGATGTAACGGTTTATGCAGGGCAGGATGCCGGTTTTAGTGTCGCTGCCGCCGGTTCCGCGCCGCTGCATTATCAGTGGAAGAAGAACGGCAGTGTCGTCGGCAGCGACAGTTCCACGTTAATGCTCTATAGCGTGCAATCAGCAGACAATGGCGCACAGATTACCTGTGTGGTAAGCAACGACTGTGGGACAGCTGCAAGTAACGCAGCCATCCTTACGGTCATTACAATCTACACTATAACCGCTTCAGCGGGGCCGAATGGTTCGATTGTGCCAAACGGCGCAATTGATGTCAATTCCGGTCAGAATCTCACATTTACAGCAGAGCCATATCCCGGCTATATGGTTGATACGTGGTATCTGGATGGCAGCGGTGTGCAGCAGGGTAATACAACTTATACGCTGTATAATGTTCAGGCGGACCGCAGCGTGCTTGTAACCTTTATCGAGATTCCTGAAGTTCTTTACGTCGATGCGGACTCGCCCAATGACCCCGGGACAGGGACACGGAACGACCCGTTCAGGCGACTACAGGATGGTATCGATGCGGCCTACCCCCGCGATGAGGTCTGGGTTGCAGCGGGGACGTACCGGCCCACCACCGGCACTGACCGAACGATTTCCTTTATTATGAAAGAGGGCGTGGCGATTTACGGCGGCTTTACCGGGACTGAGACGAATCGCAACCAGCGTGACTGGGTCGCAAATCAGACAATCCTTTCAGGGGATATCGGCACACCGGATGACAGTGCGGACAATTCCTACCACGTGGTCATAGGCGCAAATAATGCGACCTTGGATGGTTTTACGATTACCTGTGGCAATGCGGGCTACGATAGCGGTATGGCTAGCTACGGCGGCGGGATGTTGAACTACCTCAGCAGCCCGACGGTAATCAACTGCACCTTCGGCAGTAACACGGCCATCTACTGGGGCGGCGGAATGGCCAACTGGGGGAGCAACAGCCCAACAATAATCAACTGCACCTTCAGCGGTAACACGGCCAGCGCTGGCGGCGGGATGGTCAACGACACTGGCAGCCACCCAACAATGATCAATTGCGCCTTCAGCGAAAACTCGGCTACCGGACAGGGCGGCGGGATGTTGAATTACAGAAGTAACAACACAACTATGACCAACTGCACCTTTGGCGGAAACTCGGCCAGCTACTCCGGCGGCGGGATGTTCAACGGCCTGTATAGTAGCCCGATAATGACCAACTGCATCTTCTGGGGCAACATCGCGCCAAACGGACCACAGATTTACAATTATGATAGCAGTAGCAACCCCAACATCACCTATAGCGACATCCAGGGCCGCTATTCGGGAACGGGTAATATCGCCGCCGACCCGCTTTTCAAAGCTCTAAGCAACCTCCGTCTGCAGGCAGGCAGCCCCTGTATCGATGCCGGCAACAACTCGGCTGTGCCCACCGGCATTACCACCGACTTAGCGGGTAATCCGCGTTTTCTTGATGACTCGTGCACCGTTGACACTGGCGCAGGTGCGCCGCCTATCGTGGATATGGGGGCCTTTGAATACACCCTGCTACCGCACTACACTATCACTGCCTCTGCTGGTACCAACGGAAGTATCGAGCCGGCGGGCGAGAGTATTGTATATGTATATTACGATAAGAGCATAAAGTTTACAGCTACGGCGAATCACGGCTATATGGTTGACACGTGGTATCTGGACGGCGACAGCGTGCAGCAGGATGGCACAACCTATACATTGTATAATGTCCAGGCAGACCACAATGTCCTTGTGACATTTGTAGAGATTCCTCCTGCTATTTACGTCGATGCGAACTCACCAAATGACCACGGGACAGGAACAAAAGAAGACCCATTCAGGCGACTACAGGACGGCATCGACGCCGTCCAGGCCGGCGGCGGCCTGGAGGTCTGGGTTATGGCGGGGACATACAAACCCACGATGGACACTGACAGGACAATTTCCTTTGTTATGAAACCGGGCGTGGCGATTTATGGCGGCTTTACCGGAACTGAGACGCGGCGAGAGCAGCGTGACTGGGTCGCAAATCCGACAATCCTGTCGGGAGATATTGGTATAGAGGGTAACAGCTCGGACAATTCCTACCACGTCGTCGTAGGCGAAAATAATGCGACATTGGATGGTTTTACGATTGCCGACGGCAATGCCGAATACGGCTTTGGCGGCGGAATGTTGAACTACGGCAGCCCAACCGTGACCAACTGCATCTTTACCGGCAACTTGGCCGGATACGGCGGCGGGATGTCGAACGGTTACAACAACCCGACCGTAACCAACTGCACATTCATCGGAAACTCAGCCGCCTACGACGGCGGCGGAATGTTCAACTACTGGTACAGCAACGCAGTGGTTATTAACTGCGCATTCATCGGAAACTCAGCCTCCTACTACGGCGGCGGGATGGGCAACGAGTATTCCAGCGGCCTGACGGTGACCAACTGCACATTCAGCGGCAATATGTCAATCAACGGAACCGTTCTGGCCTGCGGTTTCTGGGTACAGGAGTATCCGAATTCGGTGACGATGGCTAACTGTATTATCTGGAACGGGCTGGACTGGTTGTGGAATAACGACAACTCTACTATCACCATCAGCTACAGCGACGTCAATGGCGGCTGGCCAGGGACAGGCGATATTGATGCTGACCCGTGTTTTGTCGGGAACGGTAACTATCGCCTGCTGTCGGGTTCACCCTGCATCGATGCCGGCAACAACTCCGCTGTGCCCGCTGGTGTTACCACCGACCTTGATGGTTTCCCGCGATTTATAGATGGAGATTGCAACGATAGCAACATTGTGGATATGGGTGCTTATGAGTTTCTCCGTAGCGATATTAATCACGATGGCTTTGTGAACCTTACAGACTTTGCTCTACTTGCCCTGCAGTGGTCCCAGACCGGTATCAATTGGGCCGATTTGCACGAGTTTGTGGAATACTGGCTCGCAGGCACTGCTCACTAAGTTCATAAAGAATTTATCTTAAAATTAAAGGGCTGTAGGTTAAACCCTTGCAGCCCTTTTCTTTTGTTCCTTAGCCATCCCATTTATCAGGACAAAAGTATTTGACGCACCTCGAAAAAACAGATATTCCGTTACCTTAAAATTCAGGCGACGAATCGGCTTTCCGAGGCCGAGCCGCTGGAATAATCATAGACCACATTTTTATACCTTACTTTTTCGAATACTCATACGGGTATTGCCGCAGATTGCACATTCATCAGGGCGGAAATGAGATTAAATCATAACCAGCCCAAAGGACGATGTAATCATACAGGGAAATACTATGCTTATGATGCAACAAAAAAACAGATACAGCAGTATCTCGGTTGATACTACGGAGATACCGCTCGAGAATCTGCTGGAGAAGGAGTGGTTTCTATCCAACAATCGCGGGGGGTTTTCTTCTTCGACAATTATCGGGTGCAATACGAGGCAGTATCACGGTTTGCTGACGGGCACACTTACGCCGTCTGCGAACAGAATAATGGCGCTATCCAGCTGTTTTGAGACAATATACTGGGGACCCGCGGAATTTCATTTAGGCACGATAGAATTCCCGGACAAAATTTCACCTGACGGATATATCCGGCTAAAACGATTCAGCAGGGATATCGGCGCTCATTTTCATTACCGATTCGGCGACCTGAAGCTGACAAAATCGGTGTACCTGCTGCGGGACGAGGACACGGTGGGGGTAGTTTATTCGTTCGATGAAGTTCCGAAGCCGATAGATTTTACGGTTAGGCCGATTGTGGGGCTGCGTGATTTTCATTCGCTGCAAAAAGCGGATGCGAACATTAAGACCAAATTGACGGCGGAGGGACTGCTGATTAGTAACGGCGTGCCCGGTTCGTGTCGGTTGCTGATAAATTGTCCGGAAGCGGTTTTTGGAGAGAATCCGCAGTGGTGGTATAAATTCCTGTACCGGGCGGACAGGGAAAGGGGCCAGGATTTTACAGAGGATTTGTTTACGCCTGGGTTTTTCAAGTATCATATCGATTCGCCGACGAAGGTGGTTTTGTGGGCAAACCTCAGCGGGCCGGCGGTGTCCGCCACGGCGGATAGATTTGTTTTGCCTGATATCGAACAGGTCATACAACAACTCGCCGCACACCGCAATGAGGTAATCGCACCGGCCAAACGCGATAAAACGCTGGAGGCGCTCTATCTTGCCGCCGACCAGTTCATAGCAAAACGCGTTATAGACAATGCGCAGTGCACAACGATTCTCGCGGGTTTCCCGTGGTTTGCGGACTGGGGCAGGGATGCGTTCATATCATTGCCTGGTTTGCTGCTGGCGACGCGCAGATTCGAGGAGGCAAAATCCGTTCTTGTCACGTTTGCCAGGGCTGCTTCAAACGGAATGATACCAAGCCGATTCGATGACTATTCCAGTGCGGCCCACTTTAACAGCGTGGATGCGTCGCTGTGGTTTATAAATGCGGCTTTCGCGTATTTCAATGCTTCGGGCGACCGCCGGACCTTCCGTGAGGAGCTTTTGCCTGTTGTTATTTCGATTATCAATTCTTATCAGCACGGGACGCAATTCGGAATTCGTGCCGATGGCGACGGCCTGATAACGGCAGGCGACGTGAGCACGCAGCTTACGTGGATGGACGCGAAATTCAACGGGATTGTGTTTACGCCAAGATACGGGAAAACCGTGGAAGTTAACGCGCTGTGGTATAACGCGCTTATGCTGCTTTCACAGTATTTGACCGAAACCAATGACAATAGATTACTTGATACGATGCGGTCAAAGGCGGAAATAGTCAGGGAGAATTTCTGCAGGATGTTCTGGAACCAGTCGTGGGGCTGGCTGAATGATTGTATCCTTCCTGACGGGACGGCTGACGCGACGCTTAGGCCCAACCAGATATTCGCGGTGTCGCTGCCGTTTTCGCCGCTGCCCCTGTTACAGCAAAAAGGGGTGGTACGTATCGTCGAGGGAAAACTTTTGACGCCGTTCGGCCTGCGAACTTTGTCGCCGGACGACAAAAGGTATCAGGGTCAATACACGGGGCCTCAGTCGCAGCGAGACAGCGCGTATCACCAGGGTACGGTATGGCCTTACCTTATGGGACCGTTTGTAGAGGCATATCTGAAGGTGAACGGCTCCGGCATCGATACCAAAAAAGCCGCGGCGAATTTCATCAGGCCATTGCTGGCCAACCTGACCGGCGATGGCTGCATAGGCAGTATCTGCGAGATATTTGACGGCAACGAACCACAAAAGCCGAAAGGGTGCTTCGCCCAGGCGTGGAGCGTTGCGGAACTGATACGGGCATACCTGTTGGTTACCACTTAATCTGCAAAATCAGAACTCGCCGGCCATTTGTTTTGCTTTTTCAATCGTGGCGTTTCGCTTTTGCTCGGCGACTTCGGGTCCACCCGCGAGCGTAGGCGCAACGACCACGGAGCGGATGTCGGTCAGCCCAATATAGCCCAGTATGAGCTGTATATATTTTTTCTGAAGGTCATAGGCCTCTGCGGGCGTTCCCACCGGATAATCGCCGCCGCTGGCATAAGCAACGAAGACGGGTTTGCCTGTAACCAGTCCTTTGTAGTTGCCCGCCGCATCGACAGCAAAGGTCTGGCCCGGCTGGACAATGACGTCGAAATACTGCTTGAGCCGGTAGGGTATCGAGAAATTCCACATAGGGACGGCCAGAACATATTTGTCGGCGTCCTTGAATTCCGCGATTGTCGCGACAACCTTATCCCACGCCTGCTTTTCTTCGGGGCTGTGGGGTTTGCCTCGCATAATTTTGTATTTGCCCGAGGCCGCGACAAAATCGAATTCAGGGAGCTTTGCTGAGAAGAGGTCGATTGTTTTTACCTGGTCTTTGGGATGGGACTTTTTGTATGCTTCGACGAACGCATCCGCAGCCGCGATTGAGTTTGACCGTTCTTTCATCGGCGACGCTTTGATGTACAATACCTTGCTCATATTGCCCTCCGAAAAATATCGCTTTCAATTCCGGTTTTCTGATTACACGCTCAGCATCAGATTTTATACCAAGCTTATTGCATCCGCTACGAAAAAAAGTGCAAAAAAATCCTCTGATTTCTCAAACTGATTCCCTGATTGTACTTTTGCCATTATGGCCCTTAAGTGCTATAATGGATACCGGAGAAGATGAAACACAATAGATTAATTATACCTTTGGACAGCATTACGGACTCCGACCAATCAATTGTTGGGGCAAAGGCGGTCGGTCTTTGGCATCTTAAACGCCGGGGTTTGTCTGTCCCTGACGCCTTCTGTATTGCCGCCAACACATACAGATTACATATTGGCAAGGCGATGATTGATGAAGCCCTTCTATTGCTAAGCAGGTCTGAAAGCTTCGACATTGCCAAACCCCTGGCTGATGTGCGCAGGGCTATCATTGAATCACCGATGGATGACTCACTCGCCGCTGAAATTGAATCGCATTACCATACTCTCGCAGCCAGCCGTTTGGCCGTTCGCTCATCGGCCACCGCAGAGGACCTGCCCGGTCATTCCTTCGCAGGCCTTTACGACACATACCTTGGGATTTCTAACCTTGCAGATTGCCTGGTTGCCATAAAGAAGTGCTGGGCCTCATTATGGACCGAGCGTGCATACAACTACAGGCAAAAAAACGGCTTCGACCATTCGAAGGTCGAAATGGCTGTAATCGTCCAGTCCCTTATTCCGGCCGATGTCGCGGGTGTAATTTTCACCGCTGACCCCGTCACCGGCGACAATAATCGCATTATCATCGAGGCCTGTCTCGGTCTCGGTGACGCATTGGTTTCAGGCAAGGTCTCTCCTGACCGTGTTGTTTTGGACAAGAATGGGCTTAATGTCCTCTCACAAACGACATCTGCTCCTTGCATCAACAACCAGACCGCTCAAAAGCTTGCGAAGCTCGCCATAAAAGCCGAAAACGAATTCGGCTGTCCCCAGGACATCGAATGGGCGATTCACCAAGGCAAGATTTTTCTGCTTCAGTCCAGACCCATCACCACTATACCAAGAGCAACGTCCTGGGAAGATCGCCAAATCTGGACCAGTTTTGCTGCGAAGGAGGTAATGCCGGATGTGGTGACGCCAGCCACATTATGGATGCTTGAGTCCCTTTTAGAGAACATCGTCGATTTTGCCTCTGACGCGCTGTGCATCGATATAAAAGATAACATCCCAACTTATGAGCTTATTGCCGGCCGAGTGTACTTTAATGCCAGTTTCTGGGCCGTTGTCATAAGGCAATTCAGGATTACAAGAAACCTGGACTGGAACGAAGGTGCCGGAAGCGACCCGGAATTGGGCCAACTACTTGAAAAACTAAAGAATACACCAATCGAAGACCTGCCCAAAATCAAGCACAACCGCGTGAGGTTCATTCTGAGATTGCCTTTGCTAACAGTATCTATGCTCTGCAATACACGCCGTAAATCTCAGTCCGTTCTCGCCAACGCGAGAAAGATGAACGAAAAATGGGCTTGTCTCGATATTTCCGGCTTGTCCGCCGAACGGCTGGTTGACTGCCTGATGGAAGCCGTTACCGAACTTAACGAGGGAATCATCAAAAAAGGTTTCAATTTACTTCGCATGTTTTACTGGATGGTCTATTTCCCAATCCTCGAGATTGTATGCAAGAGATGGCTTCCCGATGAACAATCCTGCGCAGGAAGGTTGCTCGTCGGTCTGAGTAATATGGAAGACGCAGAAGCCGGTCTCGACCTTTGGCGGCTGGCTGTGAAAGTCAACGATAGCCCTATCCTTAAGGAATTGATTTTATCAAATGCCGGATGGGGTACTGTTTACGAACGGCTTGGCAAAAACTCCTATGGTCAGGAGTTTCTAATGAGTTGGGACCGGTTTATGAAGGCCCATGGACACCACTGCCGCGGCGAGATTGAGCTTTATAACCGACGGTGGTCCGAAACACCTGATTATATCCTCGGCCTTATTCGTAGTTACCTGGGCTCTATGGGAAAAGCCAATCCACTTGAAAACTACAGGCGACTTGCCGTTGAGCGTGAACAACTTGCGCAGAACTGCCGTGGAAAACTCACCAATCCTGTCAAGCGGGCCGTTTTCAACCATCTGCTTGTTCGCGCTCAGTATGGTTCGGCGTTTCGCGAGAACATTAAAAGCGAATTCATAAAATTTATGGCTTCTGTTCGTTCGATGCTGCTTGAACTCGGCCGGAAGCTGGCAAGCCGCTCTTTAATAGGAGACAGCGACGATGTTTTCTTCCTTAAGCTGGAGGAAATTGGTCAGTTGACACGGGGTCAATCCAAAGTCGATATCAAAGAGATAATCGCCGCCCGTCGCGCCGAGTATGAGAAATGGCAGTCCATAACGCCGCCCAATTTAATCATTGGCAAGTTCGACCCTGACAGGTATGTTCCTGAAGAAGTAAAGGCCGATGTTCAACAATTAAAGGGTTTGGCAGTAAGTCCCGGCGTTGTTAGCGGCAAGGCCCGGGTAATACTGAGAGCCGACGACAACGAGCAGGTTCAAGCCGGTGAAATCCTCGTCGCCCCATTTACCGACCCCGGCTGGACGCCGTATTTCATTCCTGCCGCCGGGATTGTTATGGACCAGGGCGGCTTGCTTTCACACGGAGCCATTATTGCCCGTGAATATGGCATCCCTGCCGTGGTAAACGTTGGCAACGCGACAAAAATAATCAAAACCGGCCAGACCATCCATGTGGATGGCAACAGGGGGGTAGTCAGGATTCTGGAATAGCCGACTTCACCTTTCTTATAAACCTCGATGTCTCGCTCAAACACTTCTTTTTATTCGTTTGGTTCGGGTGGTTTTTCTGTTTTTGTGAGGACCCAGTTTTTATATTTATTAAAAATATCTTCGTTCCGCCATACACTTTTGTCCCAGTTGGAGCCGATTTGCACAAACAAATTTTTCGCTTCGTCTTTGTCATCATAAGCGCAGGCCAAGAAGCATGATGCGTTAAGCAGATAATTATCTTTTGCGTCAGGATAACGTTCTATTAAATCTTGATAGGATTGTTTAAGCATTTGATAAGAGAAGCCGAGTTGCTTATATTGCGGGGGTTCATAGTTTTTTTTGCCAACCATCATCTGGGCAATTTTGGCATATAAAGTCTGACCTTCATCCTGGCGGGTTAATTCCACGGCATGTCGAGCGAACGCCTCAAACTCTCCATGGCGGCCATGCCAGATAGGTGCAAGGTCAAATCCTATGGCGGTGTAAAGCGGCCAGTAGTTTCTTTCTATGGCTATACCTTTTTCGAGCAACGCGTCCATTTCCTCATGGGTTTTATTCAACCCCATTCCGATTTCCACCCATGTTTCATATAACTCCGGGTCGTGTGCGTTGAGGTCTTCGGCTTCAACGAGAATCTGCTGAGCTTTAAGGAGATTTTCCTTAAATGTTTCCCAGCCCTTTTCAGATACTTCATTCGCGTAACCGCTGCCGCGGGCGTCCCATGCGAGCATTTTATATGCCTTGGCCATGGCAATTCGTGGTGTTACGGAAGCGGGCTGCTGTTTGATCCACTCTTCAAACTGGGGCTTGACCGTCGAAAAATCCCGTCGTCCTCTCCAGCCATCGCCTACGCCCTGATAGAAATTATGAAGCTGCCAGTTTCCGTTTGTATATCTGCTTTTTTCAGTTCTAAGCCGAGATGCAATAGAATCCAGGACTGAATATTTATTTTCATAAAGAAGAACAACCGCCTCACCATAGCTTATATCGCCATTGTTATGAATATCATCATTTGCCCAAACCGTTGCCCTGAAGCTTTGGGTTAAATATAAACCGCATCTTTTGTTGTCGAAGCAGTTGTTTGCGGAAATATTTGGAGTTGACCAGTCGTCATCAACGCTTATACCGTGGTATTTATTTTTACTGCATTTGTTATTTCTGGCCTCGCCGCCCGTTTTGTCGCCGAAATATATACCGTTTGCATTGTTGTCACTGGCAACATTTTGTTCGAGGAACGCAGTTGTTCCGCTTCCAAAAAGTGCGATTCCGCTATAACCGTTTGCTGTGCAGATATTTTTAGATATTCTGCCTTTTGCCCCGGCATTGAAATAGATGCCATTGACCTTGTTTTTTTCGCAGGTATTATCTAAAAGAAAAGCATTGCAGTCGCTGCTGGCATATATGCCCTGGTAAACGTTCCCGTTACAAATGTTGCCGAAAACCGTGCCGAGAGCGGCCATGTGAAAATGGATGCCGTCCCAGTTGTTTGACGAGCAATTGTTTTTCCCGAGCACGACATTCCCGCACATAATACTTATGCCATTGTGATTGTTGTTACAGATGTTACATTCCCATATTGTGTTGTTGCAGCCTTTTATGGTAATACCATTTCCGCCGCTGTTTTGTATTTTACACCGGGCTACGATGATTTTGCTTGAATCCAGAAGTAATACCGGAAACCTGCCGTCAAAATCGGCAGGCATTCTTTCTAACCCCGTGTGTTTCAAGGTCAGGTCAGAGATTATCAACGAGTCACAATCATCAGCTTTCAGCACAGGGCCGTCTATTACATCGCAATGAATAACGACGCCGTTTGCATCAAGGCCTTTAATGCTGACGCCGCTTTTAAGATTTAGCGATTCTGCGTAATCACCTGGTTTGACGTGAATAACAGTGTTCATTTTAGCCGCATCGATAGCGGCTTGAATTGTGGGATAATCTCCGGGAACTACTATGACCTTCTTGGCAGGGGCCAACGGCTGCTTTGACAGAGTAGGCAGGTGAAGGTCAGTGGCGATCTTTTCGGTCGTCGTATTCAGCTTGATGTTCTCAGCGGCAGGTGTCGTTGTTTCTAATCCTTGTGCATTTTTATTGATACTGCACGATAACGCCAGCACAACAGCAAAGAGTATATAACGGCTTTGCTTGAACATACATATTCCTCCTTGTGTAAATTCAATCATCAAACGGCTTTTCTTATTTTGAAAGCCGGTTTGATTATATTTACCAATGAGATGTTCTGCAATGGCAATATAGATGTATCAGCGGTCAGGTTCTGATAATCGCCGATTTGACGGCGGTTATAAACTTCGATATGACGTTAAGACATTTCTTTTTATTTTTAAGATTTTCCTCAATCAGTCCTACGATTTTGGAGCCGATGATTACGCCGTCTGCGCCTGATTTGGCGACCTTTGCGGCGTGTTCGGGCGTACTGATGCCAAAGCCGACACATACCGGTACATCGGTTTCTTTTTTGATTCTGCTGATAAGGCCTTTAACCGAAGTCGATAATGTTTTTCGGCTGCCTGTTACGCCTAATAGTGAAACGGCGTAAATGAAGCCGGTGGTTTTTGAGGCGATGAGCTTCAATCGCTCTTTTGAAGTATTAGGCGTAACCATAAAGACGGTGTCGAGGCCTGCTTTTTTCGCCGGGCCGATAATCTCTTTGGCGTCGTCGATGCTCAAGTCAGCTACGAGTACGCTGTTGACACCCGCCTTGTGGAAATCGCGGAAGAATTTTTCTGCGCCGTATTGGAAAATCAGGTTGTAATACATAAGCAGACCGATGGGAATGTCCTTATGCTTTTTGATTTCCGTGATAAATTTTAACGCCTTTTTGACGGTCATACCGCTTTTGAGCGAGCGGATGTCCGCCTTTTGAATAGTGGGGCCGTCGGCTATGGGGTCGGAAAATGGTATACCTAATTCGAGGATATCCGCGCCGGCGTCGATGGCTGATTTGACAATTTTCAAGCTCGTTTTGTAATCCGGGTCGCCGATTACGAAAAAGGGTATAACAGCCGCGTGGTTGAGTTCCGCAAAAACTTGTTTATAAGATTTCATTTTTCAATCCTTATTATCAATCAGTTATCAGCGATTCTTTAATCCTTCACTGGTCTGAATTTTTCAACAATACCAACATCTTTGTCGCCTCGGCCGGAAAGGTTTACGACTGCGATTGTTTTGGCGGGGAGTTTACCTTTCTGGCTGACTATGTAAGCAATCGCGTGTGTGCTTTCAAGGGCGGGCAAAATCCCCTCGGTTTTGCACATCAATTCAAACGTATCGAGGACGTCTTTGTCTTCTACCGCGACGTAGGTGGCCCTGCCAATATCGCTGAGGTAGCAATGTTCGGGGCCAACGGAGGGGTAATCGAGTCCTGCGCTGATGCTTTCGGTGTCGTTGACCTGGCCTTCGGCATTCTGGAGGAGATACGCCTTTGCCCCGTGCAGAACGCCTGGTTTGCCCGCGGAGATTGATGCGGCGTGTCTGCCGCTCGATAAGCTTCTGCCGCCCGCTTCGACACCGATGAGGCGGACGTTTTTGTCGTTGAGGAAGCCGGAGAACATACCTATCGCGTTACTTCCGCCGCCTACGCAGGCGAGGACCATATCAGGCAGCCGGCCGAGTTTGTGGAGGCATTGCCGTCTCGTTTCTTTGCCGATGCAACTTTGAAAATGCTTCACAATCGTCGGGTAGGGATGTGGCCCCGCGGCTGTGCCGAAAAGGTAAAATGTATCATTAACATTAGCTGTCCAGTATCGAAGGGCGTCGTTAATCGCGTCTTTCAGCGTGCTTGTGCCGCCTTTGACGGATATGACCTCGGCGCCGCAAAGTTTCATTTTGTGGACGTTGACGCTTTGGCGTTCGACGTCGATAGCACCCATAAATATTTTCGTTTCCATTCCGAATAACGCGCCAATCATCGCGGTGGCGAGGCCGTGCTGACCTGCTCCGGTTTCGGCTATTAGTTTTGTTTTGCCCATATATTTGGCGAGCAATCCCTGGCCCAGCGTGTTATTGACCTTGTGCGCACCGCCGTGAAGGAGGTCCTCGCGTTTGAGATACACGTTGAAGCCGACGTATTCGCTGAGGCGTTTGGCGTGATACAGGGGGGTGGGTCTGCCTGCGTAGTCCGCCATCAACTGCGACAACTCATTAACGAAGCCCTTGTCCTTGTAGAACCGGTAAAACGCCTTTTCAAGCTCTTCGAGCGCTGGTATCAGGACCTCAGGGACATAAAAACCGCCATAATCACCGAATCTGCCTTTGTATTTCATAAATTCCGTCTTCCTTTTTGTTCTGCATTCTGTATTCTATGTTCTGTATTCTGCATTCAAATCTGCAATTTTACCCGCTGAAGTATTAACGAAGGCGGGTTGCAATCCGAAATCGGAAATCATACTTATTCCTTTGCGCCGGCTTTTTCAAGCAGTTGCACGGTATCTATATGGTCGTACTTTCTTGCCGTCCCTAAGGCCGTTAAGCCGTTTTTGGCCCTTACATTGACGTCAGCACCCTTTGCCAGCAAGAGCTTGACGACCTCAGTATGACCATGCACTGAGGATATAAACAGCGGAGTCACGCCACTTATTTTATTGGCGGCATTGACATCGACTTTCGCTGCCAGCAGTAGCTTAACGACTTCCGTATGTCCATTCTGCGATGCTATCATCAGGGCCGTTGCGTCATCGGGGGCTCTCTTTATATTGACATCAGCGCCCTTTTCCAAAAGGAGTTTGACGATTTCCGTATGGCCGTTCATCGCCGCCATCCAGAGGGCCGTTCTGCCGAAGCAATCTTGCGCATTGGCATCGGCACCCTTTTCCAGAAAGAGCTTAACGACTTCCGTATGGCCGTTCATCGCCGCTGACATCAGGGCCGTTGAGCCAGCGATATCTTTGGCATTGGTATCAGCACCGTTGGCTAATAAGATTTGCACGGCTTTGAGGTTGCCATCTTTCGCGGCCTGAATCAATTGAGCATTTTTGTCTGATACGTCCGCCCTGGCGAAGCCGGCAGGTATCAGAGAAATGCACACTATCGAAAACAGGATTCGTTTCATAAGATTATCCTTATTCATTTTTTCCTTATCTCTGTGTTTTCTGTGGCTTTTTATCCGCCTGCGGCGGATTAACCTCTCAAGTTATGAATGATGTCGAAAAATTTCCGCATTTTGGCAGGGTCTTTTTTGCCGGGTTTGCTCTCGACGCCGCTGCAAACGTCGATGCCGTAAATGCCCAGCTCCACCGCCTTGGTTATGTTTTCAGCGTTGATGCCGCCTGCCAGGAATACACGTTTACTTATATTTCCTATGATGTTCCAGTTAAAGACAAGCCCTGTGCCGCCATATTTTTTGGGGTCGAAGGCGTCGAGCAGAATTGCGTCGGTGTAATATTCCTCTGCGTGCTTGATGTCTTTTTCATCTTTGACGCGAATCGCCTTCATTGTCCGCACGTTGAGCGTTCCGAATTGCTCGCAGTATTTTGGCGTTTCGTCGCCGTGAAACTGGACCCAGTCCAGGCGACATTCGTCGATTACCTGCTCGATGTGTTCGAAGGTGTCGTTGACAAACAGTCCCACGATATCCACGAAGGCGGGCAGTCGGTCGATGATTTTCGAGGCGTCGGCGGGCTTGATATATCGCGGGCTTTTGGGATAAAAATTGAACCCGAGCATATCGGCGCCCATATCCGCCGCCGTCATTGCGTCATCATAGTTTGTGAAGCCGCAAACCTTCACTTTGACCGCCACCATTCTCATTGAAGTCCCTTTCTCAACCGTCCCTTAGGGATAAATTTGAAACAGCAACTAATTTTTCAAGGTGTCGTATTGCTTTGCCGGTCTCGATTGACTGTTCGGCGATTTTCAGAGCCGAGGCAAAGTCGTCCGCGAGTCCGCCTACAATTATCGCCGCCGCGGCGTTTAGCACAACAATATCTTTTTTGGCCCCGGTTTCTTTTCCGCTTATTATATTTTTTACTATTTGGGCGTTGTTTTTGGCGTCGCCCCCTTTGAGGTCTTCCAGTGAGGCCTTTTTAATCCCATAGTCAGCCGGGCTCAGCATCGACTCGGTTATTTTGCCTGCCTTGAGCTGCATAATCTTTGTCGGTCCCATAGTGCTGATTTCATCGAGGCCGTCGCTGTGAACAATCATAGCTCGTTTAACGCCAAGCAAATGCAGCGCCTCGGCGACAATCGGCATAAGCCCCTGTTCGGGGACGCCCATTACCTGTCCCTGTGCGCCGGCGGGGTTGGCGAGGGGGCCTAATATGTTGAATACCGTCCTGAAGCCCAGCGATTTGCGCACAGGCTGGACGTATTTCATCGCGGGATGGTATTTCGGCGCGAACATAAAACCTATCCCCGCTTCTTTTATGCACTTTGCCACTATATCCGGCCCCGCCTCGATATTGACGCCCAGCTCGGCGAAAACATCCGCTGAACCGCATCTGCTTGTTATCGCACGGTTGCCGTGTTTTGCGATATGAACACCCGCTCCCGCGGCAACAATTGCCGAGGCGGTTGAAATATTGAATGTCTTCACTGATGCGCCGCCTGTGCCGCAGGTATCGACAAGGGTTTCAAGCCCGGTGTCAACTTTGACGCAATGAGTCCGCAGCGATTTGGCAAGCCCGGCAAGCTCAGCGGAGGAAGCCGACTTGCATCGCATCGCCGTCAAAAACGCAGCGATTTGCGTTTCGGGCACTTCGCCTTCAAAAATGATATCCAGAACCTTGCCCGCCTGCTCGAAGGTCAAGTGTTGGCCTCGAAGTAATGGTTCAATATATTCGGCTATCGTCGCCATAATCAAACCCTCCGTGTAACGCTGTAATCCTCGGCGATTTTCAAAATATTTTCGATAATTTTGCCGCCCGCGGGCGTCAGGATGCTTTCGGGGTGAAACTGCACGCCATATATTGGCAGCTTTTTGTGTTTGATACCCATATTCACACTTTCAAAATGCGCGGTCGGCTCTAAGCAATCCGGCATCGTCAATGCGCACAAGCTGTGATAGCGTCCCGCCTGCAACGGGTTCTCAACGCCGGCGAATACGCCCTGGCCATTGTGTGTTATGCGTGAAGGTTTGCCGTGCACCGGCTCGGGGGCATGGCCTACTTTGCCGCCGAAATACTCGACTATCGACTGATGGCCGAGGCAAACTCCGAATATAGGGAGTTTGTCCTTGAAATAATCAATCGCGGCAAGCGTTACGCCCGCGGTAGCAGGCGTTCCCGGCCCCGGCGAAATCACCAATAAATCCGGCTTAAACTCATCAGCCACTTTTTTCAAGTCCTCGATTGACGTATCCGCCCTGTAAACCTTCGCGTCGCAGTCGCGTTTGCAAAAGTCATCGACAAGGTTATACGTGAACGAATCGAAATTGTCGATAAACAAAACTTTTCTTTTTTTATCGCTCATATTTTTATCCTCGCTCATTTCTTTGCTAAAGCCCGCATACATGAGCCGGCTTTGTGTTCCGTTTCCTCGAATTCCGTTTTCGGGACGCTGTCGTGGACAATTCCGGCGCCGACGCGAACATAGGCGTTACGGTCTTTAATCTGCAAACTTCTTATCGTTATGCAACTGTCGAACTGGCCGTCAACCGTCAGGTACATAACCGCGCCGCCATAGTAGCCGCGTTTGGTTTTTTCCAATTGCCTGATAATCTTCATCGCCTCAATCTTCGGCGCGCCGGTCAGTGTTCCCATATTCATTGTCGCAAGATATGCGCTTAAAGCGTCGAGATTGCCGGCTAATACCCCTTTGACATTGCTGACCAAGTGCTGCACCGATTCGTATTTTTCGACAGTCAACAGTTCCGTTACGACTCTGCTTCCCGGCTGAGCCACGCGGGCGATGTCGTTTCTGGCCAAATCGACCAGCATCATGTGCTCGGCTAATTCTTTGCGGTCGATTTTCAATTCCGCCTCATACCTGAAATCGATGTCGGCGTCGAGTTTGCCGTTGACCTTGCCCCTCGGCTTTGTGCCGGCTATCGGCCTGATTTCCACGCTGCGGTTTTCCGTCCCGCTTACACGCAGATTCAATTCGGGGCTTGAGCCAAGCAGTGTCGTATTCGGCGTGTTTATGTAAAACATATAGGGCGACGGGTTCAGCTCGCGCAATCGTTTATAAACGTCTAGCGGCTCATCGACGCACGGCTCAATCTTCGTCCTGCTCAGGACAACCTGGAATATGTCGCCATCGAGTATGTGCTGTTTGGCATCTCGAACCATTTGCTCATATTGCTTTTGATTGGTATCGGTCGATTCGGTCGGCAGGGGGGCTTCGTATTTTTTGGCTTTGGGCGTCTCGAACCTCGCGATATTTTCGTAATAGTCAAAACACTCCTGCGCCTCGTTTATTACCTCCGCCCTGTTGCCGTTGGTGATTATTACGTTGACAACCACGTAGCCCTCATTTCGCTCGTGGTCCATCAGGAAGATATTGTCCGCGAAATACAATTCGTAATCGGGGTTGCCTAAAAGGTCGATTTCATTGGCGGGCAGTTTCTCAAACTGGTCGATGAAGTCGTAGCTTAATGCGCCGAGCAGGCCGCAGGTTACGCGAAACGGTTTGCTTGCGAGGCGAAATGAAAAAGCCACCGCACGCAGGACGTCCATCTGGTTTGTGCTCGACAGGCGGGTCTGCTCGTCAACCAATCCTGCCGGTTTCCTGATGGTTCCTTTAATCCGTTCGGCGTTGTAATCCACTGTTTCGCAAAAACCGAATCGTTTCGGGTCGAAGGTCAGGTATTTAATCATTCTCCTGCCGGTTTTGGTCAGCGCCCTGATTTCGAATTCCCTTCCTTTGCCCGTAAGGTATAGCGCGGGTTTGGCTGTGCCGAAGCTCAACGCGCTTGAGCCGCGAATGTATTCTTTCGATTCGAGCAGGCAGCAGTTCTTTACCCGGCCGTAGTCGCTTATCTTCGCGAAAAAGTCCATAGGGTCTGCCATCTCGATTCGTTTGACAATCGGGATTATCTCGCCCGGTTTCGCGTTTTCTATTATCTGTTTGTAATCATCCATTTTTTTGCGTCCTTATTGTGAGTGTTTGGGTTATATCCGGCCATAAAAAAAGCGGCCTGTTGTTTTTAATCCAACAGGCCGCGTAAATAACTTTGTTTTATTGCTTTTTCTTAGTGCAGATTTTCCGCCTGCCTATCGGATTTATCCAACAGGCCACCACCATAAATTAACTTTTTTGCGGTTATTCTGCTTCATAATCATATCATCCTACCACATTTTGTCTTTTTTGTCAATGACCAATCCGGAAAAATTTACAAAATAAGCGTTTTATTGCTTTAGTCTCATAATTTACCGTTCAGCAAGTGCGTCAATGGCTGTGGGCGGTCAATGCCTTCGATAAATTTTGGTCTTGCTGCCCAGGGGGTAACACTCGAAATACCGGTCAAGTCCATCCAGTATTGCAGTCGGGCAATGGGCAAATTCCATGTCATATGCAAATGGTTGGCAGGGGCATACTGTTTGTATTCGAGCATACTGGCGAACATGGGCACGACAAAGGTATGAGGCCAGGTGGGCGTTGTCAGGTTGCACATCGCTTTGGCAAGGTCCGCGGGCACTTCTGTTGTTTGTGCCTGGTCCCAAATCAAGCTGAATAACCCTGTTGCGCCGCTGAAAGCCAGTCGCCCCGCGATGCCTTCTATTCCCGCAGGCGACATAAACGTTACCGAGTTGCCGCCGCCGGGAAAATAGCCGGGGTCTGCCAGCGGCATACTTATGCCTGCCATAATGTCTTTTACCGATGCGCCAGGGTTAGCCGACCAGTCAAACGCCGCGCTTCCGGAATTGTCTCCATCGACAAGGCCCTTGTTGAACCAGTCCGCGGTTTCATCGAGATTTGTCAGGCCGATTTTCCCGGCCAACTCTTTAATTTCCCATGCCTCCCAGACCTTTCTGAAGTCCATAAATAATGGCGGATTGCCTCCGGACAGATATGTCATAAACAGCATCGTCAAAAGTCCCTGCACGTCAGCTTCGGTCGCATAAGGAAGGGGGGCTTTGCGTCCAGTGTGGTCGAAGGTGCTGTTAAATAACGATTCCATCGCGTCGGCCACTGGCAGTGGTATCCCGCGTTTGTCGCTTCCCCATTCGAGCTGGCTCATAAACCCGCCGCCGACGGCGTTGAGGTCTGCCATAATATCGCGGACAATCAGATACATCGCCAAGCTGAGATTAAAACTGGTGCTGTCATTTTCGTCTCGCAACTGAAGGCGGTCGCCGACGTATCGATTCATCCATCCTCGAAGCGATTTTAACTCTTTCTTGTCGTATGCCTCTTTGCGGAGCATATCCGCGAGAAGTTTCATATCCAGCCGGGTAATCTCGATTCCTAAGGTGTTCCTCGTCGGCAGTATGTGCGCAAGGGCTGTTTCCATTCCCATTGAGTCATGGCCGAAAATTACGACGCGTTTTCCACGTAACCCTACTGCCGTGACTGCCGCATAGCACCAGTCGATGAGCCATTTGGCTGTCTCTGTGCTCATTTTCGGATTGGCGCCGGTATCGGGCCAGTTGCCGACGTTGAGAGTGCATAATCGTCCGTATTGGCTGATTGCGCCGTTGAGAGCGTGCGCGTAAACAACGCCGGGTCTTGGCCCGCTGTTGCCGCACGTGATGTTTATCGGCGTATTCGCGGGGAACTGCTGCAAAAGTGAAATGCCGGTAAGCTGTGGGAAAGCCCATGTATCGGGGACGCAGACCAGTATATCGACGCCGGCTTTGCGGAATTGCTCAGCGACGATGTCCGCCTGTTTTTCGCCATCGACTAAAACGATTGAGTAAACAACAGGTACCGGCTTTTTGTCGGGCAGGACCACTTTGCCGCTTATGGTGTCAGCAGTCATTTTTACGATATTCTGACATCGTTTCCGGCTTGCCTCATCTATCCGCGGATCGCCGGTCGCGAAAACCCCAATCACCGGAACCTTCGGCTCGCCTTTTGTTGCCGGCAGTTTTGCGGCTTCAATTCTCTTTGCCATTGTTAAATCTCCATGGTAAGTCAATCGAGGATCATAAAACGCCTTTTTTGAGAATTATGTTGGCGTACAGGGCCTTCTCGCCGCTGGCGACGACCGCGTAGGCCTTTTTGGCCCTTTCATAAAACGCGAACCTTTCGACGAACTCAAAATCAGAGAATTTTTCGCCGCTCGCCTTGATTATTTTGCGGTATTCTTCCCAGATGGTTGGCTTTGTTTTGTCTCCCGGCACAACCGCCATTAACGCGACGGGGCGTTCAACGTACTGGTCGAGAGGCAGGAATTTCAGGACGGCTTCCAAAATTTCGGGAACGCCGTACCCCTCGCACCTGATAAGTTTATTCGCCACACTTGCGGCGGGGAAATTGCCGTCCGCCAGAACAATCTCGTCATCGTGTCCCATCTCCATAAGCACCTTCATAAGCTCAGGAGAAATCACTTCCGGTATATTTTTCAGCATATTTTTTTCAAGCCCCACAAAAATAAATGATTATCGCTGCTTTTTGGATGGCCGGTATTTAACGACGTAAATCAGCCCGATTACCAAAAGCAGAATTCCCCACCATAAGTCAGCGTGCAGGTTTGCCAGTTTCACCGGATGTTCGGGCGGACATATTAAATTGTAAATGCCGTACCCGAAAATCAGCACGCCGTAAATCAGCAGCAGCAGGCCTATGAAAAACCAGATTGGTATTTGATGTTCCTGTTGCATAATCAGCCCCTTACCAGAAAATTATATTGATAACTATCAGCACGATAAACACGGCCGCCGCCCAGAGTTTCGGGTTGTTATACCACGGGCAAGGTCCCTCATCCGGGATATCCGTCAGGCCCATCACCAAGTTCTTCAATTCCTCGACCGGCTTGGGTTTGGTGAAAATACTTACCCCAATCGTTACGCTAAGGCACACTATCAGCGACCAGAACGCGCTATACATATTGACGGCCATCGGCTTGGCTTTCTCGGAGCGGGCCACGCATTTTGTGTGTGCCGGATTGAACGCCGCAGCGTCGAACTTTTTCGCTATATATGACGCTTTAATCGCCACGCCGGGCTTGAGCATCAGGGAAATACCCTCCACGCCGAACTTGGTGTGCTGTTTGGTGTCTGCCTCCACCACGTCGGGGGCAAGCACTCGCAGGTTCTTGGCGATAGAACCGTCTTTCACCACGCCGGACAGTTCAATGCCTGTCTGCGGCGTCACATACTGGCCCGACGTTACCGGCTCTTTGCCGGCTTCGAGTGGTATAGCAACGTTCGTGGTCTGGATTTGGCCGCTTTCGACTATCACCTGCGATATCTTGTCGTCGCCCTGTTTTACTACTGATACCACGGCATTATTGCTGATGACAACCGAGGGATGCGGCCTTGAACCTTCGGGGAACGTGTGAACGAACACCCACATACTCATTGACACGATTATTGCCGCCAGAAATCCCCAGAAACCGCCCGCCGGCGTTGCTCGCTTCCACAACATCCCCAGGATGACCGTGCCAAACAGCGGCACGATGAAGAAGAACACCAGTACCTGCAGGAACTCAAGGATGTTCGAGAAATAAAACAGAGCGTAAGCGGTGGCAATAGATATCAGCACACCCAGTATCGAGCACCACCGGCCCATACTCAGATAATGTTTGTCGCTGCCTTTCCTGTTCAGCAGCGGTTTATAAACGTCATAAGTCCATACCGTCGCAAATGCGCTGACGTTGCCTGCCATACCCGACATAAAACCGGCTATCATCGCCGTCACACCCAGCCCCAGAAGGCCGGGACCAAGGTACTGGCCCATCAGGAGCGGCAGCACGTCGTTGAATGTGCGATGAGTAATGTTGGCACGCGGGTCGCTCTCCGGCACTAATATCATCGGGGTTCCGTTTGGGTTGAGCAGCACTGCCAGCCCCAGCAGGCCGGGGATGGTTACGATAATCGGCACAAGCATCTTGAGCATTGCCCCGATGACCGTGCCATTCTGGGCGGAACGCAGGTCCTTGGCAATAATGACCCGCTGAACCTGCAAAAAGTCCGTGCACCAGTAGCCGAAACTCACGGCCAATCCTAAGCCGAAGACCATCCCGAACCAGTCGATGCCCATCGGGTTCGTATCGAACGACCCCAGGTTTCGCCACAAGCTGGTGAAATCGGCGTTCTGCACCGTCGGGTGGATTATCGCCGCATTCTTCTGCGCGGTTTCCAGCATCTTGGTCCATCCGCCGGCGCTGATGATTCCAAGTATGGGAACCAAAAGCGTTCCCAGCCATATCAAGAAGAATTGCAGCACCTCATTAAACACCGCCGACAGCAGGCCGCCTAAGAACACGTAGATGCCGACCGTTATCGACGACACCCAGATGCTCACGTTCATATTCCAGCCAAGCAGCAGGTTCAGAATCTTTGCCATTGCGAACATACTGGCACCGCTGACCATCACCGTCAGGAACGTAAACGAGATGCCCGCCAGAGCCCTCGGACCTTCGCCGTATCGCAACTTCAAATAGCCGGGCACTGAGTGTGTTCTGCAAATATAATAAAACGGCATCATAACAATGGCCAAAAACAGTATCGCGGGTATCGCGCCTATCAGGTATGCGTGTGCGCCTAACATGCCATACTGATACGCCATTGCCGACCAGCCCATTGTTTCCAGCGAGCTTAAATTGGCCGAGATGAAGCTCAGACCGGCAATCCAGGCCGTCATTTTCCGGCCCGCCATAAAAAAGGCATCGCCCGTGCTGGCATATTTTTTCAGATAAAAACCTATCGCGAGCACTACCACAAAGTAAATCGCTATTATGAGCATATCTATCGGGGACAGGGTAAGCAGATGGGACACTGCGCCTCCGGTGGCGGCTGTTGCGGTTTTAAAGGGCATCAAAAAGACAAACAAAAATGCCGCTATACACAAATTCTTCAGTAGCTTCATATCGGTTTGCTCTCCTGCTTTTTTTAGTAATAGCTCTGACGAATTTTTTGCCTCATATACCTTCAAACTGTCGGCTATTTTCCATTTAATCGCCCGCTTGTAAAGTATTTTTCGTGTCCGCTCTTTCTTAAATATTATCGCAAATTTTTGTTTTGCCTGTCTTGACATCAACGAGTAATGCTGGTAATATACTGTAGCTGTAGTTTGGAAAAAAAACTACCGGCAATGCCAAAACCAAAAATCATAGTTTGTATTCCAGCCCGTTACGGCTCGACAAGGTTCCCAGCTAAGGTTCTCGCCAAAGATACCGGCAAATTCCTCATCCAGCACGTTTATGAACAGGCCAAACTCGCCAAATTACCAGACAGGGTAATCATCGCCGCTGACGACAAGCGAATCGCGGAAGCCGCGAAATCCTTCGGCGCAGAATGTATTATGACTAACCCTGATTGCCCGAGCGGTACAGACCGTATAGCCGAGGCAGTAGGGGGGCTGGATTTCGATATAGTGGTCAACTTACAGGGCGACGAACCGGAAATCGACCCCGCGAATATCGATACCGTCGCAAAGCTGCTTGCTGATAACCCCAAAAACCAAATGGCAACATTGGTAACCGATTTCGAGACGAAAGAACAAATCGCCGACCCAAACATCGTAAAAGTTGTTACAACGAACAATGAACAACGAACAAGAGCTGTATATTTCTCCCGCTCCGTCGTCCCATACGACCGTCAGCAGGGAGGAATAGGTGAAATAAAGAATTATCTGCGTCATATCGGCATATACGCTTATCGCAGGGATTTTTTGCTGAAAATAACAAAGCTGCCGCAGACGCCTTTGGAAAAATTAGAAAAACTCGAACAATTGCGTGCCATCGAAAACGGCTTCGATATACTCGTCGCCAAAGTGAAGCACACCTGTGCCGGCATCGACACACCTGTTCAATACGCGGAATTTGTCAAACGATATAAAAACAGCCACAGAGAGCACAGAGGACACAGAGAATAGAATTAAAATGGAAGAAGAAAAAATAATAAACGGTAATTGCTGGGTCGCTTGCTGTGATATCCTCGGTTTTAAAAATAAGGTAAAAAGATTTGAACTACAATATGGAGTAGGACATTTAAATGTGTTTGTAGAGAATTACTTCAAGCGCATTACAGATGAATTAGGATGGCAGACGGCTCATTCTTCAAATGATATTTTTTATACATGGTTCTCAGATACCTTTTTATTTTTTACTCGCAATGATTCCAAGAATGCTTTCAGTCTTGTACATAACAGATTCGACGGTTTTTGTTGTGGTATAATTTCGGCAGGGTGGCCTTTACGTGCAGCCATAGGATTTGGCCAATTATATGCGGACGTATCGAAAAACTTATTCCTTGGCTCTGGTATAATCAATGCCTATGAGTATGCTGAAAAACAAAACTGGATAGGTTCTATTGTAACACCAGAGGCGGATAATAGACTTAATGAGTTAGGTGTTGACCTGTCTCTCTGGAAAGGGGCATTCACGAAATATCCAGTTCCTTTTCATCAACAAAAAGAAAGGGGAAAGACATTTGAATCAGAATTATTCGTTTCCAGGATTAATCAATATGATCTTGATATTAAAAAGGCAATCGAAATGATGCAACAAGAAGCGATGCGTGATAAAAATTACGAAACCAAATATAAAGTTAAGTACGACAATACATTGAAATTTATAAAATAAAAAAGTTTTGTCTCTGTGAACTCTGTGTCCTCTGTGGCTAAAATAAAATGAATTAGCTCTGTGGCAAAAAGGTGGACTATGAAAAATAGCGAGCAAGAAAAAAACAAAAAGGTAATCGTATGAAACGAATTCTGTTTTCGATAGTGTCTGTTTCCCTTGTAAGAGTTTGTTTTGCCGGCGCGGACGTACCAGATAAAAACGTTCAACTGTTTCAAGCCGCAAAAGACGGTAACCTGTATGCAGTTCAGACCGCCCTTGCCAATGGTGCAGATGTAAATGTGAAGAAAATAACCGATGGCGTAACCGCTTTGATGATGGCTTCGCAAAACGGTCATACTGCTATCGTCAAGCTTCTCCTCGAAAAAGGCGCTGATGCAAATGCGAAGAGAACAACCGACGGCGTATCCGCCTTGCTGGCAGCTTCGAGGAAGGGACATACTGCTATCGTCAAGCTTCTCCTCGAAAAAGGCGCTGATGCAAATGCGAAGAGAACAACCGACGGCGTAACCGCTTTGTGGGTAGCGTCGCAGGAAGGCCATGCGGAAATCGTAAAACTTTTATTGGATAAAGGCGCTGATGTGAATGTTAAAAAAAGCGACGACGGCACAAATGCCCTGTGGATTGCATCGCAGAACGGCTACGCGGAAATCGTCAAACTCCTCCTGCAGAAAGGCGCTGATATAAATGCAAAGGACAACGTCGGTTTAACTGCTCTTTGGGTTGCGTCGTGGCAGGGCAGGACAGATATAGTCAAACTTCTGGCGGAAAAAGGAGCTGATATCAGTGTGAAGAGAACTATTGATGGCGCAACCGCCTTGTGGCAGGCATCGCTGGAAGGTCACCCGGAGGTGGTCGAATTCCTCCTCGAAAAAGGTGCTGACGCCAATGCGAAGACAACCGGCGATGATTCCACCGCCCTTTTCATGGCGGCAAGCATGGGCCATCTGAAAATCGTTAAGCTCCTGCTGGAAAAAGGTGCTGATGTAAATGTAAAGAACAGCGACGGTTTAACTGCTCTTTGGGCTGCGTCATGGCAAGGCTATACGGATATAGTCAAACTTCTGGCGGAAAAAGGCGCTGACATCAATGTGAAGAGAGCTAACGACGGCGCTACTCCACTGTTTATCGCCTCGGCAGAAGGCCATACTGAAATAGTCAAACTGCTTCTGGCGGCCAAAGCCGATGTCAATGTCAAGGTAACCAAGGATGGGAAAGATTATACGCCTTTGAGCGTAGCAAAAGAAAATGGTCATAATGATATTGTGTCGCTTCTTCAAAAAGCTGGCGAAAAAAAATAAGAGAAACCTCTGTGGCAAAGAAGGAATAATTATATGACTAAAGATAGTGAACTTTTGACGTCAGTAAGCAAGACATCAACCGACAGTGAATTTTTCTCGCCTATGCCGCCCGGCTATAAGCCCGGCAAAACGAAATATCTTTTCGTGATGGGAACCGTAATGAGCGGTTTAGGCAAAGGGATATTCTCATCCTGTCTCGCAAAGCTGATGCAGGATAAGGGCCTCAAAATCGCCCCCATCAAACTCGAAGGTTATCTTAATATAGATTCAGGCACTCTTAACCCGTTCCGCCACGGCGAAGTATTTGTCCTCGACGACGGTATGGAATGCGATATGGACCTCGGCACATACGAGCGTATGCTCGACCAGGATTTGAGCAGGGCGAATTTCTGCACGTCGGGGCAGATTTTCAGCGACGTCCTTAACAAGGAACGCCACGGCGATTACCTTGGACGCGATGTCCAGATGATTCCGCATGTTACGGGCGAAGTCAAATTACGCCTGCGAAATCTCGCGATGAAAACAAACGCCGACATTGTGTTCGTCGAAATAGGCGGCACGGTAGGCGACCTCGAAAACGCGTATTTCATCGAAGCGATGCGGGAACTCGCCTATGAGGAAGGCCCGAACAGCGCCTGCTTTGTCGCGCTGACGTATATTCTTGAGCCGCAAACGTTGGGCGAGCAGAAATCGAAGGCCGCACAACTTGGAATCAAGCAGTTGATGCAGCTTGGGGTACAACCTGACATAATCGCCTGCCGGGCCACGAGTCCTGTTACTGATACCGTCCGCCAGAAAATCAGCGTCTATAGCAATGTTCCCTTCGAACGGGTCATCTCCCTGCACGATTCAGCGAGCATTTATACGATACCGGCTATGCTGCGCGACAAGGGGCTTGATTTCGAGGTCGCCCGGCTTTTGAAAATAGAGGACCGCCTTAATCTTCGCCACGAACGCAAAAGCTGGGCGCAGTGGTGCGATTTCACCGACAGAATCGACGCCTCGCAAAAACCCGTTACAATCGCAATCACAGGCAAATATACTTCCGTCCGCGACAGCTACGCTTCAATCATCAACTCGCTTGAGCACGCAGGCATCGCACTGGGCGCAAAGGTGGATATCAAATGGATTGAGACAACCGGCATCAGTGATACTAACGTGGCCCAGCATCTTGCCGACGTCGACGGCATAATCGTCCCAGGCGGTTTCGGCACACGCGGCGCGGAGGGCAAAATATGCTGCGTCAAACACGCACGCGAAAATAATTTCCCGTATCTCGGTATATGCTTCGGCTTCCAGATGGCCGTAATCGAATTCGCACGCAACGTCTGCAGATTAGCCGGCGCAAACAGCACCGAAATTGAAAAGGATTGCGAGAACCCCGTTATCGATTATCTCCCCGAGCAGTTAAAAATCGAAGGTCTCGGCGGCAATATGCGACTTGGCGGCTTCGATATCGAGCTAAAACCAGATACATTCGCCTGGCAGTTGTTTGCGAAGGCACGCACCGTCAGAATGCGTTTCAGGCACCGCTATGAAGTCGCGCCGCGATATATCGAAACACTCGAAAAAGCAGGCCTTGTTTTTTCGGGCAAAGCTCCCGGTCAACCCATTATGCAAATCCTCGAATTGCCACAGCATCCCTATTTCGTGGGAACCCAGGCACATCCCTGCCTGACCTCCCGCCCATTGCGTCCACAGCCGATGTTTGTGGGGCTTGTCGCCGCGGCTATGCAGAAACGCTACCCGAAAAACGATTCCCCGGATTGCGTTACCGCCGTGCGAAACCTCTGCTCGTAAAGTCGTTGACCATACAATCAATAGGTAATAAAAAACCCCCCGATAGGGCGGGGGGCGGTGCAAGGAAGAATCGCAAAGAGTGTGTGGGTGTGGGCGCTTCTTCCAGTGTGCAACAGAAAGCAAAATCAGCCAAATCCCCATTAGATTCAAGGAATTTCCTGTGGGGTGTGACAACAGTATGGCACTGTAGAAGCATTTTTTCTGCAAAAGACAGGAGAAATGAATAAGCCCAGGCAAAAAGCCCATCTGCTGAAGGAATACCGAAGAGGGCAAAAGTAAGGCAGGAAAAAACGCTAAAGCAGGCGGATAAGCGTTAAATAGTTCAATTTTGTTGTTGAAAAGGACGCGGCAATAGTGTAAAAAGGTGCCGGTTTTAGGCGGCGACTGCTATGGTACATAATACGAAGAAAAAGGCGTTGTACGAGGTTATTGGCAGGGCCGGGTCGAAGTCGGGCTATGAGCAGTTGCATCCGAATGGCACGGCAGGTAAAAACCCTTCGACTAATCCGGAAACCTTACCCAATGTGGTGCGATGGGTGAGAAAGCCCGGTTTTGTTCAGTTTGACGCGGGCCGGATTGAATTTTCGATACCGTACCAGGTTGGTATAGCGATTGCGCTTGGTATGCTGCTGGCGGCTGTAGTGCTGTTTCGAGTAGGCCAGCGGGTTGGCAACAGGGATATTCCGGCAAATACGCCGGCGGCAAAGCCCGTGGTCACCCCTTCGACAAGCTCAGGGCAGACAAAGCCGGTGGCGCCGAAACCGGTAACGCAGGATACCTCTGCCGCAACGGTGGTGGCTAATCAGCCGACATCGACGGGAAAAAACAGAATTGTATTAAAGATGTACCAGGTCAGGTCACATTTAGAGCCGGCCAAAGAGTATTTTGACAAAATGGGTGTTGCAACTGAGATTATTGAAAAGGACAACTGGTATTATCTGGTAACAAAAAATAAATATGATAATCCCGGAAAGGCGGGGACCGACGGATACCTGGCCAAGCAGAAGATAATTGAGCTTGGCGCGGGTTATAAAGCGCCGGTTGGGTTCGAAACGTTCGGACCTAATCCATTTAGTGACGCCTATGGGAAGAGGTTTGACGATTAAGTTTTAGGAGAAGATTTGATGTCGATTGACCGGTCGTTGAGATTGAAGGACGCACTTGTTAGGCACCGTAACGTGTTGACACGAGCGGAGCGCATAGAGAAATTGCAGGACGAGGAAAAATGGGATGATGGTCGGTCTGTTCTCGGACTGCCTAAGGTTGGTCACAGAAAAGTCCATACCAAGAAGGTGGCCAAAGCGAAAGAAGAAGGCGTAGAGGGCGAAGTGGCCGGTGTGGAAGGCGCACCAGCCGCAGCAGGAGCGGCTCCGGCAGCGCCGGGCGCAAAAGCAGCCCCGGCAGCCAAGGCAGGAACGCCGGCCGCAAAAGCTGGAGCACCCGCTGCTGGAAAACCGGCAAAAGAAGCAAAGAAGAAATAAGACAGGTAACTGAACGATATTTGAAAAGGCCGGTGAAATAGTCGGCCTTTTTTTATCGTGTGGTTTTCAGGATTTGCGCCTGCGGGCATTCAGGAGAACAGGCGAGGCCAAGACAAGAAAGAACAAAGACGCGGGTTCAGGGGTGGGTATCTGGATGGAAACACTGCCGGTCATTGTTCCTGCGATAATAACCGAATTAATTACTGACCCGGAATCAGCGGCGAAGAACAGCACGGATGAGTTGTGGTTTGCGGTGATACAGTAGCTGGAGTTGAAAAGGTATGCGACAGTGGTTGGGCTGATGAATTCCGTAAGGGGGTCAATGTCGCCTTCTGAGAAAACGAAATGATCAGAAAAATAGGCAGTTTCGTCAGAATCCAGGTTGACAGTGAATCTGCCAATGTTGGAGGACGTCGAGGAGTTAAAGATTTGGTAACAATAGAAGAATTTGTCCGCGAAAGAATCGGAACCGGTGAAATCACTGGGCGAATAAACGGCATAATCGACGTAACCATAAAGCTGGGATGAAGAATTAAAGAAAAAGGCCTGGCCCGAGGTTAATGTATTAGTGCCGTCGTAAAAGGCGGCATTGGCCACAGAAGGCAGACCGGCGGCGAGAAAAATAGCAGCTAATATCACCGATAAGCATCTGGTATTCATAAGCTGTGTTACCCGCTTAAAAAAACAAAACAAACAGGTTCTACGAGGCACAACGCCCTCGTAAACACGCGCTCATTCTCGCTCGTGAATTTTCTTCCCCGAAACTACAATAAGTATAACCGAAAAAAGACCAAAAATCAAGGGAAAAGGGGGCAGCAGGGGGGCTAATCGCGTTATTTGCCGCAAAAAGACATATAATGTTAGCCGCGGATTGTAATGATTTTGCAGATTTTATCGGTCGCAGGGGCCGATGGCATTTCCTGTTTATGATTTAAAAAGCGGACGGACACGGACTAAAAGTGAGAAGGTTCTCAAGGTTTTGTGTCTGGGTTGGTAATCGACAGCCAAAAGTTGTTGATTTGTTTGGCCAAATCAATCAATGCGAGGAAGGTTGTCGGCTTGACGAGATAAAGGCAGCGACTGGGGTCGAGGCCGTGGAGGACATCGAGGTCGGCGTCCGAAGAGGTCAGGACAACAAGCGGTATCTGCAGCAGGGCGGGGTCGGTCTTGATATCCCGTATGACTTCACGGCCGTTCTTTCTGGGCATATTCAGGTCTAAGATTATAAGCTGGGGCGGCAGTGCGTGCGCATATCGACCGCGATGGAAAAGGAAATCCGTCGCTTCAACGCCGTTATCAACCACTATAAGATGAGGGGCAAGCCCTGCCTGCTTGAAGGCCTCCTTAACGAGAAGGATATCGCCCAGGTTGTCTTCTGCCCACAGTATCCTGATTGTCGATTTGTTCATTCGAGTTCAATCCTGATTGCGCCTGCCATTCTCGCTTTATTACGATTTGCAAAATCGAATTCTATCGGCAAACGCCGGCTTAGTCAACTGGTCGTTATTCGATTCCGCCCATAGCAATCTTACACAGGTGAGATGGGCGTTTTGTGTGGTGGTTTTTCAGTTGGCTTGCGAAGAAAAGGGGGGTATATTATACGGCTATGAAGAAAATACTCGCAGACAGGATGAAATACATCGATTCGAGCGGCATACGGAAAGTTTTTGCGCTTGCCGCGCAAATGAAAGACCCAATTAACTTTTCGATAGGTCAGCCGGATTTCGATACGCCTGAAGCGATTAAACGAGAGGCAATACAGGCAATAGAACGGGGCGTCAATAAGTATTCCCAGACGGCCGGCGATGAGGAACTTCTCGCTAAAATAGGCGGCGGCCTCAAGGCGGAATTCGGGTGGGAAAAGCAAAAATTGATGATAACCAGCGGCGTCAGCGGCGGCATCCTGTTGGCGTTTCTTGCGTTAATTAACCCCGGCGATGAGGTAATTATCCCCGACCCGTATTTTGTGATGTATAAGCACCTGGTTAATATGCTGGGCGGCAAATGCGTATTCGTCGATTGCTACCCTGATTTCGGGCTTGACCCTGGCAAAATAGCGGACGCCATTACGCCCAAAACAAAGATGATAATAATCAACTCACCGTGCAACCCGACGGGGGCGGTGTTCGGCGGCAAACAGTTGAAAGAAATTGCAAATATTGCCTCTAAAAATAATATCATTGTATTAAGTGATGAAATATATGACAAATTCAGCTACGACGGTCCCTGCGAAACAATAGCAAAGTATTGCGACAAAACGATACTGCTTCGCGGATTCGGAAAGACCTATGGCATTACGGGCTGGCGGCTCGGTTACGCCGCGGCAGGGGGCGAAGTCGGCGAGGTCATCGACCAGATGATAAAAATACAACAATACACCTTCGTTTGCGCACCTACGCCTTTTCAGAAAGCGATCGCCGCGGCGATGGATTACGATACCACGGCTATTGTGAACGCATACCGCAAAAAACGCGATTTGATTTACGATGGATTAAAAGACAAGTTCGAACTTGTCAAGCCGGGCGGGGCGTTTTACGCCTTCGTAAAAGTGCCTGACGGCAAAGCAGGCAAATTTGTCGAAAAAGCAATAGCTAACAACGTCCTTGTAATACCGGGCAACGTATTCAGCGAAAAGGATACGCATTTTCGCATAAGTTACGCGACCAGCGATGACAAAATACACAAGGGCGTCGAAATTCTGCGCAAAATGGCGTAAAATTAGTTTTGTGGCTTGGCCATCCCTTTGCCGTTGGGCATCCCTTACGGGAACGGGAAGTGTTGAGTTAAATTAGGCGGGAGCGAGATTTTGGCTATGAAGAATTTAAGCCGGATAATGTTATTGGGGACGGTGTTGGCGATAGGGGGGTTATCTGTCATTCACGGGGAAGAAGCCGCTGCGCCGGAAAACAAAAAAATGGTGCAGGCGACGGTCATTGTCTGCAAGGGGACAATCGACGACGGCTTATATAAATCGATAAAGCGCAGAACAGAAATCTCGCTCAACGGCGGCGTTGATTACCTGATTTACGAAATAGAAACCTACGGCGGAGAAGTTGCCGCAGCAGATGACATATCAAAGTATTTTATCCTCGATGTCGCTAAAAGGGCGCATACGGTTGCCTATGTTAATACCGAGGCAATATCGGCAGGGGCGATGATTTCGGTATCCTGCAAAGATATCATAATGCGTGAAAACACGACGATAGGCGATTGCGCCCCGATAACACTGGGCGGCAAATTAGAAGGGGTTGAGAGAGAAAAGATAGAATCGTTTGTGCGGGCGACGTTTGCCAGGGCAGGCGAGGCAAACAAATACCCGATGCCATTGCTCAAGGCGATGGTAACAGTGGGGACAGAGGTGTACAGGGTAAAGAACACGAAGACGGGCCAATGGGAATATTTTGAGACGGAGCAACTGCCGAAAGATGCCCACGCCTACGACCTTAAGAATAAAGAACTTGTTGTAACCAATAAAGAACTGCTGACGCTGACAGCGAGCAAAGCACAGGAATATGGCATCGCCAGGGCGGTTGTGAAGGACGTCAACGGCGTGATGAGTTTCCTCGAAAAACGAGACGGCGTCGAATTCAGCGGACCGCCTGCAGTGCTCAAGACGAACTGGTCGGAAGAAATGGTGCGATGGCTGAATTCGCCGGCGGTTATGGGGGTGCTGGTAACAATTGCCCTGCTGGGTCTTTATATCGAATTTAATACGCCCGGCGTCGTTTTGCCCGCGGTGGTTGCTGGTATTTGTTTTGTGATTATCATCGGCAGCAAATATCTGACCGGTATGGCAAACTGGCTTGAAATAGCGGTATTTATCACGGGTTTACTTCTGCTTGCGGTCGAAATTTTCATCCTGCCCGGTTTCGTCATTGCAGGCGTACTCGGTTTGCTTTGCGTATTTGCGGGCATGTTCGGCATGCTCATTAAAAATCCGCCCAATAAAATACCCTGGCCGGAAAGCCAGATTGATTGGCAGTTATTCAATAATGGCGTATTAGGCCTGTTCTTAGGTATAGCAGGTTTTGTCGTTTTGGCCTGGCTGTTTTCAAAATATCTACATAAAATTCCTATCGCTAAAAAGCTGATATTGGCTTCGCCGGTAGAAACTGATGCGGTACAATATGGAATGTCATCTGAGAAACCGCTGGTCGAAATCGCACAGAAAGGCGTTACCATCAGCCAGCTAAGACCCTCCGGTATCGCTCAATTTGGACGAGAACGGGTGAATGTCGTTTCTCGCGGAGAGTTCATAAATGAGAATAAAGAAATTATTGTTGAATCTGTTGAAGGAAACAATATAGTAGTAAAGGAAATATCTGGTGCCTAAAGTGTCTCTTAGTAAATGCTATTGAGGGGAGTGTTTTGACATACGCTATCTTATTACTGGTTGTTGGAATTCTGCTGGTATTTCTTGAGGCGATTCTGCCTTCCGGCGGTATATTGAGTGTTCTTGCAATAGCATCTTTATTGGCAGCCGTAATACTTGGCTTTATATCCAGCGCATCAATGGGATTGGTTATCCTGCTTATTATTTTTATCAGTGTTCCTGTGCTGGTTTTGCTTGGGGTCAAGCTTCTTCCGAAGATACCTTTTGGGCGTAGAATGATACTGGTGGAACATCAGGAAGAATTCGATGAAGCTCGCGGCGAGCCCGGAATCAGTGACGAAGATTTCAGCCACCTTAGAGATAAAGGCGGGATAACTGTTACAGAGCTGCGGCCATCAGGTATTGCTGAAATAGGCGGTAAACGATATAGCGTCGTCTCCCAGGGCGGAATGCTCGAGGCATCGGTTGAAATAATAGTTAAAGAAGTTGAAGGAAATAATATAGTTGTCACAAAAAAAATGTGATTTTTAGCAGAATAAACTAACACTTTATAAACTTATTGATTAGGAGCATACAAGAATGGAAACGACTTTTTTATTGGCTGAAGCCAACAAAGTCCTGATAATATTAGTGATTATAGTTGGCGTAATTGTAATTCCTTTCCTTATCATCTTTATTTCATTCATAAGGATTTGGATTATGGCCTTTTTTAGCGGGGCACACGTCAGCCTTTTGGAGTTGATTGGAATGTATTTGCGCCGTGTCCCTCGCGAATATATAGTTCGCGCCAGAATCGCGGCTGTGCAGGCCGGTATTACTGATTTAACCACCCAGCAGCTCGAAAGCGTATGGTTGGTTGATAAAAATGAGTTTCGCTACAAGGACCTGCAGGAGCGAGACGGTGATATACAGCCTAATGAACCCTGGTTAAAAGAAAAAGCTGCGCAAAAAAAACGCTTTTTAGCGTCGTACCAGGCACAGGGCGATGTCATGATTTGCGTCAATGCTTTGATTATTGCCCGTAAGGCCGACCTTCCGGTCACTTTCGCACAGTTGCAGGCGCATCATTTCGCGGGCGGCCATGTCATAGATGTAGTTCAAGCTATCATTGCAGCAAATCGGGCCAAGATTCCACTTTCCTTTGAGGTCGCCCGCGCAATCGACCTGGCGGGGCGGGACATACTCAGAGCGGTAGAAACCACTGTTACTCCGAAAATTATAGATTGTCCGCTGGATAGGACAACGCTGCTTGATGCCGTTGCCAAGGATGGCATTAGGTTATTGGTACGAGCCAGAGTTACAGTCCGGTCAAACATTAACCAGTTGGTACGAGGCGCTACCGATGAAACTATTATTGCCCGTGTCGGTCAGGGCATTGTCAGCGCAATTGGTTCAGCAGGAACT
>JBEKGR010000002.1:0-328915 GCA_050012695.1 Sedimentisphaerales bacterium | reverse complement strand
TCGAATAGCAGTCGCTGATATTGCCGTAGGACTCATCGTTGCCGGTAGGGCCGATACCTCCCACCAGCCCGCCGAGGTCGTATGAATCATCTCTGCCGGTAACAGTGCCTGTCGAATAGCAATTGCTGATGTCGCCCTCGCTCCAGGACTCATCGCCGCCGGTAGAGTCGATACCTCCCACCAGCCCGCCGAGGGAATTTGAGTTATACCCGCCGGCGACATTGCCTGTCGAATAGCAGTCGCTGATATTGCCGTAGGACTCATCGTTGCCGGTAGAGCCGATACCTCCCACCAGCCCGCCGAGGTCGTATGAATCATCTCCGCCGGTAACGGCGCCTGTCGAATAGCAATTGCTGATGTCGCCCTCGCTCCCGTACTCATTGCCGGTAGAGCCGATACCTCCCACCAGCCCGCCGAGGTAATATGACCCATTTCCGCCAGTGACGGCGCCTGTCGAAGAACAATTGCTGATGTCGCTGTTAACGATTTGCCCCACCAACCCGCCGAGATACGCTGAGCCATTCCCGCTGGTGACGGCGCTTGTCGAATAGCAGTTGTTGATATAGCACCAGTACTCATAGGTGCTGGCACATCCCACCAGCCCGCCAATATACCGGGAGTTATCTCCGCCGCGGATAACACCCGTCGAATTGCAATTGCTGATCCAGCCGCCCTCGTCAGAGCCCTCCAGATATCCCACCAGCCCGCCAACATAGCTGCGTCCGGTTATGTTTACATCGACAAGAGAGACATTTTCAATTATCCCACGGTTATCACCGAAGACGCCGATATAGTCGCGGGTCGGTGCCGTGTATGTGAAGCCGGAAATCGTGTGCCCGTTGCCGTCAAAAACGCCGCTGAAGGCGTGTTTGTCATCGATGCCGATGCGACTGAACTGTGTGCCGGTATAGGCGGAGAGGTTTATATCAGCCGTCAGCTCGAAGCATTTGTCCCAGTCGGTGTAGTTTCGCCCGATTTGGTTCATATCCGCGGCGGTTGATATCAGGTAGGGGTTGTTCGGCTCTCCTGAACCGCCGGAGTATTTGGCCTGTACGGAGCCGGGAAGGATAGAAAAAGACAATAAAAGGACCACTATTGCAGATATTTTACCAGCACCCATTTTACGCCTCCATACTAAATCCTAATTTTTTATCCCCCAGCAAGCGGCAAATTATACCCAAACCACCCTGCTTTGTCAACAGATTTCTCGCGGCGATGGGCTATTTTCAGGAAAGGCGGGGGATGGATTTTGCGGAGGTAATTATTTGCAGGCCTTACGGATGGCCTGCCCTGAGCTTTGTCGAAGGGCGTTTATAGCGGCGATTCGATTTTTTTCCCCGAAGATTGCCCTGCCTGCCACAAGGGTATCGGCCCCGTAGCCAACCACGATGGGCGTGGTTTTAATGTCGATACCGCCATCGACCTCGACCCTGATTTTAGGGCCGACGATGTTGCGGACGGTGCGGATTTTCTTCGCGGCTGAAGCGATGAATTTCTGCCCGCCAAAGCCGGGATGGACCGTCATTACAAGAATCATATCGGCAAGATGGGCGAACTTTTCGATTGCCTTAACCGGCGTTTCCGGGTTAAGACAAACGCCCGCTGTTACTCCCATACCGTGAAGCATCCTTATAAATTCCGCCGGTTTTTTTTCGACCTCGATGTGAAATGTTATATTGTTGACGCCTGCCTTGACGAAAGCGGGGGCGTATTTCCGCGGGTCGGTAATCATCAGATGTGCGTCGAAGAACAGATTGCTGTGTTCGCGGAGTTTTTCGACCACAGGCGGGCCGATTGTGATATTCGGGACGAAGTGCCCGTCCATCACGTCGAGGTGGACCATTTTGACGCCGGCTTTTTTCACGACGGCCAGCTCGTCTGCCAGCCGCGCAAAATCCGCGCTTAATATCGAGGGGGCAACCTCAATGACGCCGGGTTTGGGCAATCTTCGTTTAATCATAAGCTTCCGTGCAGTATCTCGGTTAATTCTGTGGAAGGTTATTTTTCGTCTAAAATTTCAAGGCAGACGAATTTTTTGCCTTCGAGGAATTCAAGCGACGCACCGCCGCCTGTTGAGATATGCGTTACCTTTTTGTCTAAGCCGAGTTTTTTCAACGCACTTGCGCTGTCGCCGCCGCCGATGACGCTTTTGGCGCCTTTGTTTGTCGCATCCGCGACCGCCTGGGCGACCGCCTTGGTGCCCTCATCGAAGGGGGGCATTTCAAAAACGCCCATCGGGCCGTTCCATACGATTGTCTTTGCGTCGGCCAGCTTTTCCGCGAATAGTTTGCGTGTTGCCGGGCCTATATCCATACCCTGCCAGCCGGCTTCGATGTCGCCTGTAACAACCTTGTTCTCGGCGCCCGCCTTGAATTCTTTGGCGACGACGGTATCGATTGGCAGCAGCAATTCGCACTTTGCGGTCTTTGCCTTTTCCTGAAGCTCTTTGGCTTTTGCGAGGAAGTCGTCTTCGCAGAGCGAATTGCCGACGGTTTTGCCGTTGGCCTTGGCGAATGTGTATGCCATAGCGCCGCCTATGATGATTTTGTTTACTTTGGTCATCAAGTTTTCGATAACGCCCAATTTGTCGGAGACCTTCGCGCCGCCTAAGATTGCGACGAACGGCCTGACCGGGTTGGTAACGGTGTCGCCCAGGAATTTCAGCTCCTTTTCGACTAAGAAGCCGATGACGCGGGGTTTGCCCTTCATCATTACGGGCACGGTGTACATCGAGGCGTTGTCGCGGTGAGCGGTGCCGAACGCGTCGTTGACATAAACATCCGCGAGGTTGGCCATCTGCTTTGCGAAATCGTCCTTTGCCTTGCGCAGGGCTGGGTCATCCTTCGCTTTTTTGTCTTTGATTTCCTCTTCTTTGTGGAAGCGGACGTTTTCGAGGAGCAGGACATCGCCCGGCTTGAGCGCCCTGGCTTTGGCCTGAGGGTCTGCACCAACACAATCATTGGCGAAGATGACTTCTTTGCCGAGAAGTTCCGACAGCTTTTTGGCGACTGGTTTCATCGAGGCCTTTGGGTCCGGCTTGCCGTCGGGTCTGCCGAGGTGGCTGGCGAGAATAAGCGAGCCGCCGTCGGCGATTACTTTCTTTATTGACGGTAGCGCGGCGACGATTCTTTTATCGCTGGTGATATTGCAGTTTTCATCGAGCGGCACATTGAAATCCACCCGCATAAATACCTTTTTGCCTTTGACGTTTATGTCGGCTATTGTTTTTTTTGCCATATTCTCACCTGCTTTATAAAATCGAATCTATAATAAAAAATCGGGTCCCGGTTTACCGGGACCCGAAAGTTCGCTTAACCAAGTTTCGCCATTTTTTCCATAATATCAACGGTGCGGTTCGAATAACCCCACTCATTGTCATACCAGCTAATCGCTTTAACGGTCTTGCCCTTTACCATTGTGAGCAGTGAATCGAAGATGCTCGAAGCGGGGTTGTTGACAATGTCGCTGCTTACGATTGGCTCATCGCAATAAACGAGGACGCCCTTCATCGGGCCTTCCGCTGCTTTTTTCATCGCCGCGTTTACGTCGGCGACTGTAACGTCTTTCTTTACGTTGACGACAAGGTCAACCAAACTGCCGACCGGGATTGGGACGCGGACTGCGAAGCCGTCGAGTTTGCCGTCGAGTTCCGGGACGACCTTGCCGATTGCCTTTGCTGCGCCTGTGCTTGTGGGAATAATATTGGCTGCTGCTGCTCTTGCCCTGCGCAGGTCTTTGTGAATCTGGTCTGCCACTTTCTGGTCATTGGTATAGGCGTGAATGGTTGTCATTACGCCGCTCTCGATGCCGAAGGTATCATTGAGAACCTTTGCTATTGGGGCGAGGCAGTTTGTCGTGCAGCTTGCGTTCGAGACGCATTTGATGTCCTTGGTGAGCTTATTGTCGTTTACGCCCATAACGATTGTGGCCTCGATGTCGTCCTTTGCCGGGACTGTGAGGACAACTTTCTTTGCGCCGGCTTTGATGTGGTCGCCGTAGCCGCCTTTTTCGGATTGATTCTTGGTGAACAGGCCTGTGGATTCGACGACGATATCGACGCCCATAGCTTTCCATGGCAGTTCCGCGGGGTTCTTCACGGCCAGGACCTTTATGGTCTTTCCGTTTATTATGATATCTGAGCCCTTGGCCTCGACGGTTCCCTGCCATTTGCCTTCGACGGTATCATATTTGAACAGGTGCGCCAGCGATTTGGCGTCTGACAGGTCGTTGATGGCGACCAGCTCGAGGTTGTTTTTGCGTGTCATCAGGATTCTTGTTACTGCTCTGCCGATTCGGCCGAATCCGTTTATTGCTACCTTTGTTGCCATTTCTGAATCTCCTTTTCGACTGATATAATAAGGTTTCTTTTGGTAATTGAGCGTTCCGACAGGCCGGAACACAAGGGGGATAATGTATTTGCGCATCTTCTGATTGTCAAGAGGATTACAGACAATTTACTTTTCGGGCAGGGGGGTAATGGCCCCAAAAGGGTCAGCAAGGCGTTAGACGGCTATTGTTTCGGGCTAATTTGCCATTATCAAGTCGGTCGGCTTGCGCTGCGGGACGGGCAACGGGCTGCCGCATTGCGCGCAGTTGTCCATTTCAAGCCCGCGTTTTTTGCCACAGGCGGGGCATTTGATTACCGGCGTATGATTGAGAGCCAGATAAGTCAGTAACCCGGCTAAATTGAACGCGCCAACGATAATAAGCCACAAAATCAGCTTGCCCCACGAAGTTCTCCTCGCCCAGCCGTACCAGAGGGCAAATCCCATCATCATCACGCTCAATACATAGTTCAAGAAACTATAATGCGGTCGCCATTCCATGATAAGTTCAGCATAGCCCTGCATTATCCCTGTTCCTTCGTTACGGAATTTATACAAGCTGTCGCCCAACAAAGCCCATAGCAAATCAAAAGCTGGAGGTGACGCCGTAGTCATCCATTTCCGGAATATAGCTTCATAGTTCAATACGAGTGATGTCTCTACAACGGGTCTTGTCCAGTCGAATTGATTGACAAGCATCAGCTTGCCGTCATCAATGACTTTATAAAGCTGAATTGACTGCGGCTGCGGTTTACTGTCGTATTCCTGCTCATACTGTTTCAGTAGCTTTGCCGATGCCTGCGGATTAAAGTTTTTTTCACGATATTGAACGAAAATTGTCTTGTCGGTTGCCGTGAAGTCCAAATTATTATTATACCGCCATCGCCAAAATATCTGGTTTGGTTCCTGCAGTTGCTCGGGTAGTTCCATTGTAATCGCCTGGTTCGGCTCGCGCATTATCAGGTGGTGTTTTTGGTCGGCGGTTCGGCAATCAATAAAGGGTCGATATCGAATATCGGAGCTGTCTTTGTCTTTAGGATTAGTCGGTCTCCAGTTATGCCAGTTTATGGATACTATATCGGATAGGTCGCTTTCGAAAAGCTTTTCGACGCTGCGGGTGCGGAAATCAATCTGGCAAATTCGATGTTTGGTCTGCCAAAGCATTATGGCAGACGACGGGTCTTCATCAGTCCATGACGCGAAGCCCTTAAATTTCCCAAATGGTTTTGCCTGAGCTTTTGAAGCTGCAAATCCGTCGGCCCCAAGGTAACCTATAAGCCCGCCTTGGGCCTCATAACCGGCAAATACCTGTGCTTGGGAGTCATATCTCCAGACCTCTTTAAATTCTCCGGAGACCCTGACCGGCACCTCTATGAAGCCGGGCAATCCGGGGCCCAACCGGGATGCATATAGCATTTCTTGCTCGTCGAAGTTTTGCGTAAATGACGCCCAGTCGAGATACCTGGAAGGGCGGTCTTTGTGAATACCATGCCACAAAACAAGGCCGTTTACGTCTGTTATTTCCACTTTTGCGTAGTCGTTATTATGCCGTGTATCTACCCTGTTCACAAGATGCATCGTTCCGTCGGGAAGGAACAGCTTGTCCGCTTTTTGCATCTTCCACTCCGGACTTTCCGACAATGCGAGTAATGACTGCTTTTTGTACGTACATACCCACGCTAATCCCACAACAAGAACCTGAGCAAACAGCACAACGAACATTAACAGAACCAGCGTAATAGCAGCCCCGCTGAGTCGAGCAATGTATTCCAAGCCCATCTTTTTTGTCATTGTTGGGTCCCCTTTACTAAAATTCCCTGTTTAAGAATGTCTCCCACATCAAATAGAGCAAAACAACCGTGCCGATAACAAGCGTGCCAAAGCCCCACCAAAGCGTCCATTGCTGTACCAGTGTAATAAATATCCAGAACGCAAAACCGAGTCCCATCAGTTTAGTCGTGTACCACCGTGTTTTACTCAAACCCACAAGGCCTGCCCCAAGGTAAGCCAGCAGACCTATACCGCCAATCAGCCATCCTATGATAAAACACTTTTCGGGCAGCGGGAATACGAAATAACCGGACGAATTAGCACGCCAGAACAGATAACACCAGACCAGCCCAATGGCCGCAATCATCGAGATAAGACCTGCGCATATTTTGGCCGCAAATATTGTTGTTCTGTGCGTTGAGCGATGAACGATAAAACCCCATGTCCCCATAAAGTCATCGGCCCAGAACTGGCGCACACCAAGCGCCAAGCCGAGTCCTACAGCCGACATAAACACGAATACACTAAAATCACTAATCGGGCGTGTTAGTAAATCGTAACCCCCAACTTCCGAATAACGTTCGAAAACGCGATACTGGTACCCTATTTGCCGCTGTTTGCTGTCTATAAGCCTGAGACTACCGATAAGCAGCAGGATTGCCGCCGCTGTAACCATCCAGGGCAGGCATTCGCGAAGCTCTTTTTTAAGTAATGTGAAGAATCTCATTTTATTTTGCCTCCCAGGTAAATGGTTTGTTTCGGCCGGCAGGGGCGGTATATTCGATGAACTGGTCTTCGAGATTCATATTTATGACCTGATAGTCCGCAGCGCCGCTGGATTTTGCCCATTCGGCTATTTTTTCATCGGCTGTCCCGACCAGAATCATTTCAAGCTCTTTATCAGAACGCCTGGAGCCAAGCAGACCCTCGATATCGATGGTTTCAGGCGAGGTCTGACCAAAAACGAATCTAACTTTTTTTACTGCCGTCCTGAATTGCTCAAGGGAACAATCCGCCCTGATTACTCCCTTGTCTATTACGACGATTTTGTCGGCGACCCGCTCGATATCGCCGAGTATATGGCTTGAGAAAAGAATGGTCCTGCCCTGGCGCATAATCAGCTCAATTATTCCTTCGAGGAATTGGCGTCTTATCGCGGCGTCAAGCCCCAGCGTCGGGTCATCCATTATCAATAGTTCCGGGTTCGGCGCAAGTGTAAGGGCGAGCGATACCTGTGCACGCTGACCGTTCGAGAGATGTTTTATCTTTTGTTTTTTCGGCAGGCCGAAGTATTCAATCATATCCCAAAAGAATCTGCTGTCCCACCCGGCTTCGCCTTGCTTCGCCGAGATGGGCTGTTCGTGGAAAAACGCGCTTTGGAATTTGGCAATCTCGGCGATTGTCATCCAGCGAATCAGGCGATGGCCCTCCGCGACGTAGCCGATACGCTGACGAATCGCGGGAGTGAGGTTCTGAGAATCGCAGCCGAGCAATCTTGATGAGCCGACTGTCGGCTTCAGGAATCCCAGCATCAGTTTTATCGCCGTAGTTTTGCCTGAACCGTTTCTGCCGACGAAGCCGCATATACATCCTCGCGGAATCTTCAAATCGATGTGGTCCACCGCAAGCTTGTCGCCGTAATATTTGGTCAGGCCCTGTGTTTCCAATACGAACTCAGTCATTTTTTCGCCTCCCGCCCTGACGTGTTTTAATGAATTTTTCCAACCTGTCTTTGAACATCGTGATTATGTCCTGTGATTCAAGACCGAGATTAAGTCCTCTTGAGAGAATACCGTCCATCCTGTCCGTCAGCATATTTATATCCGCGGCGTCTTTACCTCGCATAGATGGGTCAGCGACGAATGTTCCCGAGCCGGTCTTTGTAGTTACTAAGCCGGATTGTTCGAGGATTGTGTATGCGCGTGCGACTGTGTTGGGATTTATCACAAGCTCCGAGGCGAGTTTTCTGACGGCGGGGAGCTTGTCGCCGACGGCTAACTGGCCTTTGGCGATTGCCTCGCCGACCTGCTCGACAATCTGCAGGTAAATCGGCTCATCAGAACCCGGCGTTATTTGTATCCAAAGTGCCATTAAAACCTTCTTTCTACTTACTGCTAAAGCGACTTTTAATATCTTCGTCGGCAATAGTGTATTATTATCATTAGTACATTATGTACTATTGCCAAAACCAATGCAATAGTATTTTTAAGATTTTTTTAAAAATTTTTTAGGCCTCTGTCCCATATTATCCGTGATGGCAAAAGGGGCATCTGCGATTTTGAAAAAAGTGTTTCATACAGGCGATTTTGTTCGGTTTTTGTTAGGGTTTTTCGGGGGGTCTTACCGATAGAAACCACAGATTTCGCAGATGACACAGAGAACTAAAAAACAGTGTAATCTGTGCAATCTGTGGTTAAGAATAGGAGCGTGATTATGATAGAGAGAATAGGGCCGGTATGCAGATTCGGGCCTGGCGGCGATTATGAGTCGGTTTGGCCGGGCGAATGGATGGAACAGGCGACGCAGCCGAAAAACGCGATAGGCAGGTTGCTGGATGTTATTGCGGGTATGACGGATGTGATTCGAGGCGGACGCTATGTCGAGGTGACCGGCCCGATTGATATTAGCGATGGCGTTACTACGCAGGAGAACAAGTCGTATGAGTCAGACGAAAGAAGAGCCGGCATCCGGCGAGGGGCTTACGCCGCGGCAGGTTCAGTTGCTGAACACAATTGCGGGGTTTCGGACCAGCCGGGGCTATTTGCCGACGATTGGAGAGCTGGCGCAGCAGTTAAGCATAAGCCGAACAACCGCATTCGGGCACATCGAACAACTGCGAAGAAAAGGGCTTCTGTCGGGTCAGCAGTGCCCTTCGACGAAGGCCAGGGCACGCTCTTTGAACTTGACTTCAAAGGCGCGAAGACGGCTTAAACAAATCCCCTGTCAGCAACCAGACAGCGGCGAAGAATTGGTCGGAGGGATTCCTCTTGTGGGCAGAGTTGCCGCGGGATTACCCGTTGAGGCGGTCGAGAACAAAGATTACCTTTCCATCGAATCCTGCTTTGGCAATACAGGCGATATATTTGCCCTTGAGGTCAAAGGCGACAGTATGATTGGTGAGAACATACGCGAGGGGGATTACGTCATCTGCAAGCGAACAGCTACGGCCTCAAATGGTCAGTTGGTTGTTGCAATAGTTGATAACGAGGACGCGACCTTAAAAAGGTTCTACAGGGAAAACAATCTTGTCCGTTTACAGCCGGCAAACAACGCATACGAGCCGATTTATTCGGACAATTGCCAAATCCAGGGTGTGGTCATCGGCCTTGTCCGAAAACTCTAACTTTTTGTCAAACCCGTCACAGCGGGCAAGCGGATATTGTTATATCATTACTGTTCGAGCCACTCATCCGCCAGCACCGCCAAATCCATTAAATCGACACGGTTATTCCCGTCCTTGTATATGTCCGCTTTTATACCGCTGGTGTGCCACTCCTGTCCCATTATTGCAAAATCTGTGAAGTTAACTATGGAGTCGCCGTTGAAATCAGCACGTGGCCCGCATCGCTCGTATGCTCCCATATCCACAACAGCCACACCATCGCTGTTACCATCCACAATGCGCGGATTGCCCGCAATATCAAATGGAATCGGTTCTGTGGTATTGCCATCACCGTCGATGTCCGTTATATCCGCAGGAACAAGATTGTTATTGCCGGCATCGATGCAGGGACTATTGGCCTGCAAACGAAAATCGTCAGTCCCCATGAAAAGCGGGTCGGCATTTATATTGCCTGTTCCGGGCCAGCCGGCATTTACATCGCTGTAGCTGATGGTGATGGCAGAGTTGTCATTATTCCACAGCCACGCCGGCCCGTTCCAGATAATGCAGTTGGCCATTGTTACAGTGCTTGGATATGACTGCTCTTCAGAATCGCAGGCCAGAACCATGCCATTTGCGGATATGTTGCCGCTGAATGTGCAGTTGGTAACCGCTGTGTTACTGGAATAATCGTTGTATATTCCACCGCCTAAGTATTCTGCGGAGTTTCCACTGAATGCGCAGTTGGTAACCACTGCGTTGCTGTAAGAGTAGTTGAACATCCCGCCGCCGGAGTTGTTGTATGCCGAGTTGCCGGTGAAGATGCAGTTGATCACGGTCGGGCTGCTGTCGTCGCTGCGCATCCCGCCGCCCCCGTTGTCGGCGGCCGAGTTGCCGCTGAAGGTGCAGTTGGTCATGGTCGGGCTGCTGTCGTCGTTGCGCATCCCGCCGCCCCATTCGGCCGAGTTGCTGTTGAAGATGCAGTTGATCAAAACCGGGCTGCTGGCGGAGAAGTTGGACATACCGCCGCCGCCGTACCCGGCTGAGTTTCCGCTGAATGTGCAATTAGTCACAGTCGGGCTGCTGGACCAGATGTTGCACATCCCGCCGCCGCTGTTGCCGGCTGAGTTGGCGGTGAATGTGCAGTTGGTTACATTCGGGCTGCTGGATTCGTTGAGCATTCCGCCACCGAATGGCCAATCTTCTCCGTTCGCATTTCCGTTAGTGATCGTGAAGCCATCCAGAATCGCATTATTCGCGCCTATGACCACGTAGTAGGAATTGTCCGAGTTGTTATCCGCTATGCCGATATCACCGGAAAGTATCGTAGGATGCGCAAGCCAGTTGCGCTGTTGACGCTGCGTCTCTGTGCCGGCAAAACCGCCATAAACAGCTACGCCAGGTTTCATAACAAAAGAAATTGTCCGGTTACTATCAGTAGTGGGTTTGTATATTCCCGCAACAACCCAAACCTCGGTGTTGCTGTCCTGAACGGCGTTGATGCCATCCTGCAATCGCCTGAAGGGGTCGCCCAGTTTTCCCGTCCCCGGGTCATTTGGCGAATTAGCATCCACATATAGAGCGACGGGCGACTGCGGGAAAGTCACAAGCACCTCATGGTTGGCCTGAATATTATGCAGGGTATAAGTCGAACCGGCTTCCTGCACGCTGTCACCATCGACGAACCATGTCCCGATTATATAGCAGGGCTCCGCCGTTGCGGTAAACATCGTGTCATAGCCCTGATATGCCATCACAGCGCCGGACGGCGAAATATGGCCGCCCTGGCCTGCTGTGGCGGTAATTGTGTATTGCGGCAGGGCGCCAAACGTCACATACACAGTATGATTTGCCGTGATATTTGCGAGCGTATATGTATTGCCGCCCGTCTGAACACCGTTGCTGTCCAGATACCATTCATCAATAAAGTATCCGATGTTGGATGTGGCGGTAAACAGTACGCTGCCGCCTACGCTGCGGATGAGGACACCGCTGGGAGAAATCGAGCCGTTTGGACCGGCCGTAGCGGTAATGGTAAACCGGATATTAATTGAAACCGTTGCAGTATTCGAATCCCCGCCATCAGGCGCTACACCGCCATCATTAGCTTTGAAAGTAAAATTGTCAACTCCGCCGTAGTCGGTAGCGGGAGTATAAATAACATGCTTGCCATTGCCGGCAAGTGTATAAGGGACAGTATTTATGTTGCCTGCACAGGGGTCGCTCAAAGCCCCGTGGCTGGGCAATGAGGCAATAATGTAGCTCATGACGCCCGGAGGGTTCGGCAAGCCATCGTCAGTGGCCACAAGCGTAATCGATACAGGGGTATTGGTTAGTGTGCTGGCGTTAACATCCTGAACAGTAGGCGGTCCGGGATTTTTTATCGCCAACCCCCTGATGCATACGTTGGTTTTACTATACCCAGTATAAGTTGTAATATCAGTGAACGTTGTGCCAGTGGAGCTTATGTAACTCTGCCCCGGAGAAGCGGTGGCGCCAGAAGAATAACCCGCGATGTCCATTTCTATCGGAATAGGCCAGTTATAGCCCGGAGAGGTAAACTTGACGACGATAGCAAAATTATTGCCTGTCGTCAGGGTGATTGGGGAAGCCAGGGGGATTGTATGGTAGCCCGAATTAGTAAACGTGCCGGAAACAGACCCCAACAGGGTTGAAAATGTGCTGCCATTGAAATTGTCGTACACATAGATTACGTAGGAAATGTTATCGGCAACGGCGTATGTACCGACCGCTGTTAGCTGCCCGTTCACAGTAGGGGTAAAAATATTGGCGGCCCATGCCGTGGTAGAGCCATACCCTAACGATGTTGTCCATCCCAATGGGTCGTATTGGTAGTTAGTCCCGTATGATGAGGTAGGAACAGCGTCACAGAAAGCTACCGCGGACTTGACGCCAAAAGTGTCATAGTAAGAAAGCCAGAAGTATCCACTATTGCCCCAGCCGGTGCCCCAACTGTTCTTAAGAAGCCAGGCGCCATTACCAGGTGCTCCGGGTACAACTTTGTTATCATCCCAGCCGACAAGGGTAATGGCGTGGTTACCGCCGCCGCTGCTGCCATTGTAGTAATATGTGTATTGCGAGGAATTGTAATATGCAGAATCCCAGTACATCGTTACGTACATAGCGCCATATGTCATAAGCGAGCTTTTGATGTCACTGTCCGTGAAAAACCACAATACGTTCTGCACGTATTTTCGGCATGGCCCTCCCGGAGATGGACGGTCATCATAGTCATGGTAGGGGTCGTTTGCTTCAGCAACCGGCCCTGACCAGCGAACCAGATAGGCCGTACTTATATCGGCGTTACCTCCTGCGCAGGGAGTCCAGTCAAAACCGTGGTAATTTTTCAGATTGTTTTCGGAGAAGTCCCAGGTTTCTGCCACATTCTTCAGTAGCCAGCCCTCAAGCGCCCCATACGAGCCAAAAGCCCAGCAGGAGCCACAAGCACCCTGGTCCTTGACTGGAGTGACCCATCCATAATTCCTGAGGTCGTAATTGGACGGAGGACTGTCGAGTTGCGCGGTAAGTTTGCGTGTCTGAGTCAGCAGATGAGACCTGTCAATCGGCGAAGGAACCAGACCCAGTAGATGACCCTCTGCGTCACTCGATTCGAAATTTAAAGTGGCCACCTTGTTTTGCCGCGCAGTAAACTCTGGGTTGATGGGGGCGAGTGAAGGTGAAGCAGAGGAGTCGCTTGCCGCTAACGAGATACTCGCTTGAAGACATAGCAGCAAAACCACATATTTGGCTATGCTAAAGGCGTTAGCTTGTCCTCTTTGGGAAAGGTTCGTTATTCCTCCAAATTTTGGCGATTCCATGTAATGCGTCCTCCTTTATTTGTGTATTTCCTGAGAAATGCTGAATCGCATACCGACGTAGAATACAATCCGCCATACGAATCAGCCCTTGAGAGTTGATAATCATTCTCCTGCTCCTTAAACGAGCGTGTTATTGCCTTAAAAAGTGAGTTTTTACGGCAAAAACGGGTTCTCCTCATAAAACCAATAAAAAATACAGTAACGTCTATAATATGAGAGTCCACAAATGCGCAAAGTGTTACGTGTTTTTTTAGAAAATTACACAAAAGATAACTTAGGCAATTTGTCGGCCTTGTCCGAAAACTCTGACTTTTCGTCAAACCCGTCACAGCGGGCAAGCGGATATTGTTATATCATTACTGTTCAAGCCACTCATCCGCCAGCACCGCCAAATCCATTAAATCGACACGGTTATTCCCATCCTTGTATATGTCCGCTTTTATACCGCTGGTGTGCCACTCCTGTCCCATTATTGCAAAATCCTCGAAATCTACCCTGCAATTATGGTCGAGGTCGCCTGTGAATGTGGTGGTAGTAAATGACCAGACCGGCCCAATGGTCTGACAGCCGCTAAGATTGGTCGCAACAACCTGCCAATAGTAGGTCGTCCCACAAGCGAGGGGATATGGCACCGGCTCACACGAAGTTCCGGTCAAACCGCTGTGGATTAAAGTCACAGGCGGATTAACCGTATCAAAGTAAACATCGTAGGTTGCGGGACTTGGGTTGCTCCCAAGCAGGAAAGAGATTTCGTTCTCATACAATTCAACCCGGTCAATCTTGCCGCTGCCGTCACCATCGAGATATCCAACCTCGTCGGGGCTGAATCCGTGAAGGATGGTTCTCCCCGAATTACCAAGAATCATCGCCTCATTATTAGTGGTGCCGCCCCCGGCAGTGAAACTTCCCAGGATCACGCCGCCGCCGATTGGCCGCAGAATATCCCCATCATCATTCATCACATCAATAGTGTCATCCAAAGGCAGATTGACTATGTTCGGAGTTGTCCAGACCGAATGCAGAGGTGTGACTCCATAAACCGGTAAAGGCGAGAAGATATCAGCGACTACCGCCGCCTCAAAAGCGGCCGCAAGCGCCGCGTCTGAATCCATATCCCACCAGAACATCAGGACCCGTCCTCCGGAGGCAATGTACGACATGATACGGTTCTTTGAACTCTGATTGATGGAAGTGCCTGCCATGTCATAAATAACCAGATCCCATATTCCCGTATCCATCTGTGTGTCAAAGGCGACCTGATCGCCACCCACATCTACAAACCCGAGCCCAAGGTTATTCAACGCATCCTGAGCAAAACTCCCAGTAAGTTGGTAATCATCAAAAACAAGAACGGATGCGGCTCCGTCAACCAGATGTGTTACCGTCTTAGTTGGCTGAGACACATTTATGGGAAAAACAGTGTCCAATTGCTGTCTGGTATTGACTGGTGTTCCGGAATTGGCGTCATCCACCGCCTTTGAGGCGAGGGCTTTTTCTTTCATCGCCAGGTAAGCCGAACGGTCTTTCGATGTAAAACCGCTGGAACTTGCTCCAACCAGGTGAGGTGCTTTGTTGTAAGAAGGTTGGCCCAGCTCCACCTTTTTGACGCTAAAGCTGTCGAACAATGTCAGTGATATGCCGTCGAGGTCGAATTGCGCGGGACCGGTGAATGTTTCGGGGATAAACTCATGGAAGTTGATTCGAATGGTCTGCCCGGCGATACCCGGCGCTGCTGCAAGCAAATCAACAGAATGAGTTACATAGCCGGTGTCGCCCGTTGTGCCCGGCGGCAAGGTTGTTGAGAACAGTAAGGCCAGAGGCGAACCTCCGCCGGCCGGCCGTAGAGTAACCTCATAAGGACGTGCTATGGTGGCTCCCAAAGTTGTGTCCCATTGCAGGCGTTCGCTCCACTCCAGTTGGACAGATGTCGTCCCGGCTGGAATGGCTACTTCTTTATAAATATCGTAGAATAGCCCGGCAATACCGTCGAATCCGTTTTGGGCAAAATATGTTCCTTCGAATGGCACGCCGTTGTGGAACGGGCCGCTATCGACTGTGGCGAGCGTCCATGGCTCAAGCTGGGCATAGCCAGGCCCGGTCACCGTTGTCCAGCCGGTGAAATTACCGGTTTCGAACCCGCCGTTCTGCAACGTCGGACTGCCATTCCACCGCAGAATCGCGTTAATCGGTACATTGGTTGCCTCGTTGGGCGGGCCTGGATTTGCCAGAATCGGAGCCGGAGTACATCCGCTGACCGTAATTAAAAACGTTGCAGTATTGGAATCCCCGCCATCAGGTGGTACACCTCCATCGTTAGCTTTGAAAGTAAAATTGTCAAACCCTGCGTAGCCGGTGGCGGGAGTGTAAATAACATTATTGCCGTTACCGGCAAGTGTATAAGGGATAGAATTTATGCCGCTCGCACAAGGGTCGCTCAAAGCCCCGTGGCTGGGCAATGAGGTAATAATGTAATTCAAATCGCCCGGAGGATTCGGCAAGCCATCGTCAGTAGCCACAAGCGTAATAAGTACAGAGGTGTTAAATTGTGTGCTGGTGCTGCCCGTTTGTGCAAATGGCGGTCGAGGTCCGCACCCCCCTTGTCCACCCGTAACAGTAATAACAAAATCACCCTCATCGCCGCCATACCCGGAAACACGTATCAGGTAAGTTACCCCTGCGGTCAAATTTGTAGTTATCTGCGATGATAGCTCACAGTAATCGTCATTGCAGGCCAATTCCGTCCCACCGCAGGCGTTAAAAACCGCCAGGGTGGTATCATAGCTGCTGCCGCACATGCTGATGGTCACGCTGCCGCTTACAGCCGGCGTATAGGAATACCAAACATCCGCCGTATCACCAGACGCGCAACTGGTAATATCTGTTCCTGTGGCAGCGATGGTCGTGCCGTTAACCGGAATGCCATCCTCGACACAAATAGCATTAACGCACTCATCATTGGAGGGAACTGGAGGTGAATACGAAAGCTCTGTTGCCAGACACGCGTTTTCGAGATTGGCCTTGTTAGCGTCGCTCCACCCCAGATTAATCGCTGCCTGGGTTAAAGCATCGTGCAGGTCTGCATAATCAGCTCCGCTGGTTAAAAGATGTGTCTGGACTTCGTAGAAAAGGTCCGCAGTCGCGGAAATCCCCATGCCCGTTACCGTCTTGCCATTGAATGTATTACCATCGGTCAGCAAATAGCAAAGCTTGTTTCCGACGCCGCTGTTGATGTGAACCCCGCCGTTATCTCCAGCCCCCCAATACCACAAAGGGCTGCCTTTTCTGTCAGGGTCACCGAATTGGGGAGGATTAGCCATGTTACGGATAGCTCCCATACCCGCGATATCTTCGCCTATGAGCCATCTTACTGACGGGGAGTCATTGCCGGCACCGTTGGTCAGGTCAACCCATTCCCCCCACATATCGGAGAAGGATTCATTAATTGCGCCAGATTCGTTCATGTATATCAGACCGGATTCGTACTGAGTCACGCCGTGAGTCAGCTCGTGTGCCGTTACATCATCAGCCACAAATCCTAACCCGAAATACATACGTGAACCGTCCCAAAAAGCATTTTGATACGGGCAATAGTCGGGATAATAAGGGCAAAAGCGTACGGTCGAACTCAGTGTCATACCGGCGTTGTCGATGCTGTCGCGTCCATGTTCGTTAAAATAGAAATTATAGGTGTCACGGAAATAATCGTAACACGTATCAACATCCGTAATACCCGTTGCCGGGCCGCCTTCGGATCGCATCAGAGTCCCCGGGTCGGCCGCGGTATTATTTGAGTCATAGATTTGCCGGTTCAGGGCATCCATTATCTGCGTATAATGCAGGGCAACCTCGCCCGTGTGGGCATCAATCAGGATAAACTCATTCACTATAGGTACCGAAACGCTTACCACTACCGTCTGCCAAACCAGCCGGGTCGCCCCCGAATTGCCCACGACCGCGGGATGGTAGATCATCAGATTGGCATCCGAACTGTCAAGCTTGAGGCCCGGGTGCTTCTCGGCCATTAGTTTAATCGCCAAAATCTCTGCGTCAGCCGCTGAAATCGTGGGAGTAGTCGAAACCTTCCCATCGTCAAGCTCGCTGGTTTTTCGCATGATATCGCTAAAGGCATATTCTACCCCGCCGGATGCGTTTAATTGTATGACTACTTCTGCGCCAAAGACCGGAATCAGGGAATATGTCTGCTGGAATCGCTCATAGCTGTGGTCATTTTTTTTCCTGCTCTTTTTAGGGGTGAAATCTACCGCTTTACTTTTTATGCCAAATGCCGCGCCTCGCTCGGCAATAAAGTTTTTTGCCGTGGCCGTGGGGTTGCCGGCAACAACGCTGCTCACGGGAAAATAATTATTCGCAGGCGCTCCTAATGCACGTAAATAACCATCTTCAAAAGAGACCCGTGCTGATTCTCCTTTTATCGGCTGAGCCGCAGTGCCGGTCGGACCGCGCATATTGCCAAGGAGCTGTGAAATATCTTCCTGGGCCTGGGATGCGGCGGCATATACCGGTATAGGGAGAACAAATGCGGAAAGGAGAAAACAGACCAAAACAACCGTGACGAAAAAATGTCTCTTGTTTTTTGTGCCACTTCGCATTGTATTATCCTCCTCAAATAACTGCGTTGGCGTGTTAAAAAACGTGTTTTACGTCGAAAACGGGTTCTCCTCATAAAACCAATAACAAATTAAGTGACATCTATTATACTTTATAAGGCATGGCAAGCGAGCAAAATGTTGAACGTTTTTTCGCAAAATTACACAAACGATAATTTGGGCAATTTGTCGCCTTGTCCGAAAATTCTGATTTTTCGTAAAACCCGTCACAGCGGCAAGCGGATATTGCCACATTATTACTATTCGAGCCACTCCTCTGCCAGCACCGCCAAATCCATTAAATCCACACGGTTATTTTCATCCTTATATATGTCCGCTTTTATGCCACTGGTGTGCCACTCTTGTCCCATTATTGCAAAATCCGCGAAGTTGACTATGCAGTCGCAGGTGAAATCGGCAACCTTCGGAAACGTTGTCCAGCAGCACACATGGGTGTTTTCATAAACCATATTATAGAGTAAACCACCACTTTTCATTTCGCAATAGTTTGTGATTATACTGCCCGGCCCAGGGTGGTTCACCTCGACCGTTAGCGTAACGGAACCAGATTCACCGGGTGATAGAGTCCCGATATTCCATGTAATTGTATTAGAATCACGGCTCCAATCGCCTGAAGCCGAGTCGAAATCAACGTCATTAGGTAGATAGTCAACAATATTCACATCGTTGATATCCGGCAGATTCGGTCCAGCGGGATAATTGTAATCAATCGTGTACGTTATCTCACGGCCGGGACCAACGCAATCGCCGTCATTGACATCATCCGTTTCTTCGAGCGTCAAATTCGATATATGGCCAAATGCATATATCTTCCCATTTTCATTTCCAACATATACGTTTCCATACGCTACTGCCGGGGATCCCATCAGCCTGCTCTGGAGAGTGTTGTAGCTCCAAATTAATCCACAAGTTGTTTCGTCTATTGCGTAGAATATATGGTCCAAGGAACCAAAGAACACTTTCCCGTCGGCTACTGCAGGCCCTGCCCACACTTGAGCTCCTGTTTGGAAACTGCAAATATATGCACCTGTCCCCGCGTTTAAAGCATAGACCTTGCCATCATCTGAACCAATGAAAACTTTTCCATTATGCACGGCTGGTGTAGAAGTGGAGTTGCCACCAATGCTGGCCGTCCATTTTTCGACACCATTGGCCTCATCTAAGCAAACAGCCTGGTTACTGTTGCTAAGCCAAGCGTAAACGCCAAAATAGACTTCAAGGTTTCCGTCGTTATCTCCGTCGACCACTGCTGGCCCATTACTATTAACCATCCCTCCTGCGAGCCCCCCACCATGGTATAGATAGTAATCATATGTCCAAATTGTCTCTCCAGTAATCTCATCAAGCGCAACCAGGGTGGGGCTATTATTTGTATGAAGATTGTGCGTTCCAGAATAAACTTTTCCGTTTACTACTGCTATTGGACCGTCAGGTTTTCCGCCAACAGATACGTTCCAGTTTAGGCCTCCGGTGCTTGCATTCAAACTAGTAACGTGGCCGGTGCTTGATGCAACGAACACATTTCCATTATGAACCGCAGGCGATGACCAGTCCCAAGGTCCATCACCAACCTGTGACTGCCAAATCACACCGCTTGTATCAGCATCCAAAGCATACAAGGTGCCTCCCTCGGAAAGGAAATACACCTTGCCATCTGCTACGGCCGGTGATGAATTAATTAACCCATCTGCATGAAAGCTCCAAATTAGAGAACCATCTATTGCATTTATAGCATAAAGATTGCTATCCGAAGCGCCTATGTAAAGTACTCCGCCAGCGAGTGCCGGGGATGAACTTATCCCCCCAAAAATTGCTGTATTAGTGTCGTAGATCCATAAAACAGCATTGGTGTCGGGTCCTGAGGAGGTACTATAACCGCTAAGAGTCAAATCATGGTGAAACATTGGCCACTCGTCTGCTGCCTCGGCTGTGGCGCAGATACTCATGATGATAATAAATAACGTTGAAGTTAGGATTGACTTTTTTGCGGACATTTTTGTTCCTCCTTCCCTCGGCCCTGCTCGGGACGGGGTAAAAATAGGTGTATAGGTGTTTGTTTCGCCATCGAAACCCTCGTTTTTCCAAAGAAAACCACGAAGACGCGAAGAATGACAAAACTAAATTAAAAATCCTTTGTGCCTTTGTGGTAAAGTGCCTTGTCCGAGATTTTCTCCTGCGATGAGGTATCAAAGAATGTAATTGTGCCCTGACGTATTTGTCAAGAAAATTCCTGAGATTTTAGGTGGTTTGTATTGAAGTCCTTTTGATTGCGGAAGTTGCATACGGAAGAGCAGGGGGATAGGACTTGTCAGATTACCGTGGGGGTATTAGAATCCCATTATTTAGAATACATCTGGAAAGACGATTAAATCAGGAAGCCGGCGAATGGAAATGAAATTAAGGTTTTTGGGAGCGGCACAGAACGTAACGGGTTCAAGGCATCTTCTTGAGGTTGACGGGATAAAGCTGCTCGTTGACTGCGGGCTGTATCAGGAAAGGCAGTTTCTGGAAAGAAACTGGGCGCCGTTCGTTGTGCCACCCGAAAGCATAAACGCGGTATTCCTCACACACGCACATTTAGACCACTGCGGATTATTACCCAAGCTTGTGCGAGAGGGCTTCAGGGGGAGGATTTACTGCACACAGGCCACGGCGGAATTAGCGAGGATAATACTTCTGGATTCCGCCCGGATTCAGGAAGAAGATGCCGAGTACAAACGCAAGAGACACGAGAAACAAGGCAAGAAAGGGCCGCATTCCGATGAGCCGCTTTATACGGTCAAGGATGCCGAGGCGTGTTTCCCTTATTTTGAGCCGGTAAAATACGGCCAGCAGATAAACATTGCTGAAGGTATAGTAGTAACCCTTTGTGACGCAGGACACGTGCTTGGCTCGTCGATGGTAAAGGTCGATGTGAACCAAAACGGCGATAAAAGGACCGTGCTGTTTACCGGCGATTTGGGCAGACCAGGCAGACCTATACTGCCTGACCCGAGCGTTCAAGAAAAGGCAGATTACATTATCATCGAATCGACTTATGGTGACAGGGAGCATTGTGATACCTGCGACGCGAAAAAGCAGATAGCCGATGTTATCAACGCGACCAAAGAAAGGGGCGGCAACATCGTCGTTCCAAGTTTTGCCCTTGAGCGCTCGCAGGAAATCCTGTTTTACTTAAAGGAGCTGCTGCTTGAAAACGCCATACCGCATCTGATTATTTTCTTAGACAGTCCTATGGCGGCGAAGATTACCGATATTTTCAGGAATCATCAGGAATTGTTCGACAAAGAGACGCAGGAGATGCTCAGGGAGCATCATTCGCCCTTTGACCTGCCTGAATTGAAAGTTACGACGACAAGCGAGGAATCCAAGGCAATCAATCACATAACAGGCACAGTAGTGATTATTGCCGGTTCAGGGATGTGCACCGGGGGCAGAATCAAACATCATCTGGTCAATAACATCTCGCGAAAAGAAAGCACGATAATGTTCGTCGGGTATCAGGCGGTAGGGACATTGGGCAGGATAATCGTTGAAGGCGCGAAAAAGGTGCGAATACTTGGCGAGGAATACAAGGTCAAGGCAAAGGTGGTGCAGATAAACGGCATTTCAGCGCACGCGGACCGCAACGATATGCTTAACTGGCTTAAAAATTTCAAATCGCCTCCTAAACAAATCTTCCTTGTTCACGGCGAAGTCGAAAGCGCACAGGCATTCGGCGCATTTTTAAGGGACAAAACCGGCTGGCAGGTCAGCATCCCCGCTTACGAAGACCAGGTTGTCCTCGATTGACAACTGATTGTTGATTATTTCAAAGGACTGATGAAATGTGCGAATTCTGTTTAAAGCACGGCGAAGGCCAAAAGTGGTATCTTCAGGCAAATAATTATTCGGAGGATTTGCTGAACGATATCCGCAGGCGCAAAATGATTAATAATTTCGCTGCGGACGGCGAAGCCACAGCCAAAGCCATCGAAAAGATGAATAAGCTTCCTAATGCGCCCAAATTCGTACAGGCATTGGTGAGGCGGCTTGTCCCCCGGAAAATGAAGAAGCGGCATTATGGGCAGGTTGTCCCCATCGAGGATGTTGAGAAAATCTTCGGTTTTGTAAATTCTATTGCGCGTGTGGCTTGCTATTGCCGGCATTTTACCGTGGGTAAGGAGAAGCGATACTGCTATGGTATAAGTATGGGGCCAAACGGCGGCAAGTTCGGCGAGCTTATGGGAGGCCTTGACAAAAGTTTTCTGAACGGGCCGGATTCGGTTGGAGCAGAGATAATTACCAAGGAACAGGCGATAGCAAACTTTCGCGAGCACGAAAAAGAAGGGCTTTGTCACACCGTCTGGACGTTCCAGACGCCTTTTATCGGTGGAATATGCAACTGCGACCGTGCCGATTGTCTCGCGATGCGATGCACGGTGACCCATGATATCCCAATGATGTTCCGCGCCGAGTTTATTGCCTATGCGGACCCCGACAAGTGTATCGGCTGTCGGCAGTGTATGCGGCTGTGTCAATTCGGCGCAATCTCGTACAGCGCATCGAACAAAAAAGTCGTCATCGACAAAATGAAATGCTACGGCTGCGGAATCTGCCGCTCCCTTTGTGTCAAAGACGCTATTCGCCTCGAACCTCGCGCAAACGACCCGGTAGTCGCCAAAATCTGGTAATTTGATTAGGTGCGGAGCTTGTGGAGGATATGCCAATACGCGCCGCGTGAGCCGGTTTTAATGGCGTCAACAAGTTCGGTGTTATCGTTGTAGTTATGGTCGGTTAGGGCCGCATCAGCTTCATCAATCGGCTCAAAGAATCTCTTGTCGCCCGCGATAAAATCCTTTATCAATCTTGCCGGGTTTGGGCCAAGCAGGTGCGATATGTAAAACGTCGGCCTGAACAAATCCACGGGGCCGGCATATTTTCGTTTGATGTTGGGATTTGTTTCCATCGGGCCTTCGGCGGCGGCTGTAATCGCCATATCGGTTCCCGGGTAAATTCGCACGCCAAGCGGCGCTCCTGCGCAATCGGGATTGATTTGCTTGATGAAGTCGATTGATTCTATGACTGACGCGCGTGTCTCGCCGGGGCCGCCGAAAATCAGGTCAATCATAACGGTGATTCCATTATCTTTGCACCACCGGACAGCATCGGCGAGGTCTTGTCTTGTGTGCCTCTGGTGGTAGGCCCTGAGCATCGCTTCGCAGCCGGAATCGCCGGTAAAATCGATGCCGACGCAGCCGGCCTTTCGCATAATCGCCGCTAATTCTGCGTCGAAGGGCACGACCGCCATATATGCGTACCATTTCAACTGTTTGTCTAATCCTCGCCGCACGAATTCCTCGCAGACGGCGTATGCGTGGTTGCGGGCGACGTTGAATTCGGAATCGCAAATGTGCAGGACGTTGATTCCCCTGGCAAGCAGCGTCTCCACTTCGTCCGCGACTTCCGCCGGTTTACGCACGCGCACGAAAGTCCCTTTGCTTATCCGGTCGGCACAATAAATGCAATTGTGGCCGCAGCCGCGTTTGGTCTCGATGCCGAGCTGTCCGCCGCGATTGAAATAGGTAACATTATCGACTGTGTCCCTGCCTGTAGAAAGCGACAACGGTTCAGGCCACGTCGGCTTATTCGTGTGAACTTTCTGGTCTTCTCCACCCTTGGCGAGACCTCGCCCGCCGCTATGCGGCGAGGCGGGCCACCAGCTTAGCCCCGCGATTTTGTCAAAATGCCTTCGTCCCTGTAATTGTTCGTATAGTTCGATTATCGCCTGTTCGCCGTCTCCGCGGATGCCGAAGTCGGCTTTTGTATATTCTACAATTTGCTGGGCGAAAATCGAGAAGCCCACGCCGCCGAGGACAATCGGCGCATCGGTGAGTTTGCGAATGGCTTTTATCTGTTCGGCCAGTTTCGGCACGAACCACTGGCAGCTTGGCCAGAAGCAGTCATCGACGTTGCGAAATGATAGCCCGATAAGCTCGGGATTGTGTTTGCTGAAATAATCTTTCAGCGTCGCGTCTTTATTATCGGTCAAGCACAAATCAACCAGGTCAACTTCGATACCTGCCTGCTTGGCGGCACCTGCGATATAATCAATCCCGATGGGGGCAATCGCCGGTTGCATCGTATTGGTATTTATCAGAGTAAGCATCTTATCGCGTTATGTGTCTTGCGAATTGTGTGCTTTGGCGCGTTTCTCAGCCAGCCAGCTTAAAAATAGCCCCAGTTCGAAAAGGAGATACACCGGAATAACCATAGCGAACAGCGAAATAGGATCGCTGCCTGGTATGACGGCGGAGGCGATTATGACGACCGCGAGAAACACGTATTTTCTGGATTTCTTGAAAAACTCGGCTGACATTATGCCGGTCCTGATAAGGACGAATATGGCTATGGGCGTCTGGAACGACAGACCGAAAATCAACATCATGTTTGCCATAAAAGCTATATAATTGGTAAACGTAAAATTTGAGCTTACCTTCAGAAATTTCTCGTTGAAATAAACAAAAAACTGCAGCGTGGCAGGCGCTATTACAAAGATGAAAAGCAGAGCCCCGGCGACAAAAAGAGCAGAGCACAAAGGAACGGCGATATAAACGTATTTTTTTTCGTGAGGATAAAGACCAACCGAAACGAATTTCCACAAATGATAGAAAATCCAGGGCGAGGAAATTACTACAGCCGCAATCATCGCTATTTCCATATAACTGATAAAACCTTCAGCGGGGTCTATGCTCTGCAGGCGTGCGCTTTGTCCCATTGCCTTGATGTAGGGCACTTCGATAAATGCTATCAGGTAATCGCCGAAGAACATGCAAATTGCGACCGCTATGCCGAATCCAACCAGCGCGTAAATAATCCTGAATCGCAATTCCTCGAGATGGTCTCCGAGGGACATTGTAGTATCGGGAATAGTCGATTTATCGGCTTTACTGTTCATCGAAGGCCTGGAAATGAGCGAACTAATTTTTGGCAAAATCAAACGGTCTTTTTGGAATCGTCGTTAGTTGGGGCTTTTTTTATCTCGTTGACGATATCGTCCTTTGTATTCTGGACATCGCTCTGGACGTCGTTAAGACCTTTCTTGAACTCGCTCATACCTTTGCCGAGATTTCTGGCGAGGTCAGGTAATTTTTTTCCGCCGAAGATTACCAGGACGATTAAAAGAATCCATATCCAGTCCAGGCCCTGCGGCATCGAGATTGCCATTACATTTTGCGCACATTCAATCATTTCACTTTTCCTTAAATTTTATGCGACGCTCACCAAAAGCAGCATAATAAGTAATAAATCGGCAATAATCAATCAGTAAGATTACATATAATACGCCTGCGAACCGGCTCCTGTGCTTAGCGAATCGCGGTTATTAGCACAATTTTCACGTCTCTGTCGCGGTCTTTGGCAGTATCTATTATATTGCCCGTTTTGTCAACCGCGATACTGTTGCCGCCATAAACCCTGCCCCCCCAGGGGCCTCTGCTTATTCTGCCAACAGGATTGGTCCCAATAACCGCTGCACCTGTTCGTTTCGCGGCGTTTATAACGACATTATGAAACTCCTCGCCGTGCGCGGGCCATTTTAGCTCCTCTTCCGCATAGCCATAAGGCGCCAAAAGCAGGTTCGGCTTCAGCGCTGCCATCCGGTCGAGAAGGTCCTCGCGATGTGTGTCGGCGCATATAAGCAGGCCAATCTTGCCAAATTTGGTGTTCACAGTGGCAATGTCGGATTCGCTTCCCGCCGAATAAGGGGGGGACATAAGTTTTTGCGGGATATTTACCTGGCGGTGTTTGAGCAGAATCCGTCCCCGGTCGTCGATGAGCAGTGCGCTGTTGAACAATCTTCCCAGTTCAAATTCTTCAACGCCGATACAAAGATATACCCCGTATTTTTTCGCCAGCTCGCAAAGCTGTTCCGAATCCGGCCCGGGAATCGTGCAGGCCCTGGCATGTGCATCAGAATTGAGCCAGCCAAGCATTGTCGCCTCGGGAAAGCAGATTAACTCGGCGCCTTTTGATTTGGCCTCGGCTATTGCGTTTTCAATCCGGACGAAATTGCCGCTCCTGTCGCCGTCGAGGATGAATATCTGGCACATAGCGATGCCGGGGCCTTTGTGTCGGGACATAACGTGGATGATTATGCCTATGATGACAATCACCACGAACACGCCGCCCCAAACCGATACCCCGTCACCCGTGCATAATATTTCGAACATTTCGCCTTGTTTCCCCAGACCAGATTGATAAATGCTTACTGATTATTATGCCCTCTGCCGGCAAATAATCAATCACCATTTTTCTTCCTTTGGTTTCTTCAATTTTCTGAGCGGATGAGATATTAAAACGCAGGGCAAATCTAAAAGCAAAAACTATTGAAAACAGAAAAGAGTTTAATTCAAAGGCATCAGAAACCGAAAGCCAGAAACGTCAACCAAAACAGGCATCTTTACTTTCTCATTTGGGCTGACGACGTACACATTCAGGGATAACGCAGTTGTGCCGTTGGTGTCGGCTTCGGGCTTTATCGAATAACCGGTGAAGGAGGATGTAATATCAAATGTAGGGGTGCCTTTTGACGGGTTATGACAGGAATTGCAGGAACTTTTGTAGCTGCGAATGTTTGCCGTATTCGCATCGCCGGTCAGAATAATACGGCGTCCATTGGCTGTATCTGATATGACCCACTTTGCCTTTGTCGGGCTTAACGACGCATGCTCAAAACCTAATATGCCCCAGTTTTCACCCTTGCAATAATTTTGCGTTTTGCCGTTTGGATCCTTAGCTTTATAGGTATAAACGGCCCAGACGTCGGCTGAACCGCCGCCCAGCAACTCGAAGATAACAAACGCGGTATTGGTATCTTTAATCTGCCCCAGGGCATTTGAATCTGAATTATATTTGTATTCCGCGTTACTCGCCTTCATGGTATAGACATGCACGTCGGCACTGGCCGGTATAGACACCCCAAGCACTAACAGTACCAGTAACAATTGTTTCATTTTTCAACCTGCACGCTTATTTTCCCCTGACTGTCATCGGTGTTTCATCGCAGTTGAATTGTTGAGTGCGATTGCGCGGAGCAGCGGGCGGCGCAAAGAATCTCGGTGACTATCATATTATTTTCGAGAGACGCAGTTTCCTGCGGTTTTATCCCGCCATTTACCACAGCAGTGAGATAAGTCAAAGAATCACTGTAAGGAGATTCGATTGCGTTGGCGGCGATTTTCTGCTCGGATTTTCCATCGATGCGCAAAATAGCGTTCCTGCCGTCGATAGTTTGAATTGAGCCGGCTGTACCGTAAATTTCAATGCTATCCTTGCCATAGGGCCAGCTCCAGGAGGCCATTATTATGACCTGCGTTTTGGGGTAGGTGATTATGACGGTCGCGTCATCATCTACTTTTGTGTAGATGTCCGGTTTTGTCTGCCGGGTAACAGCAGTTACGGATAACGGCTTTTGATTATTCAAAAACCAGGTAGCCAGATTAGCGCCGTAGCAGCCGAAATCGAAAAGAGCGCCGCCTCCGTTTAATTTCGGGTCGGTCAGCCAATTGAGGAATTCAGGCGAACAGCGGATTTCCTTCGGCCCTGAATGGCCTTTGTAGAAGACAATTTTGCGAATCTCGCCGATTGCCTTCTGCTCGGTTATCATATCGCGGAGCAATGTGTTCATGGGTTCCCAGGTTGACTGGTAGTTGACGAGGACTCGGATGCCTGTTTTCTTCGCGGCCTTGGCCATAGCGGCTGCGTGCTCGACACTGACAGCCAGCGGTTTTTCCATCATCACATCTATATGATGCGAGGCACAGGCCCGTACAACTTGTAAATGGTCGAAGGTGGAGGTATAGATAACCACGGCCTGCGGTTTGGTCTCGTTGAGCATTTTATCGAGGTCTGTGTAAATTATCGATTGTGGAAGATGGTATCTCGTGACGTATTTGGCGGCAAGTTTGGTGTTTGGTTCGGCGATGCCGACAAGGGTAATGTCCTTGCGATGGGGAAGTTCCCCCAGCAGCAAGGTAACGTGGTCGTGGGTGAGGCCGGCAATCGCGAGTCGAAAGGGCGGCTTGACATTAGCGTCTGCCTGCTGGTTTGTGCCCGCCGAAGGCGAGACCTTATGGTCGGATTGGGATGCGGCAATCGCGCCTGTATTAACAAAACCAATTGTTGTTATTGTTGCGACAGCGAACAGGATTATTATGGTTCTTGCGGACATAATTTCGACTCCCAAATTTTGAAGGTTTCGAATCCGGCGTCTTCCGCTTAACACTTTTCCGCCTTTCAGACCCGATATGATACCACACCTTCTCCAAATCGCAACCATCTGAAGTGCTGAAAGATTGATTCCGGAACCTGCTACTCTGTTACTTTTCGGCCTTGATGCGGTAATTACCGCCAGAAGGTGGTAAAACGCCTCCTTTTTCCTTGACCGTCACCGGTATAAAGGATATAATAATTATCTATTGCAGGCCAAAGCCCTATGGGATATGGGCATAATCAGGTGTGATGTCAGGAAGCTCTACAAATGAGCGGGAGCGGGCCAAACATTCTTCAGACGAAAATATATCATCTGACTGCCGGACGGCGAAAGTGGCTTATCACCGGCGGTTTGGCTATTGCGCTGGTTTTGCCGGCAATGATGCTTATGGCAAATAAAAACACCTCGCCGGCTCCTGAAAAAGCAGCAAACACGTTCAAGGTGTGCAAAGATAACCTCATCATCACCGTCACTGAGAACGGCAGTATCAAGGCCCGCAACGCAATTCACATCAAGTCCGACGTCGAAGGCCAGGTAAGAATAACCAGCATCGTCCCCGAAGGAAATTACATAACCCCTGAGGACGTCAACAACAAAGTGCTGGTGGAACTCGACTCCTCAAATCTGACTGAGAATCTTTCGCAAAGACAAATCGATTTCGCCGGCGCAGAGTCGGGTTTCGCAGAGGCAAATGAGGCCTATTTTATCCAGCTCAAGCAAAATGAAAGCGATATCACGGCTGCGGAGTTAAAGGTCAAATTCGCCCTGATGGATTTCGAAAAATACCTTGGTGAGGCCGTCGCCGAAAAACTAATCCTTGCCGTGGAGAATGACCCTAACGCAAAGCGTAACCTGGAATTGTTTCTCGATGACCCGAACAAGCTTGGCCGGTCTCAGGCCTCGCAGAAACTTACGGACCTGCAGGACCAGATAGAAATGGCCGGCTCAAAGCTCGCAAAGGCACAGTATAAACTTGAGGGTACTCGGCAGCTTTACGATGCGAATTACGTTGCGGAAATTGAACTGCAGGGGGACGAGCTGGACAAGAGAAGCTGTGAAATACAAAACAAGCAGGCGAGCATTAACTTGGACCTGTTCAAGCTTTATGATTTTCCTAAAGATTCAGAGAAGTTTCTTAGCGACTATTATGAAGCCAGACGTGAGCTGGACAGGACTCACGCTCGGTGCCGCTCAAAACTGGCGCAGACAATAGCTCAGTTAAAAAGCGCCGGGGCCAAATTCGAGCTGGAAAAAGAACGTCTTGAAAAGCTTAAAAAGCAGATTGCCGCGTGCGTAATCAAAGCGCCCGGGCCGGGCCTTGTGGTTTACGCGTCGTCAGGCACCGGTTACTGGTATCACGACAGACCCATAGAGGTTGGGTACACGATTCAGCAGAACGAAGAAATTATGTCTCTGCCCGACACGTCTGAAATGATAGTCGAGATTACCGTTCATGAGTCCTCCATAACCAAGATTAAGCCGGGCCAAATCGCAAAGATAACTATAGACGCCTTTCCCGACAGGACCTTTACGGGCAAAGTCCTCAAAATTGCCCCATTGCCCGACCAGCAAAGAAGTTGGTTAAATCCTGACCTTAAGGTTTATGCGACCCAGGTCACAATTGATGGTTCGTATAATTTTCTTAAGCCGGGAATGTCAGCCAAGGTTGAAACCACCGTTGAAGAGTTGAATGACGTGACAATAGTTCCGATTCAGGCGGTGGCAAACAGGAGCGGCAAAAAAGTGTGCTATTATGTAAGCGCAAAAGGCCCACAGCCGCGAGAGGTTCAGACCGGGTCCTTTAACGAAAAATTCGTCCAGATTACGGATGGATTACAGGTTGGAGAAGATGTTCTGATGAATCCTCCGCTAATTGCTGAGCCGGCCATTACAAAAGCAGAAGCGTCGAAACAGCAAAAAAAACCGCTTGCGAATGAAACAAGTCAGAAAAAAGCTGGAACGCAGCAGAAGGATTTGTCTGCGTCCGCCAGCGACGCAAACAAACCCGACGGGCAACAGCATAAACTTCCAGAGGAAAAGGCCAGTAAAAACAAGGGCGATTTACAGAGTGCAGACCACAATGACGGGTCTGCACGGAATTCCTGAATCCATTAACGTTATGATTTTGTATCGCATCAGGCGCGTTCTTAAACTGGGCATCAAGAGCTTATGGCTCCATCGTCTTCGCGCCATACTCACTGTCCTGGGCATAATCTTTGGTGTCGCATCCGTTATCGCAATGCTGGCCATCGGTGAAGGCGCCAGCAGGGCCGCCCAGGAGCAAATCGCCCGCCTCGGCTCGCTTAACATAATCATAAAAACTGCTCAGCCGCCCGAAGACCAGAAAGCCACGGGCCAGCAGCAGGGTCTTCGCGAATACGGCCTGACGTACGCTGATGCCGAGCGTTTTCACAACAGCGTGCCGGATGTCCAGGTCATAGTACCGGTTCGCCGTCTTTCTCAACAGGCCTGGTATCGTAATCGCAAGATACCAATCGAGATAATCGGGACTGTCCCGTGGCATCTCGAAACCTCACCTATACATTTGATTAGAGGGCGGTTCCTGACGTCTTTTGATTTGGATTACAAGCAGGATATTTGCGTCATCGACGAAGCGGCTGTCAAAGAATTGTTCATATTTGACGACCCGATGGGCCAGGACGTTAAAATAGGAAGAGATTATTACAGGATTGTCGGTATTGTCACCGTACAAGGGAGTGCTTCGACAACAAGCGTCCCTGAAGAAAAGGCCCCTTCGACAAACGGTCAGGGTGGAGCAAATGCCGGAAGCATATATATTCCATTGTCGGCAGTTAAAGAGCGTTTCGGCGAGACGTCATTGCAGCTAAGCGGCGGTTCACGCAAAATAGAAAAAGTGCAATTGCAGGAAGTCATCATAAAAGTCAGCGATATAAGCAAGGTTCAATCGTCACGCGATATCCTTATCAATCTCCTGAGCCAGTTTCACAAGAAAAACGATTATCAGATAGTGGTGCCGCTTGAGCTTCTGCGCGAATCCGAACGCACCAAACGCATCTTCAGTGTCGTTCTTGGTTCAATCGCAGCTATTTCTCTATTGGTTGGCGGTATTGGCATTATGAATATTATGCTCGCTACAGTCAGCGAACGAACACGCGAAATAGGTATCCGCAGGGCTCTCGGCGCGAAAAGAAAAGATATTATCTTTCAGTTCCTTTCCGAAACTCTTTTCCTTACGTTTGCAGGCGGCATACTTGGCATCTTCCTTGGTTGTATTATACCCATTTTTGTAACTCGATTCGGAAATATGCCAACTGTAATCACCTGGATATCTTTGCTGCTTTCATTCGGCATATCTGGTATTGTTGGAATCGCCTTTGGTCTGTATCCTGCCTATCGTGCTGCGAATATGGACCCAATTGAATCCCTCCGCCACGAGTAAACCCGTGAAACGCCCGTTCCTTTCTTCAGTTTGACAAATGTAGAGGCAGGGAGTATAATAACTACCTGTTTTTGGTTCGACATTGCTCACCACATGTAGGGGCAATCCCGATAAAAGCGGGATGCGTAATTTTATGCAGTTACTTTCCGGTCGAGCGAGAACACTTGAGTCCGCCGTTGGCGTGCTGATTTTGCTCATTATGATTGCCACGGCGGTCGGCATATATTTTATTCAGCGCGATTTTAATATGGCACGGTTCGGCATCGCGTCGGGGCAGGAGTCACAGGGCGATTTTACGCCAGTCGGCAAAGTCGAGACATATAACAACGATAATCTTTACGAGAAAATCGACGGCAAGGCCCCTATGTATCAGGAAGCCGGCTTTGTCAAGCTGACCGCCCAGCGGTTCGCCGCCCAAAGCAATTCCGAACTTGGATTCGAGCTTTATGTTTACGATATGAACAACGCGAAGAACGCCTTTTCGGTTTACAGCAGGCAAAAAAGGGCAGATGCGACTGACCTGAGCGACCTGGGTGCGTTAGCGTTTGGTTATGTGGCGGGCAATGAGATTTGTATATCGCTCGGTAAAAATTATATCGAAATGATTGGCTCAGCCGAATCGAACGAGCTTGTTGACGGGATGAAAGGTATCGCTAAAGACCTGTCCGCCAAATTTAAGCCAACCGACAACGACAAAATAGCCGAATTGGGATATTTTCCTGTCGAAGGCACGGTGGCTGGAAGCTGGAAATTACAGATTGACAACGCCTTTGGTTTCGACGGCCTTACCAATGCTTACTCCGCGCAATACAAATCGTGCGAAAAAACGGTATCGATATTTTTCAGCATGCGCAAAAACGCTGATGAGGCGAAAACAGTCGCGAAGAATTATTATGATTTTCTCATAACTAACGGCGCCAAGGCAATCACGGTTGACAGTGAAATCCTCAAATCCGCCGGCGCATTGGTCGTGGATTTTTACGGGAGTTTCGAGATGGTCTTCCCGTCGGGCGTATTCGTCGGTGGCGTTCACGAGGCGAATGACAAGCAGGCGGCGGAAAAAGCAGCGGAAGTTTTGATTGGCCGGTTGAAGGAAATCAATGACTGAACCAAACCAAGAAAATATCGCTCGAAGACAACTGCTTATCCGCGGGGCGAAAGCGGCGGCTTCGATTGCCGCTGCCGTTGGCGTCGCACGCTGGCTTTATGACCCTAAAGGACCTGGGGCGAAAAACGAGGAAGTCGGCTTTTTGGGGACTTCTGTCAAGGGATTGCCTGATTTTTCGGTGCCGCGTAAAAACGGGCAGGTGATAAGCATCGTCAAAGGCCAGGACAGGGCAAAAACTGTAAACAAAGCGATTGAGCTTCTCGGTGGCATCGAGAGGTTTATAAAGCCGGGCGACGTCGTCGTAATAAAACCAAACGTCGGCTTCGCTACTCCGCCTCTTCTCGGCGCTACTACACATCCGGATGTTATTACCGCGGTCGTGAAATTATGCTACGAGAAAAAGGCGAGCAGGGTCATAGTAACCGACAATTCAATAAACGACCCGGCGAGCTGTTTTACGATAAGCGGTATCCGTAAAGCCGCGTCGGCAGCAGGCGCACAGGTCGTTATGCCAAAGAATTCGTATTTCAGCCCGCTTACGCTGGCGGGCGGGGTGCTGATTAAGGATTGGCCCATTTACTGTGCCCCGTTTACCAAAGCCAATAAGCTCATCGGCATAGCTCCCCTGAAAAATCATCACAGAAGCGCGGCGTCGATGACTATGAAAAACTGGTATGGACTTCTCGGCGGCAGGCGAAACGTGTTCCATCAGGATATCAATAACATAATCGCCGAGCTTGCCATGCTTGTAAAGCCGACGCTGGTCATACTCGACGGCACGGTTACGATGATGACCAACGGGCCTACGGGCGGGTCGGTGTCGGACCTTAAAAAAACGAATACGATGATTGCGAGCTGCGATATGGTCGCGGCGGACGCCTTCGGAAGTTCACTGTTGAATCTTAAACCAGCGGATTTGCCCTATCTGGCAATCGCGGAAAAGGCAGGCGTCGGGACAGCCGATTACGAATCGCTCAAACCATTGAGGGCCGAAGTAACCTGAAAATAATATGAAAATCACGACGGTTCGACGAATAAACCAGTTGTTCTTTTTTGCCCTGTTTGTGTGGTTTTGCATCGTTACCACGGTCGGGGAGAAGTTCTGGCAAATCCGGAACTGGCCCATTAACTGGATTTTGCAGTTCGACCCGCTTGTTGCGCTCGGCACGATAGTATCAACCCGCAAATTCTACGGGCCTTTGCACTGTGCGCTTGGGGTTGTCATCCTGACGATAATCTTCGGGCGGTTTTTCTGCGGCTGGATTTGCCCATTCGGCGCGATACATCAATTCGTCGGCTATCTGGGCAATCGAGGCAAAAAGGTCGCTGAGAAAATCCGGCTAAACATATATCGCAAGGCACAGTGTATAAAATACTTAGTCCTGGTTTTCTTCCTCGGAATGGCGGCGTTTCCTTCATTGGCAGGCACTCTGCAAACAGGATTGCTCGACCCCATCCCGCTGGTAACCCGCTCGTTTCAGCTTGTGCTGCTTCCCATTTTTGACAGAGGCACATATTTAACATCGGTCAACGCGCGTTATTACGACTTTGGCTGGCTGATATTTGCCGTGTTCGCTGGCGCTATCCTTCTGAATCTTTTTATACCGAGATTTTACTGCCGGTTCATTTGTCCTACCGGCGCGTTTTTGGGAATAATAAGCAGGTTCTCGATTTGGCGCATCGGCAAGACCAAAAGTGCATGTATCAACTGCAAGATGTGCGAAAAGGCCTGCGAGGGCGGCTGCGAGCCGAGCGGCAATATCAAAATCGCAGAATGTGTACTTTGCTTCAACTGTCGGGATGACTGCAAGCACGACCTCATCGCTTATCAGACCGTTCCCTCGCTTGCGGGTGAGACGCAAGTTGATGTTTCCAGAAGGGGGGTCGTGTTATCGTTTGTTAGTGGGATAATAGCTGCTCCCGCGATTCGGCTAAGCGGCAAGGTCGCCTCGAACTGGTACACTGGCGTTGTTCGTCCGCCTGGTGCTCTTGCAGAGCCGGAGTTTTTGAAACGATGTCTCAAGTGCGGCCAGTGTATGCGGGTTTGCCCGACGAATGTTATTCAGCCAGCTGGCATTGAGGGCGGACTCGAAGGATTATGGACGCCAATCCTGAATAACCGCATCGGTTCAAGCGGCTGTCAGTTGAATTGCGTCGCCTGCGGACAGGTCTGCCCGACTTCGGCAATCAGGCCCATTACTCTCGATGAAAAAAGAGGCCTCGGTGACTTTGCCTCCGCTGGCCCAATCAAACTTGGAACGGCATTCGTTGACCAGGGCAGGTGTCTTTCTTGGGCAATGGATAAGCCCTGTATTGTCTGCCAGGAGAATTGCCCCGTCAGCCCCAAGGCGATTTTCACGAAGGATGTTTTTACGACTGTCAGAGACGGCGTAGTTTCGATTAAGCAGGTAACAGAAAATGCAATCGAAATTGACAGTAGTATCCCCACGGATAAATTCGCCACGGGCGATTATTATGTTCTTTTTGAGGATGGCTCCCGGCGTAAAATCTCCTCAAATACCGCTACTTCAGTAGGAATTTCCGAAGGCAAATTGCCTGCTGTGACGGCGGGTAAAATCGAAATACAGGTGCGATTGCAGAAGCCCTGTGTGGATATTGAAAAGTGTATCGGCTGCGGCGTATGCGAGCACGAGTGCCCCGTAAGCGGCAAAAGGGCGATAAGAATTACCGCTGAAGGCGAAACCAGAAGCACAGACCGCAGATTGTTGTTATAATAGCAGAACAAGGTGAACAGAATAGCGGTAGATAAGAGTTGAACCTGTCTTTATAACCTGAACGAAAAATGAGTTTCTTATGGAGAGTTATCGATGAGCAGCGAATTTAACAGAAGGAATTTTTTGAAGACAATCGGAGTGGCGGGTTTAGGTTCGGTTTTGGCCTCAAAGGCAAAAGCGGATTCAAATGAGCCGAATGCGGCCGCTGGAAAGCAGCAAAGCGAAACCCCGCAGGTCCCCACGCGAAAATTCGGCAAGACCGACACGCAGGTGTCGGCGCTGTGCCTGGGTGCAATTGACATCACTGAACAACAGGTCGTGCTTCACGCCTGCACCAAATGGGGCGTAACATACTGGGATACCGCTTATGGTTACACTAACGGCAACAGCGAGTTGTGCATCGGCAAATTCCTGGCCGCCAGGCCCGAAATGCGAAAGAAACTGTTCATTGCGACCAAGGCCTCTCACGCTGTCGGAGCGGAGCAGGTTGAAGGCCGGCTCCAGGAGTCACTCAAAAGAATGAATACCGATTACGTCGATGTTTACTACGGCGTTCACGTTCTCGACAATATCTCGCAACTGACCGATGATTATAAAACTTGGGCGGAAAACGCCAAGAAAAAGGGGCTGATTCGTCAATTCGGCTTCAGCACGCACAAAAATATGGCGAAAAATCTGTTCGAGGCGTCAAAACTTGGCTGGGTCGATGCCATCCTGGCAAAATACAACTTTCGCCTGATGAAAGATACCGAGATGCAAAAGGCAATCGATGCTTGCTATAAAGCGGGAATTGCACTTACCGCTATGAAAACCCAGAAAGGTGTTACGGCTGAAACCGACGAGGACAAGAAGATTATGGAGCATTTCGCCGGCAAGGGTTTCACAGAAGGCCAGGCAAAACTAAAGGCCGTTTTCGAAGACGAAAGATTCGCCTCCGTAAGCGTCGGTATGGAAAGTGTCGCACGGGTCACCGAAAATGTGGCGGCAGTACTCGACAAAACCAAGCTGACCCGGGAAGATAAGGACGTGCTTGAACGATACGCAATGGAAACCTGCAGCGGTTATTGTGCCGGCTGCGCTCATATCTGTGATGCAGTGCTGCCGCAGGCACCCTACGTCAGTGACGTAATGCGGTCGCTTATGTATCACAACAGCTATGGCAACACACAACTGGCGAAACAAACGTTCGCTGAAATACCCGCCGATGTAAGGGCGAGGTTGTTGACGACTGATTATCGGCTCGCGGAACAGCGTTGCCCGCAGCGTATGCCGATTGCCCGGCTTGTCCGGGAAGCAGTCGAAAAACTTGCCTGATACGGTTTGCGCGATAAAAATTGAATAGGTGAAGCGAACGAGAGAGTCAGCAGAAGCGAGACAAAATACTCACGGTTGATTACGCCGCTGCTGAGTCGCGATGCCCGCAGCGATTACCTGTCGCCCGGCTTATGAGTCAGGCAGTCCGCACACTTGCATAATTGGTAAAAACGCTGATTTTGGGCTGCTTAGTACCCACGGGCATCCGAAAAAATATCGCTATTTGTTAAACCGTAACCCCTTTTTAATACAGCACTTACAACCGGCCATCCATTTTTTATTTGGTTCTTATTGTCCCTTGGGTTACAATACAAAAGTAGAGAGGTAGTGGTGTTAAGGTTTTGGCTTCGGCGAAGTTGGGTGTGATGAGAAGGTTTTATTACAACGTGTGGTATCCTTTTACAGTTAATAAAAGAAGGATACTTATTCTTACAATAGCGACGTATATCGCTTTGTGTTAAAAAAGTTAAAACCTTTTCGGCTTTTCTCCGACCGCTCTTGGTGAGCGGTTTTTTTATGCGCTCATTTCTCCATTTATCAAAGATTGACACTTCGCGGTCCCCGATTTAAGCTTATCGCCTAAAGAACCATTAGTTAAACTGGAAAGGGATTGCCAATGATAATCGTAACAGGCGGGGCGGGCTTTATCGGCTCAGCGTTAATCGCGGCTTTGAATAAACGCGGCATCGACGACATCCTTGTTGTTGACCGGCTCGGCAGCGACCAGCGGTGGAAGAACCTCGTCAACCTGCGCTTTGCCGACTACCTGGATAAAGATGAATTTCTCGAAATGGTAGCCGAAGACGTTGTTAACTTTTCCGCGGACGCTGTCTTTCATCTTGGCGCCTGCTCATCAACCACAGAAACAGACGCGTCGTTCCTTATGGAGAACAATTTCGAATACACCAAACAACTTGCCCAGTGGACGACCGAAGAGGGAATTCGATTCATATACGCCTCCAGCGCCGCGACATACGGTGACGGCGAAAATGGTTTCGCGGACGAGGAAGAAAAACTTGAAACGCTTAAGCCTCTCAATCCTTATGGCTATTCGAAGCAGTTATTTGACCTCTGGGCAAAAAAGAACGGGCTGCTTGGAAGAATCGTGGGGCTAAAATACTTCAACGTCTTCGGGCCGAACGAATACCATAAGGCCGATATGCGAAGCTTTGTCCTCAAGGCCTTCGAGCAGATAAACACAACCGGCAAGGTGTGTCTTTTCAAATCTCACAGGCCAGATTACAAGGACGGTGAGCAGAAACGCGACTTCCTCTACGTCAAAGACGCGGTTGATATGACGCTTTTCTTTTATGATAACCCTGATACATTCGGCATATACAATCTTGGCGCAGGCGTCGCTCGTTCCTGGAATGATTTGGCGAAAGCGGTTTTTGCCGCGATGGGTAAATCGCCGAGTATCGAATACATCGATATGCCCGACTCTGTCCGTAATCAATACCAGTATTTCACCGAGGCCGACATTACCAAACTCCGCGACATCGGCTACGAAAAACAAATCACCTCTCTCGAAGAAGCCGTTAAAGATTACGTTCAAAACTATCTTGTAAAGAGTGCATACTTGTGAGATAAGCAAGAGGTGATTTCGATGAAACGACTGCCCAAACATGACCTGCCCGACGAAAATAAAATTCGTCAAGTTGCTCTTGAATACCTGCCGAAAGATTACATTCTCAAGCGAGTTGAATGCACATACGGTTCAGGAGGGTTCTCAGCAATCGTGCCCGACGATTTTGAGGTTATTATCGAGTACCAGAACAGAACGGACGAACGCTTCAGGGGGACTGAACTTGATATAGAAAAATATCAGAATTGGGCAAAGAAAATCGAAGCATATATCCGTTCTAAATGGCCCCCGGAGACAATCAGAATTTGTTTTTCGCAGGTAGAATCTTATGATGGGGATAACCGATAGCACACCAACCTTTATTGCTGACTTGCAAACGTTGTGATTTGGAACAGATTCTGGTAGAATATAAGAAATAATTGGCAGTCATATTTAATATCCAAAGGTTAATAATAAATTGAGAGTAGTTATGGCTTTTCCCAATAACAGGATGCGCCGGCAGAAAATAGGTGAAGCAATGCTTCGTCCCGTCTGAAAGACGAAAGTACAGGAATTGCCAAATGAATATTGGTGCTTTTTTTAATAGCAAAGTAATGGAGCTCCCAAAAAGCCGAACGAAAGGTGACTTTGAGGATTATCTGTCCCTAATTTTTAATTCCTATATGAAAATTGTTGAGCAACTTGATTCTAGTTGCCATTTATGCCGTCGGATCAAAGAACAGTCAGATTCAATTAAAAGACTTGAAGAAGCAATTTGCGGTTCTATTGACGATTATTTAAAAGGGCAACCCGAAAGAGCATATATGCAATTACAAAAAGGTATGGATTCTGTCAAAAACAGACTTGATGACCTTAAATCATTTCCAATGAGTCCTAAAGATAATGGTAATATGTACAGAATGCGTATCTCTCGGGATGGTAAATCGCTTACGAATCCAGAGGATTTATTTCATATACCATTTGAGTTGCGTCATAAAGTGGGAAGCCAGAGATATAGTATCTATGGCTTGCCCTGTCTTTATCTTGGTAGCACTATTGAATTATGCTGGCACGAATTAGGTAATCCACCATTTGATGGGCTATACATCTCAAAGTTCAGGCCGAAAAATGATATTAAATTTTTGGATTTTTCTTATAAACCTCAAGTATTAGCCCCATTCGCATTCGGGTTATCTTCGTACAATGAAGGTCAGAAGATTCGGGAAGAAAACTTTTTTATTAACTATGCTATTTGTTGGCCTTTAATTGCTGCGTCTTCAATTGTATGTTTATGTCCTAATGAACCATTTGTTCCGGAGTACATAATTCCACAACTTATAATGCAGTGGTTTGTGAGAGATGCGCCTGATTATGATGGAATCCGATATTTTTCAATAATATGGGTGCCCGAAATCGGACTTGATGAGTTCGCAAATACTATAAACTATGCTTTTCCTGTCAGTTCTAAAGACAAAGAGGGTTATTGCGCAACACTAAAAGGGAAATTTGAGTTGACTAAGCCGTTGGCCATAAAAGATGGGAATTTTAATGATGCTTATCAAGTACTGAATGATAAAAACATGAAATATTTTACTGTTTAACCAAATTTTAGAGGACGCTTATGGCTTTTCCCAATAACAGGATGCGTCGGCTGAGAACAACGGATTCAATGCGTCGGCTGGTTCGCGAAACAACCGTCGCCGTCGATAATCTCGTCTATCCGCTTTTTGTCCGCAGGGGCAATCGTCTCAAAGAGCCAATCGAATCAATGGCTGATTGTTTCCACTTCTCGCCCGATACTATTGTCAAAGAGGCCGAAGAGGTTGCCAAGCTCGGCATCCCCGCGATTTTACTTTTCGGCCTACCTGCCTCGCCCGATTCGCATCTGGCGAATCGAGGCGGGCCCGATAAAAAAGATAAAACCGGCTCCGAGGCCTGGTCGGAGGATGGCGCGGTGCAGTTGGCTATTCGCCAAATCAAAAAAGCTGTACCGGAACTCGTTGTCATTACCGATGTCTGCCTGTGCGCCTACACAAGCACAGGCCATTGCGGCCTTATCAAAGATGCCAAAGTCGATAACGATTCGACCATAGAATTGCTCGCCAAAGTTGCGTTATCGCACGCACAGGCCGGGGCGGATATGGTTGCCCCCTCGGATATGATGGATGGCCGGGTTAAGGCGATTCGCGAAGCTCTTGAGGCAAATAATTTCAAAGATGTTGCGATTATGTCTTACGCCGCAAAATTCGCCTCCGCTTTTTACGGCCCGTTCAGAGACGCCGCCGAATCCGTTCCCGACGCTTCAACAGGTCTCACGGATAGAAAGACCTACCAGATGGACCCCGCCAATGTCCGCCAGGCCCTTGCCGAGATTGCCCTCGATATCGAAGAGGGCGCAGATATTGTTATGGTCAAGCCCGCCTTGCCGTATCTCGATATAATTTACCGTGCCCGCCGGCGTTTCGATTGTCCCATCGCTGCCTACAACGTCTCTGGCGAATATATGATGATTCACGCCTCCGCTGCCGCAGGCCACATCGATAAAGATGCTGCGATAATGGAATCCCTGATGAGCATCAAACGCGCCGGCGCGGACATTATTATTACCTATTTCGCCAAATCCGCCGCGAAAATTCTATCACTCCGGCATTGATAAATCGTTCAACCCGCCTTTTTGCCCGTAACTGTTTGAGAAGCTCTTGGGTTCTTCAGCTCTCCGGTAAGTTTCGAGCCGTCCAGTTTGCCTTCAAAGTTCATTTCGAATCTCATCCTGCCGAATTCGGGCGTAACCTTGAAGGTTATTTTGTCGCCTTCGAGAGTGATTTTATCTATCGAGGTGGTTCCGTATAGCCCGCTCATATCCGGGTTGACCTTAAGACGCTGTTTTGAGCTGCCCCAGGGGGCAGCGACGTCGAGAATCCACGTGCCGATAAGTTCCACGCCGATTCGTTTACCTTCAGCCGGCATTTCGTTGCCTTCCGCCTTACACACGCCTGCAAGCGTATCCGTCTTCGGCTCTACAGTTCCCTCAAAGCTGCATACCTTCTCAGCATCCTGAACCTTGGTGGTGCTCTTGAAGGTCAGTTTATTTGCTTCGCATTTCACGTCCGTAATCTTATGGTCACCTTCTATTTTTTGCCATTCAGCCGATAACGAGCCGTCTTTGTTTATTTTAACAGCGAGTATCGCGGCGGTTTCATTATCTTTAGTCTTGAATTTTATATCCCATATTCCGGCTGCCAATGGCATCGTCGGGCTGTGTTTGCCCTCCATTTTGGATTTGTTTCCGCCGTGGGTCAGGATTCCTGAAAGTTTGTCGCCTTCGATTGTGCCCACAAAATATCCCTTGAAGGTCTCTTTGCGGAATTGAACGGTTTGTGTGAAGGTGACCTGGTTATCTTTGAACCGGACATCTTCAAGCTCTGTGAAATTTCTGGGAGTTATCCACTGCCCGATTAACTTGCCTTCACTGTTTCCGGCAAAAGATATGATTGAACTATTACCCATACGGTCGCATGGGTCGGCCTTAATCAGCCAGTCGCCGTATAATTCCTTTCCGCCAATACGTGCCGATTCCGGCAGCGTCGAAACCGATGCCTTGGCAAGTTTGCTGAGGTCAGGCGGCGTATATTTGGGCAATTTGCCGGTAACAAGCAACTCCTTCACATAAACGCCAAATTCCGGCGTTGGCATATAATTCCAGTCCGCTATCAATGTCGGCCCCGCCGTCGGATGTAAGTCCCATGCGGTGAATGACCAGTTATTATCCTGAATCGCCTGAAGCACGTGTAACAGCCAGTCATCGCCCGTTGCGGTTGATGGACTTTGTCCCCACCAGCCCTGGCGTCGATTCGGGCCGCCGGAGCCGCCGAATTCAGAGACGATAACCGGGAATTTGGCGGTGGCCTCTTTCATGCTGGCAATCCAGGTAAAGACGCTTTCGCCCTTGTTGTCATAAGCGTGATTGGCGTAAATAACGCCGTTTCCTCCTGCGTCCTTAAGCTGTCTGCCCGCAAGTATGCCGTTGAAGTCATAAGCCCATTCAAGTCCGCCTGCGACAACGACGTTTTTGGCGCCGGTAGAACGCACGGTATCCAGCATTTCCTGCATTCCTACAGCTTCATATTTTTTGGCCTGCAATCCGGGCCTGTTTGGGCGGTCCGTAATCATCCCGCCCTTAAGCCAGACATCCCAGGTTACGTCGTGCGGCTCGTTGTAAAGGTCAAAAAGAACCGAAGGATTATTCGCGTAGATGGGGGCGATATCCTTCCAGAAAACCAAGCTGTTGCGGTCCGGCATCGAATGCTGGCCAATATTCTGGCCCCATTCGTTGACGTCGGACCAGTGCAGGTCCAGAAGAATGTAACAGCCCTTCGAGCTGCAAAGGTCAACTACATCTTTGACAAGGGCTCGATAGCCCTTTCCTTCATCGGTTGAGTTGGGGTCTTTTCCGAACCAGCGGTCCTGCGAAAGGGGCAGGCGAATGATATTCACATGCCAGTCGTCAATGGCGACCCGCGCCGTCTCGAGGATATGTCCGTCGCCGTCGATTGTCCATTCGAGGCAGGCGGCGTTGACGCCTCGCAGCAAAACGGGCTCATTCTTGCTGTTGAGAACCTGATTTCCTTTTACTTTCAGAGGCAGCGGCATCCCGGCTTTGGCGGGCTGTTTGGCCTTATTTTCAGTACAGCTATATTTACAGTTACAACCCGCGGCAATTAAAATCAGTCCTGCCGCAACAAGCGTAGTTGCTCTGAACGCTATCCTCAATTGCATCTTGGGTCTCCTTATTTCAGTGTTTTGCGTCTTTTTTTTGGGTTGTGTGTTCTAACCTGGACGTAATAATAGCGTCTTTTATTGCGGCTGTCTCTAAAATTGTAGCGTACAAGCGACAGCGTTTAGTGGGTAGCGTTCAGCGTTCAGCGTGTAGCGTACAGTCAATTTTCCTCCGGAAAATTAAGGCGAGCGAAATCCTTATGATATTTACGTGCTGCTTCATCGTAAGCTTTTGCGGCGTCGATTTCGGAATCGAATGTTCCGAGGTTTATTGTTTTGCCATTGGATTGAATAGCGGCTTTCCATCGGCCAGAGCGTTTTACAAGAAAGACGCCGACGAACCGTGAGGAGGTTTTTGAGCGGGTCTTTCGTTTGTTTCGACTATTCTCGGCGTGTGTGGCAAAGCGCAGGTTTGCTTTTCGATTATCGAGGCCGTCGTTATTTCTATGGTCAACGAGGAGGCCTGCAGGGGCATTGATAATTTCCCTGTGCAAAGAGAGCATTTTTAATTTGCCGTCAGGTTTATAAATGAAGCGAGCGGCATAGATACATGAACCTCTTACCCTGGGAAACCAATGGGATTTATTAAAAGTGTAGAAGTCCCGAGGTTCAACAAGCGTGAAAAGGCCGTCGCCGAGAGGAATTTTGCGGAAGGTGTAGCCGAAACGGAGAAGGCGATAGGTGAGCAAGGGTAAGGTGAAAATAAAGTCGAGCCAGACGGGTATTGTTATTGTTAGTTGTGTGGACATAGTTATTCCTCCATTCTTTTTAGCCACAGAGGCCACAGAGTTCACAGAGTTTTTTTGACACGGATTTACACGGATTAACACTGCTTTGGTCGGCTTTGCGTTCTGCGGCTAAGGGTATTCTCGATGCGAGCATCTGCGATACCCTTTTGCCTTGTCCGCGACCCGTCCTCCGCTTTACTGCTACGGAGGGTAAAAGTCCTTCGGCCTTCATTTTGAAGCCGACCAAAATTTAGTAATCCGAAATGGAACTTCTGTTCCTGATGCCTTGCCCATCTGGGGCGATGAGCAAACACACAGGTTTGCCCCTACATGCGCTTCTGCGCTGCCTCTGAGGAACATGGTCCCTCTATATATATATAGGGCTAACTTTCGTGCGTTTTAAGCAGTTACGAAACAACCTTGCTCGCCACAAAAATCGATAAGTCCTTATGCTGTAAGGAATAAAAAAATATTTCAAAAATAGTCAGATTTATTTGGCATAATGGGCAATTTGTTCTTTGGTTAGCGATTCATAGCAATGATGATGCGTGACGCCACCCGTCTTCCCCCTTCGCCAAGGGCTACGGCGGGACAGGTTGTCTTCGACTTCGCCGAGGTCTTCGCCCGCCAAACAGACGGCGGGTAAACTACGCTACGAGATTTTTTTAGGCCCTCACAAGTGAGTGTTTGATTAAATTGCCTATCTTGACATTTCCTCGGCGGATTTTTATTACATATCCCTAATAACCCGCTTAAGAATCATTGCAAACAAGTCAACATCTTTTGAGAATTCCAAAAATGGGCTTCGTCCCGCATCTTTGACTATAGTGACACCGTTGGAATAAGGCGTAAAATCTACGATTTTATTCAACTTTATGTTTGTGCTTTTATTGTCCCCCAAAAAAATAATCCTCTTGTTGGTTAGAAATAGATTGCCAGAGTCGATATGAGCCATTATATCCTCACTGACTCTCTGTACCCCCAAATCTCCCATGCGCCAATAAAGTCCTTTGGCCATTTTTAATCTTAGGGTCGGTCCGCTATATCTAATTCTTTTAGTAATTTTCCGTTGTTCGTACCAGTTGGCCCGACAGACAAAATGGCATTTTTCGTTTTTTGTAAGAGTGATATCTACGCTGATCTCAGGGATATCACCAGAATCGATCAGCCAGTAAAGGCGGTATTTGTCCAACAAATTGCGTGTGGCTTCATCTTGATGAACGGTAACCCCTAAACACTTTGCCATCTCTTGGAATTCATGGTCCTCTTCTGGCGAAAGTTTTTTATCCGCTATAGCTGTATCTAGGCGATTCTGTAAAAATGACTGTGCCTTCTCAGTATATATTTTCTGTGCGGATTCTTCAGAGAGATTAAAATACTTCTGCAATCGCATTAAAACGTTTTTCTCTTCGTCTGTCACCTTGCCATCAGATATAACCTCCTGAACCTTGTCAGCATAAATTGATTCGCATACTTCATTTCGTATCTTTGAGAACTCGTAAGCATTGATGCCGAAAACGCGAACCAAGTGCTTGATATTTTTAAATTCCCGATCATCTATCTTTAAGTCCTTGAGACAACTACTCAAATATCCTGTAACGATTTGGCGCAATTCTTTATTAAACTTTTTATGTAAGTCTACACCATAACTTGTTGCAATCTCAAAAACATCTTCAAGTGAAACGTCTTCGATTTTATCTGCCTTGGCAAACAAGTTGTTCATCTCAATAAGAGCATTTTCTTTTGGTTGCAATCTAAATATTCGTTGGAGAAGGTTGGGTCTTTTAAGGGGCTTTTCTATGAAAAAGCTTTCTGTGTTCATATATCACTTTCACGGTTACAGGTTTTTTGATGTAAGGCGAAATCTATTTTATTTCCGTCAGAAATCCCATATCTTTCCGGCCATAAGGTGACAGTATATCGTTAAAGTAATGAGAAAACAATAAATTTAAGAATGAATAGTGGGTCCCCGGCGCGCTTCGCGAAAAATTAGAACAGTCGATAGTAGAAAATTGAGAAGATAATCTGGACCCCAGATCGTGGTCTGGGGTTCGATGGGTCCCAGCATGCGCTGGGATCTGCGCTTGGTTCGACGTAGTTCGACTTTGCTCACTACAGGTCGCTCACCACAGGTCGCTTCGAGGCGGTGGGTCCGATAATACGCAGGTATGGGGATTTGAGCGGAAGATTTGTATGCAATGCTTGGCCACATTTTGCAGCCGATAAATGGATATTGTGGTTATTGGCAGCTTTTTTACCCTCTATTTGACGCGGCCAATAAGAAAAAGATACTACTTATTTAAAATCTAAGGAAAGTTTTATTTAACTCAAGGAAAATGACGAAGAATGCCGTGGGGAATAAGTAATTGATTAGAACCTCTTAGCTATTATCGCGAGTTCTTGCTTAAACTTAAGCGGTTTAGGCATTATTTTGAAATTGGGGGCAAGAGACGTAGTCCAGGCAAATCGTGTCTGAATCCATGCCCTTTTTCTATCAGGAGCAAGAGCGGGTTGAAAGGAAATGAAGATGGAAAAGACGAGAATACTGGTAGTGGACGATGAGCCGGACCAGTTGAGGATTCTCGAAAAAATGCTCGAGGCACGCGGTCACACAGTCATAATAGCCACCTGCGGCAGCGATGCCATAACCCTTGCGAGGACAGAGCACCCCGACCTCATTATCCTTGACGTCGCACTGCCGGACATTCCCGGCGGAGAGGTCGCCGCCACACTAAAGCAGTACCCACAGACAAGCGGGATTCCCATCATATTCCTAAGTGGGATGTTTTCGAAGACGGATGAATCAAAAAAGGGGCACATTGTAGGCGGCAATACGATATTCGCCAAGCCCTGTGACCTGAACGAACTTGAAAGCTCCATCGAGCAGCTTATTCGCCAGCGCCAGGTTGGCTGGGACGACAAATCCACAGTGCACAGAGACAGAAAAAAGATTCTGATTGTCGATGACGACAAAGATTTCGTGCACATTCTACAATTGCGGCTTACTGCCAGTGGTTACGATGTTGTTTTCGCAATGGACGGCGTTTCAGCGATTGGCGTGGCGCGGCAGGAGAACCCTGACGTCATCCTCGTTGATATCGGACTGCCGGCGGGGGACGGCTTTAGTGTGATAGAGCGACTGGCGGTAATCGAGAAGTTTGTATTCACGCCCATCATTGTAATCACGGGCAAGGACTTGTCGGCGGTGCAACAGCGTGCAACACTGGCAGGCGCCAAGGCCGTTCTGCTAAAGCCCGTCAACGAAGAGAAACTGCTAACCACCATCCGGAACAGTTTGGAGAAATGAATTATGAGAGGACATCGGAGATAATGTCTGCGCGAATAAACAAAGGAAAGGACAAGAAGAAGATACTGGTCGTCGAAGATGAGCCGGACATGACCACGGTCATCACACACTTCCTCCAGCACGCGGGCTACGAGGTTTTAATCGCCGCAAATGGAGAAGAAGGGCTTGAGAAGACAACGAGCGAGAAACCAGACCTAATCCTATCCGATACACATATGCCGGTTATGAGCGGCTGGGAAATGCTCGAAGAACTGAGGAAACAGCCGGGGGCAGGACATGTCCCGGTAATAATGGTAACCGGGTGCTACGAAAAATATGATATTGCCACAGCCCGCAGGTATAACATAACAGATTATATAGCGAAGCCGTTCGACCCATTTCTTTTGCTTGAAAAGATTAGCGATATCTTCGCTTCAAACAGCAGGCGAAGAACCGTGACAGAGAATATCTGATTGATTGAAAACCGAATTAGGGGGCTGTTCTATGAAGGATTTACAACAAAATGCAAGGCCGAAGATACTTCTTGTAGATGATGATGCCGACTTTTGCACTATAACAGCACTTGGGTTAGAGAAACTTGGGTATGACGTTGTTACTGCTTTGAGCGCCTGCGACGCTTTAAACATAGTGCGAACGAACAGGCCAGACCTGGTTTTGATGGACATTGCGCTCGAGGGACAGTTCGATGGCATCCAGGCCGCTGAGCAGATACGCTCGGACTTTGGCACAGCCGTCATTTACCTGACCGGCCATACAGATAATTTCATCGTGAGACATGCCAAAATCACAGAGCCATTTGGTTATATCGTAAAGCCCGTGGAATTGGAGGAACTAAAGGCAGCCATTGAGACGGCGCTTTACAAGGCCAAAACTGAAAACGAGTTGAAAAACCTGAACAGGAGGTTGGAAGAGGCCAACCAAAAGTTGCGAGATTTCGCATACATTGTTTCTCACGACTTGAAGGCGCCGTTACGTGGAATCAGACGCCTCACAGAGTGGATAACTATGGATTGCGCCAACGGACTTACGCCGGATGGAACTCAGCACGTCCGGCAGATTACAGAGAGAGTGGACCGAATGTATTCCTTTATAGACAAGATACTCGAATATTCGAGTGTCGAAGACAAAGCCGAGGACAAGAGCATGGTCGATTTGGGCGAACTGGTGAATAGTGTCATAGAAATGGTCAACGCTCCGGAGAAAGTTACTATTACTATTGAAAATCAATTGCCTGTTTATGAATGCAACGAAACGCGCATAGCTCAGGTATTCCAGAATCTTTTGGGCAATGCCGTCAAATACATAGACAAACCGCAGGGCGAAATAAGAGTAGGTTGTGTCGAAGAAGAGTTCTTCTGGAAGTTTAGTGTGAAGGATAACGGCCCAGGGATTGAAAAGAAGCACTTTGATAAGGTCTTTGAGTTGTTTAAGACATTGGTGCCGCCCGATGAAGGCGGTGGGACGGGAATTGGCCTTGCGACGGTGAAAAAAATTGTCGAAATGTATGGCGGCAGCGTCTGGCTCGAATCGGAACTTGGCAAGGGCAGTACGTTCTACTTCACCTTGCCCAGGTGTGAGGTAACGAGTGGAGGCAAAAAAAGCGCAGCTGCGGCTGCCGCGATTTAAGGGAACTGCGACATGGAAGCGGTAACAGAAGTGCAAGCGAGACACTTCGGCAAACTGAAGTGTGTTTGAAATAAGGGGGTATAAATGGACCGGAAAAAGGTACTTGTTGTGGACGACGATAGGGACTTTGTGCACGTAACCAGAGTATATCTCAAGGCGTACGGTTATGACGTGGTAGTGGCGTCGGACGCCGTCGAGGCCGTTACGGTCGCTAAAACCGAGTACCCTGACATTATTCTCCTCGATATCGGTCTGCCCAAGGGAGACGGTCTTACCGTGTTGAATCGACTCACAAGTTCAGACCGTACCACCCTCATACCGGTAATCGTAGTTACCGGCAAAGACCCATCGCTAAAAAAGTCCTGCCTCGCAGCCGGAGCTATGGAATTTTTCGTAAAACCTTTCAATCCTGATGTTCTTCTGGCCTATATTGATGGGGTGTTCCACCAGGCGGTCGGGTCAGACAAAAAGTGACGGGAATTGGCCTTGCCTAAGCGTGAGGCAGCGAGTGTAAACGAGAAAAGCGAAATTGCGATATAAGAATCTGTTGCCCTTTAAGGGGACCGCGAGATACGGAATCGGCAACAGACAAAGGGGTAAGTAAGGATAACTGGTTTAATTGCTTTTCCTGAGGTAACCCAGGTTCTGTAGAAATACAGGCCTTTGGCGTTCTATTTTGGGGTAAATATGCAGAAAAAAACAAGAGTAATGCCAAGAAAGAAAAAAATTATACCTGCGAATCACAAAACAACATCTTTTCCCATTGTTGGTGTCGGGGCTTCCGCCGGCGGTCTTGAAGCATATCAGGAATTACTCAGGAATCTGCCGGCTAAACCGGGAATGGCATTTGTATTTATAATGCATTTGGCCCCGGAACATAAAAGTTTGCTCCCGGAACTGCTTGTCAGATTAACAAAAATGCCGGTAAGTGAAATAAAGAACGGTATGCCCATAGAAGTCAACCATGTCTATGTAAAACCGCCGAACACTAATCTTTCTATCGCAGGCGGAAAACTAATACTTAGCGAAAGGAAAGACAGTGATTTTAAGCATATGCCCATAGACCATTTTTTCCGTTCATTGGCAGATGAGCTTGGAAACAGGGCTATCGGAGTAATTCTTTCCGGAACAGCAACAGATGGGACGCTGGGAGCCGAAGCCATAAAGGCCGAAGGGGGTATTACTTTTGCTCAGGATGAAAAATCCGCCAAATATGATGGTATGCCGCAAAGCGCGATTGCCGCCGGATGTGTGGATTTTGTGCTTTCGCCCAAAAGGATTGCAAGCGAACTGGAGCGTATAGCAAAACATCCCCTTATATCATTTGCCGGGTCTGTTAAAACAGATAAATCAATCATAACGAAAGATAAAGGCATTGAAAGTATTTTTGATATATTGCGTTCGGCCAGGGGGCAGGACTTCACTCATTACAAAACCCCCACCATTAGCAGACGCATAGCGCGGCGGATAGTTTTACTGAAACTGGAAAATCTCAGGGGCTACATAAAGTTCCTGCGCGAGAATAAAGACGAGGTAGAAAAACTTTATGACGACCTGCTGATAAACGTTACCAGCTTTTTCCGCGACCCGAAAGTTTTTGATGCGCTAAAAAAACAGGTTTTGCCGGCAATTCTTAAAAACAGGTCAAAAAATCAGGGCGTAAGAGTATGGGTTCCGGCCTGTTCCAGCGGCGAGGAAGCTTATTCTATTGCTATATGCCTTTGTGAAGTGCTGGGAAACAAAGCCAGTGCCGTCCCTGTCCAGATTTTTTCCACTGATGTAAGGGATGACTCTATTAATAAGGCGCGCAGAGGCATTTACGGCAAAAATATAAAAAACAGTATTACCCCTGAGCGATTAAAAAGGTTTTTCACCAAAACAGGCGATTCTTATCAGGTTTCCAAGCAGTTGAGGGAGATGTGTATTTTTTCCAAACAGAATGTGTTCAGCGACCCGCCTTTCTCCAATTTAGACCTTATAAGCTGCCGTAACCTGCTTATATATTTGCAGCCCGTTTTGCAGAAGAAGGTATTTCATAATTTTCATTACGCGCTCAGGCCTGGAGGGTTTCTCCTTTTAGGAAACGCGGAAGCCGCAGGCGGTTATTCGAATCTTTTTAAGACGCTGGACGGAAAACACAGGATTTTTGCGAAAAAATATCTGTCGGCAGGGCCCGAACTTGAATTTGTTCGGAAATATTATCCGTCAAGTAAATTGGAAATTAAGGAAAAGACAGATATCAAGAAAGGCAAAGAGGCAGATGTTGAAAGCGTAGTAGAACGGATTGTGCTCGATGAATACGCTCCTTGCGGGGCGCTGATAGACAGCGATATGAAGGTCGTTCAGTTCCGCGGGCACACCGGCTGTTACCTTGAATCAGCGGCAGGCAAACCGAGCCATGACATATTCAAATTGGCGAGGGAAGGGCTGCTTATGCCCTTGAGAGCGGCGATATATAAAGCGAGAGAAACAAAACATACGGTAAAAAGAGAAGCGGACTCCGTATTGTATAATGGCCGCAGGATGCGGGTTAAAATAACCGTTGTCCCCGTGGAATCCGGACCCCTTAAAGAAAAATTCTTTCTCGTGCTTTTTGACGAAATCGCCGGGTCGGTTTCGTCTAAGAATTTGCCAAAGGCATGCGGAAAACACACTAAAGATGAAAAGTATGTCGAGTCCCTGCAGAAAGAGCTCTCGGAAACAAAAGAATATCTTCGGACAGTCATAGAAGAACAGGAAAGCGCTAATGAAGAAGTGAAAACAGCCAATGAGGAAATACTGTCAAGCAATGAAGAGCTGCAAAGCACTAACGAGGAGCTGGAAACGGCCAAAGAGGAGCTGCAATCCTCAAATGAAGAACTGGTTACTACCAACGAGGAGCTGCAGAAACGCAATATTGAATCCTCCCTCTTAAATAACGACCTGGTAAATTTGCTTGGCAGTATTAATATGCCGGTTGTTATGATGGGAACAGACCTTGTAATACGCAGGGTAACTCCCCAGGCGGAAAAGGCGCTTAATATAATTTCTTCTGACGCCGGCAGGCCGATAAGTAAAATTAAACTCAACGTGGATATTCCAAATTTCGAGAAAATGCTTTTGGATGTGATAGAGACCCATCATCCAAAGACATTTGAAATAAAAGACAGAGAAGAAACGTGGTATTCGGTAAATATCAGGCCATACCGCGCTTTAAATAATAAGATTGACGGCGTGGTTGCTATCTTCGTTGATATCACCGAGCGCAAAAAAGCACAGCAGGTAATCGAGGACGCTCGCGCCTATGCCGAAAGCATCGTGGAGACAATGCGGGCGTCTTTGATAGTGCTGGATATCGACCTGAAGGTAATCTCAGCCAACCGCTCCTTCTACCGGACATTTAAGGTTGACCATAAGGAAACCCATGGACGCTTCATTTACGATTTGGGCAACCGGCAGTGGAGCATTCCCAAACTGCGGGAACTCCTCAGGGAGGTCCTTGTCGAGAACAAAGACATCGATAACTACGAGATAGAGCACAACTTCGAGACCATCGGGCTGAAAACAATGCTGTTCAGTGCCCGACGTCTTATTTCCAGGAAAATGATACTCATTACTATTGAAGACATCACCGAACGCAAGAAGGTCGAAATGGAGCTTAAAAAAGCAAACGAGGAGCTGATAAAGTTCAATGATTTGAAAGATGAATTTGTCTCGATGGCCTCACATGAGCTGCGCACGCCGCTGTCCATCATTATTGGCGCCGTCAAGCTCGTTTTAGACCAGATACCGGGTAAGATTGTCCCCGAACAAAAAGAAATACTGGAAACGGCGATGAACAACCTCGGTCGTCTGACGCGGATAGTCGATGCACTGCTTGATATGTCGAAAATAGAATCCGGAAAGATTGAGCTTCACAAAGAAGATATCGACATACGCGAGCTTATTGAGGAGACCGTTGGCGAATGCCGTCTCCGGGCGGAAGAAAAAGGTATTCATATCGGCTTCCGTGTGCCCGAACAGCCGCTTGATTTGTGCATAGACGGGGACAAAATAAAACAGGTTCTGATGAATCTCATTTCAAACGGGCTGAAGTTTACGCCCGCGGGCGGCTCAATCGAGGTGGAGTGCGTGGAAGAGCCAAAAGAAGTCCAGCTCTCGGTTTCAGACACCGGCTGCGGCATCGCGGAGCAGAATATGCCGAGGTTGTTTGAAAAATTCGCACAGTTTGACAGGAAGGTCGGTCCCGGCGAGAAAGGCACCGGCCTGGGCCTGGCTATATCCAAGGGCCTCGTCAATCTGCACAAGGGCAGGATATGGGCGAAATCGCAGGCAGGTAAGGGAACGGTCTTTACTTTTGCCCTGCCGCGGCTTGACTCACGCGATATTGTAAACGAGTTGCTGGAACAGGCCGTCAGACAAGCGGTTAAGAACAACGCAAATGCGGGCGTTATCGTGATGTCGGTCAAGGCGAAGGGGCAGGAGGATGAGAAACAGGTGCAGCGAATGTTGAAAGAAATTCATGGCCTTGTCGAGCAGAACCTGCGGCGAGGCGTGGACAAGACAGTGATGATAAACCACGGTGAGTTGGCTGTAGTGCTTGCCGACTGCAGCAAGGAAGATTTGGCGGCAATCAAGATGCGGCATGAACAGACACTTATGCAATATCTGGCTGATAATGGCCTCTGTTCGCAGGTGGAACCATCGATAAAGTGCGCCGTCTATCCGCAGGATGGTCACACAACCGAGGAGTTGCTCAGTAAGGTAGAGTGGACAGACATGGTTGGCGCGGCATCGAGCAACCCGTAATATTCGGAGAGCAGATTATGGAAAAAACGACGAAACCAAAACTGTTAATTGTGGATGATGAGCCCGATGCAGTGCTGATACTTGCCAAAACACTGTCGGCAAGAGGGTATGAAGTGACCACAGCAGGCAGAGGTCAGCAAGCCATCATGCTGGCAAAGGCGGAAAACCCGGACCTGATTCTGCTCGACATTTTGATGCCCGATATGGACGGCACACAGGTGGCGGCGGCGCTGCAGGAAGACCCGACGACCCAAAATACCCCGGTGATATTTCTGACCTGCCTTATCACAAAGAAAACGCAGGAAATTAGCTCGCGATATCATGATGCCGGTCGATATGCCTTCATTGCCAAGCCATACGATTTAGACAAGCTGCTGGCGGAAATCGACCGACTTATCGGTGTGCGCACGCAATAATCACATTGCTTTATTTTGCCGGAGGCGGGTGGGGGTAAGCTTAAGAAGCCAGGCGATGAGACGCTGATTATAATGATATTTTTAGTGCTCATAGGTCAGGATTGTTCTGAAGCAAGCCGATTAGTTTGGACATTCTTCTGCGGCCGGTTGTAGATTTATAGAAGCTTTCTTTTTGCCGGGCTTCTTTTAAAGTTGAGAATGTTTCGGTATGGATTACGTCATAGGGAAGATATGGGCGACTTGCCGACACGTGACCATCATTGTGCCTTTTAAGACGTTTATTCACATCAGCAGCAACACCTGTGTATGTTCTCGTTTTTGCCTTGTTCAGCAAAATATAAACGCTATAGGGCATAGTTTTGCATTCGATGTATAGCAAAACGGATCCGCCCCACCAAATTTGTTTCACAAATTTGGTGGGCGAGATCTCGCCATTTTTAATCTCACTTGGTAGTGAGATTAAAAATGGCGGAGAGGCCGGGATTCGAACCCGGGGTACGGTTTTACCCGTACGACGGTTTAGCAAACCGTTACCTTCAGCCACTCGGTCACCTCTCCGAGACAGCGGGTTAGTTTAGTTATTAAATCGATTTAATGCAAGCACATAAAGAGAAACGGCCGGCGACAAAATCGCCGGCTGTTTTGTTTGTACACTTGTGTATCTGGGGCGGTTGTTCTGGTAAGAACCGCCGTAATGATGGATATAACCCATTGGCAATAATCTCCTTTCTTAATTTCAAGACGGTTGCGGGCTGCCGATTCGGTGTAAACCGGGAATATTCATCGCACCTGTTTTTTCATTGGATCGTAAATGTAGCATACAAAAGTGTTGCTAATTCTATAAAAATAAGTTATACTCATAGCGCATTATTGTAGGAAAATAGGCCAAAAGCCGCTTAATAGCGTTATAAGGGGTTGCGAAAAAGCAAAAACTGGGGGAAACGCAGTATAAGAAAAGCTAATATACAAGAAAAGCGTTATGAATAATCGAACCTTAAAAATGTATGTTTTTTATTGCTCAAACGGTATCGAGCCGGAGCAAATGGCCAATGGTCTCAGCAAACTGAACGGGGTTATAGTTAAGACGATAAGTTTGCCGTGTTCCGGGAAAATTGACATTCCGTATTTAGTGAAAGCGTTTGAAACCGGCGCGGATGGTGCTGTAATCGTTACCTGCAAGCAAAATGAGTGTCAGCACCTGGAAGGAAATTTACGGGCCAATAAACGAGCTGAGGCCGTCGAGTCGCTGCTGGAAGAGATTGGAATGGGTAAAGGGCGAATGGCGGTAATTATGTTGAAGGAAGGCGGCGTCGAACAGGCCCTTGGCGAAATCAGGGTTTTTCTTGACAGGGTGAGAAATTTGCCTCAGCCCCAAAATAGCGCTACGCACGTATAGTAATAGGAGAATACGAACTGTATGAAAGTTGACAGTAAACTTGCGAATACAATAGCAAAGGGAGATTTTATAGTTACCGCGGAGATTTTGCCCGGTGCAGGCGGAGACGGTGTAGCGGTCGAAGCGGCGATTAAGGCGCTGGGCAGGGGGCCTGTGGCAATCAACGTGGCGGATAACTGCCATAATATAGGAATGTCTTCCATTGCGGCATCGGTTGCGGTGCTTAAATCAGGCGCTGAGCCGGTTTGCCAGATTGTTACGCGAGACAGGAACCGTATCGCGTTACAATCCGATTTGCTCGGGGCGGCTTACCTGGGAATCAAGAACGTGCTTTGCCTGTCCGGCTATCATCAGGCGCTGTCGGCCTGCCCGGAATCTGCAAACGTTTACGATATCGATTCCACTCAGTTTATAGAAATGGCGACGAATATGTCCGAGAAGGGCGTCCTTGCCGACGGGTCAAAGATTGAGGGGCAATTTTCAATGCTCATCGGGGCGGTTGCCAACCCGTTCCTGAAGCCGGTGGAATTAAATATGCTTCGGATGCAAAAGAAAGTCGAAGCCGGCGCAAAATTTATTCAGACCAGCGCTATATTCGATATTGAGACATTCGGCCAGTGGTTAAACGCAGCGATAAGCGATGGAATTACCGCCAAGGCAGCGATTTTAGGCGGCGTTTTACCGTTGGATTGTGCCGCTGAAGCGGAGAGGTTACGGAATACATACACGGATTATTTCATTCCGGACAGCGTGATTGAGCGGCTCAAAAAAGCCGGCAACGAAGCGGCACAGAAAAAAGAGGGTCTGGCTATCTGCGTTGAGACAATCGGGAAGCTTAAAAAAATGAAAGGCCTCAGAGGTATCCATATACATTGCGGCTGCAAAGGAAAAGTGTCGCCGGAAGTTGTCGCAGCGGCCTTGTCGCTCGCCTCGGCGTAACCGAAGGCGAAGCCGGGTAACGGGAATCGAATATGCCTGAAAAATATCATATTAAAACACAACCTGTGCCGCCCATAAGTCCGCGAATCGGCAAATACGGAATGGTCGATTGGCGGGAAGATTGCGCACGTTGTCATAACTGCGTCAAGAAGGCCTGCGTTTACGACCGCTACAGGCAGGAAGCGGATTATATTCGCAATCTCAGCGACGTAAATGCCCTGTTCTTCGATTGTATGGGATGTTTTTCGTGTGTTCAGGACTGCACCAAGGGCCTTTTGTGTATGTCCATCAATCCCGAATACCAGAAAATGGGAAACAGCTACTGGACTCCCGATATTATCAAAACGACCTGGCTCCAGGCGGAAACGGCGAAAATTCCGGTTTCCGGCGCTGGCTATCGCGGGCCGTTTTCGGGCAAGGGTTTTGATTCGATGTGGACGGATATGTCCGAAATCGTTCGCCCCACACGCGACGGAATCCACGGACGTGAATACATCAGCACCTCGGTCGATATAGGCAGGAAACTGCCTTACCTGGCATTTAACGGCAACAAGACCGGCGCAAACGCGTCGCCGCTGGTTTTGCTTCCGATGCCGATGATAATAGATATGACGTCGCCTGCGCATACTTTGCCGCAGCTTAATTCGATTATCGCTCAGACAGCTGTAAACACCGACATAATAGCGATTATTGATTCTCGCCAGTGGCAGGGCAGTGACAAACAGTTAAGAAACATAGCGTTTTATGTTGCTGATGGCGAGGTTATTCCGAAAGACGCCCTTAAGAAAACCCGGCTGGTGGAAATAGCCGACAGCAGCAGGGTGATAGAACGCATCAAAGAAATAAAAAAGATTCATCCGGGGATAGTCATTGCAATAAGAGTTGAGCTGACGGCAGCCGGAGTCGAGCGTGCGATAAAGCTCGCTGAATCCAAAGAGGTTGAAGTAATACATATCGTGGCGGACGCAAACGGAAACGAGATTGGCGCAAGTAAGCCGCGATTTGTCAAGGATATGACTCGCCAGATTCATACGGCCCTGATAGAAAAAGGATGCAGGGATGAGATTACGCTTATGGCCGGGGGCGGGATAGCTCTGCCTGAGCATATGGCAAAAGAGATTATATGCGGCGCGGACCTGATAACCATCAATCTGCCGCTTCTTATATCGCTGGAGTGTCATCTGTGTAATAGCTGTAAGCCGGGGACGATATGTCCGGCAAAGCTGGAAAAAATTGATATTAATTACGGCGTCGGCCGAATGACCAATCTTATCGCCGCCTGGCACGACCAGTTGATAGAGGTTATGGGCGCGATGGGAATGCGTGAGGTTCGTCGTCTTCGTGGCGACGTCGGCCGCGCGATGTTCTTCGAGAATCTTGAGGAGGAATCCTTTGGCAAGCTTTTCGGTTCCAGAAAAAACAATTAAAGATATCCTTCCTGAGAATACGCTCAAGACGATTGTGCCGCAGGAAGAAGTGACGCGTGACGTTAAGACGGCGCCGTCGCGCTATCGCAACGAGATTGCGAAGTTCATTGTCCATCGAAACGCCAATTGCAAGCGATGCGGCAAATGTGCCGAGGTGTGCAAGTACGGAGTTCACGTGTTAAAACCCGGCTACAAGTATTTTGCTGAGCCGAAAAATCATTTATGTATTGGCCCATCCTGTGAAAAGAGCGGCCATTTCTGTGTGGCTAATTGCCCGCAGAAGGCATTACAGCTCAAAGAAAACCCGCTGTTTAAGGCGCTGGGTGATTATCGCTGGCCCGGAGATTTGATTTTAGCAACGTGGAAAATGGCTGAAACCGGCGACGTCCCGCACCCGGAATATGGTTACGAATACGAGTGCGGCAATTCAGGCGGCGGATTCGACCGATTGAGGTTTAAATTTCCAGATAAACCCCCGGTAAAAATCGACGCCGACAAAATAGACACAAGCATATCGCTCAATAAACGCGGCGATGGTAGGCCCGAAATCAAAATTGATGTCCCTTGGTATGGCGGCGGCATGTCATTCGGGTCAGTCAGCAATGTGACCCAGTTATCAAAAGCCAGGGCCGCCAAGGCCTGGAATACCTTCACCTGCACGGGTGAAGGCGGGTATATGGAGCGGATGAGGCCTTATGATGACCACGTGATTACGCAGGTTGCCACGGGTCTTTTCGGCGTGCGTGAGGAAACGATTCAGCGTGTGCCGATAGTGGAATTCAAATATGCCCAGGGCGCAAAACCGGGTCTGGGCGGCCACCTGTTAGGCGACAAAAACACCCCGGCTGTGGCAAAGATGCGCGAGGCGGTTGTTGGTATATCGCTGTTTTCACCCTTCCCGTTCCACAGCGTTTATTCCATCGAAGACCACCAAAAGCACCTTGACTGGATAAAGCACATTAACAGGCGGGCTTTGATATCAACGAAGGTATCGACGCCGACGGATGTCGATATGGTTGCTGTCGGAAGCTACTCGGCTGGGACCCATATCGTCCACATCGACGGCGGCTACGGCGGAACAGGCGCGGCGCCTGATATCGCTAAAAAGAATATCGCGATGCCTATCGAATACGCTATCGGAAGGGTCCACAAATTCCTGGCCGACGAGGGTGTTCGAGACAAAGTAACGCTTATCGCCAGCGGCGGAATACGCTCTGCACACGACGTGGCCAAGGCCATTGCCCTCGGCGCAGATGGAGTCGTAATAGGGACCGCTGAATTGGTTGCTCTTGGATGTGTCCGGTGCAGCCGATGCGAAAGCGGACGTGGCTGCCCGCGTGGTATCGCCACAACCGACCCTGAGCTGGCGCAGAAAATGAATATCGAGTGGGGTACACAGCGGATTATCAACCTTTACAACGCCTGGCGAAAAGTGCTTGTCGGAATACTTCAGCGGTTTGGTATGAAAAGCGTGACTGAATTACGCGGGCGCACAGACCTGTTGATGCATCTTGACTACACCAATGACGTGGGGGCCAGGAAATGAACGAGAAAATCATAAAACAACTTGCATATTCGAGAAAACAATTAGCCGAAAAACTGAACCATTCTTCTGACATCAGGAAAGAAGCGGAAGAGGGCGGCTGCGGCGTCGTTGGTTTTTGCTGCAGTGAGCCGGTGCCGGGCAAACATATTTATGAGCCGTCTCGCCAGATGCACAATCGCGGAAACGGCAAAGGCGGCGGCATCGCCGCGGTCGGATTTGTTCCGGAACAGCTCGGCGTCAGCCGGGAGGTTTTAGACAACCATTATATGCTTCACGTCGCGTTTCTGGATGATAAGGCCCAGCCGGAAATAGAAAAACAGTTTATCACGCCTAATTTCGATATCGCAAAATCGACACAGCTCGGTAAGGTCGATGATTGGAAAACCGTGCCCGGTCTGGAAGTTAAGCCGCCTGACGTTTGCCGATACTTTGTCCGTGTAAAGCCGAAGGTGCTCGATGACTTCATCGCTAAAAATAACCTGCAAAAGCTCGACCGCAGCGAAGCGGAAGACGAATTTATCAACCAGAACAGCTTCAGCTTGAATCAGAAATACTATGCGTCGCTGGGCGAAAAGAGGGCCTTTGTGCTTTCGCACGGCCACAATATTATGATTCTCAAGGTCGTTGGTTTCGCTGAGGCGATTGTAAAATATTATAAAATCGAAGACCTTTGTGCCCACGAGTGGATTGCCCATCAGCGTTTCCCGACCAAGGGCCGCGTCTGGCATCCGGGCGGGGCGCATCCTTTCGCGGCTATTGATATGGCGCTGGTGCACAACGGCGATTTTGCCAATTACCATTCCGTGACCGAATATCTCAAGCAGCGGAATATCTATCCGCAGTTCCTGACCGATACGGAGGTGTCCGCGCTTTTATTCGATTTGCTCAGCAGGACGTATCATTATCCGCTCGAATACATTATTGAGGCGCTTGCCCCGACTACCGAGCTGGATTTTGACCGGCTCGATGCGGAGAAACAAAAAATTTACCGCGACATTCAGGCGACCCATATTCACGGCTCACCTGACGGCCCGTGGTTTTTCATTATTGCCCGCAATATTGCCCGCGAGAAAAAATTTCAGCTTATGGGTATAACCGACACCGCGATGCTTCGGCCCCAGGTCTTCGCGTTCTGCGACGGTGAGGTCCAGGTAGGCCTGATATGTTCTGAGAAACAGGCCATCGACGCCACGCTGCATAGCTTGTCCAAAGATGACAAGAGAATATGCCCTGTGGCGGACAAATACTGGAATGCCCGCGGAGGCAGTTATAACGACGGCGGGTCATTTATATTCAATCTTGAAAAAGATTCAGCCGGCAAAATGCGGATTTCGTGCACGGACAAATTCGGCAGGGCGGTACCAATGCCGACAGCCGCCGAGCCGTGCGATTTCTCACAGGAACCATCTTTGTCATCTGAGGATGAAGAAGAAATACAGACGCTCATAGGCGAGCGATTCGTGTCCGGCAATGGTATGGCGATTTTCGAGATGATTCGGGACGTTGTGCATGAATGGACGTTCGATGAATTTCGTTTTGCCTGCCGGCAGATTGTAAATCAGGCCAAAGACCCTCATAAGGCGACTCTCGCGATAGAGGTCCTGACGCTGCTTAATGACCGCAGGTATTCAACCGGCTCGAAGAAACGAAGTCATATCCTTCATATTGTCCGCAGCGAATTGAACCTGCTGTTCTGGAACATCCCCAATATAGGCGTTAAGAATTCTTACGATGGGGATCATCGCCTTATTGATTTTGAGACGCGAGGCAACCTCAGGGGTCCCGAGGCGAATGAAACAACTCTTGTAATTGATGCCGCCAATTTTGCTCCCGAAGGAGACGACTGCGACGCGGCACTTTTAGTTGACGCGTATATCAAGGGCTGGCGGCATTTCATCAGTTTCAATTGCATCGGTCAGCGATTCATTGGCTGTGGCCTCGGTCCCGATACCGACGATGTTACGATAGATGTTTACGGCAGCAGCGGCGATTATCTTGCCTCCGGCATCGACGGGCTGACCATCAGCGTGCACGGCAACGCCCAGGACCAGGTGGGTCAAATTACAAAAAGAGGCAAACTTGTAATCCATGGCGACGTGGGTCAGACCTTTATGTATGGCGCAAAAGGCGCAAGCGTCTATGTGCTTGGTAACGCCGCTGGAAGACCGCTTATCAACGCCGTCGGTAAACCAAAGGTGGTAATAAACGGCACCTGCCTTGACTTTTTAGCCGAGTCGTTTATGGCGGGCGACCCGCATAACGGCGGCGGCTTTGTTATCTTAAACGGCGTCAAATTCGATGATGACGGCAAATTAGTAGCGCTCCAGCAGCCGTATCCGGGCAGCAACATATTCTCGCTGGCTTCGGGCGGGGCGATTTTTGTCCGCGACCCGAACAGGACGCTGGTTGACCAGCAGTTAAACGGCGGCTTCTTCGCAAAAGTAACCGACGAGGACTGGGAGCTGATACTGCCTTATCTGAAAGAAAACGAACAGCTTTTCGGAATAACAATAGAGCAGCTTTTGACCGTGAACAACGAGCGGCGCGAGCCAACGGAAGTTTACCGCAAAGTTATTCCCGCCAACGCCGCGAAAGTCGCTTCGGAAGATACGGATACGGATGATGTTGAAGAGGCCTCCGAAGAGGAATTAGCCGCTAAATAGCGAAAGGTAATTACGGTGATAACAATCAGGAAAACAAAAGCAGGCGAAGCATTGAAAGACGCCGTCGAAAAGATTTCCGGCGTTGACCTGAGCGTTTGCCTTCAGTGCAGGAAATGCTCCAGCGGATGCCCCGTCGGCAAACTTACAAAGTCCCGGCCCTCGGAGATTATGCGTCGGCTGCACTTGAACGCGGGCAACGAGCTGCTGGAAAGCGATATCCTCTGGATGTGCGTTTCCTGTGAGACGTGCTCGGCCAGATGCCCGATGGGTATTGACGTTGCCGGGGTAATGGACGCCTTGCGAAAGCTGGCGTTATCAAGGGGTGCGTCGAAACAGGAAGGTAACGTGCCTTTGTTTAACAAGGCATTTTTGAAAACGGTCGAGGTGTTCGGCCGGACTTATGAAATGGCGATGATAACCGCTTACAAGTTAGGCACCGGGAAATTGATGAACGACACGGAAAAGTTTCCGACTATGCTCAGAAAAGGCAAAATATCGCTGTTGCCTTCGCTTGGTGGGGACAGGAAAACGGTGAAACGCATATTCAAAAAAACAAAGCAAAATAGAGGGGCCGGAATATGAAATACGCCTACTATCCCGGATGTTCCGCTGAATCAACGGCCCGCGATATGCACCAGTCAACTCTGGCAGTAGCCGCAGCGCTGGGAATCGAAATGATTGAGCCGAAGGGCTGGACGTGCTGCGGAGCAACCGCCGGCCACCAGACCGACCGCGTATTGGCAGCAGCATTGCCTGCCGCCAATCTGGTCAAGATTAAGGATATGGGGCTTGATTGCGTCGTGAATTGCGCGGCCTGCTATAACAGGATGAAAGTAGCGAATCACGAAATAGTGACCGAATCGGAAATACGCAGTAAAGTTAGCGACGCGATTGGCCGGGATTACGACGGCTCAGTTAAAATCAGGCATTTTATTGAGGTCCTGCTTGAGGATATCGGCCTGGAAAAAATCAGCAGCGCAATCAAGCATCCGCTCAAGGGTCTGAAGGTCGCCTGTTATTATGGATGTTTGCTTGTTCGCCCGCCTAAGGTCGTTAATTTTGACGACCCGGAAAACCCGAAGTCGCTCGATAAGCTGGTTAAAGCGGCAGGCGGCGAAGCAATCGAGTGGCCATACAAGGTCGAATGCTGCGGCGGGGGATTATCGCTTTCGAGGACGGACGTAGTGGTAAACCTGACGGATTCAATTCTTGGAATGGCCAAAAGTTCGGGCGCGGATTGCATAGCGGTAAGCTGCCCGATGTGCCAGGTGAATCTCGATTTGCGTCAGCAGGACATCAAAAAAGAAACCGGCAGGGACTATCAAATCCCTGTCGTGTATATCACACAGCTTCTGGGACTTGGTCTCGGTATCAGTTCAAAGAAACTCGGATTCAATAAGCTAATGGTTCCTGCTTCAAAGGTTTTGGAGCTTGTCCGCCATAGTGCAGACGAAGGCGGAAAGGTGGAAGTGAGCAGCAATGGGTAAATACGACGATAAAAAAATTGGTGCGGTACTTGTTCAGGGCGGCGGCATCGCCGGCGTTCAGGCGTCGCTCGATTTGGCCAACAGCGGCTTTAAGGTTTACCTGGTAGAGCGAGATGCTGCGATAGGCGGTATGATGGCCCACTTAGACAAGACCTTCCCGACGGGCGATTGCGCGACGTGTATTGTTTCGCCAAAGCTCGTTGAATGCGCACGAAATCTTAATATCGAAATAATGACTCTCTCGGAGCTGGTTGACCTCGAAGGAGAACCTGGCAATTTCAAAGCCACCGTCAAAAGGCATCCTCGTTACGTTGATGAAGATAAATGCACCGGGTGCAGCGAATGCACGCAGGTTTGTCCGGTGGATGTGCCGGATGAATTTAACCGCTGCCTCGGGACAAGAAAAGGCATCGCGAAACTTTACGCCCAGGCGACTCCCAATATATTCGGCATTTTGAAAAACGGCCACTCGCCCTGCAAGATGGCGTGCCCGGCGAAAGTGAACGTCCAGGGTTACGTCCAGCTCATAAAGAAAAAAGAATACGTCAAGGCGGTCAACCTTATTCGCCAGAGAAATCCGCTTTCAGCTATATGCGGAAGGGTTTGCACTCACCCCTGCGAAGCCGAATGCACGCGAGGTAATGCCGATGACCCGATTGCGATACGGCTGCTCAAGCGATTCGCGTCGGATAAAGAAATGGAACTGCTCGAAGCGGGCCAGATTACTCTGCCCGAGGAAAAGAAAACTTCGGCTGACGCGAAAAAAGTCGCCATAATCGGCGCTGGTCCTGCCGGACTTACTGCGGCAAGCGACCTTGCCGACGCGGGCTTCGCGGTTACGGTTTATGAATCGCAAAGCAAGGCGGGCGGTATGCTTCGCTGGGGCATCCCCGAATATCGGCTTCCCAAGAAGGTGCTCGACCACGAAATAGAAATTATCCGCCGAAAGGGCGTTACTTTTGTTTATAACTGTCTTGTCGGAAAAGACGTTACTATCCAGAAGCTGCGCAACGATAATGAGGCGGTTTTCATCGCCGCCGGCGCACACAAGAGCCGCAAGCTCGGTATTCCGGGCGAGCAAATCAACGGCGTTATCCACGGCGTTGAATTTCTCAGGGACGCCGGCTCGGTCAATAAGCCGAAGGTGAAAAATAAGGTCATAGTCATCGGTGGCGGCAACGTCGCGGTTGACGTTGCGCGAACCGCGCTTCGCCTCGGCGCAAAACAGGTCGAAATGGTTTGCCTTGAAGGCGCAAATGAAATGCCCGCCTACAAGGAAGAAATCGAAGCGACTCTCGCTGAGGGTATCAAGATTCGCAACGGGTGGGGACCTAAACGTGTTCTGGGCGATAACGTAGCAAAAGGCATAGAATTCAAACGCTGCACAAGGGTCTTCGATGACCATAAACGTTTCAGACCCCAATTTAACGAAAATGAACTCTTAACCGTTGACACAGACCAGATTATCATCGCCATAGGCCAGATGACTGATGAGCAGTTTGTCAGCCACATCGGCGTAGAAAGCGAACGCGGATTTTTCAAGGCAGACCCCGTAACCGGTCAAACTTCGATAGAAGGCGTTTTTGCAGGCGGCGATAATGCCTCAGGCCCGGCGGCTGTTATCGATGCCGTCGCGGCGGGCAAACGGGTCGCCGAATCCATCGAGCGGTTCCTGACCGGCAAGGAAATGCTTGTTAATCGTTTCGAGGAGAACCTCAAGCCCCTTTCTGAAGATTTGCTTCCTGATACAGAGGACGTGGAGAAAAAAGCCCGCGTTCATCCTGAAGAATTAGCGCCGGCGAAACGGCTGCTGAATTTTGAAGAGGTCGAAAAGGGGCTCACCGAGGCACAGGCCCTCGCAGAAGCTGAAAGATGCCTGAATTGCGCCCTGTGTTCGGAATGCAATCAGTGCGTCGAGGCATGCGAACAGCACGCTATCGACCACGCTATGAAAGAGCGGATAGTAAAATTAGAAGTCGGCTCGGTTCTGCTTACCCCCGGCTTTGAAGAGTTCGACGCGACCCGAAAAGGCGAATATGGCTACGGGCGATATTCGAACGTCGTTACAAGCGTTCAATTCGAGCGAATGCTTTCAGCGGCAGGCCCGTTTGAGGGACATCTGATTCGTCTTTCGGATGGCAAACCCGCAAGGCGCATCGCATGGATTCAATGCGTCGGTTCCAGAGATTCAGAATGTGGCAACGAATACTGCTCCTCGATTTGCTGTATGATGGCAACCAAGCAGGCAATGGTCGCAAGCGACCACGTCGATGGACTCGACGCGACCATCTTTTATATGGATATACGCGCGTTCGGCAAGGATTTCGACCAGTATTACGAGCGTGCCAAAGCGCAGAAAAACATACACTACATCAAGAGCATCCCCTCGCGGGTAATTCAGCTCCCCGGCAGCAATGACCTTCGACTGAATTACTATGACCAGAGCAATGACATTCAATACAAGGATTTTGACCTTGTCGTGCTTTCAGTTGGGATGGAGCCGCCCGCTTCTATGGCGGAATTCGCTTCCCGTCTTGATATAAAACTAAATGATTTTGGCTTCTGCAAAACCGACCGATTGTCGCCCCTCACAACTTCCATACCGGGAGTATTTGTCGGCGGGGCATTCCAGGAGCCCAAAGACATCCCGGAAACCGTAACGCAGGCCAGCGCAGCCGCCTCTATGGCGATGGAACTGCTGGCTCCGGTACGCAACACTCTTATTACCAAAAAGAGCTACCCCAGTGAGCACGATGTTACCGATGAAGACCCGCGTATCGGCGTCTTTGTATGTCACTGCGGCATGAATATCGGCTCGGTAGTGGATGTCGAACAGGTTGTTAAGAATATCGAAAAGCTGCCCGATGTTATTTTCGCGTCTCATACGATGTTTACCTGCTCCGATACGAGCTTATCGAACATCAAGGATATGATACACGAGCATCGGCTTAATCGAATAGTGGTTGCCTCCTGCACGCCGCGGACGCACGAGCCGTTGTTCCGCGAGACGCTGCGTGAAGCGGGCCTCAATTCATATTTGTTCGAGATGGCCAATATACGCGACCAGTGTTCCTGGGTACATTCAGCTGTCCCGCAATCGGCTACCGAAAAAGCCACCGACCTGGTGAAAATGGCAATCAGCAGAGCAAGGTTCCTTTCGCCCCTCGAAAGCGGTACGCTGGCCGTTGACCAGACGGGGCTTGTTATTGGCGGCGGACTTAGCGGCATGACTGCCGCACTTGCGCTGGCTAATCAGGGTTTCAAAGTACACCTGATAGAAAAGGCCGAGCGTCTGGGCGGAACACTACACGATATTTATCACACCTTTGAGCACGATGATATCACGGGCTTTACCATCGCCCTCATTAAGCAGGTTGAAAAGCATCCCAACATAAAACTTTATCTTGGCACTGAAATCGCCGGTATAGCGGGCCATATTGGCAAGTTCAAAATCTCGCTTGTCAAAAACGGCTCGAAATCTGAAGTTACGGGCGGTACTATAATTGTCGCCACCGGCGCACGAAAGGCCCAGACAACCGAATATATGTATGGGACAAAAGGCGTCTTGACGCAGGTCGAATTGGAAAAACAACTGCACGATAAAACATATCCCGCGAAGGCGCAAAACGTCGTGATGATTCAGTGCGTCGGCTCGCGCAACGAAACTCATCCCTATTGCAGCCGAATCTGCTGCTCGATGGCAATCAAAAACGCGATTGAAATTAAAAAGCGAGACCCGAACGCCAACGTTTATGTTCTTTACAGGGACGTCAGGACTTATGGTTTCAGGGAAACGTATTTCAAAGAGGCACGCGAGGCAGGCGTCGTATTTATCCGCTATACACCTGAATCGGCGCCGGTGGTCAGTCAGAATAACGGCCTGGTAGTAACAGTCAATAGCCCTGACCTTCCTGAGCCAATTAGTATCGAAGCGGACAACGTTGTGCTCAGCACGGGCGTTGAGGCCGACAGGGAAAACAACAAGCGTATCTCGGATATGCTCAAGGTGCCTCTTAACGCCGACGGATTCTATGTCGAGGCGCACATGAAACTGCGTCCCGTGGATTTCACCACGGAAGGCATCTTCCTTTGCGGGCTTGCGCATTCGCCCAAGTTTATCGATGAGAATATCTCACAGGCGCGTGCGGCGGCTGCACGGGCTGCAACGGTGCTTTCGAAGACACACCTGGACGTCAGTGCCCAGGTTTCGTATGTTGACCAGCAGAAGTGTATATCCTGCATGACCTGCGTCAATTCCTGCCCGTATTCGGCGCCTTTCTGCAATAAGGACGGCAAAGGACAAATCGAGGCCGCCAAATGTATGGGCTGCGGAATATGCGTTTCGGAATGTCCCGCCAGGGCAATACAACTGCATCATTTCGAGACGGACCAGTTCAACGTAATGATTAAGCAGTTGTTCGCCGGCGGCAACGGTGAAATGTTTGCTGGAACATCATCAAAGGCAAAAGAACTAACGGAAAAAGTGTAATCTATGAAACAGGAAAATTTTGAACCTAAAATACTCGCCTTCTGCTGCCACTACTGTGCGTATTCGTCGGCGGATTTGGCGGGGTCTATGCGTATTCAGTATCCGCCCAACGTGCGAATAATCCGCACGCCCTGTACGGGCCGGCTTGAGACCGAATACTTTATGAAGGCACTTGAAAATGGCGCCGACGGTGTGCTTGTTGCGGGCTGTCTCGAAGGCGGCTGTCATTTCGTCGAAGGCAACCTCTGCGCGAAACGCCGGGTAAATTACACAAGAGAAATACTGGAAGAAATAGGCATCGAAAAAGAGCGTCTTCGTATGGTAAATGTTTCCGCCGCGATGGCGAGACCTTTGGCTGATACGATTATTGATATGGTTGAAACCGTTCGCAAACTGGGCCCAAGCCCCATAAAACAATCCTCCTTCGCTAAAGCTGCGGAGGATAAAATTGGTGTATCTAAACAGGAGAACCGCAAATGATAGTTGCGCAGAGAAAAAATATACCCGACCTGCTGGCAATCGTAAAAAGTCATAAAAAGCTTCTCGTGCTGGGCTGCGGCACCTGTGTTACCGTCTGCCTTGCGGGCGGACAGCGTGAGGTAGGCATTATCGCCTCATCTCTGCGAATGGCTGCGAAGCTTAAGGGGCTGCCTCTTGAAGTCGAGGAATTGACCATAGAGCGTCAGTGCGACAACGTCTTCCTCGAACAGGCGGCCGACGCTATAAAACGAAATGACGCGGTTCTTTCGCTTGGCTGCGGCGCGGGCGTTCAGGCCATCGCCGAACGTTACACCGATAAGCCGGTTTACGCGGGCCTCGATACGGCGTTCATCGGCATACTTGAGGAAAGAGGTGTCTGGACGGAAAAATGCGCCGCCTGCGGGGCGTGTGTGCTTCACGAATACGGCGGCATCTGCCCTGTTACCCGTTGTGCCAAACACATGCTCAACGGCCCTTGCAGCGGCTCACGCGAAGACCGCTGCGAAGTCAATCCCGAACGTCAGTGCGCCTGGCAGCTTATATACAAGCGTCTAAAAGACATAGGCCAGCTCGACCGGCTCAAAAAAATCAAGCCGCCCAAGAACTGGAACCGAAGCCAGTCCGGCGGTTATCGCACCATAATTCGTGAAGACCACAGAGTTTGATTTAGTGAACCGTTACCTTTAACTGCTATAAAAAGAAACGGCCGGCAGATAAGCTGTCGGCCGGTTTGTTTTCTGGTTTCGGACGGATGTTTTATTCGCCGCCGCGGACGACCATAGCAAGCGAATAAACCTTGTAATTGCAGGTGATATAAAGCGTTCTATATTCAGGTCCGCCGAAACAAACATTCGCAGGAACATTAGGCGTCGGAATTCTTTTAATCTCAGTGCCTGTGGGTGATACAATCCAGACGCCTCCTAAACCGGTGAAATACAGGTTGCCTCGCTCATCGATAGTCATACCGTCCGGGTCGCTTGTACCCATGCCTGTCAGATTAGTCGGCTTGAAGAAAACCGAACCTGTCCCCAGTGTCCCGTCGGAGTTGATTGGGAAGACCCACCATCTCTTGTAAGTAAGATTACTGCTGCTGCTTTCGGAGACGTATAGTTTGGTTTCATCGAGGGAGGTAAGGATGCCGTTTGGCTGATACAAACTGTTATTGACTCTTGTAATGACGCCATTGGGCTCGAGGAGATACACACCTTGACCTGTGGGGCCGACGCCGTTCCAGTCAGGGCAGGTGAAATAGATGTCGCCGTTGGTCAGCTCACAAAGGTCATTTGGTTTTTTCGGCGTATTTGCCACAACGACGGTGTCCTGGGGGCCTGAGTCGCCTATGATATGACTGCGAATCTGCATTGTGCTTTCGTCAGCCGTAAGCAGTCGGCCATCGAGCGAGAGAACAGTACCATTGGTTTGCGGAGAGGGGGTCATCCACACGGTAACATTGTTCGGCGAGTCGAGCCGTAAAATCTGATACGTGCCGCTGCTCGCGGGTCTTTTGGTAAAGAAAAGTTTATTACTGTTTGGGTCCCAGGTCGGCCCCTCGAAGTCATAGTTCGGGTCAGAATAGACCTGCTGTAGTGTCGCCCCGGGCGCAACAAGGGTAGTGGTATAGTCCGTCAGCCAGTTATCGGCGAGGACATACAGGTCTTTTTCGTCGATTACGCCGTCGCCCGGTGTCGATGAGATATCGCAATTGGCGTCCCAGTTGGTGTCGCCTGAACGGCTGCGCCAGGCGTTCGCCAGTATGGCGAAGTCCTTGAAATCGACAAACCCGTCATAATTGAGGTCTGTCCAGCCCGGCGTGTTCGTAACAAGTTCGATTCCATTTCCTGTGCCGAGGTTGCGTGTGTATTGTTTGTTGTTCGCGTCATTCCAGTGCTCGTGAACGCCCAAGCTTGCGGTTAGACGTCCGTCGTGATTCGGGTCATAGATGGTCCCTGACGGCGGGTTGGGAATTGAAGCCGCCTCGTGGAGATAATCATCTGCGCCGTCACCTCCGGGACCGTTTGGTTCATAAGACCATTCGTTGTAAAGGAAATCAAAGCCGACAGAGTCGATGGCGACCGGGTCTTGTGAAGCCAAAAAGCTCGAAGCCCAGTCGTTATTGAAAGGCGGCTTCATCCATTTATACGGAAAATCATGCATCCAGTTTGAAGCGTGTTTATTCGGGTATAGCCCGTCTATGAGATAAAGGACTGTTTTGCCGCCAATCTCCGGATGCCCCATAAAATCGACGAGCGGCCTGTAGTGTCCCATTCCGGGGACGGTCCAGACCTGCGTGCTGTGCAGGTCATAATAACCGGATTGATTAGGTGTTCTGCACAGAGTGCCGTAATGATTTTTGCCGCACATGGTAACGCACGCCTGGTTGTAATGCCCCTTCAGGTTCGCGAAGTTGATTATATAGGTGGCATTTTTATAGGCGTTGGGGACGTAATCTTTATTAGCCGCGTTGTTTGAGAGAGGGTCACCCCAATATACGCGAGGATTAGTAGATGGAGTGACTGTTTTTCCTCGGCCGAGGAGACCCTGATAGTCGATGTAGTTTACGTCAGGGAAGTCAGTGTGAAGCGGAGTGTAGTAAGTATTGGTGAAGGTGCAAAGTGTGTCGCCCACGGTGATATCGACATCGTTTACGCCGACGATGTTTACGAGCTGGTCGAGAAGGGCGTGTATGGCCTGCGGAGAGACGTTCGGATAGTTGTCCTTGAAAGTATAACTGCTGGTGCCTGTCCCTGTAGCGGAGGTGATGAGGCCGACGAAGTTGACCTTTATCATAATTTTTTCGTGGGGCTGGTATCCGACGTTGCCTTTGCCGTGTTGCTGATTGAAGTAGCGGAAAATAGCGTCCCACGCGGCATAGTCGCTGCTTTTGCCTGTTAACGACCGCAGGGATTTTGAGACCATTGCAGTGACGACGTTTTGGTCTGTGTGGTTAGGTTCCCACCAGTATCCGTCATTGACCTTTTGGATATCGTAACTTCCTAACCAGTTGGTGGCATTGGGGTCGTAAATCCAGGCGACCCTGCCCGGATGAACGCCCTTGCCGACGCCTATAGGAGAATTTGCCGGCTGTGCGATTCGAAATGGCGGTACCCCGTAGGCGGCGAGAGTTTTGTCCTGAGAAGTATAACTGAGGGCTACATAAATAGATGCCACGCTGATGACAATGCAGATTGCCGCCAAAACATAGCGTGCCCGCACAAGATGACGTTTTGCCTTATGAAACGCGATGGTTGAGGCGGCCAGACCGGCAATCCAGACGATAAAACCCGATGCGAGCGGAAACGCCAATCGCTGACAGGGATATGCCGCCCGCGATGGTTTGGGTATAACACGGATTAAAAACCAGATTAACGCAGCCAGACCTGTAAACGGGAACAGCCACCACGCCCACTTTTTGTTGTGAACCGGGTCGATTATTTTACCTGTTTTGGGACAAACACGCGGCTGGGCTTCTTTTTTTAAAAACAACATCACTACTCTCCTTATTTAGGGGTATAATTTTAAGAACGATTATATCAACCAGTTTACCAAGAATAGAGGGCAGAATCAATGATTTTATGGCCGTGGTGTGTTATATCTAAATTATGCCCCTGCTGACGCGAAAAACAGTTTTTTTATGACGAGAGGGGGGACTTTTGTCGCTTTTCTTTGGCCTTTTTCCAGAGCAGCTCGCATAAATCCTTAATACCTTCGCCCGTTACGGCTGAAATCGGGTAAATGCGGTGCTTTAGCTGTTTCCGCAGTTTCTTTACGATTTTGCCTTCCGGGTCGAGGTCAATCTTGTTGGCGATGATAAGCTCCGGTTTTTTGGCGAGCGATTTACTGTATTTTTCAAGCTCTTTGCGAATTTGGCGGTAGTTTTTCGCCGGGTCCGAGCCGTCGGGCGGCATAATATCGAGGATGTGAACGATGATACGGGTCCTTTCGATATGCCTGAGAAATTCAAAGCCCAGTCCCGCTCCTTCGTGCGCGCCTTCGATAAGGCCCGGCAAATCCGCCATAACAAACCTGCGCTCATCGGTTAATTTTACTATGCCTAACACCGGCTCAAGCGTCGTGAACGGGTAGGGGGCTATTTTGGGTCTTGCTGCCGAGCATCGCGAAATCAGCGTGCTTTTACCCGCGTTGGGCATTCCCACCAAACCGATGTCCGCTATCAGCTTCAGCTCCAGCCGGAGATTCCGTTCCTGGCCCGGAACGCCTTGCTCGGCGAATCTTGGCGCCTGGTAAATCGACGTCGCGAATCGACTGTTGCCCCTGCCCCCTTTGCCTCCCTGGCAGATACATACCTTCATACCGTTCTCGTTGAGGTCTTTGAGCAGCAGGTCGTAATCTGCGTCGAAAATAAGCGTTCCGGGCGGCACGCGGATTATCAAATCATCGCCGTTGGCCCCGGTACAATTTTTATTCGTGCCCGGCTCCCCGTTTTGTGCCCGCCAGTTGTGTTTGCCCGCAAAATCCAGAAGGGTATCGAGGTTCGCGTCTGTTAGGAAAATAAGGTCCCCGCCTTTGCCGCCGTCGCCCCCGTCCGGGCCTCCGTTCGGGACGTATTTTTCCCGCCGGAAGCTCACCTTGCCGTTGCCTCCGTCGCCCGCCTTCACATGTATTTTCGCTTCATCAACAAACATTTAGTCTTCTATGCGTATAATCGTAATCGGGGGGATTAAACAGCACATTATTATAATGGAATTGCCTTTGATTAACAACCCTCGTTAGTTCAAGCTTTTGTAAAGAACCATAAAAGAATTGCTCTCGTATATTAAATATATTCGGGCATAAGCAGATTTGCCCTGAGTGTTAAAGTGAAACTGGGTAAAAGGGAAGGTGTTATTTAAGGAGTTGTAAATGAGTATGCCCGCGATAAGGCAAACTGCGAAGCGCCGGCCCACAGTAATGTGCATTTTATTCATTCTTTTGGGCTATATGCCAGGAATTGGATATTGCCTTGACCCTCCACCTATAACCCCTATTGATGAGTTTTTTGTTTTTGGAAATGCGCCTAATGTGCCAGGGGATTGGAATTTGATTGTAGATGGGGCTGTGGCTCATCCGCTAAAGTTGTCTTTAGAAGAAATTCGGCAATATACTCCGATAACGCTGATGTCCACGTTAGAGTGTTGGATGCAGTACGGTCCTGATTTACTCGTTAGTAACGGGAATTGGACCGGTGTTCCTCTCAATGTTATTATCGAGGAAGCCGAGCCCAATATTGGTGCTGCATCTGTTAATTTTTACGCTTTAGATGACTATATGATGGGCGCGTTCAGTTTAAGCGACATGATGGCAAGGGATGATTTTATTCTGGCGTACAATTTAAACGGCCAAACACTTCCGCCTGCACAGGGCTACCCTCTCAAGCTGGTTTTACCTGGTGTGGCCGGTTTCGAGAATGGTCGCTGGTTGGCGCGTATCGAAATTTCGAAATCTCCGGGTGATTTGCCTCTGTTCCAAAATCCTATTCATGCGAGAATTTTCAAGCCGGTTTATCAACAGATCGTAGCTTTAGGCCAACAGGTCATTTCCGGATTTGTGTATGCAGGTGAGGGGATAGACATTACCAAAGTCGAGGTAAGTACTGATGATGGTGCAACATGGCAAACAGCCCAGTTGCTGAACTATTATGTCCCCAACGTCTGGAAACTCTGGACATTTATTTGGAACCCGCCCGGTGTGGGCCATTATAATATCCTTGCCCGAACGGAAGATAGTCAGGGAAATTTGCAGAATGAGAACGATGAATTTGGATGGAGGGGCTTCAATATTCCTGTTACTGTGGATTTCGATGATGATAATGACGGTGTGCCTGATTCGCTTGATAATTGTCCGGGAGTTTATAATCCTTCTCAGGCGGACTCGGACGGCGATGGGAAAGGAAACGCTTGTGATGCGAATTGTCCTAATCTTGACGGGCAGAATCCTGTTAACTTCCTGGATTTTTCAATTCTTGCAGCCAACTGGCATCTAACCCAGCCGAATCTGTCCGGGGACCTCGACAATAATGGCACTGTAGATATCCACGATTTGAATATTTTCGCAGTTTACTGGTTGAGTAATTGCAGTGAATACCCATAACGCCGCAAGGGGCTTGTGTTGTTTTTTATCGGCTAATCTGTAATCTTAACTGCCGTCGCCCGCTTTCACATGGATTTTCGCTTCATCTACAAACATTCATTGCTTCTTTATATAAAAAAAGGATGGCACAAAGACCATCCTTTCATCGGTAATCCTTTTGTTTTATTTATACGACGTTGACTTTTCGGCCCGCTATCTGGACTTTGCCATCGCTGACTGCGAAAAGCGTATAATCCCTGCCCATCTGGACGTTCTTGCCTGCGAAAAACTTCGTGCCGCACTGCCTGACGATGATACTGCCTGCCTTGGCTATTTCGCCCGCGTACAGCTTGATGCCCCGATATTTCGGGTTACTGTCTCTGCCGTTTCTCGTTGACCCTTGTCCCTTTTTATGTGCCATAATTTTACCTCGTTGTTTCTATTGTCATAACAGCTTCTATTTTAGCCAAAACCAGCATTCTAACGATTGCCGAACCGGTTGTCCAGCAGTTTTTTCGCAGAAAATAGCGGTTTTTATCGTTCAGCTTCGACGATTGCCTTCATTTGCGGCAATGGAATCAGCCCTTCGGTTGCCAGCTTGATTTTGCCGTCGGGAGCGATAAAGAAACTGCATGGTATGCCGTTTATAAGAATATAAGGACTTGGCATAGTTGCCGGGTTGGTCGCGGTAACGGGGTAGTTGATGACCGGGTTTGCAGCAACGAAATTTCTGACGCGTTCAGGGGTGTTCCTCTGGTCGATATAGGATATGCCCAGAATCACGAGTTTGTCTTCGCCGATTTGCTTTCTCAGCTCAATGATATGCGGGATTTCCGATATGCAGGGCCCGCACCAGGTTGCCCAGAATACGAGCATCACAGTTTTGCCTTTGTATTCGCTGAGCGTATGCTTTTTATCGTTGATGTCTATAACGGCAAAATCCGGCGCGTTTCTCCCGTACCATTCCGTAAAAGCGGGTTCCCAGCTTGTGGCGCTACGGATTATTTCGTTTAAGGTGGGCTTCTGTACAGCGGGTTTAGATGATGGAGGACTGTTGTTATCTGTCTTCACGCCGTTACTGTCCGTTTTCTGTTCTATGTTGTCTGTATTCTGTCCTCCGATTGCCGGCTGTTTTTTGCAGCCGAGAATCGCTCCCATAGCCACAATGACTGCGACAACACCAATACCGTATTTTATTCTGCCGTATTCCATATTGGAATTATACAGACAGACGCCCTGATTTACAAAAAAATTATCCCTCGTCTGAAACTGCCTTTCCCCGCCGTAAGAGGATTGGATATTTAATGTTTTTTCTTTTTAACTTTTATATTGGGTATTGAACATTTAACATTGGACATTTATTAAGGGTGACCTATATGAACGAAGGAATTGAAAGAGACCTTGGCCCGCAGCCGATTGCTGCAATCTTGGCGAAGCTGAGTTTGAAGCCGCACGACCTTGTCGCTGCCTCAACACACCAGCTTACGCACAAAATGGTCTCGCGTGCCGCAAAGGGCAGAAGATTGACTCTTAATACCCAGACCAAAGTCCTCAACGCCCTGAACCTTGCCGCTGGCAAAAACTTTTCTCTCCGTGATTTGTTTAACTATTGATGCCCTTGCCACGGCGTAGCGCAGCGAAGCCGGGTCCCTCCGCGACCTGTTCAATTATTGACGCCTCCGGCGAATAAATATGGGTGATGCAATGGTATTTGGGGTGTTATTTTGATATATTGATGCAATTAGAAGGATTGGTTGCGTATATGATGAATAAAAAAATAATTGTACTGGCAGTATCATCTGTATTTTTCTGTTTTGTTTCTTGTGCACCGCCTAAGCTGGACAATAAAGAAAACCAGCTCGATACGAATGATTTTTACAACAGTGCTCACCACTGGTACGACATCTATGAAGCGAAGAATGTGATTAATCCGGAGCCGAACCAGCCTCGTTACAAACCGGCGCAAATAAAAGAAATTGCCGACAATGTCCTTCTCTACCAGAGAGACAACAGCGGCTGGCCCAAAAATTACGATATGCGCGCAATATTGACCGCCGAACAGCATGACAAGGTTCTTAAGGCAAAGAGCGCCCTTCATACGACATTTGATAACTGCACAACGTATTCGCACATAAAATATCTGGCAAAAGCTTATGAAATCACCAAAACCGAAAAATATAAAGATGGGTGCCTGAGGGGAATAGATTTTACGCTCTCCGCCCAGTACCCCAACGGCGGCTGGCCGCAATATTTTCCTTTGGAATCGAACTACAGCAGCCATATCACATTCAACGATGACGTTATGGCAGGCATAATGACTATGCTAAAAGATATACTCGATAAAAAGCCGTACTATTCCTTTGTCGATTCGGCCCGCCGCGAAAAAGCCAGAATTGCTTTTGAAAAAGGACTGGACTGCATACTCAAATGCCAGATAAATGATAAAGGAACATTAACCGCGTGGTGTCAGCAGCATGATGAAAATAATTTGAGTCCCGCTTGGGCACGGGCGTATGAGCCGCCGAGTATTTGTAACAGGGAAAGCGCCCCAGTCGTCCTTTTTTTAATGAGCATAGATAAACCCAGTAAGGAAGTTATCAAGTCGGTCGCCAGCGCCGTTAAATGGTTCGAAGATTCGAAAATTCAGGGAATCCGGGTTGAAGAATTCAATGCTCCTGAGATCTATACTGGGTTGAGGACCCTGAAAACAGATAGACGTGTTGTCGAAGACAAATCAGCGCCGCCAATCTGGGCCCGGTTTTATGAGCTTGGAACGCACAAACCGCTGTTCTCCAACAGAAAAAGCGAAATGCTTTATTCTCTTGCCGAGGTTGACAGAGAACGACGCGCCTACGGCTGGTACACTTACGAACCGCAGACAGTTTTGGACCAGTACCCCGCCTGGCAGAAGAAATTGCGGATTGAACATTGAACATTTAATATTTATCCGCCGCCGGAGGATTCAACATTTATCCGCCTGCCTGCCCTCGAAAGTCGTTGTCGGGGGTGGCGGATTGGACATTCCCTTTTGGCCTCCCTTGCGTTCGTGGCGGCATTTATCCGCCTGTATGCGCTTAATTGTGCTTAAAATAGTCCAAAAGCTATTGACAAGCTATGGGGCATTATGGTATATTATATATTGTAGGGCTCGGAGGCCTTACGACAGTAGTAAGGGGTATGAAGCGAGAATGAAGTTCGGGGGGTAGAGAAGGCGAAGAGAACATTCCTCCCAGTCACCAAATGGTGGTATTTTATTCTCCGGTAACATTTACCCTCTGTCTGTTTATCAAGGAAAAATCAAAAAATCAGGAGAAACCCTGGTTTGGCGCGCAGGCGGTCTGCGCCGGTTTTCTCCGGGTAAATAAGAAGAAGAGAGAAGAAGAGTATGAGAAGGGTGATAATTTTTGCGGTGGCCGTCTTGGTCGGCATTGCGCTGACTTCGACGGCAAGTGCGACGCTTCTGGGCACTGTAAATGTCCAGAATCACAACAATGGTCTTTCTGACATAGGCACCGTCTGGGGTGGCGGCCTGTCCGGTCTGACCGGCTACACCGGCGTCTATTCCTGGACCATCGCGGGCGGCACCGGTCTGGGAACGGCTGTGCCCGACTGGGGCTTCTGTATAGAATTGACCCAGGAGCCATATACCGGCTGGCAGGATGTTCTCCCCCTCAACGAAGCGTCTTTGCCCGCTGCGTATGGCACGCCTGTCGGAAATAACAAAGCCAACTACATTCGTGAGCTTTGGGGCAGAGATTTTGACCCCACATGGACGACCGGCGCAAATAGACAAATGGCGGAGGCATTCGGTGTCGCTCTATGGGAAATTATTTATGAAACCGACCCCACGTGGGACGTTACCAGTGGTACGGGTTTCTATGCTACAGGCATCGAACAAGCCGCTACAGCCAATTTCTGGCTTAGCCAGTTGGACGGCGACACTGCGTATTTCGCGAATAATCTGTTCGCGACCAGTTCGCCTGAAGGTCAGGACTATTTAATACAGATTCCCGGGTCAATGATTATCCCCGAACCGTTCACTGCCATTATGCTCGGCTTGGGCGCTCTATCCATCGTGAGAAGGCGCAAAACTTAAAACTCACAAAATATCCTTAAAATATTTAGCCCTGCCATCTTCGCCCTTGGCGAGTGGCAGGGTTCTTCCACATTCCTAAATCCGCAATCCGCAATCGCCAATCGTCAATTATTCACTCCTCATCCCAAATCCCCAATTTCCCCAAAACTAACCTTTGACGGTGGGGAAAAGCTGACCGCTATCGGCCAAGGTGGCAGTCGCGCCCTTATTTTGTCTGCCATTGTGGCGGGCAAAAAGTATTTATCTCTATTATGGTTATATTGTATAAGTCCTGAAACGAAAAGGACATATGAAATTATGTGTAATCAAATGTAATGTTGGTATGTGATTTGCACGGCTAATATGGATATCCAATGGATAGGATTTTCCTTGGCCATAGGCAAAGAATTATTATTTTTAAAAATATGATAAAATACTCTTGACTGTTTATTTGCCTAATGGTATTTTCTGAATCTATGACATTAAAAGGACTTATGTAAATTAAAACATTAGGAGCACAATCATGGATGATAGCAAGATTCAATATGTTGTCATAAAACGTTTCAATGCCATTATCTCTCTCTTACTCGACCTTGTCGGAAATACAGAAAACATCTCCACAACTGCAAAAGTGCGAAAGCTCATAGACATCGGCCTAACTCCTGCGGAGATTGCGGATATTATTGGTAAGCCAATTAATTATATCACAGCAATATTGAACCAAAACAACAAGAGGAAAGGAGGTAAAAATGCCAGATCAACCAAATGATGAGGTAATTTCCCGGTTAGATAAGTTAATCCGGTTAGTCGCTACTGGCCTTGCTATTGGGAAATCTCAAGCCGAACAAGTAGGTTTATTATCTCAAGCAGGGCTTCAGCCAAAAGAAATCGCTGATATTTTGGGTACGACTCCGAATACGGTTCGTGTTACACTTTCAACGGCACGCAAACAAAATAAGAAAAAAGGGAAGAAAAATGAATAACGAAAACGATATGCTACCCCATTTGCAGAGAATTGAAGAACTATTGAATGCTTTGCTAAAAGTCCAATTAGCACCTATCTTGGAAAAGGAATTTTCAGATGCGACAAAAGCGAAGCTTTATAAAGCAATTGGTAAAGATGGTATCGTAAAACTATCTAAGAAGTTAGACTGCTCAACTGGATGGATATCTGGTGTGTGGAAAAATTGGGAGCAACTAGGATTAATTGTTAAGGATGGCAAGTCATATCGACGGATTCTATGTACATAAAACTGCATAAAATATTCTAGGAGTATTAAATGGCTAATCATGAAGATATTATCGAGAAGAAGCTTGATGAAATAACGAGATTGTTGCAGTACCTTGTGGCATTAGAACTTTATAAAGAACAAGTCCCAAGAGAGATGGTAAGAGAGCATCTACGTGTCGCCAAATCTACTGTTGTTCAAATATTGAAGGGTATAGAAAAGAAGGGGAAAAAGAATGGATAAGAACAATAAATGTAGCGGACCCAAATCGCAACTGGAAGAAGACCTCAAGTATATAAAATTGCTTCTCATTCTTTTGGCCAACAATCTTGGCGTGAAAAACAAAGATATAGCTAAGGCCATGGGGATATCTGAGGGGTCGTTAAGTAAACTCCTGAATCCTGGGAAATATAGTCGCTGAGCAGGCAGAAAACTGTTAAATGTTTTTAATAATTAAAAATTGAAGAAGAGAAAAATACTATGGTAGTGCAAGTTTCCAACCCCAGCGGTGACCGAAACGACAAAATTGCTAACGCTGCAAAGGTTTTGGGTAGGTCGAAACATAGAAAAGCCGTTTTTAAAGCTATTTACAAAGGCAAACAAAAAGTAAAAAAAGTGTCCGATATTGTAAATATAACGGACCTCGACCGTAAGCGAGTGTTAACAGAAGCAAAGAGGCTCGCTGGCGAAGACATAATTCACCAACTATCCTCAAAGGTTAATGGCGAGACCGCTTATGAGAAACTTGACTTCTATACGCATAATCGGGATACAATTATTAGGCTTGCTGCTGACAAGAATAAGTTAGATAATTTACCTACAAAAGCAAACCCAAAGATTAAGTATATTCAGGTAAAAATACCAATCAAAAAATATTCATCTGGCTTTCGTCGTTCAACATCCATAAGACAAGTCACAATAGATGATCTCGACTCGTTCTCCAAAGCCAAAAAAAAATCTCTTTCAAGACACTCCCCATGGTCGTTAACTGAAAAACAGTTCAAGGAAGGGATTAAGAATATACTTGGAGATCGCGGAAGATTTACTGACTGGGGTGGCGAGACAGATGATTTGTTCACAACTCGCATTACCATGAACGGGAAGCGATATCCAGCAGCTTTTGCTTTTAAAGGTAGGGGAACTTCGGGTATATTGACTCCTAGAAAGATGGGCAAGAACGCAGACCAGATACAACGTCTCTTCAAGAGCCCTGCACAAATTTTCATAATTCAATACCATGGCCAAATCAACGAGAGTGTGCTTGACCAGATGCACAGTTTAGCGACTGCTAAGTCCGCACAGGAAAGCAGAACCATCTATTTCGGCATAGTAGACGGGATAGACTCTCGGAGGATACTTGCTGCATACAAGAATTTGTTCGCCGTTCAATAACCTGGGACGGTCACTTGTTTTTCCAGCCCCTCGCTTTGCGATAAAATTAACTCCGGCCTTTTTCCTTTCCGCCTTCAGCGTAATCAGCGCAATCAGCGTCTAAACCTTTTGTGCCTTTTTGTGGCAATTAAAATCAGTGTCGTCTGTGTAATCTGTCCGCCTTTGGCGAGATCTCGCCCGCCCCATAGGGCGCGGCGGATGGTTAAAAATTCTTGAAATTTCCCTCAGAACGAATACACTGTTCCCTCTCGTCCGCCGTAAGGCGAGACCTCGCCCGTCCCTAAGGGACGAGGCGGGTAAACATACGTTATGATAAATACTGAAAGGACAAAAATGGCTGGCAAACAAATTCAGTTCTACTATAAGAATGTCTTGGCAGACGTAATAGGCCCCGAACACGGCATAACCGCTCAGCAGTTAGATGAATTAGCGAGAGAAACTTCGCCCCTGATTCCCAAAATCAAAGACGAAATCCTCACAGGCAACTCCCGCTATGGCCTCCTCCCCGGCGACCCCCAAATCGCCAAAAGCGTCAAAGCGTTAGTCAAACACTTCAAACCCAAATGCGAAAACCTCGTCGTCCTCGGCATAGGCGGCTCCGCGCTGGGCAATATCGCCCTACAAAACGCACTCAATCCATTTACCTATAACCTGGACAACAACAAGAGGAAGGGGCCGAGATTATTCGTCTTCGATAACGTTGACCCCGCGCAATTCGGCTCATTTTTGGATTTTCTAACGCCGCGACTTGGCAAAACCGTCTTTAACGTCATCAGTAAATCAGGTAATACTGCCGAAACTAACGCACAGTTTATGATTGTCCATAAAATGCTCGAAACCCGCTTCGGCAAAGAAAAACTCAAGGACCGCGTCATCGCAACCACCGACCTCGAAAAAGGCACGCTCCGCAAAATTGCAACCTATGCGGGCCTGCACACGCTCGTAGTTCCCGATGGCGTAGGGGGGCGGTTCAGCGTCCTTTCAGCCGTAGGCCTTTTCAGCGCAGCGATGACGGGCATAAATATCGACCAGCTCCTCGCCGGCGCAAAAGATATGCACCAGCGAGTAACGAATCCCGACTTCTTCAAAAACCCCGCCGCAATCAACGCCGCGATTCAAATCCACTATTACAATCGCAACAAAAGAATATCCGTGATGATGCCCTACAGCTCCGCACTTTACAGTTTCGCCGACTGGTATCGCCAGCTTTGGGCGGAATCGTTAGGCAAGAAATACTTCCTCGATGGCGGCGAGGCTTATGTTGGCCCGACACCCATAAAGGCGCTTGGCGCAACCGACCAGCACAGCCAGGTTCAGTTGTATCGCGAAGGCCCAAACGACAAGATTTTTACTCTGCTCGAAATCCAGGATTTTGGCAGAAAAGTCAGGATTCCCGCGCCGCCCAAATCCGCTCGTGAGCTTAACTATCTTGCCAAAAAAGATATGGGCGACCTGCTCAACGCTGAGAAAAAGGCCACCGAATACGCCTTATGCGTGAGCAATCGTCCGTGCGTAACCGTGCTGTTCCCGAAAATCGACGCCTATACCGTTGGCCAGTTCATATTCCTCTTCGAGGCGACGACCTCGTTTGCCGGCGCTCTTTTGGACGTCAATACCTATGACCAGCCCGCTGTTGAATTAGGCAAGCAGGCGACTTTCGCGCTTATGGGCAAAGCAGGCCAATACACGCCCGACAGGTCCTACGCCGATTTTGCCGCCGAGATTCGCGCCAAAACTGAATTTGATGGCAACTTCGTTATTTAATAACGAATTGACATCAAATTCATCCCCTCGTAGCGGAGCGAAGATCCCCGCATGCCTGCCCTCGAATGTCGTAGTCGGGGGTTTTTGGCGGGGAGCCAGGCATCTTTGGTCCTGCAACAGGGGACCCAGTATTTAGCGCCAACTTCGTGATTTGATTGAAAATTGGCTGCATTTTAAACGCTGTCCGCTGAACGCCCGCTTTGAGTTGTTGTGGCTTGTATTCAGGTACGGGCCAGTTATAATTTATTGTATGATAAATAAAGTCCATCCGATTTCGGCTTCCCTTGCAGTGGTTATTCTTGTTGGGACATTCGTTTGTGCTTTGGCTAATACCAGTGGTCAGAGGAGTTCGGAAAATCGGGCGTATTTCAGCAAAGATGATGGCAATATCCGTTTAGGCAATCGTTTCCTTGAGATGCGGTTTTCCTCTCAGAACGGTGAATTGCTGACGCTTCTCCACAAAAAATCCGGCGTGGACCTGAAAAAAGAGAAAGTGAATTGTTATCACACGCTTTGGGGCATGGGTGTTTACACAAAAGAAGGTAAACGCGCCTGGACGGACAATGCCCGCTCTGCTGGATTCTTCAAACCTAAGTTGGTGAGGGTAGAGCGTGTGGGGCAGGAGCTGAACCTTCATCTTTTCTGGGAGAAAATTAGTTTGGACAACGGAGAGTCCTATCCGGCAAGCGTGCGTGCGACGATTTCGGTTCGCGATGACTCTCCCTTCAGCACGTGGAAAATCAGCGTCCGTAACAGCGGCCCATACGCTATTGAGAGAGTTGCGTATCCCTCAATTTCCGGGGTTCAGGAGCTTGGCCCGGATGGCAATGATGATTGCCTCATTGTGCCGACGCTGGAAGGTCGTCTCTATCATAATCCTGCCAAAAACCTGCAAGTGACTGGTAACACATACCCGTCCTGTTTTCTAAATATGCAGTTCGCTGCTTATTACGACAATCACGCCGGGTTTTATTTCGCCTGTTATGACAATCAGGGATATGCCAAGAAGTTTGGCTTCAGCAAGCAGGATAAGCAATGGGCGTCGATGTCGTTCGACCACTACGGCGATGGTATCAGGTATGGTGCGGATTTCATTCCTGCCTATCCGATAATAGTGGGTGTATTTGAAGGGGACTGGTACACGGCTGCCGATATTTACAAACAATGGGCTTTAAACCAGTCGTGGGCGAAACAATCACTAAAAGAAAGAAACACCCCCGCCTGGCTGACGGACTGTGGCGTGGGAAGCTCCTTCGCTGCGCGAGGTTTCTTTAAAAATGAAAATACCGCGCTCGAAGAAATTAGCCAGATGGCTCGCAATCACCAACGTTATTCTGAAACCGGGCTGCTGGCTGAATTGAGTGGCTGGGAGAACAAAAGTGCCTGGTCCTGGGGCGATTATTTCCCGCCGCTCGGGGGGTGGAGCAATTTCGACACTATGGTGGCTAATCTTCACGCCGGCAGTTGCCGTCTTGCGGCATTTATCGGAGCGGACTCTCTGAACAAAAGCACCGACTTCTGGAAATCACAAAAGCCGCTGCCCTACGCCAGGCGGGACGAGGATGGAAACTTGCGGGAGGATAAGGAGGATCCCTCACTTTCGTGTCAATATATGTGTCCGGCCACGCTCTTCTGGAGAAAGTACCTGGGGGAAGTCGCAGCGGAGCTGACTAAGCACGGGTGCGACCTTGTTCAACTCGACTGCTTTCCTCGGCCTCTTCAGAATGCTCCTTGTTTTGACAGTACTCATGGCCATCCGCTCGGTATTGGCAAGTGGCAAACGGATGCCTGGCTTGAGAACCTCAAAGATATCGAGGCGACATGTCGAGCCATCAACCGGGACGTCTGCTTCACAAGCGAAGGTATTACTGAGATTTACATTCCGTATCTGGATATGGCGCATTTCTGGCGTGATGTTTTTTCGGAAGTCGGCTTGAAGGAAGGGGGACTCTGGAACGGAACCAGCGAAATAATTCCTCTTTTTCAATATGTTTATCACAACTATATTGTCAGCCAGGAACAACATTATCTTGGACTGGCCCAGCCCCATTCGGAATATAACGTCCTGTGTATGGGAAGAATGTTAGTTTGGGGAGAAATTCCATTGCAAAATACACCGATTAAAACGGAGCAATTTGATAACCGGCCGGTCTTGAAATTGTGGAAGGGTATTGGCAAAGCCCGAACATCCTATGCGAAAGATTTTCTCGTATATGGCCGAATGCAGCACCCGCTCTCGTTCACCTGTCCTTCGACAACCGTGCCGCTGGGAAACGCTTTGGGAAAAACCGATTCGGCTCCTTATATGCAGGTCCCCGGCATTATGCACTCTGCCTGGCGTGCCCCGGATGGAGACAGCGGTTTTGTTTTCGTGAACATTACCAAAGAACCCGTTTCCATAAAACCATCGCTTGACTTTCGCCAACTGGGTTTGCGTTCGGAAGCCAGTCCTTTCCTGTATTGTGTGCGAGATGGTAAGTACTCGATACTCAAAACGAATTCAGACAGCGTTCAATCCCTGGATATAATTATTCAGCCCAATGAAATTGTCTTTATTGGGCTTTGCGAGGCAGCCGGCCCACGGGCACTACAGGTTAAGCAATTGGTCGCAAACGGGAATCCTTCGTAGATTACTCATTTACCTAATCATCGCTATTGTCTTTTTCTAATCCTGTGCTAAAATCCTGTCAAAATGCTTACGTCTTGTGTCTTTGGTCTGTAAGTGAGCGAGGTCGAACTATGAATTACGCGGTTATAATGGCGGGCGGCACTGGCAAACGCCTTTGGCCTCTCAGTCGCAAAACTCGTCCGAAACAGGTCCTCAAACTTTTCCAGGGCCAGAACCTCCTGCGTCTCTGCTTCAACCGCCTCTCGCCCATCTTCGACGCCCGCAACATCATCGTCGTCACGAACGCGGGTTACTCAGATACGGTCCGCGAATCCGTCACCGGCCTGCCGTATAATAATGTAATCGCTGAACCTGTTGTCCGCGATACCACAGGCGCGATAGGGCTCGCGGCGTCGATACTCGCCAAGTTCGACCCCGATGCCTCAATGGCGGTCGTTACTGCCGACCAGATTATCGAGCCGGCGGAGGTCTTTCAGCAGGCGATAAAAGACGCGCTCGCCTTCATCAACGCTAATCCTGACCGGCTGCTAACCTTCGGCATTAACCCTACATCTCCCAGTACACAACTGGGTTATATTAAATGCTCAGCTCCGAAAAAATACCCCAGCTGTAAAAATGAAATCTTCACCGTCGATAGATTCAAGGAAAAGCCCAGCGAAGAGACCGCCCGGCGATACTTGGCTGAAGGCAAACACTTCTGGAATTCGGGCATCTTCGTCTGGAAGGCCAAAACCATCCTCGCCCTTATCAATAAATACCTGCCCGACGCTATGGACCCGCTCCGCAAGATTGCTACCGCGTGGGATGGGCCGAATCAGGAGCAAACTCTCAATGATTTCTTCCCGAAGCTGCCCCAAATCAGTATCGATTTCGCGGTGATGGAAAAAGCGCCGGGCGTCCACGCAATCAAACTCGACTGCCGATGGCTTGACCTCGGCTCGTTTGCCGCTCTGGCCGATATAATCCAATCCGACAAAAACAATAATATCGTCGTCGCGGCACAATCCGAGCTGCTCGATTGCAAATCAAGCGTCTTTGTGACCGAGGACGCAGGACACCTGATAGCGGGCATCGGACTTGAAAATATGGTTGTCGCCCACAGCCCCGACGCGACGCTGGTTTGCCCCGTCGATAAGGCATATCGGCTAAAAGAGCTGCTTGAGCTTATCGAGAAACGCACCGGGGATAAGTTCCTGTAGAATAGAAAATACTAAAATATAAATAAAAAAGTGCACAGGTGCATAAGGCATAAGTGCACAAGTTGCTTGTGCTCCTGTGTTCTTTTGACTTGTGCTCTTGCAAAGAAATGCGATACCTTTCAATCGATTACGGAAACAAGATTACAGGCCTGGCGATTTGCGACCAGACGGAGACATTTGTCTCGCCTCTTATGGCGATTCCCACCTCCGATTACCTAATCGATAAAATTATCGAAGTCGCCAAAGCAGAAAACGTTGGGGCGCTCGTCCTGGGCCTGCCCTTGAATATGGATGATTCGGTCGGCCCGCAGGCCAAAAAGGTGCAGGCGTTCGCCGAGCAGATTAAAAAGCAGATTGACACCCCCGTTTTCTTTCAGGATGAAAGGTTGAGCACCTTCGCCGCCGAAGGAAAGATGATTGATATGGATTTGACCCGCAAAGGTAAAAAACGCCGGATAGACGCCCTCGCCGCCGCCGAAATTTTGCAGGCGTTCCTTGATTCAAAAAAAGTTTAGCCACAGATTACACAGATTTCACTGTTTTTTTAGCCACAGAGGGCACAGAGTTCACAGAGAACAGTCAGCTTTGCGTGCTCGATACAACCAATTCTCCAAATATGATTTGTGCGATTGGTAAGTATCTTCGCCCGCAAGGGTTAATCGCCCTTCTATAAAGCTGACTGCTTAGACACGGATTCACCCCGTGAGATAGGCAAAGCCGCCATCTAACGGGGTTAACACGGATCAGCCGGAGGGGGGCGATAGTATATAAGTATATGCGTATATACTTATGGAGTGCTCCAACAGTCGAGGTTTTTAAGACGATGTTTTTGAGGCGCGGATTTTTAATGAAATTGAAAATTGTTGTCCTATCAGGGATTTTGTGGTAAAAATTGAAGAGAAACGCACTTTTGTCCGTCAACATTTGGAGGATGGGAGACGCCTTTAATTACAGAGGCTTATTTTGAGCGGTGATTGTTTGCGCGAATAATGGCCGAGAATTTAATGAGGAATTAAAAAAGTCAGGAGATTGTAAAATGGGAACGTTCGATGGTTTTTTGTTTTCCAAGTTAGACGCGATAGGCACCAAATCAGAAGGGCCGGTCTATTATCTTCAGTCCTTTGACTACAGGGAAAATCTGGTTATAAAACAGGCTAATCTATGGGAAGCGGACCCGAACCTGCAAAAATTTCTATCGAACAAGGTTACAATTGAAGGACAGATGACGCCGGGGGGAATCATTTATAAGAGTGTTAAACCCCATAAACCTTCTCACGTAACGGTAAATTAAACCGGCCTTAAGAACAGGTGAAGACGGGCTATGGCGGCCCCCGCCGTTTTGCAAAGCAAAACGAGACGCGGGGGTCTGCGCCCGCCAAACAGACGGCGGGTAAACTACGCTACGAAAAATGGTTTACCCCTCCTTCGCTAAAGCTATGGAGGGCAGGGTGCTTTTAGGGGGATTTTCAATTAAAAACCGGCTGCCACTAAGACGCTGAGACCCTAAGATTTTTAGACGCTGATTACGCAGATTTACGCAGTATTTCGAATAATTCTCGAAAAATCATTTGCGGTATATTTCTCAAACTGTGGTTTTGTGTGTTCAGTGTATTCTCCGGTTTTCTTGTCTTTCCTTTTACCATTGAACCAAATGCTTCTTTTGCCAGCGTTTATACCATTCTTATTTTGGTTGCTTTCTTTTATAAATTCTTCACTGGTCATTATCCACGTTTTGTCCATTCTCTCAGAGTAAAAAACAAACCAGTAATTCTCTCTTAACTCATGGGTCATCGCTGCAAATAAGGCAGCGTCGCCAGAGAGAACACTCTTGGAGCGTGCCTTTATCTGTATTTCAACAAAACTTCCATCCGGTCTTCTGACAACGGCATCAATCCCCATATCATCTACCAGAGGAACGTAAACATCCAAACCCTCTTTGATCATCTTGCCAATGATCCAGTATTCCATTCTTTTGCCAAAACCAGAGGCATGTCTAAAATTATCTGCCATTTAATTCCTATCAATTAACACGGATTTTAATTTTTCTTCGTGGTTAATCTTTACCGCCATAAAATTTTTCGGGACAATCTTTTCAGATACTTTCAATTTTATCAACATGGAACGACGCTTCTCGATTTTGTACTACAGGCTTATCGCAGGCCCAATCTTTACAATACCAAACGGTCTTTCCAAATTTTCTTTCATATTCTTCAGGAAATGGAGTGGGAAATTTTGTGACTTCGAAATTAATGTCTTTGCCATATTCCATCCATCCATCACTTTTGCAGAAAGGTATCATGATTTGAAATAGGAAATTAGTTGTTGCAACGATGAACCATAAAGCTGGTATTTCTTCGTCAGGATTCTTTCTCTTCAAAATCATAACTTTTCCATTTTTGTAAGGGTTAATACCTGGCGTAAAAGCATACAAAACCGGGAATTTATCAATATTCACAGTCGCCCTGCCCGACAACCACAGTATTGTGTTCTCACATTCAGATAACAGTTCTTTGGGTAAAATAGATATGGCTGACTTAATAAAAGCCTTTGCTGCTCTAATTGGAATATATGGCTGAGTTTTCATTGGGACTGGTATCTTAAAAGTATCCGAAGAACCTTCCTTTATATTATTCATTATGGAGGAATCTGAATTTATAAATAGCTCCATGCCTTTATCGCCTCTTGCGGCAGTAAATTCTTTAGATTTATATTTAGGAATACCCTCTTTGCCTCGCATCTGACAAAGACTACGCATAGGCCCAAACCATTTAGCTAAATGATCTTCATATTCACTGGCAAAGAATTCATTGCAGATATCACATTCGTTCATTGATATTAAAGACTTGTTTCCCAAAAACTCAGATATTGCATGTGCCTTTTTTTTAAAACTTACTTCTGGTTTTGATTTGCCACAAAATCTACACTTCCTTTCATCAACATTTTCATGGTCACAAAGCTTTATAGGCGTTTTAGTCACAAGAGGCAAATCTATTACAATCTGATAATGCTGGTCATAAAATGCCATCTTTTTAAAATTAGCCTCAGAAAAAATATTGTCTTTTGATTTATCCATAGCCAATCATATCACCTTAAACTCTATTTTTGTCGCCTTAAAAAACTATTTTTCGCCAAATCAACTATAAATCCTGAGGATGTTGGCGTCAAAGGAATAATCAGCGGACAATGGGTCCCCGGCAGAAGACCAAGGGAACTAACCCCGAGGACCTTCGCTGCGCTACGGGAAACCCCGGTGAGATAGAGAAATCATCTCACGGGGTAAAGTTCAATCTGGCGAATTCGCCGTGGTACTTTCTGGCAGCGGCATCATAGGCACGTGCGGCGTCGATTTCGGAGTCGAAGTAACCAATGTGTTTTCTTTTTCGATTCATCGCAATATATGCCATCCAGCGTTTGCAACGCTTTTCAAAACAAACGCCGACAAAACGGGAGGAGGTATTTTTTCTTTTCGGCCTGTTACAATTATTTTCTGAATATGTCGCGATGCGGAGGTTTGACCTTTGATTATCAAGGCCATCCAGGTTCCTGTGGTCAACAAGGAGGCCTTGGGGGAAATTCATAATTTGCCTGTGCATCGAAACAATGGTCGGCCCTTCGGGAAGGTCATTGTTGAAACGAGCGGCATAGAAAGATGTGCGATTTCTCTTGGTAAACCAATCGAAGTTATTGAGCCAGTAGAAATCCTGCGGGTCAACAAGGGTGAATTTGCCTTCGGTGAGGCGGATTTTGCGGTAGGGGTGGCCGAATTTGCGTTTGCGATAGAAAAGCACAGGCCAGGCGAAAATACGGTCAAGCCAATTCGGAATACTGATTGTTAAGCGAAGTTTCATAGTTCCTCTCCTTTTTTAGCCACAGAGGCCACAGAGTTCACAGAGTTTTTCTGGTTTAATTGAAATCCAAAATGGAACTTCTGTCCCTGTGACCGTGCCCACCTGGGGCGAAATGCCCGCCAAACTGACCGGCGGGGCTTCTGCGCTACTACGCCAAGCTCCTGACCCCTTCGACTCCGCTCAGGGCAGGTCAGCGGGTTAGAATTTTACCAAACAACATCTATAAGTCAAGACAAAACTAACTATTTTTAACCACTCCCTTGGGGATGCCTAGCGGCAGGATTACTCGGATTGGCACGGATTAAGCCGTAAGTTATTTAATTGTAAAGAGTTACTGTGATGACGCAAAAATGAAAATTTTTTACTTAGAAGCAGATTTTTAGAGCTTATCGCCACTCTTGAAAGGGACGCCTCCCGATAGGGATGGCCAAGCCCATGACGGCGTGCGGGTAAACTACAGCGAATAATAAATATCTACGTAGCGGTTGCCGCCAGTGCGGTTCCATTCGTCCATTACGGACTGGCCTTCGCCGAGGTAGATATCAATGTGTTTTCCCTTTATGTATTGGCCTGAGTCCTGTGCTATGAAGTTCGAGGAGGGGAGGTCAGCGGGGGTGGTATCGCCATTTTTGAAAAGAATAGTTCCTGTTTGGCCTGTCGGGATTAACGATGGGTCGGTGGAAATAGAGAGCCAGGGAGTGAGGGGCTGGCCTGCTGAGCCGGTGAGTGATGAAGTGATTGAATAGGTTGCGGAGTCGGGATTTAAAAGGGCCAGATTGCCAAAGCCGGCAAAGTCAGTGATGCCTATGCGGGCGTAGCGGTCGCGGAGCTCCTGCGGGTCGATAACCCATTGGCCTTTGGGGTTTCTGCCTGCGTTTGGGCCTGTGAGGCGGACGAAGGGGCCTGCACCTGCTGCGTATTTGACATAATCGCCGTCGGGGGCGGTTTTGCCTGTGCCCTGCATAACGACCCCCATGCCGCCGAATAAGAAGGAGGCCTTTAAGGTGTAAGTTTTGTTTGAAATGGTCGTGGTGACGGTTTGTGTGCCGGGGAGTTCGGAGTTGTAAACACAATGGTAGGCGGTCGCGTAAACATTGGTGATAAGAGGCGACTGTTTGGAAAAATCATCTGAAGCGATAGCGCTGTAACTGCCGATGGACAACGAAACAATTGTTAAAAGCCCCAACAGATATGATCTTTTCCTGCGTTCCATCACTCTTTATACGATTTGGTTTTAGCCGTGGTGGTAAGAGTTATGCTTAAATGTGCCCTCTTTATTGCTCATACAAATCCCGGCGAATGGGAGTTGTTTTATTGTGGGTTCTGGATTCCCGCTTGCGCGGGAATGACAGTTATCGTAAGCAATTTTCTGATAAGCACAGTTTTGCGCCAATCGTATAAGTAAGCAGAGCAAGAAGCAGATTTGAAAGCTTTCACAAGGACTTGAAATTTGAAAGGATACGACAATGATTACGCTAACTGACACAAGAAAAGCGGTGGAGTTTTTCGAAGCGAAGCTTGAATTTACTACCGGGCCTATCGAGTTGAACTCGCTGATTGAAAGCGGCGAATACGTGAACATTATCGATGTTCGAAGCAAAGAGGATTTCAGCAAAGGCCATATCCCCGGAGCGGTAAACCTTCCGAAGGAGCGATGGAGCACATTTTATGGACTGAGCAGAGAAAGAACCAACGTCGTCTATTGCTACTCACAGCAGTGCCATCTGGCGGCGAAGGCGTGCAAACTCTTTGCGGAAAATGCCTATCCGATAATGGAGCTCGAAGGCGGCTTTGAGGCGTGGCAGAAACATTCTCTGCCGATTGGCAGGTAAATCAGCAACGCAACGAAATCCACCATGGTTTTTGGAAAATTGCCGGTTTTTTAGCCGGCTTTTTTCTTTTGGGGGTTGTCAGCCGAGGATGAGGTTTGCGGTTGAGAAGTAAAACGCCATGGTTGCGATGTCGGCGGCGGCGAGGACGATGGGGCCTGCGGCGACTTTCGGGTCGATGCGGAATTTTCGAATGAGGGTGGGGACGATGACGCCGAGGAGGCAGGCGGTGATGACGGAAAGCCAAATGCTGAGACCGATGGCGAGACCCTGCCATAAGACGCCTTTCCAGAGATACGCGGTAAGTCCTACGACTAAGCCGGAGCCGGCGCCGAGGAGGACGGAGGTTAGCAATTCACTGCGGACACCCATCAATATGCGCCGCCAGGAGACGTTTCGCTGGAGGAGGACCTGGAGGGTAAGGGCCATTGACTGGATGCTGACGCTTTCGGAGATTGCCAGGACGACGGTGATGAACATAGCGAGAATGGCGAGCTCGCTGATGAGCAGTTCGTATCGGCTGGCGATGAAGGCGCAGATAATGCCGCTGGTGATATTGCAGAAGAGCCAGGGGAACCGGCCTTTGAAGTCCGACCACGGAGAAACCTCTTTTTTGCCTATGGATACGTGGACGCCAATCATCTGGAAGACGTTTTCGAGCTGACGCTGATGGTTGAGCGAGACGACATCGTCGGTGAAGAGATTTATATCGACGATGCCGAGGATTTTGTTGTCGTCATCGACTACGGGCAGAGCAAGAAAGCGATATTCCGTGAAAAGCTCGCAGGCGTGCAAAACCGACTGCCAATGCTGGACCGAGACAGGGGAACGAACCATAATCGACGAGATTTTCGTTTGGGGGTCGCTGGTGATTACGTTTCTTATGGGGACGACGCCTGTGAGGCGATTGTGCTCGTCGGTAACGTAGAGATAAAGGATATCTTTAGGGGAGGCGTTATCCCTGATGGATTTTATGGCATGAGCGACTGTTTCGTTCTGTTTGAGAGAGACGAAATCGGTCCGCATATACGCGGATACGGGTTCCTGCAGATTATGGTCGCTCAATTTAGCCGGCATTACGCACCTTTCGGCTGCGACTATACCATAAAACTCAGCAGGAATTCAACAATCGTGAGGGGCTTTCTTCATGCCGGTTTCCGTTTGACAACGGGCCAAAAAACAATAAGATTCATTGCTTTACACATGTAAATAATAGTTCGAATGGAGATAATGGTATGCGTAAGGCAATCGCGGTATTAGCAGTGGGGGTATTAATTCTTATGTGCTCGACTTTTTCGACTTCGGCTAAGGGATATCAGAATTTCAAGGTGGCGGTTTACTGCAGGGCGCAGGAGGTCAACCAGATGGGCGACGCCAACTGGCTGGCGACACGCTGGGACGAGATATCGAGGCAGGTGAAGGTCGATAAAATTTATTTGGAGACGCACCGCGACACAGTACTGGTGGATGTGAATACGGTATTGGCGGCGAAGAAATTTTTCGAGGATAAAGGCGTTGAGGTGGCGGGGGGCATTACATTTACGGTGATGGAAAGTAACCGCTTCCAGACGTTTTGTTATACCAGGCCCGAATCGCGCAAACGGGTGAAAGAGATAGCTGAATACACGGCGAAATTATTCGATGAGGTCATCTTAGACGATTTTTTCTTTACCAACTGCAAATGCGAATCGTGCATCAAGGCCAAGGGCGACAAAAGCTGGTCGGAATTCAGGATTGACCTGATGAAAGGGGCGGCGAGAAACCTGGTGGTTGGGCCTGCAAAGGTGGTGAATCCGAAGGTGAAAATGGTAATCAAGTACCCGAACTGGTATGAGCATTTCCAGGGATGCGGGTTTAATCTTGAGTCGCAGCCGAAGATTTTTGACGGGATATACACGGGGACAGAGACGAGAGACCCGGTCTATACGGACCAGCACCTTCAGCAATACGAGAGTTATCTGATATATCGGTATTTCGAGAACATAAAGCCGGGCGGCAACGGCGGCGGGTGGGTTGATACCGGCGCGATGAGATATATGGACCGGTATGCGGAGCAGTTGTGGCTGACGCTGTTCGCCAAGGCGCCGGAGATTACGCTTTTTGATTTCCGCAGGGCGTTTGGGCCTATCCCCGACAACCTGCGAGCGGCGTGGCAGGGGGGACAGACGAGCTTCGATTACAATGAGATGATGCAGCCGATAAAATTGGCTGACGGCAGGACGGTGACGCCTTCAACAATGGCCAGACCAGCGGGATATAGTTTTGAGCTGGTTGATAAATTTTTAGGCAAGCTCGGCAACCCCGTCGGGGTGAAGAGTTATAAGCCATATCATTCGGTGGGAGAGGATTTCCTGCACAACTATATTGGTATGTGCGGGATACCGATGGATTTGATGCCTGAATTCCCGGCGGAGGCCAACGTGATATTCCTGACCGAGTCGGCTAAGTTCGACAAGAAAATAGTGGCTAAAATCAAAAAACAGTTAGTTGACGGCAAAACGGTCGTAATCACGTCCGGGTTGTATAAGGCACTGCAGGGCAAGGGGATAGAGGACATCGTCGAATTGAGAATAGGCGACGAAAAGGCACGCGCTAAACAATTCCAATTTCAGCGTCGATTTGGCCCGGTATGTGAATCTAAACAAGAGATTATAATTCCGCAGATTAAATACCTTACCAATGATTCGTGGGAAGAGATTTCGTGCCTGGCGAGCGGCAATGGCTATCCTGTTTTACATTCGGCGGATTACGGCAACAGCCGATTGTATATCCTGACGATTCCGGATAACTACGGGGACTTATACAACCTGCCCGCGGAGGTCCTGACTCAAATCAGGGCCGTGCTGGCGAAAGATATGTATGTCCGATTGGACGGCCCAAGCCAGGTATCGATGTTCGTTTATGATAATGACACGTTTATCGTGGAGTCGTTCCGCAACGAACCGGTTGACGTAAAGATTGTGGCGGATAAGCGAGTAAGCAAGCTGGGCGATGTATTAACCGGCGAGGAACTCACAGGCGATGGGGTAGTGACCCAGCCGAGACGATTCGGACAGCCAGCGCCGGTGCCAGATAAGATGGCTTTCAAAATGACAATCAAGCCGCATTCTTTCCGCGTCTTCAAATGCGAATAGCATTAGAAGCAATAAGAACGGGTTGTCTGCTTTTTAGGATATCGCCTATTTCGGCACGATGGGGATATAGATATAGACGGGGCGGTTCATCCATTCCCTCGGGGCGTATTGCTCGAAACAGCAGGCCTTATTGTCGATTTTGTAGCGCGAGGCGGGAAGCCATTCGCTGAAGATGTATTGATAGGTCTTGCCCATATTCTCGCCGGTAGTTTTGAAGACGGCGTATCGTGCGGCGGGGATCTCGCGGGTAACGAGGGATTTATCGGGCGGCGTAGCGTCTTTTCGCACGGGCATTCCAGCGAGGTAATCGAAGTCGCCTTTTTTGTCCATAGCGAAGTCAACGCCGTAATATCGCCATTCGACGCTGAGAGGCCTGATTTGGTCTTTGTATGGCTCGAAGGCATCCCAGATTTTAGTGTATGCGTCAGGGTTTTTCTCGTTAGCCGAAGTAATTCGGGTCTGTATGCCCATTATGGTGAATGCATCCTTGTCTTTTAAATCGTAGTTCACCGCGGCTACTTTTTCTGCTTTGGCGGATGTCTTTGGGCCAGATGAGGCCTGCTGGCTTTCATTGCATCCAAGTGTCATAAGGGAGGCCACTGTTATTATTGCAACGATGAGATTTCTTATGGTTCGCATGCTATTGTCCTTTCAGCAAAATGAAATAAACTGTTTTTTGTCAGCGGGGTAATTATAATTACTATAAGCCGGTTTTAGCAAGAGCGAACAATATGTTTTTGAAAGGTAAGGACAATGCGAAGAAGGGACGTTTTGGCGTTGCCGATTCTGGCGGCGGCGGGGGGATATAGCTCGAAGATGGCTTTGGCGAATACAGAAAAACCTGGGAAGAGCAATTTGGTTGAGAAAGCCAAAATCGCGATGCTTTGTATGCAGCGGGCAAGCTGGGAACAGGGCGTGGCGTCGCAGGCGATGATAGAGCAGGGGGAAAAGGACATTGTTGTGCTGATGGGTAAGGAGGCGGCGCTTCGCAGGAAAGAAGACGGGCGGGCGGCGATGCTCGGCTCGGAAAACGCGGTAACTGACCCCGGCTCGAATGGGGCTGCGATTCTGTATGCCTATAAAGTTACCGGCGACAAGAAACTCAAAGACGCGGCGGACGCATTATATACGTATCTTAAAAAGAGGGCGCCCAGGACGGAAAACGGGGCGATATGTCACGTTACGTCCGGCAGGGAGATATGGAGCGACGCGATGTTTATGACGCCTCCGTTTTTGGCGCTTATGGGCGATTTCGAGGAGACGATGAGGCAGGTCGATTGTTACCGTGGATTTTTGTGGAACAAGGAAAAGAAGCTTTTTTCGCATATATGGGACGACAAGAAAAAGGTTTTCAAGCATGAGGCGTGCTGGGGCGGGGGCAACGGCTGGTGTGCGGCGGGAATGGCGCAGATAATCGATACGCTGCCTAATGACAAGCAAGATGAGCGCAAAAAGCTGATTGGCTATACGGAGGAATTATTGGACGGTTGTATTTCTTTTATGCGGCCCGACGGGCTGTTTCACGATATGGTGGATGATACGAATACGTTTGTCGAGACCAATTTGTCGCAAATGCTGGCGTATTCGATTTACAAAGGGATAAAGTCCGGCTGGCTGAAAAGCAGTTACCTCAAATCGGCGGACAAGATGCGGGCGGGGGCACACGCCAAGGTTGACGAGTATGGCGTTGTGCAGGGTGCGTGCGGGTCACCATTGTTTGACCGGTCGGGGACGAGCACCGAGGCGCAGGCGTTTTTGCTGATGATGGAAGCGGCATACGCGCGGATGCCGGTATAATCTGACTTGCCTGCAAGGACGTTATAGAATATATCCTCAAGCACAAAGAGGTTGAGGACTTGGAGAACCGGATTGAGGCGATAGAACAAAAGCTTGACCAGCATAAATAAATGCGCTGTTTCGGTCAGATTTTAGGCCGATTTCCAAAAAGCTGTGTCTGGACCGAGCCGAGTTCGTCGATTCTAAAGCCCAAAACCCTGTCTGGCAATGGTTCTGGGAGATTCTATAGGTCAGATTAACTTCGTTTCCGTATGGTGTTACAAGGGCGGCGGTTATGACGTAAAGGCAGGTTAGGGTATGGTGCGGTCAGGTTGCACGGTACATATAGGATTGAGAACTTGTGGTATTACCAGTAATACCACGCGTGGTCAGAGATATGTCTAATCGGGGTTTCCCCTTGTTATTCCTTTGCGCCGGCCTTTTCAAGCAGTTGCACAATGTCTGTACGGCCCATCGTTATTGCTACCCATAAAGCGGTCTGGCCGTCGTTGTTTTTCGCATTGACATCAGCGCCCTTTTTGAGAAGGAGCTTGATGACCTCCGCATGGCCGTTCTCTACTGCCATTATCAGGGCGGTTACGCCATTGGTGATGTCCTTTGCATTTACATCAGCGCCCTTTTCGAGAAGGAGCTTTACTATTTCCGCATGGCCGTTCCGCGATGCAATCCACAGGGCGGTTACGCCACCGATGGTGTACTTTGCATTTACATCAGCGCCCTTTTCCAGTAGGAGCTTGACGACCTCCGTATGGCCGTCCCGTGATGCAATCCACAGGGCGGTTGCGCCGTGGGTGATGTCCTTTGCATTTACATCAGCGTCCTTTTCGAGAAGGAGCTTAACGACCTCCGCATGGCCTTTTTCTACTGCAAACATCAGGGCGGTTGTGCCGTAGGTGATGTCCTTTGCATTTACATCAGCGTCCTTTTCCAGTAGGAGCTTGACGACCTCCGTATGGCCGTTTTTCGCCGCCCACATCAGTGCCGTCACACCATGGTAATCTGTGGTGTTGGGGTTGGCGCCTTCGGCCAGAAAGGTTTGCACATCCTTGACGTTGCCATCTTTTGCGGCTTGAAGCAGTTGAGCGTTCTTGTCTGATACATCCGCTTTGGCAAAAGCCGCAAGTATCAGAGAAATACATACTATCGAAAACGGGACTCGTTTCATTGGATTCTCCCATTCGTATGGTTTCCCATATTAAACGCTCGGCTAAACAGCCAAGCCCTCATTGCCTTTTGCCCCCAGCCAAAGGTGATTTTGATGATACTTTTGCGCCAGTATCTGTCAAGGGAAAAAAGAGGTATATTTACCGTCTTCTGGCCGCCATAACAGCACCCAAGCCGAGAAGCAAAAGTGCTGCAAATCTATAAAATCCGTGTTGCTTCAGCTCTATAATTAAGGGCTGATGCCTTTGTTACTCAGCACCAGCTAACCAATGTTCAACTCACCTGCTAATCTGCCGCAAAGTATCATGATTGCATTCTTTTTTTGCGACGGTTTCGATTTGTCTGCCGATTTTAAGCCCATAGTTTACCCTCTGGTAAACTATATTTTCCCGGTGTTCGAAGAAAAGCCCCAAAGTCATATCAAAAGAACGGCACAAAATAGTTGACAAGGGGGGGCGGCGGTGATAGTTTTGTGAACAGTAAAAATTTGTGGCCCCGTTCTGTGAAGGATTATGTGGGGCAGTTGGCGTTTATGGAGAAAAACCTTTTGTTAGGAGGTCGAAGAATGGAATCTTATCTGAGATTTTCAATTATTGTTCTCGTGGCAGCGATTTGTCTGCCTGCTCTTGCGGCACAGCCGGGTAATACCGCCCAGGCGGGTGCGGCTCCGGCGGCAGAGGCGAATGCCCTGAATCTGCCTGCGTTTCCGTTCCTGGCGGAGATAACGAGCGACGACGTGTATATTCGGTCAGGGCCGGGCACCCAGTATTATAATTGCGGCAAGGCCAGGAAAAACGACAAGGTCAAGGTCGTCGGCAACAAATTCAGCTGGCTTCAGGTAGTTCCGCCGGCGGGCAGTTATTCCTGGATTTCAAAGCAATACGTCCAAATTGACGCGAAGAACAATACGAGCGGAACGGTCATCGGGGAAGCGGTTCGCGTTTACGCCGGGTCGGACGAGGTTCAGCCGATGCACTCGACGTCTATGCAGGTAAAGCTCAACAAGAGCGATAAAATAACCATAGTCGGCGAGGAAAAAGACGGTTACTGCAAGATAGCTCCCCCTGAAGGTGCGTATTTGTGGGTTAGCAGCCAGAATGCCAAACCTCTTGGAACGCTGATGGCACCGACTCCTGCAGCGCCGACGATGGCCACGACGTCGACAATGCCGGCGACCGCACATCCTATGCCCGCGTCGCCTTTTCCGACGAACCCAGGCGAGTTAAAAGCGCCGGTTTCTTCGCCAAATGAGCCGAATACGCCTTCTCCGACTCCTGTTGTTACAATGGAAGAGCAGAGAATGGGTGAGGTGCAGGCCCTCAAGGAAAAAGTTGAGGCGGAGCGTGCAAAACCGGCAGCAGACCAGAACTTCGTTGAGCTGAAGAAGGCGATTACCGTTATTGCCGGCGACAAGCAAAGCCCCATGGCGGCACGCAGAGCGGCCGGATTATTGAAGACGATTGAGAAGTGCGAGCTTTCGCTGGAGGTCGCCAATGCGATAAAGGTTCAGGAAGACCAGTTCACCAAAACCCAGCAAAAAATAGAAGGTGCAAAGAACGAAGGGCTTTCGAAGATTGAGGACAAGGGCATATTCGCGGCTATAGGCACGCTTAAGGAATCACCCCTGTTCGCTGAGACACCCGGCGAGAAGTATTACAAGATTGTTAATGCGGATGGCAAGACGTTGTGTTATGCCAGACCTGCCAGCTCGGCTGCGGGCGCGGATTTGAGCAAATTCGTCGATAAAAAAGTCGGGCTTGTCGGGACAATCGAGGCGAATGCCGAACTCGGCGAGGCGGTAGTTCTCTTCACAAATATACTGGAAATCCAGTAAAAAGCCCGAATAAAAAAGGGAGACACGGCGATTTAAAATCGTTTTTTTGTCACCCGTCTCCCTGCTGCATCGTGTCTGTTTTTCCCGTTTTAACGGGGTCGGCGGATAACGCCTGTTTGCACGTGCAACAACATTATAGTAGCAAAAATGTCCCGCCAAGTCAAGTAAAACCTGCGTCAAAAAGGCGTTGTTTGCGCTGTGGAGAGGGTTTTAGAGGGGGAAATAATATCTAAAAGAAGCGAATTAATGCCGGGCTGTTTTTGGTTGTAAAAAACAAGACCATTCTTTATACTTGTACGACTTTAAAAAAACCGTTGGTTAGCATTTTCGGAGCAACAAAATGACTTTGATGGTATGGTTTCGCAAGCACAACCGCAAAATAATGGCCTTTGTAGTCATTGCGCTGATGATTGTTTTTACAATCGAGCCGCTGATGAATTACTTCAGCTCGGCAAGGACGGGCGAGGGAAAGACAATTGCCTATTACGGCAACGACAGGAAGATAACCAGGCAGGATGTGGCTTTGGCTAATCAGCAGATAGAGGCGTTAAAGGCGCTGGGCCTGGAATCAGTGCTTAGGCCTGTGGACCCGCGTCAAATGTCTTCGCAGGATATGAGGTCAGTTTTACTTGGGGAATTGATTTTCCCGGAGCGTTCCGCTGCCGTCGAATCAATAGGCAGGATAAAGCAAATTGCCACTATGGACGACTACGAAGTGTCGGATAATCAGATAAATGAAATCTACACCAAGCAATATCCTCCCAGCATATACTGGGTTTTACTGACAAAGGAAGCCGAGGAGGCCGGGATAAAGACATCAACTGAGCGAGCTAAAGAGCAGCTCGAAGTGATTATACCGCGGATATTCCAGGGAAGACCCTATAGCCAGATTATCGCTGCGATAGAAAAACAATACCGGCTTTCCGAAGGGCAGGTGCTTGAGGCATTTGCTGAGATGAGTTCGATTATCAATTACTGTGGCGTGGTATGCTCAACCGAGAATATAACCATACCACAGATTCTCCACCAGACAAACCTTCACAGGGAAACGCTCGACGTCAATTACGTTGTGTTTGAGGCAGGCACGTTCAAGAGTGAGTCGTTCAAGCCGGAAGCAAGTAAGGTTGCGGAACAGTTCGACAAGTATAAATGGTATTTTGCCGGCGAGCCGAACAAGGATAATCCGTACGGTTTTGGCTATAAGCTTCCCGAGCGGGTTTGTCTTGAGTATATAACCGTTCGGCTGGATGATGTTGCCGCGACGGTCAATCCATTGACGCAGGAGGAAACCGAAAATTATTACCAGCAGCATTCATCACAGCCGCCTATTGCATACAGGGATTATTTGGACCCGAACGACCCCAATTCCGGCGTAGTAGTGAAAACCCACAGCTATGCGGAAGTGGCGTCGCAGTTATCGAAACGGCTTTATCAGGAGAAGGTCGATTCAAAAGCTGAAAAGATATTAGCCGATGCCAAGTCGCTTACTGAGATCAATTTGTCCGAGATGGATTCTGAAAAGGGGAAGCTGACAGACGAGCAGTTCAAAAAGGCGGCTGTTGATTATGCGAAAGTGGCGGCGGAATTGACTGAAAAACACAAAGTACCGGTTTACGCCGGCAGGACGGGTTTGTTGGGTGTGTCTGATATTCAGAGCGACAAGAATTTCAACTCGCTTTACGCCGGCGGGGCCGGGGTGGCGGAGGCCTCACTTGTGCGAGTGCTGTTCTCGATAGAGCAGTTGAAGGTCAGCGAGCTTGGCCCGATGGATATTAAGGCGCCGCGACTTTATGAAAATATTGGCCCGTTGAGGGACGCACAGGAGATGAGCGCGGAGGGCTACAAAGGCAGAAATATGATGCTGGTACGGGTTGTCGCGGCTGAAAAGGCCGCCGAACCGAAAAGTATAGATGAGAGGATTGACAGACACGGCATACAATTTGAACAGGATGGCTCGGCGCGTGCGGATTCGAACACTATAAGAGAAATTATAACCGATGACCTTAAACTGCTTGCGGCGATGGATAAAACTAAAACCAGGGCGCAAGAGTTTGTTGCATTGGCGACAACGGCCGGGTGGAAGGCAGCAGTCGAACGGTTTAACACGCTTTACGGCAAAAACGCGGGCGATTCCAATACGATGCCGGTTAAAGACCGGACTTTTCTATTTAACAAAAGAAGCGGGCTTCACAGGATAGATACGCAGGAGATTGAGAAGGTAAAGGCCCGTTCTCAGGGCAATCCGACGGCCAGAATGATTCTCGACAGGACAATACGGGAAGGGTTGCTTATGGACAAGGTATTCGCCCTTATACCCCAGGACAGTAATACGCTGCCCAAACAGGGTGAAATCATGGAGTTCAAACCGGGAATGTGCTACTACTGCCTCGAGAGCGCGACTATTCACCGGCTTTATCAGGAAGTATTTGATGTTACCAAGGCGTCGGAGGTCGTCAGGGATGAATACGCTGATTCTCAGGCACTGGCTATATCGCATTACAGCCCCAAAAACATAGTCAATCGTATGAAGTATGTTCAAATAAAAGAGAAGCAGGATGCGAACGCGCCGAAGGCCGAGCCGAATGCGGTTCCTGTTGATATTAATCGAGCGGGTAAATAACGGTGTCATACCATAAAACAGAGGAAAATCTTTGGCCGCTAATGTTTCTGGTGGCGCTGGCGGGATGGTTTTTGCCGGGCGGCGGATACCTCGTGCTTAAAGAGACAAGCCGCGCACTGATAATATTTGTAACGATAGTCGTAATTTTTGCGGCAGGTCTTTATATCGGCTCGATAGGCGTGGTTGACCCGATCGGAGCCAGGTTGTGGTATATGGTCCAGATGGCTAATTCACCGCTGGTGGCGATTATCGGGCATTACACCAGAGGCGGCGGCTTCCCGGTTTTTGGCAGGCCTAATGAAATGGGCCAGATATATACAAGCACTTCGGGCCTGCTTAACCTGCTCTGTATAGTCAACGCGGTATATATGGCATATCTCCGCAAGACGCAGAATGAGGAGCAATAAATATGCTGGCTTTTGCGGCTGATGCTATGGCGCAGTTCAGGGTCCCCGAGGATATTGGGACTAATCCGCGGTCGCTGCTGCTGGTATTGCCCCTCTTGGCGGCAATAGCGGTGGTATATAAGGCAACAAAGGTGCCAAAAGTTACAGTGGGCAACTTTCTTAAAGAAACCATACTGTTGTTCGGCTCGATAATTGTCTTTATGGTGGTAACGGCGATGGTGTTAGCGGCTGTCGCCTGGCTGATTATTGGATAATATAAAACAATTTATTCCGGTTGCGGTTCTTCGTAATAATCCTTGATTACCTCCAGCTCGATCAGGGCATTGAGAGCGGCTTTCTGCTCGGCCTCTTTTTTGTTGTTGCCCCAGGCGCTGGGAAAATGCCTCTGGTTAATCACAACCTGGATTTCGAAGCATTTATTGTGGTCAGGCCCTTTTTCGTCCAAAAGCTCATAGGCGGGTGTTGTATTGAAGTGCTGCTGAGCAAATTGCTGTAAAATGGATTTGAAATTGCCCTGTGCCTGTTCGACACTGGCTTTTTGAATGATGGAGTCGAAATTTTTAAGTATGAAGGCTTCTGCCGGCTCGAAGCCGCCGTCGAGATAAATAGCCGCTATAAGGGCTTCGAGAAGGCCCGCTGCCAGCGAATGCATGAGCGATTGACTGCCCGCCATACCTTTCCCGACCTTGAGGAATTTGTGCAGGTTTAGATTCCGGGCTATCTGGGCGCAAGTCCCTCGCGAGACGAGCATGCTTTTCATTTTTGTCAGGTCGCCTTCGAGGTCGTCGGGAGAACGCTCGAAAATGGTTTTGCAGATTACCAGCGCAAGAACGGAATCGCCGAGGAATTCGAGACGCTCGTTGCTTAGCGTCCGTTTATCGACCGCAGAGGCGTGCATAAAGGCCTCCGCCAGAAGTTTGCGGCTGGAAAAACGATAACCGACAACCTGCTCGATTTGGTCCAGAATTTCCTGTTCCATCAAATCGCCTTGTTTTAGAGTATCATCCCGAGCAGATTACGAACGCCGCTGGTGTGAGCGACCTTTGTAGCCGGCTCAATGATGTTATACAAATATATTACACAAAATATTTTCCTTTGTCAAGTATTTTATCGACCGATTGTTGTCACGGGGATTGCGAAATAATTTTCGGGCTGTATGAATCTCGTTATTGCTCACGATATGGCTGCCCGGCCTCGTAAAGTTTTATCCGCTTCTGAATCTTACCGGCCAAATCCTCTTTGCCGGATGATTTGGCGATATTCAACGCCTTCTCCGCCGTTGCTTTTGCTTCATCGAATCTGTCTGCCGCAGCGTATGCGACCGCCAGAGTATCTAACAGCATGGGGTCCTTGTAACCGGTTAGCTCACAACCTCGTTGAGCAAATTCAACGGCTTTTTGGGTATTATGAATCGAGGTGTTATCAACAGCAGCAAATAACCATGCTAATTTGTTAAGAACATCAATGTTGTCTGGTTTTAGCTCTATTGCCTTGTTTAGATTCTCGATTGCGAGGTCAAATTGACCCACTTGTATATATGCCGAACCGAGATTGGCATACGTCTTTGCCGGCGCTGGGCCTTTTTGCAGGACGCGTTTAAAATGTGTAATGGCCTCGCTGACCTTTTTCTGTTTCAGGCAAACCCTGCCCAGGTTGTCCTCAGCTTCGGCCATCTTTGGTATTATAGACAGTGCCTTGTTAAGATGCGAAATGGCCTCATCGAGACGGCCCGCCTCGAATAATGCGCTTCCGTAGTTGTTTTCTGCCAACGCGTTATTTTGGGTAACCTTAAGAGTGTACTCATTCAAAGTCATACTATTCTGCCAGTGTCTCACCTGCATACGGGTCAATACGAGCAAACTAAACAATGCTGCTACGCCAAGTATTATCGCCGCGATTCTCGCTCTCGGCTGCTTGTTAATGTAATCCTTAACGTCCCAGCCGACGATAAGAAGCAGCCCAATCATCGGGATATACATATAACGGTTGGCCATTGATTGTGCCCCGACCTGAACCAGCCCTATCATTGGAACAAGCGTGCCCGCAAACCATAGCCAGCCGACGGCTATATATTTTTTGCGACGCCCAATATAGATACTTGTGGCCGATATCAGGATGAATATAAAAGCGCAAATCAACGCTGTAGTGTTTAATAAGTTTAAATGCAAAGGGGGATAGAAAACAGCCAGGCTGCTGGGCCATATCAGTTTGCCGATGTATCTGATATAAGAAAGGAACATATTATCAATTCGATAATCCAGCGGCATCTTCGCCAGTGTTCGGACTACTCCTCCTGTTTCTTGTGAGATATAGGTCATTACACTCAAAAAAGCAGACATTGCCAGCAAGGGAATCTTTTCTGCTATCAACCATCCTATGGATTTTTGATTGGACTTTGCCGGCTTTGTGTTTTTGGACTGATGTGCCCAGCGGACCCTGTCTAAAGGCCAATAGTCCAGAAGAAGCAATACAAAAGGCAGAGTCACAACCACCGGCTTAGTCATAATACAAAGACCAAAAACCAGCAACACCAGCAGATATCGGCTTAATCTTGGCTGTTTAGAATAGTGAATGTATGCGGCCATCGTCAGCAGCCAAAACAGTCCGCTTAACACCGTCTTCTTCTCCGCTGCCCAGGCGACTGATTCTACCTGTAATGGATGCAAAGCAAATACCGCCGCGACGAACACGCTTGCCCAGGTTGTCCCCGTGATATTCCTGATAATCAGGAAAAGCAGCAGGGTGTTGGCGATGTGAATCAGGACGCTGACGGAGTGATGTCCCAGCGGGTTCAGGCCGAAGAACTGGCAGTCAAGTATATGGCTGAGCGTGGTTAAGGGATGCCACATAAAAAAATGCGACTGTGTAAACGCATGGCTTACTGATTGCCACGTTATCCCGCCGGTTACAGTGGGGTTTTCCGTTATGTATCTGTTGTCGTCATAGTTGACGAATCCGTTGTGTCGTATTGGTTCGTAGGCGACAAGCGTCAACGCCGTCAGTGCGGCGGATATAAAGAACAAAAGGTGTTTTTGACCGAATCTCATTTATTTCTGCCGGTCCCGCATGCCTGCCTGATAAAGTTCCATCCGTTTCTGGATATCGACGATAAGAGTCTCTCGACCCGAAATCTTCGCGGCGTTTAACGCTTTTTCGGCAATTCTCGCTGCCTCGTCAAATTTACCGGCCGCCGCAAATGCTGATGCCAGTGTATCCAGACATTCAGCGTCCTTGTCCCCCGTTAGCTCGCAGGCGCGTTTTGCGTACCCGATTGCTTCGTTTGTTTTTCCTGCTGCCAGTAGTGCAATTCCCATTCTCTTGTTGGCAGCCGGGTCTTCTGGATTCATTTCCAGCGATTTGGCGTAATATTTTATTGCCTCGTCGTATTTCTTTTGCATCTCCAGCGCCGTTGCCATATCGTAATAAGTATCGGCAGTCGCTTCGTTGTGCTTTATAACCTCGTATAAGTTTGCGACTGTCTCGTTGTACTTTCCTTGCTTCATGTTAACCTTGGCTAAGTTGGTGATGGCGGTCACAAACGCCGGGGCTAAACTAATTGCTTTACGAAGATGCGGTTCCGTCTCTTCTATGCGCCCATCATTAAACAAAGCTACTCCATAGTTGTTTTCCGCAATCGGGTTGTTTTCGGTAACATTCAGTGTATACTCAAATAGTGTCAGCGAGTTTTGCCAGTGCCTCACCTGCATCCGGGTGAGGACGAATAAACTCGATAATACGGCCACGCCAAGTATTATCGCCAGGATTTTCGCTCGCGGTTGCTTGTCAATGTAATCCTTTACAGCCCAGCCGACGATAAGAAGCAGCCCAAGCATCGGGATATACATATAACGGTTGGCCATCGCCTGTGCCCCTGACTGAACCAGCCCTATCACCGGCACAAGTGTCCCCACATACCATAACCAGCCGACCATAGCATATTTTTTCTGCCGGCCTATGCAGTAAACAATCACGACCGTCAACGCGATGAACAATATTGCGCATATCATTACCCAAAAATTCGAAAGGGTCACAAGGGGATACGAGTAACATACCGCCAGGCCGTTCGGCCATATCAGCTTGCCTATATACCTTATATACGAAAAAAACATATTGGCAACCCTGTAATTCAGCGGCATTCCCTCGATCGTTGATACCACTCCTCCCTGTTTTTGTGAAACGAATGTCATCACGCTTAAAAATGCCGACATCCCCAGCAGCGGTATTTTCTCCGCTATCAGCCATCCCGCTGATTTCTGATTTGGTGTTGTTTTCGCCGCTGTTTTGTTATTTTGTCCCCATCGAACCCGCTCAAGGGGCCAGTAATCCAGCAGCAGCAGCGCGAATGGCAGGGTGACAACTACAGGTTTGGTCATAATACAAAGACCGAATACCAGCAACACCACGAGATACCGGCCAAATCCCGGCTGTCTCGCATAGCGAATGTATGCGGCCATCGTCAGCAGCCAAAACAGTCCGCTTAACACCGTCTTTCGCTCTGCTGCCCATGCAACCGACTCCACCTGAATCGGATGCAATGCAAAAATCCCGGCCACAAATGCGCTGGCCCACATTGTCCCCGTAATGTTTTTAAGTATCCAGAAAAGCAACAGGGCGTTGGCAATATGAATCAGAATGCTTACTAAATGGTGCCCTAATGGGTTGAGACCAAAAAGCTGATAATCCAGCATATGACTGATTGTTGTGAGGGGGTGCCACATAAAAGAATGCGGCTTCGTGAATGCCTGACCCAGCGATTCCCACGTTATCCCTGATTTGACCTGTGCATTGTCAAAAATATAGTCGTTGTCGTCATAGTTGACGAATCCGTTGTGCCGTATCGGCTCGTATGCGACAAGCGTCGTTATCACAATCGCCGCGCTTATAAGTAAAATGATTTGTTTTTGGCTTAATCTCATTTATTTCTGCCGGTCCCGCATGCCTGCCTGATAAAGTTCCATCCGTTTCTGGATATCGACGATAAGATTCTCTCGACCCGAAATCTTCGCGGCGTTTAACGCTTTTTCGGCAATTCTCGCTGCCTCGTCAAATTTCCCGGCCGCCGCAAACGCTGATGCCAGTGTATCCAGACATTCAGCGTCCTTGCCCCCCGTTAGCTCGCAGGCGCGTTTTGCGTACCCGATTGCTTCGTTTGTTTTTCCTGCTGCCAGTAGTGCAATTCCCATTCTCTTGTTGGCAGCCGGGTCTTCTGGATTCATTTCCAGCGATTTGGCATAATATTTTATTGCCTCGTCGTATTTCTTTTGCATCTCCAGCGCCGCGGCAAGATTGTAGTATATGTCCGCTGTTGCCTCATTGCGCTTTATAATCTCATTAAAGCAGGCGATTGCCTCGTTGAGCATCCCCTTCTTCAGATAAACACTCGCTAAATTGTTGCGGGCCTCGGAATATGCGGGACTTATTCGCACCGCGTTTTGCAAATGCTTCTGGGCCTCATCGACAAGCCCCAGTTGGGACAAAGCGCATCCGTAGCCGTTTTCCGCCAGAACATTGTCTTTTGTTACCTCGATGTCGTGCCCGAACAACGTAAGCGAATTTTCCCAGTACCTTACCTGCATTCGGGTCAGTATAAGCAGCGATAATAACACTAATACTCCCATTGCCGCCGCTGCTTTTTTTGTTCGCGGCCGGCCGGCTATAAAATCCCTGACCGTCCAGCCGATAATCATCAGCAGACCCAGCATCGGGATATACATATAACGATTCGCCATTCCCTGTGCCCCGGCCTGAACAAGCCCTATCACGGGGACAAGTGTCCCCACGTACCATAGCCACCCGACCGCCGTGTATTTTCTTCGCCGACCCGCGTAAATGAAGGCCGCTGTCAGCAGTATAAACAGTATTATGCATATCACTACAGGAGCATCTGAAAGTATCGCGCGGGGATGCGGATAACATATCGCCAAACCGCTTGGCCATATCATTTTGATAATGTATTTGATGTAAGAAAGAAACATGTTCGCAGCTCGATATTCAAGCGGCAATCTCTCCAGCGTCGGGACTATTTCTCCTCCTCGTTGCGCAATGAAAGTCACTCCACTCAATATGGCCGACATTGCCAACAGGGGGAGCTTTTCTACTATCAGCCATACAGCCGACTTTTGATTCGTTTTACTATTATTTGCTTCTGCCTGATGTCCCCATCGAAACCGTTCTAACGGCCAGTAATCCAGCAATAGCATCGCAAAAGGCAGCGTTACAACCACCGGCTTGGTCATAATACAAAGACCGAATATCGCTAACACTAACAGATACCGGCTTAATCGAGGCACTCTTGCGTAGCGAATATACGCCGCCATTGTCAGCAGCCAGAACAGCCCGCTCAGAACCGTCTTTCGCTCCGCCGCCCACGCCACCGATTCTACCTGGACCGGGTGCAGCGCAAATACAGCCGCCACAAATGCACTGGGCCAGATTGCTCCTGCCTGCGGTGAGTTTGTCGAAGCCGTCAAATTATTGAGAATCCAGAAAAGAAGCAGGGCGTTGACAATATGAATCGCAACGCTGACTAAGTGATGACCTGTTGGGTTCAACCCGAAAAGCTGACAATCCAGCATATGGCTCAGCCATGTCAACGGATGCCAGTTTACCGCGTATGGCGTTGTTAATGCCCATTTAACCGACTGTGGTGATATCCCGCCCGTTACGTTGGGATTTTCTGTTATATAGGAAGCATCATCATAGCTTACAAATCCGTTGTGCCGTATCGGTTCGTATGCGACAAGCGTCGTTATCACAATCGCCGCGATTATAAATAAGAAAATGTGTTTTTGGCTTAATCTCATTTATTTCTCACGATATGGCTGTCCCGCCTCGTAAAGCTTTATTCGATTTTCAATCGCGTCTGCTAAATCATTCTGCCCGGTTTCTCGCGCGAGCTTCAATGCTTTTTCGGCTGTTGCCTTTGCTTCAGCGAATCTGCTTGCCGTTGCGTATGCGGCCCCCAAAGTATCCATAAATGCGGGATCTGCGTATTTTGTCAGTTCACAGGCGCGCTGGGCATATACAATTGCCTGATTGGCGTTCTCAGCGGACGCTTTACCCCGGACGGCGAGAAACCAGCCGGCTTTGTCGAGGGCATCTATATTGTCGGGATTCAACTCTATGGCTCTGGTCCAGTTTTGGATTGCCGGTTCATATTTGCCGAGCTGGCTGTATGCCGTGCCGAGATTTTCATATACCACGGACTGGTCTGCCTTTATTCGCAATGATTCATTGAATTGTCCGATTGAATCATCGGTTTTTCCCGCCGCCAGCAGGATGATTCCCATTTTATTATGGGTGTCGGCGTCGTATGGATTTAATTCCAATGATTTATTGAAGTATTTTATTGAATCATTATATTTTTCTTGTATACCGAGCGCCATTGCGAGATTGTAGTAAATCTCTGCGGTTCCATAATTGCGTTTTATAAGCTTTTCATATAGAGAGATTGCCTCGTTGTACTTTCCTTCTTTCATATATATTCTGGCTAAGTGGGGCAGAACCGGGTCAAACTCAGGGTCTATACGAAGAGCATTGTTAAAATGCCGCTCCGCCTCACTGATACGGTCCTCATTGAACAAGGCGCATCCATAGCTGTTTTCCGCACCTGCGTTGTTTTCTGTAACGCTTAAGGTATATTCAAAAAGCGAGATACTGTTCCGCCAGTGCCGCACCTGCATTTGGGTAAGTATGAGCAAACTCAGTATCGCTGTCACGCCCGTTATAGCCGCAATGGTTTTTAATTGAGGTAGCTTCCCGATTAGCTCTTTGCCTGCCATGGCAATGATAATAAGCAGGCCCAGCATTGGCAGGTACATATAACGGTTGGCCATCGCCTGTTCCCCGACCTGGACCAGCCCTATCATAGGGACAAGTGTGCCCGCAAACCACAGCCAGCCGACGGCTATATATTTTTTGCGACGCCCAATATATATGCTTATGGCTGATATCATGATGAATATAAAAGCACAAAACACCGTTGTAGTGTTTAATAAGTTCAAATGCGAAGGCGGATAGAAAACAGCCAGGTCGCTGGGCCATACCAGTTTGCCGATGTATTTTACATAAGAGACGAACGCATTGGCTATTCGGCTGTCTAATGGAACTTTATCTAACGTGCTTATCGCGTCTCCGGATTGCTGCGCGATAACTGTTAGAACGCCCAGAATTGCCGATATTGCCAGTAAAGGTATTTTTTCTGCCGTTAGCCATCCAATTGATTTTTGGTCTGGTCTGCTCCTCGCCTTTTTGTTGTGCTGATGTCCCCATCTAATCCTGTCTAATGGCCAGTAGTCCAGCAGGAGCAATACTAAAGGCAATGTAATGACTATCGGCTTGGTCATAATACAAAGACCGAATACTAATAACACCACAAGATATCGGCCAAATCTAGGTTTTCTGGCGTAATGAATATATGCCGCCATTGTCAGAAACCAGAATAAACCGCTTAAAACCGTTTTTCGCTCAGCTGCCCACGCCACTGATTCCACCTGCATGGGGTGCAGCGCAAATACCGCCGCCACAAATGCACTCGGCCAGATTGCTCCTGCCTGCGGTGAGTTTGCCGGCACTGAGCTTTGTCGAAGTGTCGAAGCCGTTAAATTATTGAGAATCCACAAAACAAGCAGGGCGTTAACGATATGAATCCCAACGCTGACTAAATGATGTCCCTGCGGGTTCAGCCCGAAAAGTTCGTAATCAAGCATATGACTGATTGTCGTCAGCGGATGCCACATGTAAAAATGCGGCTTCGTAAATGCCTGGCCCAACGAGGCCCATGTTATCCCTGATTTTACCTGCGCGTTGTCAAAAATATAGCTGTCATCGTCATAGTTGATAAAGTAGTTGTGTCGAATCGGCTCGTATGCGACAAGCGTGGCGACAACTATACCAACATATACAAATATGCTTATGTGCTTTTGTTGGTGTTCCAAAGTCACTGTAATGCGGCCCAATTTTTATTATCGCGAACCTGATTTGCGGACGCTCTCTTTTATCCGCTGTATATGGCCTCTGCCCAACCCCTTGACCTCGCAGCCAAGCGCAAAGTATTGCTTTATCTGCTCATCGCTCAGTATCCCGAAGCAGTCGATTATCGCTATCGGCCCGCCAGCGCAATCCACTATTTTCTTCGGCTCAAGGTTCAGATACTGCTGATGAGGCACCGCTAATATCAAAGCCCCGACGCCCTTAATCGCCGCCGAAAGGTCATTTTGAACTCGGATATTTACCAAATCTTCCTGGTTACGGAAAAATCTCGCCCACGAATGACCCGGCGCAGGATATACGTCCTGCTGCTCTAATTCATACCAGTGCTCCACGTATGGGTCGTGAACTTTCATCTCCGCTCCCATCTCCGTCAGTTTCCGCACGACAATTTCCGAGCCGCTGTATCGTGTGTCCCCGACGTCCTGCCTGTAGCTCGCCCCGCACAACAGCACCTTCGCGCCGGCGACCATTTTGCCCATATTGCGAAGCGCATCGCGGGTCAGCTCCGCCACGTGCAGGCCGCGTGTATCGTTGACGTCAATCGCCGTCGTTGACATTTTGAAAATGTCGTCTTCAAATCCGAGAATATGCTTATACGCCCAGTATCCCAAACCGCCGTCCTTAGGCAGACAATACCCGCCTATGCCCGGTCCGGGGAATATCATATTGTTGTGCGTAGGCCTCATCTTTATCGCATTGATGACCTTAATCAGGTCAACGCCGTTTCGCTCCGCGAACAAGCTCCACTCATCCAAAAACGCTAACGTCGTCGCCCTGAAAGAATTCTCAACAATCTTCGTCGTCTCCGATTCGATGGGCCTGTCCATCACAGTCAGCGGGAAATCCTTGGTATTCAAAACCTCGTGCAGGAATTTCTCGACCCGCCTCCTCGCATCCTCGTTGCATCCCGAACAAACCCGCCAGAAATCCCGGATTGACGAAACATAATGTTTCCCAGGCATAACCCGCTCGAAACTGTGCGCGAGCAATGGCTCCGATTTTATCCCGCGGGCGGCAAATGCCTTTTTCATAATGGGCCACGCGATAAACTCCGTCGTTCCCGGTGCAACCGTCGTCTCAATCAGCGTAAGACAATTCGCCTGCACTCTGTCGGCTATCGTCTTCATCGTCGCCTCAAGAGCGGCCATTTCGACAACGCCGGTCCGCATATTGCCTAATTCCTGCTTGCTGTAGTCGCACTGCACGTCAACAACCACACAGTCCGCTAATTTCAGGCAGTCGCTGTTATACGTCGCGATGAGCGTTTTCTTTTCCAGCACGCACCGCTTTATCATCGGGTCAACTTCCGGGTCCTCCGCCTTGACCGGCGAGCGGCCCTCGTTGAGCATCGGGATTTTCCAGTAACTCCGCGTGCTCGGCCTTTGGCAGCCGATGACGAATTTGCTGGGTTTGCCCGGCCTGCCCTGAGCGGAGTCGAAGGGCTTCTTATCGACGGTATCCGCTATTATGGCCGCCATCACTGCCCCGACGAACCCTACTCCCATTACCACGACGATTTCCTTGCCTTCCTTGCGTGCCGCCTCCGCCAGCGATTCCACTCGTTTGAGCTCTTTTGAATATTCTTCCTGGCCTGGCAGTTGAAATTTTTCACCTTCAGGGTTCATCGAATAGTCAGACATTCATAACTCCTTTCCTATAAGTTGTAGTTCGTACCAAACTTACCCTGGATTTTACGCAGATTCTCCCCCTATGGCAAGCTTTTCTCGTAGCGTAGCGAAGACCCCCCGCGTCTCGTTTTGCAAAGCAAAACGGCGGGGGGCCTGCCTCCATAGTGCGAAGTGCGACGGAGGGTCATTCCTGCGCAGGCAGGAATCCACGTTTCTCCACCGCCCTGTCCGGCGTAGTCCCCTCCATAAATAAGGTTTGGGACGAAGACGGAAGGCAGGGGAAAGAGAAAAAAGGTGAAGAGGGAACAGGGAGCTTTTCAATCCCTGAATTTCCTGATTATCACCGCACCTGAAATCATTCCTTTGCTCCGGCTTTTTCAAGCAATTTCACGACCTCTGGGTGCTCCTTACGCTTTGCAATCCCTAACGCTGTTGTTCCATCTTTGGCTTTTGCATTTACATCGGCCTTCGCCGCCAAGAGGAGTTTGACAACCTCCTCATGGCCCTCCCTCGACGCCATCCACAGAGCGGTCGCGCCGTCGATTGTATCCTTCACATTTACATCGGCCCCCTTCCCCAGCAGGAGTCCGACAGTTTTCGCATGGCCCCCCTTCGACGCCGCCCACAGGGCAGTTATGCCGTCGGTTGTCCTCTTCACATTAACATCAGCGCCTTTCTCCAGCAGTAGGTTGGCAACCTCCGAATGGCCCTCGTTCGCCGCCACCCACAGGGCAGTTGCGCCGTCGGTTGTAACGATATTGACATCGGCCCCCTTTCCCAGCAGGAATTTGACAACCTCCGCATGGCCGTACTTCGATGCCCACATCAATGCTGTTTCACCATTAGTGGAACTCTTTGCGTTGATCTCGGCACCGTCAGCCAGGGCGGCTCTTACCGCCTGTATGTTGTCCTCCTTTGCGGCTCTAATCAGTTGAGCATTATTGCCTGATACACCCGAATCGGCAAAGCAAGCGGTTGCAAAAGAAATATACACTATCAAAAACAGGATTCGTTTCATAAAACTCTCCTTAATCTGGTATTTCCCATATTTATCCGCCGCATGCCGTTTGGCATCCCTTACGGGAGGCGGATTAAACGCTCGGCTATACAACCAGGCCTTCCAATTCAACGTCTTTTGTTAAACCATAATCCGCCTGTCCCTTTTGCCCCCGGCGGTTCGACTTAACTCACCGGAGCCCAAAGGCGATTTTGATTATACTCTTTTGCCCAGGGCCAGACAATGGCCTTGAGAGGCAAACAGGTGCCAACTAATCTTCACCCTGCGAAGCGGGGGAGTCGTTTTTTAACCCTGTTAGAAAGAACGACAATTCTAACAGGTAAACTTGGCCTGCCCCGTTAGAAAGAAAACGAAGTTTTTCTAACGGGGTCATAAAACTATGATTCCTTACAAATAAAAAAAGCCAGATTCTTAACCTAAGAGCCTGGCTTCGGAGGAGGGTGATGAAAAGCTTATTAAAATTACTGTCTTATCTACGATTCCATTATCGTCCTCAAGTAATCACTAATATAAACGTCGGGACATAGAACTTATATTGGGAATTTGCTTAATACCACTTAGGCGATTGCTTAGGGGGCAATGCAAAAAATTCTCTGTGTCCTCTGTGAACTCTTGCCGAAAGGCATCCCTTACGGGAGTGGCTAAATAAAAATGTTACTTGCTCTGTGGCCTGGATTTGCGGACTTGCTCTTTTATCCTCTGTATATGTCCTCTGCCAAGGCCTTTGACCTCGCAACCAAGTTCGAAATACCGCCGAATCTTGTCGTCGTCTAAAATCCCGAAGCAGTCAACTATCGCGAACGGCCCGCCTGCCCATTCGACGAACTGTTTTGGCTCAATGCCCAGGTACTGTTTATGCGGCACAGCCAAAATCACCGCCTCGACTCCCTTCATCGCCGCCGGCAAATCCTGCTGCACCCGGATATTTACCAAATCCTCCTGCTTATGGAAGAATCTCGCCCACGACTGTCCCGGCGCGGGGAATGTGTCCTGCTGCTCTAATTCATACCAGTGCTCAACGTAGGGGTCATGAACGGACATCTCCGCACCCATCTCCGTCAGTTTCCGCACGACGATTTCCGAGCCGCTGTACCGCGTGTCGCCGACGTCCTGACGATAGCTCGCCCCGCATAGCAGCACCCTCGCGTTGGCGACCATTTTGCCCATATTCCGAAGCGCATTGCGCGTCAGTTCCGCGACGTGCAGCGACCGCGTATCATTAATATCAATCGCCATCGTCGTCATCTTGAATATATCATCCTCGTATCCAAGAATATGCTTATACGCCCAGAACCCCAGCCCGCCGTCTTTAGGCAGACAATATCCGCCCACGCCCGGCCCGGGGAATATCATATTATTATGCGTAGGCCTCATCTTGATGGCCTTGATTACCTTAATCAAATCAACCCCGTTGCGTTCCGCGAACAAACTCCACTCATCCAGGAACGCCAGCATCGTCGCCCGAAACGAATTTTCAATAATCTTGCTTGTCTCCGATTCGATTGGGCGGTCCATCACCGTCAGCGGAAATTGCTCTGTGTTCAGCACCTCACGCAAAAACTTTTCCACCCGCTGCTTCGCCTCATCGTTGCAACCGGAGCATACTCTCCAAATATCGCGAATCGACGAGACATAATTTTTCCCCGGCATCACCCGCTCATAACTATGCGCCAGCAATGGCTCCGCCTTTAATCCTCTGGCTGCGAATGCCCGCTTCATTATCGGCCAGCCGATATACTCCGTCGTTCCCGGCGCAACCGTCGTCTCTATCAGCGTCAGGCATTTTTCCCCGACCTTACTTCCTATTGTCTTTATCACCGCCTCAAGCGCCGCCATCTCGACGTTGCCCGTCCGCATATTGCCCAGGTCCTGCTTGGTATAATCGCACTGCACGTCAACAACCACGCAGTCCGCCAGCTTGAGGCAATCATTATTATATGTCGCCGTCAGCGTTTTCTTTTCCGTGACGCATCGCCTTATCATCGGCGCGACTTCCGGGTCCTCCGCCTTGACTGGCGACTGTCCCTCGTTGACCATCATTATCTTCCAGTAGCTTCTATCGCTCGGCAAATCGCATCCGATGACAAACTTATTCGGCTTGCCCGGCCTGCCCTGAGCGGAGTCGAAGGGCTTCTTGTCGTTCGTGTCGGCTATTATCGCCGCCATCACCGCCCCGACGAATCCCACTCCCATCACCACGACCACTTCTTTGCCCTGCTTGTGTGCCGCCTCCGCCAGAGTTTCCACGCGTTTGAATTCCTGCGCGTAATCTTTCTGTCCCGGTAGCGCGTATCGTTTGCCTTCTGGACTCACCGAATATTCCGGCATTCACTGTTCCTTTCTGCGTCCCGTGTTTACATATTTAACGTCAATAAACCCCGCAGAGTTTACCGTCAAAACCCCATCAGGCAAGGTTTTTCTGGCCAACAAAAAAGCCCCGTCTTTCAACAGGGCTTTCAATAACTAACCGCTATCCGTTGCTTGCCTCGGCGTAGCTATGGGTGTAGCCGGGCCTGCTATTTCTCATCTTCCTGGTTACTACATTCTGCCAGTCCGCCCGGCTCAGCAGTTTTCCTGTAGCCCAGCGCCTTGATTATCTCCAGTACCTCAGTCCACGTCGGGAATGGCCGGGCGTTCGCCTTTTTGTATTCATTGATGGCCATCAAAAACTCGAACTGCTCATCGGACAGCTGTCCTTCTTCAGCGCTTCTGCGGTCCTCACTGCGACGACGGCCGGGTCCTCTTCGTCTGTCCAGGCCGATTCTCCTGTCGAGGCCTGCTCGCCGGTCGATACCGATTCGCCTGTCAACCACACTGTCTCTGCGGTCATCCTCTGTGTTGCATCCCACGGGCTGTTGTTCTTTATTTAGTTTATTTGTTGCCATTGCATCTCCCTTGTTTATTACCTGCACGCCGTACGCTGTACGCCGTGTCCTGGTTTAACCTAATCCTCAAAAATATCGCCTTCTAAGTCATCCTCGTTTTCTTCATCGAGTCCTAAATCAAAAAAATCATAGTATGTGTCCTGCGATTCGATTACCACGTGTGCCTCATCCACCATATCGTCCGGCACATACACCGCGAAGTGAGTTCCTTCGCCGAACTCATTCTGCCTTTCCTTAACCATCGCCGGGATATCGTTGGTCTTCAGCAGTGTCTCGCAGTCCTTCGCCTCATCCAGCGAGCTTGACGTTGCTACCACGACAAGCTCCTGCATCCCCCGGCTGTGGTTTCGGCCGTTGCCCTTCGGCGCTGAACGCACCGATATCAAATTGCTCGCTTGTGTCGATTGCCCCTTCTGTGCCTTTTTCGTCTTCTTATTCATTATTCCATCTCCCTGTCTTACATCTCGTTTCTTGTAGTATTGCGTAGTTAGTTCGCAGTTCGCACTACGCAGAACTCTCGCTATTTTCTTCGTCAATTACTCACCCCCTGTTTATCAAAAAATCCCATCCTTTTTTAATTGTGCCGCCCTCCCATAACCACTTGTCTAAGCTTGACTTACATCAATATTGACTATTGGCTGTTTATCCGCCGCGCGGTTTGGCGGGTTTATCTGCCTGTGGGGGGATATTGGACATTTATCCGCCGTAGTGCCTGCCCTCCGTAGCATTCGGCGAAGGAGGGGCTATTGGCAGGGGGGTAAAAACGAAAAAGGCCACGCAATGCGTGGCCTTTTTCTGAGTCAATTCATGGTCGCTTATTTCGGTACTACGTTTGTCGCGCAGGGGCCTTTTTTGCCCTGGCCGACCTCGTACTCAACTACCTGACCTTCGCTCAAGCTTGAATACCCGGATGACTTGATTTCCGAGTGATGAACGAACAGGTCTGGGCCGCCGTCGTCAGCTACGATAAACCCGAAACCCTTTTGATCATTGAACCATTTTACTTTACCTGTACTCACTAACATACTCCTTGGCCTTTTAATCGGCCGTCAATCTATAATGCCTCTCACATTTTGTGTTTGGAATATCCTCGAGAAGCGAAAAGATATGCCCTACAAGACATTCATTATACCATATTTTCCCTCTGCTGCACTATAAAATAATAAAAAATTATTCAAATTTCCAAAAAAGAAGGTTTTTACCCGCCGAAGGTGGTTTCTGCATCCGTCGTGCTACGGCCCGTCTTCGTCGAAGGACTACGCCGAGGTCTCCGTTTCACTCCGAAAAGTTTAATCTGGCGAACTCGCCGAAGTATTTCTTGGCCGCCTCGTCATAAGTTTTTGCTGCGTCGATTTCGGAATCGAATCTGCCTAAGTATATTCTTTTTTTCTGATAACTAATGTATGCACGCCAGAGTTGGGACTCTTTGTCAAAACATACGCCGATGAATCGCGAAGATGTTTTACAACGCTTTTTTCCCCTATTCTGCATATTCTGTGAGTGTGTCGCAAATCGCAGGTTTGACCTTCGGTTATCGAGCGCGTTTCTGTTTCTATGGTCAACCAAAATACCATCAGGGGCATTCATAATTTCCCTGTGCATACGCACGGTCTTTGTCTTTTTATTAGGCGATATGACGGTCCTGAGAGCATATATCAGGTTGTCTTCTCCATCTGCATACCATTGGAAATTATTGAGCCGGTAGTAGTCCGCCGGCTCGACAATGGCGAATCTGCCTTCGCCTAAAAAAATCTTCCGAAAGGTGTAGCCGAAGCGGAAAAGGCGATAGGCGAGTAGTGGACAGGTGAAAAGAAAATCGAGCCAATTAGGAACTTTGATTCGGATAGTAGTCATTTTATCTCCTCCTTTTTTTAGCCACTCCCTAAGGGATGCCTTACGGCAAGAGGGCACAGAGTTCACAGAGTTTTTCTGGTTTAATTAAAATCCGAAATGGAACTTCTGTTCCTGATGCCTGCCTTCGTTAAAACTATGGCGGGTAAACCTTGCCCTCCCGGGGCTACAGAGGAACTACGCGCCTCTATATATAGGGTGGGTTTGGGGGTGTTTTAAGGAGTTATGAAACTTTATTTTTATGCCCAAAATCAGTAAGTTCTTGTGGGACAAGGAATAAAAAATTTTTCAAAAATTCTCAGATTTTTTTGGGTATATAGGTAATTTCAAAAAAAAGATTATTCGCCGTACCTCAAAAATCAAGAACCCGGCAATAATAACTGCCCTTGACTCCTATCCGCCTTTAACGGACAATAATCGCATAATTTTTGACGGAGAGGTAAATGGCGAAAGTTGAACTGACGGAGTCCGAATCTTCGGCAACGATACGATGAAAATTATTGAGGTGAAAATATGAACGAGACCAAGTTAAGCCGGGATGCCGTGCTGAAGGAATTAAAAAATCATCTTTCACAATTCGGACGGCTGTACGGAGTTACAAAAATCGGTATTTTCGGCTCCGTGGCACGGGATGAACCGAGTAAAAACAGTGATATCGATGTGGTGGTCGAAATGCGGGAGCCGGATTTGTTTTACATCGTGCATATTAAGGAGACGCTCGAAAAGGATTTTCAGCGTCCCGTCGATGTCATACGCTACCGCGATACGATGAATAAGCGTCTCAAAGCTCGAATCGACAGGGAGGCCCGCTATGCCTGATATGTCGCTTATCCGGGAAAAACTGGAACAGATAGAGGAATCTCTGCTTCGTATTCAAAGACGCTCTTCGAGTATTAAGTCGCCGGATGATTTTACTGCCAATGACGATAATCTCGACAAGCTTGACGCCATCGCTATGATGCTCATTGCCGTGGGCGAGAGTTTCAAGAAAATAGACCTTGAAACCGACGGGAAATGGCTTACAAAATATCCCGAAATCGACTGGCATGGCGTCATTGGGCTTCGAAACGTCCTGGCGCATGACTATTTTGATATTGACGCCGAGGAGATTTACAAAATTTGCCGCAGGGATGTCCCTCAGCTTCTCAAGACCGTGCAGCGTATGCTTAGGGAGATTTGACAATTGTCCCTTCCGCATCCCAAAATCAAAAATCGGAAATCAGCAATCATAAATTGCCAGTCCCCTTCCGTTTCTGTAAGTGGCGATGTATAAAGACGTTAACGCGGTTTTATTGGGGTGTTATTTTCCCGGCTTCCAGCCGGTTTTGCGCATTGTCCCGTAAACGTATGCGTCCGCTCGCTTGCCCTTGAGGCCCTTCTTTTTTGCCTCCGCCTTCAATTTCCGCTCCAGTGCCTTTGGCATTTTGACCTTCACTTTCTACAACTTTTTGCGGTTCTATGGCTTCTAAACTCTATTTTATCGCCCAGCCGTCATTGGCATTGATTATCTCATTAATTTGTTTTATCGCAACCTTCAACAATTGCGATTTCGACGGATTCCAGTCGAACATCGAGTTGCTAAGTGTCCCTATTAATCAGCACCCCAAGCCCTTTAATAAGACCAGTAATTTGGTTTTCAGTGAGTACGTATTTTGGTATATACTCCATTCCCTTCTGTTCTAGCTTCTGATGTGAGCATAGCAAGCATCCTTTGCCATTTCCAAAATTAGATAATATAAATTCTTTTAAGACACTCGGCCCCGAAATTGCGTACGCTGTCCTGAATATGGAAAGGTCGCCAATATAATCATTAACTTCAATCCAACAATGACCGTCCCATATTTCAGGTTTTTCCTTTCCATATTTGCTTTTCTCAGGAATATTATTCTTACATTGAAATACTGTTGTATTTTCAATTTTTAGATCGCCGGCAACAACTATGGCAGGTATGGAGTAAAAATCTCTTAGCCTTGCAGCCCATATAGTACTTATCATAGCGCAGATACCAAATGAATGAGGTATGTTAGTTAATATTTCTTTGGCAGAGGATATTAATATTTGTGGGTTATCAATACGAAACTGGAAATAATTTTCTGCCTCCTTAAGATCGTATGCCGAAGTAATTAGTTGCTTTAAAGTTTCGTCGCGCATTGTATATTTTGTCCTATCCTTGGCAATCTCTTTAAAAGTTTCAAAGTAGAGTGGGCTTTAGCCCACACGGTTTTCTAACACCTTGCGAAAATATTCGTATATTTGCAGAATGGTTTGATACGCCTCTACGAAATCTGATCTTTGATACTTGCGAAATTCATAGACGCCATTAGTAGATATTGCGTGCATTATGTCATCTCTAATTTTTATTGCAGTTTCACATTTTGTCATTAGGTCATCCGGTGGTTTTTCTTTGGAGTCCATGTATTCTGAAGTTGCTTTTTCAAGCCGCTTATAAAATCCGGGCACAGAGCGATTTTTCTTTGACTTGTTATTTAGGTTTCTATTACATTTCCTTTTATCCTTTGAAATGCGAACATATGCTCCATGAACTCCTTCAAGGGCTATGCATGACATAAGTACAGCTGCAATATAATCTTCCGATAGCATTCTAACTTTTGCTTCATAAGCAAACTCATAAAACATGAACTTCTTATGAAAATCAAAAGTAGATTGTATTTTCTCTAATGTTTCGGGAGATAAGTCCTTAATTTTAAGGTTTGGGATGATAACACAGTTACCTGAAAGAGAAGGCTTTTTGTTAATCAGATTATCAACATCTAAATCTGTTAGAATATAGCCTTTAGGACAATGATATATGATTTTCCATTCGCACGCTTCAGAAAACTCCATATCTTTCAGCGTCCTTACATCTTCCCCGAATATGGAAATGGGCGTTGTGGTAACAGTCCCATAGGCAACGATAAAATCATTCAATACTTTTAATGCGATATGTTCATCTAGCGACCGTTTGAGCGTAATGAGTACTTTGGTATTAAAGAATTTATTCGTTCCGCATTTTGACGACTTGTTTTTTAACTCAATAATCTTTATGCCTTCTGCAGGGATTTCATATGGATTTCTGAAATATAACTTGAAATCTTCATCATCAGATTTCGGGAAAGCATAGCCCTTTCCGACACGAAGTCGAAAGGGCAAATTGACTACACAACACAAAATTACTTCTGTTGTTGCTCTAGTTTTAGGTTTTGTTAAATCTAAATTGTCAGCGTAAACTGTTTCTAAATAAGTCATTTTCTTTGGTTTTCAACTATGGAGATTTCGTCTTCGTGAATTACATCTTTATATGCCTGTGTAATACCGGCCTCATTTTGCATATTCCAGCCGAATGCTTCGAAGAATGGGTCGATAAATTCTCTCCGCACCCCGGCCTCGTTATACCCCTGCGATTTGTACGATTCGATATTCCGCTCGAATCGCTCAATAAGCTTTATTACTTCTTTTGGTGCACTGCCCATATCGCAAAACTCCATCCAATGCCTTTAATTTCCCGCCCCCACAATACCTCAGTTTTTACCTTTCGTCAACAATCGCAAATCGGAAATCCTTTTGCGTCCTCCGCGGTAAGACTCCGTGTCTCAAATCTTAAATTTTAAATCTCAAATTCTTATTTCTCCGCTTTTGACGTTTCCACAACTAAGCACTCAACACTAAACACTCAAAACTACTTTTCCGCCTTATTGTCTGAACAGCCCCCCCGATTAAAAATTTTGCATTTATAGGCATTTTTCTGTTGCAAAAGTAATAGCAATCCTACATATAAGAGAAGAATTCGTTTGCCGGCTCAATGGTGTGGGCCGGCTAAATTAAGATTTTAGGTTTTTTTTGTGGAGGTTTTTTTAACATGGCAAAGGCAAAAGAAGTTTTGATTGTTGCAAGCAAAGTCAGAGCATATGTAAAAGGCAAGAAGATGATGACCTCGTCTGATGCGATCGGCGCCATCAGCGATAGGGTCTATTGCATGCTCGACAAGGCCTGCGAAAGAACAAAAGCAAATCGTCGCAGCACTCTTAAACCACAGGACCTCTAACCCGCTCTCCAACCCAACCTCTCCGAAAAGCAAAATCAGTTTCCGAAAGCGGGGATCCAGTTCTCTCAAATCTCGCCTTATCTGCTGCGGAAAACATACTCGAACGGCAAATAGAAAAGATTAACATAAAATCATCTTTGCCGGACAATGTCTGGGCAATCTTTTAGAAGTTGTGAGGCAGGTTACAATGACAAACAGCGTTTTGTATTCGGAATAAAATCAAAAAGATTTATATCGACCCGCCTGATAACACGGGCAACGACTCCTCCGGTATCCCGACCGCTTCAACCCCGCCGACGTTAACCATCTCTTAGCGGATTGGGAGGAGGGATAAAAGACGATATAAAAATCCTGCAGGAGCAGTCAAAATATCCCAACCCCGCACAATCAGCCACAGGGGAGCCCAGAAGCAGAAAAATGTTATTCCTCTTCCTCCCGCGGCAGACAGCAACGGTTTAATGTTCTTCAGGTTTGTTTTTATCTGTTCATTTCGGCTGTCATATTTTGCGGCATCCCTGAGGTCTTTTACGGCGGATATCGCAATTTTCTGGATTTCTCTATTAGGCATGGCGACCAACATCTTTTGCCGGATATGAATGCGGCGCATACATCGCCTGCAAAAATCTTTATTTTCCAGTTTGTAATATTTGCCATGTATAATATTGCCGCAGCGGTCGCAGGATGGATTTGACCGGGGTAACGGAAAATTTGAAAGGAGGTCATTATGCGGAAACAGGTCGTGGAGGGGTGTTTTTTGCCATGGCGGGCGTAATAATGATTGTTCGCTATACATATCTTCGGCGGCGTTTCCGAGCAGTTGCTTCAGAATCATGTCCTTGATTCTTTTATCATCCCCCAGATGTTCTTTGTGTTCCAATAGAGCCATAACGAATTTCTTCTGGGCAGCCGGCAGCTTATTTAATGCGATGATAGCGGACGCGGCCCCGGCAAAATCAGAACCAAAAAATTTCGCTATTTTCGATAGCTCTTCTTCAGTAAGCATTTTATATCCTCTTCAACGTCAGAACCAATTGCCATGGATGATGTTGTCCCTTACCCTGGACTGAGCATTTTTAAGCATCTCATTGGCTTTATTGGCTTTCTCGACCGCCCGTGCGTTAAGATATGCCGCCAAACTTTTTTGAGCAATATTTTTATCGCCGGGAAGCATGAGAGCTTTTCCCAGGTACTGAATCGCTTCGTCATACGCCCCCGTCTCTGCCATGGTGTGGCCGACCCTGCACATCCGTTCCAGACGTTCCTGGGAAGTTTCATGCTGCAGAATAGTCCATGCCTTGTTAATCGCGGCGCATAATTCGCCGTCGGAGTCGTGCCGGGATATCATCAGCGTGAAACGGCGACGAATCTTGACTACCGGCTCGCCTGTTGATACGTCCAGTATTTCTTCGAAGCGTTCTTCCTTTGCCAGTTTCAGAATTTCATTGCGTTCCATAGGATTACTACAATATCATCAACAGGCGATCATTTGAATTTGCGAAATGCTGTTGTCGTACTCCTGCTGGGATATCAACTGCTTGTGACGCATAACCGCCAGAAGTCCCAGAATGGCGTTGCAAATGGACGGACAATCTGTTGCCGGTTGTGACCTGGCGGCCCCGGCCTGAGAAACCATAATCAGTTTTTGCTGCAGGGCCGCTATATCGCTGGGGCATGCTCCGCGCAACCTTGAATGAAGAAGCCCCTGAACGGCTGTCGCGGCGTGAATCAGTGCCTCAAGCTGCTGTCCGGTCCAGACAGTCGTTTGGGGATGCCTGTTCTCAATGTCATTCTCATCCCAGGTCTCCGGCGGGTTTGTGTCCTGAAGCCACGGACACTCCTTGCCGTCAAGCTCGTTGAGTCCGGGGTAAGATACGCTTTCGCCGCTTTGTTTATCAATAAATGTGGCCGTGACTGTTTTATCCTGCCGGATATCAATGACAATATCCACACAGGGCAGCTTGCCGGACAGCGAAGGTGATATAAAATAGTTGCCTAAAATTTCGAATTTTGAGACCGTTTGCTTCATCGACTTTGCCGTGTCGGCAAGTTTACTGACCAGCGGCACGGGAATAAGCCGTGCAGCAACATTTCCATGCAGGATAGAGTAGGTGCCTTGAATCGGATATGGCGAGTTCTCAGGGATAATCTTCTGATAGTAATTTTGCCCGAAAATGGTGCCATAGCCCTCGCTGAGAGATGCTCCGACATCTTTGACAATCTTGCCGGCTTTTAGCGCAGCTCCTTGGGACACGCTTTCCATAGGATCGACCGGGAATCCTGTATGCTGCAGCGTTTCAATTTCTTTTAGAACCTCACGACGGGCCCCGAGCTGCTTTAACTCACGGTGTACCAGCATCCGGACACAAGGCATATGGGTCGGCCCCCCGACGAATAGCACGTGGTCGATTCGGCCGGCGTCAATTTTTGCTTCGCGCAGTGCAACCCGAATAGGGCCTCGACATTTCTCAAGCAAACTTTCTAATGCCGACTCCACCTGGCTTCGAATCAGCATAGCCGTATCGCCGTTAGGCAAACTGCAGTTGGCTTTGTCGCGTGTGGACAAAAGACATTTAGCGCGTTCCACATCTTCCCGCAGCATGCTTAGAGATCGACTATCACTCGGAATTTCATAGTTTCGGGTAACGTACTGCACAAGGCAATCGTCCATATCAATTCCGCCAAGTGCCTCGTGTCCGGAGGTGCATAATGCCCCGGGAATCAGGTTGCCTCGTTCCGGGTCCTCCATCATCTCCATTACTGTTACATCCAGCGTTCCGGCCCCCATATCAAAAACCAGCACAACCGCCTCTTTTTCTATTTTTAAGCCATATCGCAAGGCAGCCGCTATCGGTTCAACAACTGTGTCAATGTTGTGGAATCCCGCCATCTTCGCCGCTTCAACTATCGGATTGGTGCGAATGCCTTTGAAATATGCCGGAACAGTTATCATGGCTTCTTCGATACTCCGTCCACCCGTCATCGGGTTTAACGAAGCATCTTCCGCATCCCGTTTAATCTCCTGCAGGATGAAGCTGAGAATGTCCTGCGGGCGATATTTCCTTCCGCCAACACGTATTAATATAGACCCGCCTTCGCCTTGCTCAATGGCGTACTGGAATTTTTGCAGCTCTCCCCGCTCTTTAACTGTTTGATAAGATAATCCAACTAAACGCTTGACTCCCCAAACAACTAATTCAGGATTGTCCGCCAGTTGTCGCTTCGCCGGCAATCCTACCGCCTGTTTTTCTCCTAATTTGTCAAACAAAACAAACGAGGGGAAATTTTTACCGGCTCCGTATGGAGATTTGCCATGTCGGCTTTCTATCATTACAATCTTATCTTTACCAAACGCAATTGCTGCGCTGGAGTTATATGTTCCGAGGTCGATTCCGATTTTCATGGTTTCGTGTCCTTTCGAGTGTTGTCTTTAGACCATTTTTTGCCCTGTCGGCCTAATGCATCATGCTGAATATCCTTCTTCACAGGCAGCTCCTCGCAGGGCCCGGAGGATGCGGGTGCCGCCTCTTTCGGTTTGCAGTTCTCTTCCACCACACTATCGGTCGAGTGCATATTAACTTCTTCGGCAACCGCCTTCTGCTTGGCCGGACCACTGCTGATAATTATCTCTGCCAAACGGGTCGGGATAAATTCACCCCGTTCTCCGGCTATAGCGTATCCTCGTCGAGCGACTTCCAGAATCGTACCCTTGGGATGCTCGTTGTTTCGCATACCTACGACGCTGTGGACGGAGGGATTCGCCGGTTGTCCGCTCTTAACAGAAATTTCCACGATGCCTGCCTGGCCCAGGGTCTCGCCGGTCTCAACAACACATGTTTCTGCCAGGGTAGCGACCTTATCCGGGGAAATTCTGCCCGTTTGGAGGTCCTCCATTCGGTCACGGAATACTATTAGCCCTCGTATTAACTGCTGACACTTTTCTTGAAGCTGCTTGTGTGTTTCCCACTGTCCAAAGGTAAACTGTTCGAACCCGCGATGAAACTCTGTCATTCGCATATTAATAGACGTCAGCAAACCGGACAACTGAATAATATTCCGGCTGATTTCTGCGGCTTGTTCAGAGAGAACGGCAAAAGTCCTGTTCCCCGGGCGAGTATCAGCCGGGCTGGATTGTCCGGCAGAAGAAATAATCCGCCTGATTTTTCGCCGGTATAACATAAAAGCCACGATAACCGCAACAGTAATAAGCACTATCAGCCCAACGGCTGTGCTTAACAAAGTAATACGGTCAAAAGTAAAATCAGTTAAACCCGCTGCCAGTAACTTCATACTTGTGAACCGGCTGTATTCAATCATTCGAACCTCCCTTGGTCGTACCAGTTACAAAGCCAAACGGACGGGGTCGCAGGTCCTCCGTTGATTTAGCGGTATCCTGAATGGCTTTACAAAAATGTGCCATCGTAATTTGGAGTCCGTCGGACTCAAAGTGTTTTTCCCTCGCGGCTATCATTGCCGCCTCGCGGCACACTGCAGCGATATCGGCACCGGAAAATCCTTCCGTCCGGCGAACTAATTCCTGCTGGTCGATATCGTCTGCCAGAGGTTTTTCCGCCAGATGAACATGGAAGATAGATGCCCTCGCAGCGGAATCAGGCAGCGGCACTTCAATCTGATAATCGAACCTTCCAGAGCGCAATATCGCCGGATCCAACATACCCGGTCTATTGGTCGCGCCCAAAACAAAGACGCCTTCGGATGCTTCTATACCATCCATTTCTACAAGAATCTGGTTAACGATAGGATCGGTGTGCGGAGTGCTTTCGTTGCCGCGCATCGGGGCAACAGCATCAATTTCATCGAAGAAAATGATGCACGGGGCAACTTCCCGGGCCTTGGCAAAGATATTCCGGATTCGCTCTTCTGATTCTCCGAACCACTTGCTTCTAATTTCAGGGCCGCGAATGGCAATGAAATTCGCCCCGCACTCATGCGCAACAGCTTTGGCCAGTAATGTTTTGCCGGTTCCCGGCGGCCCATACAACAAAATGCCTCGCGGCGGCTTGATGCCTGCCTTGCGAAAAACATCACGTTTGGTAACAGCAAAGGTCAGATTCTCTGTTAAAAGACGTTTGACTTCCTGCAATCCGCCAATCTGACCCCATGATACCTTCGGAAGTTCTACGAGAAACTCGCGTATGGCTGACGGGTGAGCCCCTGCCAATGCCGCTTCGAAATCAGCTTGTGTTACTCGCAGGTCATCGTAATGAGGAACTTTGATATCTGCCGTACCATCTAACGGGCTGCTTCGCCGCAGAGCACAATAAGCCGCCTCACGACACAAGCTTACCAGGTCCGAACCAACAAAACCAACGGTTCGTTCAGCAAGTAATTCGATAGACACATCGCCGGATAGAGGCATCCGACGACAATAAATTTCCATAATTTGCTTGCGGCCCCGAACATCAGGCGCACCGATTCTCACCTCCTGGCCAAACCGTCCTTCGCGGCGAAGCGCCGAATCAATTGCATTGACACGGTTGGTCGTGCCAATCACCACGACTCCGCGCATAGAAGTCAGCCCATCCATCAGCGTTAAGAAGGTCGCAACTATACGACGTTCCAGCTCGCCGCTGCTGTCCCGCTTGGGCACAAGTGCATCCAGTTCGTCGATAAGTATCACGGATGGGGCGGTCTCGCGGGCCTTTTGAAAGATGCTGCGAAGTTTTTCTTCGCTGTCGCCATAAAATTTGCTGAGGATTTCCGGACCGTTAATAGTGTATATTTTCGCTCCGACCTCACTGGCCAGGACCTTTACAATCAATGTCTTCCCTGTGCCTGGAGGACCGTACAAAATCAATCCCCGTGGCTGGGTGATCCCCAAACGTTCGAACACCTCCGGATAGCGAAGAGGAAACTCCACAATCTCGCGGACAATCCGCACTTCCCGATCTAGTCCGCCGACATCCTTATAGGTCAACGGCACATTATTAACTGCATCCTCGCACAGCTTAGTAACAATTTCAGTTTGCGGACCAATTATCGCCAAGCCAGAAGGGTGAAGCTTTGCGATCTGGATGACTCTTGGCTGTCCCGAGAGCGAGTAAAGTACAGTGTTTTCTCCCTGAGAAACCGGCTTGCCGTACAACCGCTTATTGTCGACCGATGCTTGGTAATCGGCTGTTACGACCAATTCCACTCGTTGTGCAGGCGAGAGAGTAACCAATTGAATCTCGACGTTTTCCCCGTCCCTGACTTTCAGGAACTTTTGTTTGAACCGGTCTATTCGAAGAATATTTTCGGAGGAGTATCGAATGCACGCATCGACGGCACAGCAAACCTTGCCTTTCCGAAGTCCAAGCATTAACCGTTGATTAGCACTTTGCTCGAATAACTCGTGCATAACAGGGTAATCTGTCTCAAGGATGGCCTCGTGGGTCCCATCTAAGTCAGGACGTCCCTGGATAGGGATTTGAACTTTGTTCGCTACCGGTTCTACCATCTTTCTAATCCTCGTTAATCCTCATTAACCCTTTACAGAAAACATGATACTGTATTTTTGCAATCTCGTCAAGATAAACAATCTTGATGCCTGGGACACCTTCTGCGGGCAGGTACACAACATATCCCCTTAATTTGTTTAAAAACCCGTTAAAATTTATGAAATCTTCTTAAAAACAGTGTTTATTCCCTTAATCTCCGGCGTATCCGGCAGCAAGTATCGTGTACCTGCCCTACCTGTCCTGAGCTTGTCGAAGGAATCTGCGTCTAAAAATTCTCCGCGGTTAAGTATCGATAATTAGGTATCCAGCGTCGAGTATCGTTTCTTCTGTCGGTGTCAGTCAGTGTTATCGTACGTGACCGTCAGTGTCTGCCCTGTGCCCGTTGGGGCAGGGGATTAAAAATTTTGCATTTATAGGCATTTTTCTGTTGCAAAAGTAATAGCAATCCTACATATAAGAGAACAATTCGTTTGCCGGCTCAATGGTGTGGGCCGGCTAAATTAAGATTTTAGGTTCTTTTTTATGGAGGTTTTTTTAACATGGCAAAGGCAAAAGAAGTTTTGATTGTTGCAAGCAAAGTCAGAGCATATGTAAAGGGCAAGAAGATGATGACCTCGTCTGATGCGATCGGCGCCATCAGCGATAGGGTCTATTGCATGCTCGACAAAGCCTGCGAAAGAACAAAAGCAAATCGTCGCAGCACTCTTAAGCCACAGGACCTCTAACCTGTCCCGGTGAGGCAATAGCCTTAGCCGGATATCCAGCTTCATTGCAAAGCAGGCAACTGCTTAGCAATGGCGGTATTGGTCCGAACATAACACCTTTAGTTTAAGGGGGTTATGTTCATGGAAGTGAAAAGCATAGAAAGGCCGATATGTCTTCGGGCATGTCGGCCTTTTCCATTATTTTTTAAGGTTAAATTACCTGCCCGCCGGCTGTGGTAATACCCATGCCTACTTAGTTATCACACCTTAAAGCTGTGGAATGCCATCATTATCAGAAAATCCTGAAAATTTTCAAAAAATTTTACATATTTCCCATATTGTCTGGCTACCCTGTACCAGACCGGTAAAATCCAATTGCGTAGGGTTCAAATTGCCCTGTCAGCCAAAAAAAACTCAACTGTAAGCCCTGAAAAGCCCGATTATTGTAATCAGATAGCTTATTTTAGGATGTGGCGTCCGGCTTTGTTTTTGGACGTAATTTAAGATGGTCTAAATTCCTGACGATACCGTTGGAGTATGGTAGTCGGCGGTTTATCGGAGTATTTGTTATTCCACACCGCCTTTTTGGGAACGTGGTTATAAATCATTGCAAATTAAATAATTAACGCAAAAATTAAATAATCAACGCATTGCAGATTAAATTAACGCCTGTTAGGCAACGAGGTAGTCAATGAAAGTTTTTATGCTTGGTTGGGAGTTCCCCCCGTACATCAGCGGCGGGCTGGGTACGGCGTGTTATGGCCTGACCAAGGCACTGGACCAGATAGGAGTTCAGATAACTTTCGTGCTGCCGACGGTGGTTCAAACGCAATTTGCAAGTCATGTGAAATTGGTAAGCCCGGCAATGCAGCCGGAATTGGACAAGCCGATTCGCGTTAAGCAGTTGAAAAATGTAAAATTCCGGACTCTTAGCTCCGCGTTACAGCCATATCAGACAGCAAACAGCTACCAGAAAAAAATCGAGGATTCGCTTGCCCAGATTCACATGGCACACGGCAAGACAGACCAGTTTGTCGGCAAGCTGGATTACAGCGGGGATATGTACGCGGAAGTTCAGCGGTATGCTGACCTGGCGATACGACTGGCGGCGAATGAGGAATTCGACGTTATTCACGCCCACGACTGGATGACGTACCCGGCAGGGGCGGGGGTGGCAAGGTTGACAGGCAGGCCATTGGTGATACACGTTCACTCGACGGAATTTGACCGCAGCGGCGAAAACGTCAACCAGATTATTTACGACATCGAGCGGATGGGGATGCACGTCTCGGACAAGATAATCGCGGTGAGCCATCTTACGAGAAACATAATCATCAGCCGATACGGGATAAGCGGCGACAAGGTCGAGGTCGTTTACAACGGGGTCGAGAGAAACGGCAATAATAACTGGCCCATCGGCGATACCATAATCAACAGGGACGAGAAAATCGTTCTGTTCCTGGGCCGGATAACAATGCAGAAAGGGCCTGATTATTTCCTGCGGGCGGCCAAGAAGGTACTGGAAAAGATGGACAACGTGAAATTCGTAATGGCCGGGTCGGGGGACATGATGAACCGGTCGGTCGAAATGGCCGCGGGGCTGGGGATAGGGAACAAGGTTTTGTTTACGGGCTTTTTGCGAGGCGACGACGTTGGAAAGATTTTCAAGATGGCGGACCTGTACGTTATGCCGTCGGTGTCGGAGCCATTCGGGATTGCACCTCTTGAGGCATTAGACAACGATGTCCCCATCATAATCAGCAAGCAAAGCGGCGTTTCAGAGGTCATTCAGCATGCGCTGAAGGTTGATTTCTGGGACGTCGATGAAATAGCGAACAAGATAGTTGCCGTATTGAAGTATCCGCCCTTAGGGATAACGCTGCGAAGCCACGGCAATTACGAGGTAAGAAAGCTTCGGTGGAGCGATTCGGCGGCAAAATGCGCGAGGATTTATGAAGATACGCTTGTTGGGGCGGGCGCGTAGCCACAGAGGCCTCGGTTTTTTTAGCCACAGAGGGCACAGAGGACACAGAGAAAGAAGTAAAAGGGAAACGGGAACACGAGGATAACATACTTTAGACGAGGGCAAAGGAATGGCTTCGGTTTGCTTTTACTTTCAGGTTCATCAGCCGACACGGTTGAGGCACTACACCGTATTTGACGACCACAGCTATTATTTCGACGACCAGAAGAACGCGGAGATTTGCAGAAAGGTCGCCAACAAGTGTTATCTTCCAGCCAACCGTCTGATGCTCGATTTGATTCGCAAATATGACGGTAAATTCAGGATTTCATACAGCATTACGGGAGTTCTCTTAGAGCAGCTTAGCGCATATTGCCCTGAAGTGCTGAGCACGTTCGATGCGCTTGCGAGGACGGGGTGCGTGGAGTTCCTGGGGGAGACGTATTATCACAGTTTGAGCTTTCTGTATTCGCGCAATGAGTTCGCGGCACAGGTCAGCAAGCATACACAAAAAATAGAGGAGCTTTTCGGCCAGACGCCGAAGGTATTCAGAAATACGGAGCTAATCTATAATAACGAGCTGGCGTCGATGATTGAGTCGATGGGATGTTTCGACGCGATAATCAGCGAAGGAGCAGACCATATACTGGGGTATCGAAGCCCGAATTTTGTGTATAGTCCAAAGGGGTGCAGCAAGCTGAAGTTGCTGCTCAAAAATTACCAGTTGAGCGACGATATCGCTTTTCGGTTTTCGAACAGGGACTGGGCGCAGTGGCCTTTGACGGCGGACAAGTTCGGGCACTGGATTAGCAAGGTCAACGGCAACGGTTTTGTGGTGAACCTGTTTATGGACTACGAGACGTTAGGCGAGCACCAGTGGAAGGAGACGGGGATTTTTGACTTTATACGGCATCTGCCGGGTGAGATTTTCAAGCACCCGGACAATGACTTCAAGACGCCGAGCGAGGTTGTGAAGGCGTATCAGCCGATAGGGGTGATTGATGTACCTCACCTGATAAGCTGGGCGGACATCGAGAGGGATTTGTCGGCGTGGCTTGGCAACGCGATGCAGTCGAACTCGATTCATGAACTGTACCGGCTGGAAAAGAAGATTAAAGCGTCGGGCGACGAAACCCTCATAAATGACTGGCGCAAAATGCAGACATCGGACCATTTCTATTATATGTGCACGAAGTGGTTCGCGGACGGGGACGTGCACAAGTATTTCAATCCTTATGATTCGCCATACGAATCATACATCAACTTCATGAACATCTTATGCAACCTCCAGGGGCGATGCGCAAAACATCAGCAGCAGGCGGTGCCGGCCGGGGCGGTGGCGTAAAGTCATTTGCGATTTTCAATTTTCAATTTTCAATTTGGGATAAGGAAGCCGCCAAAAGCGGGTAAAGTTTTTGGTTAGTTGCCACAGAAGAAAAAGATGCCTTAACCATTTCCCTTCCAGCGGGCAGTTTTTCAATTCAAAAATTAAATCGTAAAGAGCAAAAATGTGGTATCGCCGTGCGATGGATTTTAGACAAGTATATAAGTATATGCGTATATACTTATATAGTGCTCCAACGGTCGAGTTTTTTGGCATAGGTTTTTGAGGCACGGATTAAATCGGGGATTATTTTTTCCAGGAGGCGGTTTGTTTTTCGAATTCGAGGCGGGCCTGGGTTTTTAACTGCTGCATTTGCTCTTCAGTGAGAAAGAGGCCGGCTTTGAGAGAAGCAACTTCTTTTGTATGGCGAAGGGCAAGATCGTTTTCATCCTGAGAATTGAAGGCGGGAAGGGCGGACCTGACTTTGTGGTAGTTGGCGAGTAATTCCAACGCTTCGACTTTGGGCCAGACGTAGCCGGTCTGGTCGGCGATTTTCAGGGCGTCGTTGGCATCATCACCGGCTTTTTCAAGCAGGTCGCTATCTTTTTGGTTTTCCTTTTCGAATTGCAGAAGGGACAGACGGCCGCGTAAGGTCAGGATGTCTGCGTGCCAGAGATGATAACCTTTATCAGTTGCGATGGAGAGTGCATCACTAACTTTTTGAAGGCCTTTTTCGTATTCGCCTTTTGCTTCGTAAAGAAGAGCCCAAACCCAATCCAGACGGCAGACAAATTCCACCATGCCTGAAGGTCGCAGGATACGTTCGGCTTGATTCAATTCTTTTTCTGCCTGAGGTAATTGCCCGCGGCAGATTTCAGACCAGCCCTGAAGGAGGTGACAGACAGCCAAGTAAGTGTTCCAATGATATTCTTCGCAAGTTTGAATGTTGTAGGCATTCACCGCCTCAAACTGTTTCCACGTCCCAAGGCGGATAAGAAATTCAGCTTGTTGGTTTCCATCTAATGAGTATAAGTGCTGCGAATCTGATAGTCTCTTTTGCTCATAGTAAAGGGCAATTTCAAAGTCCTGGTAAGCCCGGCTGGAATTGCCCAGAAGGAATTCATAATAGGCCTTGTAGGTAAATTCTGTAGCTAAATGAGCTAATTTTCTGTTTTCATGCGAAAGGTTCAGTGCCGAAGATACGGTTTCCCGTGCTTGGCGGATATTGCCCATTTCCATTTCAGCGAGTGAAATATTATGTAATGAGGATGCTTGGTGTTCTGTTTTTTTCAGTTGGCGATATATTTCTAAAGCTTTATTCCACCACTCCAAGGCTTGGGCCAATTTTCCTAAAAAGCGGTTACTAAAGGCCACGCCTGAACAATAAAATGCAACATAGTTCTTGCCCAAGTTTTCTTCTGTTTTTTGCCTGCGGGTTTCATCGCCAACAAAGGCCAAATTACATTCAAGACCTTCTGCGACTGCTGGGAGATATTTGAAAACGTTAAAATCATAGCCGCCCGCACTTAATCGGGATATCAGTAAATCATGAGCTGCCTTAAACTCGCCCTCATCGCAGAGCAGTTGGACGGCTTCAACGAGGTCGCGGACTTCTTCGATATTCTGCGGCCTTTCTGCGCCGGGGCGTGCTTTTAGAAAATCAGCCACCTCGCGTCGCGAGCCGGATACATTTAACCCTGAACGGAAATGGTCACGGATAACAGGGTGGGTGGTGATACCTCCATCGGTCCTTTCAACGAGAAAATCATCGGTCAGTAAATCTAATTGCTTCTCAATTTCGGCTTCATCGGCATTTGCAAGAGGTGTGTCTTTTAGAGATTTCATATTACGGAGTAAAGTTATAAAGCTTTTTATTTCCACAGGTCTTTTGAACAAACTTAAGATGCCGAGAAGCTCCTTTTGGCCATTTATTAACTGGCTTTCATAAAAACTGAGCAGATGTCTGAGTTTTTTACTTAATTTGTCATCGTCGCCGATAGCGGTCAGTATTGAATCACCATTGAACTGGGTAAGGTCATTGGAACAGCACCTTTTCACCGTGCTGGCGAGGACGCGCAGGGCGAGGGGATGTCCATAGAGTTTTTCGACATAAGTTTCGAGGAGATGCTGTTCGCCGAGGGTGCCTAATTTATGGAGTAAAGAGACGCCATCTTTTGTGCCGAGGCGGATGAGGCCCAAATGATGAAAGCCAGCGCCGCTATAACGAGCCAACTGGGGGAAATGGAAGCGGCTGGTCAGAACCATAAGGCCTTGATGTTTGTAGCGCAACCATTGGAACAGGAGCTGCTCTAAAAGGTAATGGTTGATGCGGCCATGATTGGGGCTATCGGCTTCTTCCTGCAAGACCTCGAGGCCATCCAATACGAGCAACAAACGGGCCTTCTGGACAACTTGCAGAATAAAGGAAATTGGTTCGATTTCCTGTTTGCCATAAATGCGGACAATCGGCAGGCAGAACTCTACCAATTTAACCAGGAATTTTTCGACGTCCAGGTCTTCATAAAAACTCCAGTAAAACACAGGCATTTTTGCCAGTTCAGGAGTCCTTTGGTGATTTAGCCAGCGGCCTACGAGGGCGGTTTTGCCCTGTCCGCCGATTCCGGTGATGGCGATTGTCCTTGTCGCGGGGTCGTTGGCCCAGCGATTCAGCGTGTCGAAATCATCGGCACGGCCTTTGAAGTTTTCGTCATCGGTGGGTTTATGAACATATTTATCCGGCAGAGCAGTTTTCAACTCCGGCGGAGGAGAAAGCGGTATAATCTCTTCGACGGTTCGGCTGGCGGGGTCAGCGGCGTATTTTTCCGCCAGAGCCGTAAGCCATTCGGTCAGGGCTTTATGATTGTCGCGGGCGGGATAAAAGAGAACCTTTGCGCCATATACCATTTCCACGCGTTCGCGCAAGAGATGGGTAACTTCCAAATTTTCGTCATCAAGGCCGACGAAGGCAATGTGGCCCGGCGGGCTTTTTTTGTAATCTTTGCTGATGTTATTGAAGAGCTCTTTGATGTAGGGGTCGGTCATACCAAACCCGACTATGATAAGCTTTTCGAATGCGAAAATCTTATCCAGCAGGCGAACAAAGGCGCGGTTATCGTAAGCCCTGCGGTAATCATTGAGGGTTAGGATGATGGAATCGGTGCGGTCGTAACGGCCGTGGACGTGCAATACCAAGCGTTTGTAGCCGGGGTCAAGAATTTGCCGGGCTTCTTCCTGATCCCAGAAATAATACGAGGTAGTAGCTTTGGGATAGAGGAATGTTCTGGCGTTGGTAAGGCCTGCATCATAGTTGAGGGTCAGATAGTTATGAATTGGCAGTTGTAACAAGGCGCGATGGGTCGGGGTGAATGCACCGTCTATTTTGTCTTTGAAGGTTTCCTGCAGGTATTCGAAATAAAGCTGGTCACCCAGTTTATTGCGCAATTGCTGAGCGGTTTCCAAAGGGGTTTGCAGTGATTCATTCAGCAGGAACGCTGCTTCGGCGGGGGTTATCTTTGTGTGCTTCGAACTATGGTCGATTAATCCCTCTAGGAATTCATCCCACAAGGGCCACAGGCCCGCGGAGGCGCCGGCGCCAACGAGGGCAAGGGCATTGCCTGATTCGAGGAGTTTATGAAGTTCATCGAGGACCGGGCCATTGCCGGGGATGGATTTAATATCGTTTTCGATTGAATGCCAAGCCATCTTTCTCCTCGGAACAAGGAATATGTTTCCTCAACCACAAGGGCCAAGGATAACAAGAAGCCGTGCGGATTTCAAGACCAGAAAGAGAAAAATTGTAAGGAAAGGAGATTGCGGATTTAATTATGGGTCCCCTGTTCTTGGCCAAGTAAGCAGCACTCGGGGAGAGCCGGGGGATGAGGAATTTTATAACCCCCACCGCGCGGGGTGGGGGCTAAATATTTTTCGCGGCGAAGAAGTTATTCGAGAATGGAGGTGACGGTTTGTTTGGCAGCGCCGTCTGGTTTGAGGACCTTTTCCATTTTGGCGGGATTTGAGGAGCGAGCAATGGCCTCATCTCTGGCGATGAAGCCCTTGAAATAGGCGTCGGCGATACTGTAGTCCATCGTCTGCATACCGAATTTTCTGCTGGTTTCGATGACATTGGCGATTTCGTAGATGCGGTTTTCGCGGATGCAGTTTCGGACAGCCGAAGTGCAGAGGAGGATTTCGGTGCAGGGGACCATGCCGGGCTTGTCAATTCTGCGGAACAATGTCTGCGAGACGACGGCCTGGAGGGTGTTGGCGAGCATTGTGCGAATCTGGTTTTGCTGGCTCGCGGGGTAGATATCGATGATACGCTCGATGGTTTGAGCGGCGTTGATAGTGTGGAGTGTTGAGAAGACGAGGTGGCCCGTTTCGGCGGCGGTTACGGTGGAACGGCAGGTTTCGAGGTCACGCATTTCGCCGACCATAATGATATCGGGGTCCTGACGCAGGACGCGTTTGAGAGCGGAGCCGAAGCTTGGGCAGTCGAAGCCGATTTCACGCTGTTCGATTATGCTCATCCTGTTTTGGAGGGCGTATTCGATGGGGTCTTCGAGTGTGATGATGTGTTTGCGATATTTGGCATTTATGACGCCGAGCATCGAGGCGAGTGTGGTGCTTTTTCCTGCGCCGGTGTGGCCCGTAACGAGGACGAGGCCTCGCGGCAGGTCGGTGAGCTCTTTAACGATTGGGGCAAGGTGCAGGTCGTCGAGGTTTGGAATCCGATTAGGAATCAAACGAAAAGCGATAGCGATGGTTCCTTTCTGGTAGTGAGCGTTGACGCGGAAGCGATGGCCATCGTCGAGAGTTGTTGAGAAGTCGGCGTCGCGTAGCATTTCGAATTTTTTGAAGCGGTCCGGGCCGAGCATCGCAAGGACCATTTCCTTGGCGTGCTCGTTGCTGATGATGGGGAAATCCATATCAATAAGGTCGGTGTTTTTACGGAGAATGGGCGGCAGGCCGACGTTGATGTGAACATCGCTTGCGCTTTGTCCAATAGCAGTCGTAAGTATCGTTTTTACGTCAACCATAAACTCTCACTCAGAACAACTCATTTAAATTATAAGATGTTCATTCAAAGGTACTTAGCGCAATACCAGTAATCCCGCATAATTTCATCGACATAAGGGGGGTGCGGCTGAAGGAGTTTAATGAGAAAATGGGTCCCCTGTTCAAACCCAAGGCAGCAGCACTCGGGGATGGCGCTATCGCGTCAATTACGCGGATTTTTGAGAAAGAAAGCGAAGGAAAGACCGATAAAAACGTGGATTATATTGGATTGTGTTTCAGGGCGATGCCGTAGAATCGCCAGACGGACTGGAAATCTTTATGGGACATTTTGATTTTGCCGAGGATGGGGTCGCCGATAATCACGTTTTTATCGGTGACATCGAGAACGGCGACGCAATGGTCGAGGAGGAAGGCGTCTTTGATGACGGCAAGGGTGACATCAGCATCTTTCAATTGATTGACAGAGTCGAACTGGCGGAATTGGCAATCGACGCCAGAGGGGGCGTAGCGATCCTGGATGGCTTTGCAGAGCGACCAGGGCATAGTTCCAACGATGGGGCTTGTGTGGGAGAGGACGGCTAATTCGCCTTCCTGGGCGTGGAAGCCGAGTTTTAGAAGAGCTGTAACAGCGGCAGCGGGGCCGCAGGTGTACGGGGTTGATTGAACGCAGATATTGTCGGCGTCAGTTATGGTTGGCAGATTGGCGAGGTCGTTTTGGAGTATTAAGGGCAGTGCGAAAGGCAGGACCGCGCCCCAGATGACGACGCCGAGCATAACGAGGAAAACGACGGATTTTTCGATGCGGTTTGTGAGCCGGCCTATGAGGGTCATAGCGCCCATTGTTACGGTGAGGGCGATAATAATGAAGCGTAGACGGCCTGAGGAAATCCAGGCGAAAAAGGGGTTAGAGGCGTTAAGGCCCGCAAATGTGATATAGAGCAGCAAGAAAATAAGCGTCAGGGGCAGCAGATAGCCGAAACACCAGCAGCGGCTTTTGAGACGCGAAAACGAACGACCGCATTCAGCCCCTATAACCGCTGCGTATATGACGCCTGCTAATTCAAACCACCCGCCCATTTTTCTTCTTCTCCGACCTTACCAGAATAACCTAAGATGCCCTTATGATATAAGCTGATGTTCTCTCACTCACCTGATTTTTAGTATAGCAGATTAGGGGGCTTAAATCAAGGGAAATTGGGTATTACGGATTGTTTATTTAGAGGCGGTTGACCCGGCGTCGCCTTCGGCTATGCCGTGGCAAGCATGGGATTTAGGGATGGTTGACAATGTGTTGTTGCGAACATAAGATTCATAAATTCGTAACTATACTTCATATTTTCCACTATCGGGTTGTTTGTTTTTAGGGGACGGTAATGTCGTTTTGGTGTGGTAAAAAAAGCATAATCTCATTTGGGTTGGTTTTGCCCCTTCGACGCGCTACGCTTGCTCAGGGCGGGGCGGTGTTTGGGTTAATGCTGTGGGCGGCGGTCGGATGCGCGGCATCGGCGGATTGTCCGAAGTTTCTGGCGGGGCATAAGGTCGGCACGGTTCAGTCGGCGCTGATAGGCGGGGCATCGGGACTGGCAGCGAGCAGGAAGAATGCGGGGGTGTTGTGGATACATAACGATTATGGCCCGGCGTGCGTTTACGCGATAACGCCTGAGGGAAAGCATCTGGGGGTGTATAATTTTGCGGGGGCGAAGAACCGCAACTGGGAGGATATAGCGATTGGGCCGGGGCCTGAGCCGAATGTTGATTATATTTACGCCGGCGATATAGGCGATAATAACGCGAAAAGAAAAGATGTAACTATCTATCGGATTATTGAGCCGAATGTCGATGCCAATCAAACGCCTGTGAATGTTACTATTACTAATGTTGAGACAATTGTGCTGGTTTATCCCGATGGGCCGAGAGACGCGGAGACACTGATTGTTGACCCGCTGACGAAAGATATTTATATCGTTTCAAAGGAGGGGACGAGTAAGGTTTATCGAGCGGTTTATCCGCAGGCAACGACGGGAAAGACGACGTTGGAGCAGGTTGCAAAGCTGCACTGGGGGATGGCGACGGCGGGTGATATTTCGCCTGACGGGCAGGAGATAATCGTAAGGGGGTATTTTGGGGCATCGCTGTGGATTCGGCCGAAGGAGGGGCCGATGTGGAAGGCGTTTGAAAACAGCGAGTGTTCGATTCCGATTATTATGGAGCAGCAGGGGGAGGCGATTTGTTTTGACGCAAACGGGGCGGGATATTACACGACCAGCGAGCATAGGCATCAGCCGATTTATTATTTTCCGCGTGATACGAAATCAAAGAACTAACGGTGACGTTTCGTCGGCTGAGGCGCGGCCCTTCGACTCGCTACGCTTGCTCAGGACAGGCGAGATACCAGCGTTTCACAAAATTTTGTTCGCTGGATGTGAGCGGGACGAGGCCGCCGAAATGCAAGGCCCATAAGCGGACGAGGGTTGTGCCAGTGGCGAAATCCTTTACGATTGATGCGGTTTTTTTGTCGGCGGCGATGAAAAGCCCAATGCCTTTAACGAGAAACGCGGAGACAGGTTTATTACCGTCGCGCACAATCTTTCTCATACCTGACGCGATTTTTTCCGTGGAAGGAGTTTCGACCCACATCGGGGTGCCGTTGACATAGACCATTTCTGCGGGTTCGAGGGGGCCCATGGCGAGGAGTTTTGCGGCGTCGGGGCGAGTTAAAAAACAGGCGATTGTTTTATTGTAAATGAAGGTAACGGGCAGGAGTCGGCCTGTTGTGTTGAGGACGGCTTTTTGAATAGCGGATTTGACTTCGAGGATTTTTTTCGCGGCGGGTGGTTTGAGGCGTAAAGGTTTTAATTTGGGGAGATTATTTTCGCAGCGGTTGAGGACTTTGTGCAGGAGGCGCATCGCGTCGGGGGCGGTTGAGGCAGCGACGAACAGGCCGTGTTTGGCGAGGAAAATAATCGCGGGTTTTTGGCCGTAACGCTTTTCGTAGGCGGTTACGAGATGGGAAGTTTTTATCGCGAGCGGGAAGCCGGGCGCGGCGTAGGGAATCCAGAGCGGGGGGTATTTTTCGGATTTGAAGAGTTTTGTGATTTCGGCACGACCGTTTTTGGAATTGACATACGCACCTATGACCAGGGGGTGCAGGTGGATGACGCATTTATCCAATAAGGCGTGCAAGTTGGCTTCAACGGAAGGGCGGGCAGTGCTTGCGATTCCGTCGCAGCAGCTTATGAGGTGGCGGCTGAGGATTTCCTGTTCGCGCCGGGCTGTGGGCATTTTAGCAAGACATTTATCTTTGATGACGCCGTGAACTTTGTCGAGGCGGAGTTTTCGCCAGCCGCGATGGGCGTTCATATCTTTGAGGGCGGTGCCGCTTGCCTTGATGAACATATATTTGCCGTCGCTGGTTTTGACGGAGGTGTTGCCGCCGGCGGCCTGGGTAAGAGCGGGGTCTTTGCCCGTTTCGTTGGATATTCTTATCAGAACCGAAAGGGCGTTATCCATTTGACACAGGGGAGGCGTATCGTTCGAGGAGTTTTTGTTCGGCCTGGGCGGTCCAGATACCGTTGCTGAGGCAGGCGGCAACTTCGGGCAATTTTTCGGTCATTTTGGCAATCATGGTGAGGGGCAATCCTTTGCAGACGGGGTAGGCGATAATTTTTCCGGCGATGGAGCGGTTTTCGATGGCACGTATTCCGTCGAGTACGCCGTCGAGGCCGCAGACGGCAGCAACGGAGATATTGGTATCGAGGACACCTGATTCAAGTTTTGCCAGCTCGCGTTTCATATCTTCGAGGACTGAGCCGCTTGTGCCGACGAAATACATTTGCTTTTCGATGTAGGCATCGAGGTTTATTTTGGCGGTCATCGTGTCGGGGATTCCGGCGAAGATGTTTATGATTGCGCGTTTACCTGCGCTGAGGACGGCTGCTGCGGCAAGCTCGGGGGCGGGCGCCATAATGACGGCGTAGTCGGTGCCTTCGGGCATTTTGTCTTTGACGGGGCTGTATTGTTTATACGGGACGTTTTTGGCGGCTGCCATTGGTTCGGCTGTTTTCAACAATATAGCGAGGCGGCCATCATCGGAGTCGCCGGCGGAGATGCTGACGCCTTCGATGCCACGGTAGATATTTCGGATGACGTGCATTGTGCCCATAGGGCCTGCGGCGCCGACGATATTGATTTTGTCGCCTTTTCGGACTTCGCTTGACTGGGGGATGTGTTTCATCGAGTCGGCGGGGGCGTAGCCGACGGTTCCTGTTATACGGATGCCCGCGTAATGGATGCGGCCTATTGGGACGGCGATTTCTCGTCCGAAACGTTCACCGCAGAGGACGATATTGAAAAGTCCCTGCGGGCCGACTTTTGAGAAGAGGGCCTCGACCCTGTTGGGGTTGGCGCCAAGATAAATCACATCGTCGAAACGGGAGTCGGTCAGGCGGGCAATTTCGGGGCAAAGCTCCATATTAACGCCGGGGACTTCGGGAGGCCTGTATTGTGATGCCCAGATTACTTTTGCGGGCTGCCCCCATTGTTTAAACAGTTCCGTGAGGTCATTGGGGGTAACAATTACGTCAGCGACAATGAGCATTGTGTTGTCCGGCTCGATGCGCTGGGTTTCGTCGGAGGCATAAGCGTTTTCAACGCAGCCCCAGGGTTCGATGAGGGCGATAGCCGAGGCGCTGAGTTTTTCGGGCGCCGGGATGAGCATCGATTCACCCTGCGGGGAGGTGATGACTCTTTCGTCCATAAGGACGTATTCCTGGAGTGCGCCTTCGAAATTGTAGCCAAAGGCGCTATTGGATTGGGCGGTGGGGAGCCAGCGATAATCGGTCTCGACGAGGAAACGCTGGCCCGGTTTGAATTGAGTTACGCCTTTGCCGACGGTTTCGATTCGGACGACGGTTTCGTGGCCCGGGACGGTTGGTTTGTCCGCGGGGACGTAACTGCTGATTTCCTGAAGTATGGCTGGGGTGATGCCGGATGTTATTTCTGCTTTTCGGGGATGAGCGGAGAATTGCTTTATGAGTTTGAGGTCGCTGAAGCACAGGCCGACCGCTTCGACTTTACAGAGAACCTGATGAGGCCCCGGTGTGGCGAGGGGTTTAGCTTTGTTGAGGACCAGCTCGTTGGCCGCGACTAACTGCACGGCGTGTTGCGTCTTTGGCAAGTCCGACATATTTTTATTTAAGGCCTTTCAAATATATTCACAACATCAACTCAGTTTTGTTAGTTTATATCTATTGGTCGAGCGATGCAATGTCTTATCGTTTTTTTATAATATTTTTTTGCGGCGGCGTGTTTTGCGGGTGGTATTCCTTCGGTGTAAACGAGCGGCGGACAAGGCCTCTGGCCTGCGAGATGTCGTCTAACTGCCCGGTCGCGCGGGCCTGCATCAGAATGTTGCCGATAGCGGTTGCCTCGACGGGGCCTGCTGTGACAATTTTGCCTGTGGCGTCGGCGGTTAGCTGGTTGAGCAGGTCGTTTTGCGAGCCGCCGCCTACGACGTACAGGCGGTTGATGGGGGAGTCGATTACGTCTTCGAGCTGATTTATTGTTTCGGCGTACTTGCGGGCGAGGTTTTCGAGAATCGTCCGCACCATTTGGCCTTTGTCGTCGATGGTTTTTTGTCCGGTTTTGGTGAGGTAATCGTTTAGCCGATGAGGCATATCGCCGGGGGCGAGAAAACAACTGTTATCGACATCGAGAGAAGCGGAACCGGATTTTGCCTTTGCCGCCAGAGCGGTCAATTGGTTGTATGAGAGGTCGATACCCTGTTTTTGCCAGTGTTTTTTGCATTCCTGGAGGAGCCAAAGCCCCATTATATTTTTGAGCAGCCGGATTTTGCAATCGACGCCGCCCTCGTTGGTAAAGGGATACGCGAAAGTTTTGTCGTTTATGACGGCAGCTGCGGATTCGACGCCTATCAGGGACCAGGTTCCGCTGGACAGGTATGCCCAACTGGTTTTGTGTTCCGCCGCCTGCTCGGCCGGCGTCGAGACGGGCACGGCGGCGACCGCGCTTGCGGTGTCGTGTGAAGCGACTGCTATAATGGGAATCCGTGGGCAGCCGATTTCTTTGGCTACTTTTTCCGTCAATGTTCCGATTACCGTTCCCGGCCTGACGACTTCGGGCATAATATCGAGAGGCAGATTCAATTTCTGAAAAATTGTCTGCGACCAGGCGCCTGAGCGCATATCCATAAGCTGGCTTGTGCTTGCGAGGGTGTATTCAGCGAAGGCGCTACCAGAAAGAAAGTATGAGACGAGGTCAGCTATGAAAATCAGTCGTTTTGCTTTCGCCAGAACCGGTGAATCGGATAATCGCATCGAAAGAAGCTGGTAAGCGGTGTTCAACTGCATAAACTGGATGCCGGTGCGCTCGTAAATTTCACGTTTGGGCAAAAGTTCGCACGCTTTTTCGACCATTCCGTTGGTTCTGCCGTCGCGGTAGTGATAGGGTTTTTCAATGAGGTCGCCATTGTCGTCGAGAAGGCCGAAGTCAACGCCCCAGCTATCGACGCCGATGCCGGCGATACGGGGCGATTCTTTGACAGCTTTACCGATACCGGTTTTGACTTCCGATATAAGCCGGGGGAAATCCCAGCGTAAAGACCCATTCTGTTCGACCGGCCCGTTGATGAATCGATGAATTTCCTCCAGACGAATTTTGCCCGCTGAGATAATTCCCAGCATCACTCGCCCGCTCTCGGCGCCAAGGTCAACCGCTATATATCGCTTTTCGTCTATCATAAGTTTATGTATTGTTAATCTTCGGGCGGGGCGGTGAGATTTGTCGCGGCCTGAATACCGGAAGACACTTCGTTAATAATACCAAGCTTTACGTATATGGGGCGAATGTTTTTTCTAAGTTCGGGAAGTTTACAAGCGAACAGGGCAGCAGCGAGGACGCACAATGCGCCGCCAATAATCAAAGTATTTGGTGCACCAATGGTACTGGCCAGTAAGCCGGCAGTTAAGCTGCCGAAAGGCGCGGTGCCGATGAAGGCCATAACGTAGAAGCTCATAGTGCGGCCTCGTTTGTCGTCGTCAACGATAGTTTGGATGATTGTATTGCTTGCGACCATTTGCACCATCATTCCAAGACCCGTTATGAACATCAGGGGCAGGGAAAGCCACAGTGTCCGAGACAAGGAAAACGTGATAAGCCCGATACCGAAAAGGGTGGTGGATAAAGGGATAATTTTGGTGAGTCCGCGGGCGTTTTTTCTTGAGGCAAGATAAATAGCGCCTGTCAGAGCGCCGGAGCCGGCGGCGGCCATAAGAAGGCCGAGGGTAATAGGGCCTCCATGAAGGATTTTGCGGGCAAAGACGGGCATAAGCACCGAATACGGCATGCCGATGAAGCTTACCAGCGCAAGCAGAAGCATAATGTATCTTAATGGGGCAAAACCGGAGGCATAGTTGAAACCTTCCTTAAGTTCGTGCAGGACGGTAGTCGTTCGGGATTTGGCATTTTGATAAGTTATTTTCATCATGAGCAGGGAAGCGATGACGAAGAGGAAGCTGACGGCATTTATGGTGAAACAGACGCCCTCGTTCGAGACAGCGATGATTATGCCTGCGACGACTGGGCCGATGAGGCGAGCGCTGTTGAACATCATAGAATTCATGGCGATGGCGTTGTTGAGGTCTTCTCTGTTATCGACCAGGGCAATGACGAAGGATTGGCGTGTGGGCATATCGAAGGCGTTGATAAGGCCGAGAAAGACGGCGAGAAGAATAATGTTCGGGATGTTGATGTGGCCTGTAAAAAACAGGATTGCCAGAAGCAGGGCCTGGAGCATAGAAAGGGTCTGTGTGGCGAGGAGGATTCGGTAGCGGTTCCAGCGGTCAGCCATAACCCCGGCGAAGGGAGTGAGGAGTAAGGCGGGTATCTGTGTGGCGAAGCCGACCAGTCCAAGTAGCTTGGGCGAGTCGGTAAGGCGATAAACCAGCCAGGGCAGGGCGATTTGCTGAGTCCAGGTGCCAATAAGGGATAGAATCTGGCCCGAAAAGAAAAGGCGATAGTTCCTGTATTGCAGGGAACGAAAAACAACCTGATGTCCTTTTAATTCATTCATTTTGTGTTCACCGGCCCCGGGAATATATATGCCGTCCGTTTGCTTTTACAATCATCAGTTATCAATAATAAATAGTCAATACGCAGTTGCTCTTAATCGGTGCGGGTTTATAATCTTTGTCACGATGAGAGTTTTGATTTATGGAGCCGGCGCTGTGGGTTTGGGTCTGGCGAGCTGTCTGCTGAAATCGCAAGTGAGGATTATGACAGTGGAAGACAGGAGCTAAAATGCCATTCAAAAGCATGAAAAACGCAGTAAAAATGTGCGGGCTTTGTGTTCTTTTATTCGTTCTTTTTTTAGTGCTAACAAAAGTCGATATCGAACTGGAACAGCGATCCTTGTTCTCGGCTGCTCTTGTTACCCATATTTGTTCTTTCTTGTTGTATATTTGTTTCGGTATTGCCGTGGTAGTGGTTTTTGTAAAGAGCGCCGTAACGAATCGATTTTTGGTTGCTATTATTTATCTTGGTTTATTCATAACCTGTTGTCCTTGTCTTAGCGTAGGGTACTTAATTATCACCAGGGGTATTCTCAATGCGTCTCGTCCTGTAAATGCGGAACATTTCATTAAGGAACGACTGGCAACGAAGCAGCTTTCTGCTCTATCCAGAGAGATGATTCAGAAACGCAACGTTTTTTGGGTTGGCAACGGCCCCGGCGGCTTTACTTTCGGACTGACTTGTGCAGATGGCAATTATCTTTTTGATTCACGGAATATCCCAAAGAATTACCGATTCGATACTCCTATTCCCGTTGAAGATACAAATAAAGTCAGACATCTTGATTTGCCATTCCAACCCGGTTTTAAGGGCACAGATTCAAAGATTCTTGGTGAGGAGGATTATAAGTTTTGTGCTCGCGCAAGTTCACTAATTCGGCGGATTGGATTTGATAATGTTAAGCTTTATCCTGAGCCCAACATTGTGCAGTATCAAATATACGATTTTATGGGATGGGATAATGGTTCTTATTACATCTATTACTATTCGCCAGACGGGCAAATTCCAGACGAATTCAAATATAATCAAAAATTGAATGATAATTGGTATTACGATGCAAGGCCGAGATTTAGATAGTTCCTGTCAGGGTAACCGTGAGAAGGATGTTTATATCGCAAGGTCTTTTTTAAGGCGTCTGTTTACCCTATAATACGTCCCAATATGAAAGTTCTTATTTATGGAGCCGGCGCTGTGGGTTTGGGTTTGGCGAGCTGTCTGCTGAAATCAGGCCCGCCTCGTCCCTTAGGGACGGGCGAGGTCTCGCTGAATGCGGACAGCGAAGTTTGCATTATTGCCAGGCCGAATACTGTTAGCGAGCTGAGGCAGGGGGGCTTGAGCAGGACGGGCATATTCGGTTCTTTTAAAGCTGAGCGGAATTCCTTTGCGGCGTATCAATCTTTGAATGAAATCAGGAATACGGTGTTTGATTTTATTCTTGTCTGCGTCAAGTCGTTTGATTCGGCTGAAGCGGCAGAGGATATTTCGAGGCATCCGGGGATTTTAAACGAGGACACGAAAATTGTTCTTTGTCAAAACGGCTGGGGCAACGCGGAGAAGTTTTTGGCGCATTTCCCGAAAGGACGCGTTTACAGCGCACGGGTGATTACGGGATTTACACGGCGAAAGCCCAACGAGGTTGAGATAACGGTCCACGCGGACGCGATTCATATCGGTTCGCTTTTTGGTTGTGGACTTGAGCGTGTCGAGCCGCTTGCAAAGGCGATAGCCAAAGGGGGGATTCCCGCTGTAACCGTTGGTGATATTGAAAAGGACCTGTGGGCCAAGATGCTCTATAACTGTGCCCTTAATCCTATCGGCGCAATTCTCGATGTTCCTTATGGTGTGCTGGCTGAAGATACTTACAGCAGGGAGTTGATGAACCGAATTGCCGGGGAGGTTTTCGCTGTTATGGCGGCGGCGGGTTTTAAGACGCACTGGGTGACATCGGACGATTTTTTGAAGGTTTTTTATGACAAGCTCGTTCCTGATACCGCCAAACACAAGTCATCGACTTTGCAGGACATAGCCGCTGGGAGAAAAACCGAAATAGAGGAATTGACCGGGTCTGTATTGATGTTGGCGGACAAGCACGGGGTTGATGTCCCTTATAATCGTGCGGTTTATGCGATAATAAAGTTTGTCGAGGCGAGGCGAAGCAGGCAATTTTGACAAATTATCGACGCCTTACCTATTTTAAAGCAGGCAATAAAATGCTTGTGAGGTAAAAAGACACTTGACAAAAGGGGGCTTTTTCAAGAAAATACAGAATAGTTGCCGATTGAAAAAGGGATGGGTTTATGAGGCCGATGAAACTGACCAAACGAGTGCCGAGTGGCAGAGAAAAAGACCAGGCAGCCATACTCAAGCTTGAGCAGCTTCGAGAGAAGGTGTATTGCGATAATCCTTCCGCTGCGCGTCATGCGTCGTTTAACCTGTCGTGGATGCAGGAGGACGGATACGATATTCTCAAGGAAGCGTTATTCAGCACGGCGTGCCGGGCGACAAAGGGAGCGGCGGCATACGGTCTTCGCAAGATGCGGGGCAGGATGAAGAAGAACGGGATAGCCCTTCTCGTGGAGGGTCTCAGGCATTCGAATGAAGGGACACGTCAGGTTTGTGCGCGGGCGTTGTTGCTTGAAAAACAATCGAAGGAACAGGCGGCTCAGCAACAGCAACAACCGCAGCAGCCGGATTCACAGCCGAAATTCAAGCCGAAATTTAAGCCGCAGTTCAAGATTTCTGAAATATCTCATAAATCGATGCGGGAGAGGCCCAGAAGCGGCAGAGAAAATCCGCCTAACGCTTCGAGATTTAACCGGTAAAGCTGCCCCCCATCTCAGGCTCACCACACCGACGGCGGGTAAACTAATCCTATAACTGGTTGAAATGGCACGTCCTATTTCGTAATATGTTTCCCGATTGATTATTTTATCACTATTCGTCGATTTTTGAATGCGTGAGACGATTATGACATATTTAGCAGTTCCGATAGCAGCCAAGACATTGCAGGAAGCCGAGGAGCAGATACAGGCCGCTGTTGCCGCAGGGGCGGAGCTTCTCGAATTGCGCACGGATTATCTTGTGCAATTGTCTGTTGAGCTTGCGTTACAGGTTATCGAGGCGGCTAAACAGCTTGCGCCGGGACTGCCGATTATTGTTACCTGCCGGGATTATCAGCAGGGGGGGATGCTTCGTCATCCGAATGATTTGCGGACGAATGTTCTTACCGCGGCGGTTCGGGCGGGAGCGGATTTCATCGACGTCGAATACGAGAATTTTATATCGGTGGCAATCGGCAGTAAAATATCGCTTGCGCTTTCGACGGGTAGAGAGACGCGGCTGATTCTGTCGGACCATAACTTCCAGACGAAATTCAAGAACATCACCAAGCATTACTGGGAGATTGCCAACGTGGCTGCCGGCGCGATACCGAAGCTGGTGTATTCGGCGCATCATATCAATGATTGTTTCGATATCCTGGATTTGATGCACGACGCCAAGGGCGAGATGATTGCGTTTTGTATGGATGAGCCGGGTTTTGTGACGAGGATTTTGACGAAAAAATTTAACGGCCTTGTCAGTTTTGCGAGTATCGGCGCAAAGACGGCGACGGCACCGGGTCAGCCGACGGTTGAGCAGTTGCGAGACCTTTACCGATGGGATTCGATAGATGAGCAAACAGAATTTTACGGGGTGATTGGAGACCCGATTGCGCATTCGTTAAGCCCCGCGGTTCACAACGCGTGCTTTGCCGAGCGGGGTTTGAACAAGGTTTATGTGCCATTGCTGATTGCGGGCGGGCAGGCGGAATTTAACGCGTTTATGGATAATATTCTCGCTCGGCCGTGGCTTGATTTCAAAGGTTTTAGCGTTACGATTCCACATAAAGAATATGCTATTAATTACGTAAAAGAAAAAGGCGGCGTTATCGACCCGCTTGCTAAAAGAATCGGCGCGGCCAACACAATCATAATCAACGGCTCACAGTTGTCTGCGTACAATACCGATTGCGTTGCTGCGATTGACGCTATAATCGCGGGGCTTGGCATCGACCGTGCGGGTTTGCGGAAGATGCCCGTCGCAATAATAGGCGCGGGCGGGGCGGCAAGGGCGGTCGTGGCGGGGCTGGCGGACGCGGAGGCGAAAATCAAAATATATAACCGCACAGTCGAACGGGCGAAACATCTGGCGGCTGATTTCAAATGCGATTACGCGTCCCTTGACAGCTTACATAAGCTGAAAGAAAAGCTCATCGTCAACTGCACGAGTATCGGTATGCACCCGAACGTGGACGCGTCGCCGGTTGATGTAAATTTGCTGCAAAAGCATATGGCGGTCTTCGATACGGTTTATAATCCGCCTGAGACGCTGCTGTTGAAGCACGCAAAACAAACCGGCTGCCACATAATCTCCGGCGTAGATATGTTCCTCAAACAGGCATCCGCCCAATTCAAGCTATTCACAGGTATTGCGCCAAACACCGGGACAATGCGAAAAGCCCTTTCATAAAAAGCACATGGCGGCGAAATAATTTTCTGCTCATTGTATTGGCGGGCGGTTGTGGTATAATGATGATGAAGGCGGTAAAAAATATGAACAGCCATGTAGCGATACACAAAGAAAGAATAGAGGCGTTTTGCCAGCAGCACAATGTTTGCGAACTTGGGCTTTTCGGCACAGTTCTGCACGACGATTTTCGCGCCAACAGCGGAATCGGCGTGCTGGTCGGTTTTAAGCAGGAACACATGCCCGAATCAGTCAAACTGGGCGAAATGCAGCAAGAACTGGCGAAGATATTCGGTCAGAATGTTGACCTTGTGGAGCGTCAGGCCGTGGAGAAAAGCGAGAACTATATCCGCCGACGGCATATCCTCAAAGCCATTGAGCCGATTTACGCAGCAGGGTAAGACGAGCAAATCGCCCCATCCTTAAAATCAATGCCGAGAAGGCGTTTTCAAACAAGCATAAAACTTTGCTAAAAGTTACTGTCATTGTTTTTCAATAACCAAATGTGTATAATTCCCGTTTTGATAACATTAATTGAGGACGAAAATGGCGAAGAAAGAAAAGGTAGTATTGGCGTATAGCGGCGGGCTGGATACGAGCGTTATTCTGCCCTGGCTCAAAGAGACGTATGGTTACGATACAATCGCGTTCGCGGCGGATTTGGGACAGGGCGATGAGCTTTCGGGTATAAAGAAGAAGGCGCTCGCAAGCGGCGCATCGAAATGCATCGTCAAGGATTTGCGAAAAGAGTTTGTCGAGGAATACCTCTGGCGGCTGCTCAAATCCGGGGCTATTTATGAAAATGGATATTTACTCGGGACGAGTATTGCGCGTCCCCTGATTGCAAAATATCAGGTTGACGTGGCCCACGCGGAAGGTGCGATGGGCGTCGCTCACGGGGCGACAGGCAAGGGCAATGACCAGGTGCGTTTCGAGCTGACGTATATGGCTCTTGACCCGACGCTGAAAATCATTGCGCCGTGGAAAGACCCGAATTTCAAATTGACCAGCCGTGAGGCGGCGGTTGATTACGCGAATAAGCACGGGATACCGATTGACCAGAGCAAAAAGAAGATATATTCGCGCGACCGGAACATCTGGCATATCAGCCACGAAGGTGCGGACCTTGAAGACCCGGCGAATGAGCCGAAAGATGAGCTGTGGGTGATGTCGGAGCCGGTCTCGAAGACGCCCAATAAGCCGGATTACGTGGAGATTGGTTTTGAGCAGGGCGTTCCGGTTAAGTTAGACGGCAAAGCGACCGACAGTGTGAAGCTTCTTGAAACGCTGAATGAAATCGGCGGCAAGCACGCGGTGGGGCAAATTGATTTGGTCGAGAATCGTTTGGTCGGAATGAAATCGCGCGGGGCATACGAGACGCCCGGCGGGACGATTCTTATTACGGCTCATAAATCGCTGGAGACGCTTACGCTTGACCGCGAGACGGCACATTACAAACAGCAGGTATCGCTGAAATACGCGGAGATGGTTTACTATGGCCAGTGGTTCTGCCAGTTGCGCGAGGCGCTCGACGCGTTCATCGATGTTACCCAGCAAAACGTTACCGGCACGGTGCGGGTGAAACTTTTCAAAGGCCGGTGCACGCCTGCGGGAGTGAAAAGCCCGTTCAGCTTGTATAGCGGCGCTTTAGCCAGCTTCAAAATGGGCGCGGAATACAACCAGACCGACGCGATTGGTTTTATCCGGCTGTTTGGTTTGCCGATGCAGGTTGCGGGCGCGGTGCGCAGGAATAAGAAATAAGCAGTGAGCGGCGATAAATGCAGGGAAGCGAAATAGTAATGCCGATGTGGTTCTGGATAGTGTTTCTTTTTGCTATCGGCTGTTGCGTCGGCAGTTTTTTGAACGTTGTTGTTTACCGCGTTCCCCGTGATAAGTCGCTCGTAAAGCCGGCGTCGGCGTGCCCATCCTGTGGAAAGCACATTCGGTTTTACGACAACATACCGCTTTTTTCCTGGCTGGTTTTGGGAGGCAAATGCCGGTATTGCAAGACGCGGATTTCGCCGAGGTATTTTGTTATCGAAATGCTGACGGGCCTGGTTTTTGTCGGCACATTTTGGCTTTTCTTTAATTCCGGATTGCGTTACGGGATACCGGCGTTTTTATCGGGGGGCTGGATTCTGTACCTGATTTCCATTGTTATGCTTTCTGCGCTTATCGCGTGTTCGGCGATTGACCTGGAGATGTGGATTATCCCGTTGTCTATCTGCTGGTTCGCTACTGCGGCGGGGCTGATTGGCGGGGCGGTTGCGCCGCTGCTCATTCATCCGGCGACCATTCGCCATTATTTCCTGCTGCCTACAACCGCCGATTTAATATTTATCAATCACACTACGGTTGCATCATTATCGCTGGGGGCGACAATCGGGCTGGGCATATCAATGCTGCTGCTGGCGACGGGAATTTTAAAAAGAAGTTACAATTTTTCCGGGATTCAGGGTTTATCTGAAAATTCTCAAAATTCTGAAAAGCCGACCGGTTCATCCGCTCAACCGGGTTTGGGGCAGGATAATTTGCCCGCTGAAGGGGAATTTAACGACCGAATTGAGATGTTGCGGGAAATGCTTTTTCTGCTTCCCATAATCGTATGTGCACTGGCTGTTAACCGGCTTTTCAGCGGGTATTCGCCGCTGCATCAGTGGTGGGTGGTGTTTTCGCAAAGGCCTGTCATTGAAGGGTTTATGGGAAGTTTGGCGGGATATTTTGTGGGCTGTATGGTTGTCTGGGCGACGCGGATTTTTGGCACACTGGCGTTCGGGAAGGAGGCGATGGGCTTAGGCGACGTTCATTTGATGGGTGCGGCAGGGACTGTAATCGGGCCTTTATTTATAATTATCGCTTTTTTTGTTGCGCCGTTTTTTGGACTTATTTGGGCGGCGGTGCAGTTGTTTTCAAAAAAAACCAGGCAAATTCCTTATGGTCCCTTCTTGTCAATGGGAATAGTTGTTGCTATGATTTTTCACAATGGTATTATTAACTACCTGAAAGTTGTGTTTGGCAGATAAGAAAGGAATCGCTTTAATATTTTTAAGGAGGCACAGAAATGCAGTTTACAAAGAGCAAAAACGTGGCGTTACTGGTTGCATTAATAGCTGTTATGATGTTCTCCGGCTGCACCGACTGGAAAAAGAAATACAATGAGCAGAATGTCGAGCACCAGAATACAAAAGGATTGCTGGAACGTGAGAAGGCGGAAAATGCACAGATGGCCGACCAGCTCGCCAAAGACCAGCAGACCATTCAGGACATGCAAAAGCAGATTGTCGAAAAGAAGAGGAGTCCCGCTGACGCGACCGGATTCGGCGCGGGTTACGACGTGAGCTTCGATGCCAACGCCGGTACGATTACGGTAACACTTCCGAACGCGATTTTGTTCGACCAGGGCGAGGCCACGCTGAAAGGATCAATACACAAAGAGCTTGACCATATTTATTCGGTGCTGAAGGCCAAATATCCCGGCAGACATATTGAAGTGGCGGGGCATACCGATTCCGACCCAATCAAGAAATCGAAATGGAAGGACAACTGGGAGCTTTCTTCAGCACGCGCTACAGAGGTTGTCAGGTACCTTGTAAAAAAAGGTATTGCTGAGAACAAGATTTCGGCGAGCGGTTATGGCGACGGAAAACCAATCGCGTCAAATACAACCGCGGAAGGCAAAAAGAAAAACCGCAGGGTTGAAATTGTGGTCCATATGATGAAATAACAAAATCAGTCACAGGCAAAATTTACAGGTTTTTCAAAGCAGCCCGTTAATAAGCGGGCTGCTTTTCTTTTGCGAAGGCGGTTGTATTGAGGGATCCCTGTTTATTTACACGGACAGTTATCGCTCCGTCGAGGCCTGTGTAATATGATTTGATGGTTTCTCTTTGCCGGATGACCTGTCTTTTTTCGTAAGATGATTTGCTGCAACTGGCGATGGTAACGACGGCGCCGGTTTTATCGACGAAAGATGGTTCGGTGGTTTTGGCGGAGCCGTGGTGAGGCATTATTAAGACGTCGGCTTTGAGGTCGGGATAAAGCCGGAAGATTTCATTTTGCGCTAATTTTTCGATATCTGAACATATCAGGACTCGTTTGCCGGCGTATTCAATCATCATTACCACGGATTTGTCGTTTGCGCTGATTTTGTCGTCTTCGTAAACAGTTTTGTTTGGCCAGAGGAGTTTGACTGTTGCCGGGCCGGCAAGTGGTATTTTTTCTTCGGCCGGTTTTATCTCAATACCTTTTCGCTTCAGTTCTTCACGGAGTAATTTAATGGTGGCTTTATTCTTTTGGTTTTCGGAGGAAAGGTCATCCGAGTAGATTGCTTTTATTTTGCAGTTAGCAATCGTTTCGAGCAGGCCGTTAATGTGGTCGATATCGGGATGGCTTATTACAACGGCGTCGATATTTCTTATGCCGTTATATCGCAGAAAGGGAGATACGACCCGTGTCCCTATATCGGACCTGCTTTGTGAGCCGGCATCCAGCAGGATATTGCTTCCTCCGGGCATTTGAGCGAGTATTGCCTGGCCGTGGCCTACGTCGAGAACTGTAACGGTCAGATTATCCCCGTGTGTCCTTTGCCACCAGGGTAACGCCAGTGAGACGACGAGGGTAAGGGTTGCTGTCGCGCAGATGATATTCTTGAGCGCCTGTCGGCGCAGGGGAAAGAAGAACGCGAATATTGTCAACGCGTAGAATAATAAAATTGCCGCTACGTTTGTTTTTCCCATGAGCATTTCGGATATATTCAGACCTGCGAATAGTTTGACAATCCAAATCAGCCAATCCGAAAGGTGGTTTATTATTACTCCCATCAATGCTGAAACACTCGGCAAAAATAACGCCACAATTAGTTTCAGGTATCCTAAAAGAGATATCAGTCCAATGAGCGGAGATACGAGCACCGTCCAGATGGTGGTGAGATACTGGATACCGTAAAAGTGATACAAAAGTATTCCGACGTTTGCGAACCAGGCGGCCACGCTTACTGCGAAGGCAGATGTGATAAGTGATACGATTTCAAAAATACCACGGCTCAACGGACCTCGTTTTTCCGGCTCGACGAACCAGCCGGAGGTTGTTTCGGTGAGGAAGTTTTGAATTGGTTTTGAAAACAGCAGGATGCCGAGGACTGATACGAATGAGAGTTGCCAGTCGGGCTGGAAGATACCTGTGGGTTTCATAAGCAGCAGGACGATAGCCGACAGGGCGAGCGAATTAAAAGGATTAGACCTCCGGCGGAATATGAACGAAGCACAAAACGCGAAGCATATAAACGCGGCCCGTAATGCAGGCGCATTTTCCGGGACGACCATAAGGAAAAGCAGGGCGGCAATAGTGCACACAATCGCGCGGCCCGGCTTCATAAGGCCGGCGGTTTTGCAGACCCACCAGACAAATCCAATCACCATCGCAAAATTCATCCCTGAAAGACAAACAAAGTGAAGCAAACCCGTTTTGCGAAAAGCGTTATAAGTTTCTTTGTCGATATTGGTCCTGTAACCGAGGACAAGGGCGACCAACAAACTTTCGGATTGGTCCTGCGGATACGGGCCGCCTAAAAGCGAGTTAACAGCAATCCTGCTCAACCACGATTTTGCTTTGGGGTATAACCATGTGGCGTCGCTGCTTAATAGTTCGATTGCCTGGCGTGAATCTGCTGAGCCGGCGACAAAGACGCCATTGCGAGCCATATATTTGGCGATATCAAACTCGCCGGGGTTTGTCGGGCCGCCGAATTTGCTCAGGATACAGTATATTTGGACACGGTCGCCTGCCCGCAAGTCGAAAATCGGTTCATTAACTCTTACCCGGACAAGCCCGCCTGTTTTTACCCAGCCGGTGGTAGCTTCTGCTTCGGTAAGTTCAATATAAAAACTGCTGCTCTGGTCGGTGGGTGTGAATTTTGAGAATTTCCAGTCGTTGCTGTCAATATACGGCTCGGTAACAATCACGCCTCGCACAGTTGCCAGGTTCGGCTCGTTGCCTACGAGATTGCGGATATCATTCGGCGGCGCACTATTGAAACTTGCCAGGCGAATCGCGCCGAGACATGCGAAAAGCACAGTTGCCAGGAGAGGCAAGGTATAGAATTTTAGAGTTTCTGATGCGGGCCAAAAGAAATAAATTATCAACGACAAAATTAATATTGCTGCGCATAAACCAAGCAATAGCCATCGGCTCCAAACCGGCGAGGGAAAATGGTCTTGTATGATTATTCCGGCAATGAGGCCAATGGCGCAAAATACAAGCGGGGCTGTGCTTACGGTTTGCTTATAGTAATATGCCGGGCATTGATCGAACTGCCTGTCGATTTCTGCTAATCTTTGCCGTATGTTGTCCAAGTTCTCATCTTCCTAATAATTTATGGAAGTTGGGAAGGGTGTTTATAACCGGATATATTCCTTCTGCTTAAAATTTGTCTCTGTTGTCGCCTTTATTTGTTTGCCGGGAAAATCGTCCACGGACGTGGGGGCAAATCCGGCAAATATCCTTTGAGCTGGCTGTACTGGGGATGCTCGGCGAGAAAATCCACCGAGTTGAAATCCCTGTCGCAGGAGCTTCCCCATTTGGCCCATAGCTGCCAGTTCTTAGCCATTTTGGAATCGACAACCTTGCCGTCGATTGCACCGCTTGGTCTATATGGTCCTCCGCTTGCCGGCACGGAACCATCGTCCAGCTCAGCGTGCCCGCATATAGTCCTCGATGACCGGTTTTCTTTTTTCAGGTAAATGTCATAATGGTCAGCCAGCAGATTTTTGGCGGTCTCTGCGGTTATCCTGCCGTAATTATCCTTCATAAGCTGTTCCCAGCGGACCCGCCTTGAAACGCATGGATTTCTTACATCGTCATAAGTAGCGCTTGTTTCTTTCCTTAAAATTTTTAGGTCTTCCGCGACGTTGGAGCCGGTGAAGTACCCATTGGTTTTTTTCTCAAGGTTATGATATTTCAGTCCAAGCTCCAGCCGGGCGATTTCGCCTGTATTTATATCGCCGATTAGCCAGGAGTTGGCGTAGGCGCCGCTGTTTTTATCAATCATTATCTTCGCCCACTCATTGATGTCACAGGCATACTGCATCGCCTTTCTTGCTCGCTCAAAGACGGGGGTGCCTTTGGCGTTAAATCCCTTAAAGCCGCCGATGGTGGTCTCAGTCCCAATAAGGCCCGCTGAAGTTATAAAAAAATCCGTTACGCTGTATATGCACGGCCCCCACGTCTGCATCAGTATGTGATTACCCTTTTCCGGGACAATATCCACGATAATGTTACAGAACCGCAGTTCCGCATACGAAGCCCAGGAGTTATGCGCCATCACTATGGAGCCATCTGCTGTTGCGTCGCCGGCGGCTATAAACGCGCTGCAGCCGGGGCCATCGCTGCGAATCTTATCTTTCTCCTGTGGATACCAGTACCACGCTATATCAATAAATCCGTTCATTAAAAGTATCTGGTCGTATGTTATCTCTTTGCCTGCCGCCCGTGCCCCAGCCGTCATACCCTGCATTTCCTCGACGTATTCTTTTGATACCTTGTTCTTGAATAACCTAGCCGCTGCCTTGACGAAGAAATCCAGTTTCTCACTCGTTTCAAACTCCTGCACGTACGCAAGCGTTTTGTTAAAGTCCTCTATTTCATTTGCCGTCAGATACCCGCGCTGAAATCCCCTTTCAAATGGAGCGCCCTCGATATGCAGAAAAATCCAGCCGTTTTTTTCATACCGGTATGCCTTGCTGAGCCATTGTTGTTGCTGCGAGGCGTTTTTGACGTCCCTGTGCGATACGTTCACTAGCGAACACGACTGCATTAAAAAGGCAGATAACAACAGAAGGCAAGTCAGGATTCGATTGTTTGTGTCCATACTATTTATCTCCTTTTTCTGGTTGGTTTGATTTCTGTCAGGCGATTATAGCTGGATATATTCTTTCGGCTTAAAATTGGTTTCCATCGTCCATATTGTTGCTTTGCCGTTTTTGAGGCAGTAAATGACGAGAACGTCGTAACCGGCGCTGTCCACCCATTTTTTAAGGAACTGGTAATCATCGCCAATTTCTTTTTTCAGCGAAGGGTCTTCAACCACTTCTACCGAGCCGGTTATGCGTATATGTTTATCTTCATCTGTATTAAAAAAGCACAGTTCGACTTCCGGATTGGCCTGGAGCTGCCTGTGCACGTCCTTGTTCTCGCCGGTATTGATTATGATACCGTTCTCGTCAGCCCTGTAAACATTCATCATCCTGACCCGTGCTTTGCCGTCCTCTGCCGTCGCCATCGCAAATACCGGGTTGTTCCTGATGAACTCGAAAATCTGTTCTTTTGTCATTGCGTTGTTCTCCTGATTATGATTTTGCGATTCGTTCCAGTCCACCCATATAGGGCTGCAGGACCTTCGGCACCGTAATTGAGCCGTCGGCGTTCTGGTAAAGCTCCAATATCGGTATCAGGACTCGCGGGCTTGCGATAACAGTGTTATTAAGCGTGTGGCAGAACAGGTTTTTCTTTGTCGCGGTGTCCTTGTATCGCAGGTTCATTCGCCTGGCCTGAAACTCGTAAAATTTACTCGCGCTGTGGGTTTCGCAGTAATTATTCCGCGAAGGCATCCACGCCTCGATATCGTATTTTTTCGCCTGGCCTCTGCCGAGGTCGCCTGTGCAAACAGCGACGATGCGGTAGGGCAACTCGAGAGCTTTCATTACAACTTCCGAATTGCTTAAAATTTCTTCGTGGAATTTGTTGCTTTCCTCGACGCTGTTTTTGCAGATTACGACCTGCTCGACCTTGTCGAACTGGTGAATTCTGTAAAGGCCATAAGTGTCTTTGCCTGCTGCGCCCGCCTCGCGTCTGAAACACGTTGACATCCCCGCGAACTTAATGGGCAGCTCCTTTTCTTCCAGTATCTCGCCCATTCTGAAAGCGGTCAGGGGCACTTCGGCTGTTCCCGCGAGATTGACCTCGTCTTTTTCCATTCGATAGGTCTGCTCTTCCGAGCCGGGATAATAACCTGTTCCGCGCATCGCCTCATCGCGCATCAAAAGCGGGACCGACATCGGCGTATAGCCCCTCGCAATCATCACATCCATCGCGAATTGCAGCACCGCCCAGTGTAATCTTGCGCCGTCGCCCTTGAGAAAATAACTTCGTGTCCCCGCTAATTTTACTCCACGCTCGATATCGATTATTCCGAGGTCAACGCCTAATTGAACGTGGTCTTTGGGTTTGAAATCGAATTTGCGAACCTGTCCTTCTCTTCTTAGCTCGACGTTTTCCGTGTCGTCTTTGCCCAGCGGCACAATGTCATCCGCGGGCTGCGCAACGAGGAGCATAAGCGAATCTGCTTCGGGCTGTAATTGTTTCACTTTTTCTTCGAACTGCGATTCGTCTGCCTTGAATTTGGCTAATTGCGCCAGTGCATTTTGTTTTTCATCGCCGGCGAGTTTGGGTATTGATTTGCCGATACGATTTTTTTCGGTGGCGATTTCCTGAAGCCGCTGCTTGGCCGAGAGCAACTCCGCGTCAATCGCCATCAGTCGGTCGATATCGACCTCGATATTTTTGTTTTTCGCCGCCTGTTTGAATCGCTGCGGGTTTTCTCTTATTTCTTTGATATCAATCATTGTCTTTTCGCCTTTAGTCCTGATACTTTTTTACAATGACGACGTTATTTTGTCCTCCGAAGCCGAATGACTCTTTCATTGCGATATTTACCTGCATTTTTCTCGGCGTGTTGGGGACGTAATCCAAATCCAACTGCGGGTCCGGGTCGTTGTAATTTATGGTTGCGGGTACGATACTGTCGCGAATCGCAAGGACGCAGGTGATGATTTCCGCTCCGCCTGCTGCGCCGATTAAATGTCCCATCGAGCTTTTGATGCTGCTGATGACTATCTGTTTGGCGCGTTCTTTGAACACCGCTTTTATTGCTTTTGTTTCTATCGAGTCGTTTTCCGCTGTGCTTGTGCCGTGGGCGTTGACGTAATTTATGTCCCGATGAGTTATACCAGCGTCCATGATAGCCGCTTCCATTGCCTGAATTGCGCCGCGCCCTTCCTCGTGCATATCAGTAACTCGAAACGCGTCTGAGCTGCTGCCGTAGCCGATGATTTCCGCGAGTATTTTTGCCCCGCGTTTTTTCGCGGAGGTCAAGCTTTCGAGTATCACAATCGCCGCGCCTTCGCCCAATACGAACCCGTCTCTGCTGGCGGTGAAGGGTCTTGACGCGGTCTGCGGGCTGTCGTTTCTTTTCGATAGGGCGGTGAGCCGGTTGAATCCGGTTTGTCCCAAGGGGTGAATCATCGAATGAGCGCCGCCCGCAATCATAATATCGGCGTCGCCCCTGCGGATTGCCATTGTTGCTTCGCCGACTGCCTGGGTGCTTGCGGCACAGGCGGTCAGGCAGCTTCGTATCGGGCCTCTTGCGCCGGTGAGCATCGACAAATGAGCCGCGGGCATATTCGCTTCCTGCTCCAGCTCGTGCATCGCCCTCATTTGCACCGCCGCGACGTCGGCCCATTTTGTCCAGTCCATAACATTGGCCTGATTATCCCAGCCGGCAGCGATGGCTCCGAAGAACGCCTCGTGGTTCGCCGCTCCTTCGCCCGCGCCGAGATAAATCCCGATTCGTTTGCGGTCGATACCATCGGTCGGGTTGTCGGTTTCGACGTTTATGCCCGCCTGCCTGCATGCCTGGACCGCGGCGCCGACGGCGAATTTGCTTCCACGGTTGCCGTTCTTATGCAGGTCGGTATTTTTTACGAACTTCGCGACGTCGTAATTTTTCACTTCAGCGCTGAAAGTTGTCGGGAAGGTCGAGGCGTCGAAAATGGTTGTTTTTGCGACACCGCTTTTGCCTGCCAGTAATGCCTGCCACATTGTTTCAATATCGTGTCCCAGCGGGCAAACTATGCCAATCCCGGTAATTACGACACGCTCTTTTTTTTCATTTTGTGTCATTATTTTAATTCTCAAATTTTTTGAGTATAACAGCGGCGGTTTGTCCGCCGTAGGTGTAGCCGCAGCACAGGGCGTAGCGAATATTCGCCTTTTGTGCCGTTGTTACGATGTTGAGATTACAGCCGGCGGCTTTTTTAACGCAGTTTTTTGTTGCTGGTATAATGCCGTCTCTCATCGCTAAAACCGCTGCGATAACGTCCAGTCCTCCGCAGGCGGCGCCGGTGTTACTCAGCATACTTTTCGTTGGCCACACGGGTATTCGTTTTGTTTCTTCGCCGATTGCTGCCTCTATTCCTTTCGCCTCAGCGAGGTCGTCCTGTAGTATGCCCGTGCCGTGCGGGATTATCAAATCGATATCCTTTGGCGATATGTTCGCCTGTGCGAGCGCCTTTTCGATTGCGATGGTTAGTCCGTATCCGTCCGGTTCGATATGCTCATACACTGAATTGATACAGGCGCTTTGGCCTGTGCCGACAACTTCCGCGTAAATTTTTGCGCCGCGTTTGGTCGCGTTGTCGAGGTTCTCAAGCACGATGATTCCGCCGCCGTCGCCGAATACCGAGCCGGTTGCACCTGAATCAAAAGGTCTGCATGCCCCTTCGGCATCGTCGTTGTGCTGATTCGTAGTTCGTTTAATCAGGCACTGGCGCATTATCAAAACGGGGTTTACTTTTGCTTCCGCTCCGCCCGCAATCGCGATGTCACTATTGCCTCGTGCGATTACCTCCGCCGCCTCGGCTATCGCGATATGCCCCGAAACCTCCGCGCAGGTGATTGTATTGCTCGGCCCCTGTATGTCGTGAATGATACCGACGTGGCAGGCCAGCATATTCGGCAAGTACTTCAACAGCCACAGGGGCGTTACTAAGTCGAGTCCCTCTTTGCCCCATTTTTGAATGTCGAATTTGCCGTCGGACAAGCTTTTGGCGACCGCCGGGGCAAGCTCGCAGGGGTCGCAGCTAATCAACCCCGCGCCGATATTGATTGCCATGCGCTGCGAGTTGACGTTTATTTTCTGCTCGTCGATGGCTTTTGTAATTAAGCCGCTGTCCCTGACCGCCTCATCCGCGGCGATTACAGCAAGCTCGATATCCTTCGACATCAGCTTGGTCGCCTTGCGGAATGATTTGGGGACATACTGCTGGATTTTGTATTCCTCGACTTCGCCTGCCAGCCGGCAGGTAAATTTCGCGGGGTCGAATTTCGTTATTCGTTTTATGCCTGATTTGCCCGCGCGAAGTCCCTCCCACGTCCGGGCCGCTGTCAATCCCAGCGGGCTTACTGCTCCAATTCCAGTTATCACCACACGGGTCCGTCCCACAGGGTTTGTCTCCTATTTGTCGGTTTTCTGGAAAACCGCTCCCTGCAGAAGCGATTTGAACGTATCGGTGAACACAAAGTTTTCCTTCGGAAATTCCTTGCCCGCAAGGTTCTGGTCGATGTGACTGAACATAAGGTCAATGTCGGCTATGGATTTGTCGCCGCAGGTGATTGTTCCTGTTGTGCTGGCGGCCTCAGGGGCTATCGATTCAATCTTCGCAGATAACCTCAAAGTATCACCCGGCCTGACGTAATCGTGGAAGACCGCCTTTTTTATCTTCGCCAGAATGACCTTTTCCTGGAAATTTTTCGCTTCGCCCACCAGTATGCCGGCCGTCTGCGCCATTGCTTCAATCATCAGGCATTCGGGCATAATGGGAAAGCCGGGGAAATGGTCGTGCAGATGCTCCTCGGCTAAGGTCACATTCTTTATCGAGACCGCCGATTCGCCACTTTTGAACTCAACGAACTTATCTATCCAAATCCAACGCATAGCCCGGCATAATAAGGCAATTTCCCCGATTTCTCAAGCAAATCTTTGTTAGCCACTCCCTACGGTAAAGGTTTGCACAAAAACAGGATTTGGAAGAAGTCGGGAGCATAATAATCCGCGTTTTTGTGCGGATATTGGGGAAAACCGCATCAGAGGAGATAAATCTTGACAGTTGTAGCGGATTATTGTAAAATTACTGATATCACACCGGCTATTACACGGGAAAAACATGTTTTTTAGCTGTGCAAATTGGAAATGCCAGTTTAATTACCTTCGGGAGAGGGCTAAAAAGAAGGGCGGGTTATGAAAAGAACAGCGTTAATCATTTCAGCTTTGTCATTAATAATTATTTCCACGGACGCATTCGCAACCAAACTTGTCTGGATGAAGGCCATCGACAAGGACTACCTTATGGTCCAGTTCAAAGATGGAGATGTATGTTTTGTAGATGATGGGCTTGGAAGCAGTGCATTTACAGGAGACCATCAGACAGCCAATAATTATGCCGTGTCTTATAGTAGCGCGCTTAACTTAACAAATGCCGTCGCGACCGCGAACTGGGTCATAAAATCAACCGATGACGCGAATTACGGCACAACCGGCTTAAATCCAACCAATTGCTACCGCAAAGCAAAAATGAATGGTATGGCCGAGATGGATTGGAATTCTGTATCGAATGACTGGACTTACATTTATACGATGGAACATACAATTTATATCAAAGCGCCTGTTTCCTTAACGCAGGGCAAAACATACACAATAGAAATAAATTCAAACACAAATTCAGACACGCTGAGTAAAACCCTCACCTTTGATATCTTCAACAGTCCTTCGGAAGCGATACACCTGAACATGGTCGGATATATTAACGATGCAAGCATAAAACCAGTCGATTTGTATCTGTGGATGGGAGACGGCGGCGCACGTGATTACTCATCGTTTGTCGGCAAAAAGGTTTATATATATAACGTGAATACTTCCGCCAGTCAGCAGGTGGCTACTGTCTCATTCTGGAAAAATCAGGGCCAGGATGTTTATTGGGTTGACCTTACGGCCTCGAATGTCTGGAAAGCTGATTTCACCGGTTTCAACACGCCGGGCACCTATCGCATCGCGATAGAAGGAGTGGGGTGCAGCGAGAATTTCGAGATTAAAAAATATGCTTATTTTGAGCCGTTCAGATTGAGTACGCTGGGTTATTTTTACATGCGTGTCGGCGAGGATTCCAATTATACCGGGATGCCGGTTCCGCGCAGGCCTCTTTATATTCCGGGAGTATCACCGGCAAACACGAAGGTTTACATAACCACTGTGCAGCCATGGGCTTCGGGCTGGAGCAGCATACCTGACGATAAATGGGACAACCCCAGCTCATGGGACGCTTATAAAACCGGTGCTCAGAACAACAATGCATACGGGGGACATTCCGATGCAACCGACTGGGACAGAAATCAGGGACATGTTATAAGTATTTACGATATGCTGCTGCCCTACATTCTTACCGACGGCAGACTGAATGATGACAATCTCAAAATCGCCGAAAGCGGCAATGGTATCCCCGATATCCTCGATGAAGCGAGAAACGAAGTTGATTTCTGGCTTAATTTGCGTGATGGGGCCGGTTACAGTTACGGACTTACCAATCCGACAAGCGGCAATGCCCTTTATCAGGCGGGGACAACAGCGATATCGGCGTGGGCAAGCGCCGCAAACGCGTCCATGCTGGCCAATTGCTTTATGCTGGCAGGTATCAATGATTTGAGAGATTATTACACAAATGCCGCAGTTACGGCCTACAATTACGCCTCAGGTTTAGCTGATCCGTGTTTGAGTGCAACACAGGGTGTCGGTGATTATACCGTCAGAGGTAAAGACCTCAAGATGATGGCCGCTGCATTTCTCTACAATCTGACAGGCGATGTCAATTATGAAAATATGCTTAATTCCTTGTGCGACATAACATCAACTACATCAGCAGTGGTCAATTCGGGTAGGGATCAGCTTTGGGCATGTGCCGCCTATCTCAAAACCAAACGTACTGTTCATTATCCGACTTTATTCAGCAACATGAAGGCCTCCATTATTAATGAAGCCAAAAATATAGAGTCGAATAATACTGCCAATCGGCCGAGCCGCAGGGCCACAGACAATGCCCCAGGATACTGGAAAACATCACACAACGTGTCAAGATGTGCAGTTGCTCACGCGGTTGCCGACAGTAATACTGATAAGGACACGTTCATGAATGCAATGGTCCTCGAAGCCGACTGGGGCCTTGGACGCAATTCGCTCAATATCATTTACATGACAACCGCCTGCACTAACCTGGCGGGCAAGCGCAGCATTGAAAATATGTACACCACGGGCAGAGATGACGGCTACCCCGGTCTGCATCCGGGACACACGCCTTATCTGAATACCGACGACTGGGCTTCTTCGGGTATGGTAGGCAACAGACCGAGCGTACTGGCATCTTTCTGTTATCCTGCTTATTCCGGCTGGCCGAAGGCGGAAGGTTATTTCAATACGAGATACGTCTGGGCACATTCGGAATTTACGCCGCAGCAGACCATGCACGGCAAAGCCGTTCTGTACGGCTATCTGTACGGCTTATATAAAATTGCTGCCGATTTCGACGGCGATGCGGATGTTGACGTGATGGATTTGGCTGTCTTTGCTGGTTCCTGGTTAAAAGTCCCCGGCGATCCGGGCTATGATTCACGTGCAAACCTTTACGTGGATTCGTCCGGCATAGTGGACTTCTATGATTTTGCTGTCTTCGCGAATCAATGGAAACCAGTGCCGTAGCGGTTCAGCGATAATCAGTGTCAAAAAAACATTTGTGGTAAAGATGTTAAGCCGCCTTTAGCTTGCTCTCCACGTAGTTGACAATCATACCTACTGTGAACAAATCTGGCAATTTGCTCAGTTCCGGGTTTTTAGCGAATTCGCTGACGTCGGTATGAGGCATCTTGGCTTTTAGCTCGGCGACGCCCTTGGCGGTCAGTTTGCCGTTGCTTACAAATTCGGGGTTATTCATCAGCGTTTCAGCAGGGAACAATTCTTCCCTTGCAATTTTTATTCCGAATGCCTTTTCGAGGCGGAACACTATATCGAGGAAATCGATACTCTCTGCTCCCAGGTCGCCCATCAGCGTCGCTTCCGGCGTTACCTCATCTTCATCAACGCCGAGAGCATCGACAAGCACGCCCTGAACTTCCTGTAAAATCTGGTCTTGCGTCATAGCCGTAGAATGGGACTTCTTTCCCACAGTCTCTCCGGCCTCAGCCAACTCTCTCTCAATGTCGGACCGCTGCTCAAATCGCGTGATGTCGCATTTATCACAACGGAGCTTCACTATAGGGGCTGGACCCGCCCCGCCACCAATCATCGTAACACCTCCGGAGTCAATCCGCATCTTGCCGCCACATTGGTTACACTGGAGTTTTTTATTTGCCATAGTGTCTCTATCCTTTCGTTTCTTGGGTTTGGCGCTGCCTAACAATTATACAGTCTGTATAAAACGGGAAACACAGATTGTATCTTTCTGTATAAGAAGTTCTCGCGTCATAGCCATAAAATTTTGCCTCCGACGTTTTTAACTTTCATTTCCTTAAAAGTTCCCAGCGTTTTTTCATCTCGCTGATAATGTTGGCATCTACCGCCGCTAAACCCGAATCTTTGTCGGCGAGATTAAAATGTCTCAGGCCGAATCGGGCTTCGACAATCTGTTCGCCGTTCGATACGCCTGTGCCCGTGAAACTGCTTACGTTCTCCTCGATTGTTTTGGCCTCAACCGAGTATTCTACCTGCATTCCAGGCGCCAGAAAGGACTTATATTTAACATTTCTGGCTTCTTCCAGCAAGACCATACTATGCGCAAAGTTTTCCGTCGTCCGAACAAGCCACGATGCCGACTCGATGAGTCCTTCCAAAAGCAATACCCCAGGCAGCACCGGGAAGGTTGGGAAGTGGTCCGCCAGATACTCTTCCGCCAGCGAGACGCTTTTGACCGCCTTTATCCGCTTGCCCGGCTCTATCTCAACAATTTTATCAATCAGTATAAATCGCATGTTCGGGGCAATTGTAGTCGCTGGGCCGGATTTTTCCAGCATTTTTTACTTTGGGATTACGGTATTGAACCCTTCGACTCGCTTCGCTGGTTCGACTTTGCTCACCACAGGTTGCTCAGGGCAGGCTCTGGAAACAATAACGAAATATGTTATAATTGTTCGTTATGAAAGTTCGCAGTGCAAATGTTACTGATGTAAAGGCCATACACGCCCTGATAAATTGTTTCGCGGAGCGTGACCAGATGTTGTTTCGCTCGATGGCCGATATTTTTACAAATCTCCAGACCTTTCTTGTCGTTGAACTTGACGGTGAGACAATCGGCTGCTGCGCACTTGAGGTAATCTGGTCGGACCTTGCGGAGATAAAATCATTGGCTGTTCACGAGGCGTATCAGGGCAAAGGGGCGGGGGCGATGCTCGTAAACGCAGCGGTTGAGCAGGCGCGTCGGCTGGGAGCTCCTAAAGTATTCGGCCTGACGCTTAAGCCGGAGTTCTTTGCCAAACTTGGCTTCCAGGTGGCTAACAAGGATTCATTGCCAATGAAGGTCTGGAGCGATTGTGCCCGCTGCACCAAACAGCAAAATTGCGACGAAACAGCCGTCGTCAAACTTATTGAGGGAAGCAGTTGTCCTATTCGACAGTAGGACGTCAGCCGACCTGTCTTCGCTGGAATATCGCTACTGCCAGTGCTAATATCCCTCCCGCATAGCAAATCGCGTATATAGCGGTAATCAGCACATATTTGAGGGGCAGTGTGCTTCCCTCAAAAATAGCGTCGCTTATCCAGAAGACCTGAAGATTAGGAATGGCAAAATAGCATATTTTTGCCCAGAGATGGGTTTTGGCGAGGGTGCCGAAGGCCCAGTCAGAGACAAGCCCCAGCAGGAAGACGCCTACGCAGGCCGAGAGGGTTACCACGATATTGAACCGGCAGGACAGGGCCACCGCCAATGCCGCGATTATAACCGCCGCCAGAAAGAGCAGAACCGAACCATAAGTATCAACTGCGTTAATATTATTATTAGCAGGATTGAACTTCCAGTTGCGGTCGAAGAAAATCAGGAAAATCAGCGCAATTGTGCCCAGGCCGGCCAGTAAAACCATAGCTGTTGAGGTGGCCTTCCAGTCATAAGTATAGTTAAAGAAAGCAGTTAGAAGGCAGGTAATAACAAGAATTGTCCCTGCGGTTCCTAATACGGTATAGTCGTTGGTAGAATCAACGTTTTCCAGAACGCCGTTTCTTATCGCCATTATCAGTGCTATTGTGCAGATGTAATGGGCCATAGCCACCGCCCCGATAACTCCCAGAAATTTGGCTAAAATAAATATCGGACGTTGCACGGGCTTGCTTAAAACGGTCATAATGGTTTTATTTTCGATTTCCTCCGCCACGGCCCCTGAAGCAGAGAAAATTGCGATGAACAAGCTGGCTATGAAAAGCGTAGATAACCCCAATTCGCGCAAGAGCTTATTGTCGTCATCCAGTGTGTACATCGAGATTGACGGACTGACGAAAAACAGCAGCAGGGCGGCGATGATAATTATCGCATAGACCGGCTGGCGTATGGTTTCTATGAAGGTGTTTTTTGCTATTGTAAATAACTTTGTCATTCCTAACAACCTTTCTGGAAATCGCCGTTTTTCGGCGTCTTTTGAGTTTTAGGCAACGGTTTTTTGCTTAATTTTGGCGATATATTCTTATATGTTACAACAACCGGCTTGTAAATAGCCGGGAAATATTATATCTATATGCCCTTTGCTTTTTAGGGGTTCGGTAGAAACTTTAGGAATTTGATAAATGGCAACATCATCAAGACAGGCAAAGCTTGCTGCAATTGTGTCGCTGATTATCAGCGTCATATTCTTTGTCATTACGATTCTTATCGGCAGATGGAGCGGTTTTGTATCCGTCTATTCAGAGAGTTTTGTTCTGCTTGGCTCGGCGTTAATCTGGCTGGTTTTGCTTATCCAGTTCCATCAGCGAACCCTTGCCGAGCAGGAAAAGCTCGATATGAGCGCGCTTGCCGGCGAACACAGAACGGATAAAATCTTTCACCAGAAAGGCGAGCAGGCACAGTTGTTCGCAGTTGCCCAAAAGCGTCTTGCGATACTTGAAAAGTGGTTTCTGCCGATTTTTTCATTCCTTATCGCCGCCTATCAGGCGGCCATAGGTCTGTATCTGCTCAGGGGTGTTTCGAATTCGAACCCGGCTATCGGCCAACAGCCGCTGTTGTGCGCGGTTTGTATGGTTGCCATTGCGTTTGTGAGCTTCCTGATGTCGCGTTACGCGACGGGGATGTCAAGACAGCCGGAATGGAAGCCGTTGCGGGCGGGAGGCAGTTTCCTGTTCGGCTCGGCGATTTTGTCATTTGTGCTGGCGATAGCGCTTGCGCTGGTTCAGTTCAAAATAATCACCGTAATCAGGGTGATTGACTATTTGATTCCGATCCTGCTTATCATCCTTGGCGTCGAGAATCTGCTTAACATTATATTTGATATCTATCGTCCTCGCCTGACCGGTCAATACAGCAGGTCCGCGTTTGACAGCCGGCTGCTTGGGCTGGTCAACGAACCGGGCGAAATTCTTCATACGGCCACGGGCGCAATCGATTATCAATTCGGATTCAAAGTTTCGCAGACGTGGTTTTACAAGCTTCTCGAAAAAGCCGTTGTGCCGCTCTTTTTCTTCGGCGCTATTACGCTATATCTGCTTAGCTGCGTCATCGTTATTAATCCCAATGAGCAGGGGGTAGTCGAGCACTTCGGCAATCCGAAAGACGCCAAAGGCAATGTCTGGCTGGTTGGCCCGGGTATCCATTTTAAAAGGCCCTGGCCTGTCGATATCGTTCGAATATACCCCACGAGCGATATAAAAGAATTGCAGATCGGCTACGTGCCGAAAACTGACCCCAAAACCGGGCAGATAATCCGCGAGCCGTTGCTGTGGGGCAAGGACCATTACAAGGAAGAATACAACATCCTTGTTGCGAGCCGTCTCGGCGTGGAGAAAAATTCGCAGGGGGCAGTGCCGGTAAGTTTGCTCAAGGCAAATGTCCCCGTGCATTACTGTGTCAAAGACATTTACGCGTTCCTTTATAACCACGACAATCCACAGAAACGGCTCGAAGATATATGTTACCGCGAGCTTGCGAGGTTTGCCGCGAGTTCAACTATTGAGGTTGACGATGAGGTTGCTTTGCAAACCAGCTTGCTTGGCGCAGGCAGGGCACAGGCCAAGCAGGTTCTGACGCAGAATATCCAGGCTGCCGCGGACAAGGCGGGCCTTGGCATCGAGATTGTTTTTGTGGGTCTGCAGGGGATACATCCGCCTACACAGGTTGCTGCCGACTATGAGAAGGTTATAGGCGCGATTCAGAAAAAACAGGCGATAATTCTCCGGGCAGAGGGGTATCGCAATAATACCCTTAGCACGCTTGCCGGTTCGGTCGAGGGTGCGTCCGACCTTTACGTTCTGGCCTCGGATTATCAGAAGGCAAGGCAGGGAAATAACCGTCAGCAGACCGATGAGATTGCCGGCCGGATGGATAAGGCGTTTGGCCAGGCGGACGGCGATATATTCTGCCTGCTGCGAGAGGCCCAGGGTTACAGGTTTGAAAAGGCAACTATCGCTCGCGCTACCGGCGAGCGATTCGACAGCCAGGTAAAAGCATACAGGGCTGCGCCTGAAATCTACAAACGCCAGCAGCGTCTTCTTGCACTGGAGGAAACGCTCAAGCCAATCAGGAAATACGTTATTGTCGCCGACCCGAATGATGCGGAGACATTTATTGTTGACCTTAAGGAAAAATTAACGCCGAGCTTGTATGATATCGGCGGGGTTCAGGAGAGCAGCTCACAATGAAAAATATAACAATAACCATCTTTATCGTTCTGCTTTTTGTCATTTTGGCTCTTGTGTTCACGATGTTCCAGGTGCGAGAGACCGAATCGGCATTGGTGATGACCTTCGGCAAGGCCACGCGGCAGATAACCGAGCCGGGTTTGTATTTCAAATGGCCTCCGCCAATCGAAATGGTTCAGAAGTTCGATTCGCGGTCGAGAGGTCTTGTGGCCGAGATGGGCGAGACGCCTACGAAAGGGGCAGTGCCGATTATTGTCAACACGTTTATCGTCTGGCGTGTTGCCGAGCCGCTCGCGTTTTTTAACGCGGTCGGGACCATTTCGGAAGCCGAGAACAAGCTGATTACCCAGATAAGCGACACTCAGAACAAGGTCATAGGCAGGCATGATTTCTCCGAATTTGTCAACAGCGACCCGGCAAAAATAAAACTCGATGAAATCGAAAAAGAAATGCTGGCTGAGATTCAGAAGGCCGTGCGAAGCGACTATGGGATTGAAATCAAGACGATTGGCATCAGGCAGCTTAAAATCAGCGAAGACGTAAGCAAGGACGTATTTGAGCGGATGAAGGCCGAGCGGAACCGCAGGACCGAAGCGACAATCGCCGAGGGCAACGCCGCATCCAAGAAAATCGTTACGGACGCCCTTTCGATGCAGACCGAGCTGCTCGCGGCCGCGGAGGCCAGGGCCAAAGCCATCCGCGCACAGGGCGACGCCGAGGCCGCCCAGTATTATAAGCTGCTCGAACAGGACCCGCAGCTTGCTATGTTCCTGCGTGATATTGACGCGCTCAAAAAGATACTCGAACAAAGAGCGACGGTTGTTATCAGCGCGGATACCGAGCCGTTCAAACTGCTCAGGCAAATGCCGGACCTGAAACCGAAAGATTAATTGCTGTTTGTTTCATAGGCGGATTTGAAAGATATGACGGAAGAACACGGACACCATCACGGGCACGAACATAAGCAGGCGACGCCGGATGACGCGGGCCATGTGCGGCAGGCGGACCCCGGCTATGACTACCTGTCGGGGGCGTTGAAGGTCAGCTTCGCCGTCCTCAAGGTTATAATGGTCATACTGATAATACTGTTTTTGCTTTCCGGTATCCGGACGGTAGGACCGGGCGAACGGGCGATTGTTCTGCGTTTCGGCAAAATCAGCGGAGTCGGCGAGGCACGGCTGCTTGGACCTGGATTGAAGCTGCTTTTGCCCTATCCGATTCATGAAATCGTTCGAGTTCCCGTCGAGAAAAAAGTCAACTTGGCAATCAATTCGTTCTGGTATTATCAAAAACCAGGCGAAGAAATGGATAACGCGGCCAACCAAAAATCATACGTTGGGCCGACGCTTAATCCCATTACCGACGGCTATTGCCTGGTAAGGGGCGAGAAACAGGAGGGGGCCGCAGCCGTCTCCGAAGGCAGTGATTACAATATCCTTCACTGCAAGTGGGTTTTGACCTACCAGATTACCGATGCGGAAAGATTCTACAAGCACTGCTATGTGCAGGACAGCCATCTTTCTGCCGGGCAGAATTACGCGGACATCATTGAGCAAAATATAAATTCGCTGCTGGAGAGTGTTTTCTCCGATGCGGTTGTCGCGACAATGGTAAATTACACAATCGAAGAGGCGATGTTTGAAAAGGTGGCCTCGGTTACCGACCGGGTCAAAGAGCGTCTTCAAAACAAGCTCAACGCATTAGACAGCGGCATTAAAGTTGTCTCGGTTCAAATCCGCGATATAACTTGGCCCAGGCAGGTAGGGGATGCCTTCCAGGCGTCTTTAACCGCCACCCAGAACAAGCAAAAGGCAATCAGCGAGGCAAAGCTCAACGCCGAAAAGATTCTCAATGAGACCGGCGGTCCGATTGCCGGCGAGCTGCTTGCCTCTCTGCATGATAGTTCCTATGACAAACAAAAACAGGAGCAGTTATGGGGACAGGTTGCCGGCAGGGCACAGGAGCAAATAGCCGATTCACGCGGCTATCGGACAAAGGTCGTCGAGGACGCCAGGGCGAGCGCCGAGTACCTGCAAAGAATACTTCCGGAATATCGAAAGTATCCCAAGCTTGTTATCCAGAGGGTCTATCAGGACGCGATTGAGCAGGTCCTCCGCAATGCCGATGAGAAGACGGTAATTCAGCCCGCGCAGCACGGTAAAGCAACTGATGTCAGGGTTCTAATCAACAGGGACCCTGGGATAAAGCCGAAATCTGAACCCGGAAAATAAACTTAGTGAGGAATCCTGAGAGATAAATAATGGCCCACGAACATCTGCATTTTAAGGACGATATAGCAGTCGAGCACACGCACGGCAAACAGGTTCGCGTCAGTTTGGCGCTGCTGGGGACGCTGGCAGGTGGGACGCTGCTGCTAAGTCACTATGTAAGCAAATGGTTTGTTTACGGTCCTGATGCCTTCCAGACCGAGATTCTCGCGTTCGCGGGCGCAATCCTGCTTGGCTCGCCTATCATCTGGCACGCAATTAAAAGTTTAGCGCATAAAGAAGCCCATATGGATGAGCTTGTGGCCCTTGCGATACTCGCAGCCATTGCCACCCGGCAATATCCTGCCGCCTGTGTGGTTGCGTTCTTTATGCTGCTTAGTGAACTGGTCGAGAGCCGGACGGCGCTTGGCGCAAGGGCATCGATTGAATCGCTTATTAAACTCACTCCTCAAAAAGCAAACCTGTTGCATCCCGACGGCTCTGAAACAGAGGTTATGGTCAGCCAGATTAAGCCGGGCGATATTGTTCGGGTAAGGCCCGGCGATAATATCCCGGTCGATGGCGACGTCGTAAAGGGTTTAAGCTCGGTCAATGAGGCCACAATTACCGGCGAATCGCTGCCCGCTGATAAAGTCCCGGGTATGCAGGTTTTCGCGGGCACAAGCAATCTTACGGGCGCTCTCGATATTACCGTTACCAAGGCGGGCAAAGATACCACCTTAGGCAAGGTACAGTCATTGATTTTGCAGGCCGAGTACACCAAGATACCGATTATGCGGATTATCGACCGCTATGTTAAATGGTACACGCCGACCGTTCTTATGATTGCGGGCATTGTCCTGTTCTTCACGGGCAATATCAACTATGCCATTACCATTCTTGTAATATCCTGTCCCTGTTCATTGATTCTGGCAACGCCCAGCGCGATGGTTGCGGCGATATCCGCTGCCGCCCGCCTTGGCATACTTGTCAAGAACGTTGCCGACCTCGAGACCGCGGGCAAAATCACCGCTATGGTCTTCGACAAAACGGGAACAGTAACGACCGGCCGATTATATGTAACGAAGCTCACCCCTGCAAATGGCGTTGAGCCGTCAACACTGCTTTCACTGGCCTCCTCCGCTGAAAAAATGAGCAAACATCCCGCGGCAAGGGCTTTGCTTGAGGTCGCCAAACAGGCAAATATTATTTTGCCCGAAGTGGATAATTTCCAGGAAACCCCGGGAAAAGGCGTTTCTGCCAAAGTCGCGGGCAGCAGGGTAATTGTCGGCAGAGATTCTTTCCTCAGGGAAAACCAGGTTGATATGTCAAATGTTACTCTGCCGTCTCTGCATGAGGAGCAGGGTTTCAGCACACTTTTTGTTGCTTTGGACCATAATTGCATTGGGTGGATAGGCCTTCAGGATAAAACCAGGCCCGAGGCAAAAGAAGCCATAGCAGACCTTTTCGCACTTGGCGTCAAACGCGTAACTATGCTGACGGGCGACAGGGATGAAGTCGCAGGCCGAGTCGCAGCGGAACTTGGCTGCACCGATTACAAGGCACATTGCCTGCCCCAGGATAAACTGGCTATCGTAGAAAAAATAAAAAAAGACGGTTACATTGTCGTTGTCGTGGGCGACGGCATAAACGATGCCCCAGCACTTGCCGCGGGCGACCTCGGCATCGCGATGGGGGCGGCTGGCTCCGACGTCGCAATCAACTCCGCCTCAATCGCGCTGTTGAGCAACGACCTTAAACGACTGCCCGCCCTGGTTCAGCTTTCGCGCAGAACGCGTTTTGTTATCAACTCAAACCTTGCCTTTGGCGTCAGCTTCATCATCGTGGGCATATCGCTGTCGTTTTTAATTCTGCCGACAATGGCGGCGTTCCTGCATTTCGCAAGCTCGCTTGTCGTTGTCTTCAATAGCGCCCGCTTAGTTCGTCACGGCGAAGAACTTCAGCACCATATGGGTGAGGTTGCGTAGAATATCTATATACAGGCCTGACAGGATTAGCTGAAATTATGGAATATGCGATTGAAACATTTTCTCTTACAAAGATTTTCTCCGACTGGTGGGGCCGCAGCAGGGTTATAGCCGTTGACGACCTTAATCTGAAGGTTCGCCCCAACGAGGTTTATGGTTTTCTCGGCCCTAACGGCTCAGGCAAAACAACCACGCTCAAAATGCTCCTCGGGTTGCTTCACCCAACAAAAGGAAAGGCAATCGTTCTCGGGGGCGACGCCACCGACCCGCAAATCAATCGCAGAATCGGGTTTTTACCTGAAGAGTCATATCTATATAAATACCTTACGGCCCGCGAAACGCTCGATTTTTACGGCCAGTTGTTCAGATTGCCCGCGAAAGTCCGCAGGATGCGTATCGAGGCGCTTCTGGATATGGTCGGCCTGAAGGCCGTCGCCAACAGGACCATCGGGACATTTTCAAAGGGTATGGCAAGAAGAATCGGTCTTGCCCAGGCCCTTATAAATGACCCTGAGCTGCTTATTCTCGATGAACCAACCACGGGCCTTGACCCCATCGGCACAAGACAAATCAAAGACCTCATTATCGAACTTGCCAAACGCGGCAAGACGGTTCTGCTTTGCAGTCATCTTCTTGCCGACGTCGAGGACGTATGCAACAGAATCGCGATTCTTTATGGCGGCAGGATTCAGGCGGAAGGCAATGTCCGCGAATTACTGCGGCACTCCGATAAGACCGAAATCCTGACCGGGTGTCTAAGTCCGGCGGCGATTGAGAAAATAAAACAAACGCTTGCCGAAGAGCACGCGGAATACACTATCGGCTCGCCGATAGACAAGCTCGAAACGTTCTTTATCAATATCGTGACCAAGGCGCAACAGCAGGCCGTCCCGACAAGCGGCGCGGAAAGCAGGACGCAGATTAGCAATTTTCTTTCCGCCGGGACTAATGACCGTGCGAGCCGGGAAGCGTTACTTAACCAGCTCGTTTCCGCCTCTGATGAACGACCAGCTGTTCCTGATACGCAACAGGTCAAATCTCAACCGGCACCGTTGTCGCCTGCGGATGAAAATCTGCTCAAAGAGTTGACCGAACAGGCCGATTCAAAACCGGTTGTTACCCAGCCGACACAAACCAAACCCGCGTCATCGCAATCCGACCAGCCGAATAAGAGCGTCCTCGACGAATTAACGGGCCGGTCCAATGCGGACACAAAGAACGCGCATCCCGGAGATTCCGCCAATGCGTAGCATCTGGGCCGTCGCTGTCAATATGATAAAGCAGGCCCTGCGTCTCAAAATTGCCGCGGTCTTTATGGTTCTGCTGCTTGTGCTGCTGCCGGTAATGGGATTGACGATGACCGGTGACGGCACGGTAAAGGGGCGTATGCAGACGTTTGTCAGCTATGGTATGTCACTGACGGCGTTTTTGCTGTCGATGCTTACCATTTTCACAACCACATATTCGCTCACAAGCGACGTGAAAGACAAGCAGGTTTATACCGTTCTCACCAAGCCGATTCGGCGGTTTCAGTTTGTGCTCGGCAAATTGCTCGGAATTGTTATTTTAGACGCGGGTTTGCTTGTTCTTTTTTCCGCTATCATTTACGGCATCACCATTTTATTGCCGACGGTTCTGCACGCAGACGAAGCCCAGATGGCCCAGATTCGGGACGAGTTTTTTACCGCCAGGGCGTCGGTAAAACCTGAGGCGCCGGATATATCGCAGGAGCTTGAACAGGCGTATAAAAAGCTTAAGCTAAACGGCGAAGTTCCTGCCGGTGTGGATGAAAACCCTGTCGCTCGTCATAACTATATGAATGAGCTTGGCCGCCGTATCGGGCTTAGAAGGCGGGCCGCTGTGGTGGGCGAAGAGCTGCTTCTGGAATTCAATAACGTTAAGCCCAAAGACCCGAACATATTTATAAGATTCAAATACGATGTGGCGGTAAATCCTCCGGACCTTTCGATATACAGTAAATGGGTTATCGGTGACGATCGTCCGTTTCGCATGGCGGCCAATCCGGATACGCCGATATATTCGCTGGAACGAAAAGATGTTATACGCACGTTCCGTGAATTTTCAGTTCCCGCCGACGCGGTTGCCGGCGACGGCTATCTTGCCGTGGCGTTTCTCAATGTTCCTCTTAATAATACGGTTGTTATTTTTCCGTTCGAGGACGGTCTTGAGCTGCTTTACAAAGCAGACACTTTTACCGCCAATTTTATCAGGGCGGCCCTGTTGATTTTTGTTCGACTCGTTTTTCTTTCCGCACTTGCCGTTTTTGCGGGGTCATTTTTGTCGTTTCCCGTTGCAATATTGCTTTGCATGGCCGTATTTACTATGGCCAATATGACCGGATATATCGGTGAATCCTTTAACGTCGTCGGGGGCAATGTCAGCCCGGTATATACCTGGTTTCTTCAGCCGATACTTTCGCTTTTGCCCCATTTCGACAAGTTTGACTCTTCTCAATTTTTAGTTCCGGCCCGTCTGTTGAGCTGGTCTTTGCTTGCCTGGCTCGGCTTTTCGACGCTTTGCATCAGAGCTTTGCTGCTGGTGATTTTGTCGCTGTTGATTTTCACTTACCGCGAAATTGCAAAAGTTATCGTGTGACGTTATTATTGGCCCGTGCCGGAGGCGTGAAAACATCCGCCTGGCGTCTGCCGTAGAAAAGTTCAGTCAAATACGATTATGCGTTTACGTGACAAACTGATTATTGTTGTATGCGTTGTGCTGATGGTTGTCCTGCTGACCGTTGCGGGTATGCGTCTGGATTATATAAATTCGCAGCGGGCAGAGATGAAGCTGATAAGCAACGAGCCGCTGCAGAATGCACCGCCTTCGCTGGCCTTTGCGACGGTTGCGATGGGGGCGTTCAGGGGGCTGGTGGTGGATATCCTGTGGATGCGGGCCGATAAGCTCAAGGAGCAGGGGCAATTTTTCGATGCAAAGCAGCTTGCCGAATGGATTACCGTTCTTCAGCCGCGATTTGCGCAGGTGTGGGCGTTTCAGGCGTGGAATATGGCCTACAACATCTCCGTGGCTATACCGGCGGAACAGCCGGACCAGCGATGGCAGTGGGTGAAAAACGGCTATGAGCTTTTGCGAGACAAGGGCATTCCCCTCAATCCTAAATCAATTAGCTTGTATCGTGAGCTTGGCAGAATCTTCCAGCACAAAATAGGCAGCAACAGCGACGATGCTCATAAATACTACAAGTTACAGCTCGCTCTTTCAATGGAACAGATGCTTGGCCCGGCTGATAATGCATGGTTTGAGTCGCTTGCTAAAGCACCTGCCGACTGGAGTCAGATTGCCGCCGACGCGAACATTGCGATGTTTATTGCCGCCCTGAAGGCCGCCGACAAGAATTTCGAGGATGATTCGCGGTTTGTGGGTAATTATCTTTCTCTCCGGCAAAATCCGGGCAGATTCACACCCGCCGCTTTCAAGGTAATCGACCGGTTCAGAAACACAGCCGTGCTCCGTGATTTCGATGTTTTCGCAAAGGCATGGCAGCTTCGGAACGTCTGGAAGCTTGACCCCGTTCTTATGCTCGAATTAAACCGAATGTATGGCCCGACAGATTTCAACGACCCCAATTACCACTACCCGCTTGACTGGCGGCACGCGGACGTTCACGCAATTTACTGGGCTGTTCGGGGGCTTCGCGTAGCTGGTAAGAAAGACGTTATAAAGACGGGCAGGGGAGAATACCCGATTGACGAAATCAATACCGACCGGATTGTTGCGAGCAGTTTGCAGAATCTGTTCCGGTATGGAAAAATATTTATCTACGATACGAACGAAAATCCGGCTTCACCACAGGGCGCCGAGCAGGTCGCTGCGACGGGGCCGACAAAAGATATATTTCTCCGCGCCGATTTCAGGATGTTCGACCCTTACAACAAGGCCATAGTGGAAATAATCAGGAAATACGCCAGATCGGACGACAGCTCGGATGACTCTCATATGATTCAGCACCGCAATATGCTTACCAATGCCCTGACGATGTTTTACCAGGCGGGTCACAGGCAGAAGGCGCAGAAGATATACGACTATGTCAGGCAACTGTATCCCCGTCCGGAGTTTAACGAGCCAGCCGTCGAAACTTACATCATCCAGCAGATACGCAAGGACCTCAAGACCATCACAATCACCAAGGCGATGGATACGATTATGCCGATGCTTAGAGAGGCGTATTTCAGGTATGCCCTGCGCGATGACGACGCTTCCTATGCCCTCGAAAAAATGGCCGAAGACGTCTATAATGTTTACACTAAACAATATGGCGATGAGGCACGGCTTAACTTGCCGGAATTCAAGGTAATGAAATTTGGCGCGTTTATAGATTTCTTTAACGACCAGGGTTACCCGCTCGCGATGCGTCAGAATCTCCTTGCGCGGATAAAAATCGAACAGCCCAAGCTTGCTGAGCAATTCTCGCAGATTGGAGAACAGTTGGATCGGGAATTGCAACAGCAACAGCAGCAACAACCAAACTCGCAATGATGTTCCCCTCGCCTGATAAACACGATGACGCATTTGCTTCCGGACTAACCGCCTCCCAGCAAAAGGCAGTGTTCCACCGCGACGGTCCCTTGCTTGTTATCGCCGGGCCTGGCAGCGGTAAGACCCGCGTCATAACCTGCCGCATTGCCGCTCTCGTCAGTTCAGGTGTTCCCGCTTATAATATCTGCGCCATTACTTTTACCAACAAGGCCGCTGATGAAATGCGCCAGCGTGCGTTCAGATTCGCTGCGTCCGCAGGCGCACACATCAGCACCTTTCACTCACTGTGCGTTCGCATTCTCCGCAGATATTCCGAAGTTGCCGGCATCACCCCAAACTTCAGCATATACGACGATTCCGACCAGTCCAAATGCATAAAACAGGCAATCGTTGACTGCAATCTCAATACCACCGATTTTTCGCCCGCCCGAACGCTCGATGCGATTTCTACTTTGAAAAATAAGCTCATCGACGCTGATGCTTTTGAAAAGCAGGCAGATGATTTTTTCTCAAAGACGCTTTCAAAAATCTATTCCCGCTATCAGCAAATTCTCAAAGACCTTAACGCCGTTGATTTCGATGATTTGCTTATGAAAACGGCCTTTCTGCTCGAAAATAATGCTGCTGTTCGCGAGGAGCTTGGCAATCGATATAAATATCTTCTTATCGATGAATACCAGGACACCAACCACGCTCAATATCGAATCGCAAAGGCGCTCGCCTCCTCGCACAAAAATATCTGCGCGACAGGCGACCCGGACCAGTCAATCTATCGCTGGCGAGGGGCTGATATTCGCAATATCCTCGATTTTGAGCACGACTGGCCCAATGCTGTGGTTGTTCGTCTCGAAGAGAATTTTCGCTCTGCTCCCTGCATCCTTGAAGTTGCCGACCGGCTTATCGCCAATAACCAGAGTCGCAAGGAAAAACGCCTTATCGCGACAAAACCGCCCGCGGGCAAAGTCATCATTGAGCCGTATGAGGATGAAGTTGAGGAGGCCATCGGCGTCGCGGAAAATATCAGGCGATTGGTTGACGAAGGCGTGTCTCTTTCCAATATAGCCATCTTCTATCGCGTCAACGCCCAGAGCCGGGCAATCGAAGAGGCCTTCATAAGAAGCAAAATCCCGTATCAAATCGTTCGCGGCGTCGAGTTCTACAATCGGAAGGAAATCCGCGATATTCTCGCCTATTTGAAGGTCATCGTTAATCCCGCCGACAAAATCGCGCTTCTGCGAATCATCAATACTCCCGCGCGGGGCATAGGCAAGACAACAATCGACAAAGTTCAAAATTTTGCCTCCCGTTGCAATATCGGCTTATATGAGGCAATTAAGACCATTTCGCAGATATCGAGTATCCCGCAGCCCACCGCCGTCAAGTTGACTGCGTTTCTTAATATGATTGAGGGCTTCCGAAAAAACGACTCCGGCTCAGTCGCCGAAATAGTCGAACGTGTTTTCGCCGAATCAGGCCTCGAAAAATTCCTCGTTTCCGAAAGCGCCGACGGGAAAGACGCCGTTGAAAATATCGAGTCGCTCATAAGCGCAGCCGCCGAATATGATAAGCAGACCGAAAATCCCTCATTGGTCGATTACCTTCAGCAAATTGCCCTGTTCAGTGATGTTGACGCTTACGATATTACAGCCGAACGCGTCGCAATGATGACCCTGCATTCCGCAAAGGGTCTCGAATTCGATACCGTCTTCATCGTAGGCGTCGAAGAAGGCCTCCTGCCTCACGAAAGAAGCGCGGATAATGAAAATGAAACCGAAGAAGAACGCCGGCTTTTCTTCGTCGGCATAACACGCGCAAAAACCAACCTCTATATCAGCTTCGCTAAATACCGCCAAATCAGGGGCCAGACCCTCCGCACCATACCATCGCAATTCCTATTCGAGCTTGGTCTCGCCTTTTCCGAATCGAATTATCAATCAGAAACCAGAAATAATGAATCAGAAATAGAGAACGTTAAATACGAAGTTCGCAAAACACAACCTGCAGCTCCTTTTAATCGTGGCGATATCGTTGTCCACAAAAAATTTGGCATAGGCACCGTAAAGGAATTTGCCGATATGGGCGATAACTCCATTATTACTGTCGCTTTCAACACCGGCCATACAAAAGCCCTGATGCTCAAACATGCCAAACTCATGAAACTAAAGCAGGTTCAGTAACTTTAGGAGGTACAATGAAGATGCATCTTTTAAATTCGATGATGTGTGTGGCCTTATTGCTGGCCGGCTGTGCGGAAACGTTGCGCTCATCGCGTATAGGTGAGTATAAAAACCTCGCATTAAACCCAAACGATACCCGCGGCCCGGCTGTAACTTATCCGCACGCCACAAGCAACAGCGAATGCAGGAATGAAATCTGCTACGCCGCCCAAAATGTTATCGACGGCAATACCGCCAATAGAGGGCACGGTCCCAAATTTCCCTCCTGGGGGCCGGATAAACGCACGGACCTGTGGCTCAAAATAGATTTTGGCCGAAAAGTCGAGGCGGACAAGGTTGTCATTTACATAAGGGCTGATTTCCCGCACGACGCTTACTGGAAGGGGGGCACGATTGAGTTTTCCGACGGCTCAAAAGAAAAAATATCCTTTCAGAAAACCGCGACGCCTCAAGAGTTCAAATTTACTCCTCGCCGAATCGAATGGCTCCGCATAACAGACCTTGTCCAGGACGAACCTCTCGGCTGGTGCGGCTTCGCCGAGGTCGAGGTCTGGGGCCGGGAAGATTAAGAACCACCAGTCAGCAATAAAAAAAATCTTTGTGTCCTCGTGCCTTTGTGGCTGATTTATTTCAGAATCGGGTAATGGATTTTGGGTTTCTTGTTTTTTATCCAGGGCAGCTTTTCCCAAGTAATGGTTTCGTTGCAGTCGTAGGCCTCGCGGTTGCTCCCGCGAGCGAGATTGCCCCAGACCATAAACCATGCCCATTTCGGCTGTTCTCGTAGTTTTTCCAGCGGCGGCGGCGCGCCCACCTCGCCTAAGGCGATTGGTTTGTCGCCTGCTACAGCTAAAAGCTGGTTATAATCGTTCGGGTCAAAGCCGTTTTTGTAAACATCGGTCGCGAGAATATCCACTACGTCATCTCCCGGGTAAACGCTATCGTAAGGAGCCACGTTTTCTCTGATTTCGTTGCAGTTGTAAACCCATATCAGGTTATTGAGCTTATGGAAATTCACTAATCGGTCATATATCATTCGATAGAGTTTTTTCGAGCCGTTGTCGCCGGGCTTGCCGTTCCACCAGAACCAATTCCCATTGATTTCATGATAGGGCCTCCACAAAACCGGCACGTCTGCGTTTTTCAGTTGTTTCAGGAAAAAGGCTATCACGTCCACCTGTGATTTCCATCGCTCATTAAGCTCCGTTCCCGGCGTGATTAAATCCTGCCACTGCTCGTCTGTGATATGACCCTGTATGGAATCCCTGAATACAACCGGTTCCTCTTCGGTAGGGGGCACCGCGTGCCACATTATCGTTATTATGAATCCCTCGTTACTTCGTCGAATTGCCTCATCGACAATCTGCTGGCGAAAATTAATCCCGTCCCATGTGCCCGGTGCGCTGAAGCCGAAGTCAAACCCGCACAATGCCGGGTAATGTCCCGTCCATTTTTCAATCAAGGGAAGCTGTGTAGTTGCGACAAGCGGCGCACAGTGCTGACCGACAAGCGTTTTCTTTCCGGAAATGCGATAAATGTATCGCAGAAGCTTCACCGCCTCGGGCGAGGCATTCGGTGTCACCGGCATCTTCGCGACTCTGCGCGACGATTTGTCTGGCACAGGTTTATTCACATCTGTGTGCGATGGTGCCGGCGTCTTTGGCTGATTTACGTCTTTACTCACTGGATTTGGCTTTGCCTGTTTGCCGGCGTCGGCACATCCCTGGATGGACGAAGAAACCATAAACAATACTCCGATAGTCAGAAGAAAAATCGTTTGCCTTGAATTCATCGTTAGTATTCCTTGATAAGCTCTAACATTTTTCGGTCGAGCTCGTGGCCCTTATAGTCCTCATATTTCACGTCTTCGCGGGCGCTGTCCAAAACGCCGAACGGCCCTCTAAGGTTCCACATCGCGTATCCCCAGCCGACCTCTTTCCACAGCGAAAGCAAATCCGTCATCCATTTAATCGCTACGTCGTGAGGCGTCTTGTTAAAGCATCCCCATTCGCCCACGTGCACCGGTACACCCTTTGCCATTAACGGCTTCCACGTATCAATTAGAATGGCCCTCAGCGCCGCCTTGTCCCAGATTTTCCCGTCGTCGCTTTTCAATGGCCAGGTGGGGACATCAAATGTTTGAAATGAATCTTTAGGCACCCAACCGGCCGTATAATGACTCACGCTCATCGGGTCATACCCGCGTGTGCTCTGCACAACGCCCAAATCCGCTATGCCCATAATAGGCAATCTGCCCACGTCCTTGCCGTCCGCCACAATCAGCCGATTGGGGTCTTCTTCCCTGATGCCTTTTACTAATGCCGTAACAACTTCGACGTGCCGGGTATCTTCTTTTAAAGTTGGCGGTTCGTTAATCAAATCGAAGCTGAGCTGCGTGCTCGGTATGCCCTTATATCGTTTCGCAAACATCTTCCAGTGAAAGACCGCCGCATCAAGCGCCTTTTGCATTTTTTCAGGCGTATCTTCATAAAGGTCCATCGGCTCCTGGTCTCGCCCGTTGATGCAATATCCCGGTATGCGATGCAGGTTGAGATTGATATGTATTTTGTATTGCTTGCCCTTTTCCACGACTGTGTCGATTTCCTTGATAACTTCTTCGTCGATTGTGTACCAATCGTCTTTGTCGGCCCAGTTCCAGTACGACATTGGTATCCGGCCAAAGTCAAATCCCCACTCTTTTATTATCTCGAAATCTTTTTCATCGAATTTTCTTTTTTGCGGGCCTTTTGAGCCGAACCCCATCGGGAAATTAAATCCGCGATAGCGTGGAAACTTCAGGGCTATTTTCTGTGGATTTGCTGTCATATTCGCTCCTGACGCCGGCGTATCGCTGCTTTTGCATCCGGAAATTGCAGTCGCCGCGATTATGCCGCTTGTTTTTAGAAAGTCACGTCTGTTCATTCAAAGACCCCCATTTTTTGCCGGTTCTGTTTTTCGTATCTGGTTCCAGCCGTCGATATTCTAACATCCCGCGGGACCATGTCAACGAAGTCCTTTACAAATGTAAATATGTCGAAGGCATAGCGTTTCAAATTCAGCGTTAGGATGATATTTGCCTTTATTTGAAGGGACTACTATAATACCTGCCAGTTGGTTCTTGTAACCGAAGATTAAGAAAAATGTAAGGAGTCGAAAGATGAATTATGTTTGCAAAAAGCATAGCGTTGTTGTGCTGGTTATAGTGTTTGTTTTGGCCGGCGTATTGTCGGCGGATGTCCGGCTGCCGTCTATCATAAGCGATAATATGGTCCTGCAGCAGGGTAAAGCTGTGCCAATTTGGGGTTGGGCAGACGCCAATGAGGCGGTTACGGTTACAGGAAGCTGGGGAAGTGGTAAATGGAAGACAACAGCCGACCAGGATGGCAAGTGGATGGTCAAGATTGATACAGGCAAAGCGGGCGGCCCTTATGAGATGACGGTCAGCGGCAAAAATCCCATAACGATTAAGAATATTCTCGTAGGAGAAGTGTGGGTATGTTCGGGCCAGTCAAATATGGAATTTACAGTTAAGCAGGCGAAAAATTCGGCTGAGGAAATAGCCGAGGCCAATAACTATCCGCAGATAAGGCAATTTCTCGTGGGACGAAAAGTGATTTATACGCCTATGTACAATTGCAACGGCAAATGGCAGATATGCAGTTCTCAAACGGCAGGAACCTTTACGGCAGCTGGGTATTTCTTCGGCCGGGAGCTTAATAAACAGCTTAATGTGCCGGTTGGTTTGATTAATACATCGTGGGGCGGGACGCCGGCTGAGTCGTGGATGAGCAAAGAATACCTTGAAAATGACCCGAATTTTCAGCCGATTTTAAAGAAGTTTGAGGCAACATCAGCAGATATCAACGAATTGAAAAAGAAATATCGGGAAGATATGCAGAAGTATGACGCGGTAGTGCCACAATTAAAGGCCGAAGGCAAACCGCTGCCGCCAAGACCGGAAGAGCCGATAGGACCGGGACATCCTTATTCGCCAATGGGACTTTATAACGGAATGATTGTTCCAATTCTTCCTTATGGCATACGCGGAGCTATTTGGTATCAGGGCGAATCGAACGCCTGGCGGGCATATCAGTATCGTACGCTGTTTCCGGCAATGATTAAAAATTGGCGGGACGCCTGGCATCAGGGCGATTTCCCGTTCCTGTTTGTTCAGTTGGCAAACTATATGCAATCGGAGCCCCAGCCGGTCGAGAGCGACTGGGCCGAATTGCGAGAAGCGCAATTGATGACTCTTTCGGTGCCGAATACCGGGATGGCGGTTACGATAGATATTGGCGAACCAGATATTCACCCCAAGAACAAGCAGGACGTCGGCAAGCGTCTGGCGCTATGGGCATTGGCAAAGACATACGGCAAAAATATCGTTTATTCAGGCCCGATTTACAAATCAATGAAGGTCGATGGCAATAAGGCCATCCTTACTTTTGATAATGTTGGCAGTGGGCTGATGGCTAAAGGCGATTCGTTGAAAGGGTTCGCGATAGCCGGCGCTGACAAGAAATTTGTCTGGGCGGACGCGAAAATTGAGGGCGACACAGTCGTTGCAAGTTCCGATAAAGTTGTTTCGCCGGCTTCAGTGCGTTATGCCTGGGCGATAAATCCGGTATGCAACCTATATAACAAGGAAGGTCTGCCCGCGACGCCGTTCAGGACCGATACTTGGCCTGGTGTTACGAACGGTAGGCGTTGACCGGAGCGGATTGTGGCATATACTTTTTAGGGGTCGGCGTGCCGTTATCGCCGCGATACAATGACCAAGGGAAATTCATTCCCGAAAGCCAGCCGGCTTCTTGTAAACAGCCAGTTCAGGTTTGTTTTGGCGAAGCGATTGAACGCCCGCGACGGGCTTATTTTGCTGTTTGCCTGCGAAAACGGCCTCGATTACCCCCGTTTGGGCATATCTATCAGCAAATCCTGCGGAAACGCGGTTGTTCGCAATCGGCTGAAACGATTGTTACGTGAGGCCTTTAGGCAAAATAAACAACTTATCGCCCCCGGTTTTGATTTTGTGGTTTTAATGTCGCCCCAGTGGGTAAGGTCCGCCAAAGGGCGAGATCTCGCCAGGGGCGGACAAATCCGTGAAGCAAAGGACGTAAAAGCCGCGTTGGGGGCGATAAAATACGCACAAATTCGCGATTCCTTCCTGAAATTGGCGGCCCAACTGACTTCAGCAGGGGGTTAATTTATAATCTTTAGCTCCTTTGCTGCCGATAAATGCCTATGTGAGTAGAGGTTGCCCATTGGGCCCCAAAACCGGATTAGTTTCGATAGGTAAGGCAGCGAAAGAGGCGGGCGTATCACGCCAGTCGCTGCAGTATTACATTATGATGGGACTGCTCGAAGCAACCAAAATCACAAAAACCGGCAGACGGTTGTTTAACCTAAAGACGATTGACCGGGTCAAACTTGTAAAAAAACTCAATAAAAGCGGCTATCCCTTACGGGCCATACGTGAGTTGTTCCTTGAAGGCAGAACTGATATGAAAGGAAAAGGGCGGTGAGTGATTACGAAACAATACAACGAAGACGCAGTATGGTCGTCGGGATTTTTGTCGTTGTAGCGGTCATTGCGTTTTTCTGGATGATATTCAAATTCGGCGACCTGCCTATTTTGGTCAGCGAGATAAAGTCATACGAGATTAAAGTTCAGTTCCCAAGCGCACCGGGCGTCCAAAGGGATACCCCTGTTCGATTCTGCGGTTACCAGATAGGCACGGTAACAGGCGTCAAGCCGCCGAATGTGCTCCAGGACCTCAACACCAAAAAATGGTATCACCAGACAGTGGTAATTATAAGCATTGATAATCATTTTAAGGATATCCCTGACATAGTAGAGGCAAAGCTGATGACGCGGGGGCTTGGCTCAAGTTATATCGACCTGCGCATTCCGCCTGTTGACGTTCTGAAGGGAAAGGTTCTTGTTGAGGGCAGTTTGCTTCAGGGTTCGACCGGCGTTTCCAGCGAATTGTTCCCCGAGAGAACCCAGGCAAAACTGGAAGAAATGATTACGGGTATTACCACGTTTGTCAAAAACAGTAACGACATTGTCGGCGACGTTGAAAACAAGGCAAGTATCAAAATCGCACTGGCCAATCTTGCGGAAGCCTGCAAGGAGGCCAACGATACTATGCGCCAGATTAAGGAAGCCGCTGACGCAGGCAAGACAATGCTCCAGAACGCCGATGCCAGGACCGCCCAGCTTACCATGTCCATTGTCGCAACCAGCGATAAACTGGGCGATGCTATGACCAATCTCGACAGTGTTCTTGCCAAAATAAACGAAGGCCAGGGAACAGCCGGCAAGTTAGTGAACGACGGCCGGCTTTATGAACAACTGCTCGAAGACAGCAAACAGCTTCATCTTGTTTTGCAGGACCTCAAATCCTTTGTGGCTGAATCAAAAGAAAAAGGTATCCCCCTTAAGCTGAAGTAGGGTTGCCTTGCGGGCCGCAAGAGGTTATCATTTACGTTTCTTTTAATCGAAATCGTGGAAGGTGCGCGCAAATGGCCAAAAGTTCTGTATTCCGTCCGACGGCGGAAGATAAAAAAGCAGTCGGCAAAATCATAGAACTGGCAAAGAAAGCCGGTATCGATATAAAAGGCGGCAAGATAAGAAGAACATCATCGCGATTCTGCCTCGGCGTTGAGCACGGCGACTACAACGGCACCGAGCTTTTCGGCGTGGGCACCGACCGGTTTATATGGATGGCATACAAGCCCGCCGAGGGGCGAGGTCTCGCCAATGGCGGACCCGCCGAAGATTCTTCAATGCGGCTTTACAGCGGCAATTTCCCCGGCGACGGTGTGGTTGAATTTGAGCTGGGTAAAATTCCTGAGCCGAAATCACCGCAGACAGCCAACACGTGGGCGAGATTTGCTTATGGTGTTGATTTTGTTCTGCGCCGGGCCGGCTATCAAATCACCAGAGGAATCAACGCGGTAATCTACGGCAATATCCCCGGCGGCGGGATGTCTCGCTCGGCGTCGCTTGCCCTTAACCTGATACTGTCCGTCCTGGATGCCAATGGCATTGAGGAAGCAGATAAGCTCAAGATAGTTGATTTGGCGCAGCAGGTAGAAAATGACTATATCGGCTCACCCTGCGGCAAATTGGACCAGATTATGATACTTTTCGCCCGCGAAGGTTTCGGCACTTACTACAATCCTAAAAAACAGTCGGTCGAGTATGTCCCATTGGGCAAACGTGCCGCCGATTTTTCGATTGTCGTAATGGATACCGGCACTGTTCGCCCCGGGCTGGAAAAATCTACTTATAAAATCAGGAGAGCCGAGTGCGAACAATTAGTTTCGATTCTCCAGAGGGCCGGCTACAAAATTTCCTGTCTTGCCGACATCAAAACCGACGGCCTGTATGAAAAGATATTAGCCCAGTTTGCCGGGCAATACCCCGACCTTTGCGACCGGTTCAAATATATTTTTGCCGCCCAGCAAAGATTTTACGAAATGTTAGATGCCTGGAAACGCGGCGACGTGGCGACGGTGGGGCGGATATTCCGCGAAGACGGGATTGGCTTGCGTGACGAGTATAAAATCTCAGGCCCTGAGCTTGAAACGATGTGTGATATCGCAAGAACCATTCCCGGCTGTTTGGGCGAGCGAATGTTAGGCGGCGGCGACAAAGGTGCGGCTGGCGCATTGGTCAAGACCGCGAATGTCAGCGCACTTAAAAAAGCGGTTGATACAACATATCCCCGCAGCCGGCCCGACTTTGCTGATAAATATGCTGTTCACGTCTGCAAAGTCGTTGATGGCGTCAGGGTGTACGACAGTCTGCTTTGATAAAAAGGTATCGGTTTTTTCCCCTGCCACGAATTTGTCTGCGGCAACGATTAGGGGCTTAAGAGTTTAATTTGTGAATTTTCCGGCCTGGTTGAGTATTTTCAGGAGTTTATCCCTGTGGCTTGTGTAAAAGTTGTTCGTATTAACAACCTCGGCATCATTATTGGTAGTTACCTTCTGTTCGCGAAAGCCGGATACTTTTAAAGGAAAAACGGCCTTATATTGGTCATCGACGTAAACGAGGCAGTTCCAGTCGCATATAACCGTAAAGGACCGCAGCTCATCGCCAAGCAGGTCGTAACCGAGGCAGTAATCGGCCAGCGGATTTTTGACGCCAATCAGTTTCATCAGTGTCGGTGCGATATCGAGATGGCTTGTGATTGAGGTTATCGTTCGTGGTTTGACGCCGGGTATCCAAAGGACCATCGGAGTGATTGTCTGCTCCTCTGTGAAAGCGGAGTTATGCCCCCATAGGCCCTTTTCCATAAATTCTTCCCCGTGGTCGCCGGTAATGATGACAATGGTCGAATCCAGCAGGTCGTTGTCCTTAAGGCACTTGATAACGCGGGCAAGCTGAGTGTCGAGATGATTGCATGAGTTTATATACCTGTTCTTTATCAGCCCGATGTCCTTCTTGATATCTGCGGTGGTGTAGCTGAAGTCCTTCAGGTATTCAGGCCGGATAATGGTTTCCGGGGGAAAATAATAGCGAGCATGAGGCGATTCAAAGAACATAAACGTCATAAACGGGCGGTTTCGCTCCCTGTTGTCTATAAAAGCTACAAGGTCGGTGATATTCTTGCGGTCACTTTTCCATCCCTGGCCGCCGGCAAACGGGTGGAGGTTGCACGGGTCCATCCTGGAAAAAATAGTTTTATTAAATTCGGGATAGGTAAACGCGGCGCTAGTGTATAACGAGAATTGGTAGTTGTCATCGATGAGCATATCCATCAGTAAAGGGTCTTTTCGCTCATCGAGAAAGTTGAACCAGTAATTGCCGTATAATCCGTAGAACAAGCCGAAAAGCCCCATCCTTGTGCCGTTTCCGGCGCTGTAATGTTTGACGCATCGGATGGACCTCTGCGCAAAATCCCAGGTTGCGGGCATAATCTCGGGAGTAAGCATATCACCACGCAGGGATTCAGCAACCAGAAATACCACATTATATCTTGTATGATTCGGGTCGCGGATTATGGGATTCAGGGGATATTTGAGCGAAGACGATTTTCCTGTCTTCATTTTAAAAGAAGCATCGGGGTTTTCCAATCCGAGAAATGTTACCGGCAGGTATGCAGGAAACGCTTTTGAAGCGGCGAGAACGGGGGTGTAACCTTTGAAACTGCTTATACTATAAGCTAAACCCTGAAACACGCCAGCAAGAATGAAAACGATAGTTGCAACGATTATAGCCGGACGCATAAAACGCGAGGTAAAAGGGAGTTTCCTCTCGGCCAGAAATTTACTGAAGGCAAGCAGGGCAAACTGTAACAATATGAATCCGGCTGTCATAATAAAGAAAAATGACTTGGTTTGTTTTTCTGCCCCGAGGGAATCAAGTCCGCCGGGGGTGAATATGATATTCCAGACGAATCCATTGATGTGGTAATTGAACATCGAATAGATGAATCTGTCGGCGAAGATAAAAATTTGCAGAAGGGAAAAAAGGACCGCGCTGAATATGTAAAGTATCGCCGAGCCGCTAATTCTGATTTTTCGCAGAAGAGTTTCGACGACGCCGATAGACAGGAGACGGTCGAGCAGGTGCACAGGCAAGAAGATTACAAGCAGATACAGAAGGCAATAGCTGATATATACCGTTGAGGCGAAAACGACAGTTATTGCTGAAGTGTATTTGATGCACTTAAGATAACCTATCGAATTGACCAGAAGGACTATATATGTGAAGCATAGGTAATAGAAAAATACCTTGCCGCGATTTTTGTGGTTCATATTTTATGTCCTTCATTATGATTTAGACCAAGCTAACATCGAATCAGCCAATAATAACGACACTGCTTCGCAGGGTCAAGGCCAATTAGGAAAACTATAATCCGGGGTAACACGGGGCATTTAGAAGCCGCGAAGGGCGGTGCTTTGTCGGCGGGGCAGGCCGGGTTTGGGCAGACGTTTTAAGATGACGTATTCGATGCCATTTGCTTTGCAGAATTCGCGTTTTTCGGGCCTGTCGCCATCTTCGTTGACCGCGTAAATATCCGGCTTGATTTGGTATATTTCCTGTTCCGCGTCGAGCTGGCCGCTGCCTGTGGCTATGAAGGCCTGCTTGACGTATTTGATTGACTGGACAACGAATCGTCGCTGGTTCTGCGTGAACATCGGGTGCCCTTCGCCTTTTAATTCGCGAATGGTTTTGTCGCTGCCTATGGAAACATAAAGGTCGCCCAATTCGGATACTTCCTCGAAAAACCGCACGTGGCCCGAGTGAAACCAGTCGTAACAGCCGGTAACGATAACTTTCTTTCGGGAGGAAACTGTTTTCTGTAAATCAGGGGCATAATCAGGAAATCTGCTCAGACGATAGTTTTTCAGGACTTGGTATTTAATATTGTTGGCCTGGCAGAATGTTTTTTTTCCAACGTTGTCGTTTTGTTCGTCCACGACCCAAATCTCTGGTTTGAATCCCGGTGTTTTCGGAAGGGCATCCGGATTAATATCGTTGCATACTATTACCTTATGGATATAGCGAATCGAATCGAGCAGATATAGTCGTTCTTCCTGCGGAAATTTTGGTGGTTTGCCTGTTATTTTTACTATCGCGTCATCGGACCAGAGCAGAGCAAACACATTGCCGAGTTTTGCTGTTTCCTCGAAAAACCTGAAATTGGTCGGCCTGAGGTCGTCAAATGCTCCGCAGACAGCTACGGTATTGGTTGTCATTTTGCCACTCTCACGGTAGCGTGAAACGCTCCCGGCACCGGCTCTTCTGAAATTACGTAGAGATAACCGCCGCCGCAGCCGGAACACATCGCACCGGCATACCTGACCTGGTAAAAATGAAGTAAGCTGAGAAGGTCAACGGTCAAAACCGGATGCCTGAAATTGTGCGGCAAAAGCACGTTCCAGCATCGCATATTTTCGTTCAGTGATTCGCCGAGGCCTTTTATATCCATTCTGGTAATTGCGTCAAAACAATCTTTTCCTGCCTGTCCGAGTCGGCAAACCCATTTTGGGTCGAGATTTTTCACGCCGAGGGGATTATAACCTTCGGGCCGGGGCATAACCGTCAGGATGTGAATGACCCGCGAGAGCCACTGTGCGATTTCGGGGTTGTTGTTGGATTCTATATGGCAGGGGAATACGCCCCCCTCATAATTGAAGTCATAATCCAGCCGGTTTATGCCGGGATAAATCAAACCAATCATATCCTGCGAGCCGGAGGGTTCTGCCTTACCCTTGTTTTCCGTTTCGTAAAGTTCTCGGACAAGCTCATCGCGGCTTTTGTTTTGCGGTATGTCGCCATTCCACAATTTCAACGCGATTGACCTGGTGCTGCTGCAGATGCCGGCCCTGTCCATAAAACGGAACTCCGGCTCAATATTGACCACCACCATCGAGCCCGGAGGCGACGGGTTGTGTTTCGAGACGAAGGGCTGGTCAATCCATCCGCCCGCCAGTGCGAGGCGGTATGGTATCCTGCCTATAAGGTCGGTTATGTGAGGTTCCTGTTGTCTTTTCATCAGATAACAATTTTTCTGCCTGCTTTTCGGGCCATATACTGCTGCTCTATCCACTTATATGTCGCCTTTAGCCCGTCTCGCAGTGTAGTGTCCGGTTCCCAGTTCAAAATTTTTCTAATCATCCTGTTATCGCTGTTTCTGCCTGCCACGCCTTTGGGTGCGTCTAAATCGTACTCGCGTTTTAGTTTAACGCCGCCGATTTCTTCGACAATGCTCACTAATTTGTTGATGGAGACCAGCTCATGCGAGCCGAGATTGATGGGGGTGGCGATTAGGTCTTCACAGCGCATAATCATATCGATGCCCTTGGTGCAGTCATCGATAAACATAAAGCTGCGGGTCTGTTTGCCGTCGCCCCAGATTGTAATTGTTTCGTTACCTGTATCTTTTGCCTCAATCACCTTACGGCATATAGCGGCTGGCGCTTTTTCCCGTCCGCCATCCCATGTGCCGAAGGGGCCATATACGTTGTGGAATCGGGCGATGAACGTCTTGAGGTTTCTTTCCGCCCAGTATTCCTGGCAAAACATTTCGGACATAAGTTTTTCCCAGCCATAACCTCTTTCTGCCATAGCGGGATAGGCGTCCGATTCCTTCAAGGCCCTGACTTTGGGGTCTTTTTGCAGGTCGGTGTTATAAGCGCAGGCGGAAGAGGAAAAGAAGTATCGTTTTGCTCCTGCTCGCCATGCGGCTTCAATCATGTGCGTATTGATGAGAATACTGCGCAGGCATTCGATTCTGAACCGTTCGATAAACCCCATACCGCCCATATCCGCGGCGAGGTTATACACTTCGGCTGCGCCTTCACAGGCCTTTCTGCAGTTGGCCTCGATGCTCAGGTCCATACAAAGACATTCTACGCCGGGTGTGCGTTGATACCATTCTGGCAATGGTTTCTTGTCTATCGCGCGAATCCGTGTAAACCCGCGGTCGTGGAAATATCTGGCTAAGGAGCCGGCGATAAAGCCGCCTGCGCCGCCTATTACAATCAAATCATCTTTTTTCAGTTCTGAGCTGATAGCACTCTTTTTGGGCATAGTAATCATCTCTTTTCTGGTTGGATTCTAACAAGGATTACGCCGTGGGGCCGGACCACTGCCTCGAAGCTGTCGCTGTATGTGCCGATATTCTTTTGCCTCCAGAGGTCGCGGACGGCCTGATTGCCGGTTACGCCGAGTTGTTGCCATGTAATTTTGACGGTGTTCGGTTCTTTACCTGTATTGAAAAGTCCTACTGCTTTTGAACCGTCTTCGAGATTCTTGGCCAGAACCTTGCCGCTGCCTGCTGTCGCGATTTCTTTTGCCTGTTCGCCGAGTGGGTCCTGATTTAATGCCAAAACCTCATCGTTGGTGAGCAGATTCAGCGTGAAACTGTCGAGCTGGTCTAAGGGGCAACCCAGCAGCAGGGGGGCAGACCATAAGCACCAAAGCGATATATGCGTGTATTGTTCATCGGGGGTCAGTTTGGTGGGATGGGGCGTTCCCCAGCCGACCTTGCCAACGACCAGCATATCCGCGTCGTTCCAGTGCCCCGGACCGTTAAATGGCACCCATCTTTCGTGCTGTTTCCAGATGTCAATTACGCCCTGTGCCCACTGACTTTCGTTTGGCGGTAGTTTGGTTTTACTCCATACGTCGCGAATATCGCCGGTGGTTCGCCAGCAGTTGGCTAATTTTGCCCAGGTAGCCGCTTTATTGAACGGTGCGCCATTGGAAAGCGAATAGACAATGTCACGTCCACTTGCGCGAAGTGCGTCGGCCATACGTTTTGTGTTTATCTCATCGTTGGGATTCCAGTCATATTTGAGATAATCGATTCCCCAGGCGGCCCACTGGTCGGCGTCGTTTGAATCGAAGGCGAATTTTCCCACGCGGTGGTTCTTTTTGGAATAGTTTTCATAACCCTCGATTTTTTCCCAGGAGCCATCCTCATTATCGCTGGAACCGCCTACGTAGCCGCCGTATGTGGTTATCCATGGTGTCGAGTAAATGCCGGATTTCAGACCCAGTGAGTGGATGTAGTCGCAAAGCCCCTTCATATCCGGGAATTTTTTGTTTGGCTGTATGGCGTTTAATTGCCCGCCTCGACTTGCCTCCCAGGTGTCGTCGATATTTATATATGTCCAGCCGTGGTTGATGAGTCCACTGTCAATCATCGCCTTTGCGGATGCGCGGACGTTTTTATCTGAGACCTGGGCTGCCCAGCAGTTCCAGCTGTTCCAGCCCATAGGGGGTGTCAGGGCAATACTGTCGCCGACGACAATTTTGAATTCCCTTGTTGCGGTGCCGCGGGCGTTTTGTGCCTTGAGCGTTACGTTATATGTTCCCGGTGTTGTGAGTGTTCCGGTTATCAGGCCGGTGCCGCTGTCGATTGATAGTCCCATCGGCAGGTTATCCGCGGCAAAGACAATCGGTCGTTGGCCTGTAGCGGGGACGATGAAAAGGAAAGGACTTCCGGGCCTGACGCCGAAAACCTTTGCGCCGTTAATTTGCGGCGCATCCGGGGCTTTTGGGGTAAGGATATATTTCGCATCAGGGGGCAGCTTTACTTCCTTAGGCGAGTATATTTTATTTTGACCGGCCATATCACATCCGGAAATTAAAAGCAGGGTAGCAAGAACGTTGATTATCGCGATTTGTTTTCTCATAAGACCCGTCCTTTCTTATTCTTAAAACGGCCATAAGCATTTGTTAATTGCTGCATCAGTGATTCTAAACTTTAACTTATTGCGGGCGAGTTATCAAGCACCGATAAACAGCGACAGAGCGGAAAAATTTTTAACTTTCATTATGAGCCATTTGATGATATAAAAGTGTCCGCGAGCATGGTGGCGAAATTTAAGATATTAAGAAAGATGGTATATCTGGAGGGCATTTGTGACTCCTGCGGGGGCAAATCGAGGCATAATCCTTTAACCACGGGAAACGGTGACCACATATGAAAGCGATTGTAATAACAGAAAATGGTGAGCTGGATAAGGTGAAGCGGGCCGATATCGCCAAACCGAGGCCGGGTAACGGCGAGGTGTTAATCGAGGTGAAATCCGCCGCCCTTAACCACCTGGATATATGGGTAAGGAAGGGCAGGCGGGGAGTAACATTGTCAATGCCTCACGTCCTTGGCTCGGATGCCGCGGGTGTGGTTAGTGAGATTGGAGCCGGCGTCGAAGGCATTGCCGTGGGCGATGAGGTCCTTGTTAATCCAGGGTTGAGCTGCGGCAAATGCGAGTATTGCAGAAGCGGCGAACAAAGTGAGTGCGAATCATTTGGTATTTTAGGAATGATAAGACCCGGGACATTCGCGGAGTATGTCGTTGTGCCGGCGGGCAATGTGTATCGAAAGCCGGCTCATCTGAATTTCGATGAGTCAGCCGCGTTGCCTCTTTCCTATGTTACCGCCTGGCGAATGCTGATGAGGAGGGCCGAGTTAAAGCCGGGACAGACATTGCTTATTCACGGCATAGGCGGGGGCGCTGCTCTTGCGGCTTTACAATTAGCAAAACCGGCAGGCGCGGTGGTAATCGTAACATCATCGTCGGATGAAAAACTGAAACGGGCCGAACAATTAGGCGCCGACCATCGAATAAACTACAAAATCAGTGACGTGGCTTCCGCAGTGAAAGACATAACGGGCGGACGAGGAGTTGACGTCGTGTTTGAAACGGTCGGTGCGGCGACGTGGCCGGTCGATTTCGCCTGTGTCCGGCGGGGCGGCAAAATCGTAATCTGCGGCGTAACCAGCGGCCCGAAGGCGGATACTAATTTACAGGCGTTGTATTGGAACCAGGTTACGATTATGGGTTCGACAATGGGGTCTAACGAGGATTTTCGCGGGATGCTTTCGGCGATTTCGGCCATAAAGATGAAGCCCATGATTGATTCTGTTTTTTCTTTGGACAGGTTTTATGAGGCAATGACAAAGATGGAGCAGGGCGCTCAATTCGGAAAGATTGTTTTGAAAATGCAAACTTGATTAATTTTAGGAGAACATAAATGAAGCTTAAAGGAACACAGACGGAGAAGAATCTTCTTGCGGCATTCGCGGGCGAATCGCAGGCGAGAAATCGTTATACTTATTTCGCGAGCCAGGCCAGGAAAGAGGGCTATGAGCAGATAGCGGCCATTTTCGAGGAGACGGCCAACCAGGAAAAAGAGCACGCCAAAAGGGAATTCAAATTTCTGGAAGGCGGCGAGGTTGAAATCACAGCGGCATTTCCTGCAGGCAAAATCGGCAGCACGCCGGAAAACCTCAAGGAAGCGGCTGGCGGTGAGCATTATGAAAATACAATTATGTACCCGGAGTTTGCCAAGACCGCGGAAAAGGAAGGATTTCCCGTGATAGCGAATGTTTTCAAAAGCATTGCCATTGCCGAAAGGAGACATGAGCAGCGTTACGTTGCGCTGGCCAAGAACATAGCCGACGGGGTTGTGTTCAAGAGGCCGAAGCCGGCCAGATGGGTTTGCAGGAATTGCGGATACGTTCACGAAGGGACTGAGGCGCCTGATTCGTGCCCGGCCTGCGCGCATCCGAAGGCGTACTTTGAGCTTGAGGCGGTTAATTATTGAGGGTATATAGGCAACCTCCCATCATAAAATAGGGGATTTGCTTATAGTAACAGTTTTCTCGTTACTATATTCTGATGGTTGAGGGGCAAAGAAGCGAGGCTAGGTTTGGTCCCCGAAACCGGGATCAAACCTGGCCGTATCCCAGCGGTATGTTGGAGTAGTAGATTATGTTTAGAAGTTGGATGGCAGTATCAGTATATGGATTGGTTGTATCAATAGCGTTAATGTTTACAGGATGCAGGGAGAACATTATGGAAGAACGGAAAGGTTTGGTTACGATGAAGGGTAAGCCGGTTACCCTTGTCGGTCAGGCGGTAAAAGTAGGACAAAAAGCGCCCGATTTTGAAGTTACGGCAAACGATTTGTCGCCGGTCAAGTTTTCGTCTTTTGCCGGCAAGGTGTGCATCATCGCGTCGGTGCCTTCGCTGGACACATCGGTCTGCGATATGGAGACGCGCAAGTTCAATGAAAAGGCGGCCGAGCTTGGCAGCGACGTGGTCGTGCTGACAATCAGTATGGATTTGCCTTTTGCGCAGAAGCGATGGTGCGGCGCGGCGGGGATAAAAAATGTTCAGACCCTGTCGGATTATCGCGACGCCTCATTTGGCAATGCCTACGGGGTGCTGATAAAGGATTTACGATTGCTGGCAAGGGCGGTTTTCGTTGTTGATAAAAAAGGCGTTGTGCGTTACCTTCAGATAGTGCCTGAGATTGCCACTGAGCCGGATTACGATGCGGCGTTGAAGGCAGTCAAAGAGTTGTAAGGACAAAGCTAAAAGGATTTTGACTTATGACCAACGAGATTAAACCAAATGTATATGCGGTGGGGGCAATTGACTGGGACAGGCGGCTGTTCGATGAATTGATTCCGCTGCCGGACGGCACCAGTTATAATGCCTACCTGATAAAGGGCAGCCAGAAAATCGCGCTGCTCGATACCGTTGACCCGCACAAAACACATGTTTTGCTGGATAACCTTGTCAAAGCGGGGGTTGAGCGAATTGATTATGTTATCGCGCATCACGCTGAACAGGACCATTCCGGCTCAATACCCGACGTGTTGATGCTTTACCCTGAAGCGAAAGTTGTTACCAATGCCAAGTGCAAGACGATGCTAATGGACCTTCTGCGTATAGAGGACGATAAATTCATCGTTGTCGAGGATGGGCAGGAATTGTCGCTGGGCGATAAGACGCTTAAGTTTGTTTTTATACCCTGGGTTCACTGGCCCGAAACGATGGGCACTTACCTGGTGGAGGACAAAATACTTTTCCCCTGCGATTTCTTCGGGTCGCACCTGGCGACGAGCAGCTTGTTTGTTGAAGATGAGCCGATGGTTTATGAATGCGCGAAGCGGTATTACGCTGAAATTATGATGCCTTTCAGGACTCCGATAAAAAATAATCTCAAGAAGCTCGAAGCGTTTGATATTCAGGTAATTGCGCCAAGTCACGGCCCTGTTTATCAAAGGCCTAAGTTTATTATTGATGCCTATAAGGACTGGGTCAGCGACGATGTTAAAAATGAAGTGATAGTGGCGTATTTGTCGATGCACGAAAGTACGCGGGAAATGGTTGAGCATCTTGTAAATGCGTTGGCCGAGCGAGGTATAAAGGTGAGGCAGTTCAACCTGACAGGCGTTGATATCGGAGAGCTTGCAATGTCGCTTGTGGATGCGGCTACGGTGGTTATCGGTTCGCCGACGTTTCTTGTCGGCCCGCATCCCACGGCTGCGTATGCGACGATGCTGGCCAATGCGCTTCGGCCCAAGACCCGATTTGTTTCGATTATCGGCTCATTTGGCTGGGCAGGCAAAATGGTCGAGCAATTGTCGGGTATGCTTGGTAATCTGAAGGTTGAAGTTATAGAGCCGGTGATAACAAAAGGTGTGGCGACGGATAAGGATTTTGTTTCTCTGGACATGCTGGCAGATAAAATCGCTGCCAAACACAGGGAAATCGGAATTCTTAAATAGTTGTTAAATGGTTGGGCGAAAAACTGGAAAAAGCCAACCAATTTTGATATTAGAGGGGCTTACGATGGCTGAAAGATACGAAGTTTATGAGTGTAAGGTATGCGGCAATATACTTGAGGTGCTGCGAGGGGGCAAGGGCGATCTGGTATGCTGCGGGCAGCCGATGACAAAATTAGTTGTCAATACAGTGGATGCCTCGAAGGAAAAACACGTGCCGGTCATCGAGAAACTCGCCGATGGTTTCAAGGTCAAGGTCGGCAGTGTTCCTCACCCGATGGAGGAAAAGCATTATATTGAATGGATTGAGCTTTTCGCGGACGGCAAAGAGTATCGCCAGTATCTCAAACCAGGTGCCGCACCGGAAGCGATATTCAATATAAAGGCGACAAACGTGACGGCTCGCGAACATTGCAACCTTCACGGCTTGTGGGAAGCAAAGTAACCTATATGCTCGACAAAGGGTCTGGCAAAAAGGGACCGCGAAGTAAGGAGATTACTGATGGCGATAAATTTCAACCTGGACGAAATTTTAGAGATGGCCGAGCAGATAGAAAAAAACGGCGCCAATTTCTACCGTGAAGCGGCCAAAAAGGTTTCAGACAAAAAGATGCAAAATATGTTCGTTGCTCTGGCGGGGATGGAAGACGGCCATTTCCAGATATTCCATGAAATGAGAAGCCACCTCAGTGCCGCCGACAGGGAACCGACGATTTTTGACCCTGATAACGAGGCAGCTTTTTATTTGCAGGCGATGGCTGAAAATCACGGTGTCGAAGGCAAAAAAGACCGGACAACCAAATTCACCGGCAGGGAGACAATAAAAGAGGTTTTTGAGGCAGCGGTTGATGCGGAGAAGCTCTCGATAGTTTTTTATTCCGGCTTAAAAAAGTTTGTTTCTTCGTCCGGGAAGGAAAAGATTGACACAATTGTCTCTGAAGAATTTAATCACCTGTCCATTCTGTTTATGCAACTGGAGAAAATGCCGTGATGCTGGTCAGGGGCGGTTTGACTTACGCTGAATAGGCAGGAAGCCGAACGATGCTTGATTTGGAATCACTGTTCAAACTAAGCTATGGTATGTGCATCCTCGCTTCAAAAGAGGATGATAAGCTAAACGGGTGTATTGTTAACACGGTGTTCCAGTTAACGCCTGAACCGCCTGTGGTGGCCGTAAGCGTCAACAAACAGTGCCTGACGCACCAGTTTATCGTAGCAAGCAGGGTTTTTGCCGTTTCAATACTTTCGGAGGCGGCGCCGGTGCCCTTCATAGGGAAATTCGGTTTCAGGACGGGCAGGGACATCAATAAACTCGAAAAATTACAGTATCGTCTCGGCGAAACGGGAGCCCCGATAATTCTCGATTATGCCGTCGGGTTTCTCGAAGCCGAGGTGATGCAATATGTTGACGTTGGGAGCCACACGCTTTTTATAGGCAAAATAGTTGCCTGCGAATCGCTCGAAGGCAAAGGTTATCCGATGACCTATGCCTACTATCGCGACGTCAAGCACGGCCGAACGCCCAAGTCGGCGGCTACGTATATCGAACATAAACCTCAGGCGACTGAAGGAGTAAAAAAGATGAAAAAATACAGATGTATTATGTGCAGTTATATTTATGACCCGGCAATTGGCGACCCGGACAACGGGGTCAAGCCGGGAACAAGTTTTGAGAATTTGCCTGCCGAATGGGTATGCCCGGAATGCGGCGCGGGTAAAGACGAGTTTGAACCGGTCAAGGACTGATTTTCCGGCCGGGCAGCCGTCGTCGCTGGTTTAATGGATGTCTGCTATGAGTGATATTTGTCCGACAATTTTACCGCAGCAAATCGCCTGTGCGGAGGTCAATGCTCCTCCCTGCGGTATAGTTGTATTCGGAGCTTCCGGCGACCTGGTCCGTCGCAAATTACTCGGCAGCGTATTCGAGCTTTTCAGGCGTGGTTTGCTCAGTGAGAATTTTTATCTTGTGGGCTGCGGCAGGAGCAATTTCTCCGACGAGCAATATCGAACCGATGTCGGTAAAGCCGTGAGTGAATCCGTCGGAGATGTTCCTCCGGAACTGCTTAGAAGTTTTACGGACAAGATTTATTATATTGTCGGTGATTACGAGCAGGAGTCATTTTACAAATCGATTGCAGCGATATTAACAAAACTCAACAAGGCGCATAACGTCGGCGGCAGTCATATTTTTTATATGGCTGTGCCGCCTTTGTTGTATGGCACAATAGTAAAAGGCCTCGATTCGGCGGGCCTTTCCTGTCCCGGGCTGCCCGGCTGCGAACAAATCCGGCTGGTCGTCGAAAAACCGTTCGGCGCCGATTTGAAAAGCGCAAACGAGCTTAATAATATCATTCAGAAGCATTTTGCCGAACGGCAGATATACCGCATCGACCATTACTTGGGCAAAGAGACCGTCCAGAACATTTTGATGTTCAGGTTTGCCAACACGATTTTCGAGCCGGTCTGGAATCGCAATTTTATCGACCATATTCAGATTACAATAGCCGAGTCCGATGGCGTTGAGCATCGCGGGGGCTATTACGACAAGGCAGGCGCATTGCGGGACATGTTCCAGAATCATATTCTCGGGATGCTCGCTTTTGTTGCGATGGAACCGCCAGTTTCTTTCGATGCCGATTCCGTTCGCGATGAAAAAGTCAAACTGCTGCGGTGCATAAGGCCGTTAACCGAACAGAGCATAAACACCGATTTTGTCAGGGGGCAATATGTGGCCGGCGAGGTTGACGGCAAAAACGTTGCGGGCTATCGCAATGAGCCGAAGGTCGATGCATCTTCGACAACCGAGACGTATGTGGCCGCGAGATTGTTCGTGGATAACTGGCGATGGCAGGGCGTGCCTTTTTATCTCAGGACCGGCAAACGCTTAGCGAGAAAAAACACCGAGATTGCCATAACGTTCAAAAAAGTTCCTCATTCGATGTTTGTTTCCGCCGGCCTGGGTGATTTGCCCGCCAATACCTTGGTGATGCAGATACAGCCGGAGGAAGGAATATCGCTGAGTTTCCAGGCCAAGCGTCCCGGCTCCAAGATTTGTATGGGAACGCTTAGAATGAGGTTCCGTTATTCCGATGTCTTCGAGGGGCAGTTGCCGGAGGCGTATCAACGGCTGCTTCTGGATTGTATGCTTGGCGACCAGACGCTTTTTACCCGCCAGGATGACGTCGAGGTTTCCTGGGGGTTGCTTGACCCTGTTTTGCGGGCGTGGGCAAATAAACCATCGATGCCCTACGAATACAAGGCGGGTTCGGAGAGTTTTCCGCAGGCCGACCGGCTTATCGAATCCGAAGGCAGGACCTGGCGGCCTCTGCGTGAGATATGAAATTATCTGTCTGGAGAAACATACAATGAACATATTTGAATTCGCTATTGAAAAGGAGCAACTGGCGGAACAATTTTATCGCGAGATGGCGCAGCGTGCACCTCACAAGGGACTCGTAAGTATCCTCACAATGCTTGCCGACGAAGAACACAGCCATATTGATGTCGTTACGAAAATGAAGGAAGGGGCCTCCGCCAAGGTCGCGGATACGATATTGCTGACTAATGCCAAGACAATTTTTGCAAAGATGAGGCAGAGTAAAGACAAGTTAAAGTTCGGCGACAGCCAGATTGACCTTTACAAAAAGGCGCAGGACATAGAAAAAGACAGCAGGTCGTTCTATCGCCAAAAGGCACAGGAATCGGATAATCCGAGTCATAAGGCGATTTTTCACACCCTGGCGGAAGAGGAAAACAAGCATTATTTCCTTCTCGAAAATATAATTGAGTTCGTTTCCAGGCCTCAAACCTGGCTGGAAAACGCGGAGTTTCATCATCTCGAAAAATATTAAAAAATGTTGGAAAGGGGCAAAAATGGAGAACATGAGGGGTTACAAATGGGTGTTGGGGATTTGTTTGTTTTTGGTGGCAGGTATTACCTCGCTGGTGTATTCGCATTGTCAGATGCCATGCGGCATTTATGATGACCCGGCACGGCTGACTGAGATTGCCGAAGATATCAATACTGTTGAAAAGGCAATGAAGTCAATAGAGGAATTGTCATCGCAGCCGAAGCCGAATATGAACCAGATTGTTCGCTGGGTTAATACCAAGGATGAACACGCTGAAAATATAGCGCATATTGCCGGATATTACTTTATGACCCAGCGGGTAAAACCGGTGGACAAAAGCGATGCAGCGGGTTATGGAAAATATATTAAACAGCTTACGCTGCTTCACGAAATGCTTGTTTATTCGATGAAAGCCAAGCAGACAACAGATTTGACCAATGTTGAAAAACTTCGTTCGCTTCTGAATGATTTCCGTGGTGCATATCCTGGCTAGCAGGTGCAAAGTCATTAGGCCTCGTGTTTGAGCAGACGATTAGGTGTTTTTATGGCTAAAAGCGTAAATCTCAGGGCAGATGGTATTTCAATAGTTCTGTGCGGCCAGGCGGGTATGGGCATACAAACGGTCGAGGGCATCCTGACCGGGATGCTGAAACTCGCCGGCTATAACGTTTTTGCGACAAAGGAGTATATGTCCCGCGTTCGTGGAGGCAATAACTCCACGGAAATACGAGTTAGCTCCAAGCCGGTTTCTGCTTATGTTGACCGTATAGATATTCTTGTTCCGTTGAATAAAGGTGCAATATCACATCTGCGGGACAGGATTTCCGCAGACACGGTGATTATCGGCGAAGCGGAATTACTGGGCGACGAGGTTTCCGGGGGCAAATTAAAATTCGTCGAGACGCCTTTTACTAAAATCGCCAACGACCTCGGCAATAAAATTTACTCCAACGTCGTTGCTACGGGGACATTGGCCGGATTGCTCGGAATGAAGCTCGACGACGTTTGCGAATACGTAAAGCATTCGTTTTCCACAAAGGCCGCGGATATTATTTCGAACAACGTTAAGGCCGCGGAAGCCGGTTTTCGACTTGCTGCGGACGTGGCGGTCAGGGCTGATATCAAAATAAATATCAGTCCGGACGCAGGCGTTAAAGACCAGATTATACCGAGCGGCGGCGAGACAATAGGGCTTGGCGCTATGGCGGGGGGGTGCAATTTCGTTTCTTCGTATCCGATGACGCCCTCGACGTCCGTGCTTAGCTTTATGGCAAAGCACGGGCGGGATTCAGGCATAATCGTCGAACAGGCCGAAGACGAAATCTCCGCGATAAATATGGCGATTGGCGCATGGTATTCCGGCGCACGGGCAATGGTAACAACGTCGGGAGGGGGTTTTGCCCTGATGGTCGAGGGCGTGAGCTTGGCGGGTATGCTCGAATCTCCTGTGGTTATTCATCTTGGTCAAAGGCCAGCTCCTGCCACGGGATTACCCACTCGAACAGAACAGGCCGATATCGAGCTTGCGCTTTACGCGGGCCACGGTGAATTTCCCAGAATTCTTTTTGCGCCGGGAACTCTTGAGCAGGCATTTTATCTTACCGCCCGCGCGTTTAATCTTGCCAGCAAATTCCAGATGCCGGTTTTTGTTCTCAGCGACCAGTATTTCGTTGATTCTTATTACAATACCGCTGCCTTTGATGCGTCGAAGGTCAAAGTCGAAAAATATGTTGTCAAAACCGCAGCCGATTACAAACGCTACGAGATGACCCCGGACGGCATATCGCCTCGCGGCATTCCCGGCTTCGGAAAGGGTCTGGTCTGTGTGGATAGCGACGAACACGACTCTGAAGGGCATATAACGGAGGATTTGGGCCTTAGAACAAGAATGGTCGATAAACGACTGCGAAAACTCGAATCCGCCAAGGCAGAGATTATCGAGCCGCAGCTTTATCACAATTGCAAATACAAGAATCTCATTGTTTGCTGGGGTTCGACTTATCCTGTCGTCAAAGAGGCGATTGAGCTTTTAGGTAAATCCGATACTTCTCTTTTGCATTACAGCCAGATATATCCCCTGCATCCGAAGACAGCGGATTATTTGTCTAAGGCGAAACGGGTTGTTATCGTCGAGGGTAATGCCACCGCCCAGTTTGCCAAGTTGATAAAATTACATGCTGGCTTCGATATTGAACACAAGATTCTGAAATACAGCGGCCTGCAATTTTCAGTAGAGGAAGTAACTGTCGCGTTGAAAAAAATCCTGAAGTGAGGTTCTTATGGATACGAATGTTTTCGATATGGGTGAAATTGATATCGCCTGGTGTCCGGGCTGCGGTGATTACGGCATTCTCAACGTGCTAAAAAAAGCCCTTGCCGAGCTTGATATCGCTCCGGAAAAGCTTGTTATGGTCTCAGGCATAGGGCAGGCGGCCAAGATTCCGCATTACCTAAAGACGAATTTTTTCAACGGCCTGCACGGCCGCGCTCTTCCGCCTGCCACCGCAATTAAAGCGGCGAACCCCTTGATGACTGTTATCGCGGAAAGCGGCGATGGCGATATGTACGGCGAGGGCGGCAATCACTTCATTCACACCATCAGGCGAAATCCGGACATCACAAATATCGTCCATAACAACATGGTTTACGGCCTTACTAAAGGGCAGGCCTCGCCGACGAGCCAGCTCGGTTTCAAGACCCCAGTGCAGGTCGCGGGCGTTATGCTTGAGCCGTTTAACCCGTTGGCTGTTGCGATTGCCCTCGATGCCGGTTTTGTCGCAAGGGCATTTATTGGCGACGCCGACAAGACCAAAGAAATCCTCAAAAAGGCGATTACGCACAAAGGGTATGCCCTGGTCGATATATTCCAGCCCTGCGTTACTTTTAACAAAATAAACACCTGGCAGTGGTTCAAAGAGCATACTTATTATCTTGAGGATTCTTACAACCCGCACGACCGCTCGGCTGCCTTCAAAAGGGCGCTCGAAACAGACAAACTGCCGCTGGGAATTTTTTATATCAATCCCAACAAGAGCACGTTCGAGGATAATGTCGGGATTTATCAGCAGGACAATCGGCCGTTGTTTGAAAGAGAGCCGGATGTGAATCGACTACGAATGCTTATTGGGAAATTCCGGGCCGCCGGCTAATCGCAGGAGTCATGAGTTAATGAAAGAAATGACTGCTAATTCACCAGCCGATGCTTCTGCGGCAAAGCCCGAAAAGCTAAGGGCATTGTTCGAAGGGCTGTATAAAAGATACAACCGGAAAGAGTTAATCAAGCCCGACCCGTTGCAATTTATTTACCGATATAGCAATCCCGCGGATATGGAAATCGTCGGACTTCTGTCTGCCTGCCTCGCTTATGGCAGAGTTGAGCAGATTCAGAACGATTTGAATGATTTGCTTGGCAGAATGGGCAACAGCCCTTACGAATTTGCGATAAATTTCACGAATAAAGACCGGGCATCACTTGAAGATTTCAAGCACCGTTTCAATACCGGTGATGACATATCCGACTTACTGACGCTGCTAAAAGACGTGCTCGCAGAACACGGCAGTATCGAGAAGTATTTTATGCTTGGTCTTGACCCCGCCCACGAAAATACGATTTTCGCCCTGATGCATTTCTGCGATTCGCTTTTGGATAAGTATCGTATGACACATCAAGGGCATCGGTCGAAAGGACTCGCATTTCTTCTCGCGGGTCCCAGCTTAGGCGGAGCCGCCAAACGGCTTAATCTGTTTCTCCGCTGGATGGTTCGCAGCGACGATGTTGACGCAGGCCTTTGGCGCTCGGTTGATAGGGCGAAACTGATTGTTCCCGTCGATGTTCATATCGCCCGGCTTTGCAGGATTCTTGGCTTTCATAATCATAAAAACGTTTCTTTGAAAACCGCCATTGAAATAACGCGTAATTTTGCCCTGATTTCACCTGATGACCCCGTAAAATATGATTTTGCTCTGTCTCGCATCGGCATACTCGAAGATTGCACGGGCCGGCGCCGGGACCAGTGTAACATCTGTGAATTACTCCCGTGGTGCCGCAACAGGAAGGACTGGTAATGACGAAGATTAGACCTGAAGACCTCGAAAAGTACAGTTCAGCCGTAACGCTTTCGGATATGGAAGTGTTTGTGTTCCCGGAATTGTTTTACGCGCTGATTCTGGCCAATATAATGAGCCCGCTTGTCTGGAAGTGGCGAGAAGAGGATTGCTTCAAAAAACTCAAAGGCAAGGATAGTTTCAAAAAACTTCTTCGACTTCGCCAGTTCATAATGGACGAATACGATTTCAACCTCGATTTGGAAACCTGGGGTTTGACGAGTAAAACGAGAGAACTGGGTCGTTTTGCCAAATTCGTTTCACCCGAAGACGTCGCCCAAAGCAACGGTCTTTTTGGCTACGAGGGCGACAAATACTATTTCGATGTGGATATACGAAAGCACTTCGGCCTGGATAAATACGACACTGATGTTATTCCTTATTGGAAGACCGAAACCGTCGAGGCGATGGAGGCATTTGTTCACAAGCCAAACTACTCCAAAAAGGCCGGCGAGTGCGTCTCACTGTCTGCTCTTTACGCAGCCGCGGCGTTTATTGTCTGCGGCATACCGCTTGAGAATATCTATGCGATACTAACGCCGTTACATTCGCAGAACTTTATCGATATCCGCGACGGCGTCCTTACCAACAACCGGCGCCTCGTTACAAAGGCGATGTGGTTCAACGGTACCGAAATCTCAGCCAAGGCCCAGCGTGCACTTCACCACGAAAACGTAACAATCGTCTCTCATCCCTCCGGCTATATTCATTGTTTCTATAAGGAAGCCACGATAAAGCCCGATGTTTACGGGTATTTCGTAAAGCAGCTTAGCTCATATTTATCCAGTGAGCTTTCGCTGATTGTTTTCGCCAACTATCTCAGGAGCAATTCATCGTATCAGAAATACTTCCAGCTTTGCCGGGATTGCCACGGCCACCCGCAATTTTTGAAGGCCGAAATATTGTTCAGTTACGAGCATGGCAGCGATTATCGTATAGCCGATAGCACACACGAAAAATTGCTGGCTGAGGTTGCTGATGAGGATTTTGTCCACTCCGAAATTCCGGGCAGGGCGCGCTGCGATTTTATCTGTGATTTTATAACCAAAAAGAAAATTGATGTTCGGACCGCCGAGGGCAGGGCGGTAATAACCGGACTCCTTCAGCCGTTTATGCCCGAGGTTAAGAAGTTTGTCGATGGACTTGCTGAGTTTGTTCATTGTGAGCCAAAACTGCCGTCGCCCGAGAAAAATTATCTGCCGGCCCCGGCGATTGAAATCGGCGTTGACTGGACGCGTGGCAAAATTATCGATTATCTGCAAAACCTCCGCGGCCAAAGCGTTACTGCCGACCTGGCCTTTTATGCTTATCGTGATATGGAGACCTGTGACTGGACGCCTTTTCTTAAGGCCGTCGTCGAACGAAATCCTGTTTCGCTGGAGATGGCCCGGTCAATGTCGCCCGATGCTGTCTATGGACTTCTGCAAAAAATGGACGGCGTTTCGATTTACGACGGCAAACGTCTTGCCCAGCCCGATGAGGTCGCAAATTACCGCAGGGGCGACGGTTTCGAAAAGGCATTGCTTTTGGCTAACGTCATCCGTCAAAAATTACCAAATGAAAATATCGATATTGCCGTTGCCGGCAATACTGTTGTTCTTAAAGGAGCAGGCGAATACCGCTTCGATTCATCGAAGGGGCTCAAAAAACAGATTCGTATTTCGTCTGCCGGCGAGATTGCCGTGTCCGATTGAAAGCCGACGCGGTTAGTAAGTTTTTTTAAAAAAGTTATAAAAAAACGAACTTTTTTTGTTGACACCGGCATTAAATAGGACTATATTAGTCCTATAGTTGTTAATCTTAAAGGAAAGTATGGATATTATCAGGCGAAATACGGATTACGCGTTAAGGGCTGCTATGGAGCTGGCAGCCAGGTTCGGCGGTGAGCCGGTCTCTACTAAAGAAATCGCGGACAGGCAGGAAATACCGTATCAGCTTGCCTGCAAGCTTTTGCAGCGTCTTCATAACGCCGGGATTGTAAAAAGCGAAATGGGGCCGTCGGGCGGGTTTATACTTTGCAAAAATCCGTCAAAGATTACCGTTCGCCGGCTGGTCGAGACCATTCAGGGACCTGTCCGGCTGAATAATTGTAAATTTTGCCGGCTCTCTCGCTGCTGCACTATAAACCCGGAATTAGCCCGTCTCCAGGACAAAATCAATGATTTCCTTGACGGCCTTACTTTGAGGCAGTTAGCGGATACAAACGGCGGTAAAAAGCCAGCGAAGAGCAAACGCGGCAGGAGCAAAAAATGAACGAAAAGAAACGCAATTCGGCTGTTCTGGAAACCTGTCTGGCAAAACCAGCGATTTTGTCGCAACTAATCGATTATGCCAATGACTCGGTAGTAAGTAAAACCATAATTGATAAGCCAGTCGGAACAATTACGCTGTTTGCTTTTGACGAGGGCCAGGGACTGAGTGAGCACACAGCGCCGTATGACGCGGTTGTGCAGGTGCTTGATGGCAGGGCGTTATTGACCATCGGAGGCAAACAGATAGCTGTTTCCGCTGGCGAGTTGATAATTATGCCCGCGAACATTCCGCACGCTGTTGCTGCCGAGGGAAGATTCAAAATGCTGCTTACAATGATTCGTGCATGATGATGCAATAAAACAGTAAAAATAAACCGAAGCGAGATTTAAGGAGATATTTTATGGGTATGTTTTGTTATCAGTGTGAACAAGCGGCGAAAGGTACCGGATGCACCGTTTTAGGGGTTTGCGGCAAAGAGCCGACCACGGCAATCCTTCAAGACCTTCTTGTCCATGCGGTAAAGGACCTTTCGCGTTATGCCAATCGCGCAAGACAATTGGGCAGCGTTGATAAGGATGTAAACGTTTTCACTGTCAAGGCGATGTTCAGCACGCTCACAAACGTCGATTTTGACCCCGCCCGTTTTCAGGTGTTGTTGAGGGAAGCGGCCTCGATAAAAGAAAGGGCCAAATCGCTTTATGAAGGCGCCTGTAAGCGTGTGGGCAAAAAAGCAGAATATTTGCCCTGCGAAGTTCAGTGGTGGGCTAATCTCGATAATTTTGATGTGCTGGTTGAAACCGGCACCCTTGTCGGCGTACAGGATAAAATCAACAAACTTGGCCCCGATGTCGCCGGCTTGCAGGAGTGGATTGTTTATGGAATCAAGGGGCTTGCCGCGTATGCCGACCACGTCCAGATTCTCGGAAAAGAAGATGACGCGGTTTATGCCTTTATTCATAAAACACTCGACCGGCTTACCCAGAAGCCGACTGATATTGGCGAACTCCTTCAAACCGCTCTCGCGGTAGGCGAAGTCAATCTCAAGGCGATGGAATTGCTCGACGCTGGTAATACAGGCACTTATGGTCATCCGGAGCCGACACAGGTCCGCATTACCCCGGTAAAAGGCAAGTGCATCGTTGTTTCAGGCCACGACCTCAAAGACCTCGAAGAGCTGCTCAAACAAACCCAGGGTAAAGGCATCAATGTTTATACGCATGGTGAGATGCTCCCCTGTAACGCCTATCCGGGGTTGAAAAAATACAAGCATCTCGTCGGTAATTATGGCGGCGCATGGCAGGACCAGCGAAACGAATTCGACGCCTTTCCCGGCGCAATCCTGATGACCACCAACTGCCTGCAAAGACCAAAAGACAGTTATAAATCGAGAATCTTTACCTCCGGCGTTGTCGGCTGGGCAGACGTAACTCATATCTCAAACGGGGATTTTACCCCAGTCATCAAAGCCGCTCTGGCCGCACCGGGATTTACAGAGGATGCTCCTGCGAAATCCATAACAATCGGCTTTGCCCGAAATACTATTATGAGCGTCGCAGGCAAGGTTATCGACGCAGTAAAAGCGGGTAAAATCAGACACTTTTTCCTCATCGGCGGCTGCGACGGCGCAAAACCGGGAAGAAACTACTTCACTGAATTTGCCCAGAAAGTCCCCAATGACTGCGTCATCCTGACGCTGGCCTGCGGCAAGTATAGGTTCAATAAACTCGATTTCGGTGCAATCGATGGCATACCTCGCCTGCTCGATTGCGGCCAGTGCAACGACGCCTACTCCGCTATTCAGATAGCCGTCGCCCTGGCAGGGGCCTTCAAATGCGGCGTAAACGACCTGCCATTGTCGTTTGTTTTGTCCTGGTACGAGCAAAAAGCGGTTGTAATTCTCCTGACGCTGCTGCACCTGGGCATAAAGAATATCAAACTCGGCCCGTCGCTGCCCGCATTTATCAGCCCGGCAGCCCTTAATGTCCTGGTTGAAAAGTTCAATATCGCTCCAGTTGGTTCGGTGGATGAGGATTTGACGGCGATACTGGCAGCCAAATAAAGGAGGCGCTATGGCCTTGCGGAATATAATCGTTATCGACGAAGAAAGGTGTAACGGCTGCGGCCTTTGTGCCGGGGCCTGTGCGGAAGGTGCAATTAAAATAATCAGCGGCAAAGCAAAATTAGTCAGCGAGACCTATTGCGACGGCCTTGGCGTCTGCATCGGCCACTGTCCAGAAAACGCGATTACTATTAAGCAACGGGAAGCCAAACCCTTTGATGAGGAAGCGACAAAAGAGCATCTGCAGCAAATGGAACAGCAACCGCAGCCGGCGCCGTTTATATGCCCCGGAATGGTGTCCTCGCAATTGCGAAACACCGCCGAAAAATCGGATTCGGCGTCAGGTGATGTCTCGTCGCAACTGACACACTGGCCGGTTCAGCTTAAACTTGTCTCCGCGCACGCATCTTATTTCGCAGATGCCCGTCTGCTGCTTGTGGCCGATTGTGTCCCATTTGCGATGGGTGATTTCCACAGCAGGTTTCTCAGGGGCCACAGCATTGTCGTTGGCTGTCCCAAACTTGATGACGCCCGTTTTTACATCGAAAAGCTTGCTGATATTTTGCGAGCCAACAAACTCAAGTCGCTGGGCGTAGTACATATGGAAGTGCCTTGTTGTCATGGTCTGACTCGAATCGCACAAGAGGCATTGGCAAAGGCCGGAGTTAAAATGACGTTCGAGGATGTTACAATAGGCCTTAATGGCAGTGTAAGCAAGGTTGAAAAAATATCGGTTAATTGACCGGCCTTAGCCGGATGTGAGATATGGCAGATTTTATTAAATCGATAGCGATGGGCTTCTGGAATACAGTTCTTGAGATGTCGCCGTATTTGTTGTTCGGCTTTTTTATGGCGGGACTGCTTGGCGTCCTTGTATCAAAGCAGCTTGTTGAAAAACATCTCGGCGGCAGGGGGCTTTGGCCCGTGGTCAAGGCGTCTCTTTTGGGTGTGCCTCTGCCTTTGTGCTCGTGCAGCGTCATCCCAGTAACAATGTCGCTTCGCAAACACGGCGCAAGCAGGGGGGCGGCTGTTTCATTTTTGCTCTCGACCCCGCAGACAGGCGTTGACAGTATTTTTGTTACTTATGCCTTGCTTGGCCCGGTCTTCGCTATATTCAGACCGATAGCGGCGTTTGTTACCGGCATAGTCGGCGGCGTGATGGTCAATTTGTTCGGCGATTCTCTCGAAAACGGCTTACAACAAAATCAGAGTTGCGAGGACGAATGTTGTTCCGGCGAGCACAAAACTAATCCTGTTACGCGAATATTCAAATATGGCTTTATCACGCTGCCCCGCGATATTGGCAGGGCGATGCTGCTCGGCCTGGTTGTTGCTGCCTTTATTTCAGCCCTTGTACCTGACGGCTTTTTTGCGGACAAGCTCGGAACCGGCATTTTCCCGATGCTCGTAATGATGCTTTTGGGAATACCGATGTATGTTTGCGCAACTGCTTCGGTCCCGATAGCGGCTGCACTGATGATAAAGGGTTTGAGCCCGGGAGCTGCTTTGGTTTTCCTTATGACGGGTCCAGCTACCAATGCTGCGTCTTTTGTTACCATCTGGAAAATTATGGGCAGGGCTACGGCAATTACTTACATCGCTGCCGTCGCCGGATGCGCATTGCTAAGCGGCATAGTTCTCGATTATATTATCGGCGGTGTTATATTCGCCCATACTGCTCATCATGGCTGGATGATGCCGCGGAGTATTGAATATATTTCAGCAGTTGTGCTTTTTATTGTGCTAACATTTGCTATAATCCATAAACCTAAAGAATAAAGGATTAACGCGCAAGATTTTTTACGGAGATAAATACAATGGCAAAGACAAGTCTGCCGCACGCCGGCCACAACAAACACCTTTGTTATTTGAACAATCTTGGCTATCAAATAAGCAACCCAAAGGAATACAAGGCCCTTGTAAGGAACGCCAGATTTATATGCAAAATATGCGGCAGGGTTGCCGCCAGCCATAAAAATCTGTGCAAACCAGTAGTTCTCTAATAGTGTCCTATAAACTGACGTAAGGATAATTGGGTTTAATCGCAGCATTGGCGTTTCTGTGACAGTTTCTGTCAGTCATCGCGCCAAAATACCAGCCCTGTTTAGGTAGTATTGCGTCCCCAAAAGAGGGTTTTCCTTATTATATTCTACGGCTGTTGCGCCGATATTTTCCACAAGGCCTTTTCTTAGGTCTGTTTATTGGGGGTTTAAGTTAAGGATGCGAGATCTAAAACCAGTTCTTCTTTTGGAAGATGACAGCGTTGATGCAATGACCGTTAAGAGGGCGTTGAAAGACCTTGACGTTAAAAACCCTCTTGTCCATGTGTTCGACGGCGAACAGGCGCTGGAGTATTTGCAGAATAGCGATAACGCCGAGCCCTGTGTGATTCTTCTTGACCTGAATATGCCCAAAATGAATGGCATTGAATTCCTTAAGATTGCAAAATCAGACCCAAGATTGAAATGTATCCCGGTTGTTGCTCTTACCACTTCCAGAACCGACAAGGATAAACTCGAATGTTTTGACAACGGTGTTGCCGGCTATATAGTTAAACCGGTCGATTACAATGGATTTCTCGATGCAATGAAGATACTCAACCTTTACTGGACACTCAGCGAACCACCTTGCAACCTGATTGAAAAGCATAATGTTGAACCCCAAAAAGCTGTCTGCTCCTAACCGGCAAAATCGCCAAGTCCCATAATTACCCAAAACCGTTTCCGCGGCTAATCCGGTATTGTCACTCCTTCAAAAGAGCGGTTTTTCTCCTCAAATCAGCCATATTTTGTGCCGATAATTCTACCAGGTTTTATGTGCTACTAATGAATTATGCAAAGGAGGCAACGATGAGGAATCTGAGACCGATACTGCTTGTCGAAGACGATAGCGTGGATGCTATGACAGTTAAGCGAGCTTTCGGTGAGCTTAAGGTTGTTAACGAGCTTGTCAGGGCAATCAATGGCGAAGAGGCGTTAAATTACCTGAGAGAGCATCTCGACAGGAAGCCCTGTGTAATTTTGCTCGATTTGAATATGCCTAAAATGAACGGCATAGAGTTCCTCAAGGTTATGAAAGCTGATGACGAACTGCGACAAATACCCGTAGTTGTCCTGACGACCTCAAAAGACGACCGCGATAAAATGGAAAGTTTCAAAGCATGTGTTGCCGGCTACATATTAAAACCAGTGGATTACAAGAAATTCGTCGAAGCGATGAGAATCCTCAATTTATACTGGACACTCAGCGAAATGCCCGGCAACGCCCCTGAAAATACGGCTGTTGAGCTTCAAAAAACCGGCTATACTGGAACCGGCAGTTAAAAAATAAACGGGCAGATACCTTTGCTCACCTCGCCGCCGGGCAATTTTTACGGTATTGATTCCCCCCGGTAACTCACAAAAGAAACTCACTATATCTAACCACAGAAACTCATTGCGCCCGGCCAGATTCGAACTGACGACCTCCGGTTTAGGAAACCGGCGCTCTATCCAACTGAGCTACGAGCGCTACCGCATTCATTATAGGCGGGAAACAAGTTTTTTTGAAGAATAAAAACTTTAGCGTGGTAAGTTTCGGGTAAAATGAAAGAAGCCGGCTATAATACCGGCTTCTTCTGGTTGTTGCGTTGCCTGCCGCTAATAGATTATAGCGGTTGCTTCTTCTATTTTGCGGATGACTTCCGAAACGTCAGCGGGCATCGAAACATACCCGTCAAACCCTTTGTTCAGCAATGCCGCCGCTTCGCCGCCTGCGAGGTGATTCACAAGGGCGATTACCTTGATGGTCTGCAACTCTTCGTCTGACCGGATATTCCTGCATATAGCCTCTGCGTCGATGTCCGTTGCCAGCAGGTTAACAAGCAAAACGTGCGGTTCGAATCTTTGGACCGCGGTTCCCGTCTCAAAGTTATTTTTCGCAATGCTCACTTCGTAGTCCGATTTGGCCTTCAGCGTCTCCGCCAGTTTTGATGCCGACTCGACGTTGCTATCGACTATAACAACCCGCATTTTGCCTACGGGAACCGCTGGCACCGGCATATTATTCTGCTTCATAAACCGAATCAGCTCATTGACCGGTATCCGCCGGTCTTTGCTTCCCGGTATCCTGTAGCCCTTCAACTGCCCGCTGTCGAACCATTTAGACACTGTTCTCGGCGCGACGTTGCAAATCTTCGCCACATCACCTGTCGTTAATACGTTCTTACCTTTTGCCATTTTTATATCCCTCTTCAGGAGTGGTTTTTTGCCACTTGCACGTGATTTATCGGCTTTACCATGTATGCCGTTTAGGACAACCACTCCAGTTCCAAGCCATATTACTGATATTGGCCTTCGCCTCTATTTATACGTCCCATAAGCCGCGGCGGGCGGAAAGTATTTGGCAAATTTGGGTCTGAACGATAGAATCTATCTTTCCGTATAACCTGCATTTGATGCTGTAAGGAGCCATGTATGCGTATATTTTTGTCTCGTCCTGACATTACTGACAGGGAAATTCAGGCAGTTACCGATGTGCTTAAAAGCCCTAATCTTTCGCTTGGCCCAAAACTGGGCGAATTTGAGCAGGCCTTCGCTAAATATATAGGCAAAAAGCGAGCTATTGCCGTCAACAGCGGAACAAGCGGCCTGTATCTGTGTATGCTTGCTCTCGGTATCGGGCCGGGTGATGAGGTAATCACTACGCCGTTTACCTTCATCTCTACCTCAAACGTTGTGCTTATGGTGGGGGCCAAACCCGTCTTTGTCGATATTGACCCGGTAACATTGAACATCGACCCGGATAAAATTGAACAAAAGATAACCAAAAAAACAAAGGCGATTATTCCCATTGAGGCCTTTGGCAGTACCGCCGGCTTCGATAAGCTTCGCCGGATCGCCGACAAGCACAAACTCGCCTTTGTCGAGGACAGTTGCGAGGCCCTCGGTTCCGCGTTAAACGGCAAAAAAGCTGGCACTTTCGGCGATATTTGTGTCTTCGCCTTTTATCCCAATAAGCAAATCACCACCGGCGAGGGCGGCATCATTCTCACCGACGACGACAAATTGGCGGATATGTGCAACTCGCTTCGTAATCAGGGCAGGGGGGTGGGGGGCAGTTGGCTCAGTCACGAACGGCTCGGCTATAACTATCGCCTCAGCGATATCAACTGTGCCCTGGGTATTGTTCAGCTTTCGAGAATCGAGGAAATAAAACGCAAACGTAAACAGGTCGCCAAATGGTATCAGGAAAACCTTGCCGGCGACGACCGTCTGGTTGTGCCGACCGAACCCGCCGGCTGTGATACCAATTGGTTTGTTTTTGTTGTTCGCCTCGCAGACAGGTTTACTCGCCAGAATCGCGAAAATGTTTTGCAGACAATGCGCGACGCCGGCATACAGGTCAGCAACTATTTCACGCCCGTTCATCTCCAGGCGTTTATGGTCGAGCGTTTCGGCTTCAAGCCGGGCGATTTCCCTGTTACCGAGAAAATCGCCGAAAGGACCATCGCTTTGCCTTTCTACAATAATCTAAGCAAAGACGAAGTTGGTATTGTTTGCGACGAGCTTCGCCGGGCTATCGACAAGCTTTAAAAATATCTTTTTATGCGCATAAAAAACGCCGTCGGACATCAAACCAGGCGGCGTTTGTGTATTTTAGGAAGGATGCGTATTATTTGGGCAACTTATCCTCAGCTACCTCTCGCACCGTAAGGTCCGCGTAGATGACGCGATACATTTGGCTGCCGACCGGGCGATACCAGAATATCGCCTTATCCGGAGTCCCGAACTTCACATTCTCGCCCATATACCGCCAGTTGCTGCTCTGCGGCAATCGGTACACGAACAGCATGCCATTGGTCATTCGTATCATCACGGGCATGTTCCATTCTCCCTTGAGCTTGCCCTGCTGGCCCATGTCCATGATGACCTTTGGTGTAGGAGTAGCCACCGGCGGGAACATCCCATCGACCGTCAAACTCGACCACAACCGCATGAATTCGATGAACATATCTTCCGTAGAAACGGAGGCAAAGGCATCGCTCTTGAGCTCGCTGGCCCGGTACCCTTCAGGAGGCGTCATGCTGAACAGCGAATCGTCCAGCACGACATTGAACTTGATGTTCTTGATTATCTTATTCATCCCGGGGGCGCTTGCGTATTTCTGTTCCACCTGCACAAGGTCGCCGGTTTTTGCGTCTATCCAGACCGTCGTTGTGAGGTCGCCTTGTTTGACCTTGTATCCATCGCAGATAACGCCGTCTATCTCCCTTGGGTCAAGGTGCTCGTCCGCCTTTGCCGGCAGTTTCTTCATTGACTCGATAGAGTCGAACGGCCCCTTTGTTGTATCGATGTTGTTCAAGAGGTTCTTTACATCGCCGATGGTGTACATTTGCAGCGTCGGCACTATCGATATCACCTTGCCGCTCGTACTATCAAGTATTATGACATAGCCATCTACCGTGGACATCCGCAGCAGGCCGGGTTCCTTATAGGCCACGTCTGTTTTCACCGTCTCGCCATTGCCCTGGTTGGTCTGAGTTATCACCGTATAGACGACCGTGCGAGCGTTTCGAATCTCCTGGACGACCTGGGCATAAGCGTTCGTTCCGGTCAGGAATTGAACGCACAACACTCCCGCGATGACAACGACGGCCGCCGCCGCCAATTTTGTTGTTCTGCTTTTCATAATGGTTCTCCATATATTCGCCTTCTCAAAAGGCGATTGTGTTCCTGTTTGTTCGTGTGCCTTCAGTGCGTCATCTAAAAGCTGCTTTCGCAATTCGGCATCCGCTGAAAAACTCATTTTCTTTACAGCACTTTCTATGTTTTCTGACGGCCTCATTTTTGCACCTCATCATTCAACATTGACCGCAGTTTGTCTAATCCGTATCGATATCGACCCGCAACTGTGTTGATGGATACATCCTGCAATTTTGCTATCTCTCTGAATCTCAGATCGCCTTTTAAATGGAGGACCACCGTCTCACGTTGCTCGTATGGCAGTTCCGCCAGAGCCCTGTTCAGCCGCTGTGATACCTCGTCGCCTATGACTATCTGTTCAGGGCAGTCCGAATCACCAATCAAAGCATCTTCTTTTAATTCGCCCGGCTGATGTTTGGCCCTGCGAATGTGGTCGCGTGCCTGGTTTACTACGCAAGTTGTCAAATAGCTCTTAAGGTTTCCCTGTTGACCGAAACCCTGCCATGAGGCCGCGAATCGAACAAATACGTCGTGCACGATGTCCTGGGCCGTATTGAAGTCATTGGCAAACCCCACTGCCAAAGTCAGCAGATAGTCGAGATACTTCTCGTAGATGCGGCAAAGCGCCTCCTTGCTGCCTTGCCTGAAACGCCATTTCAAAATTTCATCTTCTATCATCTGATTCCGGTCTAAACCTTTCTAACGGCCGCCATTCACTAATAACACGGTTGCACTATATGTTTTAGTATAGGCAAAATAACATTTTTAGGAAGCGCATAAAAAACGCCGTCCCTTAGGGACGGCGTTTTGGGTTTTACAGCTGCCTGAGTTATTTAACCTGGTAATCTTTGGCTGGTATCAACGAGTTAACCAATCCGGTCAGCTCTTCTTCAGTAACGGAACCGTTAACGGCTATTAATACGAATGTGTCCGCTGGTGTCTGGACTATGAAGCCGCATCTGTCCTTCGCCGGCTCGATGTTGGAGTTCTTGAAGGACAGTTCCGTCCAGTACGCCTCGCTGCCGGTGTTCCTGTAAACTTTGCACCCGTTGGCATATTCAACATACGGAAGCTTGTGACCCTGTGCCTCGGCCTGCTTGAACATCCCGCCCATATACTTGTTATGCGTCTGGGACTGAATGAGCATAACCGTACGGGTATCATTATCGTTCGGCTGGAACATCATCACGAACAATCTGGCCTGCGGATTCATCGGGTCCATCACGTCAACAATCATTCGGCTTTTTGTCCAATTAGGGTCAGTCGCGAAGATGTATGTCTCAAAATCTGCCTTGTCAATCATATGCCGAACAGATACGTTCGGAATCGCGACATCCGAGGATACCGTTACCGCGCTGGGCTTTTCACCTGCCAAATCTTTGCTGCTCAGCTCCGCGAGGTTCCACGAATAATCCGGCTTATCGACCTGCTCGCTGACTATCCTGCGAATTAGCATTTGTTGCTGACCGTTAAAGATGTATTCAATCTCAGCAATAATCTCGTCGGCCTGACGAATTTTGAACAGGTAATACGTTTTCAAATCTCCCCCATACGGATTTGGGAAACCAACCTTATAAACAAGCACGGCAGTTCCGTCCGCAAGGGTATCTTTTGTAACGCCCTGTACTGGCTGTCTGAAACATTTATCGACAAGACACTGCTGAACCCCGGCGGTCATACCAAGAAACTCCGCCGGATTTTCAGGCGCCTTGAAGTTTGCGCTGACGGCTTCGCTTTTGAGCTGGACTTTTCCGTCCGCCGTGGTCTCGGTGATGTTCACAAACTGGCCGTCATAGGAATTGGCGAAAATCACCTTGTCATTGACGTCCATCGTTCGGACGAATCGTCCCGTTTTCGGCTCATACCAGGCGTTGTCAAAGATTGTATAGGTCTGGTTTGCGTCTTTGGCTAGATTTATTTGCGTCATCCGGTGTTCGCCATTCGGCTGCAATGAGCACATCGGCAGCCGGCCTACTAACCAAGAGCTGACCAGCTCACGATTCATTTTATCGAGTTCCGCATCTGTCATATTTGTGTCCCCGATCTTTTCAATCATTTCGCGAGTCTTCGGGTTATACTGGCTGCGATAAACACTGATTTCACTCATAATGTGCGCAATCTTGTCTCCGGCAAACAGCGCCTTTTCTGCTGCCTGTGCCTTTGCCAGCAGCTCTATGGAAGACATCATTGGTTTTTCTACGCCCTGGTGGAATATTGCCCAGCTTACAACTCCCACGACGGCTATTACCGCCGCCGCTGCTGCTAATCTCATTGGTCTGTTTTGCATAATCGTTCTCCAAACCCCGGCCTGCCCCCAAGGGGTTTGACGGGATTGTTTTTCTTGCCATTGGCGTCGTGCAAAAGCAGCCAGCAGTTCCTGTTCGAGCTTATCTCTGTGACGGTAATCCGGTTTGTCGTCGAATGTCATCTTGCTCATAAGTTCTTCAAATTTTCTTTCGTTAGGATTCATATTGTCACCTCCTGCCCGTCGATTTGGGCTGAAGAGATACGCTTTCGCAGTTTTTCCATTGCCCGCGATAACTGACTGCGGACCGTGCCGGCGCTTGCGCCTACTACCTCGGCGATTTCCTCTGTTTTCATGTTTTCAAAAAAACGCATTGTGACGATAGCTTGTTCTTCCGGCTTTAGCGTGAGCAGCGACTTTTTGATGACGGCCTGATTATCCTGCGACTCGTCAGCCGCAGCGCCCTCATCGACGCCTGCTTTGCTCGACCCCCACCATGCCCAGGTCAATATCGCGCTTCGGCGGGTGGTCTTTCTAATGTGTTCATTGACGGCGTTTGTGGCTATCCGGTAAAGCCAGTTACGGAATTGCTTCTCGTTGCCGTCAAATGTATGAAAGTTCTCCACCATTTTCAGGAAAACTTCCGATGTGATGTCCTCTGCCGTGGTTCTCTCAAAGAGCCGGTGCGCACAATACCTGAAGATCGCATCGTAGTGACGTAAATATAACCTTGTGAATGCCCCGGGGTCACTTTTCGCCTGCGTCATCGGGTCCGGCTCGAAGGCAAAACCACTAAGTTCGCTTATGCCCATCATTCTGCTCTCTAAATCGAATTGTAAATTTCTTGCTATCATCACGATTATAAATGCGCGACCGCTAAAAACGCGGCAGTAAATCTTTTGAAATTTGATGGTTTTTGGGAAAGTAGGGATGTAAGTGCTTATATGACAGATGGTTATGGCTGTGTTCCGAGGTCTATCATTTTCGCTGCCGGTATCTGGTTTTTTATGATTTCGCCTGTCAAATCGACCCATTTGCTGCATTTATCCAGAATCACGCTGTCGCTGCTTGCGACTATTTTTTCGCCCTTTATCAGCGCTGCGTCGGGACTTGTAACAAGGTCTATTTCCCATTTCCAGTTGCTCTTTTCCACAAGTTCACGAAGAAGAGTTTTTAATCGCCCGCTGTTTGAAACAGGACTGTCCAACAACCATAATGCCTGGCTGATGCCGGTTTGTTGCAGAAATCCGCCTATAAGTTCGATGGCAGGTTGCGTTTCACTGACCCTGCGATATGTCCCGTGAATGCTCGCCAAATCCCTGCAGCATCCGTCTCGCCCTCTGAAAATAAGCCCGCCGCTCATCGCCGCTTCAATCGTTATTAAAACATTATATCCGTCAATCGCGATTACCTGCCCGGCAATCTTGCTGATTTCAAGTTGTCGGCTCCTGCGGCTTGCCCGCTGCTCATCCGAACACGCACTTCGCATCACCGCTAATCGCTGTCTCTCGGTCAGTGTGAATCGGTCTCCCACAAGCTTCAGCGAACTTTTTTCAGCGTATCCTTTGCTCAGCAAAAGCGAATAATCCGCGACCGCTCGCCGGATGTCCGGTATCCAAACCTCCCCGAACAATTTTTCGTCGGCAGGGTGCTGTCCCCTGTGTGTTCGTTTATCAGGCATAATCAATCATCAATTTTGTTTCTCTGATAATTTGCCGTATTATTTTTTGGTTTGATTTACATCTCCCATTGCCGGCTTTTCGCGGTTGGTCGTAATTAGTGATATCGAATTGGATGCCCTTGCCGAAAAAGCCGGGCAGATTCGCATCGCCATACGGTATTTGTTGACGGCCTCTTCCTTTTGGCCGGCCAAACTCAATTGTTCCGCCTGAGTGATATACTTATCAGCTATTGATATGGCCGATACCGCTCGAACAACGGGCGCCATAAAGTTCTCTACGGGAACATAATCGTCGTCGAGGACAATCCAGTCCGCCTTTTTCTCGAAAGCAGTCAGGTCATTTTTATTGCGTATTACCAACTGTGCGTCCGAAAGGTTTTCTTCCGTATTTATGTTCTCAAGGTTGATGGGCCTTTTGCCCGCTATCACTATGAAATTAACAGGCAAATCATAAGAAACTGACCTCGTTACCAAGTAAACGTATGGAAAGGTCTCCTTCACTGTGGCGACGAAACTGGCGACAACTTTACTTCCTTCGCGCATATCAATTATATTCGTCAGATACACGCCGTCTGTTGCCAGTATATCGAAGACCTTTTCGTTAAACTGCCGCGTCACTAATTGAAATGGCACCGACAAATCGTTAAACGCGTCCATATATACAAAATCATATTGTGGTATCTGTTCACATAGGCGTTTCTTTTCCAGTAATTCGTCAACATAGTTCCGGCCGTCAAGATTAATCGTGCGAACAGGCGTATCCCGCGGTAATCCGAACGCCTGTATTGCCGCCTCGGTCACCGCCGGGTCTATTTCCGCTACGTCCACGCTGCTGCCGGGCCATAAGTCCAGAATGTATCGCGGGAAAACATATCCGCCGCCTCCTATCGACAGCGTGCAAAGTTTTTCTTTCCCGGCTGCGGCCCTGCGGGTTACCGCCCCGTAAACACGAACATAGAAAAACCGCAGGTCCCGAATCTTACCCATTATTATCTGGCTGTGACTTTTCATGTTGTCCTGGACAAACTGCCGTTCATCGGGTTGTTTACTCAATTGATGAACGGCTACGTAGCTGTATTGGCTCTCGGTTTCATACAGCATATCCGGCTCTCGCGGCTGTCTCAGTGACATTGCCGAGCCGAGATATTGTGCCTGTTTCAAATTTATTGTCCCTGCTGCCGCCAGAAAAACAACCGTAACGGCATACATATACATCCACACGGCTCTCGGCGGGTATATTAGGGCGATTACAAGCAGGATTCCCGCTGTTACCCATAGCGTGTTGATTGTCCCGATTGTCCCAATAAGCCAGAAGCCCGCGAGGAATGTCCCAAGTATGCTCCCGGCCGCGCCAAGCGCATACATCCTGCCTACTGTCCGCCCGCTGTCCTGCCTCGATTCCAACGCCATCTTCACTGCCAGTGGACTGACAGCGCCCATAAGCGTCGATGGAATAAAAAACACAATAGCGATATGACACAGCACTCGTTGTGCCATTTCCATACGCCACAAAAAAGTCCACTCGCCCATAAGGTTGTTCAGAATTATGGCGGCGATACAGGCCCCCGATGATGCCGCGAGAAGCAGGCCCATGGTTTTTCTTGTCGCAAATGAATCCGCCAGACGCCCGCCAAGATAATAGCCGAGCGTGATTCCCCCAAGTATAACGCCTATAACAGCCGTCCAGGTGTAAAGTGAGGAGCCGATATGTCTTGCGGCCAGCCGTCCGGCGACAATTTCCATCATCATAACGCAGACGCTTGCGAAAAATATCGTCGCCCCCGGTACGACGCTTGATGAAAATGCCTTTTGTTCTGTATTTGCTTCGTTCATCTGAATGGCTGTTTATTATTCCCTATGCCTTTTTGTTAAGGTTGATTACCAACACGTTTATCGTTACAATTATCAGTTATCAATTACCAATAATCAATAATCAATGCGTTATTTCAGAAAGACACGATGCCAAGCCATAACTTAGCGAAGATTACGATAGATGACCTGGATATAATCGGCTATTCGATTGCCGGCGAGGAAACCGTCGTTGCTATACCTCAACTCGACGTCTGCTTCGATATCGGCAAGGCCCCGGACCAGATTATACCAATAAATCATGTTCTCCTTACCCATGGCCATATGGACCACGCCGCCGGTATCGCCTATTACCTCTCTCATCGTAATTTCTGCGGACAAGCCGCTGGCACAATTGTCGCCCCCGAAAATCTTCTGCCTCCCATTAAAGACATCATCGACGCGTGGGCTCGTCTCGATGGCAACAAACTTCCCGCCAATCTCATAGGCGTTAAGCCCGGTGACGAGTTTCAGATAAAACCAAACCTGGTCGCCCGCGTATTTCCCACAAAGCACAGCAGGGGGTCTGTGGGCTTTACCGTTATCGAAAAACGAAAAAAAATAAAACAGGAATTTGCCAATCTCTCAGGCCCGCAGATTGTCGAATTGAAAAAACAGGGTGTGGAAATCGATAATCCTCTTGAGATTCCGATTGTAACTTACCTCGGCGACACCCAATACGTCGATTTCTCACAACTTAAATACATTGCCGAAAGCAAAATCCTAATCGCCGAATGTACTTTTTACGTTGATGAGCACGCCGACAGGGCCCATGCCGGCAGACATATGTACATCGATGAATTTGTGAAATTGATTACTGAGCTTAACAACCAGCATATCATCATCACACACACCACCCAGAGAACGCCTATGAGCCAGATTCGCAAAATACTCAAAAGCCAGATACCCGCCGACCGCTTCGACAGAATCATCCTCCTGATGGACAAAAACCAGAATAAAAATACCGTATAATCAAAATATCATTCTCGCTATTTCTGACGATACGGCTGTCCCGCTTCGTAAAGCTTTATACGCTCCTGAATCTCGCCGGCCAAATCCTCTCTGTCAGATGATTTTACTATACTCAATGCCTTCTTCGCCGTCGCTTTTGCTTCCTCGAACCTGCCCGCCGCCGCGTATGTGACTGCCAGGGTATCCAGATACTCAGCATCGTTGTTGCCTGTTAATTCGCAGGCACGTCCGGCGGCTTCTATCGCCTTGTTGGCGTCACGCAAAGATGTATCCTCTACGGTGGCCAGCGCCCACGCCAGGCGATTGAGATTGACTATGCTGTCGGGTTTTTGTTCGATTGCTTTGTTAAAATTATAAATCCCAGGCCCATACTTATCCAGCCGCATATAAGCCGTGCCGAGATTTCCATACACCTCTGATTTGTCTTTGTTTATCCGCAACGCTTCGTCGAAATATTTGATGGCTTCATCCGGTTTTCCGATTGCCATCAACGCTATCCCTGTTCTGTTGTGTGCGTCAGGATAATTGGGTTCTATCTCCAGTGTTTTGGCAAGATGTTTTATCGCCTCGTCATATTTTTTTTGCATGCCCAGTGATAAGGCCAGGTCGTAGTGTGTTTCCGCGGAGTTTTCGTTTTGGCGTAAAAGGTTAGTAAAGCAGGATATGGCTTCATTTGTTTTCCCCTGCTCTATATAAACCCTGCCCAGGTTACTGAGGGCCTTGGCGAACGTCGGGCTTATTCGCACAGCGTTGCTCAGATGTTTTTCCGCCTCGTCGAGCCGTCCGGCTTCATAGAACAAGGCGCACCCGTAATAGGTCTCTATGACAGGATTGTTTTTGGTTGTTTTCAGGGCATATTCAAAAAGTGTAATACTGTTCTGCCAGTGTCGTACCTGCATTCTGGTGAGCACAAGCAGGCACGACAGTGATATCACGCCCATTATCGCCACAATGGTTTTTAATCGGGGGTGTTTTGCGATTAGTTCTTTGACAGCCAGGGCAATGATAATAAGCAGGCCCAGCATTGACAGGTACATATAGCGGTTGGCCATAACCTGGAAGCCCGCCTGGACCAGCCCTATCATAGGCACAAGCGTTCCCACGAACCACAACCAGCCGACTGCCATATATTTTCTGTGACGCCCGATATAGATGCTTATGGCTGTTATCAGGATGAACAGGAGTATGTAAACTGCTGTTGTTGTTTTTGGAATGGCCGGATACGAAGGAGGATAGAAAACAGCTAGGCCGCTGGGCCATACCAGTTTGCCGATGTATTTTATATAAGAAGAAAACACATTGGCGATTCGAGTGTCTAATGGAATTATATCTAACGAAATAACCGCCTTTCCACCTTTTTGCGCAATGATGGTTATAACTGACAGGGCTGCCGACATAGCCAGAAGAGGCGTCTTTTCCGCTATCAGCCATATTGCCGATTTGGATGTAGCGGCGACTGATTGTCCCCGGCGAATTCTCTCAAGAGGCCAATAATCCAATAACAGCAATACAAGCGGAAGCGTAACGACGGTCGGCTTGGTCATAATACAAAGGCCGAATACAAACAGCAGCAGCATATATCGGCCGAATCCGGGTTTTCTTGCATAGTGTATGTATGCGGCCATTGTCAAAAGCCAGAACAGTCCGCTTAGCACTGTTTTTCTTTCGGCCGCCCAGGCGACCGACTCTACCTGTAACGGATGCAACGCAAATACCGCTGCCACAAACGCGCCAGCCCAAATTGTCCCCGTAATGTTTTTGAGTATCCAGAAAAGCAGCAGGGTGTTGGCAATATGAATCGCAACGCTGACAAAATGATGTCCCAGCGGATTTAGGCCGGAAATCCGGCAGTCCGCCATATGGCTCAGCCACGTCAACGGATGCCAGTTTGCCGCGTACAGCGTTGTTAATGCCCATTTAAACGACTGTTGTGTTATCCCGCCTGTTACGTTTGGGTTTTCTGTTATGTACCCGCTATCGTCGTAGTTGACAAAACCGTTGTGTCGTATCGGCTCGTATGCCGCGAGCGTAGCCGCGACGAGCGATATGCTTATAATAAACAAAACCTGCCTTTGGTTGAATCTCGTTGTCATTTTATAGCGTTACAGTATATATATATTTTTGTACGCTTACAATTGATAGAAAGTGGAAAAAACAGAACCGCCTCATAGTATCAGCCAACTGCCGCCTGTTTCTCACAGAGAAAAATGGGTCTTCGGTTTTGGGGCGTGATAAACGTTTTTTGCTTGCGTTATGGGCCGGTTTGGGTAGATTTTAGGGCGATAGTTAAATACTTTGCAGGAGGCCTGGTTATGATAGGCAAAAGCGTTCGTTTAGAGAGAATAATCGACCGCAACAGCGGCAGGACGGTAATCATCCCGATGGACCACGGCGTAACCGTTGGGCCGATTAAGGGGCTGACAAATATGCGCGACGCGGTGAGCAAAGTCGTGGCGGGCGGCGCTAACGCGGTGCTGATGCACAAGGGTTCGCCCCGTTTTTGCCATCGCGGCAGCGGCAAGGACGTCGGGCTTATCATACACCTTTCCGCGGGGACGACGCTTAGCCCCGACCCCAACGCCAAAGAGCTTGCCTGCACGGTTGAGGAAGCGCTGAAACTCGGGGCAGACGGCGTATCGGTGCATATCAATCTCGGAGCGGATACCGACAAGGAAATGCTTAAGCAGCTCGGATACGTCGGGGAACGGTGTATGGAATGGCAGATGCCGCTTCTGGCGATGATGTACACTCGCGGGCCGAAGATAAAAAACGAATATGATGTCAATAACACCAAGCACGCGGCGAGGGTGGCTGCGGAACTCGGCGCGGATATTGTCAAGGTGGTTTATACGGGCAGCTCGGAGAGTTTTGCGGAAGTAGTTGATGGGTGCCATTTGCCTGTGCTGATTGCGGGCGGCGAGAAGATGGAGACAGACGAGCAGATTGTGAAAATGATAGAAGGGGCCTTGAAGGCAGGGGCGGCGGGGCTGTCGATAGGACGTAACGTGTTCCAGCACAAAGACCCCACGAAAATAGTTTCGGTTTTCAGCAAAATGGTGCACAAAGGCCTTTCAGCGGCTGATGCATTAAAAATGCTGAAAGAATAGGGAAAAAGGGGTCAGGCCCCTGGAGATTTGATTATGATAGGCAAGAAGATACGATTAGAAAGAATAATCGACCGCAACAGCGGCAAAACCGTAATTATCCCGATGGACCATGGCGTAACCGTTGGGCCGATTCCCGGTCTGGAAGATATGCGCGAGGCGGTAAGCAGGGTCGTCGCGGGCGGGGCAAACGCGATTTTGATGCACAAGGGAATTGTGGGTGCGGGCCACCGGGGAACCGGCAAAGACGTGGGGCTGATTATTCATCTTTCGGGTGGCACGTCGCTTAGCCCGGACCCCAATGCCAAAAAGCTCGTCTGCACCGTTGAGGAGGCGATACAACTGGGGGCCGACGCGGTGTCGGTGCATATAAACCTGGGAGCGGAAACCGATAAGGATATGCTCGGCCAGCTTGGCTTTATCAGCAAAAGGTGTATGCAGTGGCAGATGCCCCTTGTGGCGATGATGTACATACGCGGGGAAAAGATTAAAAGCGAATTCGATGTAACATACGTCAAACACGCGGCCAGAGTAGGCGCGGAATTGGGCGCTGATATTGTCAAGGTTCCCTATACAGGCAGCATTGCGAGTTTCAAAGAGGTTGTCAGGGGATGCCCCGTGCCGGTAGTGATAGCGGGCGGACCGAAAATGGATAGCGACGAGGACATATTCATAATGGCTGAAGGCGCATTGAAAGCCGGCGCAGGCGGAGTGTCAATCGGCAGAAACGCCTTCCAGCACAAGCATCCGGAAAGAATGGTCGCCGCGTTGTGTAAAATGGTTCACGAAGGCGCTAGCGTCAAAGAAGCGATGAAAATGCTGCGGGTGAAATTGAGATGAAAAAACTTTGGGTAAATGCGACACCGTATGACAAGAAGATAGTAACGACCGCGTTGGAAAGCGGGGCGGAGGCGGTGGTGCTGCCTGAGGGCAAGGCGGGAGACGTGCGGCAGTTGGGCAAAATCAAAATCGTCGCAAAAGATGGCGATATCGTTCCCGGCAAAGACGTTGAATTTGTCGATATAAAGGGCAAGGCCGATGAAGACAGGGCGGCGGCGGTTCCCGCAGAAAAGATAGTCGTATTGCGTATGCTGGACTGGACGATTATCCCGATTGAAAACCTGCTCGCCAGGCGCGGCAAGAATATAATGGTGCAGGTGGCAGACGGCAAACAGGCGAAACTGATGGCCGAGATACTGGAAAAGGGCGTTGACGGCGTTGTTTTGAATACGACGGACCTCAACGAGATTAAAAAGACGGCTGAGATTTTACAGGGCATAGGCGAAAAGGTTGAGCTTGTAATCGCGACGATAAAAACCGCCAAGCAACTTGGAATGGGAGACCGGGCGTGCCTTGATACCTGCACGCAGATGTCGCCGGGCGAGGGAATGCTGGTGGGCAATACCGCATCGGGGTTCTTCCTGGTTCATTCGGAGTCGATTGAGAACCCGTATGTTGCCGCCAGACCCTTCCGCGTAAACGCAGGCGCGGTCCACGCATATACGCTTGCGCCGGGCGGCGGGACAAAATATCTTGCCGACCTCAAGGCGGGCGATGAGGTTTTGATTGTCGATTTCAAAGGCAAAGGGCAGGTGGCGTATCTGGGCAGGAACAAGATTGAGAAACGCCCGATGATGCTCATTGAAGCCGAAGCCCAGGGCGTTTCGATAACGCTTGTGCTGCAGAATGCCGAGACGATTCGATTAGTCAGTCCGGAAGGTAACCCCATCTCGATTACCTCGCTAAAGCCGGGCGATAAGGTGTTTGCCCATATTGAAAAGGGCGGCAGGCACTTCGGTATGAAGGTTGACGAAACACTTATAGAGAGGTAACTATGGACTGGAATCACGATATAATTCCTGCGCTCTTGGCGGTTGTTTGCGGAGCAGTCATCGGTCTTGAACGCCAGTTTAAGCACAAGCCCGCGGGGCTTCGCACAAACATTATGATATGTCTGGGTGCGGCGGTCTTTACCATAATCTCACGGGAGATGGCATCCGGCGGCCAGGATTCGATTACGCGAATTGCCGCGCAGATAGTTACGGGCGTCGGTTTTCTTGGCGCAGGTGCGGTTATCCAGGACAGGGGAGGCATTCACGGCCTGACGACGGCGGCGACGATATGGCTGATGGCGAGCATCGGTATGGCCTGCGGCGCGAAATTCTATGGTTTGGCGATTTTTAGCACTATTCTTGCCCTGGTTGTGCTGGTAGGCCTGGGGCGTGTGGACAAATACTTAGAACGCAACGACGAACAACACAAGAGCCACTGACAAAACTGGTTTTATTAGCCGGCGGTAAGCGTCGCATCATTCCGATTGTCGGGTTCATTTCTGTAACGATGGTTTGATTTGCCTGCCTACAGGTCCCAGCCGGCGAGTGGTTTCCCAGCCTGGCTTGTCCAGTGTAAACGCTGGATTTCACGCAGTAGGCCGCCGTGATGGCTGTTTCGCAGGCAATCGGAGATGATTTTGGCGTTTTGCCTGAAGTAATACTGCATCAGGGCTGCCTGGAGGCGTTTTTCCGCCCGGCCATTAGGAATATGGATTGAACGCTCCTTTGCATCCCGTTCGCTTACGAACATCGCTGTAGAGAGCGTTAAAGGCACTGGGACGAAATCCTGGACCTGTCTTAGCCGCCAGCGCCTTCGCACAAGGTATTCGGTGAGCTTAATCGCGTCGTCGGTTTGGCAGCCGGGGTGCGCGCTTATGAAGTAGGGCACTAAATACTGCTCTTTTCCCGCCCTGCGGGTCGCCTCGTCGAATTTCGCCTCGAATTGTTCAAAAATCTCGAAGCCGGGTTTTCCCATAAGCTCAAGCACGTGCGGGCAATAGTGTTCCGGGGCGACCTTGAGATGCCCGCCGACGAAATGCTTAGTGAGCGTATCTATATAATCATTGCTGTAAAGCGCAAGGTCGTGGCGGATACCTGAGGCGACATATACGTTTGATTTTTTCGCTCCCGTGGTTTTCCATTTCAGGAAGGCGTCAAACATTTTGAGCTGCGGGCCATAATCGACTTTCATATTTTTGCAGATAGATGGGTATAGACAACTCGGTCTGTTACAGGCGCCTGCCTTGTCGCATTTCATTCCGAACATATTCGCGGTAGGACCGCCTATGTCGAAAATCGTGCCGTGGAAGTCAGGATGCGAGCGAAATCTGTCGGCCTCGACAATCAGCGATTCAATTGAACGTGAGGAGATATCTTTACCCTGGTGGAAATAGATTGAGCAGAACGAGCAACCGCCGAAACAGCCGCGATGGGTGGTTATGGAAAATTGCACGGGTTTTAACGCAGGCACACCTCCGGCCGAATCATATTTCGGATGCCAGCATCGCGTAAAAGGAAGCTCATATAGCAAATCGAGGGCGGTGCCGTTAATCGGCTCGGCGGGCGGCAATACCACGATTTTGCCGGGGTCCTGTTCCTGAATTACAACGTAGCCGGCGGGGTGTGCCTGCTTTTGATATTGGAGTTGGGCCGACATAGCAAGCGATTTGTCTGCCTGCTGCTGTGGCAGTGAGTGCAGGGGCATGGCATTTTCCGGCAGTGGGGTTCTGCTTTTCACGGGATAGGCAGTGCCGGGGATATTGGTCAATTGGTCAATTGATTCGCCATTGTTTAGTCGTCGGGCGATTTCAATAATCTGATATTCTGCCATACCGTGAACGAGGATGTCCGCTTTTGCGTCGATTAGCACGGAGCGTTTGAGTTTGTCTTCGATATAGTCATAATGAGCTAATCTGCGAAGCGATGCCTCAAGTCCGCCAAGAACGATTGGCACATCGGGAAACGCTTCGCGTGCCCTCGCCGAATAGACGAGCAGGGGGCGGTCAGGCCTCAGGCCCAGTTTCCCGCCGGGGCTGTAAACGTCTTCTTTTCGCTTGTTGCCGAGCGAGGCGTAATCATTCAGGCGTGAGTCGATGCAGCCGCTGGTTATGCCCCAGAATAATCGTGGTTTACCTAACGCCCTGAATGGTTCGACGCTTCGCCAATCCGGCTGCGTCAGAACCGCGACGCGATAACCATTGCTTTCGAGAAGCCGGCCAATCAGCGCAACGCCGAATGACGGGTGGTCAATATACGCATCGCCGGTAATCAGGATGATGTCCGCCTGATGCCACCCGTGTTGCTGCATTTCCTCCGCCGTTGTCGGAAGAAAACAGTTCATATTTTGCGCTAATTTGTTCATATAACTATTTTACCACGCTTTATTTTTTTCTGTTCAAAATTTGAGAGATAAAATGAACAACTGTTCAAGTAAAACGCATGTATTGTATCGGACTATAAGAGTGGTTATTGGACGCAAATGGGTTGCCCAGATTGCCTGTATTTCGCGGTCGCGTTAACCGTTACGGGCAGTTGTTGCCCAGTTCAAAAAGTGCGTAAAAGAGTGATGTGATACTAAAGAGATGGCCGATGTGCAGGGTGTTGACAAGTGAAAAATTGTGGCTCTGAAAAATGACCAATACGGTCATAATTAGCCAGGCCTTATTGACCCGACACGCAAATCGCACACAAGGCAGATGGTGATTCTGGGTTCAACAAGCAACGGCTAACCTAAAAAAGGCAAGAGCCACCTGAATAATGGGAGAGCGTCGTCCGCTCTCCCATTCTTTTTTATTGGGATTAAATCACAGGGGCGACAAAAAAAGGGAGGCAAGGACTCAGCTTTTCATCATTGACCCTATAGTCGGTCTCGATTTTATTTTTATCTGACCCGCCTCCCTTGCGAAAACAACTCCATCGGACCGTGGTGATAAAGAACCACAAAACCGCAATCCGATTATAATGAGCAGCTTCCATGTCGCCAATAAAAAAAGGATAAAAATGTATTTTTTGGTAACTGACTCATTTTTTTGCGTCAAACCGGCCTTTTTTTCGCAAATAACGCCTTTGCACGCTAATAATATTTTCAATGTATGCCGACAAATATAATAGGACGTTGGCAAACGCGAAATTAAAACGCAGATAGAGGTGTGCCGTGAAAATAGGAAGTATAGCCGGCGATATAATTGTTTTCTCAGTACGTGGGGAACCTGACCTTGGAGACGAGCTGCAGGCCATAACTGAGATGGTTGCCGGCAACCTTGATAGTAACGTCATCGTCAATTTCGTATGCGTCGACATCATCAGGAGCTCAAGTTTGACTAAGCTGCTCGAACTCAGGCAGGCATTGGTTGCCCGTGGGTGCCAGCTTGTGCTTTGTAATATTCGTCCTTTAACTCAAAGCATAATGGAAATCACGGACATCAACAGCGTTTTTGCCATTGCCGCCGACAAAGAAGCTGGCGTATCCTTGATTCGCAGCAACCAGTTTGCCTATGTGTCGTAAACCAGGCAATCTGTCAAGCCAGTCCTAAACATACCTAATTTCCGAAAACCTGTTGCAATTTTTGCGAGGAGCGGTTAGCATCTGTCTGGCCGGTCTGGCTTAGGATGTTCCACCATGACCGGGATTGCCGAGCAGGGACACATAGGTTAGGCAGGTTGGCCCCGATGGCAGAAAAAACCCAAAATAAGCCGGGCAAAAGCGCCCCTAAGGGGGACGTCAGCGAATATATCAAGTCGCTAAGCGAGGAGTATCGCATGCTCGTCGTCCTCAAGGCGCAATTGTATGGCGGAAGCTGGGAGCCGATGATTGATGACCTTCGCAATCGTCTTGTCGGCAAGCCGTATATTTTCAAGCTTGCCAGCAGAATCCAGGACGATATCGAGCGAATTGAACAAATGCGGAAATTCGAGGCCGACCATAAAGTTGACCTCGCTGATTATGTAGAAGTGTGATAACGCCCCGGTTATTGTCCGGGCATAGAAAATGTCGTCGGCTCATAATTGGCCGGCGATGGAGGTGGTGAATATGCTGAAATCCCGTTTAGCACTGATTGCAGTGGTTTCCCAGATTGTTTTCACGTCGATGCTTTCGGCTCAGGGTGATTCGCAATGGCTGATTCCGCGAGCGATGGTTGCTTCGACCGAGCTTAAAATCGTCTGGCAGTATAACCTGCCGATGGCCAAAGGCGAATCACTTAACGACATGCTTTTATGCGGCAACCGGCTTTGTACGTTATCCAGAGGGAATTACCTGTCCTGTATCAATAAAGCGGACGGCAACGTGATGTTCGCAAGTTTGATTGCGCCAGTGGGGCTGCCTGTTGCTGACCTCGAATCATATAAGGGCGAATTGCTTACCATAGTGGGCAATAAGCTTGTCGAAATCAACGCCGATTTCGGCACCGAGAAGGCAAAAACGCAAATAGATACCAGGGTGGTATGTCCGGTTGTTCGCAATGAGTCATTCTTTTATATTGCCGGCGCCGACAGGCGTATTCGCGCCCTCAGGGCCGACGACAAAGTAAAGGTTTTCGAGGTTGCGGCGGAGAATGGTTCTCGTATAACGTCGGTTCTGGCTGAGAATGATTTCGTTGTTTTCGCTACAGAGGCAGGTAATGTAATCCGAATAGCCCCCGATAAAGCTGCGAAAATTTGGCAGTTTGACGCTAACTCGGCTGTCGTCGGGCCGATTGTTCACGACGCGACGTCGTTATATTTTGCTTGCCGCGACACGTGCGTTTACCGCATCGATTTGTCTTTGGGCAAGCTGTTGTGGAAATACCAGACGCAGGGGATTCTCGATACCGCACCTCAGCTCGGCGGCAAACTGGTTTACCAGTGCGTCCCGGGCATGGGTTTGGTTGCGATTGACAAGCAAACCGGCAAACAACCTCCTATCTGGGAGGTTAAAGACGGCGCAGGGATGCTTTCTGAATCGGGCGACAAGACGTTTGTTATTACCAAGGGCGGGGTCATTGTAGCGATGGATAGCACCAAGGTAAAAAAACAGCTTTATTCGGTCAATGTAGCCCTGCCGATTCAATATGCCGCCAATGTGGCTGATTCGAGGATTTATATAGCCGACGCACAAGGGCGAATTGCCTGTCTTGAGCCGGCCAAGTAATTGTTTTGCCAATATCTGGTTGTGATTTTGAAAGGGGACATTCAAATGGATGTGAAAATAAAAACCGCCCTGATTAGTGTCTCCGATAAAACCGGGGTTGTCGATTTCGCACAAACGCTCGCTGATATGGGCGTCAAAATCATCAGCACGGGCGGCACCGCTAAAGCGATTGCCGAAGCCGGGGTTGATGTTACTCCCATTGAAAAAGTTACCGGCTTTCCCGAAATGATGGACGGACGGGTCAAGACGCTGCATCCCAAAATTCACGGCGGATTGCTTGCGATTCGAGACAAGGCCGACCACAAGGCCGCGATGAAACAGCACGGAATCGAACCAATTGACATGGTTTGCGTTAATCTGTATCCCTTCGAGCAAACCGTCGCAAAGCCGGGCTGCAAATTCGAGGAGGCAATCGAAAATATCGATATAGGCGGCCCGAGTATGATTCGCTCAGCAGCGAAAAATCACAGGTTTGTCGCTGTCGTTACAAGCCCGGACCAGTACGGCAAGGTCATTGAGCAAATGAGGAAAAATAACGGCTCAGTAAAGGAAGAGCTTCGCGGCGAGCTGGCCAGGGCCGCGTTTGCCCTTACGGCGTCTTATGATGCTGCGATATCGCGCTATCTCAACAAAAAGGCAGACGTTGAATTTCCGGAACGCCTTTCAATTCCGCTCAAAAGAGAGATGTCTCTTCGCTACGGTGAAAACCCACACCAGCCGGCAGCATTTTATAAGCTCGCGGCCAGCGGCGAACCCTGCGTCGGTGCAGGCAAAATTATGCAGGTCGATACCGAAATCAGCTTCAATAACCTGCTGGATTCAAATGCCGCTTTCGAGCTTGTAAAGGAATTTGACGAACCCGCCGCTGTTATTATCAAGCATCTCAATCCCTGCGGCTGCGCTATCGACGATGATATTTGCGTCGCTTACCGCAAGGCATACGAAGGCGACGTAACAAGCGCGTTTGGCGGAATTGTGGCAGTCAATCGCAAGGTCAATATCGAGCTTGCGCAAACGATTATGGAATCATACAGCAGGTTCGGCAAGGCCCTTGGCGCAGAGGGGTTCTTCGCCGAGGTAATTATCGCACCGCAATTCGAGCCACAGGCAATCGAGATAATCCGCACGCTGAAAAGCTGGGGCAGCAGGGTACGTCTTGTTGAAACGGGCGCAATCGATAAAAACAAAATCGATACAGGCGAATTTGACCTTCGCTGCATAGTAGGGGGCGTACTGATTCAGAAACGCGACCTCGTCGGCTGGGAGCCGAAATTATTGACCGTTCCCACGAAAGCAAAACCCACCGAGGAACAGCTCGCCGACCTTCGCGTTGCATGGCTTGCCGCCAAACATACAAAAAGCAATGCTATTGTCCTTGCCAAAGGCCGTAAAATCATCGGCGTCGGCGCAGGCCAGATGAACCGCGTGCAGTCGGGCTTTATCGCAGTCAAACACGCCGGAGAGCAGTCAAAGGGCTCTGTTATGGCCTCAGACGCTTTCTTCCCGTTCCCTGACAATGTCGATAACGCCGCACAGGCAGGAATTGTCGCAATTGCCCAGCCGGGCGGTTCAAAGAAGGATGATGAGGTTATCGCCGCCGCAAACAAATACGGCATTGCGATGGTCTTCACCGGCAAACGACATTTCAAGCATTAATTGAATCGGGATTTGATGCACCAAAAAGTTGTAGGGCGGGGCTTGCCCCGCCTTGTTTGTATAAAAAACGAAAGGGAAGACAATAAAATGGAACTTTGCAGGGAAATTATTGAGGAACTGCAAAAGCAAATAATATCTTTTAAAGAGGAAGGTTTCTACGACACATTCGAATATACGGTTACTGGAAAAAATGAAACACATCCTCGCACAATTGGAATTCTGTGCAAGATACTCTGGAACATAAAAACCGTATCTTCGGTTTATGTTGATATGAGATTTAATGAGGATGGAGGGGAAAAATTTCAACCAGACCTGACAGGGTTTGATAGCTATAAAAATTCCATTATATTTATAGATTATGAAAGCCCTAATTCAAGCGATGCCCGTGTTTTAGAAAAGGATATAAATTCATATAAGAGTTGGGTAACTGCGAAAAAAAGTCAAGTGCCGTATATTATCATTACCACGTTGCCGGACAAATACACGCCGGAGTGGCAAGTGAGATATACGAGCAAAAACGGGTGCAATTATGGCTACGGCGACAAGAAACGAGAGATAAGAGAAAATCCCTTTCGTTTCTGGTATTTGTATTACAGAAAATACATGAAAGGCAAAGACACACGCAATATTTTCTTTGCGAACATTAACGGAAAGTCCGTCAACCTAATAAAAATGTAAAAAATTGCAGGGCGGGGTAAACCCCGCCGAATTTTATTCGCCAAAGTCGTTGATATTTTCGCTTGCTGTGTTTTCAAAATCGTTGAACTTTCCATAAAGCCCATTTTTCAAAAACTGATGATACGTTGACCAGGGCCAATCCTCGGCGGATTTGGTCAAGCCGTGTTTGACGGGATTATAATGAATATAATCGATATGCTTCTGCAAATCCTTCTCATCGCGGATTTGATGTTCCCAGAATCGCTGTTGCCATAAGCAGACCTCGCCTTTATTTGCACGGGATAACGGTATGCTTTTTTGCCCATTTGTCCGTAAATACTCTCGACTGAAAATCCCCTTTATGGCAGACCATCGAATCGAAAAATTTGCGTCCCCTTCGGGCAATTTCCATACGCAGTGCAAATGTTCTGGTAAAAGGCAAATAGCAATCATTTCAAAAGGATGTCTTGATTGTGTTACGGTTATGGCTTGTCTGAGAAGGTTTCTCGAGGTTTCCTCTGTGAATAGTCGTTTCCGGTGATATGTTACGACGGTAAAAAAATAATAACCTCCTTCAAATTTGGCACGGATGTAATTTGGCATAACGCAAATAATATAGTCATTGTTTCGGCGGGGCAAGCCCCGCCCTACAATAAAAAGACAAGGTGAGCAAAAAATAAAAAGCCCGACGTGATGTCGGGCTTTTTGTGTTTTTTCAATTTGTGGCTTGTGGTGCTATATACCGGCGGCTTTGCGGAGTTTTGCGGCCATATCGGTTTTTTCCCAGGTAAATTCGGGAAGGTTTCGGCCAAAGTGTCCGCCGTGGCTGGTCTTCGAGTAAATAGGCCTTTCGAGGTTCAGGTGTGTAATCATTCCCTTTGGAGTTAGCGGGAAAAGTTTGCGGACTATTTCGCCGAGTTTTTTATCGCTGATTTTGCCCGTGCCCTTCGTATCGACGAGCACCGAAAGCGGGTCTGCGAAGCCGATTACATAAGATAATTGAATTTCGCAGGCATCCGCGAGACCTGCTGCGACGATATTTTTCGCGACATATCGCGCCATATAGCTTGCGGTCCTGTCAACTTTTGTGGGGTCTTTGCCGCTGAAGCATCCGCCGCCGTGTCTGCCTTTTCCGCCATAGGTATCGACGATAATTTTCCTGCCGGTCAGGCCGCAGTCGCCGGCTGGGCCGCCTATGACAAATTTGCCCGTTGCGTTGATGTGAAAGATAGTGCGTTTATCGATAAGTTTTTTCGGCAGGACCGGCAGCACAACCTTTTCGATTATCTGCTTGCGTAACTGGGCGTGAGAGATATCCGGGTCGTGCTGTGCAGCGACAACAACCACGGGGATATGCGATGGTTTGCCGTTTGTGTATTCGACTGTTACCTGGCTTTTGCCGTCGGGTCGCAGCCAGGGAAGTTTCTTTGTCTGTCGCACCTGCTCAAGGCGGGTCGTTATAGCGTGTGCCAGTTGAATCGGCATCGGCATCAATTGCGGCGTGTCTTTACAGGCGTATCCGAACATCAGGCCCTGGTCGCCGGCCCCTTGTTCCTTGTGCAGTCCGGCTCCTTCTGTTACGCCCTGTGAAATATCCGGGCTTTGCCGGCTTATCGAAACCAGCACCGCGCAGTTTTCGTAATGAAAACCAATTGCGGGGTCATCATAGCCGATTTCTTTAATCGCCTGGCGTGCAACCGCTGATATGTCAACTAAAGCTTTGGTGGTTATTTCGCCTGCCACAACCACCATATCGTTTTTGACCAGCGTTTCACAGGCGACCCTGCTTTTCTTGTCCTTGGCGAGGCAGGCATCCAAAACTGCGTCGGATATGCAATCCGCGACCTTGTCCGGGTGTCCCATTGTTACCGATTCGCTGGTGAAAAAATAAGTTTGGTTGCCGCTATTTTTTTTTGCCATTTTTGATTTATCCCAATTATTAAAAGGTTTTGTTCAATCCGGCTTATTGGCCGGCACGATCGTTAAGCGTCCAGTCGTATCTGAGAAACTCAACCGTATAGTTGCCTGTCTCAAGATAATCGACGTCCTGCGGAGAAACATATTTCGTCAAAAAGTTGAGGATTGCCCTTACAGCCGGCTCCTGCTGCTTGAATTTCAGGTCGGTGCCGTATTTGGCAACAAACTGGTTGCCATACCATGTGGGGCTTAATATCGACGACAGATATACCTTTTTATTCTCCCTGTCAATCTTGAAGGCGTGCTGGCCGGCGAGAAATTTCTTTACCTGGTCGTCAAACTGCGTCGAAAGATTTTGGCCGTGATATGCCTCGTTTCGCAAAGGCGGCCCTGAAACCGAAGCGTATGATATCGCAAAGAATGCCAGGGGCTCGCCGAATTCTTTTTGTAAGAACCGCTGGTCTATTTCCTGCAGCGTAAATTCCTCGTTCATTATGATAAACTTGTGCTCATTCCATATACCGTTTATGTGCCTGATGCTGTTGGGGGGCCAGAAAAGCCGAAGCATCCTGTTTGACTCTATCGGGTAATTGTCCACGATTATTTTTATGAAGTTCAGGTTATACCCGTTTATCCAGAATGCGAGCTTATCGTCTTTTGACCAGGAATTATATTCGTTGCGGTCAAGTTTCCTGAATTGCTCAAGCAGTTTAACCGTCTCCATTTTTTTGTGTGAAAGTGCCTTATAATCAACCAATCCATCCTTGTTCACATATTTTTTCAGAAACGCTGTAACTTGGTCGAACAAATGAGTCGCTGTGTTGCTTGTGGCAGGTGGTGTTGACTGCGATTTTGCAGAATCGGTCTCGGCCTTCGCCGGTTTCGGCGTAACGGCTCGCTGCGTATTTGGTTCAACAGGTTTTATTGCCTGCACAGTTGGCTCGGCTACAGGGGCTGCCGGCGTATTGGGTTCCTGTTGCACGGCCTGCTCGATTTTTACCGGTTCCGGCTTTACCTCAACCTTATTTGGCTCGATTGCCTTTGCAGGTGCTGTTGCCGGCTGCGGTGTAACGGCTGCGGCAGGGGGATTTGATGGTGCAGCGGCGTTTGTCGATTTCTGCTCGCAACCCCAGCTAACCAGCAATGTTACCGTTAATATTCCTGTCAAAACGATGTTTTTGCCCATATTACACATTCCATTATTAACACGCAATTATTTATATACGGACACCAGCCCAAAACGCCTAATGATAAAAGAATTGGCCAATAAATGCAATAGTCAAGTAACCGCTTTTTTTGTTGTTGGTGCCAAGAACCTTACCCTTTCAGCACCGCCAGCGGGGTCATCCTGGCCACGGGTTTTGCCCAGCCGCACTGGGTTACAATCCTGACTACCTCATCGATGTTCTTATACGCAGCCGGTGCCTCTTCCTTTATACGGCGTTTGTCGCCCGTAATCAGTGTTATCCCGGTCATACTCCTTTTGAATTCAGCGTCGCTAATCAGTGCTGCTCCGGCGTTTTTCCCGTGCCTGCCCATACCTGATGCGGCTGTCCTGCTCATAACCCGGCCTGCGCCATGATTCACCGAGCAAAGCGACTCCTCCGAATTGCCCGTTCCAACCATAAGATAGCTGGCGGTTCCCATTGAGCCGGGTGTAATTATCGGTTGGCCTACCTGTTCAAAGGGGGTTGATTTCATAAGGGCCGGTCCGAAGGCCCGCGTAGCGCCTTTGCGATGAACCCAAAGCGACTTACCCTCGTGTGTTTCCAATTTCGCCATATTATGAGGCACGTCATATACCAATGGCATAGGCGTCGGCCCGAACATCCGCGAAAAGCACCGCCTGACTAATAATGCCATAACGTGCCGATTCACGAATGCGAAATTTGCCGCGGCGCCCATCGCGGCAATGTATCTTTTGCCCTGTGGACTGTTTGTGTCGAGAAAACTGAGCATTTTGCGTCTGCCTTCCATCTGGGGCTGGTTAGCCGCGACGCTCATATACTCATCCGCGACCTCATACCCGAAACGCCGAGAGCCCGAATGTATCATCACTACTATCTGATTTTCGAAAAGCCCGAAGAACTTAGCTAATCGCTCATCGAAAATTTTCTGCACAAGCTGTATTTCGATAAAATGATTGCCGCCGCCAAGTGTTCCCAACTGGTCTGCGCCTTTTTCAATCGCCAGTTTCGGCGCCGCCCCCATATCCGCGGGCATTTGACCGTTGTCCTCAATTCTTCTTATGTCTTCAGCAAACTCCTGCTCGTCAAATGCCTCCCAGGCCCTGTGTTTGACTTTTTGAACAAGTTTCGGCAGCCCGGCGACGCCTTCGGTTATTGCGATTTCAAGCTGGTGCTTGTCCAATGACAAATTGCTCATCCCCTCGCCGAGCGGTATGTCTCTGGCAATCGAATTCGCAATATCATCGGTGTTTATCTGGCCTTTTGTGAAGGGTGTCCGCAATAGTCGCATTCCGCAGTTTATGTCGTAACCCACCGCGGGCGGCATTATCGCGTCTTCAAGGCCCAGAACCGCCCCGATAGGTATGCCGAACCCGACGTGAATATCCGCCGTTGCCAAAACCTTTCTGGCTGGAGGCAGACACGCCGAATCGTAAAGCTGCCTTATTGCCTCCTGCTCGATATTTATTTCATTCGATGCGAATACTGTGGCATCGACGACCATTTGGCCTGTTTGTTCTATTCGCAGCCGATACGGGTCTATCCGAACGAGTTGTGCTTCTGTTCCAGTCATAAATAAATAAATCCTAATGCTATATTATACGCCGGGCCTGTGGAACCAGTTAGCGTAAAACCTGCGAAAAAGGCCGGCCAAAGCGCGTTTAATTGGCTTGACAAGCAAACGTCTGCGTGTTACTCTATTGCATTGTGAACAAAGAGGTTGTAACCCTTTAGGGGCGTTTACGGATGACTATGAAATCATTATCACTTGTCGTCGGCATCATATCTGTTTTTTGTGTTTTTTCGGCATCTGTCAGGGCGGTTGACAGTTTGGCTATTGAGGCCGTTCGTGCAAAGTCGGTACTCAATGACGCCGATTTTAATGCCATCGATAACTTCGTCGCCAAGGCAGTCGCCGAGATACTGATTACCGAGGACTTCTCTTCGATTTCCAATACCCGTGCCATAATCGTTGCCAATAGCGCCAGCACCCAGCCGAATCAGACGCAGTTTGCCGAGCAGTTTTCCAAGTCCGCCCAGAACTATATTTCGGCGGCGCTGTTGAAGGCCGAAAGTATGACGCCGGCAGACCGTAGCTTTAAGCTTGTTACAAACCTGCTTATGCTTACGGATGCTCTTGCGGATATTCGCCTGACGGAGGTGGCTCTTAAATACGTTGATAGCAAAAATGAGGTGATTCGATACTGGGCCGTTCACTGCGTGACAAATCCGGAAATCACCGAAAAGCTGAACAACCCCACGGTGATTGATACTGCCCGGCAGGTAATTAAACGTCTCGATGAAGTCGTTGCGACAAGCAGTCCCGATACGCTGGAGCTTATCGCTTCTTTTGCCGGCTCGACTAAGATAGCGGAAGGCGAATCGCTTCTGCTGAAGGTAGCCGACCGGCGAATTGCGTCTTATGCGGACTGGACTGTTGAGCGGGAGCTTACGGACGGCAGGATTTTGCGGATACTCAGCGACAGGATGGCCTCTTCCAGCGCCAGTAAGGAGGCGGTCGGGAAAAGATTCGGGCAGCTGTTATCATACGTTTTTCAGCGATATATAAAAGGTGCTGACGTTCTTGATGCTGGTCAAAAAGAACAACTCGTTTCCGTTCTTGTTGAGACGGAACAGTCCTGCCTGAACAAAATTACAGGCAAGCCCCGGTTTGACATTAAAAGGGCTATTGAATCCGGAGACACAAGCGCCTTACAAAAAGAGTATAACAATATACTCGGTGATGGGACAAAAGCGGGGGAGCTGAACCTTAATTACGGCAATGCAGCTGACGGTTCCCCATTGAAATCGCCGTTGCCGCTGGCGGACCCGCCGAAAAACTGACAGTCAAATAAGTAAAATCAATAAGCGCTGACGGATGGCCAATATCTTATCGCAAAAGGATTTTGCGTCGCGGGTTTTTTACGCTGCCCTGGCGGCGGCGGTTGTCTTTATCATCGGCTGTGGTAAACGTCCCTCTCAATCCCCGGGTCCGAATGTTCTGCAGCATCGCCTCCAGGATAAAGTCAAAACGCTCGACCCAGCCGAGGTGGGCGATGTGCTCTCAGACGCGGTCACCAGCGAAATCTTCGAGACACTTTACGGCCACCATTACCTCAAAAGGCCTTATCAAATTGTTCCCGTCCTGGCCGAAGATATGCCTGATATAAGCGAAGATATGCTCACTTATACCATTAAAATAAAAAAAGGCGTTTACTTCGCCGACGACCGCTGCTTCAAAAACGGCAAAGGCAGAGAGCTTAAGGCGTCCGATTTTATCTTCGCCTGGAAAAGAATCGCTAATATCAAGATGTTGAGCAGAAGCTGGTGGATATTTGACGGCAAAGTCGTAGGATTAGATGAATTTCGGGAATATACAAAAACCTGTAGAACTCCCTCTGACGTCGATTATTCTCATCCTGTCGAGGGATTGATGGCACCTGATGATTGTACGCTTGTCATAAAATTGAAACGGCCCTGGCCCCAGATTCTCTTACTTCTTGCTTTTACTCCTACATCCCCGGTTGCCAGGGAGGCCGTCGATTGCTATGGCAAAGACGTAGACAGCCACCCCGTCGGCACTGGCGCATTTATGCTCAAAACCTGGGACCGCGGCTCATATATCGAGATGGTAAAAAATCCGACTTATCGCGGCGAACCATATCCTTCCGAAGGCGAACCGGGAGACCGTGAAGCCGGATTACTTGCCGATGCGGGCAAACCGATGCCGTTCGTTGATAGAATCGTCTGGCGTATCGTTCCGGAAGACCAGCCAAGGTGGCTGCTCTTCGAGCAGGGCGATATTGATATAACCAGCATCCCAAAGGACAACTTCGGCCAGGCAATCGCACCAGGCAGGGAACTTACCCCTGAAATGAAAGAAAGGAACATAAAGCTTTCCACAATACTGGAGGCCGACACATTTTATATCGCCTGCAATATGGAGCACCCGGTTCTCGGCAAAAACAAGCCGCTTCGACTGGCTATATCCTGCGCATTTGACAGGGAAAAATGGATTGAATTGTTCTACAACGGCAGGGGAGACGTCGCATACGGCTTCATACCACCCTGTATGTCCGGTTACGACCCCAATATCAGGCAAATCTCAAAAACTGAATATAATCCCGAAAAAGCCCGCCAACTGATTGCCGAGGCCGAAAAGCTCAATGGCGGCCCGTTACCCGGATTCAAGCTCACAATGCAGGGCACCGATACAACGTATCGTCAGATGGGTCAGTTTCTCAAAAGGTCTCTCGAAGAAATCGGCCTCAAAATCGATGCCGAGTACCTCGACTTTCCCACCTATCTCGAAAAATTACGTACAAAAGACCTGCAGATATATCAATCCGGTTGGATTGCTGATTACCCCGACGCAGAGAGCTTCCTCCAGATTTTTTACAGCAAACGTGCCCCCTGGCCCAACGAAACCTGTTATTCGAATCCGCAATACGACGCCATTTACGAGCAGGCTTCGCTGATGCCTGATTCTCCCGAGCGAACCGAACTCTACAGGAAAGCCGAACGTATCGTTGTCGAAGACGCGCCTGCCGCTTTTTTATATCACCGCATCTTTTACGTGATGTATCATGACTGGGTAAGCAATCTGAAACTGAACGCCTACAGGCCTGACTGCTTTGGTTATGGCTTTTCGAAGTACTATAGAATCGATGTTGCGAAACGTGCTGAGTATCAGAAAAAATACAGGTAAATTTGAGGTGCGACCATTATGCGGAAAAGATGCGTTATCCTGTTTATGACAATTCTTCCTGTTTTTGTATTTGCCGGCTGCAAAGGCAAAAATTCTGCCCATGACTCCAACGAAATGGTTCTTCACCAAATGCTCAACTCCAAGATAAAATGTCTCGACCCGGTTTTAATTCAGGATGAATACACCATTAATGTATGCAATCACATGTTCGAGACCCTTTATCAGTATCATTACCTCAAGCGTCCCTATCAACTTGTGCCTTTACTGGCCGACGGTATGCCCGAGTTCAACGGCGATGGATTGACTTGCACCGTAAGGATTAAAAAAGGCGTTCGCTTCCAGGATGACAAATGTTTCCCGAACGGCAAAGGCAGAGAGTTTAAATCAAGCGATTTCGCTTATGGCATCAGAAGGACGGCTGATATAAAGAGCTTAAGCCCCAACTGGGCTGTTATCGAAAATAAAATTGCAGGTCTCGATGAATTCAGGGAATACACGAAAACGTGTAAAACCGCTGCAGATGTAAACTATTCGCGTCCAATTGAAGGATTGCTTACCCCTGATGATTACACAATAATAATAAAACTAAAAAGGCCCTGGCCGCAATTGGTGGACAATCTTATGGCTGACGTTAGATGTGCGCCAATGGCCAAAGAGGCAGTTGATTATTACGGCAAAGATATTATCGCCCATCCCGTCGGCACGGGTCCTTTTAAGCTCAGCGTCTGGCAAAGGGGAAGCTATATTGAGCTTGTTCGAAATCCGAATTTCAGAGGCGAACCATACCCAACTGAAGGCGATCCCGGAGATAAGGAGGCCGGTCTTCTCGATGATGCCGGAAAGACGATGCCTTTTGCAGATAAGGTTGTCTGGACAATCATTGAAGAAGCCCAGCCGTCATGGCTTTTATTCATGCAAGGGAAGATTGACGCCAGGGCCATTCCCAAGGATAACTGGGACGAGGCAATGACAGCTACCAACGACCTGACTCCTAAAATGAAAGAATTGAAAATCCGCCTGTACGCTTTTAAAGACCCCTCAACGTTTTATCTCGGCTTCAATATGCTCGACCCGGTCCTCAGCAAAAACAAACCTTTGAGGCAGGCGATAAATCATGCCATTGATCGTGAGACGTTTATAAAGTTATTTTTTAATAACACATACGATATTGCTTACGGAGTCATACCTCCCGTGCTGGCATCATATAACCCTGATATTAAAAATATGGGATATTCGGATTATGACCCGAATAAAAGTAAAGAGCTGCTCGTCGAAGCCGAAAAAATCCAGGGCGGCAAAATACCTCCACTTAGAATCGCGATGCAGGGGACAGATACTTTTTACCGCCAATATGGGAGTTTTGTGCAGCGACAGCTTGAAGCGATTGGCTTAAATGTTGAAGTGGAATATATGGACTGGCCGACTTTCCAGGAAAAAGAAAATAAACGGCAGCATCAGATATTTGCAGGTGGAGGCGGAGCTGGTATTCCTGATGCTCAGGATTCGCTGTCGGAGTATTATAGTAAATATTGGTCTCCCGGGGTTAATCATTTCAATTATAAAAATCCTGAATTTGACCGATTATATGAACAAACTGAAGTGATGATGGATAGCCCCGAGCGAACAAAGCTTTATCAAAAGATGGAGCTTATCGTGCTGGAGGATTGCCCGGCAGCGTTTTTGGACCATCGTGTTCGATATGTTCTTGTTCACGACTGGAACAAAAACTATAAGCCCGATATTTTTGGCTATGGCTTGTCGAAATATTATAAAGTTGATTCGATAGAACGCGCAGAATATCCCGAACTTCTCAACAAGGTTAAGAATTGATATGGGTGCATATATAATAAGACGCCTGCTTTATACAATCCCGATTGTCTTTGGCGTTTTGCTGCTTACTTTTATTCTGTTTACCGTCGTTGGCGGCGATATATCTTTCGAAATCGCGGGCAAGAACGCCTCCCCTGAAACAATTAAGGAAATCCGCGAGGAATACGGCTTCAACAAGCCGTTGTTCCTTGCCTGGGACAGCCAGTTCGTCAGGCATTTCAAGGATGCGCTTACCTTCGATTTTGGCAGAGCGCTCGACCGTGAACCTGTCATCGACAAAATAAAAAGAGGCGTCGGGCCGTCACTGTCGCTTACTATCCCGATATTTTTCGGCGAGGTAATAATTTCTGTTTCAATTGCGCTTGTTATAGCTTTCCTTCGAGGCAGAATCTGGGACATCCTGGCAGTCATTTTATGCATTGCCGGTATGAGTATTCCCTATCTCAGTTTTATTCTTTTCGGCCAGTATTTCCTCGCCTACAAATTGCGGCTTTTCCCTGTCTTTTTCTCTCCGGACCTTTCCATACCCCAATATGTCGCCTTGCCTGTCCTTATCGGCATAGTCACGGGGCTTGGCGGCAGCGTGCGTTTTTATCGCACTGTTATGCTCGATGAGATGCGTGCGGATTACGTCCGCACCGCCTTTGCGAAAGGCCTTGACGTAAAAAGCGTCCTTTTCAAGCACGTCCTCAAAAACGCGATGATACCCATCCTGACCCAGGTTGTTCTGGCCATACCGTTTCTCTTTCTCGGTTCTCTTTTACTCGAACGGTTTTTTGGTATTCCGGGCGTGGGTTACCTTATGGTCGAGGCAATCGGTTCCCGTGATTATTTTGTTATTAACGCGATGACATATATCAGCGCCATTCTTTTTGTCATTTTTAATCTTATAACGGACGTTTGTTACGCACTTGTTGATCCGAGGATAACGCTTGACTGAAAATACTCGAAAACTTAAGCCGCCAAAGGGCGTCAGTTTCTGGCAGGATGGCCTTCATCGGCTCTTTAGGAGGCCTATCGCAATCGTTTGTTTAATTGTGATACTTCTATATTTTTTCCTCGCCGCATTCATTTATTTGGCCGAATTCTTTCACTGGCAAATAGGACCGGCGATTTGGAGCCAGGCAACGGGCCCATCGTATCAGCAGCCCTGTATGCAGAATATTCTAGGCACTGACATTTTCGGCCAGTCCGTCCTGCGAAAAATGCTCTACGGCGCAAAAATATCCATAACCGTTGCGTTTTCCGCCTCGCTCATTAGTATCGCTATCGGCCTTCCCCTCGGTGCAGTCGCCGGTTACTTTCGCGGAATAGTCGATGAAATAGTCGTCTGGATTTATTCGACTTTAAGCTCTGTCCCTTACATTCTCCTTATCCTTGCATTTGCGGTTGTCCTTCATGATAAGACCATCGCCGGAATCAAGCTGGCGGGCATAACCTCCGTATATCTTGCCATCGGCCTGACAAGCTGGGTTGATCTGTGCCGGCTCATTCGTGGTGAAGTCATCAAACATAAGGAAAGAGAATATATTCTCGCAGCCAAAAGCTACGGCTGCTCAAATTCCCGTATCATCTTCAAACACCTGCTTCCAAACGTTTTTCACATTGTCATTATCATTTTTTCCCTTCAATTCGTGTCCTTTATTCACGCGGAAATAATTTTGAGTTTCCTTGGTCTTGGTGAAGCAAACCGGCCAAGCTGGGGCGCTATGATAAACGACGCCAGAATCGAGCTTGCAAGGGGCGTCTGGTGGCAAATGGTCGCCGCAACCGTTGCGGTCTTCTTTATTTCACTGGCGCTTAATATTTTCGGCGACGCCTTACGCGATTCGCTTGACCCTAAATTGAGGGTGCAATAAATCTATGGCGGCCAATGATACATTGCTTTCGGTTGAGAACCTCTCATCGCACTTCTTCACGCAGCAGGGCGTCGTTCGAGCGGTGCAGGACGTCTCCTTCTATGTGAAAAAAAGCCGGACATTTGCTATCGTCGGTGAAAGCGGCTGCGGTAAAAGCATTACGGCTCTTTCTATTATGCGGCTCGTTCCAGAACCTCAGGGCAAAATTGTCGCCGGAAAAATAAATTTCAGCGGACGAAACTTGCTTAGCTTATCCGAAAAACGTATGCGGGCAATCCGCGGCAATCGAATCGCTATGATATTCCAGGAGCCGATGACCAGCTTGAACCCGGTCTTCACCGTCGGTTACCAAATCGAGGAGGCAATCCGCCTTCATCAGCATAAATCAAAATCCGATGCCCACGACCTTGCCATACAGGCGCTGCAGCAGGTTCGCATTCCCGATCCGAAGCAGCGCATAAAAGAATACCCGCACCAGATGTCCGGCGGTATGAGGCAACGTGTGATGATTGCTATGGCAATATCCTGCGAACCCGAATTGCTCATCGCCGACGAGCCAACCACTGCGCTTGATGTTACCATTCAGGCGCAGATACTCGATCTCCTTGACCAGCTCCAGGAACAAAGCCAAATGAGTGTTTTGCTGATAACCCATAACCTCGGCATAGTTGCCGAACGTGCCCAGGATGTTGCTGTGATGTATGCCTCAAGAATAGCGGAGCTGTCTGACTGTAAGTCCTTATTTGATAATCCTTTACATCCATATACTCAGGGCCTGCTCAAATCGCTTCCGCGCCTCGGCTTTACCGGCAAACGCCTTTACACAATTCCCGGCATCGTTCCGGAACCGCTGCGTTTTCCCGCGGGCTGCAAATTTCATCCCCGATGTCCCATCGGCTGCAACAATAAAAGATGCCAGACAGTCGAGCCGCAGTTACGCCAATTTGATAACGGCAGGGCGGTTGCCTGCTGGTTTGCTCCCGGCTATGAAAGGCCCGATGACCCGAAATGAATACTGATGCCAATACAAACGGTTTCCTGCTTAAGGTTGACGACCTCAAGACCTACTTTCCCGTCAAGAAGGGATTATTGCGGCGCACCGTCGGCTACGTCAAGGCTGTCGATGGCGTTTCGCTCGCTGTCAAACCGGCAACGTCTTTCGGCCTGGTCGGTGAAAGTGGCTGCGGCAAAACCACCGTAGCAAGAAGCATCCTTCGTCTGATACCAGTTACTTCCGGCAAAGTCGTCTTTGATAACACCGATATTCTTGCCGCGGATTCTGCTCGTATGCGTGATATTCGTGCGGGCATAACCCTTGTCTTTCAGGACCCGTTTGGCTCGCTCAATCCGCGTATGACCGTCGCCAACATCGTCGGCGAGCCGCTTAGAGTTCACAAAAAAATAACAGGCTCGGAGCTCACTGAGCAGGTTCGCCTTATTCTTTCCAAGGTAGGTCTCTCGGCGGACGCTATAAATCGTTACCCGCACGAGTTCTCAGGCGGCCAGAGACAGCGCATCGGCATCGCACGAGCGCTCATCCTCAAGCCCAAACTCGTCATTTGTGACGAGCCGGTCAGTGCCCTCGATGTCTCCATTCAGTCACAGATACTCAACCTTCTCAAGGACCTTCAGCAGGAGTTTTCTTTAACGTATCTGTTCATCGCGCATGACCTTGCCGTTGTCCAGTTTACCTGCGATATCGTGGCCGTAATGTATATGGGCAAAATTGTTGAGCAAGCGACCGTAAGCGAGCTTTATAATAATCCTCTTCATCCCTATACGGTTGCACTTATGGCCGCCATTCCCAAAATAACCGTATCTCCGCAGGCCTCGACGCATCGGCTTAAAGGCGAAATTCCAAGCATTTTCAATCCGCCTCCCGGCTGCCCGTTTAACCCAAGATGCCAATTTGCCGGCGACAACTGTTTTTCCCAAAACCCGCCACTTGTGCCTGTTTCCGGAAATAATGAACATCTCATTGCCTGCTGGCATATAAAAAAGTGAATTGTTTTGTATTGGTGATTGAAAAATCTGCCGAAATAAGGGAAAATGGAATTCGATAAAGTCATTTTAAGCGAATAAAGCGAGTAATTGGATTGCGGAGTTAATATGGTCGAGGAAACGCTTGGCCAAATTACAACTGAAGGCGATATTGCCATCGTTACTTTCAGGAAAAGCTCGATAAGTAACGTGGAGGATATTTCTATTACTGCGGAGCATGTCGCCAGGTTTGTCGCGGACAACCACCCGAACCGGGTCATCTTCGATTTTAACGGCGTCAAGTTTTTCTCATCGATGGTTCTTGGTCTGCTGCTCGAAACACGCGCCTCTTTGTCCTCTTATAACGGCGATGTGCTCATCAGCGGCATCAACCCGCAGCTTCACAGGGTATTCAAAATTACCAATCTCGACCGGGTATTTGAGTTTTTCCCGGATACCGAAAGTGCCTTAAAAGCAAAACATTCTACTTAGGTCTTTTTTTGCAGGAGGCAGCACTATGTTTGTAACGACGCAGTTCTCAGTGTTTATGGTCAACAAGCCGGGCATCCTCGCTCACATTCTCGCGGAATTTGCCAGGGCCAAAATCAATATCAATGCTATGACCGTGATGGATTCGGTTGAACACGGCGTGTTGCGGGTTGTGCTCGATAATCCTGAGCTGGCTGAAAAGATTCTGACTGCCGCCAATCTGCCCTTTAACAAGACAGAAGTGCTTTGCGTCAACCTCGATAACAGGTCGGGCGCTCTTGCCGGTGTCGCGGAAAAACTTGCCACCGCCCATATCAACATATCCTACGCATATTGCACCACCGGCGCAAAAGGCGGCAGAACCACGGGTATTCTCAAGGTCGCCGACGTCAAAAAGGCAATGAAAATTCTCCAGGAAGGCAAAAAGGCGTCCAAATCGCAGCCGATTATTCGACGTCATCAGGCCACTTCGAGAATGTAAAAATCCCGCGGGTAAAACGATTGACATATCTCGTTTAGGCCGTTATATTTACTGCCATTCGGGGCCGTAGCTCAATTGGCTAGAGCATCGGACTGTCGATCCGAAGGTTGAGGGTTCGAGCCCCTTCGGCCTCGTTGTTGCAATTTGAGGGCTGGCAAGCAGTTACGTTTGCCAGCTCTTTTGCATTTATGGTTCTTTGATTGGGTGCGTAACAAATCCCTTGCTATTCAAATTTAAAACGAGCAGTGGTTGGGAATTTTTTATACCCCCTCAAATCAAAGATGTCGGACCTTTTAGCCCATGCCGCGCCCACTTCGGAAAACAGTTTGCCGTTTTCATGAGCAACGCGCAAAATATGGTCAATGTCCTCGATTATCGTCTTAATAGTGCCGCCATTGGAATCGCTCTGTTCACGAAAGGTCAGATATTTTTTGTCAATCGAATGGGGAAGGCCGCACGATTCGAATGCGCCATTTACCACCAGAGTAAAAGGCCTGCAGGTCTCAAGACTCACAGGATAGGGCGACCCGTTTTCATAATGCTCAGCCAGTTTTGTAAGCATGTTGATGCGTTTTTCATTATCGTCGTTTATACGGTCAACTTCTCCGTTTTTAAGCATTATCGTTGCCTTACAAAAACCGGTATATTCGATTTTCGCCTTTTCGCATTCGATAATAACAAACGGGTCCATTTTCGCATCTGAACAAAGCGAGGCATTAAACAGTATCTCAACACCTTTATCGGTCATAATCCTCAAACTGCTGGTGTCCTCGCTCTCAATATCATGACCATGATACAGCTCCGCCTGGACACTTACCGGCTCTGCCATCTCGCTTGGCTTCATCGAAGCAAGATAAAGCTCGTCGCTGAGCATATGGGCCAAGGGATTATTTATCGTGCCGTCGAGAATCCATTCGCCGTTTATATGCAGCTTACCCGCCCAGTCACTGCGTTTGTAATACGTGTCGAACCTCGGCCAGCCGGCCATTCCCCGCACCCGCTTTACCTTGCCATAACGGCCCTCGACAATCCGTTTCTTTAACTCCTGTATAATCGTTGAATACAGATACTGGAATGCGACAGGGACCTTTTTGCCGCGATTCGATGCATATTTTGTCAGTTCATCAAGGTCCTGAATTGTGGCAACGGGCGGTTTTTCAAGAAAAATATCGAAGCCGGCGTCTATGCACTTGGTTGTCAAACTGAAATGTTTGTGAATTGGTACCGGAATATAAATCACATCAGCGATGCCCTTGACGTTCTTAATCATCGAGTCGGTATCATCATAAACCGCGATACCCTTGCTCTGACAAAACGACCTGCCCGACGAATCCCTCGTCGGATTGCTCGTCACTGCCACCAGCTTTATTTTGTCGGGCAAGTCCAAAATCCGCTTTATCAATTCATAAGCGTATCCGCCTGCACCTACCATCGCCAATTTAATCATCGCCTGTTCCATTACTATTCTATATTCAAAACCTTGTTCTTTTGGGCAGCCTTGCGGGCAATCAGGCATACTTTCGTAAGCATAAAAGATACCTGTGCGATTTCATCGTTGCTTTTGCCGTCAAGGATATTCAAAAGAAACCTGCTGAATATCTTATCTTTTCCGTCGGGCAAAGGATACTGAAAACTGCCTTTATCTTTACTAATAACAGAACATTCCTTTTTAGAGCCGCTTGCCTCGAGCACTCCTTTTGTCCCGACGATTCTTATCCAGTCATCCCCGTGAGTACTGGCAATTTCCGGGCGGCAATAATCAACGCTTATCGTAGCGTGTCCGCCGTTGCCAAGTTCCGCCACAAGAGCACAATTATCTTCACAGGCAGCCCGTTCGCTATGCGCAAAATTACTTTGCATCGCGGCAACTTTGGTAAAACCCAAACCCGTTATATAGTTGATATAATCAAAGGCGTGTATGCCGACCCACCCTATTGTGCCGCCGTATTTGTCCTTGTCTCCAAACCAGTCGGGTCTTGTGCCCCATTTGTAGCTTTTTCGGGCATTAACCAAAACGGCCTCTCCAATGGCGCCGCTGTCATAAACCTGCCGGGCGGCTACAAATTGAGGGTCACTGCGCATAGTCAGCATAGCCGTAAGGTTAATTTTATTCCGCTCCACTGTTCTGCGGACTTTTTCCAGCATTGCCAAATCCAAAGCAAGCGGTTTTTCAGCTATTACGTGACAGCCCGCATCGGCGGCATCCATTATCAGGAGCGGAATAAGGTCAAGTCTTGTGCTGACTATTGCCACATCAGGTTTTAATTCCTTGAGCATCTGTTTATAGTCATCATATACCTTCTTCCCGACAGCCGGCTGAAGTCCCAAGGGTTTCGAAATGTCTTCGCCCTGATACGCAGGAGCCAGCCCGATCAGTTCGGCTTTCTGCATTCCAACTAAATCGCGAAAAACCGCATCTGAATGGCCAAAGCCGCCTATGTTGACTACTGTTAGCTTATCCATCAAAATACTCTTCAAAATTTCCAAAAAAACTTAATCAACGCCTAATGCCAGTCCGCGAAACACTATTAGGGTCAACCACACGGACACTATTAACATTTGCCGATTTGCCCGGCATCGGCTTTCCCAGCGGTAGCCAGTTAATATATTCTTCAATATTGGTATAGCCGTCGCCATCGCGGTCACCGCGGGCATCGTTTGCATCGGAAGGATTAAGGCCAACAGCCAACTCCCACTTATCAGGCATCCCGTCGTGGTCGCTATCGACAAGTGGTGTGCCGGACTCCATCATCGGATAGCCGCCGACTTCGTCTATACGATTAATTATACCGCCCGTTTTTTTTGCCACGCTGTCCATAACACGTTTGTCCACTGCATCCCGGACAGGAAATACCGTGCCGGCACCCGCTAAAACACGCATATACGCTGTTGACGCATCCTCTTCGGCTACCGGTGCAACCGGTATCGGGACTGATTGTTTATACGCATCTTTCTGTGCCTCAGTAAAATCAAGAAATTCAACCAAACTCCATGGGTCTTTTGGACAATTGCCATCCATCCAGTTGCCGCTGAAATACGCTTTGCAGCCGACGGTCGATTCCCTGAAAGCGTAGCCGCCTGTGGAGTTGGGGCCTTTAATATAATAATTATTCACAAAGTCCATATGGGTAATACTATTGTCCTTGTTCCTGCCATCATCATTATAACCTGCAAATTTACCGCCCCAGTTATAAACGACATTATTGTGGAAATCAAAAATTAAGCCGCACGGGTCGCGCGTAGAGTCAATGTAATTACCCGGACGGGGACTTCGGCCTTCATGATGGGCATAAAGATTATGATGATAGGTAATACCATTGCCGTATCCGCCGCGGATTAAAGAACCATAGCCATGACAGCCCTTATGATGAACAGAACAATTCAGGCTCTCGGTAATCATACACCACTGGACAGTAACATTGCCCAGGGTAGGTTCCTTCGAAGCCGAGGAAGCCACCGAGACGACTTCATCTATTGCCCAGCTTGCCGAGCAATGGTCGATGATAATATTGTGGCCGGTAAAAACTGAGATAGCATCGAATTCTTCTTTTGCAATATCGCTGGGCCGCACACGCAAATAACGAATAATCACATTGTCAGCGTGTACAGCAAGATAGTAATTCCTCAGGCATATTCCGTCACCCGGAGCGGTCTGGCCGGCAATCGTGATATTCGGCTTGTTAATATCCAGCACCGACTTCAGCTCAATATAGCCCCCAACACGAAAAACGACAATTCTTGGGCCGTTGGCATCTACAGCCGCCCTTAAACTGCCCGGCCCGTTGTCATTGAGATTGGTAACTTCAATAACCTGGCCGCCTCTGCCGCCGACGGCATTCATCCCGAAACCTTCGGCACCCGGAAAGGCCGGTAATGATGCTGGAGCGGACCTAAAACTAAGCAATACAACCAAACAAAAAATCCCAATCTTAACGGTTTTCATAAATACTTAATTCTTAAGAGCAGTTGTTTTCCTAAAATCAAGAATTTCACGAAGCCACTGGTCAATAGTACGTCCGTCGAGTTTCATAAAGTTTTCCGGCAAAAATCTTTTGGCCTCAACATCGGTAAGCTGATGCGACCATTTCACGCGAGATAAAGGATTAGCGCCGGGGCCGGAGCTTTTATATTCGGCATAAAAAGCCGTTTTCTCTCTGTTGGGGTCGCGCCAGTTATCCCAACCCTCTGGCTTTATGCCTTTGTCAAGCCAGCAATCATAATAAACCACCTTTGCGTAAGGGCGCCACGGCCTGCCAAGGTCCGTCATAATACCATCGGCCGTAGTGACCCGGCAACTATAAAATACAAAGCCGGTGGGAAGATTCGGCTCGGTAGCTGCATGGGCAGTAATATGACTGCTCCCCTTGGAATGTACTATGCAGTTGTCAAAAACGGCCTGAGAATAACCATAAATAAAATCCGTGCCGCCTTCTATGTAACAATTCAGATAATATTGTCTGCCAAAATTAGCCATCAGCGTGTCCTGTCCGCCCAGAAAACGGCAATTAACGGCAATCGCACGTTCGCAAACCAGCTTTGCTGCCAGCGCCTGCGGATGAGGGCCGTAGGTATTTTCAATGGTAAGATTTTCCAATATAAGGTCATTGCTTTCGACAATTAGCGTCGCGCAATCAGCGAGGTATTTGCCTGAGCCGTCGGGCTTGTTCATATCATGATTGAGATTATAGCTTATAGTCGTTTTGAAAGGGTCGGCGCCCCGCAAGGTAATAAAAGGTTTATTTTTGGGTATCAGGACCCGCTGTTTATAAAAACCGGGTTTTATCAGCACGACGACTCTTTCTTTATTACCCTCGCCAATAGAATCAACAGCTTTTTGTATCGAATTAAAATCGGCATGGCCGTCGATACTTACTGCTATCTGGCGAGTTTTGCCGGACTCAAAAAGCTTGGCTATGCCGGATAGTTTTACATCCGGCTGCCAGGGCGCATTACTGTCCTGGGCTGCGAAACATGCGCAACTTGTCAGCAAAGATAAAACCGCCGACAACTTAAAAACTTTCCCTGTCATAAATAATTCCCTTCGAATTATGGGGCACTTGTTGATAAGATTAATGCTCCCGTTTGCCTGCTCAGGCGCATTTTTATCTGAAGTATTGCGATTCAGATTAACATTTTGGGCATCGCTTGGTCTGAATGATTCACTAATTTCCTCTCGCAGAACTAATATTCCTGGCCGCTTGTCAGCCAATCCTGCGCGATATAAAATAAATTATCCACTGATATCATACCATCATGGTTAAAATCATATCTTTTATCATAAAGCGCGCTGCCGGCAGAAGCATTCCAGTGGTTGGCAAATTCCGCAAAGTCATAAAAATCAACTATGCCATCATAAATAATGTCCGTTCTGACAGAAGACACCAGCCAGTCGAGATATACTTCCAGATTTGTATAGTTAGGGTCGAGATCATGCCCGTTACGGTCGTTGGCATCATTTGGATTCAAACCGTGCGAGGTTTCCCACAAATCCGGCATTCCATCATGGTCGCTGTCTGTCGGAGCGGGCAGTGAGTAAAGTGCAGGCCAGGCACCCTCAGGCTGCGCATTGGTATCCCAGATGGAGTGGCCTGTTTTGTTGAGTACGTCGTTAACGATACGGATATCTATTATGTCGCGCCTTGGGTAACTTGCGCCGCCATCGGACAGCACGTCTATTTTGGCCTGTATCGCCGAGGTTGTTGTTACCGATTCCATCGGCACCAGGAACGAACGTGCTTTATAGCTGGCCAATTGATCGGCCGTAAAATTATTAAAAATAACCAAAGACCATTGGCCCTGCCTTACCGGCACAACATCGTCCTTGGCATTGTCGGCAAAGTAACCGTTGGCGTCGGGAGAACTCTCGCGAAAGGCGTAACTGATGACGTCGGATTCCGGGCCTCTGATAAAGTCGTTACCGACGAAATTATAACAGCTGACAAACCCGGCGCCGTCATCATTGTACCCTGAATGGGATTGCCACCAATTGTAAGTCACATTGTTGCGAAAATCGAAATGCAATCCTTGAGAATCGGAACCAATAGGAAGATAATTGCCCGGTCTCGGATTTCGGCCCTGGTTGTGCGCATACAGATTATGGTGATATGTTTTTTCCTGCCCGTATTGGCCCCGGATAAGCGAACCATAACTGTGACTCTCAAAGGTCAACGCTTCACTCATTATGCACCACTGGACGGTAACATGATCAGAATTTTCCTCGCACGAAATAGTTTCGTCACGCGCATAAGAAGCGGTAACGTGGTCAATGATGATATTAGTGCCGGAGTCGATATCAATCGCGTCGCCGGCGGAATTAGCGGCTCCTGCATCCACGCGCACGCGAATATAGCGAATGATAATATCGTGCGCATTGTTCTTTATATGAATACGGCCCTTCAGACAGATACCGTCTCCGGGAGCGGTCTGGCCCGCGATTGTTATATTGGATTTAGGCTCGAGAACAACAGACCCCAGCGCAATAGTGCCGGACACTCTGAATACAATCGTTCTGTTGGGCTGGCTTACAGCATCGACGATAGAGCCCGCTCCGCTGTTATTGAAGTTGGTTACTTCGTAAACGGCGCCGCCTCGCCCGCCTGTAGCAAAACGACCGGAACCTTCCGCGCCGGGGAAGGCGTCAACCGCCAAAGCACTGCGAACCCCAGACAGCGCAAACAAACAAAAAATACAAATAGAAATATTTTTCATCACTCGCTTAGATAGTCCCCACCCAAACGCTGACGCTGGTTTCACCCCACTCCGTGGCCCGCTGTCCCGGAAGATACCTGTTTCGCACAGCAACCGGGACAGTATCATTATACTCCTCTGGCGATTCAACTCCGTTCCGCCAGAAATCATCAGGGCTGAATCATCTTGTATATAAAATAGTAAAGGACACTCGACTCCAAATGCGGATCTCTCGGTTGATTTGGAATGTCCCAGTAACTGTTCCAATATGCATTAAAGAAGACAGTCTCGTTTGTTACAACGGGCCCACCCCTTTTATCTCCATAGACATACGTAACGGCCTCATCTTTAACAAACCTGACATGCCCATCCTTAAACAAGGCATTGATACCGCCATTTTGCAGACGATTGGTTGCTTTGTCTATTCCTGATTTATGGTTAAAGCTAGTTCTTGACCACATTCTATCTGCCGCATACGGACAATTCTTATTAAGCTGACTATATCTTCTTGCCGTATATTTAGGTGTTTTCAGCGTGGAAACCGCATCCGGCACTAAAATAGCGCCATCATCAATCGGATAATAATCATATCCTACGCGCACCCACTCATTTGTAGTTCCTGTTGAAGAAGGTGTGGCGTTAATAGTCTGCGGCAGAGTGCCCCACTTGGTGGGGTCTGTATATGATTTATACTGGTATTGGGTGTCCTTATTGGACGGGCAATAAAACACTTTCGGGTCTGATATGTAGTTGCGAGCATAAAGACAAGCCAGCCTCATTGGGATTAACTGGCCGTCAGGCCATACTCTTGGGTCGTCAGTGCCGCCCCTGTACGCAACAAAAGGATGCGATTCAGTATCATCAGAATCTCCCATCCAATCGCCTCTATAGGTGGGGTCTCTGCCGCCAGAAAAAGGCAACAAATCAGTATCAGAGCTGTAGGCTATCATCGCAACACCAATTTGCTTACAGTTGTTGGAGCAAACTACACGCCTGGCAACCTCTCTGGCCCTGGTCAATGCAGGGATTAAAATCCCCATCAGAAGGGCGATAATCGCGATTACCACCAGCAATTCGACTAATGTAAAACCCTGTTTTCTTTTCATGGCTTCATTCCTAATCATCCTGAAAAGGCACTTGTTTATTGACCAAACGCACAATCCTTCATTCATATCTAAAAGCCGGCACAACCGCCGTTTGTCCTGTTAAAACACTGATGCCATTCCTCTGCTAACCGCTGAAAATCAATAAATTCGAGCACGTAATTATCATATGCTGGGCTTAGCCAATTATCCGCAAAATCCTCGAAATCTTCAATATCAAGGCCGCAGTCATGATTGAAATCCCACTCTGGTCCACCCACATGGAGAGGGTCGGTAGGGGCAACATCGGCTCCATCATACTGCCTGCATCTCCAGTTAACCGTCTTAAATGACCACGTATCACTGCTGACAGTGCCGTCAGTTACAACCTTCATATAGTAGGTATTTCCGGAAGAAACAGTCATAGTTACGCTGTGCTGACCGCGAGTCGCGGAAACCGAACCTCGCGAAGTGGTCGGATTCGGATTAGTATCGCAGAAAACCTCATCGGTTGTGCCGCCGTAACCGGAGTACCATTTCAACTGGAAATTAGTACAAGGGTCGGGATTACAATAAACCATCTTATTGCCGTTTGCAGGCGTGGGCGCTGAGGCCTTTTTGGGCGAACCGTTTGAGTCAAAGATAGTGCCATTCTGACCGTCTTTGGCAAGACCCAATGTTAGGTTATAAACGCCTCTCGTGCCGCCATTAGCTACAATTGTGCCGGTATTTGTGAAGGTGGTGCCATAGAAAATGGCCACCCGGCCACCGCCGCCGCCGCCGCCGCACTCATTAACCTGCTTATTGCTGTCGCCGCCTTTGCCGCCGTTTACATCGATAACACCCTTAGCGGTAACAGAGCCGCCGGCAATAATCCTTACCGAACCGCCGCTGCCGCCGCCGGACGGGTAGGCGACCGCCGAACACAATTGACCGCCGCCATGGGCAATGATTTGGGAATTGACGTCAAGGGTTACGTTACCGGTAGCGGCAATCTCAATACCGCCGCCGCCCGAGGCGCCACCGGGACCACTACTTCCCCATCCGCCGGCGCTGCCGCCAAACGGGACAGGCACTTCTTTATCGCCATAGGTAGGACCAGTGGTATCTACGCCAAAGAAGTAACCGCGTCCGCTGTCGCCGCCGATACCGCCGTAACCGCCGCCGCCGCCGCCTTTATATGGCGGGTTTGCGGGCTGCCCCGGACCCCATACACTTTTCGCAAGGGCCGTTGGAACCGATATTATTTTCGCTGAACCAATGGTACCAAAACGACCGTGGTAGCCGACGGGCATATTAAAATCAGTCCAGTAATTGGCATGTGTGGTGGTACGATCGGCAAAGGCACTTGAATCCTGATTGTACTTTGGTCCGGGGAAACCGCCCGAACGTGCGAAGAGATTATTGCCGGTTCCACTTGTAAGCACGTCATCATCTCCGGCTATCAGTACTCTGCCGTCAAAATAGAAATCGCCTGTTGCGTGAATAGCAAGCGGTGTGGGGAACCAATTGGGGTTAGTCGGAGAACAAATATCTGTCGCGCGATATTCCGGTGCTACAACAATGTCATACTTCTTGTCGTAATTAAAGCCATTCGGGAAATTAAAGACCACTACACCGTCTGAAGCCATGGTGCCTGTTGCGCAAGCATCTGACCAGCCATCCGAGTGGAGCATGCACGTATAAGCCGGGATATTATGATCCGCATAGGTTATATCGACACCTGCCGTGTTGAAAACAAGATCGTATGACTTGGTGCGGAAAGACCATATATCTCCCACTACCGTTCCTGCAGATGGATAAGTACTGTTTACGCGCCAATAAATGGTTGCGCCTCTGAGGCAGGGGTCATAACCGATAAAGTAGGGGTTTGCACTAGCGGCGATCCGGACGCTGATATCACTGGCCGCAACCAGCGATTGATTTGCTGACGCATAAACCTCATAGGTGGTTGCCGGAGAAGGAGTGCTCCATGATAAATTAACATCACAAACATCTATAGCTTGCGCACCGTTAATGGGAGACGGATTGAGCGCTTTGCCTGTCTCGGTTGTAAACGACCAGTGCGGGCCGTTAGAATCGACGCCATCGATGGTTGATTGAATATACCAATAATACTTGGTATTACGCGCGAGTGGTCCGCCAATGTCGGCACTTGTTGCCGAATTCATTGAGCCATCGCCTGACTTTTTAAGGAGCAGATTATTCGGATCTGTGCCAAAATATACGCTCTGTGCCGTAAGGTTGCCGGTTGCAGGCACCCAGGTCAAATCTGTTGACACAACCACATTTGAAGACCTCGGAATAGGAAGCAGGGCTCTCGGGATGGTTGCATCCGGCTGATTGAGAATACTGACCTCCAATGGGGTCAGGTCACCGCTAAAAAATCGTATATCGTCGAGCAAACCGTCATATTCGCGTTCCCCGGTTCCAATCCATAAAGGTGCAGGATCAGTTTCGAGGTCAACATTCATATTGTTACTATTAAGAGAAACTACTATTATAGGCACCTCAAGACCATCGATGTATATCTTGGAGCTTAACTGCGTTGTTGGATTGCCTGTCTCTATGCAATTAGTTCTGTCAATTACAACGGCTACATGATGCCACGTGTTGACTGTAAGCCCCAAGTCGCTAAGTGTTGATGCCGTCTGCATTATAAGGCAGTTATTCTTGTGATAAAACTGGAGTACGCCGCCATATATGCGTATTTCCCACATGTACTTACCATAAGTTGCTGGGTCACTATAATAGTTGAGCTCTGCATGCCTTAGCATAGTGCCATCGGAGACACTCGGCGCATTGAACCAGAATGTCCACGTATGCTTATCCGACACATCGCCAAGATCGAAGAGGGTGACGATTGGGTCTGCCACTTTCAGCTTAACATCATTACCTTCCGGTACGCCTTTGCCGGTGGCTGAGTCATGCATTGCCGCGAAATTACCGTCGAAGCCGAGACCGGTTATGCTTGCCTCCCCGCATATATTAGGATCACCAGTGTTATAATCCGCCACATTTCCAACAAGAGCAGTTGTACTATAAAGTGGACCGGGTTTTGTGCTATCGACCGTATGCGCCGAGTTGCTGTAAGTTTCAAAATTCACATAGAAGATCAGATTCGGATCCGTATCGGGATTCCATATCGCCCATGCACTCGTGGAAACCAATGCCACTACGACCAAAACCATCCATTTCAATCCACTCTTCATTGCTATGTCCTCCTCAATAAGACAAAAAAATGCCCCGATATACAAAAAGGTTTACAAAACATTCTAAATTTCAATCTGAAGTAACATTGCTTCAGACCCAAAACACCTGTTAGTTTATTATTACTATGTTTACGCAAGGCCCCCGGACTATAATAAATAAGACCTGCAAGAATTCCAGAATGATGCCTTGACAGCAGAAATGTTCACTTTGACTTGCAAAAGAGCATAGACCTATTTTGTACCGCCCAAATTTCCTCAGGGCCATACTCTTTTATTGAATATGGCCCTGAGTTTTAATTTTGATAAACTTTCCCTTTACTTCTTGTTACGTCTAATGGCCAGTAAGCCAAGACCGAGCAATGTGATTGTAGCCGGCTCAGGAGTATACGTCAGGCGAAGAGTATCTAACGAACCATCTGCGCTTGTATCCACCCAAGCAGCCGACCAGCCAGCCGGAAGGACGCCGAATGCGCCGCTGCCCGCCTTGGTCTTGTCGTTGAACGTCCACACATCAAAAGTGCTCCCCGCGGTCGGGACATAAGTGCCCAGCAGGTCAATCTTCAAGGTCGCCCCAGCTGTATTAGCAAGGGTTCCGTACTGGAGAACCGTATCATACGAGCTTATAGAAGCAATGTCAATATCCAGGGTGCCTGTGCCAACGGTATAATCCATTGAATTGGTGGCATTACCGACGTTTATCGCTTTGACAGTATTAATAGCGCCTATTTCCAACGTGGCCCCCCCCTGATTAAAGCCACCGCCTGCGCTATTAAGCCCAAACCGATAGATCATGTTACGGATGACCAACGTTCCGCCAGTAGCATTGAACTGGGCGTTACTGTTGGTGGCATTACCCTTGCTGAGCACCTCAGTATCAAGGGTACCCCCGGTCAGATTGTAAATTGCCGTCCCAGTTGTTGTACCGGCCGAAACAAGACGTAATTCGCCTGTTCCATTATAACCGGTATAATAGACGCTTACGGTACCGGCACTTTGGTTGACTGTCGTTGATGCGCCAGTAGACGTTCCGGCCTTTACGAGCGTAAAGAGCTCAGACGAACCCTTGGAAGCGGTCAGATTCGAGCCGTTGGTGATGTTTAACACAGTAGTATCCGTCGAAGCATAACCCATCAAAATCTGGCCAACCTGCTGACTTGAGTCAAGTGCCACTGTGCCGTTACTGATTTGTGCCGTCTCGGTCGTTGTGGGCAACGCGCCTCCGCTCCAGTTAGCCGTGTTGCTCCAATTGCCACTGTTACCACTGACCCAGGTCCTGGTTGCCTGGGCTGTCGAGCCAATCGACAATAACATAACACACACCATTAATACACCTACACATCTTCTCATTCTGTCTCCTCCTAAAACTAAAACAATAAAAAAAACACGCGCGCTTTACTTGTATTTACAAACAGACACCTGGCACACACCAGGCACCCTTCTTCACTATCGATTTTCACAAAAATTGACATTTTAAACAAGACCATTTTGCGCACATATAAAGTCGATTTCGCGCAAAGGCCGTAACTGCATCAAAATCAAGGGTTTAGCACCTAATTCTGCTCAGATATACAGTTTGTTTTCTTAAAATTACCCAATATTTTTAACGCGATAAAATTCAAGAATTTACAAAAAAACCGCATTTTATGCTTAGTCCCCAAAAAACGGCCAAATTGCTAATCTCGATGTTCCGGCGATATCCGTCGCCTGATACTCTGAATTCTTAATTTTTTGGAATCCTACCCCTGGTTTCACCCGCAAAGGCCGTATTATTCGCTCGTTCCTGGGGTTCGGTGCCCAAGAAAAAATGGAAATAAAAATATACTCTTCGCCAGATTATACTGCATACTTCGTTTCGGATATTGCCGCTGCGCCTGCGTAAAACCATTTAAAATTCACTGTCTCAAAAATGAAAATCGGCGTGCGATGTACGGCAGTCTCAGCTTATAAGTTGCAGCGTGTTGACAAATCTATTTAAATCGATATAATAATTCACCACTTCGGCTTTCTCGAAAGCAGTTTGTGTACACACAAAAACTAAAAAACAGACAAGGGTCGCGATGAGATGAAAGAAAAAATAAAAATAGCTTTCGCTCACAATAATATCACTCACAACACCGAAGGGTTGATGGCGGGCATCTCTCAATACATCCGTGACAGGGGAGACCGGCAGTTGATTATCTGGCCTGATTGCTCGCAAAAGTCACTGATGTTTCTCAAGGAAAGAGGCTGCAAAGGGGCTTTTGTAAGCATACAGACAACTATAAAGGCAGAAGAATTGCTCCGGATCGGCATACCCGTGATAGGAGTGGCCACAATACAAAATCTGCTCAATCTTCCCTTTATAAGCGCGAATTCCAAAGAGGTCGCACAAATGGCCTGCGAATATTTGCTGAAAAAGAAATTCGAAAATTTTGCATTTTTCGGCCTTACGCAGGCAAGGTGGTCCGCTGAAAGGCTGGAACACTTTTCCCAATACCTGGCCAAGAGCGGTTATAATGTCCATGCGTTCAAAGAAAAGCAGGCGATTCTTACAAACGATCCGATTCCATTTACCAGTCTATGGATTAAAACGGCTCTCAATACCGGCCAGCAGAAACTAATAGAATGGCTTCAACAATTACCCAAGCCGGTAGCCATACTGGCCAGCACCGACATATTTGCCTGCCATTTGATCAATGTGGCCAAAGAAGCCGGCCTCAGCATTCCGGACGAAATTGCCATCCTCGGTGTCAATAACGACAATGCCATCTGCAATATCTGTGACCCGCCGCTGTCAAGCATCGCGTTTAATTTCAAAAAAGCCGGTTACGATGCTGCCAAACTGCTCGATAAAATGATATCGGGACATGAAACCATGCAGGGACAGTGCATAGAAATTCAACCGACGCATGTCGAAACACGCGGCTCAACAGATGTCTATGCAATCGACGACCCTGCTATCGTACAAGCCATGAAGTACATCAGGCGAAACGGCAATACCCCGCTTCAGGTCAATGCAATCGCCAACCACGTTTATATGAGCAAGCGCCTGCTGCAGTTGAAGTTCCATAAGGTAATTGGGAAATCCGTACACGATGAAATCATTCAGGCCCACTTCGAAATCGCTAAAGCAATGCTCATTGAGACAAATCTTCCAGTCGATGAAATAGCCGTCCGCTCAGGTTTTCATTACACCTCGAATATGAGACGTGCGTTTAAAAAGGTCACCGGAATGCTGCCTCAGAAATACCGCCAGCTTTACCATGCTCATTAGTCGGCGTTGCTTTTACTGCTCGTTTTCGATATATGGTTTGCCGGCCTTATATAGAACCAGCCGACTTTCAAGTTCCTTTTTAAGCGTTTCCTGGTCGGAAGATTGGCATAATTCCAGGGCTTTTCCAGCTATTTCTATGGCTTTACCGAAGTTGCCTGCTGCCGCATAAGCAACAGCCAGGGTATCCAAATTTCCAGGGTCGCTGTAATGAGTAATTTTACAGGCCTCTTCGGCAAGCAGTATTGCCTTGTAAGGATTGTGCGCCGTAATTTTCGGGTCAACTGCTGAAAACCAGGCCAACTCATTCATCGCCATAAAATTATTCTTTGTCACATCAATGGCATGCTGAAACAAAGTCGAGGTATTTCGCCAGTAGCGAAGCTGATTATAAGTACATATCGATATGGTTGAAACAATCAGCAGCGCCAATGAAGCAAGTACTATTTTTTTATATCGCCATTTTGCCAACAGGTCAGGCATTGCCCATGCAATGATAATAAATAAACCCGTCAGTGTAATATAACTATAACGGTCGGCCATACCCTGGATGCCAACCTGAATAATGCCGATGACGGGCACAAGCGTTCCAATATACCAGAACCAGCCCGTAACCATGTATCGGTGATTTTTTGCAAATCGAATCACAAGAACAGTTGCGGCCAGCAGAATACCGGCGGATATTATGGCATACAGAATCGATATATTTCGGCCGACATGCGGATAGAATACGGCTAAGCGACTTGGCCAAAACATTTTCTCTATATATCCTATGTAAGAAACAAGAGCATTGAGAATGCGGAACTTTAAAGGGAGCATATTAAGCGATACTACCGCCATGCTGCTTCGCTGTACAAGAAATGCAACAACACTTGAAGCTGCCGAGAGAACAAAGAAAGGAATTTTTTCTCCAATCAAATAGAAAAGTGTGCGCCGCCTAAAACGCTCAAGCGGCCAATAATCAAGCAGAAGCAATACAAAAGGCAGCGTAACCAGCATAGGTTTTGCCATTAAACCGAGAGCGAGAAATATAACTATCCACAAATATCGGCTGATACCCGGCTTATTCACATAACGCAAATATGCCCACATTGTCAGCAGCCAGAAAAAAATGCTCAAAACATCTTTGCGTTCAGAGACCCACGCGACTGATTCGACGTGAAGCGGATGAAGTGCAAACAGTGCCGCTGCAAATGCGCTCTGCCAAAGTACCCCCGTCATTTGTTTCAGAACAATGAAAAGCAGCAGGGCGTTTACAATATGAAAAATCAGGTTAGTAATATGGTAGGCGCCTGCGTTTTCACCGAAAAGCTGCCGGTCCAGCATATACGACAGCCATGTTAATGGATGCCAGTTGGCCGTACAATCGGTAGTAAAGGCCCATTTGACGGATTCGAGCGTGATGCCGGATTGTATGTCCGGGTTTTTATAGACATAATAGGGGTCATCATAAGTAATAAACTTGAAACTGTGTACCTGGTAAAAAACGGCAAAGATAGTTAATCCTAATATCAGGCAAATTAGAAAAGACCGTCTGTTTGAGCTTGTGTCCATCTATTCCAAAATAAGCATTACAGTAAAACTTTCAAGATATTAATCGCTAAAGCAATGCTCATTAGACCGCGTTCATTTTATTGCCAACACTCGCTCGCAGGTTCCCGATTGCAGGTCAGCCAGTCCGCTGCGAATTGAGCTATATCCGTCAGGTTGCCTGCCCATGCGTCAGCCAGTTGAGCATAGTCGGGAAAATTCACCTGGCAGTCCTCATTGAGGTCAGAGGTGATTGAGCCGGTGCAGGTATATGGCAACGTAGTAAAGCTCCACACCGTGCCGGTCGTCACACCTGTCGAATCGTTTTCATCGACGCGCCAGTAATAAGTCGTATTCGGCAACATTGCCCCCGTCGCAAACGACGTGCCCGTTTGTTCGCCGACAAACTCCGGCGGGTTGGTCGTCCCGAAATATACCATATGTGATGTGGCTTCCGCACCCGCCGCCCATGTCAGCGATGCCCCGGCTGTGGTAACTCCCGTTGCCCCATCTGCCGGCTGAGGCTGCCATGCCGCGGTAGGAAATTCGCCAAGAGTTTTTGGATTCCACGTGCCGAAAACATGATTCACATCCCTCCACCACAATGCCTCGGCGTCACTAAGCTGTTTTGAATATTGGCGGGCTCTTGTGACAATCAAATTGCCGCACGGGTCAACCGATTTATACTCCCACCATCTAAGGTGGCTTGTGTCTGTATTAATGTCTGAATAAATTTTCCATCCTGCCGGCAAAATCAGCCCACTTTGCAGCGTGCAGTTTATATACACGCTCTGACAATATGGATAGCTATTGTTGGTCGTTCGCCCCAGATAGCAGCCCGTAAGCCCCGGCGGTGCGGTCAAATTGCAATCCACCATAAAAAAGCCGTTGACATCCTGTGCAGTCCTCGGCTGTGTTATATATGATTGTGTGCTCAGCGAATGCATCTCGCACTTATCGAAATACACCGTCCCTATTCCCCAGATATAGTCCGTATCTCCTTCGATGTAGCAGCTATTAAAATACATCTGTCCATTGAGACACAACGTATCCTGGTAGCTTTTGAACCTGCAGTTCTTTACAATAGATTGCAGCCCTGAATGTTTTACCGTTTCCGCCTGACTTCCGCCGTCCGGCGTCAGGTTATGATACGTCATATTATAAATTCTGAACCCGTCGGCAGAACCTCTTATCATCATCCGGGAGTCGCTGCCGGGATTGAAATTCTCGCAGTTGTACACTGCCAGTATTGTCGTATCCCGGTCCTCGCCGAGCCACGTAATATTGTTTTTGCCGCTGGGGATATTTATCAGCTCTCGATAATTACCTTTCTTTAGCTTTATAAGTGTCCGACAGGGATCACTGCTGCCCACTGCATCAACGGCGCCCTGTAATGTGCAGAAATCTCCGCTTCCATCCAGCGATACCGTATAATCATGGTATGACGCCGGCGCAGCCGTTTTGGTTGTAAACCGCCAGGTCGTGTTGTCATTTATTTCAGGTGAAGTATTACCGTTGGCGTCCGTGCAGAAACTCGCCGTCATCTTCACATAATATGCCGTGTTATAATCCAGACGTGCCGATGGATATATCTCTACCGTATTACCATTTACTACGAAGGGCTGGTAATTCAATATCTTTCCGTTAAGATTGATTTTATATTCTGATGGCCATCCTGATGATACAGGCGGATTAGGAAGAGAATACAAATTAAGCTGATAAACCATGTTGTCATCTGACACCTTACATATCTGCAAAGTTCCGCTGGTTGCTACTATCGGCACCGTGCCAAAAGTTATCCACAGCTTTGTGTCTGCGCATACTTCAACCGCATTATTTGCTGGCAAAAGACTCGTTATTGTCATATCGGCGGCCTTGGCACTTGAGTATCCAAGGAGTCCTGATGCGACAAGCAGCAACCAAATATATTGTCTCACGACCGACTTACACATAACCATAACGCCACCCTATCCAAAATCGGACTGTTCATTCATTATGGTTAACCGCCGGTCTGTAACGACCGGTGTTCTTCTTATTGCTGCCAGCACTCGCTCGCAGGGTCTCGATTGCAGGTCAGCCATTCTATTGCGAATTGAGCTATGTCCATCAGGTCGCCTGCCCATACGTCAGCCAGTTGAGCATAGTCGAGGAAATCCACCTCGCAGTCCTCATTGAGGTCAGAAGCGGCCGGGGTAGTACAGCCACCATACTCGAAGTATCCGAGGTCAGGTGCACTGCCGTGGTACGGCAGCCCGACATAAGTTCCACCATTAATGAGGTCGCTGCCGGCTGCAAGGTGCATAAAATTAATGTCCGGCAAACTGCCGTCAGCTTTTCGTGCGCCATAAGCCGCGGCAGGGTTAATATTGACAAAATCCGCACTTGTACAAACAAACGGACTCTGCCAGCTATTTGTGGTCTGCGTTGCGTAAGCAAGGTGAATCGCGCCTGATAGACTAACGCAATTGGTAACTGTTGCTGTATAGCCGCTTGACAATGCTTCCGAAATTTCAAAATTATTGGTCGTAGAACCATTGCCATTATAATATGCTGTGCAATTGTAGAGTGTCATTGAACCTTTATTGTGATTCTGGTCAAATCCTTCAGCTTTGTTGGAGAATGACAGACACCTCTTCAGAATGACATTATGATGATTGGTCGAAGAACCCATCTTGAATCCATTACCATTACCCTGACTGACAGTTCCATCTTTTAGATAACCGGCCTTAAAAGCCCAGCAGTTTTCAAATGTTGTAGTTACATTATCAGTCGGTGCGTTCAGATAGCAATCATACCCGTCATCTGAATTCTGCCATGACCTGCATCCATAAAAATAATTGCCAGTGCCGAGAGTAAGTTTTGGAGAAAAACCATCGGCATTTCCTCCCGGCGTAGGAGATGAAAGATAATCATAATTATAATATGAATCGCAATTTATAACTTGATTGTATGCAGCACCATTGGATAATTGCAAACCACTGTCACAATTCTCATAGAAAGAACAAAATTCAACGATGTTATATGTGCCTTGAATAATCATTCCATTGTCGCCGGCCTTGTAAACATCAAAACCCTTCATATACCAGTAACTGCCGCTCAAGGTTATCCCTCTATTTGAGCTGTCGTATGCCAGTGCGGAAAAATCAAGGATTGGACGTGGGTCGCCGGGATATGCTAATAAATAAAATTTGGAAGTGCTCGAACCGGCTTTCGATATCGAAACCCTGGAAGTATAAAGATATCTTCCTCCGCGAAGGTAAGTTGTATCTCCGGCTGCCATTGCTGTTACAGCTTTCGTAATTGTAAACCAGGGATTACCTATCGAACCGTCGCCGGTAGTATCATTTCCATTCGGGTCAAGATAATAAGTGCTGCAATACGCGGGACTCGCCGCAAAAAGCACGCAAAACATCAGCGGCAACACCCCCAGCCAAAATGCTCTTTTCATACCTGCTACTCCAAAAGACAATTGATTTGCATACCATTATACCATAAAACTTGGTAAAATTTCGGCCGGATTGGCATATTTGCGCGATATTATTCTTTTTTGTGCGCAAAAAGGTTATCTTAGAAACTTAGCGGCATATTAGAATGAATGTTCCTAAAGGCCGTATTCTTTGATAAAATTTTGGGAGTGTCCCGTATGAGAAAAAACCTCGTTCTATTCGTCGCCTTTTCAATATGGTTTGGTTGTGATGCCTTGCAAAAACAGGCCCAGAGTTCAACTATACCTGATTCCAACGCACCTAAAACGGCCATTAGCAAAGCTGCACCCGTTGCCACGCCTCAAAAATTGATGGTCCCCCCTATGGCTTATGATGATTCAAGCATTACGGCTATTTGGAGCAAACCGTCTGATTATTCAACCGTTGCCAGTTACAATGTCTATCAAAACGGGTCTTTGGCCGGCAATACAAAAAACCTTTTTTACAATATTACAGGATTGGAAGCTAATTCTCCTTATTCACTTATTGTGAAAGCCGTAGATGCATCCGGAAAAGAATCTGGGCCCAGCAATAAAGTCATGCAATCAACAGCTCCCGCAATGAAAGCGTTTAATATTACGACATACGGCGCAATTGGCGACGGCAAAACATTAAATACTGCCGCAATCCAAAAGGCAATTGATGAATGCACACCGGGCGGCAAAGTCCTGATTCCTTCCGGCACATTTGTCAGCGGCGCTCTTTTCTTAAAAAGCAACATGACGCTTCAAATCGACGGCACTTTGCGAGGCAGCGATAGCACCGCTGATTATCCGCTGACAAGCAAAAGATTCACCTATTATGCATCAGGCAATAATTATATGGGCCTGATAAACGCTTATACTGATAAGTATGGAAGCGTTACTAATGTCCGGATATGCGGTTCAGGCACGGTAAACGGCGGCTCTGATTCTGTCGGTTCTATAATCGGGCACAAGGATACAATACTGGGCAGTAACCAGGCAAAGGACGCCAATGAAGACAGCGCCAGGGCTGATATGATTACCGTAAAAGGAGTGGATGGCTTATATCTTGGCGGACTCACACTTGTAAACGCCCCGATGCACGTTATCTTTATCAGCTACTCCAAAAATATCACAGTAAACGGACTTACGGTTACTACTTACGATATTCATAATGCAGACGGCATTGACCTTGCAACAAGCGACACGGCATATATTTTCGATTCAAATTTCGACGCCGGCGATGATTGTATTAATTTTAATGCGGGTGTTGGGGCTGACGGCGTAAAAGAAAATTACCCTGATAACAACATCAGAGTGTTTAATTGCATAGCCAAACGAGGTCACGGCGGGGTGGTTTTCGGAAGTTTTACAGGGGCATGGATTCAGAATGTTTTAGTAGAGGACTGCATTTTTGACGGAACGGACATCGGCCTTCGGTTCAAAACCGGCACAAAACAAGGCGGCGGAGCCAGAAACGTTCTTTGCAGGGATATTGCAATCAAAAACATTGTAAAAAATTCCGCAATTTTCTTCGACAGTTCGTATAACTGTGATTACCCCTCGGGCGGCCCGGGGCAGTTTAAGGATATTACAGTAAAGAACATCACCTGCACCAATCTCAAAAAGTATGGTATTTATGTCAGCGGATTAGCCGGCACGCCGCATACTAATCTTTCTCTCAGTAATGTTTCCATTGATGGCGCCGCGTCCGGCGGAGCATATATCAAATATTGCACAAACAGCACGTTTGACACGATCACTATTACAAACAGCACACCAACCTGGGTAATCGATACTAATTCAACCTCCGGACTTACTTTCAAAAATTGCAGTCCGTCGCCAAAACCTGCAATTTCAGAATAATATTGGGGTTTCTAACATTACGGTTTTTATTGTTAAATTGGGGAATTTATTATGAAGTACAAAATGATTACAGGATTAGTTTTAACGGTTTGTATTTTTAATTTAATCGGATTCGTCGCCACCAATGCCTCTGGGGCCGGTACTGCACAGGACTCTAATTCGGCAAAGTTACCTGACCATAAGATTCGTTTCGTTATAGTTGGCGATACGACAGCCAAAGACAAGCAGGGCTGGGGGCCTGGTTTCAAGAGTTTTCTTACCGACCGTGCGGATTGCACTAATATGGCCGTCGGCGGGCGCAGCTCCAAAAAATTTATCGACGAGGGACGCTGGACCAAGGCACTGGCCCTTAAGGGCGATTACTATTTAATCCAGTTCGGCCACAATGACGAATCAGCCAAAGATGAAAGCAAAACGGACCCCAACACCACCTATCGTCAATTTCTAACGAGATACATAGACGAGGCCCGCGCAATCGGCGCAAAACCGGTACTTGTAACTTCGCTGGTGCGCCGTCAGTGGGATGCAGCTGACAGCAACAAAATAAAGTCAGATTTGGCACCTTACGCGGAAGCAATGAGGCAGCTTGCCAAGGAAAAGAACGTGCCGCTGGTTGACCTTCACGCCCGAAGCAAGGAATTGTGTGAACAGTTAGGCAAAGAAAAGTGCAATGAGCTCAGCCCGCTCAAGGGGGATAATCAAATTGACAATACGCACCTTAACGACAAAGGCAGTGTGGTGTTTGGCAAAATTGTTGTTGAGGAACTTGTCAAGGCCGCACCCGAACTAAAGCCGTGTTTCCGCAGCGAACCGGCAGCGGATGCGAACTCAGCGGCCAAAGTTCCTGCTGGTTCTGCGCATTGAGGGATTATTTTTTAACAAAAAAGAAAGATTTTTATGACCCGCAGAAAGATTATAGGATTAACTTTAACGGTTTGTATTTTTAATTTGATCGGATTAGCCGCAGGCAATACCGGGGGGGCCGGGACCGTGCAGGACCCCAACGGAGCAATCCGCAAGGTGCGGCTCGTTCTTGTGGGCGATTCGACAGTGACAGACAAGCAGGGGTGGGGACCCGGTTTCAAGAGTTTTCTTACCGACCGCGCAGAGTGCATAAATACGGCCAGAGGCGGCCGCAGCTCTAAAAGCTTTATTAACGAGGGACTCTGGACCGAGGCGTTGGCTCTCAAAGGCGATTATTATTTAATTCAGTTCGGCCACAACGATGAACCTAACAAAGGCGACCGCACCACGGACCCCAATACCACATATCGAGAGTTTATGTCGAAATACATAGACGAAACCCGCGCAATCGGCGCAAAGCCGATAATCGTAACCTCGATGGTGCGCCGCCAGTGGGACAAATCCGGCAACGGAAAGATTAACTCCAGTTTGATTCCCTACGTCGAAGCCGTCAAGGCGCTCGCGAAGGAAAAGAACGTGCCGCTTGTCGACCTTCACACCAGCAGCAAACAATTGTGCGAACAGTTAGGCAAAGAAAAATGCTGGGAGTTCAGCCCCGTCAAAGACAATAACGAGTTTGACAACACACATCTCAACGCCAAAGGCAGCGTGATGTTTGGCCGTCTTGTCGTTGAGGAACTGGTCAAGGCCGTGCCAGAATTAAAGCCGTGCTTCCGCAGCGAACCAGTAGCGGATGCGAACACACCGGCCAAAGTTTCTGCCGGTCCTTCGAAATAAGGTATTATTTTTTGCGCGGTTTTGCGTGAACATAAGCTCTGTCCCCGATATATATTCCGGGTCTAATTAGAAATTCGATATAAATGAAAGTGCTGGCGGCATGTATATTTTAGGTTTTCACCCGATAGATGTTTTATTAATCGTGGCTTATTTGGCAGCCATCACCTACGTTGGCAAAAGAACCTCGGGCAAAGTACGCAGCCAGGAAGACTTCTTTATGGCCGGTCGCTCCGTAGGCAAACTTCTCCAGTACTTTATGAACATGGCCACTATCATTGATGCCAGTAATGCCATAAGTACCGCCAGTTTCGTGTTAAGCAAAGGACTCGGAGGCGTATGGCTTTTGCTGGCGCCTATTTTTTCAGGGCCCTACTACTGGTTCATAGCCGGCTGGTTCAGACGAGTCCGGCTGATTACAATGGCTGAATTGTTCGATGAACGCTTCAAAAGTAAATTCCTTTCCGTTTTTTATGCCTGCGTCGGAATCTGGCTGACTGTAATTCTCGCCGGAATGAGTTACAAAATTACATTTCGCACTTTTGAGGCAATGACAATCAAACCCATCGAAAAATGTACCCTGGCCGAAAAACAGAGCATGGAGATGTTCCAGGAATACAACCAGCTCAATAAACTTTACAAAGCAAAACAGCTTCCGCCGGAAAAGACCGAAAGATATAAAGCCCTCGACAGTATGTACCTCCAAGAGCAAATCAAGGCTTCTATATCTTACACCCCGGTTTACTGGTTTTACGCCATCTATACAATCTTCGTAGGCGCGTATGTAATAATGGGAGGGCTTAAGGCAACGGTCTGGAACAATGTAATCCAGGGACTTCTGGTAATTGCATTTTCAATAATGATGATTCCGCTTGCGCTGATAAAACTTGGGGGCTGGAACGAGTTTACCGCGAGAGTACCTGAGCATATGCTGTCCTTTTTCGGCTCCGGTCTGGACGAATTCTCCTTAGGTTCAATCGCTGCATTTCTGCTGGCTAATTATATAATCGGCATTACCGGCCATCAGGGCAATATGGCCCACAACGGCTCAGCCAAAGATGAAATTACCGCAAGAGTCGGAGGCCTGGGCGGCAATTATACCAAAAGAATTCTTACTATTATGTGGGCGTTGTGCGGTCTGCTTGCTTTTGCTCTCTACCAGAACTCAATCTCCGACCCCGATACCGCCTGGGGCGTGATGAGCAATAATCTGCTCGGAGTCGGACTGCGAGGCATTATGATAGCAGGCATCCTGGCGGCTAATATGGCCGCTCTGGCCTGCAACTGTGTTTACCTCTCGGCGCTATTCGTTCGAAATTTGTATAAACCGTTTGTCAAAAACAAAAGCGAACGTCATTACATTAACGTATCGCGAATCGCTATTGCCGGCGTTCTTCTGCTCGCTATTTACGTCGCGGTACACTACAAAAGCCTGATTGACATAATTAAGATGCAGCCCTTATTGAATATTATCTTTGGTGCACCGGTAATGCTCCTGCTGTTCTGGAAGCGCCTGACCCTGAAGGCCGTCTATACACAGGTAATAATCTGCACAATGCTGTTCGCGGTTCTGCCGGAAATACTGCCGCTATTCGGCTCAGTCCAGCATTCAAAATGGCTCACCCAGCAAACCACTGAACAAACAATTACACGCAGCACATCGGCTGAACAGCGGGATGTTGATAAAGGACTTGCTTCGGCTGTCGGACAAAAAATAAGCAAAGAATTTGTAATTCCTCCCGCAAGCATATACTTTGATTCAGTGGCAAGGAGCAATCCCGAGGATGCCAACTCATCGATGACCGGTTTAGGCAGATTGAAAACAGAACTTGTTGTCGGCGGAATGATAGGATTGGACCTGCGAAATATGAAACCGTCCACCCTGATGACGCTACGATATCTTATAGCTTCGCTTTTGCCGTTTATTATCCTTATCCCCGTCAGCATGATTACCAGGGACAAAGGTCTGGAAGAAAATATAGCCCGCTTCTACGTCAAAATGAAAACCAAGGTTATTTCCGACCACGAGCTTGACAAGGCCGAGCTGCAAAAAAGCTACGACAACCCGACCCGTTTCGACCATACAAAACTCTTCCCAAAAAGTAACTGGGAATTCTGCAAATGGGACAAAGAAGATACATGGGGCGTCCTTGCCAGTTCCGCCCTTACCGTTGGCATCTTAGGGGCCTTCTGGCTGCTGATTAAAATGCTCGCCCACTAACGTTTTTATATTTGCCTTCTTCGATATCTGCTCTTCTGAATGGGCCAACCAGGTGTTGGCCCTCTATCACCATCTGCTCAACTGACTTTATTTCGCAATTAATTTGGAAAATATTCGTATTTTTCCAAAAAAAGTGTAACAATTTCCGCCTGAGGTGGACTTACTTATTAGCTGGGTAAAGAAGTTAGGAAGCCGAGGCTATCTTTGACCGGCACTGGCAAAAAGGGTATAATGTAATCGCCTTTGGCTGGGGGCAAAAGGCAAAGAAGAAGGAGAAGAGTATGAGAAGCAGAACACATCTAAGGGCTATCATAACCTGCACGATAATAATAATTATCTTTTCATCTTACGCATTTGCCAGCACATGGAAAACACTCGACAAACCAGGGGCAACTTCGACAGCTATATACGGCATACAGGGGAATAATCTTGTAGGTTCCTACGATGGCCATGGTTTTCTCTATGACGGAACAAACTGGACCACACTGGACTTTCCGGGAGCAGGCTGGACGCATATACAGGGAATCAACGGAAATAATATGGTTGGTTACTATTTAGACGCTTCTTCCAGTGTCCATAGTTTTCTCTACAATGGAACGACTTGGACTTCTCTTAGTGCGCCCGGGGCAAAAGGGACAGAGGCATACGGTATTGACGGCGGCAAGATTGTTGGCTGGTATTGGGACTCTCATTATAACAACCGCGGCTTTACCTATGACGGAACAACCTGGACGACAATCGATAGCGGGGCATTTAGTACCTATGTGTATGGCATCGAGGGCGACAAGATTGTTGGTCGTTATGCGTTCAATAATCCTTACAGCCACGGTTTTATCTATGATGGAACAAACTGGATTACCCTCGATGGGCCGGGGGCACAACAAACTGGGATATATGGCATCGATGGCAGTAATCTTGTAGGTTCTTACGGCAGCCACGGTTTTCTCTATGACGGGACAAGCTGGACTACCCTTGACTTTACGGGGGCGACCGGGACAACCGCATATGGCATCGATGGCAGCAATATTGTTGGTTCTTATACCGATACTGCTGGTAATTATCACGGCTTTATTTACACGATTCCCGAGCCCTGTACGTTATTGCTTCTCGGCCTTGGCGCGGCGATTGCAACCAGAAGGCGTTAATAAAAACTTGACAGTATCCCCATAATCGCTTTTGGCTGGGGGCAAAAGGCAACTTGTCACGGCGTAGCTTTTAAGCGAAGCCGGAAAGAAGGCTGGAGAGTGAGAATGAGCAAAAGAGAGAAGAGAGATTTCGCTGTGTTCATTCCTCGCGTTTCATTTCCTGCCTTGTAAACTTATCACTTTTGGAAGAAGGAGAAGATAGATGAGAGCGCAAAGTTTTTTGGCAGCAGCACTAATCATTGTGGTTCTACCTCTATTGGCCAGTTCCATTACATACGCAGATAACATCTACGTGGGGTGTGACAACGGGACGATTATTAAATTAGATTCGAGCGGAAACAGAACCACCTTCGCCTCGGGTCTGACAAAGATTATGGGGCTTGCATTTGACCGCAGCGGCAATCTCTATGCATCCGAGTGGGAATCCAAGACGATTTTCAAGTTCGACCCAAGCGGAAACAGGTCCACTTTTGCCTCCGGTTTTGGGGCTACGGGTCTTGCGTTTGACAGCAGAGGCAATCTCTACGTATCCGATTTGGGGCCCGGTACGATTTTCAAGTTCGACGCTGGCGGAAACAGGTCCACCTTTGCCTCTGGTTTGGACTATCCTGATAGCCTTGCGTGTGATAGCAGCGGCAATCTCTTCGCATGCACTGTGGACGCGATTATTAAGTTCGATTCTGGCGGAAACAGGTCCATCTTTGCCTCAGGTTTGTTGCCTATGGGTCTTGACTTTGACAGCAGCGGCAATCTCTTCACATCCAATGGAGACATTGTTAAATTCGATTCAAGCGGAAACATGTCCACCTTTGCCTCGGGCATGTATTGGGGTCTTGCGTTAGATAACAGCGGCAATGTCTATGCAACCGATAATACAAATGCGATTTTCAAATTCGATCCAAGCGGAAACATGTCCACCTTCGCCTCGGGCCTGGACGGACCAATATGTATCGCAACGCAGATTCCTGAACCCTGTACTTTGATACTTCTCGGCCTTGGTGCGGCGGTTGTAAGAAAAAAGGTGAGGAACTGAGCCGTTTGGGCCAATCACTGGCTTGAAGGCATCTGATTGCCGTCAATCATAACATTTTCCATAACCAGGTTTTTTACGTTGCTGATGACATCGGGATTGGTGACATTATCAAGTGTGCAATTTTTCAGCCGGACATCGGTTATCGGCGCATCGTCAAAACCCTTCAGGAATAGTGCGTATTTGCTTTTTTTGCTGATGACGTTTTCCATATTGATATTCCGAACAACCGGCTTGAGATTTCCCTTCTCGACATCCGGGTAAAAGAAATCTATCAGCAGCACCGCCTCCTTAACCTGTCCGATATTGACATCTCTTACATAGACGTTCTCTATAAAACCGCCGCGGACAGAGTTGGTTTTAAGCCTTATTGCCCTGTCCAGGTTCGGGTCGTCCATTGTACATTTTTCAACAAAAATGTTTCTGGCGCCGGCGGTTATTTCGCTGCCAACCGCAACACCGGCATGGCCGGCTTTCATAAGGCAATCACGGATAACGATGTTTTCACTTGGCACATTTACTCGTCTGGCATCGTTATTTCTGCCGGACTTTATCGCGATACAGTCGTCCCCGGTGTTGAAGAAGCAGCCCTCGATGAGCATGTCTTTGCACGATTCGGGGTCGCACCCGTCATTGTTGGGTCCCAGGCCGTTCACCCTTACGTTTCTGACAATAATATTTTGTGACAGTACTGGATGAATATGCCAAAAGGGGCTGTTCAGGATTGTTATGCCTTCTATAAGAACATTTTCACATTTGCAGGGTTCAATCATGGTGGGCCTCAGGTATTTGCCGCCGTAAAGACGCTGCTCGACCGGGACGCCTTCTTGTCCCTGTGCAAACAATTCCTGCCGGTCCTGGCGCTGAAGACCTCTCCTCCATCCCCACCAATTATCGTTGCCCCCTTGCCCATCGAGCGTCCCCTTGCCTGTTATGGCAATATTTTTCTCTTTGTAAGCGTAGATTAACGGCGAGTAATTCATGCACTCAACACCTTCCCACCGCGTAAACACCGCCGGAAGATATTGATTGGGGTCAGTTGAAAATTTAACAACCGCGTCCTGTGATATGTATAAGTTAACGTTACTTTTCAGATAGATTGCGCCGGTCAGGAATGTGCCGGGCGGAACTACTACACGCCCTCCGCCGGCTTTATTAGCGGCAGATATCGCTTTGTTGATAGCATGGGTACAATTGGTTTTCCCATCCCCCACCGCACCATAATCGGTGATATTAAAATCCTTAGCCGGAAACTGAGGAGCTTTAATCCTGCTTAAAATCTTATCGGCCTGTTCCCAGCCGACATTTGTCTGGCTGACACATCCGTTTAATAAAATGACACAGACCGCTGCTAATATGAATTTGTTTATTCTCATTTTATGCTCACATTCCTTTGGATAAAATCTTTTACAAATTCGGAGATGATTCCCTGGCCCTGCATTTCTTTAATGCCAAAGGCCATAGCCGGGCGTGCTGGTTTGCCGTCTTTCACAAGAGTTATTTTGACGTTTTCAAACAGAATATTCTCAATGGGCTTTTCAGGCAGGCCCAGCAGAAAGGCCGCCGCTACTCGCGCATTGTCGGCCGTCATGTTTGTTATTTTTATGTTTCTAATGCACGGGGTAGTGTCTGTGACGGGCCTTGGATTGCGGTCGGAAATTGCCGCAATCTCTTCGGTCTTGGCGCCGCATTCGTAATATAAATGCATCACTATCGGGCAGCCGACGCCATTCATAGTGATGTTATTAAGTGTGATATTTTCTACGGTGCCGGCTCTTCCTCGCCTGGATTTTACTCTTAGCCCTCGGTCAGTGCCGTTAAAAACACAATCGGAGATTTCTATGTTTCGAATGCCGCCCGCCGTTTCAGAACCTATGACAACACTGCCATGCCCTCGCATCATCTTGCAGTTTCTTATGACAATATTCTCGCACGGCTTGTTTACTCGCATGCCGTCTTTGCCGATGCCCGATTTAAAACAAAGGCAGTCATCGTTTACAGCGAAGATGCAGTCAAAGACCTGCACGCCGCTGCACGAATCAATATCAAGGCCGTCGCCGTTGATTCCGCCTGCGGGATTTTGAAAGGTTGTATTTTTAACTATGACATTCGAACAGTAAACAAGATGCGTATTCCAGAAAGGGGAATTACGTGTTGTAAAGCCGTCAAGCAGCACATCCTGGCAATTATTAAATTGGATCAGCGGCGGCCTGAAAAAGAAGGAGCCAATGCCGCCTCCTCCGCAATCGGAAAGGTCGGTATTCTCATTGAGTTTTGCGAATTCCTTATCGCGAGCTGAAACCGGCTGGGTCTGGCCATTTGTTTTGCGTTGTTTAAATTCGTTCCACCATGCCTGTCCGCGGCCGTCGATTGTTCCGGCGCCCGTGATGGAAACATTCTTGAGGTTTTCGCCATAGATACAAGGTGAGTAGCCGTAACATTCTACGCCTTCCCACCTTGATTTGACAGGCGGCCACTCGTCCAGATTGTCGCCCAGTAATATTACCGCGCCCTCGTCAAGATGCAGGTTTATATTGCTCTTTAAATGAATCGGCCCGGTCAGATATGTGCCAGCAGGAACGATTATGCTGCCACCGTTATTTTTACAGCATTGAACGATAGCGTTCTTAAACGCCATAGTATTATCGGCAACGCCGTCGCCAACGGCCCCAAAATCACGGATACTTAAACTCTTTTGTGCTGACATTTTCTTCGGTTACCTTTGTATTCGCGCCGAACCGCCGCCGGCAAATGCCTTCACCTGGTCCACCGTAACCATTGTGGTATCGCCCGGCGTGGTTGTTAAAAGTGCGCCGTGCGCCCATCCGAGCTTCACCGCATCCTGAGGCGATTGGCCGGTGAGAAGACCATAGAAGAAACCGGCCGCATAACCATCTCCGCCGCCAACGCGGTCAACTACGGTAAGTTCACACGTCGGTGCCATATAGGGTGTGCCGTTAATCCATGCCACCGCGCTCCAACTGTGGTGGTTGGTCGAATGCACTTCACGCAGCGTCGTCGCCACGATTTTAATCTGGGGGTGTTTTTTGATAACCTTGTCTATCATGCCGATGAAAACGCTTGAATCGAGTTTGGACTTTGCGGCCACTTCCGGCCCCGGTATCCCCAAGCCCAATTGCAGGTCTTCTTCATTTCCGACAAGCACATCGACGTTTTTCACGATACGGTCGAGCACAACAACTGCCCGCTCGTGGCCGCCGGAGATATTCCAGAGTTTGGCCCGATAGTTGAGGTCAAACGATACGATTGCGCCGGCTTTCTGGGCTGCCTGCATACCTTCGATAATCACCTCCGCCGTTGTCGGCGAAAGCGCCGCAAAGATACCGCCGCTGTGGAACCATCGCACTCCGTCCGCAAAGATTGACTTCCAGTCGAAATCGCCTGGCTTAAGCTGTGCCGCCGCCTCGTTGCAGCGATTGTAGAATACCACAGGGGCACGCACGCCGCAGCCGCGGTCGCTGTATACGGTGGCCATGTTAGGCCCATTCACACCGTCATGTTTGAAATGTTTATAAAAAGGCCTGACGCCCATTGCACGTACTCGCTGGCTTATCAAATCGCCTATTGGGTAATCCACCATTGCCGTCGCGATGCCGGTGTTCATCCCGAAGCAATCCGACAGATTTGCGGCCACGTTAAATTCGCCGCCGCTGACATGCACCTCAAAATTAGTCGCTTTTTTGAACGGCACAATGCCCGGGTCCAGCCGGTGTACCAACGCACCCAGCGATACCAAATCCAACTCACCCTTTTCAGGAATATTCAACCCATACTTCATTTCATTTTCCTTTCCGCTTTATAATACAATCATTCAACTGTGTATCTGAACGATTTATTTTAACCGCAGATTTCGCTGATTTCCAGTGATTCCTTTATCATTCACGCTTGTGCGGGAATGACAAAAATCAGGGACATCTGTGTAATCTGTGGTTTAACTGTTATTCGGGGAGGGGTTTGTTTTTTGTTTCAGGGCAAAACCAGATTCACCCCGTGAGATGCCGCTTCGCTATCTCACGGGGTAAATACATGTCCAATAAACTGAATCATTCAGGCAGAGGTCTATCCTTCGTTTCCGGACAGAACCATATGAATAAAACTCCGATACAATAAACCAAACTTACAACTGCGCACATTCGCGCGTAATCCTCATTAAAATAATTCAAAAGCGACCCGGCCCCCAGCGTTCCAGCAGCCGCAAGCAGTCGCCCGATATTATAAGCAAAACCCTGCGCGGTCGCTCGAATCCGAGTCGGGAAAAGCTCCGGCAGATAGAGGGGCAGCCAGCCGAAGAAACTCGCCGTCACCCCTCCGACAATAAACACCCAGAACAAAAACCAGCCGCCATATTCAAAAGACGTTCTGAAAAGATAGGCACAAGAGCCGGCGGCCAAAATACAAAGGATGAAATATGCCAATCTCCTGCTTGTCCACTTCGCCAAATATGCCGCAAGAAAAGCGCCTACAATTGCCCCGACGGCGGACCAGATTTGTGCCCATGATTTGGCCGTTGGAATCTGTCCGCTTAACTTGTCCGCCCAGGCCGGCAGCCACTGCGTCGAACCCCACGTTCCTAAAAGTATAATTGCTCCCAGAATTGCTCCCTGTATTGTTAATTTTGCCAGACCTCCTTTAAATATGTCCGAAATGCGGTTGGCTGGTGAATGAGCCGCTGCTTGTTTCCAGCGAGGCGATTCCGGGACGAACAATCGAATAAAAAAAGTCAAAATAGCCGGCGTCGCCCCCAGAAATAAGAGCAATCTCCATGCCGAGTTGGATAACAGGGCATTTTTCCATTCCACAGGCATACAAACAAAAGTGAAAAATGAATCGATGCTGCCAATCACTTTGGTCAGCCCCAGCCCCATCAACGCAATCAGAAGAAATCCTGCGTTTGAAGCCACGCCTATAAGCCCGGCCAGCATCGGTCTCGAAGACGAAGGCCACACCTCCATCACAAGCGCTACTCCCAGCGCCCATTCCCCGCCCATACCGAGCGATGCGATAAATCTCAAAACCGCCAGGTGCCACGGCGCTGTTGCAAAACCGCACAAACCCGAAAATACAGAGTATGTCCCCACGCTCCAGACAAGCGCACGAACCCTTCCGATGCGGTCGCCGAGCCAGCCGAAGAACAGACCTCCGCACGCGGCGCCAACGAGGAACATAGCGATTATGACTGAAAACCATGTGCCGATAGTTTTACTTGCCTGGGGCCCCATCAATTCCATCAACGCAGGCCTCGCAACAAGGGGGAAAAGTCCCATCTCAAACCCGTCGAACATCCACCCAAGCAGCGCCGCCACAAGTGTCATTGTCAGCGCATATCTGGACGTACGCTGGTCAACCATAGATTTTGCCTTCTCTGTAATCTTTCCAGGCCGGCTCGAACGCTTTGCGTTCGGTTGGGATGGGTCTTGGTGTTACTGTTTGGCAGCGAAACAGGTTCGGCAGTTGGGGGTCGTACTCAACTCGCAGGATTGAATTGCGTAATCCTGCGTTTTCGGGCTTATATCGTAACTCGCTGCCATTCTTATCAAGCACCGACGAATGCACGGCAATGCCGTCAGACGACAGCACAAGATGCGAGCCGCGCGAACCGCTGCCTTGTTCAAGCAGGGACACAATCGCTTTTAAATACGCCACGCTTGTCAGTGCAAGATGCTCAGCTCTGACAGCCGCGGGAGTGTCCTTTGGACTGCTTATCGAAATACCTTCCCCCTTTATACGGTTCACCAGGGCGATAGCATTAGTCAACGCATTACGGGCATCATTAATCTCACGAATATGGCCCGCCGAGGCGGTCATACGGGCCTGAATCTCGGCGATTACGTCTTTCGCCTTAAGACCCTTTGATTGTCCAAAGCCGGTGAACCTCTCAATCAGTTCACTAACCTGTGTCTTAATCTCTTTTGCTGCCGATTTTTTTGAAGGTACACCAGCGCCATAGACATTCGCGATGAACTCAGCCGCGCGCAGTGAGCCCGTTTGGCCGGAATTCAGGGCTGAACCGCCGGGCCGTTTTACACCGTGGGTTCCCGCCATTTCGCCGACGACAAACGTCCGCGGGATTGAGGATTCCCACCAGTGATTGACCGCAAAGCCGCCATTATTATGCTGGGCGCAGACGGCAATCCCCAAAGGTTCTTTCCGGAGGTTGATACCGTGTTCGGCATAAATATCAATAGCGGGCTGATTCATCTGGGCAAGACGCTCTATGGGTGTTTTCTGAAGAGCGCCAGTTTTACGCAGATAGGCAAGTGCTTCTTCCTCGAGGTCTTCAATGGCAAAGGGCTTCATATTTGAATTGCCAATCGGATTTTTTAGGAAATCCATGAAAACCCTGCGGCCCTTTTGCGTTTCATTAAATACCAGCACATCAATCAGCGACGATTGATAATTTTCAATTCGCTGCGGGTCAAACGGCCATTGATATCCCTTGAGAAAAATGTCGGTAGCCATTTTGCTCATACTGGGAAAATAGTCAGCAAGAAATTCTCTTTCATCATTACCATCTGCATCCGTACTGAAAATACGCGGCACTGCCTGCATATATGTGCCGGAAACATTCCAGCGGAATTTTGTGCTGGCAAGGCCGAACTGTGATTCGGTCAGATTTTCAGCAGGCAACCCCGCCTGAAACGCAAGGCCATGAATGCCCGATTGATTTTTGGGGTAAACGCTTGCGTTGTATAATTCGCCCGGCCCACCGGCAGCAAGAATAAGATTTTCGCACAGGAAAATATTGATGCCGAAATTTTTGGTATTGAGTGATTTTTTATCAATTGTAACAACGCCAATGATACGCTTGCCTGCCCTGAGCTTGTCGAACGAGCCCGCGGTGAGCAGATGGGCAACTTCCTGCTGGTCGTAAATCTTTATGCCACAACCGACGACCTGCCTTTGAAGACATTCGGACATAAGTTTACTTGTCTTTGGCCCGGCAGACGTGGCCCGCTCATACCCGCCTGTTGGCGAGGTCTCGCTTAAAGCGGAAGGGTCATGGTCGGTCTTATAGCCGAGAAAACTTCCTGTTGAATCGTGGGGAAACGGCACGCCTGCCTGGACGAGATGATAAAACTCTCTCAATGAGCCGACTGCCTCGGCAAGTGCCAGGTCGCCATGACAGCAGCCCGCGGCGGTAATGCTTTTGGCAAACGCCTCGGCGCTGTCAGGGACATCAGGACTGGTGCCCATTTTATAATAGGTTTGCTTGTCTGAGCCGCTCATTCGGGAAGCGCCGAGAGATACGCCCGCCGTTACTACCGCGATACGGTCCTGGGCGTCCAAGATTGCTTTTTGTGTGAAGAATTCATAAAGGTGGATAGCTGCGTTCATCCCGGCCGCACCGGCGCCGACGATAACGGTATTAAATCTATGGACGATGATTTTTTGCTTTCCTATCTTCACTGATTCCATAAGCTACCTGATATTGAAGTTTCGGCCCGTAACCTTGCTGATTTGCTCTATCGAGGCCTTCGCGAAGTCGAGCTTAGGCCATTTCTGGCTGCGCTTGCTGTCAATAAGCTCTTTGGTCTTTTTCAGTTCGCAGGCAAGGAGCTTATAATCCTGCTGCTCGACAATCTTCTGGAACAAAGGTTTTTCAATCGCGCTGAAAGAGCCGCCGAGCACCAAAACGCCCGCTTCGATATAATCTCCAATATTCTGGGCATTTGTGCCGCCGGTAGGGATAAGTGAGATTAATTTATGGATAGCAGGGTCAACCGCTTTGATAAAGGCCGGCCCGCCAAGCTCTTTCGCGGGGAAAACCTTGCAGAAATTTGCTCCAAGCGAAAACTGTGTTACTATTTCCGTTGCGCTGCCGCAGCCCGGGATAATCAGCAGTTTGCCTGTATATTTTTCATAGGTCGCTTTTCTGAAATTGGCTGCTGAGACAAGATAATGTGCCCCCGCGTTAACGACATCATCGACGGATGGCAGGGGGGCATCAGTATTGTTGCGCTTCACGATATTGAGCATTTCAGGGTAATCTATCAAACTCGCGGCGCCGGCGACAAATTCAGGTAATTCTTTGCGAAGCCGGCTTAGTTTTTCCAGCGGTTTCTTAATTCGGCAGGTAACTTCCATATTGCCTATGCTCGCCTCAAGCAGGGATTCGGCTGTTTTAACGATATCGAGCCGGTCCTCATTGAAAACGAGAATAAAGCCGTCTCTGATTAAAACCTGCACTGTTGTTTTGATGTCCATTCTTTTATCCCTCTAACAAGCCACAGAGATTTTTTTATTTATTATAGCCACAGAGGACACAGAGAGCACAGAGATAATTCATTTCTTATTTAGGATTTATAATTGCCGATTTCAAAAGAAACAACTATGGCTTCCCCATATTTTCTTCTTTGGTCTTTTCTTTTAATCTTTTCTCCCGCGCTAATGCTTCTAAATGGCATATAAAACCACCAAACCCCGCACCAAAACCACACAATATGGCTGAAACCAAGATAGATGCCCCAACTAATTTACTTATCGCCACAAATAATATTAACCCCGCAAAAGCACCTTTGTCAGCATGTGACTTGACATGTGCTTCTTCTGTTCGTTCTTTTGCTTTTTGGAGTTCTCCCTCGCTCATACCTTTGCGATATATTACATTATTTTCTTGATCCATTATACTCATCCTAATATCGCACCAATGTTCTTTTGTTTCTCGCTATTCCAATTTCATGGATGTTATACTTTTTAATTCAGTTGCCAAATCTAATCTATATTTTTTAATTATTCCATCGAAAGCTTTTTGTATAAATGGAGCGACCCAATATTGCGAATCTTCCACTGGAGTGACGCCACATTCTATGTTATCTCTATAATCATATGACATCATATAATGCTCATTGATTGTAAAGAGCCAAATATAATGCTGAATGAATATATCACGCATATCGCTTGATAACCTATCAAGGTATTTCAATCTATCTTTTATATATATCTGATTGTCATTTAACATCATATAATAGAAGAAGTTATAGTGAGTATGATCATTACATTTATCACGAATATTTTTGTATCGACCGTCTAAATCTAATATTTTGTTGGCCCTTTCAAGCTCTCTCGAATTGCGAATATATTCCATCATATCGGAATATCTTGGCAGCTTTTCTTTATTGTGAATCCAATTATTTATCTTCTGTACAACAAAATTATCGATGCTAAAGTTTTTCTTTAAGTATAATATTTCATAAATATTAATGACAACTGAATCATGATACTTTCTTACTAATGCATAAGAATCGTTTATTTTTCCATCCTGAAGAATGAGTCTTATAGATTCGAGTGTGCCTTGAATTGAAGAAAATAAATAAGAATCAAAATTACACATTACTGATGTGCCCGTCGAAATCCATTCAAAGACAGATTGAGATAACGATTTATAAAAATCGATATATTCGGAAAGTTCAGAAAATACAATATGTTCTTTATACCCTGTATCTATCTGGCTCTTATCCATACATTATGTTTAATGCTATAATCTATGAAAATCCGTGTAATTCGTGGTTAAAGTCTTCTCAAATGGAAACCGCCATCGACGTTGATAATCTGGCCGGTTGAGAAATCGAGTTTGCCTTCGGCAATTGCACTGACGGCTTTCGCGATATCTTCGGGCTGTCCCCAGCGTTTAATCGGCGTAACTCCATCGGCTATGAGTTTATCGTATTTTTCTTTAACAACGTTTGTCATATCGGTTTCAATAATGCCGGGGCGAATTTCAAATACGCCTATCCCGAATTCCGCGAGCCGGTCGGCGTAGAGCATAGTCATCATACTGACCCCTGCCTTGCTTATACAATACTCGCCGCGGGCCGGCGAACTCGTATAGGACGACATTGAGCCGATGTTGACAATGCGGTAGTTTCTTTCCGGGAACTCTTTTTGCTGCTCAATCATCCATTTTGCCACAAGCTGCGTGAGGAAATAGGGCCCTTTAAGATTAATATTCAAGACCCTGTCGAAACTCGCTTCGGTCGCTTCGAGCAGGTCAACTCGTTTCAGAGGCGCAACGCCCGCGTTATTGACGAGCATATCGCACCTGCCGAATTCGTCTTTAACCGCTTTCACAAGCGCCTTGCGGTCGGCGTCACTGCTGACATCCCCACGCAATACGATATAGCTGGCACCCTTGGCTATAATGTCCGACGACGTTTCTTGCGCCACCTTTTCATCCGGCTTGCCATCGGCGGTAAAATCATAGTGATTGATAACTACGTTAAACCCGAGTCCCGCAAGCTCGATTGCTATTGCCCTGCCGATACCCCGACTTGCCCCGGTGACGATGGCAACGGGCCTTTTTCCCGTGAGTGATTCTTTTGCGTTCATGCCGTACCCTCCAAAAAATGATTTATCTGCTCAGCGGCTTTCATACCGTCAGCCACTGCGCCGACAACCGTTGACGCCCCGCGTACAATATCGCCGCCTGCAAATACATCAGGCCTATTGGTCTGGAAATGCTCATTTATCTTTATGAGTCCGTCTGCCATATCGATTCCGCATAGTGCATCGCCGATATCAACAGGCGTCTGCTGACCAATGGCCTCAACAACTACATCGAAATCCAAAACATACGTTATGTCTTTTAAAGTAACGGGTTTGCGCCGTCCGCTCTTATCCGGAAGCCCGAGTTCGGTCGGACAGAGTTTAATGGATGCAAGTTTGCCATCGCATATCCCGTATTCGAGCTGCTGGGTGAGAATCAGAATATGTACTCCCGTAGCAATCGCTCTCTGACGCTCGGCGGGCCAGGCAGGCATTTCTTCGAATGAACGACGGTATAATATGTACACATCCTTAGCTCCAAGCCGTTTTGCCGTACATGCCGCATCCATAGCCGTATTGCCGCCGCCGATAACGGCAACGCGTTTGCCTACCAGGTCGAGATTTTCTTTTTTGGCTTTGTTCAAAAACTCAATTGCATCCCAGATTCCATCTGCACGGGTTTCAGAACTGCTTATCGCCTTTGATAAACCAAGCCCAATAAAACACGCGTCAAATCCTTTAGCCATCACCGACTCAAGCGTAAAACTTGTATTCAGCACTTTTCCTGATTCGATTTTAAATCTTTGCGCCGGCACTCCGTCAAAGATTGCCTTTACCTCGCTGGTCAGGGCGGCCCCGATTCTGTCAGCAGGTATTGCCGAGGCAACCATGCCTCCCGGCGATTTGTTTTTATCGAATACGGTCACTTCATGCCCTGCTTCAAGCAATCTGGCCGCAGCAGACAAGCCCGCGGGGCCAGCGCCGATTATCGCCACACGTTTGCCGGATGACTTTGGCGGAATATTCAGTTTCGACCAGCCGTTCTTATTGGCCTGCTCAGCAAGGTATCGTTGAATTTCAGCGATTGGCAATGGGCCGTCGCCTATGAATTTTTGCAAACAGCTTCCCTCGCATTGCGACTCAACAGGGCACAGCCACGCGCATATCTCGGGGAACACGTTGCTCTTACGGATTGATTCGTATGCCTCTTTATCTTTGCCATCGAGGAATAAACTGATGAATTTCGGAATATTCACGCCCGCGGGACACGCACACCGGCAGCTTGGCTGCTCGCATTTTCGGCAATGCTGGGCCAGCCGCATGAGGTTATCACGGTTGCTCATTCTTCCGTGCTTATATATTGGGCCATAAACTTTGTTATCGCGCACAACGCAGCCGGTTGTTTCACCATCCCGCATAATCTGAGTGCATGCGCTGCATGCAATACAAACCTTATTGGGGTCGAGCTTGCCCTTAGTAAGTATATCTTTAGCAAAATCCGGATATGCCAGGGACATTCTGCCGGCGCCGATAATACCGGCGGAACCATTTTTCAAAACAGCCGCCCCCACATAAGGCATCAAATGCCGCAGCCAGCTGTACCCAGGCCCCACTAAAGCCATCTGTGGAAACGCCCTCTGCATTTCGCCGGTCAATCGAATCATTCTTTCGACACCTGCAAGGGGATTTTCCGGCGAAGCGTACAAACCAGCGACAGGTTCATTATAGGGTCTGCCGAAATGGGGATTATAATACGGGTTGGCAATCGTAACATTTATCATGGGGATATTTCGCTGGCTAAGCAAAGCGAACAGCTTTTTGGGTTCGGCCAGGTCGGGTTTTGTGTAATCGTTTTTATCCACCGCCCAGCCGTATGGGTATGGTATCGCGTCATAAATACCCAGCCGAGTTGTGATGATTCTGTCTTTTCCAAGCGTTTGTTTAATCGCGTCAATGATAGCGAGCAAGAGGCGTGTACGATTTTCAAATGCCCCACCATATCTGCCTTCTCTATTATGACACGCCAGCAATTCACTGATTAGATAGCCGTGACAGGCCTTGATATCAACCGCGTCAAAACCAACCTCGAACGCCAGCTTTGCGGCCTTGACGTATGCCTCAACAAGGCCATCGAGATAATCGTCGGTTACTATCGGCCAGTTATCCGGAATCGCCTGTTTAGCATTCTTTATCGGCTGCTGCTGCAGAATCATCGCGTCGCGATACTGGTCTCGCTGCGGAATAATCAGACTCGCGACTCCCTCCGGTCTCGAATATCTGCCCGAATGCGTCAATTGCGCAACGATGATGGGGTGGTGCGAGCTACCCATCGATTCTCGTGCGGCTTTTCGCGCCTGGGTAAGCATATTTGCGAAGGTATCCTTGCTCTCGTCGTGAAGCCATAATTGGCGCGGATTTGCCCGACCTTCGGGGACTACGGCGATTGCTTCAACCCATAAAATACCGCTGCCGCCCGCGGCAAAACGTTTATATCTTCTCAAAGTCAATTCGCCGGGTCTGCCCGCACTATCCCCATCCGCACCTTCCATAGGGTTAACGGCCAGCCGATTCGGAGCTGTAAGCGGTCCGATTTTAACGGCCTGGCCCAGAATCGAAACGTCCTCCTGTATCGGCACATCGAGTGACAACGACGCCGAAAGCTTCCGAAGGTCTTCAATTTTTTCTAAATCAAATTCAAACATCGCATAATCTCTTCATACACAGCAAAAGGGTGATTATCTCAAAAAGTTCGTACATTATCCACGCAATTAGCGTCAATTACAAGGCGTACAAATTGGCCAAATAATGCGATGATACTTCGGAGCCGTCATTGACTTGGGCGAGATATCTACTAAGTAATTCGACCCATCCAATTAAGTAATTCCCTTATTTGTAAACCTATCGCACTTAGCGGAAAATTATGTCGTTATCATCTTTATGTTTCCTGGATAGTGAGTTTTCTGTTATAAAATGGCGGGACTGTATCACCAGACGAAGGTGAAAAGACAGTAGCACATATTATCTGAAAGGATGTTTAAGAAGGAGTTTTTACTAAAGGATAATTTATGATATCAAAAATTCTTGTGCCAACAGACGGTTCAAAAACAGCTCAAAAGGCAGGCGCGTATGCGGTTGGCCTGGCAAAGCAGTTACATGCCTCAATAATTGTCATTAGCGTTGTTGATAAGCGGTTCCTGATAAGTCGAACAGTGCTTTTCAAGCCGTCCAGCCGGTATGTGGCAGAGTCCATAGAGGATTATCAACATGAGGCCGCTGAAAGATATGCTGGAGAAATAAAGAAACTGTGCGAAAAAAAAGGTATCCAATCAAAGACCGTCATAAAACCGGGACATCCTGTTGAGGAGATTGTCAAAGAGGCTGAAAAGTCAAAGGTGGGCCTTATTGTTATGGGTTCCCATGGACAAAGTGCTTTAGAGGCTGCGACCCTTGGCAGTGTTACCTATGGCGTGATCCACAAAGATACGACAATCCCAATTCTGGTGGTAAAGAGGTGATGCGTGTTCAATGTCGAGAGCAACCTTATTGTAAGCAAAGATAAAATTTGCGAGAAAACCAAAAAATAAAAACAGCAATAACATTTAAGGAGTCAAAATTATGAGCAATGACACGATTAAAAGTTTATCTCTGATTGTACTGCCGCCTCTGCCCTATGCGGATAACGCGCTGGATCCGGTTATCTCCGTGAATACAATCAGCTTCCACTACGGCAAGCATCACAAGGGCTATGTGGATAACCTGAATAAGCTGATAGCAGAAACAGAGTTTGCAGATATGACGTTGGAGAAAATCATTACCGAGACAGCCGGCAAAGCCGACAAGACCGCGATTTTCAATAATGCAGCACAAGCGTGGAACCACACGTTTTACTGGCGCAGCTTGAGGTCGAAGGGCGGTGGTGAACCACCCGTCGTGCTGAAGAAAAAGATAGAGGCCTCCTTCGGTACCGTGGATGCGTGCAAGAAGGAGTGGTCTGCCGCGGCAATGGGCCAGTTCGGCAGCGGCTGGGCGTGGCTTGTGCTGGATGGCGGCAATATCAAGGTGGTCAAAACAGCCAATGCGGATTCACCTTTAACCAGGGGCATTAAACCGCTATTGACTATAGATGTCTGGGAACACGCCTATTACCTGGATTATCAGAACCGCCGCGCGGACTACGTCAATGCTGTTCTCGATAAACTGATTAATTGGAGCTTTGCGGAAGAGAACCTTGGCTGATGGCGGCCTGAACAGTCGAAAGCTTTGTCGTTGGACGGACATAAGGGGTTGACGACCCCCGCCAATAAAAAGGAGGCAATATCATTAAAGACAATCCTTTGAAAAAGTTGGAAACGTTCGGTCAGTCAATTTGGCTCGACTACATCCGACGTGATTTGATTACCGGTGGTGAGCTTCGACGTTTGATCGACGAGGACGGGCTGCGGGGGATGACCTCGAACCCATCTATCTTTGAGAAGGCAATAGCGGAAAGCCATATTTACGATGATGACATTCGGGACATAGCCCTTAAGAAAAAAGACGTCAAAGCAATCTATGAAGCTCTCAGCCAGCGCGACGTACAGAGCGCCGCCGATGAATTCAGGTTTGTGTATGAAAATACCGGCGGCAGGGACGGATATGTCAGCTTAGAGGTCAATCCCCATCTGGCGCATGACACTAAAGGCACAATTGAGGAAGCCCGGCGTTTGTGGGCTGCGCTGGACCGGCCCAATGTTTTTATCAAAGTCCCGGCGACGGCCGACGGGTTGCCTGCCATTCAGCAGCTCATCAGTGAAGGAATCAATATCAACGTGACGTTGCTCTTTGGATTGCCTCGTTATCGACAGGTGGCCCAAGCTTACATCTCCGGCATCGAAGCGAGGGTAACACAGGGAAAGCCTGTGGAGCATGTGGCCTCTGTGGCCAGTTTCTTTGTGAGTCGTATCGATACATTGATGGATTCGCTGTTGGAAAAACTCATCGCGCAAGGCGGCCAAAAGACAGAACTCGCAAAAAAGGTGCATGGACAAGTTGCCATCGCCAGTGCGAAAATGGCCTATCAAATGTACAAGGAAATCTTCGGTAATAATCGGTTTAAGAAACTGGCTGACAAGGGCGCTCGCATGCAGCGGCTGCTCTGGGCCAGCACAGGTACCAAGAACCCGGACTACAGTGATGTGAAATACGTTGAATCGCTAATTGGTACGGACACCGTAAACACGGTTCCGCTTGAAACCATCGCCGCCTACCGTAATCACGGCGATCCGAAATCACGCCTCGAACAGGATGTCGAGGAAGCCGACTGGATGATGGCACGATTGCCGGAACTCGGGGTCAGCATCGACAAGGTGACCCAGCAGCTTGAAGACGAAGGCGTAAAGAAATTCAACGAGCCATTCGACAAGCTGATGGAGACCCTGGCGAAAACATCATCTCGGCATTTGACGGGAAAAGCATGAAAGGAAACCTATGCTGGTCAAATTATCCACCGACAAAACCGTGAGCGAAGCTGCGGCTGCCTTGCAGGTCGCCGTCCAGGCGAATCACTTTGGCGTCATGCAGGTCCACAACCTCAAAGAGACCATGGCGAAGAAGGGCGTGGAGTTCGCCCGCGAATGCCTGATCTTCGAGGTGTGTCAACCTCAACAGGCCAAGAAGGTGCTCGATGAAAACATGAGCGTCTCCACCGCACTGCCATGCCGGATTTCCATTTACGAAGAGGGCGGTAAAACTATTCTGGCTACATTGAAGCCAACCACTCTTCTGGCGATGTTCAACACCCCGCAACTTGAAGGGGTGGCGCAGGAAGTGGAGAACACGATTGTTAAAATTATGAAGGAAGCGGCGGCAGGTTCCGCGTCAGAAAAAATCTGAAGGGGAGACAATGGACAAGCAAACACATGTCGGCAATCCAATATACTCTTTTATGCCTGTGGAAGTCGAAGGGTTCGATTCTCTGGCCCAGCTTGCTCTGGATATGCGATGGTCGTGGAGTCATTATGGGGACAAAGTATGGAGACAGCTCGACCCGGAATTGTGGGAACTGACACAAAATCCATGGGTTGTTTTGCAGACTGTTTCACGGGAAAAACTTAAAAACTTATTGGCTAACACCGAATTTCGCAGGGAAGTGGATGAGCTTTTGGAACTCAAGGGCCGCAAGTCGGCAGCGCCCGCGTGGTTTCAGCAAAGTTATCCAAAAGCTCCTTTGACCTGTGTCGCTTATTTCTGTATGGAATTTATGCTGAGCGAGGCCCTGCCCATATATTCGGGCGGGCTTGGTAATGTGGCAGGCGACCAGCTCAAAGCCGCCAGCGATTTGGGTGTGCCGGTGGTCGGCGTGGGGCTGCTATACCAGCAGGGCTATTTCCGACAGGTGATTGATAAGGATGGAGCGCAACAAGCCCTGTTTCCATACAACGACCCGGGGCAATTGCCAATCACACCTCTGCGAAAACCGAACGGGGAGTGGTTGCGGCTGGAAGTTGTGCTTCCCGGTTATTCGGTGTGGCTGCGCGCCTGGCAGGTTCAGGTCGGCAGAGTAAAACTTTACCTGCTGGACACCAACGACGCTGCGAACTTTCCGGCTCATAGAGGAATTACAAGCGAGCTTTACGGTGGCGGGTCGGAGTTGCGACTTAAACAAGAACTAATACTCGGGATTGGAGGATGGCGGCTGCTCCGTGCGCTTGGCATCCAGCCCGAGGTCTGCCACCTCAATGAAGGGCATGCTGCCTTCGCTGTGCTGGAACGCGCAAGAAATTTCATGGAAGATACAGGCCAACCTTTTGAAGCCGCGCTCGCTGTTACACGAGCTGGTAATCTATTCACCACGCACACACCTGTAGCCGCCGGCTTCGACTGTTTCGCCCCAGCCCTTATCGAGCAATACCTTGATTGGTATGCCCGGGAGAGGCTTAAAATACCAGTCCACGATTTGCTCGCTCTTGGGCGGCAAAACTCTAACGACTCGTCGGAGTATTTCAATATGGCTTACCTGGCCATACGAGGCAGCGGGGCGGTAAATGGCGTGAGCCGCTTGCATGGGAAAGTCAGCCGGCACCTCTTTGAACCTCTCTTTCCGCACTGGCCGGCAGACGAGGTGCCCATCGGGTCTGTTACCAACGGGGTCCATACGTCAACATGGGATTCGGCGGCGGCCGACGAACTTTGGACTGAGGCCTGCGGAAAAGACCGTTGGCTGGGAACGACGGAAACACTGGACGAGAACATTCGCCGCATTCCCGACGCCAAGCTCTGGCAATTTCGTGCTGAGGCCCGCAAGTCCCTCGTTGAATATGCCCGTGAACGGCTGTCTCGGCAACTGGCTGAGTCAGGCGCATCGCCAGAAATGGTTGACAATGCAAAGCATCTATTTGACCCAAACACTTTAACGCTCGGTTTTGCACGCCGATTCGCGACCTACAAGAGACCGAATCTGCTGTTGCATGACCCGCAGCGACTACTTCGCCTGTTGACCGATGCTCAGCGTCCTGTTCAACTAATTATCGCCGGTAAGGCCCATCCGGAGGACCAGGCAGGGCAGGAAATGATTCAGGAATGGACCCGTTTTATCCGGCGGCCCGAGGTTCGCCAACATGCGGTATTTCTTAGCGATTATGATATGCATTTGACCGGGCACCTGGTGCAGGGGGTGGATGTCTGGATTAACACGCCACGGAGGCCCTGGGAGGCCAGTGGAACCAGCGGAATGAAAGTGCTTGTCAATGGAGGCGTCAATCTGTCGGAGTTGGATGGCTGGTGGGCCGAAGCATACACGCCGGAAGTTGGGTGGGCGCTGGGAGACGGCCAGGAGCATGGCGAAGACCCGGCTTGGGACACTGTCGAAGCAAACGCACTTTACAACCTGCTCGAACACGATTTGATTCCCGAGTTTTATAACCGTGATGAGAAGGGTATTCCTAAAGCATGGGTAGAGCGTATTCGTGAAAGCATGGCGAAGTTGACGCCTCGCTTTTCAGCCAACCGCGCCGTGCGAGAATACACCGAGCAGCATTACCTTCCGGCTGCGGCATCCTATCGCGTGCGTGCTTCCGATAAAGGCGCAATGGGCAAAAAGCTGGTAGATTGGTGGCATAATCTCGAACAAAAATGGGCCGCGATGCGTTTCGGCAAAATAAAGGTTGAAACCAACGGACAGCAGCACATATTTGAAGTTGAGGTCTTTCTCAACGACATCGACCCGGATGCGGTTCGAGCGGAGCTTTATGCGGATGGGATAAATGGCGGTAATCCGGTACGGCAGGAGATGAAGCGAGGCCGACAACTGGAGGGCGCGGTCAGAGGTTATATCTACAGCGTAGCGGTATCAGCGACCCGGCCTGCGACGGACTATACGGCCAGGGTGATACCGAGCTACGATGGCGTTGCGGTCCCTCTGGAAGCCGCTCAAATACTGTGGCAGCCCAGGGAATTTGAAGTCACGAAAACTCTCGACAAAGCCAGGACGATACAGCATACAGCAAGGGCATGAATGGGAATTTCAAAGAAGACCCTGAACGCGTCTCGGCAGCCAGGTAACCTCCCTGGCGGCAACGGATCGCATTATTCCGTTCAACTATTGGAAAAAGCGCGTGCTGATACCGATAAAACCTGGTTTATTCGCAGGTTTGGAGAATGGTGGTGGGGCGAGGAGAAAGCATTCGTTGAGCAGGAAAACACAATATGGTATTCTGGGAAAGTGATAATATGACGAATACAAACGACGGACAACAGCGCTCTCTCTTACAAAAAATCGCACGTCGGGTGATGACGGAAAGAGGATTTTTTCCGGATTTTTCTCCTCAGGCGCTCGCCGAGCTTGACGGAATCCACGGGCCGGCGACGCGAACTGAGGAATCTACGCGAGATATGGGGAATCTTCTCTGGTGCTCTATCGACAACGATGATTCGCGCGACCTGGACCAGCTTACCGTTGCCGAAGCCATGCCCAATGGGGCCGCAAAGGTCCTTGTCGCTGTTGCCGACGTTGACGCTGTCGTCAAGAAGCAATCGGTGCTTGACGACCATGCGAGGCAAAATACCACCTCGGTCTATACTGTTGCCGAGACGTTTCCGATGCTGCCTGAGAAACTTTCCACGGACCTTACCTCTCTCAACTATGAATCAGACCGTCTGGCAATCGTCATTGAAATGGTTATTGCCGGGGATGGGTCGCTTCAGAGTTCGGACCTCTATGGAGCGACAGTCCGTAATCGTGCAAAGCTTGCATACAATAGCGTTGCCGCCTGGCTCGAAGGTAATGGCCCGATGCCGCAAGGTATTGGCACGGTCAAAGGTCTCGACGATAACATTCGACTTCAGGACAGCGTGGCTCAGAAACTGAAGGCGCTGCGGCACCTGAACGGTGCGCTTGACCTCGAAACAATAGAAGCACGTCCGGTTTTTGACGGAGATGAGCTAAAGGACCTGGAAGCCGAAAAAAAGAACAGGGCCAAAGAAATTATTGAGGACTTTATGATTGCCGCCAACGGTGTTACTGCACGATACCTCGCGTCCAAAAAGTTTCCGTCGCTGCGTCGCGTAGTCCGCGTACCCAAACGCTGGGACCGGATTATCGAGCTTGCCGCAGAGCGGGGCACAACATTGCCCACGGAACCCGACTCAAAGGCCCTGGAGCAATTCCTGGTATCGGCGAAAGCCGCTGACCCTCTCCGTTTTCCCGACCTGTCTCTCAGCGTCGTCAAGCTCATGGGTGCGGGTGAATACGTCGTCGAACTTCCGGGAGACAGTGTCGTCGGGCACTTCGGTCTTGCGGTCAAGGACTATACTCACTCTACCGCCCCGAACCGCCGATTCCCCGATTTGATTACACAACGATTGCTGAAAGCAGCAATGGCGGGACATTCCCAGCCCTATGAGAACGACGAATTGGAATCGCTCGCGAAGCATTGCACCGAAGAGGAAGACGCAGCGACAAAAGTTGAACGGCAGGTCACAAAATCCGCAGCAGCAATGCTGCTGGAATCGAGGATAGGGGAGCAGTTCGATGCCATCGTCACCGGCGTATCTGACAAAGGCACATGGGTTCGTCTTCTGCATCCGCCCATTGAAGGAAGATTAGAGAGCGGTTTCGAAGGCATGGACGTCGGCCACGAACTCCGCGTGCAACTGGTCAGCACGGATGTGGAACGCGGATACATCGACTTTAAGAGAGTGGTGTAGATATACTGTTACCCGTTAAGGAATAGGCCAAAGTATGGTAGTATTTCTTAACGGGGAGCACTACAATAAACTTACAGGAAAAGATGTGGCGAGATAAAAAGAGTACTGTGGGTAAAAATGGCTTGGCGTAAATTCTGGCGTGGATAACGATAACGATTATCGCTGTCTTGATTTGTTTGGTGGGGGTAAAGATATTAGAATTGATAATGAAATGGTTTATACGATTAATCATATTAAAAGGGGCGTAAGGCCGATAAAGGTCTTAAGTGAGTATGTTGCCGGAAAAACTTGTCTTTGATTATTCGATACCAAAAACGCTTCTTATTAAACTAAGCGGCGATTGGCAGATTTCTGCCGGTCTTCTTTCGGTAGATGAGGTTACTTCGCAACTCGATAGTCATCCGGATATCTTACAAATTAATCTTAGTGTTTCACAAGAGTTAAAATGGGACAGCGGGCTTATTTCTTTTTTACTTAAGTTGATTAGGGAGTGTGAGCATAAGAATATCAATGTCGCTCGCGAAGGGCTGCCGCAGGAAGCGCAGAAACTGCTCACGCTTGCTTTAAAGGTACATGAAAAAGACATTTTGTCTCCAAATGCGCGCGAGTCATTTCTTGAAAAATCCGGGGAAAAGGTTTTACAAATTATCGAAAGCTTGCGTTCAGGGCTTGAGTTCTTAGGGGATATCGCTGTTTCTCTCGGCCGCCTGATTACAGGTAAATCATATTTTCGCTGGGATGATTTTATGTTAATCGTGCAGAGATGCGGGGTCGAAACGTTGCTGCTTGTTTCTTTGATAAGTTTATTAGTAGGCATGATTCTTGCCTTTGTTGGGTCGATACAGCTTAAAGTATTTGGGGCTCAAATTTTTATCTCCGATATGGTCGGAATCGCCATGGTGCGCGTATTGTCGGCAGTGATGACAGGTATTATTGTGTCCGGCCGCATCGGGGCGTCTTTTGCGGCAGAACTGGGAATGATGCAGGCAAACGAGGAAATAGATGCGCTTAAAACGTTAGGCGTTTCTCCTGTTGAGTTTTTGGTCATACCGCGCATTCTGGCATTGGTAATTATGATGCCGGTCCTGACCATATACGCGGATATTATGGGCATATTAGGCGGTTTTATTATCAGCGCGGGGATGCTTAATCTTAATCCGATAGAATATTTGAATCATACCCAGCATGCTGTAAAACTTAGTTATGTGTGGGTGGGGCTTATTCACAGTATTGTTTTTGGTGTGATTGTTGCAGTTGCCGGGTGTTTGCGCGGTATTGAGTGCGAAAGAAACGCCGCCGGCGTGGGAGTTGCAACTACCTCGGCAGTGGTGACAGGAATAACCGGCATTGTAATTGCAACTGCAATTATAACATTTATTTGTCAGTTTTTGGGCGTATAACGTATGGATTCAACAACGCAGCCCGTTCTTGAAGTGCGAGACCTTGATTTAGGGTATAACGATTACGTCGTGATGCGTAATCTTAGCTTTAGCGTGAATAAAGGCGATATCTTTATTGTTATGGGGGTAAACGGATGCGGCAAGAGCACTTTGCTTAAGAGTTTGATTGGTCTTAGGATGCCGACTAAGGGTAAAGTTTTATACTACGGAAAGAGCTTTTGGGATGAAGATGAAACAGGGCAAAAAAATATTATGCGGCGTTTCGGTGTTCTTTATCAGGGCGGAGCGTTATGGAGCTCTTTGACGGTAGGGGAGAATGTCGCGCTTCCTTTACAACTTTATACAAAGTTATCCTGCCAACAGATACAGGAAATAGTGGCGTTAAAACTTTCGCTGGTGGGGTTGGAAGGATATGAGGATTATTTCCCTTCGGGAATAAGTGGGGGGATGCGTAAAAGAGCCAGCCTTGCGCGGGCAATTGCGCTTGACCCGGACATTATTTTTTTTGATGAGCCGTCGTCCGGTCTTGACCCAATAAACGCGCGAAAGCTTGATGATTTGATTCTTGAGCTGAGAGACGGTTTAGGCGCTACAGTAGTTGTTGTTACGCACGAGCTCGCCAGTATTTTTGCCGTTGGGAATAATTCAGTGTTTCTTGACACGGAAAGCAAAGCTATGATTGCTACAGGTGACCCCAAGGTCTTGTTGGCTAATTCCAAGGATCCCAGGGTTATCCAGTTTTTAACGAGAGCAAGAGTGCAAGGAGCTTAAACGATGAGTAGAAAAGCGAACAAAACAATGATTGGTTTATTTGTAGTAGGGGCATTGGTATTGCTGATAATAGGAATAGTGGTTTTTGGTTCGGGGACACTTTTTAAACGGACGAATAAATTTGTTTTGTACTTTAATGGTTCTGTTAAAGGCCTTTCCATAGGAGCCCCGGTTACGTTTCGGGGAGTCAATATCGGTACCGTAAAAGACATCAGCCTTATCTATGACTCAAAGGCCGGGACTATTATGCTTCCCGTGATTGTCGAGATCGAACATGGTCGCATTAAGGGCGCCCCCAGTTTTGGGGAATTGGGCGGAGATAAGAAGATGATTGCGCTTGGTCTGCGGGGGAAGCTTGAAGTGCAGAGTTTTTTAACCGGCCAGCTTATGATTTCATTTGATTTTTACCCGGATAGACCGGCGGAACTTCGCGGTATCCAGAAGCAGTATCCGGAGCTTCCCACACTTGCGACCTCTCCGGATATTTTTGAGCTTATGAATGGAATACCGATTAAAGAAATTGCGAAGAACTTGGAGGCCACTGTCAAAGGGATTAATAAATTGGTAAATTCAGGCGATTTACAGAGAAGCATTTACGAGCTGCAGGATACGCTCCAGGAGACGAAACAGACAATGCGATCACTGCGTTTACTTGCTGAATATCTTGAGCAGCATCCGGAAGCCATCTTAAAAGGAAAACCGGTTATTAAAGGAGAATAAGATGAAACAAATAGTTATTCGTTCTTGTGCGGTTATGGGTGTGGCGTGTCTTGCCTTGGTTTTAAGCAGCTGTATGTCTGTGCCAAATAGTCCAACACCGCGGTTTTATATGCTTCAGGCCGTAGATGGAAATCAAGTAAGTAAAAAAACAAATATCGCTTCCGATGTGGTTATTGGCGTCGGGCCGGTTAAAATTCCGAAATATCAGGACAGGCCGCAAATTGTGACCCAGGACAAAGAAAAGATGCTTAAATTTGCTCAATTCGACCGCTGGGGGGAACCTCTCGACCTTGGGATGACGCGTCTGATTGGAGAGAATCTCGCGGTTATGCTTCCGGAGGCAAAATTTACTTTGTATCCCTGGAATTCATCTGTTCCTGTTAAATACCAGGTGGTCGTGGAAATTGTTCAATTGGATAGCAACCTTGATAAGGATATGTTTCTTGTTGCGCAATGGTTGGTTATTGATGTGCAAAATGCGAAAACTTTGATTATAAAAAGATCGGAATTCCGGCAGTCGGTCATCCCTCAGAATTACTCCGGTTTGGCCAAAACGTTAAGTATGGCTTGCGCGTCATTAAGCAGCGAGATTGCTGAAGCGATAGCAACGCTTGAAACTCATTCTTAAAACAAAAGAGGATGCTTCGGTATTATTGGAGGTTGCAGAATGACAAACCAGCCAGCCACAAAACCGACTCACGCTACCGTGCTGACAATCAATGGCGGCTCATCGAGCATCAAGTTCGCATTGTTCGAGGCCGGTGACCCGCTACGACGGATTCTGGGGGGCGAGATTGAGCGGATTGGACTGCCGGAGGCCACCTTGCGGGTAAAAGGTTTGAACCAGGCGGACAACTTTTCGCGGTTGGTGAATGCGCCGGACCACACGGTGGCGGTGGACGCTCTGATGGATTGGATCGAGGAACGCAGCGGGCGTGATGCATTGACCGCGGTAGGGCATCGCGTGGTGCATGGCGGGCCGAAGTATAGCACGCCGCAGCGAATCACCGCGGAAATGGTTGAGGAGCTGCGCCGGCTCAGTCCATTCGATCCTGAGCATTTGCCGGAGGAGATACTGTTGACCGAGGCGTTTCATCGCCGATTTCCTGACCTGCCCCAAGTGGCGTGTTTCGATACGGCTTTTCACCATGACTTGCCGCGCGTGGCCCGGTTGTTGCCTATCCCGCGTCGCTACGAAGCGCAGGGGGTGCGGCGGTACGGGTTTCACGGGTTGTCGTATGCATTTCTAATGGGAGAACTGGCCCGTCTGGCCGGGTCGGAAGCGGCACAAGGCCGGGTCATCCTCGCCCACCTCGGCAATGGGGCAAGTTTGGCGGCGGTGCGTGAAGGCAAATCCGTGGACACAAGCATGAGTTTCACCCCGACAGCCGGGGTGCTGATGAGCACCCGCTCAGGCGATCTCGATCCCGGACTGGTTTGGTATCTGGCGCGCACTGAAAAAATGAGCGATAAACAATTCAACGAAATGGTCAATTTCCAGTCCGGTCTGCTCGGAATTTCTGAAACCAGTTCCGACATGCGCGATTTGATAGAGCGCCAGGCGAGCGATGTCAGAGCGGCTGAAGCGGTCGCGATGTTTTGCTACCAGGTCAAGAAATGGGTCGGCGCATTCGCGGCGGCGTTGGGCGGACTGGATACACTGGTATTTGCCGGCGGTATCGGGGAGAACTCGCCGGAAGTGCGCGCCCGGATTTGCGATGGGTTGGGATTTCTTGGAATCAAACTCGAAGAAAAGCGAAACGCGGCGAATGAGGGCGTTATTTCCGCACAGACCAGCCGAGCAACTATTCGCGTCATCCGCACGGACGAAGAACGAATGATAGCCGAGATGGTTTGCCGCGTCCTCGGCCTTGGCTGAAAAAAGAAGAATTGAACCGTAAAGACAAAAACTCTTTCCCATGAGCTACTTCAAACGACACTGCTGTCTCCACTCACGGTCTGGATTATCCAGTGGTGGACTGGTCGCAGCGCAATGAAAGGTGCTTTATGATGAATCATACAGATGGATGGATGAATGGCTGGATGGGCCGAGCGCATCTGGACGATACTGGCCACCTGTAAAAAGCAGGGCTGAAATATCTGTGAGTTTATCCATCATATATTGCTTACTGGAACAATACCTGTTATCCTGAATTACTGTGAACGGTTACGATTCTTATTGTTTCCGTATCAAGGATGAAGGTGCGAAATGAAGGCATTCCTTCGTTGTTTGGTTCCCCTGTGTCTGGCTTGTGCGATCTCCTCGGCCCTTGGGCAGGTAACCGTTTCGCTGGCGCCGGATTCAGCGATTGTTACACCGGGTAAGACTGTAACCCTTATCCTTAAGGTGGACGGGGCCGTCGATAACATTCACTGCATCCTGACTGACTACCGGGACCAGAATGTGGCCAAGCCGCTGGACCTGCCGGTCAAGTCGGGCGAGGCTCAATATCAACTGTCGCTGCCGCGAGGATATTATCAGCTCGCGTTCCCTCAGGCAAAGCAAACGTTTGGCATCGTCTCCATGGAAGAGCCTAAGGCGTCGCGTGATCCCTTTTTCTGCATCGATGCGGCCTTGTCGTGGCTTGTTCGAGACATCCCCGCCCGCGGACCGCTGGTGAGGAACTTGGCGCGGTGCGGCATCGCGATGGCCCGCGAGCGGGTTACCTGGGGATCGATCAATCCCGGCCCCGGTAAGTTCAACTGGCAAACGGGTCTTCAGTACCAGGCTCTTAGGGAGGAGTACAAGTCGGCCGGCATAGCCGTACTGGATGTCTTCCACGACGGCGCCGCGTGGTGCAAGCGAGATGCCAACGTAACACCATACCCGGCCGACCTCATCCAGACGGCCGGCGCATGGGGGCAGATAGGCCGCCAGTGGGAGCCATATTGGGGCGGCCTTGAAATATGGAACGAGCCGGATATCTCCAGATTCGGCGGCGAGCTTCCCGCCGACCAGTACGTGCCGATGGTGAAAGCGGTGTCTTATGGATTGGCCGGGGCCGGAGTGAAATCGCTCGTCGGCGGTGGCGTCTTCACGGACGATGTCTCCAACGCGTTCCGCAACGCCTGCGCACGCGACGGGCTGCTGGATAGGGTCGACTTCATCAGCATTCACAATTACACCAACGCAGGCGCGATCGAAGGCCAGATCAAGAACACTCGCGACTGGCTGAAGGCGTTCGATAAGGAATCCATGCCTATTTGGATCAGCGAGAGCGGCTGGCCATGGGACAAGGGCCCCGCACGGGCGCCGGCCGCCCAGGACGCCGCCAGCGCCACTGAGATTGTCGCCAAGGCGGTCGAGGCCAAGGCCTGCGGCGTGGCCAGATACTTTTCCTTCGTCTATCCCTATTACGAGGAGGGGGGCAAGAACTTCGCCATGACCGGCAGCGACGGCACGCCCATGCGGTCTTTCGCCGCCTACGCGCAGTGCGTGCGAGCCCTGGGCGCAAAGAGCTACGTGGGCGACCTTCGGCTCGACGGGGTAGCCGTGGCCAAGGCGCGTGTCTTCGTCGATGACAAAGAGGCCGTAGCAGTTCTGTATGCCGGCCCTGCCGCCACAGCCGCCACGGTCAAGCTGAATATGTCCGCCCTCCGCGTCGAGGGCATTGATGGTAGAGCATTGCAGCAGGCCAACGACGGTAGCGTCTCGCTAGCCGACGGCATCGTCTATGCCTATCTGGCTCCAGAAAAACTCGCCGACCTGCTGGACAAGAACACGCAGGCTCAGCGGCTCTTGGCCGTAGCGGCAAAGGCACCGCCTCTGCGGCCGCGGCCGTCGCCGGTGGTGCTTCAGTTCCTGCCGGAACTCAAAGGTGCTTCGACTTCGAATCTGGCTTATCAGATCGACAGGACGGATGGAACGTTGTCCCTGCGCTTCCGTGTGAGCAACCTGTCGCAGGAGAAACTGGCCGTCCGGCTGTCGCTAGGCGCTGCGCCGTCGCCGCCATTGTCGCACCCCGTTTCGGTCGCCGTCTCGGTGCCCGCTGATCAAGTCAAGGACGTACAGGTCGATGCGGACAAGTCTATCGAAGCCACCTTCGACGTAAACCTGCGGACACTGCCGCCAGGACCAACCAAGACTGTCCGTATTGTCGCCAGTGACACCAATGGCAGCCGGCTCGATTCTCTTTGGATGAACTTCAAGTTCGAGCAGACCATTGAGGAGTATCTGCGGCCCTACAAGGTCAAGAGCAAGGTGCCACTGGACAAACTTCCGCGCTGGACCAAGAACATGATCGATGACGCGAAGATGGATCTCGCCGCCACTCCCGAAGGTCACTGGGTGATGAACGTAAAGTTTGCCAAGAATGACCCCTGGGCTTACCCAAAGTTCCGCCTGCCCGAGCCTACAAGTCGGCGTGTTTCGTTGTCGGTCCGACCTCGCGGACGGAGCCCTTTGCGATCCGAGGAGTTGGACATCTCCAAGGCCGCCGCCATAGTGATCCGCGGCAAGTGCGAAGGCGCAGCCGCCGTGCGGATCATGCTGACGGAGAAGGAGGGAGCCGTGTACTTCACCTCCTCGGCCATCTTCCCTGCCGACGGCAAATGGCATGTGGCCCTTGTGCCAGTGTCGGAACTGACCTTCCTGGGCGTTGCCGGTTCGCCGGATAAGAACGGCAAGCTGGACATGGACCAGGTGGTTTTCCTCAGCATTGGTCTCAACAGCAAGGCCAAGGAGAACACTTTGGAGATCAGCGACGTGTACTTCTGCGGGATGGAATGATGATCCGCCGCTGGCATCCAGAGCCGCTAGGCCTTGAACAAGCGTGATTTCCTGGGGTTTAGCGCAAAAAGACTTGAAACCCCTTTGTTTGTGCGGTTACACTGTGCATCTTCGCCGTCAATGAGGGCGTGATTTCTGCGAAGACCAGCCGGGCCACGGTTCGCGTCATCCGCACGGACGAAGAACGCATGATAGCCGAGACGGTTTGCCGCGTCCTCGGCCTTGGCTGAAAAAAGGAGAATTGAATCATGGAGACAAAAACTCTTTCCCCTGAACTGCTCCACAAGATGGATGCCTACTGGCGCGCCGCCAACTATCTGTCGGTTGGCCAGATTTATCTATACGACAATCCGCTGCTGAAACGGCCTCTGACGCTCGCGGATGTGAAGCACATGCTGCTGGGACACTGGGGCACGACCCCCGGGCAGAACTTCATTTATGTGCACTTGAACCGGGTCATCAAAAAATACGACCTCGACATGATTTACGTCTCCGGCCCCGGTCACGGCGGCCCGGCCGTCGTGGGCAACACTTATCTCGAGGGCACTTACAGTGAGATATATCCCAATATCAGCCAGGATGAGGCCGGACTTCGGAAGCTCTTTATTCAGTTTTCGTTTCCCGGAGGAATTCCAAGCCACGCATCACCGGAATGCCCGGGCTCAATCCACGAGGGCGGCGAGCTGGGCTATTCGCTCAGTCATTCGTTCGGGGCGGTGTTCGACAATCCCAATCTCGTCGTCGCCTGCGTAGTCGGCGATGGCGAGGCGGAAACCGGACCGCTGGCCACGGCGTGGCATTCCAACAAGTTTCTCAATCCGGCCACCGATGGAGCGGTGCTGCCTATCCTGCATCTCAACGGCTATAAGATTTCCAACCCGACTCTCCTCGCCCGCATCACCCGCGAGGAATTGGAACAGTTGCTCCGCGGTTATGGGTGGACGCCATACTTCGTCGAGGGTCATGAGCCAGAGCTGATGCATGAAGCCATGGCTGCGGCGCTCGACACAGCGGTCGAGGATATCAAAAGAATCCAGCAGGATGCCCGCGTCCGCGGCAACTTAGCGCGTCCTCGCTGGCCGATGATTGTCCTCAATTCTCCCAAGGGCTGGACGGGGCCTAAGATGGTCGATGGCCTGCAGGTTGAAGGCACTTTCCGTTCGCACCAGGTGCCGCTCTCCGACCCGGCCACCCATCCCGAACACCTCAAGTTGTTGGAGGACTGGCTGAGGAGCTACCGGCCGGAGGAACTCTTCGATGAGCAGGGGCGTCTGAAACCGGAACTGGCCGAACTTGCGCCCAAGGGCGAACGACGCATGGGCGCAAATCCTCACGCCAACGGCGGCATTCTGCTCCGCGACCTGCGAATGCCTGATTTCCGCGACTACGCGGAGGACGTGCCTTCGCCTGGGGCGCGAGGCATCGGCGACACGCATGTGCTCGGGAGTTTCCTGCGCGATGTGGCGAAGCTGAACAGTGAGCAACGGAATTTCCGGGTCTTTGGCCCTGACGAGACGCTCTCCAACGGCTTGGAGGCCCTCTTTGAAGTGACCAAACGCCAATGGGACGCTGCGACAGTGCCGAACGACGAATTTCTCTCGCCCACCGGGCGCGTGGTGGAAATGCTCAGCGAGCACCAATGCGAGGGCTGGCTCGAGGGCTACCTGCTCACCGGGCGGCATGGACTCTTCAACTGTTACGAGGCGTTCATCCATATCGTCGATTCTATGTTCAACCAGCATGCCAAGTGGCTGAAGGTCACGTCGCACCTGCCTTGGCGGCGGAAGATTGCCTCCTTAAACTACCTGTTGGCCTCGCATGTCTGGCGCCAGGACCACAACGGCTTCACGCACCAGGACCCCGGTTTCATCGACCATGTCGTGAACAAGAAGGCCGAAGTCGTGCGTGTTTACCTTCCGCCGGATGCAAACTGCCTGCTGTCGGTGATGGACCACTGCCTGCGCAGCCGCCATTACGTCAACGTTGTCATCGCGGGCAAACACCCGGCACCGCAGTGGCTGACGATGGACGCCGCTATCAAGCACTGCACCGAGGGCATCGGCATCTGGCCTTGGGCCAGCAACGACCAGGGCGTTGCGCCCGACGTGGTTATGGCCTGCTGTGGCGACGTGCCTACGCTGGAGACACTCGCCGCCGTCTCCATTATGCGAGAGCATCTGCCCGACCTGAAAATCCGGGTGGTCAACGTCGTTGACCTCATGAAGCTGGAGCCCAGCACGGAGCACCCGCACGGGTTGAGCGACATAGATTTCGACGAGCTCTTCACCAAGGACAAGCCGGTCATCTTCGCCTTCCATGCCTACCCGTGGTTGATACACCGGCTGACCTACCGCCGCACCAACCACGACAACATCCACGTCCGCGGCTACAAGGAGGAGGGCACCATCACCACGCCCTTCGACATGACGGTGCTGAACGAGCTGGACCGCTTCCATCTTGTGATGGATACCATCGACCGTCTGCCGCAGGCCGGCGACAAGGGCGTTTACCTTAAACAGCAGCTCAAGGACAAACTCATCGAGCACAAGCAGTACATCGACAAGCACGGCGAAGATATGCCGGAAATTCGCAATTGGAAATGGGGTTTGGGCAAAGCGGGCAAACATGTGTGAATTCTTTACTGTAAAAATATTAGTCCGATGCTAAGTTTATGGAACATCTGGCATCATAAACTATTGATTTTATTGAAATTGGTCAACTTTCCTTTGGTTCCGCGATATAATTCTTGTGTTGGAAATGTCTTGGCGGACTTTTGAAGTCATACAGAAGGGCGGCTTGATGGATGGAACGAATATTTTTACAGTACGGGGTAAATTCATGAGGAGATTGCTTTTCCTGTTCTGGGTGGCAGTCATTCTTTCATTTTGCAGGACTGTCTTTTCGGCTCATGCCGACGCTCTCACGCTCAAACCCATCGGGCGGCCACGGCTCTTGTCGGGTCCCGTTTTCGGAGCTTCCACTACAGCGTTTTATGAACATCTGCTGGACGATCCGGTCAAAATAGCAGTACTGAAGACAATGGCCATAGGGCTGGACCGCTTCCCCGGCGGATCCGACTCTAACTTTTACAAATGGCGCACAGGACTGATAGAAATTCAGGAGCGCCCCGACAGTTCTCCCTATGTGCGGTTTTGGGCCAAAGCGGCTACAAACATCGCCCGCGGCAAGCCAACCGGCGTAAAATTTGAACAGTATGAATCTTTTTCTCGACAGATCGGAGCCCAAATAATCCTTGTCCCGAATCTGGAATCCTCAAGCGTCTCCGATCAGGTAGAATGGTTTAAGCGCCTATCTCGTGAAGGTATGGTTCCGCAACGCATTGAGTTAGGAAATGAATTTTGGGTTGCGATGGGTAACGATCCGACGAGTCTGGCGCGTTGGCCCGATGAACCGACTAGCATGCGGATTATGAAACAATATCTGGATGCCTTGAAGCCCTACTTGCCCGCGCATACCAAAGTTGCCGTACAAGCTGCTGCAGGCGCCATTGATGAGCGAAGGGGTAAGTTTGGGCAACGGCTCCGGCAATGGGATGAGAATCTGCATCCGGAACCATGGTTTGATGCCGTTACGCTGCATCTCTATCCACGCTTGCGCGAAGTGATGGGAGACCCCGAGGCAGGGACAACACCGCCAACGCCACAGAATGCAGTGGCACGCCTAAATGCTATGATGGCCAGGGTGGATGAAGGAGTTGAGCGAATCCTTCAGGATATAGAGCACCGCCTGCCCGGTAAAGAAATCTGGATTACAGAATGGAATACGTGCGGAGCCAATACGGTCACCGAGCGTAGTAATGCTATTGAGCCAATGTCTTCTCCGATGGAGATGCTGACCACGGCGCGTATGGCGTTGGTCCAACTGCGTCATCCTTCGGTAACCGCCTCGCTCTTTTTCATGTATAGTTTTAGACCACGAGATCCCCACGCGATGTTTATTCCGGATGGCCATGGAAGCTACGCGCCAGTTCCCACGGCTGTTGCGCTGCACTGGTTGAGTGAGGCCGCTAATAGCGGCGGTTCTTTCCAACGCCTAGTACAAGAAGGCGAACATTTGGTTCCCGGTGGTGGAGCGAAGAATGAATCATATCTGCCAGTCGAGGGAGGGCTTTTTGAGTCTCCGGAACATACGATGCTCTTGGTTGAGAATGTTTCTTCTACCAGTTCTTCGTTTGACCCTTCAACGTTGGCCAAAGGACGGCATCCAAACCGGGTCGAAACCCTCGCCATGTCAGACCTTCTCAATCTCGATAGAACAGCCGCAAAAGTAGAGACGCAAGATACTGCGGGGCCAATCGTCATACCGCCATTCTCCTTGACCCGAATTGTCTGGAATAAGAACTAAGTAGAAACGCGAAAAGAATCGTTGAATATGGCTTTATTAAAAAATACGCTAAGTCTTTATATAATAAGGCATTACCACTTCGTACTATAAAAAAACTCATCCGATGCTAAGTTTTTGGGAAAGCTGACCTTAAAGCGGCTTATTTTGCTGAAATTGGTCAACGTTCCTGCTCTACGCGGACACCAGATTAGCTGATATTCTGAATTCGAAGATTGAAAGATGGGTGAGAGGAAAAGTAATAGCCAAAACTGGACTCAACGCCGGACGGGCTTAGGTTGGCCAGGCGCGATAGTAAGACCGCGGGAGCTTTGGGATTGTAGCCGGCGGCGACAACCAGAAGCGCTCCCAGCTTGTCGGCTTCCATCTCCTGTTCCTGGGAGTAGGAGCTTTCAAGTAACCTGATACCCACCGTATTCAGCAAACCTGTAAAGGGGCCGCGAACAGATATAAACTTGCTCCCGAGAGCAATTGCTGAGTTAGCAATGATACGGTCCATCGTATGTCCCCTGATTACATGGCTCATCTCGTGTCCAAGGATGAACGCAACCTCGTCCTGATTCCGCGTACATAGTTCCACAAGTGACCGGCTCACAAAAATGTATCCGCCCGGCAGGGCAAAGGCATTGGGTTTGCCGCCTTCTAAAGTTTCAAAGCTGAAGGTGCGGAGTTTGTTGGCGACGCACCCAGCCAGCCGGGAACCGACCTCGTTCAACAGGTGTGCAATCTGCGGGTCGGGGTCAAGCTTTAACTGCTGCCTGATACCAAATGCCAAATCTCGGCCGATGTCATGTTCGAGCCGTATTGCGTCAGCTTCACTGCCTGCCGTTGACTGCCATACCCACCGGGCATTGCGAACATGCGGACGGAGCATCCTGCCCAAGTTGTATAATAATCCGCTCATTTCTCATCCTTACCTTTATTAGCCGTACATCCGGCCATTATCAACATTGTCTCAATCGTCTCCTGATATATTTATGCTGCTATTGTATCTAAAGTTTGCCATTTTGCATTTGTTCCTGACAAAAATTATATCCGCTGTTGTAGGATATAAACTGCGGGGTGGTTGATTGCGCCGGGTAAATCAGGTAAGCTGTCGCCCGGTTTTTCAGCGGTGATTGTGCTGAAAGGAAGCTGAAGAGGCATTGAAAATTGAAGTTTTTTGCCTCTTTGGCCGAACTTTTTTAGTAGCCAAACGTAAGTTTTTTGTTAGTTTTTACCCATACAGGGGCCTTTTGCGGACCCCGATTAGGTTGTTTTTATTGATGAACAGATAGTATTTACAGGAGACATTTACTATGACAACTGATGTCAAGCAAATTGGGGCGTTGGTTCAGCAGAAAAGTGAGTTTATAAGGGCGCTGTTCTCGGAAATTGATAAGGTTATCATAGGCCAGCGGTATATGCTGGAAAGGATGCTTATAGGGCTATTGTCAAATGGCCATATATTGCTGGAAGGTGTCCCCGGTCTTGCAAAGACGTTGGCGGTAACAACGCTGGCCAGAGCCATAAACGCCGATTTTCGCAGGATTCAGTTTACTCCCGATTTGCTGCCCGCCGATTTGATTGGCACCCAGATATACCGTGCATCGGACAGCGAATTTATCACCCGCAAAGGCCCCATATTTGCCAATATCATATTGGCCGACGAAATCAACAGGGCTCCCGCCAAGGTGCAAAGTGCGTTGCTTGAAGCGATGCAGGAAAGGCAGGTTTCGATAGGTGAGCAAACTTTCCCATTGCCTGTGCCGTTTATGGTGTTGGCGACGCAGAACCCCATTGAGCAGGAGGGTACATATCCCTTGCCCGAGGCGCAGTTGGACCGGTTTATGCTCAAGCTTAAGGTCAATTACCCTAATAAGGCCGAGGAGAGGCAGATTCTTGACCGGATGGCGGTTACCAGCAAGACGTTCGATATTAAGCCGGTTATAAGGCCAGCCGACATTGCGGAGGTCAGGGCGGTTGTCGATGAGATATACATTGACGAGAAAATTAAAGATTACATCGTTAATATCGTTACGGCCACCAGAGAGCCGGAAAAATACGGCTTGAAACTTGGAAATATGATTACATACGGCGCTTCGCCTCGCGCGACGATATATCTGGCCGTTGCAGCCAAGGCGCACGCGTTTGTTCAGCAGCGCGGCTATGTTACCCCGCAGGATGTTAAAAGTATCGGAATGGATGTTCTGAGGCACAGGGTGATTGTCAGCTACGAGGCAGAAGCTGAGGACAAGAAAAGCGAAGACATAATCCAGACCATTTTTGACAATATCGAAGTGCCGTAAAATGATTTAGGATTTCAGATTTCGGATTGCAGCAATGATTCCACAGGAATTGATAAAAAAAGTCAGGCAGATTCAAATTTACACCTCGCGTGCGGTGAACGCCAGTTTCGCGGGCCAGTATGAGAGCGTCTTCAAGGGCAGGGGGATGCAGTTCGAAGATGTCCGCGAGTATATGCCCGGCGATGATATTCGCGCGATTGATTGGAACGTTACCGCCCGGACAGGCAAACCGTATATCAAGCGGTTTGTCGAAGAGCGGGAGATGACGGTGATTTTCGCCGTCGATTTGAGCGCGTCAGGCCGGTTCGGAACTTTGGACAAGACCAAAAACCAGCTTGCGGCGGAGTTTTGCGCGGTGCTGGCCTTTGCGGCAGCCAAAAATAACGATAAGGTGGGGCTTTTGATTTTCACCGACCAGATTGAGCTGTTCATACCGCCCAAGAAGGGCAGCAGCCACATCCTGCGATTGATTCGTGAGCTGCTTTATTTCCAGACGCCCAAGAAACAAACCAATATACCCCTCGCTCTTGATTATCTCGCTATGGTCGTGCGGAAAAGGGCGGTTGTCTTTGTGGTTTCAGATTTTATTCAGGCCGATTTCAAAAAATCTCTAAGCTTATTGAACAAACGGCACGATTGCGTCGCGGTTTCCGTAAGCGACCCGGCTGAACTGGCGCTGCCAAAAGCAGGGATTATCGAATTTACGGACGCAGAAACCGGCGAGATAATTACTGTCGATACATCGAACAGTGGTTTCCGCAGACAGTACGAGGGCGCAAGCGCCGAGCGGTTCGGTCAGTTGAAGAAATTGCTTCGTTCGATTAACGTTGACTGCATCGGCATAAGCACCGGCAAACCATACATAAACGATTTGATTCAGTTTTTTCACCAAAGACACAGACGTTACTAATCGCAAGACACTCAAATTATGACAAGCGTCGCAAAAAACAAAAAACCATCAAAACGCCAACAGATAAAACATTACGCAACTATTGTTTTTATCTGTCTGCTCGTTTGCCTCAGCTGTAAAAAGACGGGTTCGACAAGCTCACCGCGGGCCGGAACGGTTGCCGTTAAAAACCCCGTTTTTAAAATTAACAAATCATATCAGCAGGGGCCTATGACTGTGCATATCCGCGTCGGTAAAAGCAAAATTACTATCGCAGACACTCTTTGGCTCGAGTTAGAGACGGCCATCGGTACAGGTTACGATGTGAATATGCCAAAGGTTGACAAATCGCTTGATAATTTCGGCATTGTTGACTGGCAGGACCTGGGCAATCGGTTCGATGCGAATAACAATGTTGTCAGCACTTATCGGTATCGTCTTGAGCCGTTTTTATCAGGCAAATTAGCGATTCCCGCTTTTACATTTGAGTTCCGTGATGTCAACGAACAGGCGAACAAAACATACGAGCTTACGACTGAGCCGGTTGATATTGAAGTGACATCGCTTTTGGGTGAACAGCGGGGAAAACTTTCAATAGCGGACATCGAAAATGTTGTGGATATGCCGGCGAAGACGATTTTGTGGTGGCTTTTGCCGGCGGTAGCGGTTGTCGGCGGGATAGCGGTACTGTGGTTATATTTCCGAAGGAAGAAAACTAAAGCGGCTATCAGGATTTTCAAGCCCGCTCACGAGATTGCTTATGCTCGTCTGCAATCGCTCATCCGGCAGGACCTGGTAAAGGCCGGCAAGGTCAAGGAATTTTACGAAGCTATAAGCGATATTTTGCGGCATTATATTGAGGACCGTTTTGAAATGAAGGCGCCGGAACGAACTACAGAAGAGTTTTTGTTTGAGATTCGGGATACGGGCGCTCTTTCGCAAGACCACAACAGGTTGCTGGCGGAATTTCTCACACACTGCGACCTTGTAAAATTTGCCAAACACAGCCCTACGAATGAGCAGATTCAGCACACCTTTGATTTGGCGAAGAATTTTATCGAGCAGACAAAGTCCGATGAGAAACAAATCGACGTAACCGACAGAGTGGAAACATCGCAGCCGGCCGGCGGGGGAGGGGCATAAATGCAGTTGTATTCGCCATTGGCGTTGTTGCTGCTGTTGATTGTCCCGGTGCTGGGCTGGATGATGCTGCGCAAAAAAAGCACGGCTGCGGTAACGTTCTCATCTTTGAACGCCGTGCGGGATTGCCCTGTTTCCTGGCGGGTGCGATTACGGCCTTTGCTGGTTGTCGCCCGGCTTGTTTGCTTGGCGTTGCTTATAATCGCACTGGCGAGGCCTCGTAAAGGCACGGTGCTGTCGGAGATTAGCACAGAGGGTGTTGCTATTGAAATCGTTGTTGACCGTTCCGGCAGTATGGGCACTGAGATGGATTATTACGGCCAGAAACTCAATCGGCTGGAGACGCTTAAAAAGGTATTAGCTGATTTTATAATGGGTAAGGAAGGTTTGGCAGGCAGAAGCGGCGATTTGCTCGGCCTTGTTACATTCGCAAGATACCCCGATACGGTTTGTCCCCTCGTGCTTAGTCATAACGTTCTGCTGGAATTTATGAAAAATACCGATGTTGTCCGGTTGCGTAGCGAAGATGGTACCGCCATAGGTGACGCGATAGCTTTGGCTGCTGCCCGGCTGCAGAAAGCCGAACAGGAAATTAAGCAGAGAAATACCCGCCTCGGAATCAATTCATCGTTTATTGCTGAGCCAAACGAAAAAGCCGACTTTAAGATAAAAAGCAAGGCGATGATCCTGCTGACGGACGGCCGGAATAATACGGGCCAATATTCCCCGATGCAGGCGGCTGAAATGGCAAAAAAATGGGGCATAAAAATTTACACCATCGGCATTGGTTCGGGCCAGGCCTTTGCGACAATGCATACAATGATGGGCGATTTCAAGGTTCCTGTTGAGAATGACCTCGATGAGTCGCTGCTGAAAGCGATTGCTGAGACCACAGGCGGTTTTTACGGTCGCGCAGATGATGCGGAATCGATGCACAAAATAATTGAAAAGATAGACCAGCTTGAAAAAACCGAGGTCAAGTCGGTCCAGTACACGCAATACGCTGAAAAATTCAGCCCCTGGACGCTGGCGGCTATGATTGTTCTTCTTTGTGAAATGCTGGCCGGCTGCACAATATTCAGAAAGATTCCGTAAGAGGTTTAAAGCAATTATGAATCTTGGCAACGATAAGGCATTGTGGCTGTTGTTTATAATCCCGGCTGTTCTTGTGCCGGTTTACGCCTGGTATTTCTGGAAAAAAGCGGCGGCATTGAAGGTCCTGGCAAGCGTAGAAATGCTCAGGAAAATAAATGTCGCTGTAAGTTTGAAAAGGCAAATCTTAAAAGCGGTCCTGCTTATTTGTGCCTTTGCGACTATCGTCATAGCTATTACTGAGCCGAGATGGAATCCAAAACCGCTGCAGATAAAAAGCCAGGGCAGGGACGTGGTGATTTTGCTGGATACCTCCCGGTCGATGCTGGCAGAGGACATAAAACCAAGCCGGCTCCAACGGGCAAAAATAGCAATCGGCGACCTGCTCGATAAACTCGGCGGCGACAGAATCGCAATTGTGACCTTCGCGGGTAACTCCGCCGTAAAATGTCCCCTCACGCAGGATTATGCGTTTGTGAGAATGGCCCTGGCGGACATCTCAACCGAAAGCGCTTCAAGAGGCGGCACGGATATCGGTGATGCCATCCGCAAGGTAACGGAAGAAGTGTTCGATAAGCAGTCGCGTGAATATAAAGACTTGATTCTCATCACCGACGGCGAAGACCACGACAGTTTCCCGGTCGAGGCGGCGCAAAAAGCCGCTGCTATGGGCATAAGAATAATCGCAATAGGCCTGGGTAATGAGACCGAGGGCTCACGAATACCAATTACCGGCCCGGACGGTCGGACAACATTTTTGAAATATAAGGGGCAGGAAGTATGGTCGAAACTTGACGCCGATACGCTTCGCAAGGTTGCTGCCGCGACAAATGGCGGAAGGTATATCGGTATTGAGCCGGGAACAGATCTGGATTTAGGAAAGATTTATAATGAGCTCGTCGCCTCTGCAGAAAAGCGCGAAACAGAATCGGCGACGATGATTACTTATGATGAGAGGTTCCAGATATTTCTGTTAGCCGGCATTTTGCTTTTGGTTTGTGAGGTGCTGATAAGTGAGCGTAAGAAGATATAAAATCGTTCTGTTTTCATTGCTGCTTACTGCCGCGGCGCAATCGGTACGCGCTGAATCAGTCGGTAAGGTTGTTAATGAGGGGAACAAACTTTATCGGCAGGGACAATATAAAGAGGCGATTAACGAATACGATAAGGCAGCGACGCAGTCGCCGGAAGTGGTTGAGCCGAGGTTTAACAAAGCCGACGGTTGTTTCCGGCTTGGCGACCTGCAGCAGGCGATTGACCTTTACAAGGCCGTAGCGGCGGAAAGCAAGGATATGCAGCTTGTCGAAAAGGCCAAATACAATCTCGGCAACTGTTTCTTTCAGCAGGGGACTAAACTTAAAGATTCGGATGCACAAAAGGCCGTCGATAATATGCAGTCAGCCATTGGGTGGTGGAGGCAGACGCTGGACATTGACCCTGCCGACGAAAAAGCCGCCAAAAATATCGAGGTCGCGCGTCTGACTATAAAAGATATCATCGACCAGATTAACAAGCAGAAACAACAGCAGCAGCAACAGCAACAACAGCAGAAACAGACGCAGGAAAACCTCAAGAAGCTTCTTGAACAGCAAAAGTCACTTGCTGACAAAACGCAGCAGGTACAGCAGCAACCATCGCCTGATTATAACGAAATTTCGAAAGAGCAATCGGTCCTTAAAGACCGCACCGAGCAGGTTAAACAGCAAATGCAACAGCAAAATGACCCGAATAATCCCGACCAGAAACAACAGCAGGCCGCCGAACAACTCGAAAAGGCGACTGATAAACAGAAAGATGCCGCCGAAAAACTCAAAAAATCCGATGCCGCAGGCGGGAAACAATCGCAGGATGAGGCCGCTAAGGATATTGAAAAAGCGTTGAAGTCGCTGTCTGACCAGCAGAATCAGAATCAGCAGCAAAAGCAACAGGAAAAGCAACAGCAAAACAGTCAGCAGCAAAAACAGCAGGAGCCAAATCAGCCCCAGGAACCAAACCAGGCGCAGCAACAGCAAGAACAACAGCAGCAGGAACAGCAGGCCGCTTCCGATACGACAGCCGAAGAAATACTCGACAGGGAGCAGAAGCAAAAAGAACAGCGGCAAATGTTGCAAAGTCCCGGATTCCAGAAAGTCGATAAGGATTGGTAGTATGCGTTGGTTTAAGATTAGTATATTCGCGGCAATTGCAGCGACGCTTGTCATCGCCGTCGCCGGCGCAGCGGAACTGCGCGTATATGCTAATGTAGATACATCCAAAGATATTTACGCCGGGGAGCAGTTTAACCTCCAGATAATCATAGACGGCTACGACCAGCCGGGCCAGGTGGATTTGACGCCGCTGAGCGCATACAATCCTCACAGCGCAGGCGGGGGCAACACTTCGCAGACATCCATAAGTATTATCAACGGTCGAACCACTACAAATGCCGTCAGGCGTTATGTGATGAATTATACGCTGACTGCGGGACAGGCCGGGACGATACGCATACCTGCTCTTGCCGTTACAGTTGACGGCAAATCTTACAAAACGGATCCCGTCGAGTTGAATATTGCTCAGCCCGGGACAACGGACCAGCTTGAACTCGAAACAACTTTGTCACAACAGCAGTGCTATGAAGGCCAGGCGGTAGTATTGACGGTCAAATTCTATGTATATGCTAATATCGGCGACTACCAGTTTGATATCCCCGCACTCAGCAACAATGCGTTTTATGTCGAGGATAATGAAGCCACAAAACAATATCGGGTTAACCGCAAAAACAAAGAAGCAATCCTTTTGACGTTCAGCAAGGTTCTCATACCGAAACACGCGGGCGATATCGATTTGGGTGCGTCTTCGGTTTCGGCTGATGTAGCGGTAGGGCGTGCCCGTTCGAGGAACAGCTTTGACGACTTTTTTCAAAACAACGTTCAATACAAGCGGTTTGCGGTCAGCTCGCAACCGCTCAAACTTTCCGTCCTGCCTTTGCCCCAGCAGGATAAGCCCGAGGGGTTTTACGGATTGGTCGGGCAATATACGATTTCCGCCGCTGCTGCCCCGACGAAGGCCAGCGTTGGCGACCCGATTACCCTGACAATCAAAATCGGGGGCAACTATCTCAAACCAGTCCAGTGGCCCGAGCTTGAGAAAATCGCCGGGTTTTCTGAAAATTTCAAGATGCCTTCGCAGAAATCATCACCGGCCGTAGAAAATGGCGTTAAGGTTTTCACCCAGACGATAAGGCCCGCCAACGATAAAATTACCGAGATACCTTCCATTCCGCTTGTTTATTTCGATGCGGACAAAGGGCAATACGTAATTGCAAAGACCGACCCGATTAAGCTGGAGGTCTCGCCCACAAAGATACTGACGACTGCGGATGTCGAAGGGCGTGATTTCACGCCTGCAGGCAAAGAAGTGGAGGCCGTTAAGAAAGGAATCAGCGCCAATTATGAAGCGCCTGATTGCCTGCAAAATGTCAGATTTTCACTTTCGGCTGCTGTTACAAGTCGAGGGTTTCTGGTCGGCTGGGCCGCACCTTTGTTGTTGCTGGTAACAAGCGTTTTGGCTAAAACTCTCGTGCATACTACCCCGGAACAAGCCGCTCGTAAACGCAGACGTAACGCCGCCAGCAGGGCTGTCAGTCGGCTCAAAGGAATCCCATCCGCACAGTTACAGAATCACTGTGAGCTTATTGCTGAAGCGATGAAGCAGTATATCGGCGAACGTTTCGACAAAGTGGCCGGCTCGCTCACAGCCGACGATTGTATGCAGACGATAATTGACCGCACCGACGATTCCGCATCGGCGAACCGTTATAAAGATATTGTCAGCTGCTGCGATGCCGGACGCTATGCGCCGATGCAGCAGCAGCTTGATTCGACGACAATCGACGAAGTCGTCAGGTTAATCCGCGTAATTGAGAAAGAGTCAAAAATATGGTTGCCCGGTTATCACTGATAGGTTTGGTTTGTTTGCTCTTCACGGCAGGACTTGCCGCCGGGGACACATTATCGAAAGAGCAGATTCACACCCTTTTCAACCAGGCAAACGATGCTTTTCGTCAGGCCAACTCCGCCGTTGACGACACCGACAAATCTAATTCGCTTTACGAAAAGGCCGTCCTCGGCTACGAAAAGATTATCCGTGAAGGCCATATAGAAAACCCGAAGCTCTATTACAATCTCGCAAACGCATACCTGCTGAAAGGGGACGTCGGCAGGGCAATACTTAACTATCGATGCGCAGAAAAGCTCGATAAGTCCGATTCGGATATTCGGAAAAACCTCGCCTTTGCCCGCAGCAGGAGAGTCGATAAGGTCGAGATAAAGACCGAAAAGCAGATTCTCCAGACACTTGTTTTCTGGCATTATGATTTTTCGATGCGGGCCAGGTTTACTGTCGCTTGTGTTTGCTTCGCGGTTTTCTGTCTGGGTTTGACCGTTATGATATGGTTTGGCCACAACGCCCTCTTGATAGCGGTGACGGTCGTTTCGGCTGGCTTGCTTGTTTGTCTTATCGGTTCGCTTGCTATGGAAGAGTATTCTCAGGCCGCCAATTTGGCCGGGGTTATTGTTTCTCCCGAAGTCGTGGCATATCAGGGCGATGGGCAGAATTACCCGCCCAGTTTCAAAGCCCCGCTGCACGCCGGTACCGAGTTCGAGCTTGTTGAGCGTCGCCCCGGCTGGTCTCACATAAAACTCGCCGATGGCAGCGATGGCTGGATACCGCAAAGCGCAGCAGGAATTATTGATGGTTCGTATGCCGATGCTGTCAGGTAACAGGTGCTATTGACAAACGCTTACGAACCCTGACCTCGGAGTGTCGGTGAGGTATTATCTGGGTTTGCTATACCATTCTTTTACCAGCTTCTCCGCTGGCTTGCCGTATATGCAGAAGGTCGTATCGGTTTTCGCTTTTTCGAGCGAATAAAGGTCGGTGTGCCAGTCCCACCATGCGTAACCGATGAACCAGGGCTCGTCCCAGAAGGTTTCCAGCATCACTTGGTAAAACCTTGCCTGTTCATCTGCGTCGTAAACCATTGTATTAGGGTCGTTGTGAGTCCATGGGGTGGCGCTGCAGCCCCTTGCGCTGCACACCCCAAGCTCAATGAAAAATACCGGGCGATTAAATTTCTGGCTCACCTTGCGGAGATTTTCCTTTACCGGCATTATCCTGCGTTTAAGTGCCTCTAATGTGGTATCTGCTGGCGAGACATTGTTCAGGTTATTCATTGCCGCCTGCACGTCGTCTGTCCCTATCGGGTAGTATCCGCTTACGCCTATGACGTCTGTTGCGTCCCACCATTTTATTTTGATTTCATCGCCGTGATTGGTGTTGTAGGTAACTGCGCCGGGATAGACCTTTCGTATCTCGGCAATCAAATCCCGCCAGCGGTTAGTGAACGGCTCGGTTGTCGTCATCTCGCAGCCCAGGCAAAGCATTTCGCAGTTGGTCTCTTTGGCAAGCTGGGCGTAATGCAAAAGAAACCGGTTGAACTCGGCCCACCATTGACCCCACAGCTCCGAGTCGATGGTTTTGCCGTCCGATTTCTTAAATTGAATGTATCCCCTCCATGTCCCGTCCCGTACGTTGACCATGGGCTTGAGGATGACTTTGAGATTATTTTTGCGCGCAAGCTCAATAGCATGGCGAATTTCGCTATCCGTAGCCATACACGGGTCGTTTTCACCCCAGAAGATATTCGGCTCATTTGGCTTGTTCATTTCCGCGCCAAAAGCGATGCAGACCCAGTTAGCGCCCGTATCAGCCAGCTTCTTCATCGACTCAGCCGGCGCATCGCCGAGATATTGTCCCCGCGTCCCGGTCCAGCCCCAGCTATGCCCTTTTATAAACCCCGTCGGCGAATATGTATGGGTGAATTGTGAGGGCGTATTAACTTCTGCCGCCTGGCAAGTGCAAATAGCGATAGTCAAAACTAACGGCATCAATCGTTTAATCATAGTCATTTCTCCGGTCAGTTATGTTTTCCGTATTTTATTTCCACGCGTGATATTTGCGCTTCGGTATTATATCCTATTTTCAGATATTGTGTATCATTGCCGGCTACTGTGCCTGTATAAAGAACAGGGGAGTAGTAGCTGTAATCGCCTTTGCCGGTGAAGTAATCGTGACGTGAGAATTCGACCGGTTTGAAGTTTTTACCGTCGGCGGAATAGGAGAAGCTGAAATCTGAAACGGCCTGTGGGAAGAATGAATAAACCTTCCATGAAACAATCGGCGGTTCGACCTTGTAAATTATGGAGCTTCTTTTTATGCCTTTCAGCCGATGTATGTCCTCTTTGAATTTGCGCGCTTCTTTTGTCTCTAACGACAGGGCTCCTTTGCGATTGTCGATTAACTTGAAATTCTGCAGTTCATCGACAAGCGTTTTGCAGGTTACTTCCACAGGTCCAATGACGTTTGATGGCCCGGATTCGCCCGCAGAATTTCCTGCTGTAACACGGTAATAATAACTTTTGCCGATTTCGACTCCGGTGTCATTGAAAAGGGGGCGATATTGGAAATCGGCATCGGATATATTTTGCCCTGCGATTTGCCACGGGCCGCCTGCCTCGGCGTAGTTTTTCAACGTAGCCGGGTCTTTAGATTCCGCTCTTTCGATTGTGTAACCGGAAGCGCCTGCGCTGCCTTGCCATGAAATGGCCGCTGCGTCTTTAATATCGAGAAGAACCGGCTCTGCGGGTTTTTCAATGGCTGGCACAGACATATTTCTGATTTCAAAGGCCTTACGACGCATCAGTGATAAAACATTGGTCTCGTCAAAAGCGTTGCCGGAAGTAAAGCCCGGCCAATGGTATGCCTTGTATTTGTCGCCTCCGTATGGCTCGCTGTGGGAATAGAAGCCGCCGTCGCGGTCATGGAAACGCAGCGACCAGATTAAAACGCCGCTTATCTTTTCATCTCTTACGGCATCCAGCAGCGATTCGACGTCTTTGGTGGGGATAAAACCGAACTCGCCGACAAAATAAGCTTTTTTACCGCGGGCAAGAGCGGCGGTCCTTTTAATCTGTCTAATCATCTCAGCAGGGCTTATCGGTATCTTGAACATAACAGGATAGTGATGTGTCGTAACGATATCGATGTTTTTATCCTCAAGCGACAGGTCGCGCACGGGGGTTAGATGATAGCCGTCCATAACAAGATGATTTGGGTCGATACTTTTAATGTATGCGGCGGCCTTGACCGTCCACTCCGGCGGGCATATAAGCTCATTACCGGTTTCCCAGGCGAGGATGGTCTTGTCGTCCCGGTATTTTACGCCTGTAATCGAATTAGTGCGGTTTACGACCGAATTGACAATTGCTTTATAATCCTCAAAAAGCTCAGGGTCGGTCCAGAAATCATCCCTTGTTTTGCCTCTGAACGCTGCGCAGGCCTCGATTCCACCCCACCATCTGGCGTTATCGATGAATGGGAAAATAATCCGAATGCCCTTTTTATTCGCGATAGCCATGGTCATATCGAGGGATTTATACGCCTCTTCGTTGAATTTACCCGTCCCCGTTACATGCCTGGGAATATTAGGGTCTTCGCCGGCTCTGAGGATGGAAAGTGTGTAAATGCGGGCGACCCGGCCTCCCATTTGCCTGACGGATTCGAGCGCATCGTTGATTTCGAATTCATCAGGCAGACGCCAGGGGTTCATCTCGGTGAAAGGCATGTTATCTTCGTTATAGTGCAAACAGGGGATGTTAAAACTGATAAAGCGAAACTCACCGTTTTCGTCCATTAGCTTGTCGCCGCGGGCATAAACAAAGGATTTAAACATTGAGTCAGATTGTCTGGCGGAAATTTCGGCCTGTGCTATAGATGCGATTAAGGCCATAGTTGCGAGCAGGACGATTAACTTTTTCATTTGCTGCTTCCTTGCGCTATCGAAGTTATATTAAGACCGGACAGAAGTTACACCATTTTAGCGTTGGCTTCATTTCTATCAAGTATCTTCAAGTGAAAGAATGCGGTTTTATATGTCCCTAAAATAAACGGGGCCTGCCCCGCCACTCGGCGTTGCAAGCCCCGAAGAAAACACTAACTAATTAACAAGTTGCGTTTGTTACGGCCACAGTTTGAGCTGGTGCCACTGATCTCCCATTACAGACAGGTCCTGGAAGTCAACAGTTTCCGTGTGCGGGTTTCCTGAACTCTTCAGGTTGGCATGGCTAATCAGCGGTATGAATATAGTGCCCGTGCTGTCGGTTGCCAGGTAGGCAACTTCTGCCGGTGACAGGCAATAGTCCCAAACCTTGAAGTCCTGGATGTAGCCGTTCCACATACCCCAGTTGCCGCCACGTGTGCCGACACGGAATGATCCCACGACCTTGTTAAACAGAGGGCCATACTCATTTATATTCGGGTCCCCACCAAGGTCATTTGAGTCATAATTCCCAACCATGTTGCCGTTCCAATAAACCTTCATGGAGAGGGGCTCTTTGGTGAATGCCCAGTGGTTCCATTTTCCGCCATAGTCGCTTACGTGCATGTTGAATGCCGAAGCGGTCGCCGAAGGTGTCCTCTTGATGAAGTTAGTGCGAGGACCGCTTGGGTCGGTCTGCGGGGACAACGGAGCCGGGCAATGGACTTCCAGGGTTTCCAGGGCGACAGCGCTGTCCCAGACGCCGAAGAGACCATTCCACGAAGTCAGCATATTGGTCGAAGTCGTGTCCGCATTGATCCAAACGGAGACGCTGATGCCGCCGCCGCCTGCATTATCGTGGTTACCGTCGGCCATAAAGCTCAACGCCGCTACTGCGGCTTCAACATAGCTGTTCTGACCACCAGGAGGCAGATAGAGGCAGTTATTGCCGTCACGGCCCAGGGGTTTCCATGTCAGGGAGCTCGGATTGATGACAGTGCCCGTATAGGTGCCGGTCTTTCCGTAATCAATAGGAGATGCATTTGAGTCGCCGTGATCGTTGAATTTGTACCAGAGAATCAGGTTCGAATCTGCGGGCGGCGTTATTGCGAAAGTCCTGTCTTCAGCGTGTTCGAGCCAGTCGTTCGCGAAGATGTCCAAATCATTGACGTCAACGTCGCAGTCGCGATCCATATCAGCAGTTAAGTCAAACGGCGGATTCGGATTGCATGTCTGAGCATAAAGCCGAATGTTGTCAAACATCATGGTACCGGTGCTGCCGTGACCACCATCGTTACAACGCAGACCAACGCCGAGGTAGAAATTGCTTATTGCTGTCATGGTCACGCCGCTGAAGTTGGGGTCATTGAGAGGGATATACCATTGTTGCCAGGTGGTTGCCTTTACGCCATTGGGGTCAGTATTATAGTACACGCCGACATTGCCGGCCGTATCCTCAAGAGCTACATACAGAGTGTCGAGCGGATGCTCATGGCCCTCATCGTAACTGCCAGAGTTAGTCACGGCCCCGACATAATCTACTCTTAATACCGCGGGCTTCACAGAAAGTATGTTGCTGCCTGTGAATACCGTGCCGCCGATGTAGGGGCGGTTTACCTCTGAGAAGGGTTGACAGGTGTCAACTGCCTGGTTGTTGTAAGCGAAACTGCCATGTTTCCCAAGAGTGCCATCTATTAAATAGGTCAAATTCCCACCAAAGGCCACGAAACTAAGCCCCGGGCAAGGACCGCTCTTTTTCCAGTTGGCGTTCACATCAGCTGTGTTGTTGTAATCTTCAAAGTCCTCGATGGTGATAGCCGCCGTAGGAGTAAATTGCCAGACATTGCCGCCGAAGCCTGATTTACCACCATATACTTTCTGGGTGGTGGTGTTGACCTCATCAATGCGCCAGTAGCAGGTAACGCCAGGTGTTAAGGACCAAGATGCTCCAGGGGGATTGGGCCCGGTTTCCGTTAATCTGGAGAGCGGATAGACAGGGCTGCTCACAGTGCCTCTGTACGTTCCGTTCGTCGAGGTGTTCCATGCATTGCCCACGGCGCTGGAA
>JBEKGR010000001.1:0-333594 GCA_050012695.1 Sedimentisphaerales bacterium | reverse complement strand
ATGGCAGTTCTTATACTCCCCTTTTATGCACGGCCATTTTGCAGCAGCTCATTTTTAAAATCGCCGAAACTTCTATAATTGAAAATACACGAAAGTCTGCTGCTTTTTACACTTATCAAAAATCCAGAGAAATAATACAGAAGAATTGCCTTACGCTTCGAAGCCTCGATAAGATTGCCAAAGAATGTAATATAGATAACGCCTATCTTTGCAGACTCTTCAAAAGATTCGGCAACCAAAGCCCATATCAATATCTGATGCAAATGAAAATGAATCTCGCGGCACAGCGGCTTCAATCACCAGATACATCGGTAAAGGAAGTGGCGCAGGAATTCGGTTTCAGCGATCCTTTCAATTTTTCCAGAGTATTTAAACGGATTTTCGGTATATCCCCCGGCACCTTTAAAAACTTACGTTAAAAACACAGAGACCGCAAATTTAAAATCTTAAGCAGTAAAAAAAGCGTCCGCCCCTGGCGGATAACTTCATCTACGGGTTACTACCCGTAGTATTGCGGTGGAACAATAAAAAGGGCCACAAAATAGTTTGCGGCTCTTATATTTAATTAATCTGGTTCTATCAACTACTCGCCGCCGTATAGCCACCATTCGGCAAATATCATCAGGTCATCAATTTGTACACTACCGTCGCGGTCTCTGTCGGCTCCATTACACCAGGCGTTTGACCGGGAGCAGTTGGTTTTTAACCACTGGGGAGCAAAAGTCGCGTAATCCTTGAAATTATACAACCAGGGCGACAGATATGCCCCGTCAATTACCTGTTGAGTCGCTATACCCGGCCCCTGCCAGGCGACCGCGATATTGTCGCCGCCGCCGCCTTCTTTTTGTAATGCCTCGATGTAATATTTGTGCCCGGCAAGTAGTGGTTTTGGCGACGACTGCTGATTAGTTTCTTTGTTCCATTCGCGAGAATTCGTCCAGCTTGCCACATACGCAATCTGGAAAGCGTGACAAGGGTCGTCATCTGTGCTAAGCCTCAATGAGCCAGCGTCATCGCTTGCAATCCAGAACGTATAGTTGCCGTCCGCAGGTGGGTACAAATACCCGCGAATGCGCGTCCCATAATTATCCGCCCAGTTGGTAGGTCCTTCGAATGACGTAAGCAATGCTTGTCCGTTCGGATTAACCGGGTAATTTATATCCGAGGTCAGATTGCTGACTGAGGTTCCTGAAATTCCAGTCCACCATTCTCTTAAAATGAAGCCGGTGGCATCGCCGCTGACAACATTGATATTTACTGCTGTTGAGGTAGTTGTCCCGTTATTATTATCCGTAGCTCGTGCGGTCAAACTGTATCGGCCCAAGTTGACATCGTTCCACGTGTAAGAATACGGCGGTTCTGTAACTTCACCCAGTTTTGTCGAACCCTGGAAGAATTCCACTTTTGTTACGAAGCCGTTAACAGCGGAAGCATTTGCCTCAATGACAATGTCGCTTCCCGATGTAAATCTATCGCCGTCGAGAGGCGAAGTTATGGAAACGTTTAGCGGGGTTACCCGAAGCACAATATGGCAGACACTTGTTTTGGGAATAGTATAGGTGAACGAGTTATTTGTAATTGTGTAGATTCCGGTGGTTTCCGAAATGGTTGAACTGGTGTTATCGAATTTCCAGACCCTTCCGGCCAAGAAGGTTTGCGGACTGTTGATATTGAATGTCCCGGTAATATCGCTGGTCTGGCTTTTATTGATAACCATAAGATGAAGCTCATTGGCATTGCTTGCGAATACAGAGGCGTAAATAGAGCTGTTCACCTTATCTGACATAGCCGCAGGAACGTTGGTATCACCGAAAGTCGAATGGAGACCGTCGTAATTCCTGTACATTTGTACCGCTGTGTCAATATAGCCGCCACTTCCCCAGTAATTAGTCATATATACGCCATACTTGCCGCAAATGCCCAGAAAATCGGCTGTGGTAATACCGGTTGCCCATTGCGTAGAAGGGCCCCAGGTATATTCCGAGATTGCTATATTGGTGTCCGGAAAGTAAGTCTGTATGTCAGATTTAAATCTTGTGAGAATCGGCAAAAATTGCGCCCAATACGATTGGTTTACCCAGCTTGAACCACCATCAGGATAAGTCATATGAGGATAAACATAATCTTGGTCCCAAAGGGTTCTCGGCGCCTGCATTCTCGCGTTAAACAGTCGCGCATCGTTAAGACCGTCGGTACAAATACCATGGCCGTTGCCATCATCCTCCGGGGGATACCAGTGAACATCAAGAACGTCGAGAAGCCTTCTTCCATTGGCGTCCGACGCCTTTTTCATTTCATCAAGATAATAACTTATAAACCAGGGACGGCTTCCTTTGACGCTTGACCAGTCGGGAGCATCGCAAAAATTTAGGAACCCCGTGAACACGCAAAGGACAGGTCCCATTATCTGGGCATTGGGGTCAACATTTTTGACTGCTGTCGCACAAGCAATGCTTTTGTCTCTAATTTCCTGGCATAAGGGATCTGCTGGGTGAACTTCTTTATGAGTTGAATCCCAAATGTCAACCTCATTATCCAAACAGTAGAATTTGACTCCGGTCGCTGTGCCCGCGTAACCATATTTCCAAACGAGGAAATTCACGAATTCATCCATATAAACAATGTTATCGGAAGTGTTTGGATTATCCGGCGGGCTGCAGAATGGAGCGCCTTTGGCGAATTGAACGGGATAAAAATACTGCGATGGAGCCGGGTATTGATCTAAATGTTGCCCAGAGATTGGAGCGGAAACGTAGCCAGCCAGTTGCAAGGTTACTATTGAGTCCTGGCCCATTGAATTATGCAGGTCAATCCCTTTTGTGTAGCCTTTGCCAGGGGTAGTAGACGAATCCATATATGTATCATTTTCAAAAAGATAATCGCTGCCTGCATTAGACCAGTTATTTTCCCAGTTATAAGCGGTGCAGCGGTTTCCGCCGATTCTTTGAATGGTATAATCTGTTCCGGTATCGTACCAGTTGGTACCATAAATATATTTACTGATGGGAGTTCGGCCCGTATCGGTTTTAATGGTATAAGTAACAGCAATAGGGGCGGCTTGAATCGATAAATTTAATGAAATAAATAACCACGATATTATGAAAATTTTGACCTTCATCGTATTATTTTCCTCGAAATTTTTTCATACAGGCGATGTTCTGCTTTAAGGCATGGCATCATATAGTATAATGCATATTCGACTATAGAAGATATGCCAATTGTTGTCCAATAGATGTCTATTATTGACTTTGCCAAAGATTACCTAAAGATGCTCATATCTTATTTATCTGTTCCTTTTCCTGCAACATCTGAACCCCATACGCCTTTCTCACACCAGCGAATATCATTGTTGCCGGGATCTGGCTTATATGATTGGCCTGTGGGAGGGGGATTTTTGGCATCTTCGAGAGTTCTCGGATCAGTCCATTTATGATATTCGGCGTGTCCATCGGCGAAAGAAAATGTTGTTCCGTCACCGTGCCTTATCGAGGGTGCGTCCCACCATTGATCTTTGTTGACAAAGATTGACCAGCCGCCCCAACTTCCTCCGCCTCCTTGCAATAAGCCGCCATTCTCAATGAAGACGAATCGTTCGTATGCTTTTCGAATCTGCAGGCGGTTCTTAAACACAATTGCGCCGGCGCCAACGCTCATCACGCTAGTGTTTATAACGTTCATACTGTCAACAAAAGAGTAAGTTCTCACCTCGTCGGCATTACCCCTCGGGCATTTTAATACCTTTATATCTTTGATAAACCTGAAGAGCGCCCCCTTTGTTATCTGTGATTTTTTTTGGGCCATAGTAAGTACAGTCCCTGCCGGCCAACAAGGCGGAGACCTCCAATCACATAAAACCCAGGGTTTCTCATAGTAATGGACTCCACCAGACGCACATTCTCCGGCGAATGTAGTGCATGGTGGTTCATTCCATTGTCCGTATTCTTCCACGTCGCCGTTGACGATTTTATCGCTGTTATCGTCGGCGTACATCATCCATGCGGTAGTCAGTTGTTTCTGATAATTAAGGCATACAGCCCGTTTTCCCTGTTCCCTGGCCCGAGCCAGCGCAGGAACCAACACTGCCATCAGCAGAGCAATAATGGAAATAACAACCAATAGTTCGACTAATGTAAATCCACCTTCGCTAAAGCTACGGTGGACAAGCCCGCTGCGTTTGCTCATAATAATCCTTGGCTACATTTTAGCCGCTCTGCTTCACCAAAAGGTTACACAGGATGGGCAAAAGGACACAAAGCACACAGAGAAAAGCTCAATCCCTTTGCGTTTTACAGACGTAAACAGTTATTTACACAACAACACATTCTATTTTTGCGCGAGACGGGCAAAAAAAAGAATGCCATTTTTTGCTTAACATCCACCATTTTCGGCACACAAGACCGGGGTGTAGAAATTGAAAACAATCGTGATTCTGCCATTTTGACATCGGCTTCATTTCTATCAGGCACCTTCGTCAAAAGAATGAAAATTTACACATACCTAAAATAAGCGGGGCCTGTCCCGCCAACTCGGCGTCCAACTCGGCGGTGCAGGCCCCGAAGAAAACATTAACTAATTAACAAGTTGCGTTGTTACGGCCACAGTTTGAGCTGGTGCCACTGATCACCCATTATAGATAGGTCTTCGAAGTTGACAATTTGGTTCGCGTCTCCTGCTGTACCGCCGTTCAGATTGAAATTGGCATTGCTTGCAAGCGGTACCATGATGCTTCCTGTGCCGTCTGTTGCCAGGTAATCTATTTCTGCCGCTGACAGTGCATAGTCATAAACCTGGAAATCGTTGATTCTGCCAGCCCACCAAGCCCACCAGCGGGTGCCGATTGTGAAATTTGTCGCCGGCGGAGTGAACAACGGTCCGTAGATATGCGCGTCATCCCCAGGATTCATATTTGCGTCGGTGTCGGCTTCATGCCCAATCAAATTGCCATTACAGTAGAAGGATATTGCGTGGGGTTCCTTAACCCATACCCAGTGGTTCCAGTGAATTCCAAAGTCCGACAGTGGTGCGGCTGGCCCCCAACTCCAACCGGGGGACCCGCCCTTTGCCCAGCCGGCCCACCCCCAAGTACCGAAGTTGTGATACGGACAACTAATTTCCATTGCCTCGGTGTTGGCGGAGTTTGCGATTAGAATAAATTCGCCCCAATTCTGAAATTCAGGAGCCATCACATCCGCTTTTACCCACGCGGAGAAGGTTACGCTGCCGCCATCAGGTCCGGAATGATTTGCGTCACTCATAAAGCTTAACGCTGACGTAGGACACGACACGTAGCTGTTTTGCCCCGAGAGCAGATTTAAGCAGACAAGGTGGTTTGCATCACGGCCGCCAGTAGTGTCCCATCCATGAGAACTAAGGCTTAGGACAGTGCCTGTATAGCTGCCGGTCTTACCGTAATCAGTAATAGAAGTACCGGTGCCATCATTGAATTTGTACCAGAGTACCGGTGCCTGGGGTGCTGTTATGGCAAACGTATAAGTATGGGCTTTTGCGAGCCAATCGTTCGCGAAGACGTCCAAATCATTGACGTCAACGTCGCAGTCGCCGTCCATATCAGCAGTTAAATCAAACGGCGGATTCGGATTACATGTCTTAGCATAAAGCCGAATGTTGTCAAACATCACGGTACCGGTGCTGCCATGACCACCATCGTTACAACGCAGGCCAACGCCGAGGTAGAAATTGCTTATTGCTGTCATGGTCACGCCGCTGAAGTTGGGGTCATTGAGAGGGATATACCATTGTTTCCAGGTGGTTGCCTGTACGGCATTGGGGTCCGTATTATAGTACACGCCGACATTGCCGGCCGTATCTTCAAGAGCTACATACAGAGTGTCGAGCGGATGCTCATGGCCCTCATCGTAACTGCCAGAGTTAGTCACGAGCCCGACATAATCTACTCTTATTACCGCGGGCTGCGGATTAAGTATGTTGCTGCCTGTGAATACTGTGCCGCCGATGTAAGGGCGGTTTACCTCTGAGAAGGGTTGACAGGTGTCAACTGCCGTGTTGTTGTAAGCGAAACTGCCATGTTTCCCAGCAGTGCCATCTATTAAATAGTTCATCGCACCAAAGGCCACGAAACTAAGCCCCGGGCAAAGACCGCTCTTTTTCCAGTTGGCGTTCATATCAGCTGTGTTGTTATAATCTTCAAAGTCCTCGATGGTGATAGCCCCCGAAGGAGTAAAGTTCCAGATATTGCCGCCGAAGCCTGATTTACCACCATATACTTTACCGGTGGTTGTGTTGACCTCATCAATGCGCCAGTAGCAGGTAACGCCAGGTGTTAAGACCCAAGATGCTCCAGGGGGATTGGGCCCGGTTTCCGTTAATCTGGAGAGCGGATAGACAGGGCTGCTCACAGTGCCTCTGTACGTTCCGTTCGTCGAGGTGTTCCATGCATTGCCCACGGCGCTGGAATTCGTGCCGAAGAATACCCTGTGTCCGAGGGCATTGGCGTCGCCTGGGCCGCTTGCCCAGTCGCCTTTCGTCCAGGTTAATGCCAACGGTTCCTTTAAGCCGATCTGCCCGTTTAGAGGTTGTATATTGACTGCATTGCCGTCATGGGCTGTGAATTTCCAGACCAGGCCTGGCGTCGTCAAGAAGGTTTTAGGACTGCCGTCATCGTTTAACGATGTGACCGAATTCTCATCGACTCGCCAATAGTAGCTGGCACCCGGTGTGAAGAAAGTACCAGAGACAACCCAACTGCACGGGTCGCCCTGATTTGCGTCAGTGAATAAATGTTGGAATTGAGACGATGCTGTTGTCGCGGTATATACGTCTGTATAAGATGTTCCGAAATAGACATAGTGCTCTACCACATTTGGTTCACCCCTGTTCCAGGTGAGCGTTACGCTGTTGGTATCTGTACCATTGTAGTAATGAACGTTTGTTGCATTGATATCCGGTATCGGGTTCCAGGCGCAGTTGAAGTCACCGGTGCCTGTGATTACTGTATAGGTGCCGTCAAAAAAGGGCGCTGAGAGGGCGCCGCCGCGTCTGGAGATAATGCGGCCGTTTGCCATGAGACCAGGAATATTCGGATCGGAGTTCATCCAGTTGCCTGCGATTCTCAATGTGCCGCCGTTGACGTTGATTTTGTTTTCAGGATGAGTTTGTGCGAAAACAAAATTTCCATCGGATTGCAGTGTTCCGCCATAGAGGTCGATATCACCATTATAAAGAGAGAGTCTCGGTACATTGATAAGTCCTCCGTACATAATTACCCTGCCAGCGGTGGGACCAAACTGACTGCCGATAACAAGACCTGCAGAACCATCGGACTGCGTAGTTACCGTGCCGCCATGTACATACAGTATACCCGGGCCTAAGATGCTGCTGTCAAAGTCGCCCCATGTAGCGACGTTGAGTGCGGATCCGAAGTTACAATTTCCTGAATTCACATCGACTGAGCCGGTGCCTCCCCCTGACCATGGCACTATGTCCAATGGACTGCAGGCCGCATCGCCATCGATTATTGGCTGCATATAACCTGGTTGGATGGCCGCCCAATCGTTAATCGTCGGCACCCCATTATCCCAGTTACCGGCGGTAAACCAATTGGCATCGACGCCGGCCCAGTTGGTCTGGACAGCTGTAGCAGAATTGCTTATAGCAAAAACACATAGAAGGGCTAAAATGGATACGATTTTCCTTGACATTATGTTTCCTCCTTATCACCATAAAAAAACACTACGTACTTATGAAACTATTTATGCCTGGCGGACGCCGCCAAGCCCTATTTCAATCAGTGTCATACCAGAACAATACGAAATAAATAACCCCGATATGATGAAAATTATGACCTTCATCGTATTATTTTCCTCAAAATATTTTTCATACAGGCAATGCTCTGCTTTATGGCATGGCATCAATAGTGTAATGCATATTTGACTATAGAAGATATGCCATTTGTTGCCCAACAGATGTCTATTATTGACTTTTTACAGAATTGATATTTATGATTTTTAATGCTAAAATAGAGTCGGATTTTTCCCAGCCAGGTGCTTGAAACAAACCGCTTTAGTTATCCGCTTGATCTATTGAAAACCTTAAATAATTTCGAACATCGGAAGAAATGAAGATGCTCTCAACATTTACTTCTGCGGGTTGGAATTTTATTAATGAAACAACTAATGGAACTAACGATTATTGGAGGTTGTGCGTTGATGGAATTGACTATCCGCGGTTGGCCTGGGAGTTTTCTAATCACGGCGATTTTGTCTGCCCGGATGGAGTTCCCACAGAAGATTTAACGCATTTTGTTAGCTGGTGGTTATCACTTAACTGTGCCAACTCCAATGAATGTGCCGAAACAGATATGAACGCTAACGGCACAGTTGACTTGGTTGACTTTGCGATTTTCGCTACACACTGGCTCGAAGGCGTTGGGCAGTAGGTTCCCGAACCCGCCACGCTCCTGTTAGTCGGCCTTGGTGCGGTGATTTTGATAAGGAAACGCTAATCATAAATGGTTTTGCCACCAAATATCCTTGACTGTTTTAGATAAAGCTGAGATTCTATAACAAATGAGACTCAGCGATGTAGCTGGGCAAGAATATAAAATATTATGTGTAAAATCCAGACTAAGGAGCAGCATAATGGCAAAGAGTGCCAAACCCGCAACGAAGAGTGAGATTCTGTCCAACATCGCCGAGGCCACGCAGCTTTCCCGCAAACAGGTGGCGTTGGTGTTCGATGCCCTTTCAGACCAGATCAAGGATGCCGTGGGCAAGAAAGGCCCGGGCGTCTTTGCTTTGTCGGGTCTGATGAAGATTAAAGTCATTCATAAGCCGGCTACACCCAAACGGACTGGCATCAACCCGTTCACCAAGCAGGAGCAGGTCTTTGCGGCCAAGCCCGCTCGCAAAGTCATCAAAATTCGGCCTTTCAAAGCTCTCAAGGACATGGCTAAGTAACGGACTAAGGTTTGATTATGAGATGGCTTCTCAACTGAGCTTGCATTTGAGAAATAAGGATTAATCCGAGCCATCGATTTGCAACAGAATTTGCAACAGACATGCTCGTTTGAGCTACTGTTACGCTTCGGTTGCGCTTCGGTCAGTATCATAAGTCTTTATTTGACAAGTATAAACCGTTTATTCACAAACACTTACAAACCTGGGTTTGGGACTCATAATCCATTGGTCGAAGGTTCGATCCCTTCCGAGCCCAGTCCTTTCTCGTATTGCGGTCTTCGCGGATGTCAATAAAAAGGGTTGCAAATGGGCCGGGACGGGATATACTCGCACAATAATAGCCAATCTTTGGGGAATTGATATGTCGGAACGGAATCCTAACGTAGTTGTTGTCGGCGGGGCATACGTTGACCTTGCGATAAAGTGCACGGAGGTGCCGGCGGCGGGCCAGACGGCAACGGGAACGGCATTATCACTTACGGCTACGGGGCCGGGAGTCAACCAGGCCATCGAGGCGGCGCTTTGCGGCTGCGAAGTTCATTTAATCAGCAAAATCAGCAACTGCCCGCTCGGGGCGACAATAAAATCAGTATTGGAACAATACGACGTAAAAACCAAATACGTCTTCACCGCGCAGGCGAAAAACACGGGCGTCATCCTGACGCTTGTGAATACCAAGGGCGAAAACGCGAGCATTTTATACGACGGGGCAAATTCGGCGCTTGTGCCTGCGGATATCGAGCTGGCGGAACGGGCGATAGCGGAGGCGGACGTGTGCCTGATTCACGCGGGGCTGCCCAAAGAAGCGATTATCAAAACCATCACAATCGCCAAGCTGTACAGCAAAAAAGTTATTCTTGACCCGGTGGGCGTGCTGGGCGGCTCGTGCGCCGGAGCGGAAACGACGCTACCCGCGGAGTATTTCTCGGTGGACGTGATGATACCGAATCTTTACGAGGCGTCGCTGATAAGTGAGCATTCCAGCGCCAATATCCGCACCGCGAAAATGGTCGGCTCAGACCTTGTCGCCAGGGGAGTAGGTGCGGCGGTTATAACTATGGGCAGACGCGGGTGTATGGTTGTTGACAGAGACAACGCCGACCACGTGCCGGCTTATCCAATCGAGCTGGTTGACCATACGGGCACGGGAGACGCATTCGCCGGGGCGCTGGCGGCGTCGATGGCAGTGGGCGATGATTTGCGAAAAGCCGTAAAATTCGCATCGGCGGCGGGCGCTTTGGCGTGCACCAAATTCGGGTCGGTTGACGCAATGCCCACAAAGGCCGAGATAATCGAACTTATGCAAAAGGAGCCGGAGTAATCCGCCGGCTGACTAAAATCACAAAACGGGCTTAACCTCAACTAAAATCCTGAATAGAAAAAGGGCTGTGTTGTTTGAACACAGCCCTTTGATTTGTAAAACAAGTCGTCTTTTCGAGCTTTTTATGCTCTGCGTTTTCTGCGAATTAAGCTCAAAGCGCCAAAGCCAAGCAAACACATCGTCGCCGGCTCGGGGACAACAGTGACGTCGAATCTCGCCATCACGTCTTGCGAGGGCTGGACCCAGGGGGGGCCAACAGTGCCCCCAGCATCGGTTGACGCGACTTCGAGCGGCGTAACATCAACTCGGTAACCGTCGACGACGAAGGAAGTCACTGTCCCCTGAGAAAACGAGAGGCGGTCGTAAAACCAAGTAACCCCGAGTAGACCGTTCTGGCTCAGGAAATCAGCAGCCGTTCCGATGGACATACCGCGGCCTGCGTTAATATTGAACGACAGATCACTCCAATGGTCTGGGTAGTCCCACTGGGTATCAGTACCCGCATAGGTGAAATCTACTGACCATAAAAGGGTGTTGATCTTCAAATCATATGTGCCTGGGGTAAGATCGAGGGTGCCTGTGTAGGTGACAAGCTCTACCGTATCACCCGGGTAACCGCTGGGGCCATGAGGAGACCCCTCCGGTGGAGTGACAGGACCGGGATACTGCGTTGGCCCCCAGCCCGACACTGTGTAATTGATGGTTGTCGCGCCAGCGGGCATCGCCATAACAAAAATTACCACTGCACAAATTGTTACTAACTTTTTCATACTCTTCTCCTCCAGAAAAATGAACAATATAGATTTCAAGATGTGAGGGATGACATTGCGGGAGGCAAAGAGGGGATAGTCATTCTAACTCTGAATGCAAAACCAGCGCTCTCTTTCCTTCTTCTCAACACTCTCTTCGTCCTTCTTCTTGCCACCGGCCAGTCTGATGTGGCCTACGCAAATAGCAGTTAATATTTTATACGCAAAAACCGATAATGTCAAGTAAATCACCTGAATTCCTAACTATATTTTTGGGATATTAACAAAAGCCCCTAATCTGAGAGAAAAACGAGGTTTTGTAATATAAGCCGAGGACAAAATGTTATTAGTAAATCCGAAATAGGCCTCTCCAAGCCCAGAAATGCCGTTTTTGGGTAATCTTTCCGACTTTCCCGAATGAACGCCTGTTTTTAGCTCAAAAACGCGGTAGAATCCCATCATAAGATTTTTGATTTCAAATAGAAAAAGGGCTGTGTTGTTTGAACACAGCCCTTTGTTTTATAAAATTGTCTTTTCGAGCTTTTTACGCTTTGCGTTTTTTCAACAGACCCAACGCGCCAAGACCAAGCAGACACATCGTCGCCGGTTCGGGAATACTCGAAACCAATGCATTCGTATAGGTAGCATCGTTATCCTGTACGGTCATGATGACTTTGTCGCCGATGGCCGGCAAGAGGCCGGTGTAGTCAGGGTTCAGTCGGTCTAAAAGCGAGACGTTCAACAGCAGTTCCCAACTGCCCGGTTTGCCTGTCGCACTATCGTATGTCCAGATCATACGGGCAACATCTGCGTTCACGGTACCGCCCGAGATCCATTCGATGTGGCTGTCTTTCGCAAGGGGCATCAATAAGCCAGCTTCAGTGGACCAGCCAAGCGTTGTACCCGTCTCAGTGGGAGTATAGTATGTGCCTGTGCGGATCTGCACTCGGCCGCCGCCTAAGCTTGAACTGCCGTTGCCGTTGCCGCTGCCTGGTGCGACAGTGCTGGTGTACCAAGTGGAGGCGCTGGTGCCGAATTTGGCCTGCAGTTTAGGGCCAGATGCAGACGCCAGAAGCGAATTGATAGTGTTGCCCGTAGTGCCCCAAGTGGGTACGGTCGCCGTGAATACGCCGCCGACAGCCAATACGGTATCATTGACCACCCACGAATTCATCCCATCGGGGATTACCAGATTTGACCCCGCCTGAACGGTAAAGCCGGTGCCGTAGGCGTTAAACCCGTAATTGGCGCTGCCATCAACATAGACACCATTCGCCAATGAATTGCCGGCTAATGTCCATCCGTCGGCTTCAGGGTTGCCGGTGATAGTTGCCTTAGAAACGCCACTTATTGCCAAAATCATTGCTATTACTGCACAAATTGTTACTAACTTTCTCATACTCTTCTCCTCCAGAAAAATAAACAATATAGATTTCAAGATGTGAGGGATGACATTGCGGGAGGCAAAGGGGGGATAGTCATTCTAACTCTGAATGCAAAACCAGCGCTCTCTTTCCTTCTTCTCATTACTCTCACCCTTCGTCCTTGCCCTTCTTCGTGCTTGTAAGTCCATAAAACATACCTATAAGCACTCTGTATATATACGTTATTCCATTCTGAATGTCAAGATGAAAATTTAAAAAACCACTTTTCCCGGACGAACGCTGATTTTAGCCCAAAAACGCGGTGGAATCCTTTATTTGATTTCAACGCCTCTTTAAAGCAGCGAATCGTCGGTAATATTCGCATCGGCGGCGGGGGCGCTTGCCTACACCAAATTCGGGTCGGTTGACACAATGCCCACAAAAGCCGAGATAATCGAGCTGATGCAAAAACAGGAGCCGGAGTAACATCTCTCCCGTTTTCGCTTTGCCTCGATAAGCAATTAAAGTCGATATCGCACAATTGGCGATTTGCGAACCCCTTAACGCATCGTATTATATAAATAGAAGAAAACCCGAGCCATCGGTTGTTCCGGCACATCCGGACAACATGGCAGTGGCAGACGCTGCGATGAGGGCCGAGTCGCCCGCGGAACGGATCAAAAGCCCGCTTTCTGCGAGAAGCGACAAGCCCCACGTCATCATCTATTGACTCCCTCCCTGCTCCAGCATATAATAGTTAGGGGCAAGCAATGAAATGGCAAATCGAACACAATGAAAAAGATGGCATCCTGATTGTTAAAACCTCCGGTCTTATCACCTGGGACGACAACAAAATTATGACACAGGAGGCCTTTGCGGCGGCGAAGCATCACGGCACGAAAAAGGTCCTCGTTGACCACCGGCTGTTGCAGACCAACTTAACTATTCTGCAGATTGATGACCTGCCCAAGTTATTCAAGGAAATCGGTATAGGGCCTGAATATAAGGTGGCGATTTTGTTTGACCCGGCGTCGCCCCGCAGCGCCAACTTCACATTTTTCGAGAACGTCTCAATCATCTCGTCGCTGCAATTCAGGGTGTTTTCCGAGCCGGCCGAGGCGATTGAATGGCTCAAAACGGAAACCGAAACGAAAAAACCGGTGTAAAATTAACGATATTTCAGCCATTGGTTTTTTCCCGTTTGAAGCAATAAAAATATAATCAAAATCGTCTATTTACTACTGCTGGAATACCCGGGTATTATATATACGAATTATTTGCAGGAGGCCCGGATAATGAAATGGACAATTGAGTATCTTGAAAAAGACGGAATCGTTGCCGCAAAGATAAACGGCATTATGGACTGGGAGGAGCACAGGAAATTCGCGGAAGAGCTATATCCATTCGCTCGCAAGAAGGGTTCCAACAGGATAGTTATCGACTTTCGGGAAATGATTCCCGACTTTACCGTGCTGCAAATCGACGACCTGCCTAAGATGCTGAAGGAGCTCGGCGTCGGGCCGGACCTCAGGATAGCCGCCGTACATGACCTATCGTCACCTAAAAGCAACGAGTTCACATTCTTCAAGAACGTGGCGACTATTACGTCGCTCCATGTCGAACAATTCTCCGACAGGAATGAGGCGATTGCCTGGCTGAAAGCAAGCGCCAAAACCGAAAAGCCGGCGACAAAACGTTGATATCAAGGCGCTCCGGGGCCTATCCACAATTTTCCGCAAGAAGAAATCTATCAGTACTTACGCCAGTCGGCGGCAAAGACGGCGAAATCCCTGAAATCAATTACATTATTCTTCGGCGTGCTGATGTCGTTTTTGCCGCGAAACGCATAACTGATGCAATAACAATCACAGGCAACCTCCAGCGCAACAGACACAAGAGATAACAAAGTGATGATTGCTAATTGATGACTGATGATTTAGAATCCGCCGGTGTTGAGAATGGAATATTGATTTCAGGCCAGCCATCCCTTAGGGATGGCCGGGATGGCAAAGTGACACCTAAAATTCGTAAAAAATACTATTATTGTAATTTAAAGCAACTCTTGATATTATCACCGTATTGGAAGGATTGGTTGTGTAGCCAAGCGTTTTATCCGCCCCGCCTACGGCGGGTAACCTCTGGCGGATTAATATGGGAAAATCTATTAGATGCTACTTGCCGATAAGGAGTTTAATAAAGGAGAGAAGAATGAGACAATCACTGCTGTTTGCACTGGTTATGTTGTTTGCAATCGTGATTATGCTTTCAGGATTCGGATGCTCAATGCCAAAGCTATATGAAGGAGAACAGCTTCCGAAAGACAAGGTCTCGCAATTGTATAATGATAACAAGGTACGCGTTCAGTCAATTGACGGCATAACAGATGCCCGCGTTAACGGATATGCAATGGAGCTAGTTCCGGGGACTCACAGGATAGTGGTGTCCTTTGTCGAGGTGGGCTATAAGTCAGATGGTCAATATGGTTTGTTCAACTCCACAGCACCTCATAGCTGTACTTTTGAAAGTCAGGCTGGGCATATGTATGAGCTTTCTTCTGAAGTGGATACGACGAATCTTCAGTGGTTGTTTGTTATTAATGATATTACAAAGAGCCCCGTTGTGTATGTTGAGTACAAGGCCCCGCCTTCACCATTAGTATTTAGGGCGATGCAGGCGCAGGGGGGGCAAGGGGGCGGGTTGTTTGAGCAAATTCAATACATGCATAATCTTACGGATACATATAGACCTCGCCGGTAATCAAGCGAGCAGCGTCGAAAAAGAAAATTTATATCAGATGGAGTATGTATATGAAGGTTAAATTACGTCTGATTCAAAGTTGTTTGGTCTGTGCCTTAGTCGCTTTATCAGGCGGCTGTGAGAGCGGTGACGGTTACACGTACAATGGCGAAAGCAATTATCAGGAAGCTGTTGTGGATGTCGGCACATATACGGTCAAAGGTCCCGTCGGAGCAGGATGGCAGGTTCAAGTGGACAAGAACGCCAAAGATGTTGTTTTTACAAGAGTGAAAACCTCACCGAGCGGAGAGGAAGTGAGCAAGAGTATCATCCACGTATTCGAGACCGGTATTCCGCAGGCTGCGTGGAATCTCAGCGAGGAACAACTCGCCAGTGAAGCTCTAAAAGCAGGAGAGCAAGGGCTCAAGAGAAATGTGGCCACCGTGCCCGGATTCTCGCTCGAATCCGTCGAGAAGTCCACAGTCAGCATAAGCGGCAAGAAGCTTTACGTAATGAATTTCAAGCATAAAAGAGAACCGAGTCAGTTTTTTCCTGTGCGGGTCGCACACAGTGCGGAAGGAAGATTCTATGTATATTTTCCACAGGAAAATGCTATCAGCAGGCATCGATTCATTTCGTTCAACTTCCTCGAAGGTTACGAAACGGGCTCCCCTGTTCCGCTTGACCTCGAACGAGCAAATTCAGTCATCGATAGCCTTCAGTTGAAGTAAAGATGACATGGGGATGTGAGAGGAAAAAGTTTTGAATCCTTAGTTTTGATTTGTGGTGTTTGGCTTAGCTGTTGTTGGTGCCGAAAGCCGCGGTTGGTTCGACAAACTCACCACAAAGAGGAAATGTACAGTGAGTACGCAGACCGGTACGGGAGAAATAATGGGAACGGGGGACGGTGACGGCTACCATTATTCGTTCTCCATATTAACTTTTTGTTGTTTTATTTCGCGGTCTTCCTATAGGCAAAGGGTGAACACAATAGGCAACAAAGTGATGATTGCTAATTGATGATTGATGATTTAGAATTTGCCGCTATGGAGAATGGAACAACGATTTCAAGGATGGCACAATGACGCCGAAAATTCATAAAAAAGACGCTGGATTATTGTAATTTAAGGAAGGTTTTGATATTATCCCCTGATTGGAAGTATCCGTTGCGTAGGCAAGCGCTTAATGTTGATACAGTTCTGGTTTTAGTAACACAAAGCCGGGCGGTTTGGCAATAAAAGGATATAATGAACGATGCAATGGCCGGAAGATACGCCTTTGCAAAGGAAATTAGTATGGTGTTCCCCTGATTTCGGTTCTGTAAATTCGTATGTTATATGTTAGCTAAAAAGATGGAGGAAAATATGAAATACAAAAAGATTAGCGTCACGTTCTTATTTGCCATGATGGTCTGCCCGCTGCTCGGCGGTTGCGGTTCTTCTTCTTATAAACTGTATACCGGCGAACTTCCAAAAGACCAGGTCGTTGTAGTGAGCAATGCAAGAGAAGGAGGAGATAGAGTACGAGTTCTGGCTGTAGATGCAAAGAGGGGGCCAAATGGTCCATCCTTTGGTTATTGCGACCCAGATATGGGCCTTTGCTCCTTAGAGATGGCACCCGGAGAGCACACCTTTACACTGTTTTACGTTTTTTACGACGTTCCCATGATTTACTGCTCAACCCATGAAGTGTTCGTGAAAGTAACACTTCAAGCCGGGCACTATTATATAATCAGAGCAGATGCAGAGACATCTACGCTCGCAGGCCAGTTCTATGTTTGGGATGCGACTGAAAAAAGAGTGCTCGATTGTGACAATACATATACATTCGCTTTGGCAAAGACAGAGACACAACCACCTCCTTCTACAAACTATATGTACAATCAATATGAAATGCAGCGTCAGATGAATATGAGCAAGCAAATATTTTTCCCTACACCACCAACATATCGCCATCGCTGAGTTTTAGCGTTTGGCCTAAAGAAATGGAGTATCGGTATGAACGGAACGAAACACGAAAAGACAATTAACCATTTTCGCATAGGCGGAGCATTGTTAGTTTTGCCATTCATTGTTCTTTGGGCCGGCTGCACGGAAAAAGAGAAAATCGGAAACATACCACAACAAAAATTGGTTCTGGAACAAGTGAAGCAAGTCAGGATCGGCCAGACTACTAAGACTCAAGCTAAATCCTTGTTAGGCAAACCGACTTCTACGGTAGAATTCCAAGGACGAACTTTGATGTTTTACACCATTTACCGCGATCTGAAAGAAGATGGGGACCAGACAGCTTATGCCATCGCATCTATCGCTACCGGACCTTCTATTGGACCATATTTGCTCTTCGCCAAGAATAAATATACAGACAATACTATTTCAATCGTCATCGGAAAGAATGGCTACGTTGAGGATATCGAACGGATTTATTCTGTCGGTCATTTCACCGGTTTGTTAATCAAAGACGATTATCCCCACGCGGATATTACAAAGGCAGACCAGATTGTGCCGGGCGTGACCACACAGGAACAAATTAACATCTTGCTGGGTGCGCCGCCATCATCGATAACTACATCGCAGGCCCGCAATAACAGTAATGCAATATGGTTTTGCGAGAGCGGCCAATTAGCGGCATTAGGAGTAATTTCTCGCCAGGATAGTATTGTTGATGAAGTAAAAAAATATTTCAAGATAACCGGTTTCAAACGGGTCAATGCCGACAAGGTCGCCCAGATTAAAGAACAACAATCTACCCGGCAGACAGCAGAATCTGTTTTTGGCAGCCCATCAACCATCAGCCGTAATGTGCAGGGCAGTTTTTATACTTACTTCATTGAGGTGAGAGAAAACAGGGAAGAAGTATATATCCAATACGACAATAACGGGGTAATTACTCGTCTGATTCGAAAACCACTGCCAGCGTTTCATTGACATTTATCGCCTATGCGCATGGAGTATTTCATTTGGCTGTTGTTTTATTAGTTCCGATAGGCAGCTTTTTGAGTGGCTATCTGGGAAAAAGGAATGCAACTTTTTCGTGATGATTGCTAATTGATGATTGATGATTTAGAATCCGCCGCTGTTGAGAATGGAATATCGATTTCAAGTCCGTCGTCGGAATAGCCGACGGAGCGACCTTGCTATCCCTTAGGGATGGCGGGGAGGGTAATATGACGCCGAAAATTCGCGTTCTGTTGGTTGATGACGATGAAGTGGATTGCCTGTCGGCTAAAAGGGCCTTGGCCGGCTCACCGCTTCCCGTCAAATTCGAGGTCGAGACCGCCGGCACAATGGCCACGGGAATTGACAAGCTCAAACGCGAATTATTCGACGTGGCGCTGTTCGATTTGGGGCTGCCGGATAGTGCGGGGCTTGAGACAGTCAAAGGCGCGGTCTCGGCGGCTGGAGAAATACCGGTCGTTGTCCTGACCGGATTGGCGGACGACCAGACGGGCATTTCGGCGATAAACCTCGGCGCGACGGATTATCTCGTCAAAGGCCCGGCGATTGCAAGTATGCTCGGCAGAACGTTGCTCTATGCGCTGGAACGCAAAAAGGTGGAGCGGAAACTCAAAGAGGCGCTCGCCGCCAAAGCGGACCTTGTGAATATGGTTTCGCACGACCTGCGAATACCGCTGACGGCAATCAAAGAGGGCATCGATATCGTCGCAAGCGGCGAGGCGGGCGCAGTCAACGAGGAACAAAAGGAGTTTCTCGCACTGGCCAAAAGAAACGTCGAACGGCTGACCCGGCTGATAACCGACTTTCTCGACTTCGAGAAAATCGACGCCGACAAACAGCAGTTCAACATCGCGGAAAACGACATAAATGAACTGGCAAAAGACGTTTACAAAATGATGGGGCCGGTCGCCAGACAAAAAGGGGTGGACCTGCGCATTGAGCTTGAAGAAGGACTGCCCAGAATATGGTTCGATTACGACGGCATCACCCGCGTCGTAACCAACCTCGTCAGCAACGCCCTGAAATTCACAACCGAGGGCAGCATCGTCATCCGCACAAGAAAAGACGAAAGCAGCATAGAGGTCGCAATCGCGGACACCGGCTGCGGGATAAGCAAAGACGACCTCGGCAAGCTGTTCAAAAAATACGGGCAACTCAAGTCAACGAAAGCAAAAGACCTCGAAGGCACGGGACTGGGACTTGCCATCTCAAAACTGATTATCGAACAACACAAGGGAAAAATCCGGGCCGAATCAAAACCGGGCAAAGGAACGACGTTCTACTTCTATTTGCCGGGTTGATTCCTACTCGCAGTTAAATCGAAAAGCGTCGGCTCTTCCTGTGCCGGTGAGGTCTCGGCCTTGGGCAATTCCGAATCCGGCGGGTTTTCTTTCTTCCCGAGGATTTTATCGATAGTATCGAGAAGGACCTGCGAGTCGTAGGGTTTTTGCAGATACGCATCGACGCCTTCGGTTAGGACGCTCTGCTTAAACAACTCGTTGGTCATACCGGTCAGGACAACAATATGCGTCTTTTTGGTGTTTTTGGAAATCCGCAGTTTTCGCAGAACACTCAGACCGTCGCCCGCGGGCAGTTGCAAATCCAGCACAATTAAATCGGGAGCAATCTTGTGCGCCTTCTGTACCGCCTGGTAACCATCTGATGCGCAGTGGACGATGAAGCCCCTGCTGGAAAGCCGTTTGGCGACGACCTTCTGCACATCCAACTCGTCTTCAACTACCAAGATAGTTGCCATACAAAACCCTTTTTATAGCCGTTTACTCCGGTCTTTCGGCGCAGAACGACACTAACAGCTATATCGGACTAAAACAGGCGCGACTTAAGCAATCCTTGACAACAAATAGACCCAAAAATTGGCGATTTTATATGCCCTACAAACGGATTTTTATCTGCCATAATTGCTTATTACCGGACTAAGGGAATTCCCGATTGATTCAACTAATACCTGTGTGTTAATATAGGAGCATTAGGGGCGTGATAGTGGAGAGTCCTCTAAAATCAATACTGAGAAATCGGTTGTTGATGCGCCAATATGTTAATATGGGCTGCATGGGTAGCTTGGAGAAGAGAGATGAAGAAGAGAGAGATGGGAATTTTACTGTGTGTGATTGCGCTTGGCCTGGCCGCAGCCACATCCGCAAACGCCGGACTGACGGTATTTCGCCCGACACCAAACGATTTGTCGGAACTGCCTCACGCGGAATATTTTACCTGGGGGATTAACTTCACTCTCCCGTCGAATGAAAAAATAACCGGCGCAGTGCTGACGTTTACCAACATCTGGGACTGGGTCAAAGAAAGCGACGACCACCTGTTCATTCACCTGCTCGATAACCCGAAAGCCGGCGTAACAAGTTATGTTGATAACCAGGGCGGCGGCGACAACTTCGCGGGACAGGGCAAGTTAGTGAGCAACTGGTCGGACACGGAAGGCGGCAAAGCGCGAAACTTCAACCTAGTTCTCGATTTCGGCAAACTGGGACTTTTAGACGCGCTCAACGCTTACATAGCAACAATACCAGGCAAAGGTAAAGCCAACTTCGGATTCGGAATCGACCCGGATTGCCATTTCTATAACGACGGCGTAACATTCGCCATAACAACAGAAATCCCGGTAATCCACGCCCCCGAGCCCGTGACGATAGCTATATTGGGAATCGGCGGATTACTGCTGCGTCGCCGAAAATAACTGTAAACGGCGGAGTCGAGGTTTATTTTCCGGAACGTGCCTTCGACGTGATACGAACAAGAGGCTGGCCCTTTCGCGTCCTTATCCTCAGGGCACTGAGGAACCTTCGACATATCAGCCCTTCAAGGCGGGAATATTTACGCGTCGCGCGTTTGGCCGCGGGTAATGTTATCTGCCCGCCCGCCATATGCTCGTGTCCGCCTCCTGTGCCGAGATTATAAACAACCTTATGCGCAACGTCGCCCGCATCGAGATTGCTATCCTGCGTGCGAAAAGAAATAAGCATCCGGCTATCGCAAAAGCCGTAACACATCACCCAGTCAACCTCCTCGTGTCGCAGCAGAAGGTCCGCTACTTCGCCAATCATATCGGCGTTGTCGATGCTGCCGATATCGCAAATTAAGGCGTGCGAGTAAATCTTCGTATTAGACAGCGCAGTCGAGAGCATTTGATAATAATCGGAAGGCACCCGTCCCCGCTGAATCTGGCCGAGCATCCGCTTGTTGGCCAAAGGATACAGCGACCCAATCGCGTCGATATCCACCCGCGTGGCCTCCCTGCCGAGGTCCTGCGTATCGGAGCGGATGCCGTAAAGCAGCGCAGTCGCAATCGGCATATCCGGGATGATTTTGGCCTCGCGAAGATACTCCCACATAATCGTCGAAGTCGCGCCGTAGTTCTCGCGAATGTCCGCGAAGGCAACACCCCTGCTTGCCTCTATCGCGGGATGATGGTCGATGATGATATCCGGCTGAACACCTTCGGGCAATGGATTATTCCCCGCATCCGGCTGAGTATCGACAAGCGCGATGAGGTCGGATTTCTGATGTTTAATCTGGGAGAAAGGATGAAATGTAAATCCAAGGTAATGAACCAGCTCGCGGTTTTCCGCACGGCCTATCGTGCCGCCATAGGCGAACTGACAGTTCAAGCCCGCAGCCCTGTTGGCAAGCTCCCTCAAAGCGCACGCCGCGGCGATTGAGTCGGGGTCAGGATTATTCTGCATCACTATCAAAAGCGACTCGCCCTTCGCCCAGAGCGATTTGAGTTTTTCCAGCCGGTCTCGTGTCTTGTTTCGCCTGCTCATCAGCTATCTATTCTATTGCCATCCATCAATAGCCGCAATAATCAAATCGCTTAACTTTCCCCTGCGAATCTGATATCATTCTACCATCCAGGAAATAAAAGCAGGAGAAGATTCAATGGCAATGAGCTTATTTGACGACAAGTCGAAACAGCCGACAAAGCAAATGCTGGCCAAGACGCTTGGAAAACAATATCAACTGTGGACCGACATCGCCGAATACGTCGTGGAAAAATATCCCAGGGCGACTGAGGAATGGAAATACCCCGGCGTCAAATATGGCTGGTCATTCCGGCTTAAAGACAAAAAACGCAATATAATCTATATGGGTCCGAGAGAAAACCACATAATAGTCGCGTTCATATTCGGCGAAAAGGGCGTTGACGACGTACAGAATAGCTCGCTGTCGCAGTCGATAAAGGATGAATTGCGAAACGCCAAAAAATACGTCGAAGGCCGAGGCATACGCTTACAGGTGCGAAACAAAACCGACGTCGCCAATATCAAAATCCTCGTCGATATCAAACTCGCCAACTAATTACTCCGCTTGTTCCCCGTATTTTGTCCATCGGTTACGCTGCTCGTTTCGTCTAACGTCCGCCGTAGAGCGTCCCTTACGGGATTACGGTTACGTCTTTGATGACGATTTACGTTTGACGCAACCGATACGAGCCGCGTAACCCCAACCGTTTAACGTAACCTGCTACGCCCCGCTCTTCGCTTCCGCCACAATCTGCTTTGTCAATGGCGATTGATTCTTCTGCGCGTCCTTGAACGCCTCCGCTGAATCAGGATTTGTCTTCTTGAAAATCTCATTGGCCAAAACAATCTCCTTCAAAGCGTTCGACTTTGCCTTTGCCTGCTGCAAAAAGCTCATAACCCTTATCGCCCCTGCCCCGCCAAACAGGCCCGCTATCGCTATCCCCAGTTCCAGTGTCGAGTCCGCGATATCCCACGCATCAGGCCTTTGGCTCGATTCCTTTATCGCCGTCGCCGCTAATTGCTTATTCGATTCGCTAAGCACGTCGTTGACCGTATCCGCTTTCGGCAGTTCCTGTGGCATTCCGTAATACGCCACAAACGCCTGGCTCTGCGTCTCGCTTAACTTCGTCAATTCCTGTAACTTTTCCGATGCCTGTTCGCTTTGAGCTGTTTGCGATGCTATCGCCGCCGTCCGATTATGCACCCACGCGTTTTGCTTCTGCGCCTCGCTCGGCGCAAACCTGATTCCTTCGCAACCGCTCGTGATGAGCAAGGTCGAACCACCAACCACCAACATCATTGCCAATACCATTTTTGCTTTTCTCATTTTCATTTCCTCCGTTCTTCAGTTAAAATAATAATGTTTTGGAGAATACCTTTTGGATATTGCTCGCAAATTCAAACCAGACACGATACTACTTTGGGAAAAAGTCGCCGATGCCCCCGAAGCACAGCGAATCATCAATATCTTTCCCTCCGCACAAATCAAAATCATAAGCCATCAGCGATACCTCTCCGGCGCCGTTACTCCCGGCCAGGCACTAATTGAAAGCAAACGAACCCTGATGATTGGAGGGACTCATTCGTTCATCAATGATTTCGACGGCAACCTCGGCTCTGATATCTGCTGTCGTCCGTATTACAAACTCATTCCCGCCTCTAACGGCTGCCCATATCGCTGCACATACTGCTATCTCGCCTTCGTCTATCGCAAATACCATACCTTCATAAAAATAAACATTAATTACGACACAATGCTCCGGCAAATCAACAAGCTCGCCGATGGCTCGCTGCACAAAATCAGCTTCAATATGGGCGAAATGCTCGATTCCCTCGCTCTCGACCACGTTACAAACCTCACGCCGATGCTTGCGGATATCTTCTCCCGCCTGCCTAATGCCTTTCTTATACTGCTCACCAAAAGCGCTAATATTGGTAATCTGCTTTCCATCAAACCCAATAACCGGATAGTTGTTTCCTGGAGCATCAACAGTCGCGAAGCAATCAACCAATACGAATTGGATACTGCCGACCTTGATGAGCGAATCAACGCCGCCCGGCTCTGCCAGCAACATGGCTATCGTATCCGCTTCCGTATCGACCCCGGCATCCTGCATCCGAACTGGCAAACCGCTTACGCCGATATGATTCAGAAAATGCTCACATCCGCCAAACCCGAAAACATCACCCTCGGAACGCTCCGTCTTGTCCCCGGCCATTCCCGCCTTGCCGCTCAGGCATATCCCATCGAAACAAAAGAATCGCTCCAAAAGCAAAACCTGACCGAACTCGCTTCCGACGGCAAATTGCGTTATCCCGAAGATAAATGTATCGAATTTTATTCCCATATCATCGATACCATTCGCAGCTTCAATAAAACTGTCCCTGTCAGTTTGTGCCGGGAATCCCCTCACGTCTTAAAAGCCCTCAAAAACCACCATCTAAGCCCTGCCTGCAACTGCCTCGGCTGAACCAAAATTGAATTTGACTTTCGTACCCTGCCTCATTATCCTCACCTCACAAATAACCCTTATCGGGAGAGTTTTATATGAATGAAGGTCGCTTTGGCGTTCGTGTTTTTATTATCTCATTGGCCGCCTTGGTCTTTTCTAATTGTTCCGTTATCATAACCTTGCTCCTAATATCTAGGACAAACCCATCGCCGGGTGTAAGTGCCTTTATTCGCTATGCTCTTTCTATCTCCTACTTATTTGGTTGGCTGGCAGGTTTGCTGTTAGCCATTGTTTCTCTTGTTATGGTTCGCCGTTCACGAGACCTTCTCATAAAAATCTTCGTTTGGATAATCTCGTCTTTAGCAATAATCTCTGCCATGTTTTGGGGATTAGTCGCATATACTATGGTCAACTTCAGATGGTAACTTCCGATTTCCCGATTATTCTCACATAGTCACCGAATTGTTTCTGTTGGCGATGTTTCTTTCTCAAGCTGTTTCAATCTGAACTCTTGCGAGATTGCCTTTTCCTGAAGTGCTTCAACCTTATCAGCCGAGCGTTTCTGGCTTTCCAATAAGCTCGTTACGTCCCGCTGAAGCGAATCCAATTGTCTTTGCAAATTCACCCAGCTTCCCACAATCAGCGACGCCAAAAACGCCAACTGCACCAATACCGACAAATTCACCGTCCTGTTCAACGTCCATTTCCCATTTTGTCTTGCCATTTACCACTCCTCTTAAATCCCAAATCCGCGATCAATATGTCCTGCTCCTGACAACTTTCAATTGCGTCGTCTGTTTCCCAAAATCCATCCTAACCCGCTCAATTACCGCCGGGTTCGTATTGTTCTTCGTCAATAACACATCCCTGCTGTCCGGGTCCGTCCCTGCGATATCCCCGACCTCAAAGCCAATTGCCAAATAAGGCGTCTGCACTTCAAACGTATCGCCCTGAGCGCTTCTTGACGCACTGACTTTCCAGATATTCGTCTTCGATATGCTCAGCCGTTCGCCCTGCTTTTGCAGATTCAGCTCAACCGCCCTACCCATTCCCGTTCGATAAAACACTATTCCGCTTTCCGGCCCCGTCTCGCCCAACCTCGGCACAAACTTAAACTCAACGCCCGCCTGTTCGCAGCATCGGCTTATCGCCTCAAGCAAACTCTTCCCTGTAACATCAAGGTCCTCAATCGCCTCCCCCGCCGTCAACGCCCTTATCCTGCTCGCCTCCGGGATACCCAACTGCCCCGCCGGCAAATACTCACAAAGCAAATACCCTATTATCTCCGCGAAATCCCACAACCGCGTCTCCACACCTTCACCCGCAAACACCCGTATCCTGCTACCGTTACACTCCACTGTTTCAACGCTCGCGTTTGCCAAACCATTCTCGTTAAAAATCGTCTTCGCTCCCGCTGCAAACGCAACCTGACCGTCAATTCCTTGTTCCCATTTCCCCGACACGTTTATCCTCTCCATCGCCAAACTGAAATCTCTCGCCACGATTTCAACACTCTCATCATCCGGCCCTATCGCCGTTTCAATCGCCTCTACCTCTCCTGCGAAAATCACAATCCCTTCCGTGCCTCCCGCAGGATAACGATTGTTATAAAACCATTTGATTAATACAGACTTCCCGATTTCAATCTCGTCATCCGCGTTATTTCTAATCCTCGCGGAACCAAACTCGCCCATCCAGCCTCTGACTATCTCCACGACATCCAACTCCGGGCATAATCTTCCTTCAACAAAAACAAACGCCCCGCCCCCCGGCAACGCCGTCCCTTTTCTCTGGGGCTGATACAAATCCACTCTGTTCGTCATATCGCACCAATAATCTGAATCGCTTCCAAATTTATCCTGCTAATCTCAACCTCTGCTATTTGTTTCAACTCGCACTCGTTACCATTCGCGTCCGCCGTTCTTACCGCGAACCGATATAACCCATCCGCGGGCCTTTCAATCCTGTGCCTGTAAAACCTCCACCCCTTATACTTCACTACCGCAACAGGATTTTGATAATCAATCTCACCCGTCCCGTTGTCCCCGTAAATCCTCATCTCCGCAGGCACACTATCCTGTTCCATCGGGTTGTATGTCCAGGCAATCTCAATCTCTCCATCCTGTCCTTGTTCCGCTTTTAACCCTGCAACTTCATTCGGCCTGCCCTTGCCTAACTTGCCGTCATTACCAATCGTAACTTTCGCCGCCGCCCGCATTGTCCGCTCAATATCCCCGCATCTATTCGCACACCGCACAACATAAAAATACGTCTCTCCCGCCTCGTGCGATAAGTAACCTGGCATTGCAATCTCATCTGCTCCTGCCTCCGCGACAACGAGTAAATCCTCAAAATCTATGCTCTCCATACTCTGTCCGCGATACGCTATCCGACAGCCGTTTAACCTCATCCAGAACCACCCCAATGTCACCGTCGTCCCCAGCTTAAACCCGTTCGCCGTCTGCCCCGCGAACAACGCCCCTCTCATCCACCCCGCTTCCATCAGCTCACCGTCCTCATCAAACTCGATTCACTTTCCTGTGGCGTATGCGTCAGTATCACCGTCTGCCCGTCGTCATCGTAATACCGAATCGTCCCCGTCAGTTTGTCCTGCGCCGCCTTATTCAGCAGCATTTTCGCCGCCTTCTGAATCGATTCCGCATTAACTCCCTGCAAACTCCCGGCAGTTACTCTCCCAGCCGCATCGATAGCCAGCTTGTTCGCCGCCCCATTCGTGAATAACGCGACAGCCAATGCACTCGCCCAGTTCGAGTCCGATTGCGTGATAATCCCGCCGCTGGAAGCGTATTTGCACCCGTTCACCACAACGGCTCCCGCTGAATTCTTCAAATCAACCATCTCCAAAGGCGTTCCCGTCGAGGAAGTATAAAAAACGCAGCCGTTCATTATCACGTTGCCCAACGCGTAGTTTGATTGAAACGCGTAAATGTTACCTGCGAAAGACGCCCCGCCGTTTGCCACAAAAATGCAGTCGTCAAAAATATGTCTGGCCGAAGCGCTCCCGATGTAATATCCCGCCAAAGTCATCGATGATGCGTCGCTTCTGCCCGCTATAAACTGGCATTTCCTGAAGATTGCCTCGCCGTTACCCCACGCGGCTCGGCAATTGACGCTCGTCCCGTATGTCCCGTCTGCTCTAAAAACGCAGTTCTCGACCATCAGGCCTGTTACCGTGTTAAAATTCGCGCTGTCGTATTTTCCGAATACCCGGCAATTCCTGATATACACATCCGTCGTCGTAAACAAATATAGTCCGTCATAAGCTCCGGATATGTCGCAATCTTCAATAATAATGTTCTTCTTTTGAAAAGCGTATATGCCGGCTACCTGGGCCGCGACCTGCAACGCCTCGCACGACAGGTTTTTCACCATACAGCCGTCCGCTAGCGTTAACGCTGCTCCCGTCGCTGGCACAATGTGGCTCTTCGCCCTGTTTGTCCCTGCAAACGTTAATGCCTTGCTCCCGGCGTTCACATTCTCCGCATAATCCCCGGGCCAGATTATTATCGTGTCCCCGCTCGCCGCTGCGCTCACCGCAGCCCCTATCGTCAGTTTCGCGTCATTCGCCAGGTTAACCGGGTATTGACCCGCGTGCCCGCTGTTCGAGTCATTACCAACCTTCGCGACATGCCACACCCTGCTCGAATCATTTACGTAAATCATCTCTTTTCCCTTTTACCAATATCACCCAATTCTTATTAGAATGCGACAATCCTCAATCGCCGTTATGTCCCCGCCCGAAGTCGTTACTTTCGCCAACCGAACGTGTGACGTGGTCGCCATATCCGGAAACCCGCTGTATTCATTCGTCACCAAAACCCCCGTGTTTGTCAGGTAAATATATATGTTCGCCTTGTTATCCGCCAAAGCGTTGCCCGACGACCCCGCGTAATTCACCTGCTGTGTCCCCGCCTGGAACTTTCCCGCCTTCACGCCTACATTCAACCCGCCCTCGTCGAATACCCGCAAATCATTCGCCCGCCTCGTCGCCTGCAGCAGCCGATACAGCAACCTGCGAAACTGCAAATAATACGGCGACTGTCCCGTCGCTATGTATTCCACCCCGGTTTCACTGTCCGTCAGCAAATTCAACAATTCATTGTCACTTGGATATACCTCTGCCATAATTTAACTCCTTTACTCATCATCTTTAATTTCAAGCATTAACAAATTTGTCGTTTCATCAAACGACAGCACATCCAATTCCCTCGCCGGCCTCGCCGCCGGTATAACCACTATCTCTTCCGTCTCGCCTATCTCGCTCTCATTGCCCCTCGTATCGATCACCTTTACTCCGAATCTGTATGTTCCTGTCTCCAGGATCGGGCTTATCCATTCGATAACATCCGCGTCAACTCCGAACTCACCCAGCCCAAAGCCGCCTCTTCCGAACCCGACTCCGTTTTCCCATTCGTAACCAAAATCATTCTCTCCGAACCTCGCTAATCCAAATCCCGCCTTGTCCTGCCAACATTCCCATACTCGTCCGCCGCCTATAGGATTCGCGTAGTCAATCACCCCTGTCCCATTGTCAAAGTAAACCTCAAACCTCGCCCCCATCGGCAATCGCTGACTCCACAGCAATCTCAACCTTACCCTTCCGCTGTCCTCGCTGCTTTGCCCCAGCTCATCCCCAAAATTAACGTCCGCCTCGCTCGCCTCAACCGCAAATACTTCAATCCTCACCGCCCGCTCATAACAGCTCGGCGTCTGCACCACCATTTCTCTCTGCTCGCGGTCAACTGTCACGCCGGCGAAATACCCGTTTACATAAACCTGGTACAGCTTGTCCTTCCACTCCGACCGCCACTTCACTAAGCAAACTCTTGGCGCCTCTACTACAGCCCCATCTTCCCAAACGCCCGTCGGCAAATCAAAAACCCTCACGCCATTTATCCCGCTGCTAATAAGTCCCATCATCACACCATCAACTGTGTATAAACAACTTCGTAATCCGCAACCACACCCGCTCCGCTCACTCGCTCATTTTTGACATTTACCGAATCAACCCGAAGATTCTCAAATGTATCTCCGCGCGAACCGACCAGTGTATGCGTGTTCCCATCTATAAAAGCCGATATCGCCCCCGCCTTGCTGTCCAGCTCCGCCTTGCTCCTAGCCCGTATCTCGCCCTTCTGCCTGATTTTCCTTCCTCGTCCACCCAGGTCAATACTCAACACGCCATCCAATCCCGCCGCCGACCTCTCGATAGACTCTCGACTAACGCTCTCTGCCTCGATAGCTATCGACTCGTCAAACAACTTGTTACCATCCAAATTAGCGCTCATAACTTCACCCGGATAATCAACTTGTTAATCTCTTATCAGCCGTCCACACCCGCCGAAACGAATCGAATCCACGACTCCGTCACCATCTTTGTCTATCGCCACCCTGCACCGCTCCATCCCTTTCCCGAACATCTCCTCGTATTTCTGCCACTTGCCCTTAAAATTCTCTCCGTCCGCCCCGCTCGCCAATGTTCTGTATGCCGTCGCTGTTACTCCTATCGCGCACAATTGTCTAACCTCATCCGAATCGAGAATCTCATCCACCGAAATATCTCTGATTACCTGCCCCGGCCTAATCCACAGGTATTCCATCAACCTCAAGCTCACATCCGCAATTTGTGGCTTGAATGTGCTTATTCGATAAGAAACATCACTCACTGTCGGCGGAGCTATCGGGTCTGCCTCCGAATCTACCCGCAAAACCGACACACACAACTGCGTCGCTGAATCCACCGCCGCAATCTCATACACGCCATCGAGAACTCCATCCGCCGACCTCAGATAAACACATTCACCCGCCTCAACTCCATCCGACACAAAATTTGCCCCACTCGCCTCAAACGTCGTCCCGGTAAGCTCACCTGCCGTTCCTGCCGCGATAACCTGGTTGCTAAAATGCAACTCTCCGAACAACACCGGCTCAATTTTCAAAATATCTCTGTCATCACACAATCTAACCATATTTCACTCCTTTCAAGTCGGATTCGGGTAGTCCCGACAAACCGGAACTACCCGCTTTCCGACAACCGCTTAACTTACGCTCAAACCTCGAATTATCCCGTGTGCCGCCTCGTTCTTCAGTTCCACCGTGTATTCGCCTATCAGCTCCCCGCATTCGTAATCGCCGCTGCTTGCCAGTGGTTTGAAGTGGAAACTCCTCCCCGCCAGAGGCAATACCGCTATCCGCGACGAATCCAGAAGCAGAACCGTATCCTGCGGCAGCCACCTTGTCGTTACTATCCGGCAAACGCCGAAATCGCTCTCGTACACGTTCACCAGGTCGGTAAACTTCGTGTCCCCTGCCGCGTAACTCCTGCTGCTCGATACAAAACCGTTTATCTTTCGTTTCTGAAAACCGCCCACGACTATCAGGTCAACATTCCCGTTGCTGCTCGCCCAGATTTTCCTAAGCGCGTAGTTAATCTTCGCCTCATCAAGGTCCACTCCCGTCGGAAATTCGTTGTCGCCTGTTCGGAACACGTTCGTCGCAAGATGTTGCACGACACCCTTCATTGTCCGTCTCGCTGTGTCTCCACCCTGCGGACTGGCCGACGGCTGACCTCCATTGATGACCGTGTTCTCAAGGTCGCGAATAAGCTCACGCAACCGCTCCTGCTTCTGATAATCCATCTCATCTGCCAGCCCAAGATGACTTGCCGCAATATCCGTCCCCGATACCTCAACCGTCGCTGTGAATATCTGCGTGTAGTTGCCTCGCCTGCTTCGATTGGTAAATCTTGCCCCCGGCTTGTCATCTCCTTCCAATGCCGCGTTACCCAGGATATTGATTACCTGGTTGTCCGCCAGATTATCGGGTAATGTTCCCCCGTATCCGCGAGACACCGTCAGCGTGTTGCCGTTCACTCCGATAACCAGCATCAGTTCTCTGCCTCCCTCAATTTGTATCTGGTCGCCGGCCCTGAACCTGCTCCCGTTATCAACCACAAATTGCGTGTCAATATCCGGGTCCGTAAATGTGCTGTCGTTCACTGCGTCCTTGTTCGGTAGCAGCTCATCCTCCAGCCATTCGTGATGCGTACTTGTCGCCTCTCTCAATGGGTCGCCTAATGCGTCCAGCAATGGTGTCTCGTAAGGCGATACTATCCCGATTAAATCCGCCACATCTTCCGCCAATTCCGGCAAACTCGCCCCAGCCGAATATGTCGCTTTTCCTGTAAATGCCATATGTTTGTCTCCTTCCTAATTGTCCGGTGTTATGTGTTCCTTGTTCATTGCAATGAACTACGAACAACGAACTATTAACATTTCATTTCAACAACAGTTAAACGATGCTTCTTCTCTTTCTCATATACTCCTGCAAATCACTCCTGCTTCCTGTCCCCACGGCCCTCTTGGCCGACCGCTCGAGCGCTCCGGCTCCACTTCTCTGTTCTTTCGCAGACGATGTTCGTAGGGCGGGATTTACCCCGCTGATTGATGTCTCGCTAAACAGATACTGCTTCTCCTTCTTCAACTGCTCCACAACGCCATTCAAGTCCGCCTTATCTGTCCCGGCTAATCGCGCCTTGGCTATCAGCATCGCCGCCTCCAAATCACGTGTCCCCTCCGAAGCCAGCCGTCCCATCAATTCCTGTTCCCTATGTGTCGCCTTAAGCTCATCAGCCAACCTCGTCGCCTCAGCTCTCGCCTCAGCCAGTTCTCCTGCAAGCTCCTCAACCCGTTTCTCAGCGCCCTGTGCCCGCCTGCGATACCGTATCGATTCCCCTACAGGAACAAGTTTCACGTCATCAACTTCGCCTTGTCCCTCTTCTGCCCCTTGCAGTACCCCTTCGTCAATCTGACTCATACTTTCTCCTTTTAACTTTTACCTTTTGCCTTTTTACACAACCGTTTCATACCCCAGCTCTTTCAACACTCGCTCTACAGGCACACCAAGCTCTTTCTTCGCCTTCGCCTCATCAAGCTTCTCCATCTCATTCTCAGGCAACGGGTCCGGGAAAATTATTTCAACGTCCCTGTCCTGCTCACTTGTCTTGTAGATGTTCGCCTTGTCCAAAATCTCCAGAACCATCCCGGCGATACTCTTAAGCCCTTCGCCGTATGTGAATCTCTTGCGCTCCGTCTTCGACAGCATCCCCATCATCGTCAACCTAAGCGCAACCGCGCTCGTAAGATTCCCCAGCTTGGTACGAATCACCCCAGCCACCAAAGGCGTCGTCCCACTGATTTTGTCCATCGCCTCGCGCATCTCTTCTATATGTGCGCTCTCGCTCGGATGGTCCTCGTCGCCCCCGAACTCCTCTATCGCCGCGTCCGGATTATCCGTATGCCACATCACCCCCGGCGACACCGGCTTCTCCGCGAAACCCTCTATCCCCTTGCCTAAGTACATCTTGAACGACTGCATCGTTATCCTGCTCGCCCTGTCACTCAATCTCGTGTTCAACTCGTCCTGTATCGGAATCAACGGCTCAACGTCGCTCTGTCCCTCGTAATAAAATGGCTGTGCCAGATTCTGAATGTGAACCACAGGCAAAAATCCCCAGGGTAGTTTCCCCTCTGCCACAAGCTCATTGTCCTCATACCTCTGCCACACCTCCGCAGACGTTATCTCCGTCACACTCACCACTCTGCGATTGTCCCCATTCTGTCCAAACAGCCTCTGCAATACGCCGCCGCCCGTCAGTTGATTCTTCACCTGCCGAAAATGCTGAACATAGTAAACCACTTTTCGATAATCATTCTCATCAAGAACAGGCAGTGCCCGAGGCGCCTCTATCAGCTCTAACCCGATTGCGCGTGCCAATTCAAGCACAACCTCGTATGTGAGGTTTGAAGGAGTGTCCGAAATGCGCTCGTAGATTTCCCGGCCAGGCCTGACCATACAATCGACGAACCCATAGACCGCTCCGAGCACCGCCATATCCTGCAAAAACCCGATCCCGCCGTTGGCCGAAAAAACCGCCTTTATTATCCCTTCGATTTCTGCTCGTTTCGTGCCATCAGCGGCCCGGGATACCACGCTTATTGGTTTCCCAAATAAAAAATCCACCGCGGCGTTTACCCGCCACGCTATATCATTCTCAATCACCACCTCTTTGCGACGTATGTCCCCGACGGGCCTCCCGCCATACACCCCCGCCTCCGCACATCTCACCAACCCGGTTATCCTCGCTGGCAGCCCATACTCCTGCGCCTGAACATAGCACTTGCCGCTTTCATTAATCTTCTGCTCAATCGAATGAAGGCCTGCCCTGAGCGCAGTCGAAGGGTGCAAATCCATTATCGGGTTCGCGTAATACTCCCACATCTTCCCGAAGTGTACCTGTATCTGTGGCCAACGCTGCTCCACCAACCACTCCAGATACTCCGCATCGAATCCGTCCCCAAATATCTTCACGTCAAATCCCATTTCGTTTCTCCTTTTTGCTTTTTACTTTTAACTTCTTCCCTTCGTCCGTCTTCTGTCTTCCGTCCTCAGCCATCTGTCTTCGGGACTTCACGTCCCTCTACCCTATGGCGCGAACTTGCGCGCTTTTGACGAAAACTAAGGGATTTCCTGATATGCCCAAAATGGGAATTATGCACTTGACAAAGCAGGGAAGGCCCCTTAGAATTAGAGCATTAAACACATTAAAGTTAAGGGGCAAAATATGGCTGTTGACTACGCTTGGTATCAACATTTCAAAGAGAGGTGGCCTACAATGAAAACCACTCTCAAGACAATAATCATTTTGGTAATTGGTTTGGTTGCAGGCGGAGTCGCAACTTATTTTGCTGATAGAAATTTTATTATTGAGGGGAAAAATACTCAAATAGCTTCCCTTCAACAACAAAGGGATTTATATCAAAGCCAAAAAGATGAATTGATAAAGGAAAAAGAGAAATTAGAATCACATATAAACGAACAAAATCCTAATGACCCGTCTCGGCAGCTTCTAACAACAGCCAGAGCACTTATCGAAATAACGGTTGACGAAAATAATATTAAGGATGAAGCAAATTTTGAAATTGGTGTTGTGCGGCTTTCTTTTGAAAACAAACAGGGAATATTTTTAAGAATGTATTCTGACCATGCCATAGAAGGTTCGACGGAAAACAAAAAACTTGGTTATGATGCGACGCTCGATATAGAAGATTACAGGGACAAAGCTATCGGGAAACCGATTAGTCAAATATTAAATGTTAGTTGTATTCAAGGATATATTCAGGATTTGAAAAACAGAAAAATTCTAAACGGAACGATTACATTTGATTTTAACGGCTATCTTTGTGATGTAAATATCCCATCTCAGATAGCCAAAGATAGTAATTTTGCTATATGTCCTCCGCAATTTATCAGGAAAGGTTATTGATTATGAAATTCATCCCCCCAAAATTCAGTAAGTTAAGCGAAATGGCCTCAATAGACGTAGGGCGTTTGACTGAGGATGAGGCAAGAGCTATCCTTGAGGGCTTACGTTGGCCTAAAGGCCCTGCGTGCCCCCATTGTGGCAGTATGAAGGTTACAAGATTGCAGGCCAAATCAGAAAAGGTCAGGGACGGCGTTATACAATGCAACGATTGTCGTGGTCAATTCACGGTTACGGTCGGAACGGTTATGCACCGTTCGCATATCACCTTGAGGCAGTGGGTACAGGCATTTTACTCAATGTGTTCTCACAAAAAGAGCGTATCGGCTTTGCAGCTTCAAAGGAATTTGGGGCTTCATTCTTACAAGTCAGCTTGGCATTTAGCTCACAGGATACGGGCTGCAATGAGTGAAGGGCCGTTTGCTGGTAAGTTAAATGGTATCGTGGAATGCGACGAAACTTACGTCGGTGGCAGGCCGAGAGGACGATTTAAAAATGAACGCATCGACCGCCGCAAAAAAGGCATTCGTAAATGCTATACGACAAAAACGCCGGTAATGGTTTTGGTTCAAAGGGACGGCGAAGCAATATCCAAACCCATAGAGCGAGTTGACGGTAACACTTTAAAATCTGCTATCAGGGAATCCGTCGGTCAGCAATCCACGATAATGACAGACGAATCAAAAATCTATAAAGGCATCGGACGAGAATTCGCAGGGGGGCATCACGTTGTAAAACACAGTATGGGCGAATATGCCAGAGGCAACGTAACAACAAACACGGCTGAATCGTACTTTTCGCTAATGAAACGCGGCGTTCACGGGACGTATCATCATATTTCCAAACAACATATCGGGCGTTATTGTGACGAGTTTGCTTTCCGCTGGAATCACCGAAAAGTAAACGACGGAACGCGGGCCGAACACGCCATTATAGGTGCGGAAGGCAAGCGTTTAACCTATAAAAAGGCGGTTTGTTAAATGGGCTTTGTTAAGTGTATAATTCCGCCCAAAATCGATAAGTCCTTTTGCCACAAGGAGATAAAATTTTTTGAAATTTTTCCATCTAAGGGTTTTCGACCTGCGCGAAAATGGATAACAGTTGTATCATACAATTGTATCAAACAACTGTATCAAACGACTGTTCGTATCCAGAATTTAACCCGTTACACATAAAGCGGTTACAGCAAAAACTCGTCTTAAAAAACACTCAAAAAACAGCCCCAAAAATGACCGAAAAACCACGCAAAAAGCCCCCCTCCTCATGGGGACACAAATCCATAACTACTTATACACGCTAGCCTTACAGTAGTTTTAAATGTCCCCATCCCCACTGTTTTTCTATGCATAAATCCGCACCGCAGTGAACCCGCCTTTAGTTAGACCTCGCCGTCAGGCAGGTTTTTGTCCGTGTTGTCAGCGAACTAATCCCCGTGCCAACTCGCTTAAAATTGTTCAACACTGATAAATCATAAATCTAAAATAATAAATTTTGTCCACTTTTTTCTTGACATTTCATCTATTCCCTCTTTATATCAACCTGTGCTTTTTGGCCTGCGGTGAGCTTTGTCGAACCGCTGGGGGCAAAGGGCAACGAGGAGAAGGGTATGAGAGAAAAAACACACCTGTCCGGAGTATTTCAATTAACTAAACGTCCGTGCGCACAAAATGCGCTAAAATCATTATAAAGTTTGTAAAAAGGAGGAGAAAAGATGCAAGTTGGCCTAGAAAAAAGAAGGTATTCTTTAATCGCGTTTGTTTCGGCCTGTTTTTTTCTTTGTGAGTTTATTTTCCCGATATCGGTATATGCCGCCGGAGAAATTGTGGCCTGGGGATACAATAATTACGGTCAATGCAATGTGCCGGAGCCTAATACGGGTTTTACTGCTATTGCAGCCGGTGGGAGCCACTCGCTTGGTTTGAAGACCGACGGCTCGATTGTCGCCTGGGGATATAACGAATATGGTCAATGCAACGTGCCGGAGCCCAATACAGGTTTTACGGCCATCGCGGCTGGCAATGCTCACTCACTTGGCCTGAAGGCCAATGGATCGATTGTGGCTTGGGGAAGCAATGCGGTAGGTCAATGCAGTGTGCCCGAGCCCAATACGGGTTTTATGGCCATTGCAGCCGGCAGTGTGCACTCACTTGGTCTTAAACAAGATGGCTCGATTGTGGCCTGGGGAAGTAATGATGTTGGCCAATGCAATGTGCCGGCGCCCAATACAGGTTTTACGGCCATCGCGGCTGGCTATGTTCACTCGCTTGGCCTGAAAACTGACGGCTCAATTGTGGCTTGGGGAAGCAACGCGCACGGTCGATGCGATGTGCCGGAGCCTAATACAGGTTTTAAGGCCGTCGCGGCCGGCTGGTTTCATTCACTTGGTCTTAAACAAGATGGCTCGATTGTGGTCTGGGGAGATTCTGCGCATGGTCAACGCGAGCTGCCATCACCTAATACAGGTTTTACGGCTATTGAGGCTGGTACATTTCACTCGCTTGGCCTGAAGGCCAATGGATCGATTGTGGCTTGGGGCCCGGACAATTATGGTCAATGCGATGTGCCGGAGCCTAATACGGGTTTTAAGGCCATTGCGGCCGGCGGGTATTTCTCCCTTGGCCTGAAAGGTTGCCAGTATAATCTGGTTGGCGATTTGAACGATGACTGCAAGGTGGATTTTAGCGATTTTGCGATTATGGCAGACAACTGGCTTGTGGATTGTTACCAGGATCCGTTAAATCCAGCATGCGTGCCTAAATAGAAATCTAATATAGAACTATTTCCGAACCCGCCACGTTATTCCTTCTCACCCTCGGCGGCCTGTTTCTGCGAAAACGAAAAGTTTAGTTTCTAACATAGCATTAAAAATTAGGCCGTGAGATTTGGGGTTTCCCTTCCTCACGGCTTTTTTATTTCTCAATTCTGCCTTCTAACTTCTCACTTCTGCCTTCCATAACCTGTCCGCTACACGCTGCCCGCTGTACGCTGTCTTCTAAAATCTTGTTTCTTTCGCCCAATTCCGCTATATTCCATCTTTTAGAAAACCTCTCGCTAGGCCGTTACGATAAGGATGAGACCTTGGACGCCGATTTTGTAAAAATTAAGCAAAATAACCTTACTTTGTATATCAGGAAGAGCTTTCTCAGCAGCGACATGGGGCAGGCCCTTTTGGCAGGCGAAGAAACCCTGCGAAAACGATACCCGCTCAAAACTCTGTGGCCTTCCGAGTTCAGCCGTGTTTGCAAATTTACCATCCCCTTTGAAGGCGCCGACAGGGATATTTACATAAAGTGGTTTTTTCACAAATCGGGCCTCTCCTCTCTCGAATCGCTTATCTTCGGAAGCTTGGCGAAATGTGCGTATAAAGCAGAAGTGGCGCTTGCGCAAAATGGCTTTGATGTCCCTGTAACTATCGCTATCGGAGAATCCAGTTCCGGCCTTTTATGTTCGAAAAGTTTCTCGGTCACGCTCGGAATAGAGAACACAAAAAGAGCTGTTGATATTGCTCGCCAAACACGGGAAATCACGACCCCTGAACAATTGGCCGGCCACAGAAACCTGGTACGCAATTTCGGCAGAACCATCGGCAAAATGCACGCGAAAGGAATCTTTCACGGCGACCTCCGTTTCGGCAACGTGCTGCTTAGCCCCGAAGGGGCTTCCTGGCGATTCTTCTTCATCGACAACGTCAGAACAAAAAAATTTATCCTGCTCCCGTTTTGGCTCCGCATCAAAAATCTCGTGCAGCTCAATCTCAGCGCCTCCGATTTCCTCAGCAGGACAGACCGAATGAGATTCTTCACGGAATACTGTGCCCGGACAGGAACAGGCAAAAAATTAGGAAAAGTCCTTATTAAAACGGTGCTCCGAAAAACACGCCGGCGATTAAACAAAGAAAAAATAATCCGCCGAGCCCTCAGCCAAACCCTCCGGACTAATTCAAAATATGCCCTTGTTAAAACCGCCAATTACCGGGGCGTGTTTGCAAAAAGCTTCTGGCCCCAAACCGGCCCGATTGACTTTATAAAAAACCTCGACAAGACAATTGAAAGCGGGCAGATTCTTAAAAACAACAACAGCTGCGTCGTATCCCGCCTTAAATGGAACGGCTCGGACATAGCCGTGGCTCGTTATGAGACAAAAGGATTTATCGATTCCCTCCGGCAAACTATCGGCAATTCCACCGCTAAATCAAAATGGCTAAACGCCAATCGAGCCAGATTGCTCAAAATCCCCGCGCCAAATCCGCTGGCCTACATTGAATTGCGTAAGTCAGGCCTTGTTCGCGGTTCCTGCTTCGTAACCGAATACGTTGAAGGACAAAAACTTCCCGATTTCCCCTGCGATAGCAATGTCCCCGCCGTGGACAAATGACAGATTACTGCCTGCCGTGAGCAACTATTTCGGTCTTACACTTCGGTATCGCAGCGAGAAAATTCCTGCCGTATGATTTGCTCAATATGCGGGAATCCAGAATAACAACAATACCGGTATCCGTCTTTGTCCGAATCAGCCGGCCAAAGCCCTGCTTGAACTTTATTATCGCCAAAGGCAGCTGGTACTCCGCAAAAGGATTGCCGCCTTCTTCTTTGATTTTATCCAGCCGCCCCGCCAGCAAAGGCGTATCAGGCACAGCGAAGGGTAATCGCACGATTATCACGTTCGACAACGCCTCGCCCGCAACGTCCACCCCCTGCCAGAAACTATCCGTCCCGAACAATACAAATCGACCGTTCATCTTGAATCGTTTCAACAATGATGTCCTGTCAAGCCCCACCCCCTGCTGAAGCAACTCTATATTATTCTCCTTAAACCACTCCGCCAAATGTTCCGCGAAATCCCCCAGCATCTTATAACTCGTGAAAAGCACAAACGCCCGCCCCTGTGTTCGCAGCACGTATTTCTTCACCGCCTCGCACGCCAACTCCACAAACTTCTCATCATTCGGCTCAGGCAAATCGCTCTCGATATAAATCGTTACCTGCTTTTGATAATCAAATGGCGAACCTAATTTTACCGCATCATAATCTACCAATCCAACCCTCCCCGCAAAAAATTCGAACCCGCCCTTCCTCTTTTCTCCTCCACTGCTAAGTGTCGCGCTCGTCATTATCACCGACTTAAACTTATCGAACAAACTCCTTTTCACATCCGCCCCGACGTTTAACGGCGCGCTTTTCAAGTTCACCTTTTCTCTTCCGCCTTTACCCCGTGAGATGGCGGCTTCGCCTATCTCACGGGGCGAGCTAACCTCAACCCAATAAACATAATCCTGTTTCGTCTGAGGCAAAAACACCTCCAAATCCTGCAACAGCCCCGCGCACTTATCGGCATATCGTGTCAGCTCAAATCGTTCATCTTCATCTTTTGCCTGCTTTGCCAAACCCGACAACCCCGCTCGCAGCTCCTTAATATGCGCAGACAAACTGTCCTCGACAAAATTCTTGTAGCATCGTCCATTTGACTGCGACCTGTGCCGCTCATCCCACTGCCGAACGCTTTTGAAAAATTCTTTCGCCGCCTCTGATACCTTGACAACCATGTCCGTCAATCTGCCGGCTTCCGTATAAACCAGTAGCCCCTTGTGTGTTCTCGGATTATAAAGTCCGTCCAGCAAAAACCTCGCCGACCCACTGCTTATTTCAATCCCGAAATGTTCCTCCGCCACTCGCTCAATATTGTGCGCCTCATCTATAATCACCCACTTATAATCAGGCAGTATCGAAAATTCTTCCTCCCGCAGCGCAAGGTCGCTGAATAATAACGCGTGATTTGTAACAATAACATTCGCGTTCTCAAGCTCCCGTTTCGCTCTCTGGCAAAAGCAGCTCGTCCAGTGCCCGCATTTCCTGCCTTTGCAATTGCCGTGTTCTGCCTTCACCGCATCCCAAACTCTCGAATCCGGTATAAAAGGCAAATCGCTCAGCGACCCGTCCGCTGTCCTTCTCGCCCAGTTATTTATCTCCGCAAGCGCATCTCCGAACTGGTCAAACAAGCCCATCTGCCTTCGAATCGCAAACTCCAGCCGGCGTTTGCATAGATAATTCCCCTTGCCTTTTGCAATCGCCGCCCTGAAACTCCACGGCAAACACCGGTTCAAACAGGGAATATCCTTATTGATTAATTGCTCCTGCAAAGCGATTGTGAACGTGCTGATGACCACTCGATTTGCCCCAAGAATTGCCTTTTCTATCGCAGGCACAAGATATGCTAAGCTTTTCCCGACGCCCGTTCCCGCCTCCGTCACTAAATGCCGCTTCGTCGATAACGCCTTTTGCACTGCCATGGCCATATCGACCTGCTGCTGACGCCGCTCGTATCCGTCAAATGACTTCCCAACCGCCCCTCCAGGCGCAAAAAAATCATCTATATTCAAAGCTGTGCTTTGTATTTCGTCGTTAGTCATTCGTATTTCGTCGCTCGTGGTTCAATATACGACACGTAGCGAAGCGCAGAGCCCGCTTCGGAAATACGATATACGATATGCGTTAAGGTTTTGCAAGGCGCTCGTCTATCGCCTTCTTCATCGCCGCGACTGCCGGCGAATCCGGCATCTTCTTCGCCGCCGCCTCTATCGACTGCTTCGCAAACTCCAGCCGGTCCATCTGATAATAAATGTAGCTTAGCAAAAATTCCAGCTCACCGGAATTGCTCTTGTCCATCCAATCACGAGCTTCGAGTATCCTGTTCTCAACCGTATCCTTGTCGCCTATCATTCCCACAAGATCAATCTTGACCTTCGCGTATTCCGGGAAAATTTCCAATGCCCTGGCCAAAAACAGCGAGCTGCTCAGATACTCTCCCGACGCGAACAACGCCACGCTTTTGCCCGCGTAACCCAGCGGGTCATTTGGCTTATATATCGAAGCAAGAGTGTATGCGTCCGCGGCCCTGTAAAATCTTCCCTGCTTCATAAAATCTTCTGCCGCCCTTATATGCTGATTGAACCTGTCATCGCTTAAAACGGCAAAACTCTTATACGCCTTCGCGAACTCCTCCTGCGTAACACCGGGCCTTGAATCTGTCGATTCATTCGCCTCCGCCCGTTTTGTCGCAGGTACGCCCTCGCTCTGGGGTAATTCAATGGTCTTGCCCAGCCGCCCCCTCATCTGTTCATATATATCAGCCCCCTGCTCCGGCTTCAGTGTTTCGCCTGGCCGACTCGCCAATTTTTCCTTCTTATCAACCCGTTGCTTGTCCTTCGACCTCTGTAATCCTTGAGTATTCCCGCCCAGCAGTTTCTCCAAACTCGGATCACTGTTCGTCGCCTGCTCCGGCCCCGTCTTGTCCGTGGTATTAGCCGCTTCCTCTTTGCGCTCAATCTTTACTCCCATATCACGCCAGAACTGGTCCTGCGACTGCAAATCCGACTCGCCTCCCTTAGGATATTTCGTAACATCCGTTTCGATAAGTTTCTCCAAATCCTCCTGGCTCATCGACAATGGCCGTTTGTTAATCTGAGAATTATACCCGGGTTGGTAATATCCTGTCTGGGCATTCGGTAAATTTGTGCCTGCATATGAATTCGTCCCCGAACCGCCGGTCGTAACCGCACCTTCCCCGCCCGGCTGCGTCGTCGTTACCGTCCACGTTGGTGAATAATATGGCGTTAACCCGCCGCTGCTCGTCCTGAAATCTTGCGAACCGACAGTATTTCTTAAAAATGAATCCATCCCGGCTGATGTACGCTGAAGCGAACCTGCCGGCGCGTAAAAACTCGTCGGGCTGTTATAAGGCACAACACCCCTGAACTGCATACCGTTGGCAACATTGCCCGTAATCACAAGATTACCGCTCGTATCAATCGGATTTTGGCTCTTCACTAATCCCGGCCTATACGCCGTCGGCGGAACAGTCCCGGACCCCACGGGGTTGCCAACCGATGGATTTTCCAATGATAGACCCACTCCGGCAAAAGCACCCACGATAAACACCAACACATATATCAACCTTATGCTTCTCATATTAATTACTACCCTGGACAAATCATCGTGTTCACATACAAATCCACAGTGCAATTCACAAACCGTGGTCAAAATAATCAATTATCGATTATCCTTCTCAACGCCCTGGTATTTCGGTCTTTCCGCCCAGCCTAATTTCGTCGCCAGCGTATCCCACTCGCAACGAAGCGGATTATTCACAACAAGAAAATCCCTCTTGTGTCGCCTTATCTGCACCACATCATCAATTCCAAGCTCAAGCGACACCTGTCCGTCTATCGAGACCGTCGTCCCCTCATTCAAACGCTCCCCGCGAAGCTCAACAACGCTGTCCGCTTTTATAACAATAGGTCTGAAACTCAAACTGTGTGGACATATCGGCGTAATTACTATCCCTTCCATTTTCTGAGACAGAATCGGCCCTCCCGCAGATAATGCATACGCTGTGGAACCCGTCGGCGTCGATACCACCATCCCGTCACTGACGCAATCACCCAAATGCTGTCCGTCAACGAACATCTTCAGGTCTATCATTCGAAACGGAGGGCCCGCTGTTATAAATACATCGTTCACTGCCGTCGAACAAAAACGCTCCCTGCCCTTCCTTAGCACCCGGCAAAGAAGCATCATTCGCTTCTCAATTTTCGCCTTCCCTTTCACCAGCTCCGGGAAAAACTTTTTCAGCTCCTCCACGCTGAACTCCGCCAAGTATCCGAGCTTGCCGAGATTAACACCTATGACCGGAATTCCCGTTTTGTCGTTGCTTCGGCTTAATCGCCTCGCCGCCGCGAGGATACTCCCATCCCCGCCAAAAACTATCGCGTAATCCGCCTCCTGTAAATTCTCAGGTGCACACTCATCAATCCCGCAATTAACCACCGTCCGGACCTTGCCTTTTACAAAATCCGCAAAATCCGCTATCGCCTCCGCGACACGCCCTTTTCTGCGGTCTCCGAAAATCGATAATCTCAACATTTTGGCTTGGCTCGATTTTGTCATTAATTCGCAATTCAATCCTGCCGTCGATTCAGTATCTGGTACACCGCTTCCGCTATTTTATCGGCATTTATCCCCACCTCCATAAGCTGGTTTGTCCTCGAATCGTGCCTGACAAACCGCTTCGGCGCCCCTAAAATCCGAATCGCTCCCCCGTCCCGACGGGGCACAAATCCGCCGCTGTGCTGACCTGCCGCCTCCATTATCGCCGAACCAAACCCGCAAGCCACCCCGTGATCCTCAACCGTAATCACCGGCTTGCCCGCTCCCATAAGCTCAACTATCCTGCTGTCAATCGGCGCCGCAAACCTCGCGTTTATCACATCGACCTCTATGCCCTCTTCCGCCAGCGCTCTCGCGGCTGCTATAGCTTCAACAAGAACGCTCCCGTAACTGATTATCACCGCAACGGACCTGTCGCTTCTTCTGGCAACCACGCTTTTACCCAGAACAAACGGCTCAACGCTCGACTCTGCTATCCGCTCGCTGGCAACTATTTCTTTCGGATACCTCACGCACACCGCCCTGTCCGCGCTCAACGCGAATTCCAAAACGCCCCCCATTTCAACCGCGTCCGCAGGCGAAACAAGTGCAACATTCGGCATCATACGCAAATACCCGATATCCATAAGACCATGGTGCGTCGGCCCGTCCGCCCCTACCACTCCCGCCCTGTCGATACAAAATACCACAGGCAGTTTCTGCAGCGAAACCTCCTGGAATATCTGGTCGAAGCACCTTTGCAAAAACGTCGAATATATGCACACCACAGGCCGCATTCCGCTCTTCGCGAGACCCGCTGCTATCTCGACTGCCGCGCTTTCAGCTATACCCACGTCGTAAAATCGGTCAGGAAATCTTTCGCGGAATTTTTTCAGCCCCGTCCCCTCGCACATCGCGCTGCTTATCGCAATAATCTTCTTGTCCTTCTCAGCTAATCTTACTAACTCATCGCCAAAAACATCCGTAAAGTTTCGCCCCTGCTTCTCAGTCGCCGACTCCACCACGTCGCCGTTCATCTTGAATGGCCCGGTCGAATGATACTTGCTCGGATGATTATCCGCAGGCGTAAATCCCATTCCTTTTTTGGTATGGCAATGCAAAAGCACCGGGTGGTCAATCTGCTTCAAAGCCCTGAATAACTGCACCAAAGCCCCTATATCATGACCATCCACAGGCCCGAAATACGGCACATTCAAACTCTCAAACAGCCGGCCGCCCGGAAGTACCATACGAATACTCTTCTTGATTCGCTCTATCGCCTCCTCCACCGTCTTGCCAATCACAGGCGTATGTTCCAATATGTCGCTTGTCGTCCTGCGCAAATCCTCGTATGTCTGGCTCAATCGAATCTTCGAAAAATACTTCGCCACCGCGCCCTGCGTCGCGTCTATCGCCATAGAGTTATCATTCAGCACAATCAGCGTCTGTCGCTTGACCAGGCCAAGGTTGTTCAGCGATTCGAAGCTCGCCCCGTTGACGATACTCCCGTCCCCGACAAGAGCCACAATCTTATTCTGCCTTGCCTGTTTCATTTCACCAAGCGCAAGCCCGATAGCTGTGCCTATCGACGTCCCAGCGTGCCCCACCGCGAACTGGTCATAAGGACTTTCCTCAGGATTCGGAAATCCGCTCACCCCCCCGGCTCGACGAAGATTTCTGAACTCCTCTTTCCTCCCCGTAACTATCTTATGCGCATAGCACTGATGCCCGACGTCCCAGACCAATTTATCCTGTTCAAAATCGAACACATAATGCAATGCAAGCGTTATCTCAACAACCCCCAAACTGCTCGCCAGGTGCCCCCCGGTTCTGCCCACCGTCTCGATTATGAATTGGCGTATCTCATCGGCTAATTGGCTCAACTGGGCTACAGAAAGCTTTTTCACATCCGCAGGCCCGTTTATCCCCATAAGCAGAGGATACCCACCCCAGCCAGCCCTGCCTGTCCCGAGCGTAGTCGAGGGAAGCACCGTCGAAAGGCCCCCGTCACCAACCCCTTCATTTTTCTTCAGAGCGTCCTCGCTGGCCGGACTTGTCGATGCCGGACACAGCGCCTCCGCTGGCCTCCTGGCACCAGATTCCTGATACACTTCTTTTGAATTTTGCATTACTTAACCCAATTCCAGACAAACTCTTAATTATACACCATTCCACTTAATACTTCAACCAAACACAGACCGTCTTTGCGGCTAACTACTTCGCAAATTCCTTCTTTTACACAAAAACCCCCCAACTTGCCTATATACCCCAAAGCACTCCGTATTGTTTGGGCTTTTCCCAAAAATCAGCATTACACCCTATAATATCAGCGTTTATCGTACAGCTAACGGCAATACAAACAAAACGCTTCCTATATCAACTCATCAATAAGAAATGCCGATTTATACGGCGTAAAATTGTATAGGTATCTTGGATATAACATAAGTATCTGCAATACTTTATATTGGGAGGGTCTGGTTGTGTAGCTTTACACACCGGTTACCACCATTTTTTTAGGCCGACCAATGAATACTATGATGAATAACTCTCACAAAAATTCACGACTCCACGGATTCACTATTGTGGAAGTAATGGTCGCTATGGCGATTGTCATAGTAGCCGCCCTCGGCACCCTGTCATTCCAGTATAATGGCGTAAAACCTGCCCGCGCTGCAGAAGCACAGATTGCCGCCGCTCGTCTCGGCCAACTCATTCTCGAGGACTGGAAAAGCACCGGCGGTGATTCCGACTATGACCCCAATGCCTTGGGGCTGGGGTTTACACTCGTAACTACAGCAAACTATAGAATCACCCTTGATTACCAGACATTTTATCTGCAGTTCGCTCAAACATTGGCCCCTGTCAGCAGCGGCTCCAACCCCGACCCGGTTGCGGGTGTAACGCTTCAGCAGCTCAGCGTAACTGTAAGCTGGCGAAAAGATTATACCGCTGGCGCTGTCAGCGGTTCAGACCCTACTCTAACCTTTACCACTTTTGTAAGGCGCGACTCGTAACTCATCCCGAGTCATCGGTAAAAATTTATGAAAAGAAACGGATTTACGCTGATTGAAGTCATAATAGCAATAGCTGCAAGCTGTATGGTTATGCTCACCGTCGCGATACTCGTCCAAAGCGGGTATAAAAGCTGGAACAGAACTTACAAAACCTCTAACGCTGATTCCCGGCTCGATTCTATTGGCACAATTACCGCGTTCGGCTCATTCGGACGAAAATCCAACAAAAAGGATTATTACGTTTACAGCGTCTCAGGAACAACCTACACTCAGGTCAAACCGGTCGCCAACCCGGAAGAAATCCTGACAGGGCAGGCCGTTGAATTTAGATACTGGAGTACCGACCTTACCGCCGCTATGCTGAATCCCACAAGCGTCGCAGACAAATACGTACTCTTCTATCTCGATAGCGGTCAGCTCAAGCTCGACTATGGCACATCGGTTGGCGGCCCAACTGGCGGCGCAATCAACACCGCAGGGCACAGAGTAACTGGAACCGACGTAACAACCGTCACCCTCGCTAAAAACGTCACCAGCGTTGCATTTAGCCATACCACAAAAGATATGGCCGGCGACGGAAATGGTTGCGTCAGGATGATACTGGTCATTAACGACCCCAACGACCATAAAACAAATACCTTCCTCGCGGCCACTTATCTCCGAAACATCTGGCCTGAGTAGTCCTTAATGGAGCTATAATATGAATACTAAACTTTATACTTGGGGTTCTGCGTCGGGCGGTCCAAGAGCACACAATACGAAATACGGTTTCGCTCTGCCGCTGGTCCTCGTGGGCGTCATAATACTGATGGCGCTTATTATGGCCGCCTCAATGACCGACTATCACATCCGCCTTCAGGCCGTCCAGACAAAATCCCAGACCGAAGCTATGCTCGCCGCCGAAGCCGGCTACGAAAGAGCTATCTTCTGGATGGGCCAGCAGACAGATATCCTCACCGCTATTCAGAACGGAAGCGACAACAGCTCAATCGACTTCGGAAGCGCAACCTGCAGCTATACAGTTGACTTCCATGGCTTCATGGGTAGAAAGTCCGTCTTCAGAATCGTCTCCACAGGCGTTAGCGGCAGGCCAACTTTCACAAGAGTCGTTGACGTGGACGTAGTTCAGGAAACCTGCGGCTGGGCTATGGGCTCCTGCACAATTCCATCCGGAACATCCTCCACAACCGGGGTTTATTTCGGCAACGGCGAGGTACTTGATATGCCTCTTCACATAAACAAACAAAACGACAGCCCGGATGTCGCCGATATTTTCATAGACACCTCAAATGGCAGCCCGACATTCCTGGAAAAAGTTGAAATGGGCGAATCCAGAAAAACCTCAGGCGGCTCCGATAAATACTCCTCAGTTATGTCACTCTTTCAAAGCGGCATAACTTTCGACCAGCCAAATGTTCGCATCGCCGATGGAAACGCCGTCCAAAGCAAGGTAAACCGTTTCCGCGACAGCACCCTTACTGCTTACAAATTTGAACCCAACGGCGTTGCCAATATTACCGTCGGTTCTTACAGCAACTCCGACACAACTCGCCTAAGCGCTGTCCAGCTCGAATTCTATGTCGCAGGTGGCGTAGGTAAAGTCAAAATCACTAACAATTGCACTGTATTGGGTTACAGACGCAACAATGACAATTACACTTACGATTTCGCAGTAGTTCCGGGTTCAGGCGGAAACTCCTTCCAGAGATATTATACCTATGCCTATCATTTCGCCCCCGATTACAACACTGTGGCTCCAACCGTCGCGGATATCACATCTACTTATGTCTCTCAAACCTTCGGTGGTTATACAAGCGACCCCGGCGGCCAAATCTATGTCAACGGAAACGTCGTAATCGGTGGCTGCTCCACTACCGACCCCAATCAGGTCGTTAATGGCAAAATCACCGTCGTCGCAACCGGAAATATATGGGTAGCCGACAACATTGTCGTTGACGGCACACACGACGTTAACGGTATGCCGACCTCGGACAACCCAAATGTCCTCGGCTTTATCGCTCAGGGCGTTATAAAGGTAGTTGATCCGGGAATGTCAAAAAAGGGATCTACGGGTGATCCTAACAATTATCCGGCCGATGCCAACTTCGGAACTGTCAGCACTAAAATTGGTGCGACCGTTGATGCTACTAAGAAACACTATTACATACCAATAGGCATAGGCGCTTCAGCAACCACAAACGACCGCAAATTACCTGACCCGACTGTCGTCGAAGCAGCTCTAACTATCGGCGGCGGCGGATGGGGCGCCGAAAACGTCTTGAAAGTTTACAACAGCAAAACGTACGGCAACAGAAAAATTTGCAGCGGCACCCAGGATGACCTATATGTCCGCGGCAGTATCACTGAGGTCGTCAGAGGCGTCGTCGGACATCTTAATAGTGATGGCTATGTCAAACACTACTACATTGATACCCGGCTGATGTCGGGCATATTGCCGGGCGATATATGGTTATCCGGCAAATACTTCCCCGCCCCCGCCGGCTGGCACGACCAAAGCGCCAACTAACCTTTTTTATCGCAGTCCTTGGGACTCCTTACGCTGAGGCCGCAAAGTTCGCAGAGGAAAACAAAATAAAAAAACTCCCCGGTCTCAGCGTTCTCCGCGGTTTAAAAAAAGGCCACCCTGATTTACTTCTAAGGATGGCCCGTTGGTTCGCAAAAACAGTTGTAAACTTATAAGTTCAACTTACCTAAGGAGGTCTCGGCCGAGGTCGTATCCTGTAAGATAAATGACTCGTTCCATAAAAATCCCCCCAAACTTGGGAAGCTTCTGTATATTCAAAAACTACCTTCCCGCCACCCCAATCCGCCTCCCGTAAGGGACGCCTAACGGCGGGCGGCGAGAAGTTTATAACCACCATCATCAGCCCTATAGGCGACATCAGCACTTCCATAGTCAAGCTCCCACTCGTCTCGGCGAAGGCGTTGCTTTGAACACACAAGCAACAGCGGAGCCGAGCCGTAGCCGGATAGTTCTGTTTGTCTCATCGACAACTACTTTATTTTTTTATAAGTCAAAATCCCTCATCCCAAATTGCCGAAAAACCTTATCCCCCAATCCCGTTATCAGTATTGATAATGCTGTTCCACCCATGCGTCAGCCGTTTCGAGATTTGAATTTTATTAATTGGTGCTTGTTCGCCGGAGCATCGGCGAAGGCGGATTTAGGATTTGAATGTTGGGGTTTTTATTTCGTCCTGTTCAAAAGCGCCTCAACAAGCAGGCGAAGCATATCCGCTTTTTCGCCGAAGGGCCTCAATGCAGCGACCGCATCATCAGCTGTTTTTTTGGCTAACCCTCTCGACCTGGCAAGCCCCGCTACCGCAGGATACGTTTGCTTTCCCTGCTTTGCGTCTTTGCCGCTGGTCTTGCCCAATTGTTTGCTCGTCCCGCACACGTCGAGTATGTCGTCTGCTATCTGGAACCCAAGTCCTATTTTCAATCCGTATTCCCGCATCCGCTTCAATTGTTTCTCGTTGGCTCCTCCACACATACCCCCCATAACAGCGGCACAGCGGAACATCTTTGCCGTCTTGTTGGTGTGAATATATCGCAGGATTTTCTCATCAACGTTTTTATTTTCAAAATCCAGGTCTGCCATTTGCCCCGCCACCATTCCCGCAGGCCCCGCCGCCTCCGCAAGCTCACCAACCAGCAGCGCAGCCCTCGCAGGATTTTTTATTTCCTTCGCAAGCACCTCAAACGCCAGCGTCAGCAGCCCGTCCCCCGCAAGTATCGCCGTCGCCTCGTCAAATTTCTTATGGCACGTCAATCGACCTCGCCGATAATCATCGTCATCCATCGCCGGCAAATCATCATGTATCAGCGAATACGTATGAATCATCTCTATCGCCGCCGCCGCTATCTCCGCGTCGTGGTTAACCCGCCCGCTTATCATTTCGCAGCACCACAACACTATCACAGACCGTATGCGCTTGCCCGGCCCCATTAACACATAACGAACCGGCCCCCTAAGCTCTTTGCTGATTAAATCCCTCCGCGACAAAATCCGGCCAAGCGTCTTATTAACCAGCTTGACCTTGTGCTCCAGGTCCCTCTCAAACCGTCTTTGCGTTTCACTGTCTGACTTCATAACACCAGCCCCGTTGAACGTTGCGTTACAATCTCAAAAACCGTATTATACACTCGCCCCGCGGGGCTTCGATAAAAAATTATGAACCCCAAAATGATTCTTATTCTTGGCGTCACCGCTTCAGGCAAAGGCAAACTCGCCTTCGCCCTGGCAAAATCTCTCGGCGCTGAAATTATCAGTATCGATTCGATGAAGGTCTATCGCCGAATGGATATCGGCACCGCCAAACCCCCAAAAGAAAATCGCGACCAGATTCCTCACCACCTCATCGACGTTGTCGAACCCGGCGACTCATTCAGCGTTGCCCGATTCCTCGAACTGGCGCAGGCGTCTAACGACGACATAAAAAAACGCGGCAAACCCGTCGTCGCCGTCGGCGGCACCGCCCTCTACATCAAATCGCTCCTCTACGGCCTGTTTGAAGGCCCCGGCGCTGATGAACAAACTCGCGAAGAACTAAAAGCACAGGCACAAGCCGAAGGCCTCGACAAACTTTACGCCCAGCTTCAAAAAATCGACCCCGCCACCGCCGCCAAAATCAGCGCCAACGACCCAAGACGCATCATCCGCGCCCTTGAGGTCTATAAACTCACAGGCAAACCCATTTCCGCCCTTCAGCAGCAGTGGGATGCAAACGCTTCGCAGGACTGGACAATCATCGGCTTACGAAGGGAAAAAACCGAAGAAAGCAAACGAATCAACGCAAGAGTCAAAAAAATGATTGACGCCGGCTTGGTCGATGAGGTCAAGCAACTCCTCGCCGAACCGATTCCGCTCAGCAAACAAGCCCGCTCTGCCATCGGCTACGCCGAAATAATCAACCATCTCGCAGGCCAAATAACTCTCGATGACGCAATCGAACTAATCAAGAAAAACACCCGCAAACTCGCCAAGGCACAGCGAACCTGGTTCAAAACCTTCAAAAACGTCCACTCCCTCGACCTCGCCCCAGATGAAACTGTCGATTCCGTCCTCGTCCGTGCAAAAGAGGTATTAAAAAATGCAACCTGATTCCAGCCGGCTAAAATTAACCACGTTATTTCTTGCCTCAAGGCCGCAGTTTCTGACTGCGAGCATAAGCCCGGTTCTCGTCGGCTCAGTACTCGGCTTCGCAATCGCAGGAACGTTTAACTGGCCGCTGTTTCTGCTGGCGTTATTTGGCATGATGGCATTACACGCCGGCGCTAACATCGCCAACGACTACTTCGACCACCTCTCCGGCAACGACTGGGGCAATAAAAACGTCACCCCCTTCTCAGGCGGCAGACAATTCATCCAGCAAAATATCCTCTCACCAAAAGCGACACTGGCCGCATCGATTTTTTGCCTCGCCCTCGGCGTATCGCTCGGCTTGGTCATCCTGTATCTGACTCGTAGCTGGTTCATTTTAATCCTGGGCCTCGCCGGTCTCCTTGGCGGATTTTTCTACACCGCGCCGCCGGTCAAACTCGGCTACCGCGGCGTCGGCGAAATCGCCATTGCCTTTCTCTTCGGCATCCTCCCCGTCTATGGCTCTTACTATCTCCAAACCGGCTTAATCGGCATCACTCCCTTGCCCGCCGCCTGCGTCGTCGGCATACTGATTTTCCTCATAATCTTCGTAAATGAATTTCCCGACCTGCCCGCCGATGCCGCCGTAAATAAAAATACCTTAGTCGTCCATTTCGGTGTCCCAGTATCGGTCTGGATTTACCGAATCGCCGTGATAAGCGCGTTTGTGATTATGGTCGCGGACATCTTTGTCAGCAGGGCTATGACCTGGCCTTCGCTTCTGTATTTCCTCTTTGGCCTGCCCGCCTCTGTAGCCGCGATAAGCTTCGTCAATGTTCACGACGTCTCCACCCCCGGCCCTACCCAGCATCGCGCCTGCGCAATCACTATTATCCTCCACCTCATCGGCTGCCTCGCCATCGCCATCGGCTTTATCATCAGCGGCTTCATGCTTCGCCAAATGAGTTGACGACGATACGAAGCCGCCTTAAACTTGCCAGCAAATGGAAAAACGACTGATAATAAACGCCGACGACTTCGGGCTTTGCGAAAGCGTCAACAAAGGAATTGTCGAGGCACACACCAAAGGTGTCCTGACAAGCACAACCATTATGGCTAATATGCCCGCCGCCGACCAGGCCGTCGAATTAGCCAAAAATCTGCCCACCCTCGGCCTCGGCGTCCATCTTAACCTCACCGCCGGAAAACCCCTCAGCAAGGATAACACCGTAAAACTAATCCTCGACTCACAGGGATATTTCGCTTTATCGCCGGGCAAGCTCGCGCTCGCCTCTCTCATATCCGGCAAAGCCAGGACCGCCATCGAAACCGAGTTGACATCCCAGATTCAGTGGCTAATCGACAAAGGTATAAAACCCACGCACCTCGATTCGCACAAGCACATTCATTCCTTCCCATCTATATTCCCGATTGTCTGTCGATTGGCAAAACGCTTTAGTATTCCCGCAATTCGCTATACCTTCGAGCCGAAACAACTGAGCCGACTGCCCTGGCCCTTAACCGACCGCGAAAGCAAAAAACGAGCGTCGCTCGTGCGGGCAATGGCAAAAATCAACCGCTTCCAAAATTCCGCCTTCTTCAAAACCGATTGGCTCCTCGGCGTCAACCACGTCGGAAAAATAAATACCGCTTTTATGCGGGCGGTTTCCCTGTATAATATCGTCTCGACGGCAGAAGTAATGACGCACCCGGGATATACCTATGACCTTGACGCAACCCGGACCCGTCTGGTCAAACAGCGAGAAATCGAGATTGAGGCCCTTTGCAGCGAAAAAACCAAACAATCTTTCAATGAAGCAGGTATAAAACTGATAAACTATGGCCAACTTTGAAAATACAGACGCAAAACTCAGTACGCACAACGCGGTGCGAATCGATTGCTCTGTCGTAGTGCCGCTCTACAATGAATCCGCTGTCGTGCAGGAGCTTTACGACCGCCTGACCAAAACCCTCACCGCAACAGGCCTTTATTACGAGCTTATTTTTATCGACGACGGAAGTTCGGACAACACGCTTCAGCTCCTCAAATCAATCGCCTCCAAAGACAGCAAAGTCCTCGTCGTCGAGCTTCGACGCAACTTCGGCAAAAGCGCCGCCTATGCTGCCGGCTTCGATAACGCAAAAGGCAGGATTGTAGTAACGATGGACGGTGACCTGCAGCACCTGCCTGAAGATATACCGCGGTTCATCGAAAAAATTGAAGATGGGTATGATGTGGTCTGTAGCTGGCGTCAACGCAGAGTGGATAATCTGGTGATGAGAAGAATACCAAGCAAAGCCGCTAACTGGCTCGCTTCTAAAATAAGCGGCGTTGACATCCATGATTTTGGCGGCGGCTTCAAAGCATACAAGCGGGAGATTATTAAGGAATTGAATCTCTATGGCGAGATGCAGAGGTTCATTCCCGCGCTCGTCTCGCAACGGGGAGCGAAGATAGCAGAGATACCTATAAAAAATATCCCGCGGCCGTACGGAACGAGCAGGTACGGAATATCGCGTATATTCCAAGTTGCTTTTGACTTGGTAACGATAAGGTTCCTGCTCGAATATATTACAAGACCCCTGTATTTCTTCGGCAAAGCAACGTTCTACTGCGTCCTCGCAAGCATCCTTATGGCCGGCTACATACTCTTCGACAAACTATACTACAAAGTTCCCATCCTCGTCGCTCACGGCCCAATGGCGGGCCTTGCCGCGGTGCTTCTTATGGTAGGAACCGTCTTTATCGCCACCGGACTCATCGGCGAAATGATTAGCAGGGTCTATTTTGAATCAACAGGCAAAAAAATCTATTCCGTCAAAAAAATCCACACTCGCCAGACACTTGGCCCGGAGTAAAAAAGGTGAAAAATAAAAGTCCCCTGCGAACCATTATAACAATAGCGATTCTCGCCGGCGCAATCGTGCTGCTTGTCAAAAGCTTCTGGATTCCCGACTTCAATTGTATAAGCCCGGGCATCCTTTATACAAGCGGCCAGCCCAGAGGAATGGACTACACCCGGCTGCTCTACAAGTATCACGTCGGCACAATCATCAACCTCCGCTCGCCCGCAGAACACCGCGAACAAAACTGGTACAGCGAGGAAATTACCTGGGTCCGAAGCAATGGCGTTAAATACTTCGAGTTCCCCCTGGAAAGAAACATAGATAGCCCCGATCATTTCCCCGACGCGAATATGCAGCAAAAATTCCTCGATATAATGGTTGACAAGGAAAACCTTCCCGTGTTGGTCCACGATGGAAAAGGCGAAGGCCGTGTCGCTATGCTCGCCGCCGTATGGCTCGCAAAAGGACAGCGACATCCCATCGAACAGGTTCTCGCCAACACCGTAGATATTAAGGATAAACCGCTTACTGAGCAGGAAACAAACTTTATCCGCGGGTTATTCAAATAAATCACAATGCCGATAGGACTGTAAAATGAATCTTAATGCTTCACAAGTATATTCCGGGACCGGGCACAAATGGCTGTTTGTCGCCGTGCCCGCAATCGTTATTGGATTAGCGATATGGGCCTGGTTTGGTTTCATCAGATACCACGTCATCCCGAAAAATTTCGGCGTGGTGGTTCCGGGACATGTTTATCGCAGCGGACAAATATCCGCAACGCTTATTAAAAAAATTCTGACAAAACACAATATTCGAGTAATTATAGACCTTACCTCCGTCAACCTCAACGACCCCGACAAGCAGGCCGAGAAACAGGCCGCAGCCGAACTGAACATTAAGGTGTTAAGGTTTACTATGAACGGCAATGGCACCGGTGATATAAACGATTACGCCGATGCCGTAATTGCAATCGCCAACGCGGAAAAACAAAACCTGCCCGTCCTTGTGCATTGTGCTGCCGGAGCAGCAAGAACCGGCGGCGTCATCGCAATATACCGGCTTCTGGTGCAGAAAACAGACCCCAATATCGTCGAAGATGAAATCGAAGAATACGGATGCGCCATCGACGACAGAGCGGTTTTACGCTCATTTGTAAACAATAATATGGCAGAGCTGGCTATGCGGCTCAAACAGGCCGGGGTTATTGACCAAATCCCCGCAACGATGCCCAAAATACCGCAGGACTAATCCTTTTTAACCGCTAACTGCCCGTGAAATAATCCCCCGGCAGATATGTTTTCCCCTCGCTGTTTGGCCTTCGTATCCATATGTACAAGATTAAATCGGCCCGTGTTCAGCAGCTCATCCATACTCTTGCCGAATGAAACAACCCAGTAATTCTGCTGATAGAGATTGTTTAATCCTGAAACATCCTGCACCTTCACAACGGTCCTGCCAAAGTAATGTATGAAATTGGAGGGCACGGTCCCGTATGAAACTACCTTATCCGTCGTCGGCACTATTTCTGCCGCTCTAAGTGCGAATTGCTTCGTCGGCCGGTCAGGACTAAGAATATTCAGCAAACCCGTGTAATGATGCGCCATTAAAACGGTGATTCCGCAAAAAAGCACAACACAGGCAACGCCAGAATACCGTTTAACAAAAAGAATTGCGACAACTATAGTCGTCACAATCAAAATCACGGAAAAGCTAATCACATATACCCACGCCGTCGCGGATGCCATCTCCGGAATCTTCGCCTGCGCGAAATAAACAGGCACCACTATCGAAACCCCGATGAAAAATAATACGTTACCCCGCAATATATTTGCCGCATATCTAAGCGTGAACACCTGACGTACAAACGCCATCTCGTCTATAAGTATAGCGATTAGTATCGACATCGCTGGCATAAGCGGGAGAATATAATGCTGACGCTTGCCGCCATCCAGCGTCATAAAAATAAAATTAGCCGAAAACCACACCCACAGAAACTGCATAGCCGGCCGCTTCTCGCCCCATACCTTGTAAAACGGCGCAACAAGGGCAATCGGAAGGAAAATGCACCACGGCGCCGCATATCTGAACATTATTAAAAAATAAAAATACCAGGGGTACCTTCCCGCTGCGTATTCGCCGAACAACCGGTCAAAAAACTCATGCTTCCATATCATAACGTCCCAGTTCACTTTATACGCCGCCGCCAAAGGCCAGGGCAATACAACAGCAAGACAAATGATTATCCCCCAGACCGGCAGCAACTTCGGAATTACTCGCCATTCTCTCCTGACCACGATAAATAAACCCGCAGGCAGTAAAACATAAACAACCGGCGCAGGCCCCTTCGCGAGATTACCCAGCGCGAAACTCACCCAGAAAATAAGCATAAAAATAACACGACCCCGGCGGTCTTCGCTGGTTATTGCTGAGTAAAAAGACAAAAGACACAGCGTCACAAAAAAAACCAGCCCCATCTCAGGCCTCGCCGAATGTGACCAGTGAACGTATCCAATCGATGTCGCCCAAACAACCGTCGCTATCAGCGCAATTCGCAGCGATAGCCAGCGGTTCACAAAATACAGCACCGCCCCGGCGGACAAAAACGCGAAAACCGCGCTCGGCAGCCGCGCCGCAAACTCATCAACCGTACCCGTAACCCTGGCTATATTCGCCACAAGCCAGTATGAAAGGGGTGTCTTCTGCAGTCGTGGTTTACCATTGAACGTCGGCAAAATCCAACTGCCGCCGCCCAGCATCTCGCGCGATGTAACCGACACATAACTCTCGTGGTCATCGAGCGGAACCGCCGAAAGCTTCCACCCGGCGAGCATCGCGGATAATAGCAACGCCCCTGTAATCCAAAACACCTTGCCGCGACTAATATTCAAATCCATTTTTTCCTGCCCCAAATGTAGTTACCCGAAAAATTCAACCGGCTTCAAATCGCACCATATTATGTTGTTTTACAAACTCCCTGCAAGATATTTCCGAAAATAGCGAATGCGAAATCGCAATCATATCGGTCTTTCCGCTTATCTTAGGTCAAATTGCTTGTGAAAAACTTATGGCAATCAGAAGGCATACCGATGTTATTAAGGTGTGTATACGGGAAATGTCAGATGATAATAAAGCCATACTCAAAATCCGCCTTCCTGTCGGGCGAGAGTCGTTTTTGGGGCTCCGGCGGGCAGGATAGCGAAGTCAGGAAAAGCAAAATGAGAGTAACAACCTTACTCACCCTCGCGTTGGTTTTCTACCTGTCGTATAGCCCCTTTGCATCAGCAGCCAATATAAATGTAACTTATAACATCAAAACTGACGTCGCCAGAACGCCTGTCAGCAAATACATCTACGGCTCAAACTGGGGGACCGGCACCGATTACACTATCAGAAGAAGCGGCGGAAATCGACTCACCGCTTACAACTGGGAAAACAACTTCTCTAACGCTGGCAACGACTGGTATTACAACAACGATAATTATCTTAGTAGCAGCATGATACCGGGAAAAGCCATAACCGATTTTCAAGACCAGTCCCTTTCACAGGGTCAGGCCTCAATCGTAACGCTCCAAATGGCCGGTTATGTCTCGGCTGATAAAAATGGTGAAGTCAATCTGGTTACAGAAACAGCACCATCACCAAGATTCAAAAAGGCCGTTTTCGTCAAAGGCGCCCCTTTCTGCAGCCCTGCTGGCAATCCCGACGGAAATGACCCCAATGTCTATATGGATGAATTTATCAATTTCCTTGTGAGCAGCTATGGTCACGCAGGCGAACCCAACGGCGTCAAATTCTACTGCCTCGATAACGAACCCGACCTCTGGAGCAACACTCACCCTGAGGTCCATCCAGCCCAGGTCGACTGCGCTGAATATAAGAATAAAAGCGTGGAGCTATCCATAGCAGTAAAAAATGTTGACCCGAATGCTCAGATACTTGGCCCCGTCAGCTATGGGTTTAATGGTTACCTGACTTTCCAGAACGCACCTGACTGGACAGCCCCCCTTAGTACCGGATATGCCTGGTTCCTCGATTACTACTTGGATAAGATGAAGGCAAACTCTGTTGTCGCGGGCAAACGGCTTCTGGACGCCCTCGATGTCCACTGGTATCCTGAGGCGCAGGACGGCGACGGTAACAGAATTACAGATAATTCTATAAATACCACCGCAATGTATAACGCGCGTATGCAGGCGCCGAGGTCGCTTTGGGATTACGATTACCACGAAATTAGCTGGATAGAACAATGGTTCAGCCAGTGGTTGCCTATTTTGCCGCCTTTGCAAAACTCTATTAAAACATATTATCCCGACACCAATCTCTCAATCACTGAATACGCATACGGCGGAGAAGACCACTACTCAGGCGGCATCGCCACAGCGGACGTACTCGGTATCTTCGGTAAATACGGCGTGTATGTCGCAACTTATTGGGGGAATGGGACCTACGTTGACGCTGCAATTAAAATTTATAGAAATTACGACGGGAACCATTCGACGTTCGGAGATATGGATGTCTTCGCGTCGATGTCCAACAAGGTTGACAGTTCTATTTATGCGTCGGTATCAACTACTGACGCCAACGCCCTTCATCTGATAGTCATCAACAAAAACTTCGACAACACAATCAACGGGACATTCAATATCACCAGCCCGCAAAATTTCACATCAGGCAAAGTATGGCGATTTGACAGCAGCAGCCCCGCTGTCACGGAAACCGCCGGAATCAGCGATATAGCAAACAACACATTCACATATACCATCCCACCTCTGACTGTTTGTCATATAGTGCTTCAGACGGGTACTTCTCTGACAATCAACAAGTGTAAAGTTACGGCCGGCAAAACCCAGTATCATAACAACGCTGAATACAATGATATGAAAGATACCTTCGAGGCATCGGGAACCATTTCACTGCCCGGCGATTGTAACGATATAAATTCAGTAGAAGTTAATATCATCTCTGTAACTGATGGCAAGGTCGTTTACCCCGAAACTTTAAGCGATTTCAACCCCACACTGGTCAATAGCAAGGGAAAGTACACACACCTGGCCAAAGTTTATAAGGGCCAGCCGGGAAAAATTACTTCCCTTACGCTGGATTTCCGTAAAAGAACCTTTGCGATAAAGGCCAATAACCTCGACCTGACCGGCCTGGCCTGCCCGGTTCAACTTGGATTCACTATGGGCAGCTATGAAGTGTCGGGTAATGCCGATGAAACGGTTGTCAACGGCAGCAAACAGCCGATACCTGCCCGCCTTATGAGATTGTATAAAGACACGCTTATTGTCACTAAGGCAAAGGTCAAAAACGTCGCCAAACCATCATCTGATACACTGTCCGTCAGCGGTGATATTACGGTTGCGGATATGAACCTCGATACCAGTGAACCAAATCTGGTCACAAAAGAAGTCGTTATTACCTTAAGCGACGCCAACGATACAAACACTCAGACCTTCACAATCCCCCCGGGCAGCTTTAAGGCCTCCGGGAAAGGACATTTATACAATTGCGGCAAAATCAATCCCGTTATCACTCCCGTCGAAAATGCCAACACCTTGGTAACAGCGAGTATAGACCTCGACAACTGCATATTTACGGTGTCGATAATCAAGTCGGACCTTGGCATTGCGTCGGGCGATGTGAAGTTCGGCCTGAGCTTCGCTGCGTTCAACGAGACGGATAACCTGAGTTTTTAGCCAATGCCTCAGGCCCTGCTGACCTCAAATATCGGTTAAACAATTAAATCGAGTCTTGGATCTTTCTTCCTGTCCGCTATACGCTACCCGCTGTACGCTAAATTTACTCGCTGGATTGAGAGGTTACATCTAATAATGGTCTTAGTTTAGTGCTGTTCTGGCAGCGTGAACCATCTTACCAAACGATTCTTGGCTCGTTCCAGCTCATCGCGTTTCTGCTTAACACTCATATTTGGATAAAAGTTATTCGCCTCAAGAACTCGCTGCCAGCCCGGCTGGTCAACAGAATCAAACTTGTCCTTGATTATCGACGCGACTCTTTGAATCTCCTGCCAATCACTGTGACGGGCCAGAAACTTTTGCCCTTCCCGATAGTCCTCTATGTTTGCCAACGTCACGGTGATATAAACATCGAAAGCATGCGCCTGTGCGCGTTCTGTCTCACGTTTTTTATCACGGTCATCAAACGCGCACAATTTCAGGATTAGAAGATTCGTAGGCGATGGCACCTGGACTTCGATATTATCGTCGGTCTTATCGGTCGAAAGGGAAATGGTTCGCAAATCCTCATCAATAAAACGTGCCTCTACCGTAAGGCGGCCATGCAGTTTCGACTTTACGAATTTAACTCGATGTTCTTTGATTTGAAAGCTCTCCATTGGCTGCGACAAAATATCTAATTGTCTGTCAGGGGCTTTTATAAAACGGAAATGCCTGTCATCTTTGCGAACAGCATATTCCAGCTCCCCAGTGATTATTTCCGCGATGGCTTCCCTGCGGGACATTTCCGCAACCTGCTCTTTAATAATCATCAAATCGATATCATTCGTGGCTCTTATCATACTTCTTGCCGCACCTTCGCTTTTGCAAAAGCACAGATATACGCCCAGTCCTCCGCAAATAACCGGCTTAATATCAATTCTGTTGAAAGGTTTCGCTAATTCCGCCAACTGCCCAAGCAAAGCATCATCCATTACTCTTGACCTTTTAATATGCGTTCCTTAAGCATCTCCGCAACTTTCGGCCCTCTCGGCGTATCGACCATCATCTCCAAATAAAGCTCAATATCATCAACGACTTTGTTGAAATCATCACCTTGCAAATTAAACCACACGCAAGGATTTTTTGTTTCTATAAAATCCAATTGTCCAAACTCGGTATCAGGCTTGATATTCTTCGGACAGCCCCATTCAGAAGCTTTTCTCACTTCATCTATTGACCTGATAAATATAGAAAAGCGTTCAGTAGTAGCTAATCCTTTCGATTTTGCTGCATAAAATCCGCAAATTGAATAATCTATTTTTCTTTCGCCAAATACGGTAAATAAGTCATTAATATTCTCGATAGAAAAGGTGAATGTCTTATTTTTGTTCCGCTTCGTGTAACTGACGTATCCTTCCAGGACGCTATCAAGAAGTTTTTCGCGATTCGTAACGGATATACCTGCTTCGGTTTTTGTTATGAGCAATCCCTCTTCGAGTAAACTTAGAACTTTTGACACAGTTGAAAGAGTAATGTATCCGCCTCGGTCATTGATAAAATTAACGACTTCGTACAGAGAACGAAACGGTTCCTTTTTCAACAGAAGTGCCCTGCTGACTAATGATGATGTTCCCTCGAATATTTTCTTGATTGGAGATGTGTCGGGAAACATATTTTTTTTGCCTGTGCGCTCGATGTACACTTGGTTCCCAACCCGAATCACCATATTGCCGGAAAGGTCTATCCACGAAATGCCTTCCTGCTGGAGCGTCTTCGCCTGTTGTGTCCCCATATAAGGAACTACTATGACCGGCACAATTGTTTTGTCATCTATTCTTCTGAGATACGCCATAAGCTGTTGGGCTGCCTGCGAAATAATCTTTGGCGTAGCCACAGTTTTGATCTCAATCAATGCTTTAAAGCAGAGCCCCTCGGCAATACAGAATTCGATGATAGCATCGGCTCGGCCTTCCGTTAATACGACTTCCCTCTCAACGCTTTTGATTGTCAGGGGAGCGTATCTGTCGATGTCGCTTTTCAGCTGCTCTATTATGTCATTCTCTTTGAGTCGCATCGCCATTTTCCTAAAAACGGCCTTTTTCCTATGTAGGATATATCGGCTTTTTAGGAAACTGTCAAGAGCAATATTTCCTATTTTTGCTTATTTTCCTATATAGGAAATAAGCACATATCAGGAAAACACCGTTTATTTAGTGAAAAAGAGGCCGTCGATGAACCTATACGGGCTGGGGTTAACTATTTGTATCTATTTCACATTATGAAAATGATAACAACGATTTTGATGCTCCAAAACGGTTAAGAGATTGTCAACGGGGTCAACTTTGCCTGCCACAAATAGCAGGGTCAACATTACGAAATACGAACGACGACACGTAGCGAAGCGCAGAGCCCGCTTCGGCAATACAAACTGCAACGAACCATGGACTACGAATTCTACCGCTACTTTATCAGTTTTAATATCTCATTAAAATCGTTTGGCGCTTCAATCGGCGGGTTGCTGAACGGCCCCTGCTTTTCCTTGTGATAATTCACCGTAACATTCGGGTCCTTCAGCGCATGCCCCGTAAGCACGCACGCGACTCTGCTCTCTGCGTCTATGACACCCTCGCTTTGCAATAGTTTCAGCCCTGCAACCGACGCCGCCGATGCCGGCTCACAGCCAAGACCGTATTTACCTATCACTGCCTTTGCGTCGCAAATCGCCTCGTCGCTCACCGCCCGCACAACGCCATTGCATACGTCTATCGCACGCAAACACTTCTTCAGATTCACGGGCCGCGAAATTTCAATCGCCGATGCGCACGTATGAGGCGAAAACTTCCTCGCCGTAAGGTCCGCATAGTAATCCGCGATAATCTTGTTATTCACATTCCCGTTGTTCCACACTAATTTCTTGTTGTTCACCATATCCGTCAGCGTATCCGCGCCCGTCGCGTTGATAATCGCCAGCCGCGGCACACGTTTAATCAAACCTAACTGCTTTAATTCGTAAAACGCCTTGCCGAACGCGCTCGAATTGCCCAGGTTGCCCCCCGGCACAACTATCCAGTCGGGTACTTCCCATCCAAGCCCCTCGATAATCCGCAACATTATCGTCTTTTGCCCTTCCAGCCGGAAAGGATTGAGTGAGTTGAGCAGATATAACCCCAGTTTCGTGCAGACGTCCTGTACCTGCTTCATACAATCATCAAAGTCGCCCCTTATCTGTATCGTCTGCGCGCCGTAGTCCATCGCCTGCGATAATTTCCCGAAAGCGATTCTTCCCGACCCGATAAACACCGTGCATTTCATCCCGCAGCTGTGCGCGTAAAGAGCGACCGACGCCGATGTGTTGCCCGTCGATGCGCAAGCACAAGATTTCGCACCCACCATTTTCGCATGGCTGAACGCCGCCGTCATCCCGTTATCCTTGAATGACCCCGAAGGATTCAATCCCTCGTACTGCAAAAATAACCGCCCCGCCTTCATCCCCGCGTATTTGCCCACCTCGTCATTGGATTGCATTATCGTCTGCCCTTCCGCGATTGTTATCTTGTATTTATCATCGCAGAAATTAAGCAGTTCCCTGAACCTCCACACCCCTGACAAATCCAGCCGATTATCCCTGTTCGCCCAGCGTTTGCCGAAATCAGCCAGCTTCTTAGGAACTTCTATTTGGTCCCAGTCGTATTGCGCGTCCAAAAGGTCCCCGCACCTCGGACACTTGAATATCACCTTGCTGACGTCATACTCCGCCGCACAATCCGGGTTTATACACTTTTGATAAACAACCTGCTTACCCATTCAACACCTCTTGCATACGTTACGACCAGCAACCGGAATCTCAGCCGGCGACTCATCGCAATCCACAGATTTTATCGCGTTAACCTTTTCGATAATCATCGGCAATTCACTGATTTGCTCTATTCTCCAGACACCACTCGGCACTTCTTTACCCTTATTCGTGTAAGCCGACTTCAATGCTGCACGCATTCCCGCCTTCAACGCCGGCTCAATATCCTTGTCTATCCTGTCGCCAACGAAAAGTATATTCTCCGCCGGCTCACTTATCTTCGCTATCGCCGCCTCAAATATCCGCCTGTCCGGCTTGCGAAACTCGAACTGGTAAGAATAAAGTCGATATGGAAAAAACTCCAGCATACCAAGTTGCCCAAGCTGCCTGTCTAATGACCCGGCGCTTACAAACGTATTGCTCAATATGCCCAATTTAAGCCCCATACCTTTCAGTTTGGCAAGCGTCTCTTTTATGTCCGGCTCAACCTTCGCTATCCTGCTCAACGGCTCATACCACAGCCACCCAACCTCCCGCCACTGCTCCTCGCTCAGCTTATACCCGCGCCTCAGACCATATTTTTTCAGCAGTGATAACGCGTCAAAATCCCTCCCCGTAATATTGCCCCACAAAGTCCTCACGTGGATGGCAACCTGGTTCCTAATAAAATACCACCAAAAATTGCCCGCGGGCTGACCGTGGCTCATAAGATAATCGTAGGTCTGCGTCGCGCTTTGCCTGAAGACCCGCATCGTCTCCACCTTGCCGAAATTCAGCAAGGTCTCACCCAGGTCAAACACCACCGCTTTTATCGCCGTTTCCACCACTTGAATCTCTTCGTGCCTCCCGTAAGGGATGGCCAAGCCATTAGTGCCTTAGTGGCAAGTTATCTCAAAGGAGGCATCTCATCCCCGAACGCCTCTTTTATCCACTTAAACATTTCATCGTCCGATATCGCCGACGACCTGTCCGAAGCGTATTCCGCCGCTATTCGGTCTCTTATCTTTATCACGCGCGGGTCATGCTTCATAATTTCCATTTTGAACCGCGACTCAATCCAGTGCTTTATCCCCGCCGCGCCCGTCTTGTCCGTAATCGCGACCTCAACGGGCCGATTCAGCAGTTTATTGGTATCGAAGCAGTTATATATCTCCTCGTTTTTCAGCAGGCCGTCCGCGTGAATACCAGCGCGCGTAACGTTAAAATCCCTGCCGACCAGCGGGTAATTGCTCGGTATATCAAAACCAAGCTCTTTGGCGGCATACTGGGCAAGCTCGGTTATCGCCGCGTAATTAACGCCTTTCATCATCCCTTTGATTTGCGCGTGCTCGATAATCATCGCTTCCAGTGGCGGGTTGCCAGTCCGCTCGCCGACGCCAAATATCGAACTGTTCGCCGCACAGCAACCGTAAAGCCACGCCGTCGCGGCATTCACCTCGACCTTGTGCAAATCGTTATGCCCGTGCCATTCCAACTGCTCGCCCGGCACACCGATTTTGCGAAGCCCCGCGACAAGTTTCGGCACGCTCCTCGGCAACGCCGAACCCGCCCACGGCAATCCGAAACCAAGCGTATCGCACAGCCGAATCTTCACCGGCTTTTTATACTCCTCGCCCAGCTTCATAAGCTCCGCGGAAAACGGCAGTATAAACCCGTCGAAATCAGCTCTCGTTACATCCTCAAAATGGCATCTCGGCAAAACACCCTGGTCCAAAGCCGCCTTCGCTATATCCAAATAGCCGGCCATGGCCTGCGCGCGGGTCTTGCGAAGCTTCAGGAATATGTGATAATCACTCACGCTCGTTAGTATTCCCGTCTCCGCAAGCCCCATCTGCTTGACCAACTTGAAGTCCTCCGCGACCGCGCGAATCCAGCCGGTGATTTCCGGATACTTGTAGCCGCGGGCCTTGCAAAGCTCAACCACCTTGCGGTCGCGGTCCGAATACAAAAAGAACTCGCACTGCCGAATCAGACCTGTATCGCCGTCTATCTCGTGCAGCAGGTCGTATATCCTCAAAACCTGCTCAGGCGTATATGGGGGCCGGGCCTGCTGGCCGTCGCGGAAAGTCGTGTCCGTTATCCATATCTGCTCGGGCAATTCATAAGGCACGCCCCGCTTCTCGAATTTCGTAATCGGAAACTCGGTATAAGGGAACACCTCCCTGTACAGATTCGGCTCTGCCACATCCGCCAGTTTGAAAACCTTTTTCGCCATTTCCACATCACCTCGTTTTAAAATCTTTCCGCCGCTAAGGCGATAAGTTTTTTACTCTTTGTGCCTTCGTGGCAAATAAATTGGCCGAGATGGGAGTCGAACCCATACGCCCGTGAGGACAGGGGATTTTAAGTCCCCAGCGTCTGCCATTCCGCCACTCGGCCGGTTGGCCCTTGGCCAACAGAGCCCCTGCTGCTGTCTTGCGACAGCAAGACGCAGGGGCGGTCCACTGCTCTACTGCTCAACTATCACTACAACAGAAAACATCTGTTTTTTGCACAATTCAGTAATTTAACGAATTCCCCCCCTTTTTGCAAACCGTTTATTCTCCCTTCAGGCCACAGGGGTTTATTCTAATACTACCCCCTATGACCGGCTTTTTGTTCGTCAGGGAAATTTAACCTTGCGAATTCGCCGTAATACTTCCTTGCGGCAGCATCATAAGCGTGTGCGGCGTCGATTTCATTGTCGAAATAGCCCAACCATATTACTTTCCCTTCATAGCCAATGGAAGCACTCCATTTTTCCCCCCTTTTGTTAAAACTGACACCGATGAATCGTGATGAAGTATTTTTTCTTTTTGGAACGTTTTGATGATTTTGTGAATACGTTGCCAAGCGGAGATTGGCCCTTCGATTGTCGAGGGAATCGCCGTTTTTGTGGTCAACAACAAGACCTTTGGGTGCATCCATTATTTCCCTGTGCAAACCCAATTGTTTAGTTTGCCAGCGGCCGATTTTTACATCCCTGACGGCATAAAATCTTTCTCTGTTGCATCCTTTGATGTGCCATTTGAGATGGCCCAACTGATAATAGACGTCGGCGTCAACTATCGTCCATTCGCCTTCGCCCAGATAAATCCTGCGAAAGTCGTAACCATATTTACGCCTGCGACAAACCATCACAGGCCAAGTGAAAATACGGTCGAGCCAATTAGGTATCGTTACGTTAATCGTTGACATTCTCTTACCCTCCTTTTCAAATGATACTCGATGCAATTTTTATGACCCCGCCCACACGAGGCGGGGCTAACCGAGGAACATACGCCCCTCTATCCTATGGCGCGAACTTGCGCGCTTTCGACGAAAACTAAGGGATTTCCTGATGGGGTCAAAATCGATAAGTCCTTTTGAGATAAGGAGTAAAAATTTTTTAAGATTTTTGAATCTAAGGGTTTTCGACCTGCGCTAAAATGGATAACAGTTGTATCATACAACTGTTTGATACAGTTGTTTTATGCGACTGTTCGTATCCAGAATTTAAGCCGTGATAAGGTAAGAAGTTACGGCAAAAAATCGACTTAAAAAACACATCGAAATTGACCACGAAAAGGCACAAAAATGCACAAAAAAAGGGCTTGGTAAATGAGGGCATTTATTGATAACTGCTTAGTAATAATACGGTTACGTCGTTTTTAAATGTACCCTTAACGCTGCACGCTGGTCAATTTTCCCAAATTTGGGCTGTTAATTGAATCGGCTGAACAATAGAATATGAGCAGCCGTAAAGTGAGAATGGCTTTTTCGTGCGGTGTCATTCCGGGCTTGACCCGGAATCCAGATTAAAAACTTGGATTCCCGCTTTCCGAGGCGGGCTCGTCGCTTCGCTCCGTGTCGCGGGAATGACAGTTATGAAGATAAAACTTATTTATAGCAGGAGTTAATATGGCCTTTACACTACCAATTGGTTCAGGGGCTCCGAAATTTTCGCTTCGGGCCACCGACGGCAAGACGTATTCACTCAAAGATTTCGCGAACGCCAAAATCTTAGTCGTCTTTTTCACCTGCAATCACTGCCCCTATGTAACCGGGTCGGATGAAGTAACAAGACAGACCGCGAAGAAATTCGAACCCAAGGGCGTGAAGTTTGTCGGCATAAACTCCAACAGCCCCAATACCTACGCAGAAGATTCGTTTGATAATATGGTCAAACGGATGAAAGAGCACAAATATCCCTGGACGTATCTTTACGACGATACCCAGGATATCGCACGGGCTTACGGCGCACTGCGCACGCCTCACTTTTTTGTCTTCGATGAAAAACGAAAGCTCGTTTATACAGGCCGGGGCGTTGACAATCCCCGCGAAACCGCCAGGATGACCGTAAATGACCTCGATAACGCGCTAACGGAAATTACCGCAGGCAAAAAGATAACTACGCCGATGACAAACCCGATTGGCTGTAATGTAAAGTGGGATGGCAAAGACGCACACTGGATGCCCCCCGACGCCTGTGATTTGGTTTAATAACACTGACTAACACGGACTTCTAAGGCACACAGACAGACGCCGACTTAGAATCGGAGTCAATTTTCCCAAGAAGCGATGGGCGGGAAAAAACGGTTGCTGACCTCATCATTCCCACCGGATTTCCTATAATCCTATTAAAACCTATTTAATCTTTCTCTAAATTTTTTATGAGTTTCTTTTTCTGACTCTGTGTTTTGCCAACTTCGAGTCCATTTCCAATCATTTGGCCATGGATCTACATATTCACAACCCTTACAATGTTCCTGTTTCATAAGATCATATATCACGTCTAAAGATTGGCCTCCCATCGCAACATCTTTTTTTAGGCATCGCAAATATTTTGAACCAGCCGTATAAAGCTTGAGCATTTCGGCTGGAATGCCATAATGTCCGATATAGACAAAAAGATGCTTGCAATTTTTAAGGACTCTCTCAGGATTATAATCTCTTAAACCAATATTTACAATTTGAGCAATCCTATCATTAGAATCATCAAGATTAATGCCCATAGCTTGTGCCGTTTGGATATAAATCTGATATTCTTCTTCCATAGGAATATCTGGCTCTTCGATTTCAATTTTGTTTCTTTCCGGATCGTACATCTTACATGTATCATTCAAATGATCAATCCACACTTTACGTCTCGATTCATCGGGTATCGTACCAAGCGTTTTTATCGCCCAATCATGTGTGTCTTGATATTGTTTTTTGTCCTTTTGTGAATTAAGTGTAAAAGCCGCATATACTAATTGAGCTGCGTCATCCCACATTCCTAAAGCAAAAGATATTGCCACTGTTTTTCTTAAAACATTGTTAAAATGATCTCGTAATAAAGTAGCAGTCTCTTCAAGTTGTTCTCCCCACAAGTGAATGAACACCGAAGGTAATGCCCGTGCAACTCTCAAGGTCACTTGTGGTATCATCCAATATTCTTCTAAATTCAACGCCATAGTAATTAATCGGAGACATTGATTGTATGCTCTAAACACCTTTTTAAGGGCGTGTTGTCTGGCAACTAATAGAGTCACATCACAAATATAATTAAACCCATCAGTTTCATCAGTCCCATCAGCACCTTTTTCTCCTTTGCGCATCTTATTATTTAAATATAATGCAAAATCATCAGAGGAGGCAATTTGCAACAAAGCAGCCCTCCAGATTATTGCAGAAAACAACCTCCAACTCTTGTTTTCATCTTTTGTTATCTCTTTTATTGCAACGGCTGTTTTGAAATACAGTTTATCACGTTGGGCCTGCAGAATAGGACTTTCCTTAATTTTGTTCTCACAAGCGTTCTCTATACAAAGAATTGCAGAGACCTTTGTGGCAGTAGAACTGCTCACATTTGAAAGAGCATCTCGTGAAGTTTTTTCCAGACCCTCGTAATTCCTGCTTTGCCATAGCTTGGTAATCTTGGCAACAAAAACTTTATCTGTAAATTCTTTCTCGAGTTTCGCTATCTCATCCAAGCTCAAAGATAAATTATCAAAATTTCTTTGAGGAAGTTCGACAAAAGAATCGCATGCGTGCGACATCTTTATGTCATCTAATGTTGCCACTAAACTTTTCAAGGTATCCGGTAAAATGTTCTGCGTAGGGATATTCAGTGTGATTGTTTTTTGTTCTTCTTTGTTTGCTACGACGAGCTTTTGTTTGAGATCTCTATCGAGCTGGATCGGATACCACCAAGTCTTACTGCTTTTAACATCCGCTAAAATAAAAAACACAGGAACATCAATATCATTGCACAGATAGTTTGTTCTATCGACTTCGAGTTGAAATTTTATTAAATCCCCTTTCTTAGAAGCATTAGCATCTTCTGTTCCTTTAACTTGCGCTTTGAATATATAGCCGGTTGAAACTGCTTCACCATTAGCATTCTGATTAAAAATCTCTACTTCTCGATCAATACCATAGTCATGTGTTTGGTTCCTCACAACCCAATAAATAGGTAAGCAACTCTTGAATTGGTCATAAGCTTTTTCTTCAATTTGATGTTGTTTGGGTCGCTTCATTGTAGGATACCACACATATTTTAATTTTAGTCGAAAACACAAATCAACCCAATTTTATCTGAACTGTAACCTTTCCGCCAGAGGCGGATAAATTTCAACGGCAAAATCCTCTATGGCTAAGCGCGGGCGGATTGAGTGATTTGTCCAGCTAACTGGTCGAGGGTGGCGTGCATTTTGGGGTCGCTTTTGCGGAGGTCCTCGATTTTGGCATAGGCGTGCATAACGGTGGTATGGTCCCGGCCGCCGAGGTGGCCGCCGATTTCCTCCAAGCTGTGCTTCGTGAGCTGCCTGGCAAGATACATACAAATCTGTCTTGGTTCGGCTATACTCTGGCTACGCTTCTGGCTCTGAAGGTCAGCTAAGCGAACATTAAAATGGCGGGAGACGGTATCGATGATATCGCTGATTCTTATGTGCCTTGTGCCGAGGTCAACCTGACCATCCAGCGCGGTTTGCGCCATTTCAAGGGTGATTTTCTCGCCCGTCGTCATCGATACCGCGTATATCGTCGTCAATGCGCCTTCAAGCTCCCTGATATTGGCGTGCACCTTTTGCGCGACGTAGCCGGCGACTTCCTCGCTGACGTCAAGGCCGCGAAGATGCGCTTTTTTCTGCACGATGGCGATTCGCGTCTCGTAACTCGGCGGGTCGATTCTGGTTACCAGGCCCCAGTTGAACCTGCTGATGAGTCGCTCTTCGAGAGAGGGTATTTCGCCGGGGGGGCTGTCGGCGCTGAGGATGATTTGTTTGCCATTGCTGTACAGCGCGTTGAAGGTGTGGAAAAATTCCTCCTGGCTCTGCTCGCGTTCCCGCAAAAATTGCACGTCATCAATAATAAGGGTATCGACGGTGCGGAAGCGGCTCTGGAAACCGGGCAAATCACCCTTTTCGATTGCCTGAATGAAACTGTTTACGAACCCCTCGCAGCTTAACAATTGAATCACCGCTGACGCGAATTTTCGCTTTACTTCGTGGCAGACCGCCTGAAGCAGGTGGGTCTTGCCTAATCCGGAATTCCCATAGATAAACAATGGATTATACGTATCGCCCGGCGACTGGCTTACGGCTATGCAGCTTGCGTGGGCGAGCCGATTGCAGGGCCCGACGACGAAATTCTCGAAGGTATAATCGGGGTGAAGGGTGGGCGATATCCTGTGAGTTTCTTCAGGGGATTGTTCTTTAACTTGGCCGTTGGTGGAAAACTGCACGCTGACAAGATGGCCCGTTATCTGCTGTGCGGCGCGGGTAAAGGCGCTTCTGCATTTATTCTGCAAAAACTGTGCGCAGGCCTCATCGGGGCAGCCGACTTCGAGCGACCCGCCCGTCAAGTGCACGAGATGAAGGTTTTCAAACCATTTCCGTGCATTTAATGGGTCGAGAGTCCTCGCTCGGACCAGTATTTCAGCGAAGATATTTTCAACTTCACCGCCGGCCAAGACACACTCCTTTATAAATCCGCCAAGAGCGGAAAAAACGATGCCACTATAAACAAAGGTTACCCGTCGCAAATAACGTCCGTGTTATTGAAACAGCGGCTTCGACAAGCTCACCGCAAGCCGAAAACCCTTTATCACCCTCTGTAGTTGTATGATGACCATCCGTGAATAAATCAGGAAAGAGTGTAACAGCCGAAGGTGATTTTGTCAAAAAAAATCGGGCGTAAGGAGCAAAAATAGTAATCAATTTTGCGAGCGGATTTTCAACTTGACCAGTTTCACGGAAATGACAAAATGTTAAACTGCCCTTTTGGAAACGGCGCTAAGGCGCAATTTTGAACCGGATTACGTATTTTAAGAATTGGATGGAGTGAAGAATCATGTCTAAGCCGGTATTGTCTGTCATAGTCCTGATAGCAATAACGCTGTTTATATCCGCCTGCGCGGCGGCAGGAGAACCAAACCCGGCTTCGCCGAAGAGCTACGCCGAGGCAAGCGCATTTACAATGAACAAACTTATTGGTCGGGGCATCAATATCGGCGGCGCACTCGACTCGCCCAAAACAGAAGGCGAATGGGGCGTTACTCTCCAAGACGAATATTTCCAGATAATCAAAGACGCCGGGTTTAATTCGATTCGGCTGCCTGTCCGCTGGAACGCCCACGCCGAGAATAAACCGCCTTACACCATAGACCCGAATTTTTTCAAAAGAATCGACTGGGCAATCAACAACTGCCTGTCTCGAAATATCCCCGTTGTGCTTACCACCCATCACTACGATGAGCTATACAGCGACCCCGACGGGCAAAAAGACAAATTCGTCGCTATGTGGAAGCAAATCGCGGAGCGATACAAGGATTACCCTGACATCCTTATCTTCGACCCTTTAATGGAGGCGCTGGAAAAACTCGACGCCGACAAGTGGAATTCACTTTTGAAGGAGACGATTGCTACTGTTCGCAATTCCAATCCTAACAGGATGATTGTCGTCTGCGCCGCCGGGCTTTCCTGCATTGAGAATCTTTCCCGCCTTGAACTGCCCAAAGACGACCGCAATATAATTGTCAGCATTTTCTATTACTCGCCGCAGGAATTCACCCAGCAGGGAGCCAGTTGGATTAAGGATTCCGAAAAATGGCTGGGCACAAAATGGGTCGGCTCGGAAGATGAAAGACAACGAATAGCAAAGGATTTTGATATCGCTGCCGAGTGGTCAAAAAAGAGCAGCCGGCCGATTTATTTAAACGAGTTCGGTGCCTACGAAAAAGCAGATATGGATTCCCGCGTCCGCTGGACCAGGTGTGTCGTCGATGCGGCAATATCACGCGGATTCAGCATATCATACTGGGAATTCTGCTCGGTTTTCGGAATGTATGACCTGCAAACCAAATCCTGGCACAAAGAACTGCTCGAAGCGTTGATTCCGCCGAAAAAGTAAGTTAAACTATGCATCCTGTTTTTATTATTGGAGTGAAAAATTATGTCGAAGCGAGTATTTTTTGCCGTATGTTTAATGGTAATAGTTGCGTTTGAGTCCGCCTGCAATGCCTACATAGAGCCGAACGCTCTTGAAATCAACAAAATCATCAATCGTGGAATCAACTTCGGCAATGCCCTCGAGGCGCCGAAAGAAGGCGACTGGGGCTCCCCCATCAAAGTGCAATATTTTAACATCGCAAGAGAAGCCTGGTTTACTTCATTCCGCTTCCCGGTCTGCTGGTCCGCCCACGCACTGACTGAAAAACCTTACACAATAGACCCTAACTTCTTCACAAGAATGGACTGGGTCATCTTCCAAGCAATGCAGCGGGAAGTAATTGTGATAGTCACTATGCATCACTATAACGAGCTTTATAAAGACCCGGCAGGCCACAAAGAAAGATTTCTCGTAATATGGAAACAGATTGCGGAGCACTACAAGGATTACCCCCTTTCTGTCGTCTTCGAACCTCTCAACGAGCCGCATGATAAGCTGAATGCCGACAAGTGGAATAAACTTCTCAAAGATGCTCTCGCTGTTATTCGCAAGTCAAACCCGAAAAGGACGGTTATATTCGGCCCGGCCAACTACAACGATATCCGCATGCTCAACACCCTCGAGCTGCCCAAAAATGACCCCAACATAATCGTTACCGCACACTATTACCTGCCATACGAATTTACTCATCAGGGAGCCCACTGGGCGGCTGACTCAAACGCCTGGTTAGGCACAAAATGGACAGGGACGGATTCGGAAAAGCAAATGATAACAAAGGACTTTGACGATGCCGCGGCCTGGGCGAAAAAGAACAACCGCCCGATTTTCATAGGCGAGTTCGGCGCAAACAGCAAGGCCGATATGGACTCCCGCGTCCTCTGGACCAAATTCGTCGCCGATACCGTGATTGAGCGGGGCTTTAGCTTCGCATACTGGGACTTTTGCGGTGAATACTTCGGCGTGTATGACCTGAATACCAACTCATTCCGCAAGCCGTTACTGGAAGCGTTGATACCGCCCCAAAAACGATAAATGTTAATCGGCATTTTTGCTTACTTTTCGTCTTGACGAGGGAGTGACAGAACGTTAATCTAACGGGCGAAATCTGTTCTTTTTAGAATGCTGCTGTGAGGCAGGAAAGCGAGACATTACTTTTTGATTCAGGAAAGGGGTTACTAAAATGAAAGGTAACGCAAAATTACTTCAGGCGCTCAACGGCTTACTCGCCGATGAGCTGGGCGCAATCAACCAGTATATGGTTCATGCGGAAATGGTCGAAAACTGGGGCTATGGGAAGCTCGGGAAACTGATACAGTCAAGGGCGGTTACGGAAATGAAGCACGCTGAGAAGCTCATCGAGCGCATGCTCTTTCTCGAGGGCACGCCAATAGTCAATAAACTCAGCGACATTCATATCGGCGCCGACGTGCCAAAGCAATTCGATAACGACCTTGCCTCGGAAATGGGAGCTGTCAAGTCGTACAACGCGGCGATTAAACTCGCGCAGGAAGTAGGCGACAACGCCACGAAGGAACTCCTGGATGCGATTTTGAAGGACGAAGACGCTCACGTCGATGAAATCGAGACGCAGCAGGACCAGATTAAACAGATGGGTCTTCCTCAGTACCTGTCCAACCAGGCCGGCTGATACGAATCGCTTCTGCGTTCCGGGTCTGGCATCTTTTAATTGCGGGTCATTTCCGCTTTATCTTCCATTGCGCTGCCGTCGGGCATTGTGTATTTTTCGGTGGAGATAAACCTGTCATCGCTTATTTTTTCGGTGACGCGCATACTCGAACCCTGCCCCTGGCCTGACCAGACCCAGTTCATAATCTCTTTATTGCCTTCGCGTTTGCCGGTGCCTTTGGCAATGCAACGCAAACTGTCGAAAAGGTAGCCGGTAATCTCTCCGGTTTTCGGGTCTGTTGTATAAACTTCCAAGCTCTCGAAGGTTGAATTGCGCATCTTTTCGATGTCCGAATCGGACAGGCGCTGCCCTTTGAGTTGTTGAATGTATTCGTCGGATAGTCCTGTTATTTGGGACTGACCTTTGCGGATAACAAACTGGCCGTTCAGGGCCAATTCAATGTTCAGCCGGCATTTGCCTTTTACCCAGTCCTTGTGCTGACCGAAATCCGATTTCGCCGTGCCCTGCCAGTTGCCGACAAGCCATTTGCTCCAGTCATCATTAATCGCCTTAGGCGGCTCAAGCGAAGGTATATTCTCCTTGCCTGATTCTTTCTCCCGATTCGTTGCACACGAGGCAGCACTTATCATTATAACTAACAGAATTGCAGATAACTTTTCCATTTAAGACCTCCCATTTTTCTTCTGATTCCACCAACCTTTCACAATAACCCTGATAATATAATCTTTCAATCTTTGACAGACAAGGATGCTTTGCTCTTGCGGCCGGCCGGTGTATAATAATCGGCGATGGAAACGCTGAAATCGTTATATGAGTATTTCCCGACGGCCGTTTATACGGGTAAGTGCCTGGTCTTTATAAGCGAGGACTGGCGGGTCGAGTTGACCGAACACAAAGACAACGACTACACGAAGACCAGTTCACAGCCGTCACTTATTCGCGTGCGGGTCTTCAAAAAGGCCCTCAACGGCGAATTTGTGCCGGGGCATTTCGAGGATTTCCAGCTGCCGTCGCTTAATGAATTGGCTGAACAGATTGAAAAATACGTCCAGCTTGCCATCGGTGCAAACCTCCGCGAAAGAACGGACATGTCCTGAGTGCCGCGATATATGGAGCAGTTGAAAATACAACAATCGGCTAATGCGGTCATCTTCTCAGTCAAGGCCGTTCCCCGTTCGAGCAAAACAGCGGTAGCAGGTCTATTGGGGGGTATGCTTAAGATAAAACTCGCGGCTGCGCCGGAAAAAGGCAAAGCCAATGAATCGCTTGTGGAATTTTTAGCCGACACGCTTGGCGTCAAAAAGAACGCAATAACAATCACCTCCGGCCTGACCTCACCCGTCAAAACAATCCAAATCACAGGCATTTCGACGGAATACCTGTTAGATAAACTAAACTGCTATTGTAAATGAACACCCAGACCAAGCCACTTGTCGTTGATGAGACCTCGCTAAAGTTTATGCTCAAACTGGCGGGGCCGATTGTCATTACAACCGTTTCTTTTACGCTTCTGCAGTTTGTTGACCGGATAATGGTCTCGCGGTTGGGAACGGCCGCCCTTGCGGCGGTGCTGCCCGCGGGATTCACCGCCTCGATACCGTCCGCATGCGTGATGGGCATTTTCGCCGGCTTAGGCACATACGTAAGCCAGTGTTATGGGAAAAGGCAAAAAAAGGAATGCACCAGCTACTTCTGGCAGGCGGTCTATATGGGGACGGCGTTTTCGCTTTTGATTTTAGGCATATGCTGGCCACTCGCGCCTGCGATATTCAGGTCGTTCGGCCACGAGCCGGAAGTTGTCGAGCTGGAGGTCATCTATTTTCGTATTATGCTCTTCGGCAACATATCGGTGGTGTTCGTATGGGCGGGAGTGCAGTTTTTTATGGGTATTCACAGGCCCCTGCTTTCGATGTATGCGGCGCTTATCGCGCAAGTCGTCAATCTCGTGATGAATTACGCGCTGATTTTCGGCAAATTCGGTTTCCCGGCGATGGGAATCGCGGGTTCTGCGTGGGGAACAGTAATCGGCATAACGGTCGGCGGCGGGATAAGAATGGCGACGTTTCTTGGCGGCGGCTTCAGGACCGAGTACGCAAGTATGAGTATGCTCAAGCCCGATTTGCGAAAAATGGCGGACCTGCTAAAAGTGGGACTGCCCGCGGGGATTGAGCTGGCGTTCAGCGCGGGCGTATGGGGAGCGATACTGTTCTGGTTAGTGGGCAGGTTCGGCAAAGAGACGCAGGCAGCGACGAGCGCCGCGCTTGCCTGCATAAATCTTTCCACAATGCCCATCGAAGGACTAAAGACCGCTATAACAGTGGCCGTCGGCAAATCCATCGGCGCGGATAAAGACCAAACGGCAATCAAGCAAACCCGATTGTGCCTGCGTGCTGCTCTTATATATATGGGGGTTGTGGGGTTGAGCTTTTTGTTATTCGGCAGGATATTTATGCGGATGTGGTCATCAGATAATATGGTAATACAGATAGGGGCAGAAGTGCTTGTTTTCGCCGCTATTTACCAGCTTTTCTACGCATCGAGAACAGTTTACAGCGGGGCATTACGCGGGGCGGGCGACACGGTCTGGCTGGCAATCTTCGCGCTGGGGGCGGCGGTTATTCTCGCACTGGGCGGATTTGTTATAATAAAGGTGTTCCCGAACTACGGGTCGCTTGGTCCCTGGGCGGCGGCAACAATTAGCATCATCGCAGCGGGGCTGGCCAACCGTATAAGATTCAAGAGCGGCAAGTGGCGACAAATAGACCTGTTCAGCAGACGGCCGGCTGAGCTGGAGATGACTGAAGAGTAATACGTGAATCGTAATTTTATGAAAACAGTTTTTTACCTGACAATCTGTTCGATAATCGCTTTGGGCGTTACGCCCTGCTTATCAGCAGATGAGCCATTGGCAAACGCGAATCTCGAAGGTCTGTACGTCAAATCAATCGAGGCGGTTTTGCGACTGCCGCCTGAGCAGATCGACCTGGGGACAGCAGCTTTGATTGTCTCAGAATCGTGGAGCGATATGGTCGGCGGCAGGAATTACCAGCGGCAGTTAGACGATATCGCGACGGAAATCCGCAGCCGGCTCGAAGCAAAAAACGAGCCGATGGGCGCTGCAGCCATACCCATTATTAACAATTACCTGTTCAATGAATTGAAGTTCAAAACAATCGATAAAGCCACCGACCCATACGACCTGTTTCTGCACTCGGTTATGGACAGACGCCAGGGTTATTGCCTGAGCTTGTCGGTGCTATATTTAGCTATCGGTGAACGGCTGGGGTTGCCACTCTACGGCGTAGTTGTGCCGGGGCATTTCTTCGTAAGATACGACGACGGCAAAACACGATTCAATATCGAGGCCACACATCACGGCAGCGTCGCCCCCGACAACTACTACATTGAGCAGTTCAATGTCCCCAAAACCAGCACTATTTATATGACCAACCTGAATAAGCGACAGGCACTGGGCTGTTTCTTCAATAACCTCGGCAACGTTTACAAAGATATCAACAACGTCAACCAGGCGATGGCTTCGATGCAGTGGGCCGTCTATATCAACCCGTTGCTGGCGGAATCACGAATGAATCTCGGCAATATCTACTTGCTGAAAAGCCGCGTAGATGACGCGATAACCGAGTATCAGGCCGCGGCAAAAATCAGCCCCGACGACGCAAAATCCCACTACAATCTTGGCAACGCTTATCAAAGACGCGAATGGTTTAATGACGCGATAAACGAATACACCGCCGCAATACGGCTTGATTCCAACATGGCGGAAGCATATCTCAGCATGGGCGTCTGCTACGACAAACTCAATCAGCCGGAAAACGAAATCGACGCATATCTCAAGGCGCTGGCAGTCAATCCGAATATGTACGAGGCGATGGCGAATCTCGGCAGTGTTTATTTCAGCAAAGGCGATTTCGACGCCGCCATTGAGCAGTACAGCAGGGCCGCCCGCATAAAACCGGACAACGCCGACATCCATTATCAGCTTGGCGTCACATATTTCCAGAAAGGCGACTACGCGAATGCCATCAAAAGCCATCTGAAAACGGTGGAGCTTGCGCCGAAAATGGCTGACGCTCATTACGCCCTGGGGCTTGCCTATTACAAAACAGCGGATTACGACCTGGCCCTGAAGCACATAAAAATCGCTGAACGGTTAGGCAAAGCAATCGACCCCGACCTGTTAAAAGCCCTCGAAAGCAAAAAGTGACAAAGCCCGTGGTTTCTGTTGAGCCATAACCTTCCTTGTTTCATTCTCAAAGCCATTGACAAACTTCGGCAAAAACAGCAAACTTTACCCGCGGCACTTCAATAATCAACAAACAGCGTGCGAGTCAATATCAAGTGGATAAACTAAAAGGAGACAGCTATGAAATGGTTACAGGAATTCAAGGCGTTCGCGGTCAGGGGTAACGTGGTGGATATGGCGGTCGGCATCGTGATAGGCGCAGCATTCGGGAAAATCGTGTCGTCCTTTGTCGCAGACGTGATAATGCCGCCGATAGGACTGCTTATAGGCGGAATCGACTTCAGCAAGCGGGTCATAACGCTGAAAGATGCAACGGAGAAAACCGCCGCGGTAACGCTCAATTACGGCAATTTCATCCAGACCGTCATTGACTTCGCCATTATTGCCTTCGCGATTTTTATGCTGGTCAAGGGGATTAACACCCTGAAAAGAAATGAAGCAGCAAAGCCATCCGAGCCGGCTCTCCAGTCGCCTGAGGTTATGCTGCTGACCGATATCCGCGACATCCTTCGCAAGGGCTGATTGGAATCCCGGAGGCCGTTTTCTGCTTGCGGATTTGAAGAAATTTTACAACAATAGGCACGATACACAAAACCGAGCGATTAACGTCGCCTTGCCGGCGATTTTGGGAAAGGATAAGCTTGAACATGTTTTTTGAGGGTATCAAATGAAACTTCAAATCAAAAAGATAAGTATTTATTTTCTGGTCATATTGGGAATCCTGCTTATAAGCGTTATCCCCGTGATGGCACAGGATGTAAACACCGCTCAAGCCATGACCGATGCCGCCAAGGCCGGGCCGCAAAACATGGCCGAAATAATAAAAAATTTCCTGATTACAAAAGGTACCGCTTTCGCCGTTGACCTTCTGGCGGCGATTCTTGTCTTCGTAATCGGCCGTTGGCTGGCAAAGTGGATTTCTACGCTTATCGGCAGGGCAATGACCAAGGCACACGTTGAGCAAATCCTTGTTAACTTCGTGCAGCATTTGTGCTATTTCGGTCTGCTCGCGTTCGTGATTATCGCGGCGCTTGACCAGATTGGCATAAAGCTGACGGCGGCGATTGCTGTTCTCGGTGCCGCGGCATTGGCGGTCGCGTTCGCCCTGCAGGGTTCGCTGTCTAATTTTGCCGCCGGCATACTTATGGTAATTTTCAAGCCCTTCAAAATCGGGGATTATGTGACAGTGGCGGGAATCCAGGGAACAGTTCGGGAAATTCAGATTCTCAATACGGTGCTCGATTCCCTCGACAACATCCGCATCATAATTCCCAACGCCCAGGTAACCGGAAGCACTATCAGCAATTATACCGCCAACGCTACAAGAAGAATCGATTTGACGGTTGGCGTATCGTATGGCGACGACATCAAGAAGGCCAAAGAGGTCCTCGAAGGCGTGCTCACCGCTGACGCGAGAATACTCAAAACCCCGGCCCCAATGGTGGCTGTCTCAGCGCTTGCCGACAGCTCCGTAAATTTTGTCGTTCGCCCGTGGGTAAAATCAGCGGATTACTGGGATGTTTACTTCGACACTACCGCCAAGCTTAAAATCGCACTGGAAAGCAACGGCTTGACAATACCGTTCCCGCAACGGGAAATTTCGATAAAAAATACGGGCAAGATAAACATCGGTGGTTGACGATAAATATGAATCAGGCGTAGTTGAAAAGAAGATTTAACGCCGACGGGTAGTCGGGAAAATCACCGAACTTGAAAGGATGCTTATAGATGGCAAATAAGATACTGATAATTTCGCTGACGCTGTTTATTTGCACAGCCGGCCTGGCTGAAGGTAACAACCAACTCTCACAGACGGACCCCAACTCAATGCTTTTGGCAGGCCCCGGCGCATGGATTACGGTCGAACCATATAAGGGAATGCACACAATTGTTTATCCAATACCGGTCATCGCGGCTGTCAGGGCACCGTTTTATTTCTTTATCGATACCGCGGGCTGCCGGGTGTTTTCCGATTCCAATATGACATTTGACCTCATAGGCAAAATACGTACCGACGGCTATGACGCGGACAGAAGCGAGGATTTTGACGGAATGCATGACAGGCATATGAGTTTTGACGTCGGCGGCGAATTCGGGATATCGGGCGACTGGGGCAATCTTTATGCGAGAATCCTCACCGATGCGCTGGCGCAGCATGAAGGGCAGGAATTTCGGGTAAAATACGTCAAACCATTCAAATTTGAAAAATCAAAGATATCGCCTTCGGTCGGCGTTGCCCTGCTCAGCAACAATCTTGCCAATTATTATTACGGCGTCCGCGAGGACGAGGCACGGCCGGGCAGGCCCGCATACGACCCGGGCGCATCCGTCAACTGGTTTGTCGGACTTGACGCGAACTACCAGCTCAATGACAATTGGACCCTGATTACAAGCATAACTTATTACTTGTTAGACAGTAACATTCGCAACAGCCCGATAGTCGATAAGGATTACACAATATCTATCCTTGCAGGCGCAATGTACAGGTTCTAAAATACTATGATAATGATGTGGATAAAATTTATGATACCTAAACTCAGCAACCAATTTAAACCTTTCGGAGGGCAACAAAATGAAATCGGCAAAAAAAACAATTGTTTACGCAGTCGTGTCGATTGCGGTAATCCTGCTTGTCCTGATTGTCGGCATCTATTTGTTCGGTGCAGGAATGATTAAAAACGAAGTCGAAAAAGTGGCCAGCAGCACCCTCGGCGTCCAAGTTACGGTTAAGAACATCAGCTTGTCGATTATGCGCGGGCAGGTCACGATTAAAGACCTTGTGGTCAGAAATCCGCCCGGTTACGCCAATGAAACGCTGCTGGAGCTTGGCGATGGAGTGCTAAATCTCGATATCGGCTCGCTAATGCGCGACACAATAAAAATACAACTGATTAAGCTCAACGACACGAAGCTGACAATTGAGCAAAAAGGACTGACGAATAACCTCAACGAAATATTGGACAAGATGCCCAAAGAAGAAAAATCGGCAACGCCAAAAACCGAAAAACCGGGCAAAAACCTGACCGTCAACAAGCTGGAAATAACCAACACCGACGTCAGGGTAAAACTGCTGCCTATCCCCGGCAAAAGCGATACCGTCAGCTTGAAGCTCGACCCGATAGTAATGGAAAATCTCGGCACGGACAAAAAACTCAGCACAGCCACACTTGTGTCGAAGGTTATGGGCGCACTGGCTACCAGCATCGTTAAGCAGGGTGCGGGAAAACTGCCCGATGATATGGTTAAAGGAATCGGCTCGACGCTCGGCAAAACCGGCGAATTAGGCAAAGGCGCCATGAAAACTACTACCGAAGCGGGCAAGAACGCCGTTGAAGGCGTCAAAGGAATATTCGGCGGCAAAAAATAACTGTGCCCCAAGACCAGTTTGTTAGGCAAACATAAACCGGCAGATTACAGGTTTTTCAAAAGCATGTTTGCCGGCGATTTTCCGATTGTCGCGTCGAACTGCCGCAGACAATCGGAAAGCTTGTCCATTTCAGCGGACCGAAGCACCGGTATGCTGGAAGTGCCCCGCTGCTCAAGCCGGTCGATAACAAATTTAACGGTAATTTTATCAGCATCCGTGGCGGGCTGATACGCAAGCTCTTTGTCTTCTCCTTTTTTGACCTCCGACAGAATGCCGGATTCCGACAGGTCATACAAAAGCTGCCTGACCAGCCGGACGGGAATTTCAAGCTCATGCGAAAGCCCGGAAGCGTTACTGGGTTTTTCGCCGGCGCAAAACCTGTGTACAAGCCGTTGAGTAATAAGAATCGAAAGCAGTGTCTTGAACGAATGGCTCGCCGAAAGGCAATCCGGCTCAAATTCGTATGTCTCCACGTTTTGATGCGCAAACGAAACTTCCGCGCCGAACAAAATAATAAGCCAGCTTATCTGAAGCCAGAGCAAAAATAGAGGCATCGCGGCGAAACTGCCGTATATGGCGTATCTTGTGGTAATCTGAACCTGGAAATTCACGTATCCCCACTGGACTAGCTGGAATAAAGTGCCGGCGACCATTCCGGCTATCAGGCCGGACACAAATCTAACCTTCGTATTCGGCATAAAAATGAAAATAAACGTGAAAGAAACCCAGATAGTCAGATAAGGCAGCAGTTTCATCGCCAGCCAAAACACCGGCCCAAAGTCCTTCAACATTGGAATTTTTTCGTTTAGCGTTTGAATCTGGCTGCTGAGAAAAATCGTTACCCCGCTGGCTATGGCCAGCAGAATCGGACACACCAGCATCGTTACCAGGTAATCGCTGAATTTCCTTGCAAAAGTCCTGGGCTTAACTACGCCCCATATATCATTGAAGGAACCTTCGATATTGCTAAGCAAACTGATGATGACCCAGAACAAGAAGACGACACCCACCCCGGCGATGACGCCGCCGCTCGCTCTGTCGAGGAGTGAATTTGCAAAAGTAATAACCTTATTAGCGACTTCCTCCTGACCTTTCATCTTTTCGAGAATCTGCGCTGCTACGCGCTCCTGCAGGCCGAATCCCTTGGCAATTCCGAACATAAGCGCAATAACCGGCACAATCGAAAGCAACGAGAAGAAAGTCAGCGCGGACGCCCTGAATTTGCACCTGTTCTCATTAAAGCCGCGGACTGCAAGAGCCACTATTCGCAGGAACCGGATAAAAAGCGACTTGCCTCGTGAGTGGTCTCGCAAACGCATCCGCCAGATATCCGTTCGGATGAAATTCAAGAATTTCGCAAGCATATTAACCGCCCTTTCTGCCTAAAAGATAAAATCATCTCAACAGGGCAGTATATTAAGCGTCGGGATAATTTTCAATGATTACATTTGCTCCGCATTTATTATCTGCCTTATAAATTCTTCTTCCCCTCGCTCAAAATTGCGGCAAATGCAGCCATATCGTCTTCGAAAAAGAGCTGAGATTCGTCCTGGTCGGTATCATCTGAGAGTCATTTGTGCAATCAAAAAAACATTTCCTGTCGATTGACAAACCGCATCTCAATCTGGTATCCTTTTGCCTTTGTGCAACAAGTTGAACAGCTTAACATTGTGGGGTTTACCAGTAGTCACAACCCAAAGTTATAGCGGTATTCTGCGTGTGAAAATGGAAATTAAAGCATTTAAGGCGTACAGGTTCAACGAGGCGGTCGTAGGCGACGTCGGGAGTTGTATTGCACCCCCCTATGACGTCATAGACGCCGACCTCCAGGACCGGCTCTACAAAAAAAGCAAATATAACATCGCCCAGATTACCAAAGGCAAAACAACCACATCCGACAGCCCTGACAATAATCAATATACGCGAGCAGCCAAACTGATTAACGACTGGTTTCAGACGGGCGCACTCAAACGCGACACCAATGACAGCGTTTACGGATATGTCCAGGATTTCGAAATTGCAGGCACAAAGGCGCAGCGATTGAGCTTTATCGCGCTCGCAAAGCTCGAAGAGCTGGGCAAAAACATTAAGCCCCACGAATACACGCTTACCGGGCCAAAGGCGGACCGCCTGAACCTGCGAAGGGCAACCAAGGCAAGTTTCGGCCTTATCTTTATGCTCTACCAGGACGCCAAAAACATCGCCGACAAAACCATCAAAAAAGCAATGAAGCAAAAGCCGCTTATCGATTTCGTTGATGAGCAGAACGTCCGCCATCGGCTGTTCGCCGTTACGGACAACAACGATATCGATGCAATCACAAAAATGATGAGCACGCAGACCTGCGTCATAGCCGACGGCCATCACAGATACGAAACCGCTCTCAATTATTATAAGGAAACGGGCGAACCATCGGCTCAATATGTCCTGACCGCCTTCGTCAATACGCAGCAGAAGGGTTTGCTTATACTGGCAACACATCGGCTTATACAAAATGTCAAGGCCTATGACAGTAAAAAGTTTCTCGCTGCACTGAAAAAGGACTTTGACCTGACAACCTTTGCCTTCGATAACGAAAAATCCAAACAACAGGCCAGGCAAAAAATGTCGGACAAGATGAAGGCCGAATTCGATGCCGACAAAAATGCCTTCGGTATATACACAGCCGACGGCGCATTTCACGTCGCCTCGCTGAAAGATAAGCGACTTATGGATGCCGTCGCACCGGACAAAAGCGAACATTGGAAATCCTTGGACGTGGCCGTGCTGCACAAGCTCATTATCGAAAAGCACCTTGGCATCGACGAAAAAATCCTCGCAGAAGGCGCAAATATCGAGTATATAAAAGATACCGGTGAAGGAATAGACGATTCTATAAAACAGGTTGACGAAGGCGCCAAACAGGCCGCCTTATTTATGAACCCGACAAAAATGAAACAAATTGAAATGGTCACCGCAACCGGCGAAAGGATGCCTCAGAAATCGACTTTCTTTTATCCGAAGGTCTATACCGGGCTGGTGATAAATAAACACTAACGTTTTATTAAGAGGAGAAGTTTATGGCTGACTGGAGAAAACCCCCAAGATTGTTCATTCCTGGACCTGTGCTGGTCAAGGAAGATGTCCTTCAGCAACTGGCGCGTCCGACGCTGGGACATCGCGGCAAAGAGTACGCACAACTGCATGGTGAAGTTATTGACATGCTCAAGAAAGTCCTTTTCACCAACCAGCATGTCTTCCTTGTTACTTCATCAGCGTCAGGAATGTGGGAGGCCTCCATCCGTAACTGCGTCGATTTCAACGAAAACGTTCTGGCTACCTGCTGCGGCGCCTTCAGTGATAAATGGGCTGATGTCGCGAAAAGCTGCGGAAGAAACTGCGACGAGCTAAAGGTCGAATGGGGTCAGGCCGTTACCGCTGATATGATTGACAAGAAACTGGCTTCCGGCAAATATGCCGCCGTCACGCTGGTCTATAACGAGACAAGCACCGGGCTTACAAACCCGCTTTATGAAGTCAGCGAAATGATGAAGAAGAAATATCCTGATGTGTTGGTCCTTGTTGATGCCGTCAGCGGCCTGGTAGGCCTGCCGATGCACTTCGACCAGCTCGGCTGGGACGTCGTATTTGCGTCCGTTCAGAAGGCGTTTGCTCTTCCGCCCGGCTTCACTGTCGCGGCTGTTAGCAATCGCGCTATGGAAAAATGCAAAAAGGTCCCGCAGAGAGGTTACTACTTCGACTTCGCACCCTTTGTCAAATCCAACGAGAAAAACCAGACGCCGACAACCCCGAGCATACCGCACATCTTCGGGCTTCACTATCAATGCACCAAGCTGCTCAAAGAAGGTATGGAAAACGTCTGGAAACGCCACAAGGAAATGGGCGATTACACCAGGGCATGGGCAAAGCAGAAGTTCGGGCTGTTCTGCGAGGAAAAATACGCCTCCAACACGCTGACGACCGTCAAGAACACAAGGGGCGTTGTTGTCGCAGACATCATCAAAGCGGTTCAGGAAAAACACCAGACCGCCTTCGGCAACGGCTACAACAAGCTCAAAGAGGTAACCTTCAGAATTGCTCACATGGGCGATATAACTCTGAAAGATATCAAGGAGCTGACCGGCTGGATTGACGCAGAAGTGAAATAGCGTTAGCCCGCCAAAAAAATGGGTTCACACAAAGACCCCCGATTCGTCGGGGGTCTTTTTTTTGTGCGCGCCGACTAAGGTTGTATTAAAGCAAGTGAACCGCAAGCCGGTTGATAACGTCAAGGAATTCAAAAAGGCAGTAGAAGCAGCTGCGAAAGAAGGAAAAGTACTGCTGCGAGTCAGGTACGAAAAAAGCAGTATTTTCATCGTCCTGACGCTGCCGAAAGAATAACAATTGCTTACATCCTTTTAACCTGATTTCCAGGCCTCGGTCTCTGGCCTTTTCTGTTGCGTGCATATAAGCAGAGGGTGTGGGGCTAACCCTTTGAAAATAAAGCACTTACAATCCTAAATAGCTGCGGACTATATATTTTTGACAAAAAATCAAAAAAACCAGAAAAAAACGCTTGACAAGACCGCCAATATCTGGTAGTCATTGGCGTGTGAGAAGGGCCAGCATTAAAGATAAAAGAAGGGGCCAATTCTCTCTGCGGCAAATTTATCCGCCTGTGGCGGAAAGGAGAAGGGTATGAGCACACTCAAATTTCCTTAAAACGCATCTCAACTGTGCTACGTCTGCGCGGTAAGGGTGCAAAGAAACCTGAAAATGCAGGAAAGTTTTAGACAAACGACGAAATTTTTCGCGAAGGGAAACTACAGAAGTAAGGAGGAGATAATGAAAATGAAAAACTTAATGTTTTTGGCGGCCTGGAAATCTTGCATGTCACCTTTTCCTGGCCATAGTGGAGGAAGGCAAATGAGAGGATCCCACGTCACAGTTCTTGTGTTGTTGGCCATACTGGCACTTGCGGCTCAAGCCCGAGCGGATGGCCTTTTCTATGATAATCAGGGGGCCTACGATCCCTTCATAGGATGCACCAGCAGCGTCAACACGTGGACAATGGGCTCGAGCAACGGAGAAGATGCAGGCAAGGGTGTCGCCGGTTTGGATTGGTTCTCAAACCACATCTCACCGGTCTCGATCACATGTGACGCTGGAAACGGTCCCTACTTCTTCACGGCCACCTGCGATACCAACCCGACTTGGACCTATTCCCCGGCATATTGTTATCTGCGTTTGGATGGCACCATTACGCTTTCGTCCCCTGACGCATTCGTCGACATCGTGCTCACCGGGACCATGGGGGCAGGGCAACTAATAGAAACCTGGAATAGCCCGGTTTGGACCGGTGCACCTTCCGTAGTCACATTAACTAATCTAATAGACACGGGATGGTTGGCCACAGGCGATCCGGCCCACGAAGTACTCGCCATCACATATGGCGGGGCGTGCAGCTACGTCGCTTCTGGAAGCCCGGTATTCATCGGAGAGGTCCCGGAGCCCTCCACTCTGATCCTCCTCGGCGTCGGTGCTGTCAGTATGCTGGCCAGACGAAGAAGGGCGGCGTAGGTGTTCAAAATAGCGGATAGCGTTTAGCAGGCAGCAGACAGGCGAGTCGTATTGTGCGATGCGTCTCGGCGAGTTTAGAGCCAGAAAGGCAATCAGCGGGCCATAGAGTCAATTCTATGGCCTGCTTTTTTAATCAATCCGCCGCAGGTGGATAAATCCGCCAATATGCGTGGCGGATAAATTTGACAAAAAATCAAAAAAACCAGAGAAAAATGCTTGACTTTTCACTGATGCTGTGATACTGGGTAAAGAACAAGTTGAGAAGGGTCATATCATCGAATATTCATCCGCCGCAGGCGGACAAAGGCGCTTTGTGTGCGCAGAGAGAAGGAGATGATGAGCATACTTAAACTACCCTAAAAAGCACCCAACGTGTTGTGTCTGCGCGGTAAGGGTGCAAAGAAACCTGAAGACGCAAGAAAGTTTTAGGCAAACAACACAATTTTTCGCGAATGGAAACTACAGAAGTAAGGAGGAGATAATGAAAATGAAAAACTTAATGTTTTTGGCGGCCTGGAAATCTTGGATGTCCCCTTTTTCCTGGCCTGGCCGTTCCCCGTGGCCTCCAAAAACGATTTCCTATCAGTAAGGAACGATCAAATGGTTACGATCAATAGGATTTTTCTTGGAGTCGAGCGACGGCAGACATTGGCGGTGGCGGTTACCCTAGCGGTGCTCGCTGCTGGGCTTGCATGCTGGCCCTCCACCAGCCTTGCCGATCCCCCGCCATACAATGCGTCCGAGACCTTCTCGGTTCTCGGCTGGGGTCAGAATGCCTTGGCGGACACCTATGACCTCGGGCCCGCGCTGGCCAATCAGGCGTGTGGACCTGTCGCCGCCACGTATGGGCTGATCTATCTCCAAAACACCTACCCCGCTTCCTACGGCACAAAGCTGGCCGGGTCCCAGTGGGATGACTGGAGCTTGACCGCGGACACATTAGCCGGCCCAGACTACATGAATACGACCGTGACGGATGGCACTATGTCCGGGAACTTTGCAAGCGGGCTCACCACCTACATCAACAAGGCCACGACGCGCTATTTGTTACCACCAATCACCATGACGTCCATTATTCTCACCTATCAGGATGGGCAATGGGGGTCTATCCCCGGTTGGTATGACATTTACACCAACCTCCGGGACCAACAAGCGGTGCAGATTCAGATCCGATACAAGGATCCCACGACGGGCAACAACGTGGGTCATTATCTGCTGGTAACCGGCATCTCGTGGGAAGCATCCTATTCGTTATGCGGCTCTGTCACGGTGTACGATCCCGCGAACCACACTAGCCTGCCGCCGCTCTATGTTGAGGTCGACGCAGCCACGGGCATCCTAACCACGACATACGACGGGACAACCGCTGCCATCGTGGCCGAATACGAGGAGTCGCCTATCCCCGAACCCGCCACGCTTTCGCTCCTGGCCCTGGGCGGGCTGGCGTTGGTTCGGCGGCGGAGAGGGTGAGACGGACAACAGAGGGCAGAAGGGAAAAGCAAAAGGACAAAGCGAAAAACGCAAAGCCATAGTGTAAAAGTCAAAACAAGATTTTAGCTATACTTGGAAGGCAATCAGCGGGCCATAGAGTCGATTCTATGGCCTGCTTTTTTTAATCAATCCGCCGCAAGCGGATAAAGCTGGTCATTTCCGTAAAATATACGCCTATCGCGTACAAGGGCTGCAAAAGAAAGAAAAGTAAGGTTGCGAGTCAGATACGAAAAAAGCAGTATTTTCGTCATCAACCCTTAATTCCTGAGGCAATAATTGATGAAAAGCGGCTTGCTTTTCAAACCCCTAATTGATATAATTTTTCAAACTTAAGCATGTTCCAAAAGAGGGCCAATAGCGACAAATGAAGGTATTGCTGAACGCCAAACAAATCGACAGCATCCTCAACAAGCTGACAAATCGTATTGTCGCCGATATTCCCGAAGGCGTTGAAATAGCCGTAATAGGAATCCGCAGCAGGGGCGAAATCGTCGCACAACGGCTGGCGAAACGCCTCTCCGAAAAAATCGGCAGCGATATACCCTGCGGGACGCTCGATATCACCCTCTACCGCGACGACCTCAATTCGCCCAAAAGCGGCTCGCAGCCACGGGTCCGCACCACGGAAATTCGCTTCAATATCGACGACAAAATCATAATCCTGGTTGATGACGTTCTGCATACGGGTCGCTCGGCGAGAGCGGCTATGGACGCGCTGATTGACCTGGGCAGACCAAAGGCAATTCGTCTGGCGGTACTTGTTGACAGGGCCGGGCGGGAATTTCCCATCCAGGCCGACTACGCCGGCTATAAGGCGGTAGCCAAACCCGAACAATTAGTCCAGGTGCTTTTGAAAGAATCGGACAACAAAGAACAGGTCATAGTCGAATAACCTGATTAAAAATTAAATTAAGGCGGTCGCCAGGTATGGCTGAAAAGGGCAAAACAAAGGAATTTAAATGGCAGCGAAAACATCTGCTCGGCCTTAGAGAATTAACCGCTGAAGAAATTACTTATATCCTCGACACCGCGCAGGGCTTCGAGGAAATAAGCGCAAGAGCGGTAAAAAAAGCCCCGCCCCTGCGAGGCAAGCTCGTGGTCAATCTCTTCTTCGAGGACAGCACCCGCACACGAAACAGCTTCGCGCTGGCCGCCAATCGGCTTAGCGCCGACGTCGTCGAGTTCACCAAAAAAGACAGCTCAGTCAGCAAGGGCGAGACGCTTCTCGACACCGCCCGCAACCTCGAAGCAATGGGCATCGATATCGTCGTTATCCGCCACAACGCGGGCGGCGCGCCTACGCTTCTCAGCAAATATATCAACGCCTGCGTTGTCAACGCCGGCGACGGCTACTGCGAACACCCGACACAGGGCCTGCTCGACGTCTTCACTATCCGCAAACGCAAAGGTTCGCTCAAAGGACTCAAAATCGCAATCGTAGGCGATATATCGCATTCACGGGTGGCCCGCAGCGATATGTGGGCAATGACAAAACTCGGGGCAGAAGTAACATTCGTCGGGCCTCCGACGCTGATGCCGCCCAAAGTCGAGCAGTTGCCCGTCAAAATCAGCTACTCGCTCGATGACGTTATCGAAAAAGTTGACGTAATAAATATGCTCCGAATCCAGTTCGAACGCTTAGGCGGCAACCCGTTCCCTTCGGTACGCGAATACTCTCACTACTTCGGCCTGACCGTGGAGCGGATGAAAAGGGCAAAGCCCGACATACTCGTTATGCACCCGGGCCCAATAAACAGGGGACTTGAAATAGAAAGTGAAGTCGCCGACGGTAAAAACAGCGTCATACTCCAGCAGGTAACCAACGGTGTCACCGTAAGAATGGCTGTGCTGTTCCTGGTGAACCAGGCCGCGGCTGAAAAACAGGCAGAAGCGCAAAATGGTTAATAAAGCAAAAAAACTTATGGGCGATGAGCTGCTTATAAAAAACGGTCGCGTAATCGACCCGGCAAACAAAATCAACCGGAAATGCGACGTGCTGATCGCCGACGAAAAATTCGTCGAGGTCGGGCGCGTCAAAAAATCTGTCGCCAATGTTATCGATGCGACAGGCAAACTCGTCGTGCCGGGCCTGATTGATATACACGTTCATTTCCGCGAACCCGGCGATGAAGAAGAGGAAACAATCGCCAGCGGCTCAGCCGCCGCGGTCGCGGGGGGATTCACATCGGTTGTTTGTATGCCCAATACAACCCCTCCGATAGAAGATGAAACCGACGTCGAATACGTCCATCGAAAGGCGAGAAAAGCCAGAAAAACACACGTTTACACAATGGGTTCCATAACCAAAGGCAGGGAAGGCGTCGAGCTTGCCGAGATGGGATTTATGTCTCAGGCCGGCGCAGTCGGTTTCACAGACGACGGCTCAGGCGTTCAGGATGCCTCGGTAATGCTGCGTGCACTTAAGTATGCCCAGATGTTTAACGTCGTCATCGCCCAGCACTGCCAGGATGATAAAATCGCCGGCAAAGGCGTGATGAACTCCGGCTACTACTCGACAATCCTCGGCCTGCCGGGGCTTGACCCGCTTGCCGAAGAAGCAATGCTCTGGCGAGATATTCAGCTCGTCAAAAAAATCAAGGCGGGAACGGTTCGCTATCACGCCCAGCATATCTCGACCGCCGGCTCCGTCGAGCTGATTCGAGCAGCAAAAAAACTGGGCCTGCCTGTAACCTGCGAGGTAACGCCTCATCACCTGCTACTGACTGAAAAATGCTGCGCCGAATACGACACCAACTATAAGGTGAACCCGCCCCTGCGGACCGAAAAGGACATCGAGGCCCTCAAAGAAGCGATTGCCGACGGGCTGGTTGACGCCTTAGTTACCGACCACGCCCCGCACCTGCAAAGCGAAAAGGAGCTTGAGTTTCTGGCGGCGCCGTTCGGACTCATCGGGCTGGAGTGCGCTTTGCCTCTGTATATCAAGTCGCTGGTTGAGCCGGGAATCCTCGACTGGCCCGGATTGATTCGCCTGATGGCCGAAAAGCCCGCGAAAATCATCGGCGTGGATAAGGGAACAATGTCAAAAGGTAAACAGGCCGACGTAACAATCATCGACCCCAACGCCGAATACAAAATTGACGTAAACACCTTCCGCTCAAAAAGTAAAAACTGCCCGTATAACAGCTGGACCGTTAAGGGCAGAGTTGAAAAAACAATCGTCGGCGGAGAAATAAGGTTTTCTGCGGAATCCTGTCCGCCGTAAGTAAGGCGGTAATAAACAATGCCGGTTATTATCGACGGGCACAATCTGCTGTGGGCCATTCAAAACCCCGATGAAGACGCATCCGTAACCGATGTCGTGATGTGTCAGGCCCTCGATACATACTTCGGCATTACACGCGACAAAGCCGAAATCATCTTCGACGGCATAGGCCCGCCCGACAAAACGGGATTCAATAATTTAAGCAATCTGGAAATCACTTTCTCCGGCCGCAATACCGATTGCGACTCCATTATCGAACAGAGAATACTCGACAGCACCGCTCCCGTGCACCTGACCATAGTCAGCACCGACCGCAAAATTCGAGATGCTGCTTCCGCACGAAAAGCAACCTCCATCCAATCCGATGAATTCTGGGGCATGGTAACAAAACGGCTCAGCAAGCAAAAACGAGGCAAAGAGCCGGCCGCCAAACGCACTGGTCTGACAGAAAGTGAAACTGAACTCTGGCTCAGGACCTTCGGCCTTGACCGCCAACATCCGCGGACTAAACAATGAACGATTCAGATAAAACCAAAGAACAGCTTATCCAGGAAATTGAACTCCTCCGAACCCTTATAGATGCCCTGCCCGACCGTCTTTACGTAAAGGACGCGAAAGGCCGATTCGTCATCTGCAATAAAGCAGTAGGAAAGGACTCAGACCTGCCTTCTCCGGAAGACCTTATTGGCAAAAGCGATTTTGATTTATTTGAGCCCGAAATGGCCAACGCTTTCTATACAACCGAGCAGGAGATAATAAAAACCGGCAAATCAATGGTGAACAATGAGTCGCACAGGACCCGCCGCAAAGATGGGCAGGAAAACTGGAGCTTGTGCACAAAGATGCCCTGGCGGGACAAAAATGGAAATATAATCGGCATCATCGGCGCAAACCGGGATATCACCGAACGCAAAAGAGCAGAGCTGGCCTTGCGCGAATCCGAAGCCAGGTACAAGGCAATATTCGAATCAGCGAGAGAAGGAATTTTCGTTACCGATATTAAAACAAAACAATTCAAGTATGCCAATCCGGCCATCTGTAAAATGTTTGGCTACACCGAAGAAGAACTAAAGCAAATGGTCGTGCCTGATTTACACCCTGAAGAATATGCGGCTGAAGCAATTAGCCATTTTGATGCAATGGCACACGGTGAAAGAGACCAATCCCGCAATGTTCCCTGTCTACGCAAGGGTGGAACCATATTCTATGCGGATATCAACACAACCGTCGTTACAATAAATAACTATTTATGCAACGTAGGATTTTTTACCGACATAACCGAACGCAAACACGCCGAAGACGCCCTGCGCGAATCCGAAGCCAGATACAAGGCGATATTCAATTACGCCACCGAAGGAATTATCGTCGCGGATATTGAAACAAAGCGGTTTAAGTACACCAACCAGGCCGCCTGCGGAATGTTCGGATATACCGCTGAACAACTGCAGCAAATGACCGTGTATGACATACATCCGAAAGAATGCATACCCTCTGTCCTCGCGAGATTCGAGATCCTGGCACGAGGCGAAAAAACATTCGCTTCCAATGTCCCCTGTCTCAGCAAAGATGGAACCACATTCTATGCGAACATCAACTCAACCTGCGTCGTCATAGACCAAAAACCGTGCAACGTGGGGTTATTTACCAATATAACCGAACGCAAACACGCCGAAGAGGCCCTGCGACAATCCGAAGAAAAATTCAGAGGGCTTACCGAACGAAGCTCAGATATGATTTTCATGACAGACACCCGGGGTTTCATAACATACCTGTCGCCTGCCAGCGAAAAGATATTCGGCTACAAGCCGGAAGAAATGGTCGGTAAAAACTTCACAAATTTTCTGGTCGAATCTGAAATGCCAAAAGCCATTAAAAGATTCAGGGAAAAACTGCAGGGTAAAAAGCACGGCATCCTCTACCTCGAAGCCAAAAGGAAAAATCGCTCTCGCGTATTTATCGAATTAAGCTCCTCCCTGATAATACAGGACGGCAAAGCCGCCGGGACACAGGGAATCATAAAAGACGTTACTGAACGCAGAAAGGCAGAAGAGCAGCTTCAAAAAGCACACGAAGAGCTTGAAACAAGAGTAAAGAAAAGAACCGCCGATTTGGCCAAGGCAGTTGAAACTTTACAAACAGAAATCATCGAACGCAAACACGCTGAAGAATCACTCCGCAGCGCCGAAGTGCGATTCAGAAGCATCTTTGAAAACACAATCGTCGGACTTTACAGAACCACACCAAACGGCCGAATACTGCTGGCCAACCCAGCCCTTATCAAAATGATGGGGTGTCGGTCATTTAAACAACTGGCCAACTTTAACGTCGAAAAAAACGGCTATGACCCGTCAACCCCGCGCTCCATATTCAAAAACCTTATAAAAAAAGAAGGCAGAGTCATCGGTCTTGAGTCCGTCTGGCGCAGATCCGACGGCACAAAGCTTTTCGTTTCCGAAAGCGCGTTTGCCGTAAAAGACGCCAAAGGCAAAATCCTCTATTACGAAGGCACGGCCCAGGACATCACACAACGAAAAGAGGCGGAAGAAAAACTCATGCTCTATCAGCAGCGGCTCCGCTCTCTCGCCTCGGAACTTTCGCTGGCCGAGGAACGGCTCAGAAGACGAATCGCCGCCGAGCTCCACGACCACATAGCCCAGAACCTCGCCATCTCTAAAATTAAACTCGAATCGCTGAAAAGCGACGCCAAACCGGGCCTGGCCAAATCATTCAAAGAGGTAATCAACCTAATCTCGCAGACCATCGACACGTCCAGGTCGCTTACTTTCGAAATAAGTCCGCCCGTTCTTTACGAGCTTGGTTTCGAGGCGGCCGTTGGCTGGTTAGTCAGGCAAACCAGGCAGCGATTCGGCCTGGATGTCGAATTCATAAACGACGAAAAACCAAAACCACTCAACGCTGATATCCGCATCCTGCTGTTCCAGGCGGTGCGAGAGCTGCTGGTAAATGTAGTCAAGCACGCCAAAGCCAAAAAGGCGAAAGTTTACGCCCGCGCAGTTGATGACAATATCCAGGTTACTGTCGAGGACAACGGCGTTGGCTTCGATATCACGGCCCTAAATCCTGCTAAGGACTTTACAAAAGGAGGGTTTGGACTGTTTAATATTCGGGAACGACTTGACCAGATAGGCGGAAGTGTTATCATACAGTCAGGGCGAAAAAAAGGCACACAAATCATCATGACTGCCCCGATAGAAAAACTAAAGAAACCACGTATCCGTTTTTCAGGCGCCCGCTCTGGAAAAAAACGGCCGGCGGCGGAAAAATAAAAATGACCGGCGTAACACGACCTGCATCGAAATAATCAGCGGGACAGGGGAACCAAAATGAGCACAAGAATCCTGTTGGCAGACGACCACAAAATCACACGTCAGGGTCTCCGTTCACTGCTCGAAAAACAAAAGGATATGGAGGTTATAGCCGAGGCGGATAATGGCAGGACCGCCGTCCAATTGGCCGTTGAGATGGCGCCGGACATCATCATTATGGATGTTACTATGCCGGACCTCAACGGGGTCGAAGCCACAAAGCAAATTCTCGCCAAATCGCCCGACATTAAAATTATCGCCCTTTCGATGCATTCAGACGCCCTTTTCGTAACAGAAATGCTCAAAAGCGGCGCAGCCGGATACCTGCTCAAGGATTGCGCCTTCGAGGAGCTTACAAGAGCCATACGAACCGTCGCCGACGACAAAACTTATCTCAGCCCCGCCATATCCGGCGTCGTCATCGAGGATTATCTCCATCGGCTTGCCACAACCGAGTTCGCAGGCCCGGACATTCTCACTGACAGGGAAAAAGAGGTCGTCCAGCTTATGGCAGAGGGCAATTCCACCAAGCAAATCGCCCTAAAACTGCATATCAGCGTCAAAACCGTCGAAACACACCGCAGGCAGATAATGAGCAAGCTCGATATTCATAATGTTGCCGAATTGACCAAATACGCCATCCGCAAAGGCATTACCTCCCTCGAAGATTGACCCAAAAACACAATCAGGTATTTTTACCATCAAAATAAGGGTTGCTCTGATATCAATTTGCAATAAATCTGTGATATAATACATCATTATAAGTAGACATTATGACTGCTATTTTCTGTGGTAGCCGTCAGTAACAATATAAGGAGTATCGCCGCGCGGCTCTTACAGGGCATTTTGGGTGTGGGTGCTCGTAGGACCCCAGTGATGCTCCTTTTTTTGCGCATTTTTACCATTCTTCGTACCCAACCAATACCATTAAAGATTCACTCCCTGCTTCGCCGACACACTAATTATAAGACCCTGATTTGTTAGTCGAATCCATCAAGTGCCGCTTGAAAGGCACGAAGGGGGGTCTGTTCGTTTATTCCAAGAAGGAATCGTATGAAAACCAGGATATTGCTTTACGCCGTGTTAACCGCCATCATTCTTACAGCCATCGGCTGCCAGAAACCTCGCGAAGTCGTCGCTCCCCAGTACGACAAACCCCTTGCCCCAGGCCAGCTCGCCTTGCGAAAAATTACCAATCCCGCTGAAATCCCGGACTTCACCAGCGCCTGTAACAATTTGGCCAATCTCTCCACATCCATTGATAGCTCGCTCGACTACCTGAAAAAACCGACGAGTAATCAATTTTATCCATACGCGGACATCTCTCACGAACAGGTCGTCAAATCCCTTACCGCCTTCAAAGACCTGCTCAAATCAGGTCTGACGGGCAGTCAGCTCAACGACGCCATTCGTCAGAAATTCGACGTCTATATGTCCGTCGGCTGCGATGATGCAGGCACCGTCCTGTTCACCGGCTACTATACCCCCATCTTCCCCGGCTCAGCCGTCAAAACTGCGCAATTCCAATACCCCCTGTACAGCCAACCTAAAGACCTCGTCAAAGGCGACAAGGGACAAATCCTCGGCAGAAAAGGCGCCGACGGCCAAATCACCCCGTACCCGGCACGCGCTGAAATCGAAAATTCCAATATGCTCGCCGGTAATGAAATCGTCTGGCTCGACGACCCCTTCAAGGTTTATATCGCCCACGTTCAGGGTTCAGCAGTCATTATTCGTATGCCGGATGGCCAGCTCGTAACTTATGGCTACACTGCCAACAATGGCCACGAATATAAAAGCATCATCAAGCAGCTCATCAGCGAAGGGAAAATACCGGCTGACCGCGTAAGTTTGTCATCCCTTATGGATTATTTCAAAGCCAACCCCTCACTGGTCCGCCAATATACCCAGATTAACCCCCGTTTCGTATTCTTCAGGCAGGCAGAACAAGGCAGCCCACACGGCAGTTTGAATGAGCCGGTCATCGCTTACAGAAGCATCGCCACCGATAAAACCATCTTCCCGCGCGGTGCCCTGACATTTTTCGCAACAAATCTCCCCCGCCAGATAGGCAATACGACCTATACTGACCCGTTCGCCGGCTTCGCTCTCGACCAAGACACGGGCGGCGCTATCCGCGCGGCGGGCAGATGTGATATCTACCTCGGAATTGGCGACGAGGCGGGCAAACTCGCAGGACAAACTTATCAGGAAGGCCGACTGTATTACCTATTCCTCAAGCCCGGTTATTGAACAGTTGATAGGCCTCATTATCCTTTACAATTGCCGGTTCCTTCGGTATAATGCTTCGACAATCACCGCGGAGACCACGGGTACTATCTAAAGATTTTCTCAGCGTCCTCTGCGGTGAATGAGACGCAAATGGCCGGAAAAATTATAATCGATATCGAACGTTGCAAGGGCTGCACCCTTTGTGTTACCGTGTGCCCCAACAACGTAATTAGCATTTCGGAGAAGTCCAACAGCAAGGGATACTTCCCCGCTGCATCCACAGGGCCAAATTGCACCGGCTGCGCCAACTGCGCGATTGTCTGCCCGGATTGTGCCATCGAGGTATATCGGGATAAAGCCGGCTCTGAGAAAATAGACATAAAATCCGTCAACCCAATAAAAAAAACAAAATAAATAACTTAGCCAGAGAATCGAAGTGAGTGATAGAGTTTTAATGTGCGGTAATGAAGCGATGGCGGAGGCGGCGATACAGGCCGGGCTTGACGCGTATTTCGGCTATCCCATCACGCCTCAGAATGAAGTTACCGCCTATATGTCGCAAAGAATGCCCCAAGAAAAAAGGGTCTTCGTCCAGAGCGAAAGCGAGCTGGCTGCGATAAATATGGTCTTTGGCGCAGCAGCAACGGGCAAACGCACTATGACCAGCTCTTCCAGCCCGGGCATAAGCTTGATGCAGGAAGGCATAAGTTATCTCGCCGCCGCGGAATTACCCTGCGTAATCGTCAATGTTATGCGGGGAGGCCCGGGGCTGGGCAATATCGCCCCATCACAAGGCGACTACTTCCAGTCCGTCAAAGGCGGAGGCCACGGCGACTACCACTGCATCGTCTTCGGTCCGTCGAGCGTCCAGGAATTTGCCGATATTATGCCGCTCGCCTTTGACCTGGCGGACAAATATCGAACCCCAGCTATTATTCTCGCTGACGGCATACTGGGTCAGATGATGGAACCCGTCGTGATACCAACAAACTCAAAACTTAACACTCAGAAATTAAACCTTCCGAAAAAGGACTGGGCGCTAACAGGAGCCAACGGCAGAAAACAAAATATCGTCCGCTCGCTGTGGCTGGCGGATGGTGCGGTCGAACAGCATAATTACGACCTTCAGGCAAAATATCGTCAAATCGAAAAAAATGAAACACGCTGCGAGCAGTCAGATATCGATGACGCTGATATTATCCTCGTCGCTTACGGCATCTGCGCCAGAATCGCCCGACGTGCCGCACAAAAAGCCAGGGAACAGGGAATCGAGGTCGGCTGTATCAGGCCGATTACGCTTTGGCCCTTCCCGTCCGAATCAATTAGTAAAGCAGCGGACAAGTCACCCATTTTCCTCGTCGTCGAAATGAGCTGCGGCCAAATGGTCGAGGACGTCCGTTTGGCTGTCGCAGGCAAATCGCCAGTTGTATTCTGGGGCAGGCCCGGCGGTGGAATAGTAACCGTCGAAAAAGTCCTCGAAAAAATCGAACAGTTGATTAAAAAAGCGAAGAAATAAAACCGATGGAGACCGTATTTAAAAGAACGCCGACGCTTAAAGATTGCCAGACGCATTATTGCCCGGGCTGCGGCCACGGAATCGCGCACCGGCTTGTCTGCGAAGTTATCGACGAATTGGGCATCCACGGCAGGACCATCGGCATCGCGCCGGTAGGTTGTGCGGTTCTCGCTTACGATTATCTCGACGTCGATATGGTTGAAGTCGCTCACGGCAGAGCGCCGGCGGTCGCGACCGGAATGAAAAGGACCAACCCCGACAAAATCGTCTTCTCCTACCAGGGCGACGGCGACCTCGCGGCAATCGGAACAGCCGAAATTATCCACGCTGCTCACCGAGCTGAACAACTCACAGTCGTTTTCATCAATAACGCCGTCTTCGGGATGACAGGCGGACAAATGGCCCCAACGACAATGCTTGGCCAAATAACCGCCACCACCCAAAACGGAAGAAGAGCCGATGGCCAGGGATACCCATTAAATGTTTCAGAACTTTTGGCTGTTCTGCCCGGGGCAATTTATGTCGAGCGATGCGGACTTTGCAGCCCCGCACATATTCGCAAGGCGAAAGCCGCTCTCAAACACGCATTTGAACTGCAAATAAATAACGCCAAAGGCCTTTCTCTTGTTGAGCTGCTTTCACCCTGCCCGACATACTGGCGATTATCATCGCCCGATGCTATGCTCTATATTCAAAACGAAATGACCAAGGTCTTCCCCTTAGGCAAATTAAAGGGATGAGTTATGAAATTATACTGGTCGTATAATTCGATTCCAGAATTGGCAGACCTGCCGAAAAACAATCGCAGAAAAATTTGGCAAGACTGCCGTGACCGCATGACGAGCCGGAGAAATTGGCGAGGATATACTTATCCGATGGTCATAAGAGCAGCTTGCGTTCTTGCTGGAATGGCACTTGGAGAGTTTTTCTTCTATGGTCCTATTGGCCTGATTCTTGGGTTGATGATCGGAGGGTACCTTGGCTATACAGTCAATTTTCAAATGGAAGTTACCACTGTTATGCCCTATATTCGGGAATATCTGAGTTCGCATGAAAAAACAAACTAACAACTTATACGAAGAAGTTACAATCGCCGGATTCGGCGGACAGGGGATTATCCTCGTGGGCAAGCTCCTCGCGCAGGCCGCGATGAAGGCGGGCAAGGAAGTTACTTTTATGCCCTCGTATGGCGCAGAAGTCCGAGGCGGGGCATCCAATTGTATGGTCGTCATTTCCGACCAGCCGATTCCTTCGCCGGTAGTGAGCAATCCTCAATGCGTAATCGCTATGAGTAAGGCGGCGCTGGCCAAATTCGAAAAATCCGTAAAAAAAGGCGGAACGCTGATAATAAACAGCTCGCAGATAGACATTCAGCCAAAAGTCGATGATTCAGTTGAGGTTGTGAAAATACCAATCGACGAAATCGCGGTCGGATTAGGCAATGCAAAAATTGCGAATATGGTCGCGCTTGGCGCATATCTGCAAAAACGAGGGGTCTTCAGCCCCGACGAGGCAGCCGAATCACTGCCCGATGTGCTGGCGGAACGATACCACGTCATAATACCGTTAAATAAAAAGGCGATACAAAAAGGCGCTCAGTTCGTAAAAGAATCCGTCGGCTGATACCGGCGACGCTAACACGGAGGTTAGGCGTGCAAATACTCGCAAGCTCCAATAAAGGCAAAAGCATACTCAGCAGGACAGTCGGTCTGCGCCGCCCGGCCATCGGGCTGCGAATAGCGCCGATGATTGATATGATTTTCCTTCTGCTGATTTTCTTTCTCGTCGCCGCAAGATGGAGCCCACAGGAAGATTTCCTCCCGCTCCAATTGCCCGTCGCTAATGCGGGCACGGCCGCCCAAACCGCCGTCAAACCCGAGCCGCTGACGATTCAAATCACGCCGACAAACGCCGGCTGCCGGGTGCAAATCGGTTTATTCCGTGCCGTCAATATACCCTCCCAAAACCCCGAACAGGGCCTCGCTTTGCTTATGGAGCAAACCAGACAGTGCCTGCTCGAACAAAAACGATATGCTACTGACCCCGTCGAAATCGTGTGCGCGGGCAAAGTCAAATGGGAAAATCTCGCCCAAATTTACAACGTCCTTTACGGAATGGGCCTGACCGATATCACGTTCCAGATGACTCGTCTCGGCGAAGGCGCCGATGAGGTTACAGGAGTAATAGCGACGCCGAGCCGTAGCCGGACCGAGTCGCCGAAAAATGACAAGTCCAATTAACAAAAGACATTTTCTGCCGTTTGTGCTGCTCGCATTCTCCCTGCCTGCCATTGCCGCCGATTCTCTGCCGACCGCCCAGGATATAAACGACGCCGTTCAAAAAGCAAAACAGGTTTCTGATTCATTTTTTTCGCAGACCTTCACAATACGAATGCAATATGAATACTCAGGCCGATTCCTGAATCAGCAGGATAAAGACACGCTCTCCAAGGCCGCACAACAGGCGTCAGCCGACCTTGAGCAAATCGCGAACACGCAACTCGCGATGAAACAGGCAATCGAGTCATACCAGAAAGACGACTGGGAAGCACTCTTTGGCCAAACGGGCCTGTGGCGTAAACTTGCCGCCGACCTCACTCATACACAAACCGGCAAGCTCGAAATCGACTACTACCTCGCACGAATAGCCGGCAGCCGTGAAATCGAACAACAGTTTTTCAAGACATTGGCCAAATCCGACTTGAGCCGCTGCGCTCCCCTCAAGGCCTCACTCGAAAAAATAAAATATCTTGGCTTATCCGGACCAAACGAGCTTGACGATATCGCCGGCTCGCTTGCCAAAAGCGATTGTTCCGACAACCCCGAAATGCTCCTCACGCTTGCAATCCTACAGAATAAATACGCCCCCGATACATTGCAAAATACCCTGTCGCGTTCTTCGCAAACAGGGAACTTTCTCGGTAAAATTATCCTCGCGGACCTTTCTTCCGGCTCCGACCTCAATTCACTAAATCCCCTCACCGCAGAACTTGTCGCGTATTCCGCCTCGACAACAAACTTTCCCGCACACAAAGAATTACTGCTTGCCATTGCCGAGGCCGACAAATTAAAAACACCCGGCACTCTTTGCATCGCGGGCAGAGCAGTCATCGAATCCGATCCGGGAAAAGCCATTGAGCTTTTAATGGAATCGAGCGATTTGCAGCTCCGGCAAAAAGAACCATTGCTCGACATCAACTCCCGCGCAACCGCTGAATATGCCGCCCGGCTTGCTTATGACAACTTCACTCAAAAAAATATCGATTGCAATCTCGCCATTGCCGCCTTCGACAATTATGCCCGTATCGCCTCAGATAAAATGACAGAAGAAATGCAATATCTTTATGGTGAAATTTTATTCGACTGCAGCAAAACTCAGGAAGCATCCGAAACTTTCACGAAACTTTCCGATGTCTCCAAATCCATTTGGCGTGATAAAGCAACTCTTGAACTTTTAAAAATGAAAATAAATACTAACCCCGAAAAAATCCTCCCGCAGCTTCGCCAATTCATCCTCAACTGCACAGGCCAAGATGAGCAAATATTCCCGCTTCGCCTCGAAGCAATGGACATCTATTGTCGGGCGATTCTTGGCAGCGACATCAACGATGCCGCCGCTCAGGTTCTGAACCTGCTCGATACCGCAGAAAAAACTCCGGGCTTGCGATATGACCTTTTCAAAGCACAGGCGTTGCGCCAATTGGGACGACTTGAAGAATCGGCTCGGTATATGTCAAAAGCCGTCATCGAAGACAGTAACTCATCGGCAGCATTGGCCGCTCAAATCGCCTCCGAAATTATCGATAAAATTGAGCTTTGGCAAAAAGATGCCGACGACTTCAACGAATTGCTGCGAAATTGCGCAGCCCTCGCCGACTTTGCCCATAAATCCGCCAATACCCTTCAAACCAACCTGCTTTTTGCTGAGACGTCAATATTGCAGGGGAAAATTTTTCTGATGCCTTTTTCTCCTGACGAAAACGACGTAACCTGGCTGCGTGTGCAGGCGCGACTGCTGATGGCACAGGAAAAATTCGAGCAATCCGCCAAACTATGGGCCAAAATAGCAGAGTTTCGACGAAACGAAACGCCCGCACAAACCCAAAAAAGCTGGCACTGGTGGCAGGCCAAATTTTACGAACTCGACTGCCTTGCCAAATCACCACAGGCAGACAAGCAAAATATCGCACATATTATAGATGTGCTTAGCGGCAGTAACCCCCAAATTCCCGCTCCCTGGGCCGAAAAACTCGATATCCTGAAACAACACTGCGCAACCAATTAAGTTGCAACGAACCTTCAGCCGATTTAGAATATATAAGTATAACGACACCAAAACCGTAAATCTGACTTGGAATAACCAATGGCAAAACAAAATGATATCAATAAACCCAGGGCTGTATGCAGTTTCTGCGGCAGGGCAAGCACCCAGCAGGACACCTTTATCGAAGGCCCGAACAAGGTCTATATCTGCCCCGACTGTGTCGGGCTTTGCGGCGACATCATAAGGCAAAACAAAAAGCAGGCCAGCCGGTCGTCCTTCGGCAGCAAAAAACTGCCGAACCCCAGAGGCATAAAAGAATACCTCGACCAGTACGTCATAGGCCAGGAGCACGCCAAAAAATACCTTGCCGTCGCCGTCCACAACCACTACAAACGCCTGCTTCACCTTGACAGCAAAGACAGCGAAGTCGAAGTCGATAAATCAAACGTCCTGCTCATAGGCCCCACCGGCTCAGGCAAAACGCTTCTCGCCAAGACGCTCGCCAAATTCCTCGATGTCCCCTTCGCAATCTGCGACGCCACCACCGTTACCGAAGCGGGCTACGTAGGCGAAGACGTCGAAAACTTTCTCCTGCGCCTTTTGCAAAACGCCGACTTCGACCTCGAAGCCGCCCAGCGAGGTATCGTCTATGTCGATGAAATCGATAAAATCGGCAAGACCAACCAGAACGTCTCAATCACACGAGACGTCTCCGGCGAAGGCGTCCAGCAAGCACTGTTGAAAATGCTCGAAGGCACAATCGCCAATATCCCGCCCCAGGGGGGCAGAAAACATCCCGAACAATCCTATATCCAGCTGGATACCTCGCACATCCTGTTCATTTGCGGCGGCACGTTCGTCGGCCTCGACAACATCATCAAAAAACGCTTAGGCAAAAAAATGATTGGCTTCGATTCAGAAATGTCGCAGCTGCCCGATGAGCAGGCCGAGCTGACCAATGTCCTCGAACAGGTCATCCCCGAAGACGTCATCGAATTCGGAATGATTCCCGAGTTTGTCGGCCGAGTGCCCGTTATCACGGTCCTTGCGCCTCTCAATGAAAGCGCCCTTATCGATATCCTGACAAAACCCAAAAATGCGCTCATCAGACAGTATCAGAAATTCTTCGAGATGGAAAACGCCGAATTGGAGTTTACCGAAGATGCCCTGCACGCACTCGCCAAACAGGCCCTCAAGCACGCCACCGGCGCCCGTGCGCTGCGTTCGCTTGCCGAAACGCTTATGATTGATTTGATGTATCAACTGCCCGAAGAGCCAAAGCCAGCTAAATACGTCATTACAAAAGACATCGTCGAAGGGATAGTACCTCTCTCCGCGGCAAGACAACTCCCCGCAAAAAAAGAATCCGCGTAAGTTTGGATTTGAGCGTCGCTTACCTGGCAACAGTAGAATCTTTTATCGCCGCTAAGCGTATATCGGTTGCGGTGCTTTTGGCGACCGCGGCCAATGCATATTGCGCCTCGGCGTAGGGAACATCCTTATCTATCCGCAGCGTTACGACCCTGCTGTTGGCAGGCAGGTCTTTGAGCCGGGCATCCAACAGTTCGGCGACTTTCTCCGCCGTTTGGTCGTAATTCGATAACTCAACTTTTTGAGAACCTACCGCAAAACTACTTTTGCCACGCTCATCTTTCATAACCGTAACAGTAGTAATCTGCGCCTCACGCTGGTCGTCGGAACTGGCAAAATTGCAGTTATCGGGAACGTAAACCTGTAAATTCTCCGTCGCGATGAGCTGGCAGGCCAGCGCGAAAAATATAATAAGCTGAAATAAAACATCCACGAACGGTATCACGTTCAGCGTTTGAACCGTGCCGCGGTATCGTTTTGGAACCTCAAAAGCCATAAATACTTTCCGCACTTAAAATTTATGACGATAGCGTCGATGTCCGAATTGCTCCGCCCGATTTTGGCGGAATTTCGGCAATCGGCTGCCCCTGGCCCGATTTGGGCTGCTCTGTTCGTTTCTGCTCTCTTAAGGTATAAGCTATTTGCGAAAGGGTTTTTTCCGCCTGCTCAGCCGACTCACTGGCGAGCATTTCGATTCGGTTCTGGAAAACGCCGTGAATGGTCAGCGCCGGTATCGCAATCATCAGTCCCCACAACGTTGTTACCAGCGCGATTGAAATTCCGCCCGCCAACTGCGAAGGATGCGGCTGTCCGCCTACCGCCGCCATCGCGTTAAACATCTTGATTATCCCCAGGACCGTCCCGAACAGACCCACCATCGGCGAAACATTGCCCATGATGTTCATCCACTCGATTCTGCGCAGAAGCGCCATCGCCTGCTCCTGCAGCGATTCAATAACCATACTCCGCATTCGACTCAAATCGCCGCCGCACCTGCTGACCGCGCCGCTAACGGCAACGCTTATAAAATCGCTCTTTTCGGCGAGTCGTCCAGGCAGTTGAGCCATACCCGCCTGACGCGTAATATCGGCAATTGTCCCGCAGATATCGTCCGGCAAAAGTTTTTTTCGGCGAATGACAAAACAATACTCCGTCGTCAGATAAACCGTAACCATTGACATCGGTAAAAGAACAAACCAGACAACCGGTCCGCCCGCCACAAAAAACTGCTCGAAATACGTTTTCGGCCTGGTCAGCCCCGCCACAGCGCCGTTAAAATCTGTCTTCGCGGCTGTTATCAGTATCATCACAACCACAACAAGCGCTGCCGCCATAAAAAACAGTTTTAACAAAATTCCTTTATTCATTACCGCATCCCCGCCTCAATTGCCCCCGTCCTTTTGTTCGCCTGCATTGCCGACCATCACGAATTTTCCTCCGCTTTCTTTCGCTATTGTTTCGAGCACTGAGCCATCCTGCTCTGTGCACCAGAAACCAATCGTGTTTATCTGCGTCTTCGGTGCAAAACTCCTGTGTATTGTAGCGATCTTGTGCGCAAAACGCGAACCATCCTGCTCGCTCAATTCAAAACCATCTGTAAGAAAATATATTGCCGATGCCCCGACGCCGGTCCTGTCCTTAATCATAATCGCTCGTTCCAGCGCATCCGCCGCGTTTGTCCCCCCTCTTGGCCCAACAGCCGCGATAAATTCGTATGCCTCTTTTTTCGCCTGCTCGGTCGCCCGCACCATTTTCCCCCCGCCCGTCTCCAGGATGCTCCCCCCGCCGAAAACAATCACGCAGAAATAATAATCCTGCTGCAGTTTCCCAATCGAATCAACAAGCTCTTCCTGCACGCGTTTCCATAAACCCTGCATACTGCCCGAGCAATCGACGACGTAACAAATCCTTCTGCCCTTCGCGGGGCTGTCGAAAAATTCGATATTTGCCGCTGATTCCCCGCTGCCGGCCGCATTCGCTCCCTCCGGCTGAATCGGCGGCTTCACATCTTCCGCCTGTCGCCGATTATCCTCTTTCGGCGCGTCAAATACAGGCCGAGCGTTCGCCTGTGTTGCCTTTCCGTCTGCTTTAACTATTGGTCTGCCCTGAATGATGTCTGCCTTGAGCGAGCCGGAAGAATCAAATGGTTTGCTATCGACGGGATTAACCTTTGGTTTGGGCGTAACCGCCTGCCTGTCAGCGAGCTTGGCCGCCTGATTGATGCTCACGGTCGTTGTCGTTTGGAGCGGCACAGGAGCCGACTGCGAAATTTTTATCGCCGCGAAAACCGACAATGCCACGATATGCGCAAAAACAGACACCCCCAGTGCGTATAACTTTATCCTCCGATGGTTTTTTACCGTTCCCTGGCTCACAACGCCGGCTTCCTTCTAACCGCATTTTTCAGTTTTAAGTTTTAAGTGTTCAGTATTGAGTTTTTAGCGGCTTCACTCAACTTAAAACTCAAAACCAAACACGGAGCGAAGCGACGAGCCCGCTTCGGAAACTAAAAACTATTAATCAACCACATCTACCAGCGACTGCCCCGGCATCATAAGGTTATACACCAATATCGCGTCGCCGTTGTGCAGCCGGATACAACCCTGCGAACCGGGCGTCCCGATTTGCTCCGGGTTCTTCGTGCCGTGAATCGCGAAACCCTTTTTGCCCACTGCGTTACCCTCAATTCCCTCAATCGCTATCCACCGCGAGCCAAGCGGATAATCCGGGTCTTCAGGATGGTACGTCTTGCCGGTAACAGGGTCCGTCCAAATCGGCTGTATCAGTTTGCCGCCTTCTTTCGCACGCCACCTGCCCGTCGGCGTTTCCATACCCTGCTTGCCAAGCCCGACGGAGAAACTCTTCACGTAAGTGTTCTGCAGATACAAATCCATCGTAAACGTCGAGCGATAGACCCTGACGTGGAATGGCCCGTTTATTACCTTTATCGCCACGCCCGCCTGAAGCGCTTCCGGCTTGGCCATATTATTTATCTGCATCAAAATTTCATAGGGCACATTGTGTTTCTTGCCGATTGTCGAAAGCATATCACCCGGGGCAACCTTGTAACTGGATGTCAACTTGTCCTCCGGGTAAACAACCTTGCCGAACAGCCACTTGTCCGACAGTTCTGCGAGTTTGCCCTTGATAAACAAAAGCTCCTGTCCCTGTGCCATGGGCAAAAGCTCGTTAAGCCGGTCTCTCGCCTCGATAATTTTAGGCGTCGGCTGATTCAGCAGCTCCATCGCCTGCGCAATCTGAGCCGATACAACCGAACCGTTGGCATCCATCGCAACCGGCGCCGCCGGCTGACCCTGCTCAGTCGTATTCGCCGGCTCCGGCGCAACCTCCTGCAAGCCGCCCAGGCTGCGCTTAAGAATAAATCCCGCTATTGCGACCACGGCCACCACAATCACAACTATAGATATATACAGAACTCTGCGAACCTGAGCCGAACGATGCTCTCCATAACCACCTGGATTAACAGCCATTTCAATCTCCTTATTTACTGCTCATTCCTGATTTTTTTATTTTTGTGCCCGCTGCGGGCTTATCTTTGCCAAAATACAAAACTTCCTCATCGCTAACCAGCATATCAACCGGCACGTCGTACTCCATAACCGGCACCGTTTCTATTATCTGCTCGGCGAACGCGAAGCCGCATTTCATCGCCTTCAAATCTTTGTTGGAGAAAAACCTGTCGTAATAAGACCCCCCGCGTCCAAGCCGATTGCCCTTCCTGTCAAACCCGAGACCCGGCGCAACTACCAGATGAATATCTTCAAACGGCACAGGCGCACCGGTTGTCGGATTTCGCAACCCGCCTATCTCCTCCGAAAAACCCGTCTCCAATGAGTTTATCTGCACGGGTATCATATGCCTTTGCTGCCAGGACACCTTCGGCACAACCACGGTCTTACCCATCTGCCACGCGGAAAGTATCGCCTCCGACGTATCAAGCTCGTGAGGAAGTGATAGATACATCATCACCGTGGAAGCGTTTTGAAATTCAGGCGTCGCAATCAGCTTTCGACACGCCCTTCGGCTTTTTTCCTTCCGCTGTTCAGCCGATATCCCGGCAAGAATCTTTTGAAGCTCCTGCCGTAACTGCGCTTTGTCCATACTACGGTACTCCATTCAACCGTTACCCTGCTCCGCTTGGCCGCTACTTTCAATCCTTTTGGCCTTACTATCTTTTATCAGTATTTCGAGCTTTTGTAAATAACCCCGTATATTTTTTTCATAACCCCGCTCTGTCGGCTTATAGTATTTCTTCTTTATACCGCCCGGCAGGTATTCCTGCACTACAAATCCACCCTCAAAACTGTGCGGATATTTATAATCTACGCCAAAACCCATCTTTTTCGCCGCGGCATAATGGCTGTCCTTCAAATGCTTGGGAACCGCCACGGTTTTCTCATTTTGAACATCGCCAATCGCGCTGCCTATAGCCGACGACGAGGCGTTCGATTTCGGCGCACAAGCGACATATATAGCCGCCTGTGCCAGCGCCAATTGCGCCTCAGGAAGCCCGACAAATTCGCTAATCTGAAACGCCGACGCCGCTAAAACCGTCGCTATCGGGTCCGCGTTGCCTACGTCCTCCGCGGCACAAACCGCGATTCTTCTGGCGATAAACCGCACGTCCTCTCCGCCCGCAATCATTCTCGCGAGCCAGTAAACCGTCGCGTCAGGGTCGCTTCCCCGCATACTTTTCTGAAACGCGCTGGCCAAATCGTAATGCGTATCGCCCGTCTGGTCGTAATCGATTGTTTTGCCCTGAATTGAATCCTTGGCTGTCTGGAAATCGAATTTTATTTTTCCCGCCCTGCCTGCCCCGAGCATAGTCGTGGGGAGTCCCGTCGAAGGGTTACTGCTCTTCTGCGACAAAATTCCGACTTCCAGGGCGGTCAACGCCTTTCTCGCGTCGCCATCGCATACCGCCGCAAGGTATTTCAAGGCCTTATCTTCCGCCTCAATATCATATTTGCCAAGCCCCCGTTCCTTATCAGCAATCGCTCGTTTCAGCAGCCCCACAACATCATCTTCGCTTAATGGCTCGAAATAAAACACCGTGCTTCTGCTTATTAATGGCGAATTAACCGCGAAAAACGGGTTCTCCGTCGTTGCCCCGATGAATATCACTATCCCCGATTCCACATCATCCAAAAGCACGTCCTGCTGTGCCCGGTTGAAACGGTGAATTTCATCGATGAACAAGATGGTTCGCTTACTCGATGATGTTAATCGGTCTTTCGCCTCGGCTATAACATCCCGGATATCCTTTACACTCGCCGCAGGCGCGCTTATATATCGAAATTCCGCCTTTGTCTGGTTGGCAATAACCATTGCCAGCGACGTTTTTCCCACCCCGGGCGGCCCATAAAATATCAAGCTCGATAGCGCATCGGCTTCCAGTATCCTCCGCAGCAGTTTCCCTTCGCCGATAAAATGCTGCTGACCGGCGAACTCATCGAGGGTCCTTGGCCTCATCCGAACCGCCAACGGCGCAGCAGCAGTCAACTTCGCCTGCCTCGCCTCGGCGTAACCGGAGGCGAAGCCGGGCTCAGATTTGCCAAACAACGTCTTGTCATCCCTGCCGGCACTCATTGAGCTATATTATAAGGTTCTGCCACATACCTGTCGAAGCTATATTCGTTATCTACACCCACACGCGCCATAAAAATCCCGAATAAATTTTCTTGACAACCTCGCCATAATGTTTTAGCAATAAAGGCCTTATAAGTTGGTTAAATATAACCGCAATTCGACTTGGAGAGAAAAAAATGGAAATCAAAATTCATCTGAAAGAAAAAGACATACCCCGCAAATGGTACAACCTCGCCGCCGACCTGCCCACCCCGCTGCTGCCGCCTCTGGGACCCGATGGAAAGCCCATCGGCCCGGAAATGCTGGCGCCGGTCTTCCCGATGAACCTCATCGAGCAGGAAGTCAGCACAAAACGCTGGATTGATATCCCCGAGGAAGTCCTCGATATCCTCTACAGGTGGCGTCCGGCACCGCTGCGAAGGGCTGTTTACCTCGAAAGGTTCCTCAAAACCCCCGCCCGCATATACTACAAAGACGAAAGTACCAGCCCTCCCGGCAGCCATAAGCCAAATACCGCTGTCCCGCAGGCCTGGTATAATAAGCAGTTCGGCATCAAACGACTCATCACCGAAACAGGCGCAGGACAATGGGGCAGCGCGCTTGCCTTTGCCTGCCAGTTGATTGGCCTCGAATGTAAGGTCTTTATGGTCCGTATCAGCTTCGACCAGAAACCATTCAGAAAACTTATGATGCAGGTCTGGGGCGCAAATTGCGTCGCAAGCCCAAGCAATGAAACAAACGCCGGCAGAAAAATTCTCGCAGAGATGCCCAATACCCCCGGCTCACTCGGTATCGCCATCAGCGAGGCCGTCGAGCAAACAGTCACAGATAAAACTGGGCAAACCCGCTATTCACTTGGAAGCGTCTTAAACCATGTTATGCTCCACCAGACAATCATCGGCCTCGAAGCCAAAGAGCAGCTCAAAACCGCGGGCGAAAAGAAAGTCGATATCGTCATCGGCTGCGCTGGCGGCGGCTCCAACTTCGCGGGTCTTTCATTCCCGTTTGTTACAGACAAAATCAACGGCGCAAATATCAAGATTATGCCCATCGAGCCGACCTCCTGTCCCTCTATGACACGCGGGCCTTTCTCATACGATTTCGGCGACACGGCAGGAACTACGCCCCTTCTGGCAATGTACACGCTCGGACATTCCTTCATCCCCGCCCCAATTCACGCAGGCGGCCTCAGATACCACGGCATGGCCCCGCTGGTCTGCCAAGCCATCGTCGAAGGACTCCTTGAGCCAAAGGCATACCCGCAGACCAAGTGTTACCAGGCGGCGCTTACCTGGGCAAAAACCGAAGGATTTATCTGCGCACCCGAGACCAGCCACGCAATCGCCGCAACAATCGACGAAGCCATTAAGGCCAGAGAAGAAGGCAAGGAAAAGGTCATCCTCTTCAACTACAGCGGTCACGGCCTTATGGACCTCTCCGGCTACGACGCCTTTATGTCAGGAAAACTAACCGATTACGAACTGCCCGAAGATGACCTCAGAAAATTCACTGCTCCCTTGAAAAACTTCCCCAAAGCAGAAGCGAAAAAAACCGGAAAATGGTAATTTCCTTGACAACGTAAATAGTTAAAGTAAAGATATTTCAAGGAACAGACCGATAAAATAGCTGTTTGTGATGCCGCCAGAACGAAAATACGGCTCTTGTGGGAATGCAGGCAAAAAAAACGAATTTGTGCTTGCCCCACTTATCAGTGTTGATATACTGCTTTACTGCCCTCGGCGTGGTGCCGACGGAACGGACTAAAACATGGTAAAATAAGTAAGTATGTTGAGGGTATTTTTTAAGGAGACAAATAAAATGAAAATGTATGTCCTGTTAACAGCCGCAATTATGTTTGGAATGGTTGCACCCGTGTTCGCCGTCCCGCCAGGCCAGCCAGGCGACCTCCACGGCACTATCGGGTACACTTATGATACGCTGTATGTGTTCCGCGGCTTCCTTACTTATGGTTCTACTAGTGGTTCGCATGCCTTCATCGACCTCGACCTGTTTGGTTCTGGTTTCCACTTTGAGACCATTTATAATCGCGCAAACGACGGCGGCTACGAACTCGGACAAAGATTCGATTTTTCACCGTATTATGCCGGCGCTGTTGCCCCCGAAGAAAGATACGCCACTATGTATAAAGTCGGCTACAGATACTTTAACTATCCGCAAATGAGCGCCACTCACTCCGACCAATGCATCGACCTCCAGGAGGTCTATGCGGGATTCGCCTTCCCGAAACTGTTCGGCGTCAAAGGGCTTGTTCCGGGATATGTTTTCGTAAAGGGCTGGCCAAGTATGCATGACACCGTCGTCGGCGAAGACAATCCCTGTCGCGGAAGCTATTCAGGCACCGCTCATGTGTTTATGCTCGATTATGCTTTACCGCTTGAGAATATCTCCGCTGAAATTCCCAAGCAGAACCTCGATTTCCACATCGAGACCGTTTACAACAACCACATGGATCCCAGACCATGTGGCGGTTATACCACCAGCGACTGGACACACGTTATGTTCGGCGTTTCAACCGACTTTGACCTCGGCCACAATCTTACTTTCACGCCGGGCTTGTGGCACCAGATTACATTTGAGGATGACGGACGCGAGCAAATACCGGGAGTACTGACCAGCACCAAAGGTGTCAGCCCCGACCACGACATTACCTGGGCGACTTTGACCGTAAAGTACAACTTCTAAAAACAGATTCTCTGTGTTCAAAACCAAAAAGGCCGGCTTAAACAAGCCGGCCTTTTTCATTTAATACAAATAAATATCTCAGGCCGTCCGACTGGTGATAAATCTCGCCGTCTCGACAAGCGACTTACGGCTCTTGTTGTTTCCAACCCCCGCTATTGCCGTAATCGCCTGCCCGACAAATTCCTCCGCGCGCCTCTTTGCGTATTCGATACTGCCGCTGGTCTTCAATCTGGCAACTAACTCCATTCTGCCTGAATCTCCATTTTGCTGCGAAAGAATCTGTTTTATCTTTTTCTTTTCCGCCTCGCCTGCGGTTTTTAATAAATGAATTAGCGGCAGTGTCAGTTTATCGCGGTCAAGGTCATTGCCCGCCGGTTTGCCCGTCTTGTCCTGCTCGCCGACCAAATCAAGCAAATCATCGGTTATCTGAAACGCGATGCCGACGTTGCGTCCATAAGACGCCAATACCTGCATCGTCGATTCATCCGCCCCCGCAAGAACGGCCCCCGTCGCGCACGCCCCCTCAAACAACGCCGCCGTCTTTCCCGCTATTATCTCGATATATTCCGGCTCGCTCAGCAGCCAGTTGCCCCTCTGTGATATCTGCCTAAGCTCACCTTCGCAGGTCCGCATAGCCGCCACGGCTATTATTTCCGACACCCGGTCTCCCAACCCCACACACATCCCGATAACCCGGCCAAGCAAAAAATCCCCTAATAAAACCGCCGACTCATTCCCGTGAATACTGTTAACCGTGGGAACTCCGCGTCGGCTTTTGCCCTCATCCACAACGTCGTCATGCAAAAGCGTCGCATTATGTATAATCTCGAATATCGCCGCCGACCGAATGTGTTTTTCCGTTACCCCCCCGCACGCAAGACCAGACAGCAACACCAGCCCCGGCCTTATCATCTTGCCCTTACCGGCGTTCGCGTAAGCAACCAGCCCACGAACCGGGTCGCCGCAATCAGACAAATCCTTCTTAATAAGCGTCTTTACGCGTGACAGTTCGGATTCGATAACGGAAAAAACGCCAGGCCAACGACCTGCGGCGTTTGAACCCTTCGCTGAAGCGCCGCTCGTTTTTGCAGATGATTGCATTGCGCCGACCCGCAGCCCCTGCGCCTTGCCCCCCTTCTTACTTTCGCACGCCCCACGCTTTTCTTCGCAAAGCGAAGCAGTGGGGTGCAAGAAAGCAGGGAGGCAGCGGGGACTACTTCTCCTTTCCGTGTGCATACCGGAAGAACATATCTCTCAGGCGTTTTGTGACCGGACCCGGCTTGCCGTCGCCGATTACCCTGCCGTCTATCTCAACAATGCCGATGACCTCCGCCGCGCTACCCGTCAAAAACAGTTCGTCGCTGATATATAAATCAAACCTCGTCAGGTTCTTCTCGATTACCTCTATACCTTCTTTTTTCGCCAGCCGAATCACAACTTCCCGCGTTATACCCTCAAGACCACCTGCCTCAGGGGGCGGCGTATATACAACGCCCTTCCTCACTGTAAACACGTTGTCGCCGGTCGCCTCCGCGACGTACCCCTCATGGTTATACATTATCGCCTCGGGCACGTCCCTGTCCAGCGCCTCAATCTTGGCCAGGATATTATTCAGGTAATTCAAGCTCTTCACCTGCGGCGGTATCGCCAGCGGATGATTGCGCACCGTCGTCGCGCTGATTATCTTCATCCCTTTTTCATACAGCTCCTGCGGATACAACTGGATATTGTCCGCGATGATGAACACCATTGCTGTCTCGCAGGTAAACGGATTCAGCCCCAGCGACCCCACGCCGCGGGTAACAACCAGCCGGATGTAGCCGTCGATAACACCGTTGGCCTCCACCGTCTTTTGCGTCGCCTCCATAAGCTTTTCCCGGCTCATCGGTATATCCAGGCGAATCCCTTTCGCAGAGTTATAAAGACGCGTGATATGCGCCTCGAACTCGAATATCTTCTTGTTATAAATCCTTATCCCCTCGAATACACCGTCTCCGTAAAGCATACCGTGGTCGAAGACGGATATCTTCGCGTCTTGCTCATCAACAAGTTTATCGCCAAGCCAAATCTTTAATGCCATACATCTTTTCCCGATATTTTGCAGCGACCCGTATCGCTAAAATCACTTAATTTTGCCATCAGCCAGCGTTATTATCCGCCCGGCCCGCTTCGCAACCCTTTCATCGTGCGTTACCATAACTATCGTCTGCCCCGCACGATTCAATCTTTCCAGCAACTCCAGAATACCATTTCCTGTCGCAGAGTCAAGATTACCTGTCGGCTCATCCGCCAGCAGCAACCTTGGCTCATTGATAAGGGCACGCCCAATCGCCGCCCTTTGCCGTTCCCCGCCCGATAACTGATACGGCTTATGCGTCGCCCTTTCTTCAAGGCCAACCGCTTTCAGCAGCTCCAGCCCTCGCTTTTTCACGCCTGCCCGCTTCGACATCCACCCAATTATCCCCGCGGGCACCATCGCGGGCAAAATCACGTTTTCCAGCACATTTAATTCGTCCAATAAATGGTAAAACTGAAAGACAAACCCAATCATTTTATTGCGGTATTCGTTCAGCTCGCCCCCGCCCATCCCGTTCAGGTCCCGCCCTTCAAACCGCACAACCCCCTTATCGGGCCTGTCAAGGGCGCCGAGGATATGCAGCAGCGTGCTTTTGCCGCTGCCCGACGCGCCGACTATCGCCACAAACTCACCCTTTTTGACCGCGATGTCGGCCCCCTTCAAAACCTGCACCTGCGCCGCTCCCATCCGGTATGATTTATAAACCCCTTGTGCCTCTATTATAAATTCACCTTTACTCATAACTGGCTCACCTGTAAAACATCCGCCGGCCTGGCCCTTGCCGCTCCAACACTGGGCAGCACAGCGCCCGCCAGACACGCCAAAATCGCACAACCTGTTACCACCACTAACATCGTCAAATCCAGCCGATGCGGTATCTCTCCTATCGCGTAAATCGTCCGGTCCCACAACTGAAAACCGAACCGCTCAAACAGCCAGCCCTCAATCCTGTTTATATTCCGCAGGAAAAGCATCCCGCCCGCGACACCGACCGCCGAACCAATAACGCCGAGTCCTGCCGCAAAACCCAAAAACAAAACAATCACGTCGCCGCACGATGCTCCTATGCTCTTGAGAATCCCGATGTCTTTGGTCTTGTGACTGATAATCATATAGAAGACCACGTAAACAATAAACACCGTAGTCAGCCCCACAAGCCCGAACATCATCATCAGCATCGCCTGTTCTTTTTCCATCCCGGCGATACTTTCTCTCCTGTGCTCCTTCCAGCTTTGCACGCTCACCTGCGAAAGCAAATCCGCGTTATCTTTCCCCTTATACTCATCGCAGAACTTCGCCCACATCTCCCTAATCTTTTGACATCCTTCTTCGATGTTTGTCCCCTGCTTGAACTTTATATGAATCCACGACGCCCTTTTGGCCGGCTCATTCATCCCGCAAAGTACCTGCGCTTCATCAAATGGCAGATATATAATCGCTCCATCGACTCTCGCCAGGCCGCTTTGAGAACAATCGCTGAAATAAAACGTCTTGGTGTTCGCCATATCCGTCCCCGCCTTGGCGAGCGCGCCCTTGGCCGTCAGCGGAAAACAAGTTACAGACAACGCCGTCGCCGCGGGATTCGGGTCATAATAATAACCGCCCTTTTCGTTCCGCGCACTCCACATATCCACCCCGATTACAAAACCCGGAAGATTCGCGTCGCCTTTTATATTAAACGCCTTCGATGGGTCATTTTTATGATAATGCAGCGTTCGCCCGAAACCCGTTACCCTGCTGAAGCCCGCCGCATCAACCCCCGTCAATTCCGCACCGATATTCCGCGATGAACTTTCCGCTCCTACAAGAACGTAACTCTTAATAACAGGCGTTACGGCTTCAACGTAATCCGCTTTCTCCGCAATTCTCGCGAAGTCCTCGTAATACGTAAACCCGACAAGCGATTCGGTTCCAACCACGCAATCGCCCGTATAATTATGATTCTTCCGTTTGAAATCGCCGACCAGCCCGTCCATCACCGTCATAACTACGACGACGATAAAAACACATAGCGCAACCGCTGCAAGCGCAAGGAAACTTATCCGCCTGCGATAAAGATAACGAAATGCCAATATCAGCTTATACAATTCCGAATTCCTATTCGTACCTGAGAACTTTGACCGGCCGCGTTATCGCTGCCGACAATGCCGGTATAATCGCGCCAATCATCGCTCCAAGTATCGCCGATAAAACTATCCACCAGACCGCCTGCCAGTAAACCTCAGCCGGTATTCTGCTGAACATATAAACGCTCGCTTTCCACAGCTTCAGGCCGAACGCAACCCTTATCCAGCCCTCAACCTCGTTGATGTTCTTCGTAACCACGTACCCGGCCGCGGTCCCCAGCAATGTCCCTAATATGCCGACAAACGCGCCAAACCCGACGAAAATCATCGCGATAGACCCGCTGTCGGCCCCGCAGCTTTTCATTATCGCGATGTCTTTGCGACGCGTCTCCACAATCATATAAAAAATGCAGAATATCAAAAGCACCGCGCTCAAGCTCACCACGCCGAATATCAAAAGCAAAACCCCCATCTGCTTGCGAATTTCCGCAATGTATCGGCTCTGCATCTGCCTGGAGGTCTCTATCATTGTTGCCTGAATATCGTAATCCTCCCACCCGAGTTTCTCCGAAGCGAAAATCTTCCACACGCCGCGAATCTGCGCTATCGCAAGGGCCGCGTCAGCCCCCTTGTGAAGTTTAATCTGAATCCTGCCGGCAACCGGCTCCTGCGAATCCGGGAAAATCGCCCTGCTCAACTGTTCTATTGGCAAATACACCAGCCGGCTGTCAAAATAATAAATCCCCGTAAATACGGCGTCCGCCATCGTAAACTGTATGGTCTTGCGCCTGAATTTCTGCCTGCCCTGAGTGGAATCGATGGGCTCTTTGTTTTTTCCTTCAATCGTCGAACTGCTCGTGGTGAGCGAAGTCGAACCAGTCGTAATTACGAATTGTTGTCCAATCATCCTTTCCGCGCCGTTGACATCATACTCATCGGTTTTCTCATTCGGCTCTGCCAGGACCCCTATTCCGACATAACCTGTAATGTCCCCGCTGCCGGCAGACATCACCTGTTTTGTTTTCAGCAGCGACTTGTCAAACGCCGTCACCTTGCCGAATTTTGCCGGCTCAATCCCCCAAATCTCCGCCGCCCGAACATTGCCTTTACCTAAATGCAAAAGCCCCTGCGCAGACAGCGTCGCAGTCGCCGCTTCAACCTGCCTTATATCCTCCAATCTCTTTTCAAGCTCCCCGTATCCCGCGAAATTCTTCCCAGGCGATAAAACAACGTCTCCCATACCGTCAACCGCACTCTGCTCGAATGCGTTTATGAACCCGTTGAATAAACTTGCGACAACAATCAGAAGTGCCGTCGAAAGCGCAACCGCCGCGATGCTCAGCAGCACTACCCTCCTCTTCCTAAGGTATCGCAACCACAAAAATAATTTCAGCATTCCTTACCCAGTCGATTTATGTTTTCGTGGGTTTCAAAAGTGGAAACAGCACAACGTCTCTGATGCTCGTCGCACCTGTTAATATCATTATAAGCCGGTCTATACCGATTCCCAGACCGCCCGCGGGCGGCATCCCATACCTCAACGCCGTCACAAAATCATGGTCCATCGTCGCCATCGTCTCTTTTTGTCCCCGAAGCTGCTGCCGGAAATTCTCCTCCTGCACCGCCGGGTCATTCAGCTCCGTATAGGCGTTGGCCAGCTCCATCCCCGCGATATACATCTCGAATCGCTCCGCAATCTCGGGCTGGTCCTTCTTTCGTTTCGTCAAGGGACACAGCGCCGCCGGATAATCAATCACAAATGTGGGATTATTCAAATGCTCCTCAACCGTCTGCTCGAAAACCTCGTTGATTACCACCGCGTCGTCCATATCCTTATGGTCAATTTTCAGCGACTCCGCCTTTTTGCGAACACTCCCGATATCCGCAATATCGCAGCCGGCGTATTCCTTCAAAAGCTCCGCGTATTTTGCCCGCTTCCAGGGCCGCGTAAAATCAATAGTCTTCTCGCCGAACGTCGTCTTGTTGTCTTTGCAGTATTTCTCCACCAGGAGGCAAATCATCTCTTCCGTCAAATCCATCATAATATTATAGTCGGCGTATGCCTGGTACAATTCCAGCATCGTAAATTCCGGGTTATGTCTCGTGCTCAGCCCCTCGTTGCGGAAGTTGCGGTTTATCTCGAAAACCTTCTCCATCCCGCCGACAAGCAGCCGTTTCAAAAACAGCTCTGGCGCAATCCTCAGGTATAAATCCATATCAAGCGAATTATGATGCGTGATAAATGGCTTCGCCACCGCGCCGCCCGCTATCGTCTGCATCATCGGCGTCTCGACTTCCATAAAACCGCGACCCGTCAAATACTCCCTCACCGTCCGCAATATCGCACTTCGCTTCCTGAACAGCCCCATCACATCAGGGTTCGCCCACAAGTCAACGTATCGCTGCCTGTATCGCAAATCTATGTCCGCAAGACCGTGCCACTTCTCCGGCGGCTGCATCAGCGACTTGCTCAACAGCTCTACCTCGTCCGCCCATATTGTTATCTCGCCCGTTTTCGTCTTGCCTAAGCCGCCCGACGCCCCGATAATGTCCCCAAGCTCAAGCAGCTTCATAAAGCTCCACTTTGAATCCAGCAGGCTCTTACTCAAACCAACCTGTATTGGGCCTGAGCTGTCCCTCAATGTAATAAATATCAGCTTGCCGATATCACGCAGTAAAACTATCCTGCCCGCGCATTTCGCTTTCTGGCCCTCTTCGCCGTCTTTATATCGCGCCTTGGTGTCCGCTGCCGGCTCCGCGCCATCGTATCGCCCACCGTATGGGTCTATACCCATTTCTTTTATGGCGTTTAACTTTCCTTCTCGGGCCTGTTCAATATTCGATACTCTATCTTCCATATTCTTTCTATCTTCCGCCTACCCCGCGTAGCTTTAGCGAAGCAGGGTCTTCCGCTTTTTACTTTTTCCTTTTTGCTTATTACTTTTTATTTGCGTCTGCCTGTTCTCTTATCAGCTTGCTCTTGACCACCAGTATCGCTGTCGTTAACTGCGGGTCAACCTCGACAGTCTGTGAAATTGTGTGTTTCTTCAAAGGCGAATTGGCGTCGTCGTGCCCCACGCTCACAAGCACGTCGTTGTCTCGCTGCAACTCGAACATCTTGCGAAACTCATCACTTCGCATCGACACCGCGACATCCGGCCCAACGCCCCAGTCGCTCTTATTCTCTTTTTTCGCCTCTTCCTGGCTTTTTATCTTCTGACCCGAAGGCAGATACCAGTTTGCCATCGTGTATTTCAACTGCGAGCCCTCGCCCGGATATGTCGATATCCCCTGCACAACACCTTTGCCGTGCGTCCGCTCTCCGACCAATGTCGCCCGCTTGTGCGACGGGTCCGCAAGAGCGCCCGCGACTATCTCCGACGCGCTCGCCGAGCCGGAGTTTATCAGCACCACCATCGGGTAGTTCGGATGCGTCCCCCTGCTGTGAGCAGTCTTGTAATCCGGCGTCCCGAACCGCGACCGCGTTATCACTATCAGCCCGTCATCCAGAAATTCATCAGCCACCGCGACGGCGCTGTCGAAATATCCGCCCGGATTGAACCGTAAATCCAGTATCAATCCCCGCATACCGGCCGACTCCAGCGACCTCAACGCCGCTTCGGTATCGCTGGCCGTCGTCTCTGCAAAACTCGTCAGCCGAACGTACCCTATCTTGTCCTGCTCATCAACCATCCGCAGCCATTTGCCTTCACCGGTCCTCTGCAATCCCCTAAGCGTAGGAACCACAATTTTGGCGCGAGTCAGTGTTATATCACGCAACTGGCCCTTGCCGTTGCGGCGAATCGTCAGCGTTACTTTAGTCCCCGCCGGCCCTTTTATACGACTGACCACGCACGAAAGCGGCACATCCTTCGTAGGCATCCCGTCAATCTTCTCTATCACGTCTCCAACGTCAAGCCCCGAGCTATACGCGGGGGTATCAGGCAGCAAACTCCCAATCGTAAGCTGTCCGTTTTGCCTCGATATTTCTACGCCTATCCCGGGAAATTCATTCGTCATCTGCTGTTCAAATTCCGAAACATCTCTCGGCCAGACCAGGACCGTATAAGGGTCAAGCGTCAAAAATGACGCTTCTGAAAACTGGGCGATTACAACCCCCTCAGGCATCCCGGCGGTTGCCAGGTTTAGCCCCAAAACCTTCTCAAATGCCGATATAAAGCTGTCTTTGCTCCCACCCTCGGGCCAGTTGTTTATTTCATTTTCCAGCGAAACCATTGCCAAACCAAATGCCGCTATCGCGTTGGCGTCCGGCTTGAAATCCTTGAAACTCTCCCCCAGCACCGCCACCCGGTTATTCGGCTCGGCTTTACGCTCTTCAATAATATCAGCGCCGCCTTCAATGCCGGGCAAATACACAGGCTCGGCTTTGCGCTCTTCAATAATATTGGCGTCGCCTTCAATGCCGGGCAAGCACACATGATAATAGCCACAGAGGACACGGAGGGCATCTTCAATAATATCAGTGTCGCCTCCAGGTCTGGGCATTAGCGTTCCGGACGGGGCAGCCGATGCTGTCCCGGCAGTATTCGTGTCCCGCAACGACGTCAGCGTCCCTACCACATCCGCAAGCAATCTGCATCGCCGAACCCCTTTAGACGCCATTTCACGGTAGTCAATCTTGCTTATGTAACGGAAACTCAGCTCGTCAACCGCCCGAACAAATATCCGCCTCTTTACGCTCTCCAGCCGTTGCTTGCCCGTCTCGCAGGGACTGTCCTGGAACGAACCGGCTATCTCCGCCTTGGTTATCAACTGCTCTGTGTAATCCGAATATGCCTTGTTATTCGGCTCAAGAGCGGTAAGCCAGCTATAACACGTTACATACGCGTCAAGCCACTTGCCCCTCCGCTCATATCCCGTCGCATCCGCCTTGGCCTTTACAATCGCGTCCAGCAAACACGGCTCATTCAACAACCTCTGCTTCTGGTTTTCGTCCGCGAACTCCATCGTCCGAACCGCCGCCGCAAGTACCGCCGTCGGCCCATTCGGCTCATTCGAGTCATTTACATCATTGCCATCAGCGCCTTTCTTCCCGACGCCGCGGGGCGAAATCAGCCGTTCAAACTTTACTAATTCCTCCTTATACGCCGCCTCTTTCTTCGCCTGCTTGCCCTTCTGCATTTGCTGCCACTGTGCCACTATATCATTCAAATCCGAGACCTGTTTTGACCCCTTTTTTAACCAGCCGGATTCGTCTATGCACTTGCCCGCCTCGTCGAATTTCCCCTGCTCGATTAGCCCGCAGGCCTGGTCGATAACCCATCGTTCGCTGTTGAAATCAGCCGGCGGGGATGCAATTACGCACGGGTCGGCAACTTCCGCCGGACGGTTTATCTCGATTCCGTGCGGCGCAGCCAACAGGCATATCACCGCCGTGCAAAATCCAATCATCATCACAGGCCATAGAACCCGCGACCTTATCCAAAACCCGCGATTCATCCGCATAGAATATCTCTCAATACGACGTGGCGTTTCCCGCACCGTCAATCATAAATCATCAATTCCGCCTTCGGCGAGACCTCGCTAAGGGCGGGCAAAAATCATAAATATCTTACAAGCACTCTGCCGCTTTGCCCGCGCAGCCCAGAACGTGCAGTTTGTGCTTTACCATCGCCTTGATAGCTTCCCTGGCCGGCCCCAAATACTTCCTCGGGTCAAACTCGCTTGGCTTCTCCGCGAACACCTGACGAATCTTCGCCGTCATCGCCAGCCTTAAGTCCGTGTCTATATTCACTTTACAGACGGCGAGTTTGGAGGCCTCGGTTATCGCCGACTCGGGCACGCCCATGGCATTTGGCATCTTGCCGCCGTATTTGTTAATCAGGTCAACAAATTCCTTCAAAACCGTGCTCGACCCGTGCATCACCAGCGGGAAACCGGGCAGCAGCTTCTGAATCTCTTTTATACGGTCAATCGCCAGCTTCGGCACACTCTTAAATTTATATGCCCCGTGGCTGGTTCCGACCGCGACGGCTAATGAATCGACGCCGGTCTTTCCGACGAATTCCACCACCTGCTTGGGGTCTGTCAGGTGCTTTTCGACATCATCCACGCCGACGACGTGCTCTTCGATACCGCCAAGCTGCCCAAGTTCCGCCTCAACCACTACCCCGTGTTTGTGCGCGTATGTAACTACTTCCTTTGTCATCCTGATGTTCTCTTCAAAGGGAAACTTCGATGCGTCTATCATTACCGACGTAAACCCGTCATCGACGAACTGCTTGCACGTTTCGAAGTTGTCGCCGTGGTCAAGGTGCGTCGCGATTGGTATATCGGGGTTTTCCTTCACCGCCACATTCATTATCGCGGTAAGATAGCTGTTGCTGGCGTATTCGCGGGCGCCTTTCGACACCTGCAGAATCAGCGGCGCCTTCTCTTCGGCTACCGCCTCGATGATACCCTGTGTGATTTCCATGTTGTTGACGTTGAATGCCCCGACGGCATAGCCGTGCTTATAGGCCATCTCAAACATCTTCTTCGTTGTTACCAATGGCATAATACTGTTCTCCTTATTCCGTTATATATTTGTTCATTGCTGTTTATTCGCCCCCAACCCTTCGACTTGGTTCGACTCAGCTCACCACAGGTCGCTCAGGACAGGTAGTTTGGGGGCCAACCGTTCAAAAGCTGGTAGTATAACGACCTCTTATGCGAAATTCAAACCAATTTGTATGACCCAAGGGGTTCGATTGCCGATTTCCGATTGTCGATTGACGATTTAATTGAACCGCGGATTTAGCCACGAGAAGGCACAAAAGGGCTTACCGCAGAGAACGCAGAGACCGCAGAGAATTATTTTTTAACCACGGATTAACACTGATTTACATGGATTTAGTCAGTCAGCTTTGTGTTCTTGGCGGAGGCAATGCTCCAAACGTTGTTTGTGTGCTTGCCACCCGCCTTCATCCACAAGGGCTTATTGCCCTCCTATAAAGCTGACTGTTTAGACGCGGATTTTGCTGGTGGCACAAGAGTATATAAGTATATGCGTATGTACTTATATAGTGCTCCAACAGTTGAGGCGTTTAAAGTGAGGTTTTTGAGGCGCAGAGTTTTATTTTAGCCACGAAAAACATGGGTCCCCTGTTGCGAAGCCAAGGGAGTAACTTCTCGGGGAGAGCCGGGGGGATGAGGAAGTTGGAAACAGTCGCCGGTTATTCAATAAATTTGTTGGCAACAATTCTGTTGGCAGGGGGATTTATTTTTGACGCTGATTGCGCAGATTCCGCAGGTTTAGTCAGCCGGAGGGCGTAATCGACAAGACCTGTGCTCCAAATAAGATTTGTGCGCCACGCCTTTATCTCTTCCGCCGCCCCTTCCCATAAGGGATGCCAAAAGCATAGGGGCATACCTTAGGTATTTACCGGCTGACAATTTTCCTATCGCCCTTTTATAAAGCTGACTGCTTTTCTTTCGGCTATTTAACCGAAGTTGGCCGAAAGTACTGAATTAAGCCGAGCAAAAGACGCTGAACGTTGTCCCAGGTCACAATAGTATATAAGTATATGCGTATGTACTTATATAGTGTTCCAACAGTCAAGGTTTTTGAAGCGATGTTTTTGGGATGAGGATTAAGCAATTGATGATTGCCGATTGGCGAATGTCGATTTGGGGATGCGGATTTTGCGGAATATTTCCGTAAAACAAAGGTTTGACACGTCGTTTGTGAAAATCTATAGTGGGTTTGGTGAAAACAGTTTTTTAAGGCCGGAAGAGATTCGCACCTTTGCCTGCCCTGAGTATGTCGAAGGGTCCGTCAACATTTGCCGAACAGCAGACGCCTCTATAAATAATTAAGTATGGCGTCCACAGATTTCCCTATTGAGAATTAAACAACTTCCTTGCTCAAAATAGATTCTATTCTCTGATAGACTTTGGCTATTTTTTTCTCATATTCTTCAATTATTGCAAACCTTTTTACTACTTCTTCTTGTTCTTTTATTGAAGGTATATCGATGGTTGCATGTTTGAAAAAACTCGACTTATTCCATGTACTATTGTCAGAAGATGACGCGTATTCTGCAAATAATTTTGAATAAGAAATAACCACCCACTTCAGTAATAACTTATACTTTAAGGCGTTCTTTAATTTGATTATATAAGCATCATCGTTAAGCGTATAGTTCCCGTTTTTCAGGTAGTTTACGGTACCAGCTCTACCCTTTCTAACAACATGAATACCTTCACCTGAAAAAACGGTTATTTTTTCGTTTTTATTTTTGGGCTTAGCACACAAATCAGTTTTTACGCAGTTTTCTATACTTATACCGCCAGTTAACACCGTGTATTTCTTGTCTTGTGATAGAAGCGTATTTTGATATAGGTACTCTTCCGTTAGGCCCGAATTTCCACTGACACAATCGAATATAATTTTTACCGGAACATCTTTTGCTTGGAAAATTTTATAATCAGCAATAACCGCCAGATTTTTTATTCGTTTTATCTTTTCTCTTATTGAATCTATTTTCCCCTTAACAATTGTGAGTTCTTCTATTCTTCTGTACTCTTTATCCTGCACGTTTTTGCCAGGAAAGACTATATCAAGCTCCTCAACTATTTCCCTGTTAAGATAATTGACACCTTCTTTGCTGGTTGCAACTTTCGGGAACATCTTTGAAAGCTTGAACGAAAACCAGTTCAAGTCTATTTTACTTATCCATTCTTTTTTGGGTACAAGAACAGCAGTATTGTTTGCGTCGAAGATTTTTTTCTGCAAGAAACAAGTTCCACTATTTGCTTTTGTTGGATACGTCAAACAGGGTAAGTCGCAAGGGTTGACTATTGTCTTATTCCATAAACCCTTTATCTCGTTGTTCGCTGTTATGATGGGCACTTTCCCGCCGTTTATAATGTCACGATAAATCTCTTCATCAGTAATCTGATGGCCTTGGTTTATATCGAATATGTCCTTGATTTTCATAACGATCAACTCATTATAACCCTAATATCTTTTTCTATTTCCTTCGTCCACTTATCTAACTCATCCAGAGTCAAATAATTTGGGATATAAGGTCTAATGTAAAACTCTGGTAGCAATGTGAGGAATCTGTCCTTGAGAATAATTGATACTTCTAAAAACCCACCTTTTCTGAGTTTTATTTTCTCTCCTTTCTCATTAATCCATTCTGTTCCATTTGTCTTGGAATCATCAAATTTGAGCCATGCATTTTCAAGAATTCCTGGCATTTCTTCACCTTCAGTGCTAACCCAGCCGGATATTTCGTCATGCATCCACCCGTTTCTGTTATTCCTAAGTTTAGTTGGGAATCGCTTGTCAGAATTGGCAAGTCCGTCGTTGTCAATTATATAAACCCAAACAGGTTCCTTTTGTATCCTTGTATTTTGCTCGCTACGTTTAGTTATGAATAATGCATATGTTTTTTCCTTTGTATAAGGAGCAAATGCAAACTTTGGAAGCGATATTATTGCATTGATGTTGCATTTTTCAAGAAGCTCTTTTCTGAAAAGCGCATACGAAGGGTTCTCCAAAACGCCATCTGGCGTTATTACGCAAGCTTTGCCACCTATTTCAAGTAAGTTTAGTATTTTGCAAATAAAAGCAATTTCTGTTCTCGTTGTGGATATGCTACTCGTTTCAGCCTTTGTTGTGCCGTTGCCATAGGGCGGATTGGTTATTATGTAGTCGAATTTACTCCCATTGAATTTGTGCTTCAGAGTGTTGTCCGGAATCATATGCGTATGACTATCGCCTACTAAGAACATATTGAGTTTAGTTCTAGAGATGTTTTCCTCTCGCACGTCGATTCCATAGAAACACTCTTTCTCGAGGAACCTAAGTGCTTCTTTGTCTAAAGTTTTAGTTGACGCATAGTTATTTTTAAGTATTTTGAAACTCTCTGTGAGAAAACCGCCAGTCCCGCAAGCTGGGTCTAATACTTTGAACTTTTTACTTGGATTGAAATATTTTTCGTCCATCAGGAGCAACTTTGAAAACATCTGGGTATAATGCCTCCTCGTGAAATATTCACCGAAATCCTTCTTTTCTTTGTTGGAAGCAAACATCTCATAAACAGCTCCAAATAGATCGAAACCACAGCCATGAAGTGGCTTCATGGAATCTATGACGTCATAGATTTTCTTTACATCATCCTTGTCTATCAATGGCTTTTTCCCGGCCTCGCCCATTATTACGATTCTTACAGACTCCATCAGATTTTGGAACTCTTTGAATGTTGTCTCTTCTTCTAATCTTGATATGTATTTGCAAAGATTACCTACGAGTTTTTCTGATTTACCTTCTCTGCAATCGGACCAGTAAATTTTCGTCTCGTCTCGGATACCTTCTATTCTCGCTTTTTCTTCAAAGAACTCAAGCGATACGAATCCTATGGTAAAGTCTATCTTCTCTACGGGATTTTTGAAATTTATTCCACGATACACTTCTTTAAGTTCCCACAACTTTTTATTGAATACTGCTTCGGAGATAGTAGATATCGAGTTAACGTTTGTGTGAATGTTGTCTAGTTTAAGTGATTTTTTGAGTTTATTTTTTATTAGCCTGAAAATATCTATCGTTTGAAATTCCCTGATTGGATTACCATTTAGTGATATTTCCTTCGTTGTTTCTCTATTGTAGAAGATAGACGTCTTGCAGTTAGTGACGATATAATATGGCAACTTTAGGTTCTTTGATTTTTTTTTGCCTTGTTCTATAGCATCCTTCCAATCCTTATCATCTACAGAACAATTGTCCTTTACTTCAGCATATGCCACAAGGTTTTGAATGAATTGTTCTTCGTTGGTCCCATCAAATTCAAATTCAGATATTAAAATGTCTGGTCTTTTTGAACCTGTATACTTCTCGAATGATGTATCATTAACAATTTGTCTGAGAGGTATGCTTAGTTGGTTTACGAGAACTTCATTAATCAATCTCGTTACGGTTAGTGCTTCTCTCTTTTTATGGATATTCGTTCTCATTATAGTGTTTCCCACGTTATATTCCTACGGCACATGCGGAGATCTGCCGCAGTTTAACGTCGGCGTGGCGTTTTGGCAATAGGGTCTTATAAATTTTTGGCGGGGCGTCGAGTAGTGGAAATTTGTTCACTCATGGCCAAGTTTTCCGCATAAAAAACAAGGCGTTATGCCCGTCTTCGTCATTGACTACCCGGCTTTGTTAAGAAACTACGCTGAGGTAAACGCCGAGGCAAGGGGACATCAAAAACTACTGTAAGGCCCTATTATATAAGTAGTTACAGATTTATACCCCCATAAGGAGGGGTGGTTTTTGCGTGGTTTTTTGGTCATTTTTGGGGCTTAAAAACCACTCTTTTTTCGTGGTCATTTTTGCCATAACCGCTTTGGTTATAATGGCTTAAATTCTGGATACGAACAGTCGTATAAAACAAATGTATCAAACAGTTGTATCATACAACTGTTATCCATTTTCGCGCAGGTCGAAAACCCTTAGATTCAAAAATCTTAAAAAATTTTTACTCCTTACGCAGTAAGGACTTAGCGATTTTGACCCCATCAGGAAATCCCTTAGTTTTAGTCAAAAGCGCGCAAGATTGCGCCATAGGATAGAGGAAGTCGATTGTTCGACTTCCTCTATAGTCGTTAGTGGTTAGTGGTTAGTCGTTAGTCGTTAGTCGTTAGTCGTTAGTTAATAGTTTTTAGTGTTGAGTTTTGAGTTAATTCTGGGTCCCCTGCTGCGGAACCAATGGGGCGGGTTCTCGGGGATCTGCGCTGCGCTCCGAGGAGACCCGGCTTCGCCTAAGGGCTACGCCGTGGCAAGCGATTATGAAGATTAGCAAAGCAAAGGAATTAAACTGGCTGGAACGGATTTTACAAGCAGCGTATCTGGTTTACTATCGCTGGCGATTCGGGCACGAGATTCGGCTGATACCGCTGACGAGATATAAGTTCGCCATTGTTGACGCGGATGATTACGAGCGGCTGAAAGATTACCACTGGAGCGTCAGATACAGTTGTCGAACGTGGTACGCTGTGCGATGCGCACGGGTGAGCGACCGGACAAAGAAAAGATTGGTATGGATGCATAACGAAATTATAGGAAATCCGAAGGGAAAGCTGATTGACCATTTCAATCATAACGGATTAGACAATCGCAGGGCAAATCTTAGGGCGGCAACGAGAGGGCAGAATACGGTCAATTGCAGGAAACGCAAAGGATGCACGTCGAGATTCAAAGGGGTGTGCTTTCATAAAAATTCGCGCAGATATAAGCCATGGGACAGCTATATCAACGTCAATGGGCGACGAATAAGCTTAGGGTGCTTTGCGACGGAGGTCGAGGCAGCAAAAGTTTACGACGCGGCGGCGAAGAAGTATCACGGAGAGTTCGCCAGGTTGAACTTCCCATAAACACTGACACACACAGACGTTAACACGGACTAACACTGACTTGAAATAATGATACGGACGTTAATACGGACTAACACCCTTCGACATATTATTTGCCTGCCAGCCAGTTATCGCACAGGACATCTAAATCTTTCATATCTACGATACCGTCGCCTGCCGGCGGCGGTGCAATATCCGCCAAAGGATTATTTTGGCGCCAGGAACCGGCGAGGACAGCAAAGTCGATGAAATCCACGTCAAAATCGCCATCGAAATCGCCGGTCAAACAATTGTTTTCGTTAAAGATATAAGCCGAGCCGGTGGGTTTGCTGTTGTTAGAGTTGTTAGGTGCGCCAATGATGATATGGCGGCTGGATAATGCGAGCGAGGAGCTAAACCTGTCGTTTGTATCGGCGTCGCTTGCCGTGAGCCGGTCGCTTTGAACCCAGTTTGTGTCCGTGCGGACAAACTCAAATACCGAGCCGGCCATCTTGCCATTAACGAAATCATAAGGACAGCCCACAAGTATCGTGTCATTTTTTATGGCGACCGCGAAGCCAAAGTCGTCACCGCTGCAGGGGTCATTTGCGTCGAACAGTTTTTGACGCTCGACCCAGTCAGCGTCAGTTTGGGAAAAAACATAAGCTGCGCCTGCCGTATTAATGTCACCGATATTGCATTCATACGCGCCTATAACGGCCCAGTTACCATCAAGAGCAACGGAGCATCCAAAGTGATGAGATGCGCCGCTGTCGGATGCCCAAAGAATATTTTGTTCGAGCCACGTTGTGTCCTGTCGCTGATAGATATAGACGGAACCGGCATCGATACCACTGGGATAGTCAGCATTTGGCGCACCTATAATGATTGTATTGTTGTCGATTGCGACACTATAGCCGAAAATATCCATTGATTCGGCATCCGAAGCAGTGAGTTTCTGCTGGAAAACCCAGCTTGAGCCGGCGAGGACAAAAACCGAGGCACTGCCCTTATAACCGTCATCGCCATAAGCGCCGACAACTATCGTATTATTATCGATTGAAACCGAGCAGCCGAATTTGTCGCCTGTGGCGGCATCCGGCGCGACAATTTTTTGCTGCTGAGTCCAGACACCGTCCGAATTAGAGAAGACATACGCGGAACCTTTGTTGTCGTCATAATAACTACCCACAACAATAGTATTTCCTTCGACGGCGACTGACCGGCCGAATTTATCGCCGGCCGCAGCGTCAGAAGGAACAAGCTTTTGTTTTTCAATCCACTGCGCGCCGGAAAGTTCATAAACATAAGCAGCGCCGCAGTCGGTTCCCTTGGAGTCATTCTGATATGCCCCGACCACCGCGGTATTGCCGTCGATAGCAACCGAAACGCCGAAACTGTCGCCGGCATTGGCGTCGGAAGGGAAATATTTGACCTTTTCGAGATGAGCGAGAGCTGAGCAGCTAAATACAATCTGAAGTAAAAACGCTGACACTATGAGATACCTGGTTTTGGGTGTGGTAATCATTTTTTTCTCCTTATTAAATAATATTTTTCTACATATTCAGACCTCGACTTCACAGCCGGGCCTCAGGAAACAAAGCCATTTACTCTTTACCTCCTGGCCAAGTATTATGCTCGCGGCCTGGGCGTAAAGGTCTAATTGTCGGCGGTAAATTGCTGCACGTTTTGCCGCACCATCGGCGGACACGTCATCGGTTTTGAAATCTATAATTACGAGTCCTTCAGGGGTTTTGACAAGCAAATCGATTATGCCCTGAACGATAATAAAGTCCTGAGTTTTAAGTTTTGAGTTTTGAGTTTTCTGAAACGCCTCACTCCATTGCGAAGCGGGGACTGCAAAGGTGAAGGGCCATTCCCGCAGGACGACAGTTTTTTTGTCGAGAACCGTTTGGCCGAGTTTGCTTTTGAAGAATTTCGCAATCGATTCGACATTTATTTGCGACGCGATTTCCTGAATAATGGCACCATCTTTTACGAGTTGTTCAATAAGCTGTGTTACAGTTTCCGCAGTTACAGATTTCGCCAGGTCAAGTTTTGACATAACAAGGTGTGTGGCTGTGCCGACCCTTCGACTTAGCTCAGGGCAGGCAGCCCTGCCGTCGATTTGCTTAGTTGCGAAAACAGCTTTAGGTTTTCGGTCGAAGGCAAGCGAATAATCAATTTTCGTGAATTCATCGTCGCGATGTGTCCACTGGGTAACGGTTCTTTTGGCAGGCAGCGACGGCGCATTGCCGAACGGGTATTGCCAGTCAAGAGAGCGTTTAAGGTCAACCAGGTCACATTTAACGACTGAAGTTTTGAGTTTTGTGGCTTGGCCATCCCTTCTCGGGAAGTGTTTAGTGTTTAGTTTATAGTTTTTGATGAGAGCGGCAAGTTTATCCAGTTGGGGCTGGTCGTAAAACTGAACGCTGAATAAATTATCCTGCGTGGCTTGCGTCGGCAGTTCGGTTTGAAATATCTGATGCAGAAGCGGCTCGCTGCCCAGCGCGGACAGAATCCAGTCGAGGTGGTTTTGCCGAGTTTCGAGATGCCAGGATGGGATTGATTGACCGGCGAATGAATGTGTCGCGGTGAGGATGTTTCGGCAGCTATCCCGGTCTTTGCAGCCGACGAGGACAAGACGATTCATCGCCCTTGTCATCGCGACGTAGAGGATTCGCATTTCCTCGGCCAGCGACTTTCGGCGGTTTTGCTCCTCGATTACCTGGTATGCGAGCGAATCGAGGCGGGAATTGCTTTCGGTATCAATAATTTTCAGGCCGAGGGTCAATTGCTCATCGGTTACGCAATCTTTGCTGAAGTCCTTTTTGCTGAACCTGCTGTCGAGGTCGGCGACGAATACGACGGGAAATTCGAGGCCTTTGCTTTTGTGGATGCTCATAACGCGAACCGTATTGCCTGTCCCGGCTTCGGGCTGGGGTTTTGACCAGTCCTCGCCAGCGGCGATGAGCTTCTCGATAAAATCGATGAAGCGGGTAAGCGATGGGACACCCGAATTGCCCGCGAAACCCTCGAACTGGATTGCCCTATCGTGCAGTTTCAGCAGATTCGCCCTGCGAGCGGGGCCATCGGGCAAAGCACAGATGAATGACAGATAGCCCGTCTGACGATAGATATGCCAAATCAGTTCCGCGAGCCGACCACGATGAGCTGTGGTTCGCCACTCGTCGAGCGTAGCGAGTGATTTGGCAAGTTTGTCCGCCGATTCGTCTTTCGATTCGCAAAAAGAAACTGCGCAATCATAGAAACTGAAATTACGATTATTTTTGCCATGTAAACGAATTTTAGTAAGCTCCGTGTCGGTGAACCGGAAAAACGGGCAACGCAGCGTCGCGGCAAACTCGATGTCGCGTCGCGGGTTATCGAGAACCTTCAGCAGGCACAGCATATCGGTGATTTCAGTTGCCTCGAAATAGCCGGCGGCAGCATCGCAGCTTACGGGAATGCCGGCGAGCCGCAGCGCCTCGATAAAATCGCTTTTGCCCGCCAGCGAGCGCATCAGGACAACAATATCACGATATTCGACGGGGCGCGGATTTTTTGTTTCTTTGTCGATTATTTGCTCATTAGAATCGACGCCGACGAGCTGTTTTATTCGCTGCGCAATCATTGCCGCCTGTAACTGCCTGTCGCTGAAAGGCGACGCATCAGAATTGTCCTGCGCCTCGTCGAGTATGTACAATTCAACCGCTGGAGAAATTCCCGCACCGGCGGTATCTTGTGAATGTGGTACAAGTTGTGCCGACTCATCGTAATCGATGCCGGCAAACGAGGCGGTCATTATCCGGCCAAATACCTTATTGGCAAAATCAAGTATTGGTTTGACGGAGCGGAAATTGACGTTGAGGTCAACCCGCAGGCCTGCAGCATTCGACTTTGGCTCGACCGATGCTTTTCCAAGATGCTCGATGAATATTTCGGGTCTGGCCCCGCGCCAGTGATAAATGCTTTGCTTGGGGTCGCCTACTGCGAAGACGTTGCCGGGCGAGCCGACCATATCGATGATTGCCTGCTGGACGTCGTTGATATCCTGGTATTCATCAACAAAGACGTATTTGTATTTTTTACGCAGTTTCAACGCGGTTTGCGACGGCTTGGATTTGTCTGCTGTCAACAATCGCATCGCAAAATGTTCGAGGTCGGCAAAATCCAGGCAGTTAATTGCCTTTTTGGCCTGGCGGTACGAATCATCGAAACGCCTGACCAATTCGACAAGGACTTTTGTCTGTGTGCCGATTGCCCCGGCGAATTTGTTAAGGTATTCGGGATTTAAAATCGCCAGGTTCTTAAGCTCCCTGACGGAATCGAGCGCGTTGCCGACAATTCCGCCGATAAAATCCGCCTGCTGGACATCCGTTGGTTTATAAACTTTTGGCCTGACAAATTCCCACCGGCCTGCGTTGAATTGCTCGATACATTGCTGAACAGATTTTATGTATTCGTTTCTGCATTTCGCGGCCCAGGTGCCCGACGGATTCTGGTCATTATAAACTTTCAGCGCAAATTCGAGCCGGCCAATCGCATCCTGAAGCTTATTTGTTACGATTTGCTTTTGGGCCTGTGCGATATCGGTAGCGAACGGGTCAACTGCCTCGGCTAAAACTTTTGCCCGCTCAAGCCAGTTATCGCGTGATACGACGCCGTCTAAAAAGTTGCTTATCTCGATTACGGTCGCTGGAAAACCTTCCGTCATTCGCAAATCTCTGCGAGTCATAAGCTGCCTGAGCGCATCAGCTATATTGTTTTGTTTCCAGGCCCAGTCGATTGTTTTTTCGAGTATCTCGGTCTTGAGCAGTTTGGCCTCGTCGGCGTCGATTATGCCGAAGGTCGGGTCAAGCCCGATTTCGTAAAAATGCTCGGTGATAATGCGTTTACAGAATGAGTGAATGGTGCTTATGTCCGCGGCACCGAGCAGAATCAACTGCCTGCGAAGATGCCTGCGAAGGTCGGCGTCCGCGGTCGTTTCCATCGCAGAGCTTAACTGCTTTGCGATTCGGGAGCGCATTTCCTCGGCGGCCATTTCGGTAAAAGTAACGACGAGAATGCCCCAGACGTCGGGGCAGGCGGATGGGTTGGTCACGACGTTTACGCAACTGCCAGAAAGCACGGCGGTCTTGCCTGTCCCGGCTGAAGCGGAGACAAAGACGGACCTACCGTGCTCTTTGATTGCCCGGCTCTGCTGTGTCGTCCATTTAACTTTACTTTGACTCATCTGCGTTTCTAATCAAGTCAAGAACCTGTTCCTTATTGACGCGGGCGAGCAGGTTGTAATTATTTATCTGCCAGTCGAATCGGCAGACGGGTTTATATTCACATTGTTCGCAGGGCGAATCTGTACCGAGGCGATAGGGCAAGGCGGTGATTTTGCCTGACGTGATTTGCCCGGCAATGTCGGTTATCTTCCGCGAGCCGAAATTCATAAACGCCTCGAAATCCGCCGGCTTAAGAGCGCCGAGATAGTTATATTTGCCGTATGGGTCGCCCTCTTTTGTAATGTAGAAATTATAATAATGACTATCCTTTGCGGCTGTGCCGTCGAGTGAAGACGCGTAATCGCCGTTGAATATGCCTCTTGCCTTGCGGGCAAACTTGGGAGTGTTGTCGATGGATTTGCCAAGCTCGACATTTTCCGGGCCGACCTCGATTGGCATATAAAACGCACCGGCGATATCGTCTGCGAATTTCCCGCCGACGTTGCGAACAGCGAGCATATAAACCGCGAGCTGAATATCTAAACAGTAGTAAAATTCCGTCCAGCTAAACGAATTCTTTGAGCGTTTTTTGTAATCGAAAACAATGGCGACCTTTCGGCCTTCAATTTTCGCAATATCCAGCCGGTCAATTCGGCCATTGAGGGTAAGGCGTCTGCCATCAGGAAGTGTTAAGGTCAATTCGCCGATTGAATCGCCCTCCGCAGGATACCTTTCGGCAGCGGATTTGGATTTGCCGAATGAAATCTCGGACATCGCCGGACGAAAACCGCCCGCGCGAATCATCTGCGATACGGCTATCACGCAATCACGCAGATATTGACGTGCTGTGCTAATCATAAAAGCGTTGTGCGGGCTGTGGGCGGCAAATTTCGAGATAAATGAATCTTCGCCGCATATTCGCTCGGTTTCCTCATCGAGGATTTTAATCAGGGCATCGTCGACTATTGTCTCGAAATTGATTTTGTCGGCAACAGTCCTTTTGGTGAACCTGTCGAGGACGCGGTGATAAAATTCGCCGAGGTCGGGCGGCTCAAGTTTGAACTCTTCGCGTTTACTCAGGCCGAGAATGTATCTTGAGAAATGCCTGTAGGGACATTCGGCGAAGGTGCTCAGCCGGGACGCCGAACTGGATAACTGCTTATCGAAAAGCTCCCCGATAACACCCTTTTCCAGCGTCGCTTCATTTTTATAACCGAGTGCATTGGCCGCTCTCGAACCAATCGCCGCAAGCTGGTCATCGCGAACGATTATCTCCAATAACGCGTCTGGTTGCGGCGAAGAACAAAGGATATCCTCAAGCTCGTATGTGGTGCAGACATTTTCAATTCCGACCGGGGAGGACTCGGCTGATTCTTCTTTGAGGTCGTCAAACAACCGGAACAGGTTATCGACAAAAGGCGAACGAGCAACCTCGTTCGATTTCTGGTCGGCAGCAGGATAAGTAACACAGAGAAATTCCGAAGGCCTGGTGAACGCGATATAAGCAAGGTAGGGTCTATTGGCAAGTTCCTGTCGGACGCCGGGCGGAAGGTCAACGCCGCAGGACTGTGCGGCGAGGCGGTCTTCTTCGCTTAAGATGCTGTCGAAGGCCACAGGCGAGGGGAATTGTCGTTCGGTTGTGCCGATTAAAAAAACCGCCTTCAAATCGGGATGCCGGCTGCGCTCAATCGAGCCGACGAGCACCTGGTCAAGATTAGGAGGAATAAACGCCAGTGTTATCTGCGAAAACGCGCTTCGAAGAATCGCAAGATAATCCTCACAGCCAAGGGATACGCCCTCAAATGCCTCGACCATTTCGTCGAAGATGTCGATTAGCCGGTCATAAAACTGGCGATGTTCGTCCGCGGCCGCGTAGTCGCCCTTCTGTATCGCCTGCTCAACCCAGCTCGACAACCGCTTACGAACTTCTGCTGCTTCAAGAAAATCGAAAATTATCTTTGTGAACTGCTCCGGCACAATCGCCCCTTTATCGCCGGCGGCGTTATCAAGCTGTTTTTTCAATTCACACAGCGGAGCAATCGCCTTTTTGCGGATTAGGTTTACACGCTCTTCGTCGAATTGTTCGGCGTTCCGGGCAGCGTATTGCCAGGGTTTGTCGCTTTTCCAGTCGTTGGCGGTGATGCCAAAAGCGAGACAATAATTCTCCAGCAGGTTAATTTCGTCCCGCTTGACGCAGGGGAGGTCGGTCTTGAGATACGCGAAGATTTCACCTGCGGGAAAATCATTTGTTACGGCATTCATCGCCGAGCAAATCAGCTCGATTACAGGATGCTGATTGAGAGGCCTTCGCTTGTCTATAAAGACGGGGATACCGTAATCCTCGAAACAGGTCTTGATGTAATTTTCATAAGAATCGAGGTCGGACGCGATGACGGCGATATCGCGATACCGTAAACCGTTTTGTCTGACTAATTTTGTTATCTGCCTGGCGACAAACTGCACCTCGATGCGGGTATTCGGCACTGATACGACACGAATATCGCCGCCAGCGAATATTTTTGCGGAATCCTGATTGAAAATATTTTGCTCGATATGCGCAAGGGGAGGACTATTCGAAAAGCGAATCGGCTTATTCAAAATCAACGGCGGCGAAAGTTTGAGTTTGCACTTTTTTATCCGCTCGACAAGCTCGGCGTACGTCTCGGCGGTGTGGCCAAATAAATCCATAGGGTCGATTTTACTTTTGTCCGGATTGGCTATATCGGTCGTAGCGGGGTCGAGGCAAAGGGCAATCTGGGCGTCTTCGACTACTTTGAGCAATTCGGTAAGTAAGGCAAGCTCGGCTGTGGTGAAACCCGCGAAACCATCGACCCACAACTTTGCCCCCCGCACCAAATCCGCACCCGCGACGGCCTTACAGGCCGAGGCCAACTGTATATCCGGGTCAAGAAATTTACCTTCGATAAACTTCTGGTATTCCTCGAAAACGATTCCCAAATCGGCGAACTTTGCCGCTGTCAGAGCATCGCCCTGCTGTTTTCGCAGATTGCTCACGAGATTTTTAATATCATCCGGCGTATTCGCGTATTGCTGCAACTGGTTAATCGTGTCAGCCAAACGCTGCCCCAGGCCGGGGAGTTTTGCTGAATCAGCGAATACGTTCAGTTTGCCCGCACATTCGCGGAGGATTTTCTGGATTACCATCGACCTGCCTAAGTGTGTAATTTCGGGTCTGACGATATTTTTACCGAGGACGAGATAACCTAAGCGGCTAAAAGACAAAACGTGTAGCCGACTATAACCGGTTATTTGCGCGTTACTAAGAATTGCCTCACTTGCCTGGTAGTTCGCCTGTTCCGGAACAAGAAGCAATAAATACTGATTATCTGCCCCCTCGGCGGGTTGCGACAATGCCTCCACTATTGCCTTTAAGCAATGATGTGTCTTGCCCGTGCCGCTCCTGCCAAGTATAAACCTAACCGCCATACCGGCTTCCTGAGAAAAAAAGTTGAAATAAGGCAATGAATCTTTTACCACAGTAACGGTTTTTTGCAAGCCCTTGCATGCGGCACCAAAGCGTATATTTATTTTGGATTGCCTATGATATAATAACGGCGTTAAAAAATGGCAGGGTATTATGATGAAAAATCTAAAAACGGTAGTTGCTTCAACATCGGCGTTGCTAATCCTGTTTGCCGGAGTTTGTCTGGCAGACACCTTTATCAATCACCAGACAAACGAAACGCTCCACGGCTATATCACGTCTCGCTTACCCGGCTCCGCCCAAAGCGCCCGCCAGGATAACAGTTCCCAGAAAGCCGCCGAAACCGAAGATGGCCCGACGAGCGTCTTTACACAGGAAAAAGGTCTGCTCAAGCTGATTCCCAAAGAATGGGAAATCGAACGGGACAATCTCGGCAGGAACAACAAGGTAATCGTTGTGCCGGTGGATGATGCGATAATGTATGAGATAGAAACCGACGCCTTCGAGAAAGCGATAGCCGAAAGCTCGCAGGAGGGCCCTTTGTTCATACTTGTTGAAATCGATACGCCAGGCGGGCGGGTTGACCTGGCCCAGCGGATGTGCACGGCCATTATAGATGCCGACTGCAACGTAATCGCCTTTGTCAAAGGCGGCAAATACGGCGGCGCAATATCCGCCGGCGCAGCGGTATCGCTATCCTGCAACAAAATATATATGACGGAAAACACAATAATCGGCGCCGCAACACTGGTTACTTCGCCTAAAGACAAAGAACAGAACAAAGACAAAAAATATGAAGACGTAGTCAACGAAAAGTACAGCTCCGCCTGGCGGGCTTATCTCGCCTCGCTGGCGCAGCAAAACAACCGCCCCAGCCTGCTCGCAAGAGCGATGGTTAACGGCGAAAACAGTATCGAAGTTGTAGAGGTGAACCAGGGAGGCAAACGGCTGTTTATCGAACCGATAAACAAAATGCCCGGCCAGCAGGTCGCGCGAACCTGGAACAAATCCGGGTCGCTTTTGACCCTGACCGCCAGAGAGGCCGTCGATTGCACGATAGCCGACGGGCTTGTCGGCTCGCGTGAACAACTTCTTCAGCAATTACAGGCCGGCGACGCAAATGTCGTTACTGACAAGAAAGTCGCAAATGCCAGAAAAGACCTGCTGTTAGCTCAGCGAAAAATGAACGAAGCGCTCAAGGATTTTGACCTTAAGGTCGAACAATCGAAATACAAGCAGCCGGCGCAGAAATTTATGAGTATGCTGCGCGAGGCCAAAACCGACGTCGAAACCATCAAGACGCTTGCGAAAAAATATCCCGACCTGCACATGGATACCGAATCCGTTGAGAAGGAATTGACTTCGATAAACGCCGCCTACGAAAACGCGTTAAGGGAAACAAAACGGCGAAATTAATCCTGTTTTAAGCAAACGATTATGAAAGTGCTCGGAATATCAACAAGCCCGCGGGAAAACAGCAACAGCGATATGCTTTTGCGCGAGGCGCTGTCCGGCGCCAGTTCGGCGGGCGCCGGGGCGGAATATCTGCGCCTTTGCAAATTCAATATCTCGCCCTGCCTGGCGTGCGGGGCGTGCTATGCGACGGGCGAATGCCCCGTCCAGGACGATTTCGCGGCTGTGCTCCCGAAAATCCTCGCCGCTGACCGCATCGTTTTTGCGACGCCGATATTTTTTATGAGCGTCTGCGCACAGGCGAAAATACTCATCGACCGCTGCCAGTGTCTTTGGGCGACCAAGTATATTCTCAAGCGTCCCATCATTGGGCCGCGAGAGATAAGCCGGCTCGCTATGGTCATTGCCGTCGGAGGAAAAAAAGGAGGCAAAGCCTTCGATTGCATCCGGCTGATGATGAAATATTACTTAGACGCAATTGATATGGGTTATTTTGCCAACCTGTTTATCAGCAACACCGACGAGGCGGGCAAAATAGCCGACAATGCCCAGGCAATGCAGGAGGCGGTTCGACTTGGAAAAGAACTGGTTCTTGCCGCAGGCCCCGCGACAGGAAAAACAATCGACGTGGAGCTTGTTGGATAAAAAAAGCTTGAACAAAATAGGAAAAAACCAACCTATTCAAGGAGACAAAAAGATGAAAGCTGAACAACCAAAGGCAATCATTTATATTTTAACGGCATTTATGGGTTTACTGCTAAGCGTGCCGGCGATTGGTGAGCCGAACGAACCAAACAAAGCCCCAAAAATCACCAAACCATCGAAAGAAGCGCAAATCGAAGAGATGAAGACAGGCAAAAATTACATCGCGACAAAGGTTTACACCGCACAGGAAGATGAAGAGATGCTGAATCTGTATAAAGGGTTGCGCGTAGCAGACGTCGTGGACGGGATGGACAAAGTTGGCTTGAAGAACATAGGAACGATGTCGCCCGATATTATGCCGTTGTGGAAAGACACAGTGCATTATACGCATCGCATCCAGGGTATCGCGGTTACAGTCAGATACGTTCCGACGAACAAACCTCAGGCGCCGGCTATGGAGGCCAAACCATACGACGCATGGAGAGACAATTGGTACACTTATTTCTCCCCGGAGCCGTTCATACCTCTTATCCGCAAGGGGACCGTTCTGGTCATAGAAGAAGACGGCGACGGCGACACCGGCTCCATCGGGTCCAATAACATAATGGTCTGGAAAATGGCTGGATGCATCGGTGTGGTTACCAGCAACACATCACGTGATACCGACGAAATCATAACCGAGAAAATTCCGCTTTACCTCAAAAAGGTAGGCAGGGGGATCCGCCCGGGCAGAAACGAAATAGAATCGGTGAACCGTCCCGTAGTTTGCGGCAACGTCCTGGTTGAGCCGGGCGACGTGATTGTCGCCGACGGCGAAGGCGTTGTGGTTGTCCCAAGAGCAAAGGCAAAAGACGTGGCCGAGTACGCCAGAATAATCCTGGAAAAGGACAAGGCCGCAAGACAGGGAATCTACAAACAACTCGGTATGCCGATGGATGACTCGGTAAAATAAGCCGTCCGGTCCAGCGGTTCTTAACCGGTTCAATCGAAAGAGACAGATTTTCTCAACTGTTTGATTTCGCTGCGATGGCGCTTACGGCGAAGGCGTTTCTGTTTTTCGCCGTGCGGAACGTCGGTTTCCTTTCTTACAGGTATATCTCTCAGGGCGAATTTGAGCAATTCGACGAGACGGTTTTGTGCGGACTTGCGATTTGCGCTTTGGGTCCTGTGCCGTTGCGAAACAATCGTCAAAAAACCTTCATCTGAAATCCGAGACGAAAGCCGGTCAAATAACAGCTCTTTTTGCTCAGCCGTCAGACCGCGACTGTGATTGATATCAAAAAGAAGCGTAACGCGGGTATTGAGCTTGTTGACGTTCTGCCCGCCGGGACCGGAGCTGCGGGAAAATCGATAAACGATATCACCCTCGCTGATGACCGTCTCACCGGTTATCCGAATCATAACTCACTTCCCGCAACTGTTTACGCCAGTTTGGCTGCCGCATCCGCGACAAGTTTGCTTATCGGCATACGGTTCGGGCAGACGTGTTCCGCGGCGCTGTAATCGACGCTCAGCAAACGCTGTTTTACGTCAGCCGGAATCTCAGCGAACACCGCTTTTGCCTGAGGAATATCGCCGTAGCTGTCGTGATACATCAATGCCCGCATAATGTCGCTGACCGGCACGTTTGAAGCCACCGGCTCGCAAATATGCGCACAGCCCGCGCAATATCCGCTGCAGGTCACCTGTGCGTAGTGTTTGAGCATATCCATATCCTCGGCGGCAAGTTTGGTTTTATCGAGTGCGACAGCGATATTGGTCATCAGTATTGAAGTGCTGGTCATCGAGGAACAAACCGAACTTATACGCTGGTCATCGAGGATTGCCTTAATTTTTGCCTGCCCTTCGGTGAAACCCTTTCTGAGGAAATGAGCAAGCATTTTTTTATCGGCTTCGGCTTCAGCGGCAGCAGCATTGGCATCTGCCGTGGCGCCACGGGGGCGCATACTTTGCGTCTTCATCGCGATAAGACCGATACCCGCCTTGTGGCAGGCATCGATTGCGTCCTGCATTTGCTTATCCTGCATTAGTCGGAAGTCATATTTCATCATTATGGCGTCAATCCAATCGAGCTTTGAGGCGGCCATAAGACATTGAGGCATATTCTCATGGGTAGTGAAGCCGAAGTGTTTTATCACGCCTTGCTTCTTGGCGTTTTCGGCCCACTTTTTTACATCGTCGGTGAACCGGACCATATCATTTACCATATACACGCCGAAATACAGGTCGATGTAAGTGGTATTGAGCCGTTTCAAAGACGTTTGCAGACATTTTTCCAGGTCATCGGTTGTTTTTGACTTATTCTCCTTGGTAACAAGAAATATATCTTTTCTAAGTTCGGGATTTTTTGCGATAAAATCGCCGATGCTTTGTTCGCTTGCTCCATTTGCCGCCGCCAGCGACGTATCCCAGTGATTCACGCCCCAGTCGAGCGACTGCCTCAAAACCGCCTGCTCGCCGGGCCTGCCGAAACCAAGCGATAGTATCGGGACTTCGACTCCCGTTTTGCCGAGTTTTCGTTTCGGCACTTTTTGAATTGGGGGCTGTGCCGCCGGCATATTCGGCCCATTGGCGTCAGCCGCATTGGCTTTTGCCCCCGCGATTGCGCTGCCCACGCCGACCAGCCCCGCTGCTTTCAGAAAATTCCTGCGATTGATTCTTTTATCATCTTGTCTCGACATGTCCTTATACCTCCAAATCGATAACAACTGTTTTGTCTGACCACGCGGTTACTGCCGCGTAATGGCGCAAGCCATCCCTTACGGGATCCGGTCATCCTGGTTTAAGTTAATATATTCGGGCGGTATTGTCAAATCAGGCGGCCTTTGAGCAAGCATCGTCAGATAGATTGCCTGCTGCTTTTCGCTGTTTGCGCCGGAGTAAATGAAGAAACCAATCAGCGCGAGCCACGGGTTGTAGAAAAAGCCGAGGACGATAAAAAGCAGGGCTATTACTTTGCCGATTGTTACCGCCCACAACGTGGCTCGCAGAAAACCAAATTTCAGCGCAAGGATGCTTCTAAAAACCCTGCCCCCGTCCATAGGCAGCGCCGGAATAAGGTTGAATATCGCCAGTATTATATTGGCCGCAATAAGGTCAGTTATAAATATCTGGGAAGCGGTCAGATTGGAGTGATTTTTAAGAGCGACAGCCATTGACGAGCCGCCAACCAGAAAAAGTACTATCGCTATCACGATATTGGTGGCCGGGCCTATGATTGATATCGCTATTTCCTGCAACGGCCTGGTCGGCATCATATCGATTGTCGCTACGCCCCCGATGGGCAGCAGCATGATGCTCTTCGGCTCCCTGCCAAAACGTCGGGCGACTAAACTATGCGAAAGCTCGTGAATAACAACGCAGGCGAATATGGCGCACACAAACAGCACCGACAATCCGGCCTGCCCAAAGCCCTCCTTTATATCCGAGAAGAACACAAACAGCGGAAGCAGGAAGAAAGTTATGTGAATGCGTAGTTCTATGCCGAATATCCGGCCTGCGTTTATCGACCATTTCATAAAGCAACGGTTTCCATATAAATAAAATTTTACCGATTATACGAGCGATTGCCGCAACAGGTGCTAAACATTGTGGTTAGCTTCAATCAGTCCGCGAGTCGTTTGCCCAGCTCGTACGCTTCATTCAGCCGGTCCGGCTTTTTGAGAATATCGCCCTTCTCGCCCACCCCGCCCACAACTACGCTGCCGACTAATCGCATCTCGAGGTAATCAAACGACTTTTCAAAAAGCTCGACGAGGGGTCTTGCGGTGTCGAGGTCATCGTCTTCGAAAGGTATTATTGTGGCCGCGGCTTTGCCTTTGATTTTTACCTTGTTTTCGGGGCAGTTGAAGTACACAAAGCGGTCGATAAACGCCTTCATAATCGCCGTAGGCCCAAACCAGTAAACGGGCGTACCGAATACTATCACGTCGCTTTCGCTTATTTTCTGATACAGGGCGAGCATATCATCTTTTTTACAGCAGGATTTGCCCCTCCAGCAAACGTGACAGCCGTCGCACTCGCGGATATTCAGGTCGGCAAGAAGAATCGTATCGACCTGTGCGCCTTTCGACGCGGCCCCTTCCGCCAGTTTCTGGACAAGCAAATCAGTATTGCCTCCCTTGCGGGGACTGCCCATGACTGCAAGAATCTTTTTCATCTTTTGGCCCTATACCGAACCGTCGCCTTCGCGGGTGATTTTTGCGCCGACGGGATTGAGCCGTTCCTCTATTTTTTCGTAGCCGCGGTCGATGTGATAAACCCTGTTGATTATGGTCGTGCCCTCGGCCGCCAGCGCCGCTATGACAAGGGCCGCCGACGCTCGCAGGTCCGACGCCATAACCGGCGCAGCGACAAGTTTCTTGACCCCCGATACGATTACAGCCGCGCCTTCTTTTCTAAGGTCGGCTGCCATTCTCGCAAGCTCCGCGACGTGCATAAACCTGTCCGGGAAAATCTTTTCGATTATGATGCTGTTTCCCTCCGCCAACGCCAGCAACGCCATAAACTGTGCCTGAAGGTCGGTCGGGAAACCCGGATATGGCTGGGTCGTGATATCGGTCGGCCTGACATGCCCCGAGCAGGCGACAATACACCCGGAATTTTCGGCCTCGACGGTAACGCCTATATTGCGAAGCTTGTCAACAACCGCCATCAGGTCTGTGAGCCGGCAGTTTTGTATATGCAGGCAACCTTTGGTAATTGCTGCCGCCGCCATAAATGTCCCCGCTTCAATACGGTCAGGAATAACTTCGTATTCGAATGGCTTAAGCTGCTTGACTCCCTCAATTGTCAGACGAGGCGAGCCGATGCCGGTTATTTTTGCGCCCATTTTATTGAGGCAGTTTGCTAAATCTGTAACTTCCGGCTCACAGGCCGCGGATTCAATCACCGTTTTGCCTTTGGCTAACGTCGCCGCCATCATCACGTTTGCCGTGCCCAGAACGGTCGAGCCGAAAGGCCCGCCCAAAAATATCTCCCTGCCCCGTAAGCCCTTGGTCGCATCTGCCACGATGTAGCCGTTTTCGAGGTCAATCTGGACCCCAAGCTCGCGCAATCCGCGAATGTGAATATCGACGGGACGATAACCGATTGCGCAGCCGCCGGGCATCGAGACCTGCGCCTTGCCGCATCTCGCCAAAAGCGGGCCCAGAATGCAGATTCCCGCGCGCATCTTGCGGACGATATCGTATTCGCCCACGGGTTTGCCTATCGTGGTTGAGTCGATAGTTATATCACCGTTATCTGCTGTTGTGACCTTGCAGCCGATGTCCACGAGCAACTGTCCGAAGACCGAAATATCCGAAAGTCGGGGAGCGCCTCTCAGAACTGATTTGCCCGGCGCAAGTATCGCCGCGGCCATAATCGGCAGCGCAGCGTTCTTCGACCCGTTGACGGAAACCGTGCCCGAAAGACGAACCGGTCCTTCGATTCGAAATATGTCCATATCTATTTTCCTTGAAAAGCTAAATCGAGTTCGTATATGGTAATACAAACGACTGTTTTTATCAATACTTGTACACCTAATGCCACTTGGCATCCCTAACGGGAGGTGGTGAGGCAACGGTAATTGTGGCTATCGCAAAGATAACAAGGATTCTCGAAGAGCTTGGCGGCCAGACCACCACAGCCGACCTGGTTGTATGTATAGGCGGCGTACTGGTGCTCTCGGTCTGGGCGCTCAGAACATCCCTAGGCACAAAGTCGCTCGACAACGCACCGGCACGGGAAAATATTATGCCCCCCCTTTGGGCGCTCATACCGTTTTTTCTGTGGTTTGGGACGGTATCGGTATTATATTTCATCAAGGAAAAATTATTGGCAGGCCTGCCCGACTGGCAGGGTTCAATCGCAGATAACCTGGCGCTTTGCCTCGGCGTAATCCCCGCAATCGTAACGAGCGTAATGATAGCACGGCTCACTTTTGCCCGCGGCCTAAAGGGGCTGGGGCTTAATCTGAAAACCATTCCACGTGATTTTGTCGCCGCGTTCCTCAATCTGTTTGCGATTATGCCGGTTGTCCTCGGCGCGATTATACTGACAACCATCATTGGCAAATTGCTCTTAGGCGACAAATTTAAAATGCCGCAGCACGAGGAATTAAAGCAAATCATCGCTTATTCTCAGTGGCAGGTGCGCGCCTTGATTGTCTTTACCGCCATTGTAGTTGTGCCGTTTGTGGAGGAGCTTATTTTCCGCGGGATGATTCAAACTGCGCTGCGGTCATATATCGTCAGACCCTGGCCCGCAATTTTTGTGACTTCGCTTGTTTTTGTTATTTTCCACGCAAATCCGGAGCACTGGCTCGCCCTTTTTGCCCTGTCGCTTTGCCTCGGCTATACTTATGAAAAAAGCGGGTCGCTTTTCCGCGCCGTTTTCGTCCACGCCCTCTTCAACGCGATGAGCGTCCTCGCGGCTTTGAGTCAGTAGTGCGGCCGGAGCGCGGCGGGGATTCACGGCGAGGAGATAAACCGACGCTATCAGGCTTTGCCATTCTGACCATACCGATAAACCTCTGCGGGTCAATTATCTTCGCGCCGCCCTGCCCCTTTGCGGCCGAATTGAAAAGTATCTCTTTCATTTGCTCCGGCCCAAGACCCGGATTTACCTGCCAGCCCATAGCAAGAACGCCCGCAGCGTACGGAATCGTCCAGCTCAGGCCGCCCCGGCCATTATACTGATAAGTGAATCGGTTTTCTTGATACTGTTCGGCCGTTGTTCGAGGACCACTTGGAGCATAAACTCTATCATCCATTGGATTTACTTTGTCACCGGGATGCATGCCTATCAAACATTGCGAAGGGTCTTCGCGATTCCCCGCATCAAGAATACATCGCCCAATGATACCATGGTGCTTGGTGCAATCGAGGACAAGGAGGCCTGCCGCCTCAGCACGAGCGTAGGCCTGGTCCCACATCTGCTGATTTTTTTCAAACGGCGAATCTTGACCGGATGGAGCGGCAGAAACAGATACAACGCGAATCTTCTGGCCGGTAGGAAGCTTTGAATTTTGTTCGACTATCCAGTCAAGCGCCTTCGCTTGATAAGCCGCGTCCTTAGTCCATGATGGAGCGGCAACATAATAAATTTTTACATCTGGTGCCGTTCCGCAATTGGTCCCTGCAAGCAAACTGGCAACAGCCGGGCCGTGCATGCTGCCATTCGACCCGCAGTTGACATCATGATAAACCGCTATCTTGCCTGCAAATTCCGGATGGTCCTGATAAAGCGGCTGATCGATAATCGCAACGGTGACACCCTTGCCCGTTATACCCTGACGGTGAAGCGCTCTTACGCCCAGGCCGGGATTCATTGCTTCTTCAAGCAGCTTCTCCGGGTGTTTCCCGGGAAGCAGATTCTGGTCGGGCCAAATGGTATCCTTATTAAAATCGAGCGTAGAAATGACAGCGGCAACCGCCGCCGGCCGTAGTTTGCTCAGGTCCCTGTCACGAACATCATCGAATTCCTTGACGGAATCGACAGTTTCGATAGCCCTGAAAGCCCCTCGGGGCTTACTCGTATCTTTTTGTTCTTCGCCCGACGGTTGTTTTTTATCGGAAACTTTTTTGAGTACATAATACGAGGGCTTTTGTCCGCGTATGACAACATCACCGCTGAGCCAGGGCAGGAAAAGATAAGTCGACTCGCTCATTTGCCTGATATAATACTCTGCCTTTGTTTTATCGTCATTGTGTAAAATCCAGCCGTTTTCCCAGCGAAAGAAAGATGAAGTTGTACCGTCGCTTCTGAACTCAACCTCCTTCAGGAAAAGCTCGCCCCGCCAGTTTTTTTTATCCGGCTTGAAGCTCTCTATATTTTCGACATAATCAACACTTTGCCAGCTTCCGACCGGACTTTGCGTGGCTTCTTCTGTTTTGGCCGGGCTTGCCAATAATAGCAAACTTGTCAATACTGCCGTTAAAAAAGCAAAACCTCTCATTCCGGACCTCCTTCATCCTTACCGAGACAAAAACTTTATCATCCAAGCTATCCAGAATTATAGAATGCTTGATTTAATATACAAGCCGTTTTTTGAGCCGGTTGACCGCGAAAAAGCCAATTACGAGGATAAAGGCGATAATGTAAAGCACATCGAGCAGGAGAATCAAATGGTATTGGCCTGCGCAGACGGCACGGGTAAGCCGGACGGAATGCGTCAGAGGTATAATCTCGGCGAACGGGCGAATATAGGCGGGTAAATTAGAAATCGGAAAAACCACGCCCGAAAAGAAAAACATCGGCGAGATAAAACCCGTGAAGTAAAAATTGAAATGGTTAATCGTCCTGACAAAAGACGTAACCAATAACGCCATAACGGAAAACATCAGCCCGGTGAAAAACCCTATAAACGGCGCAAGTAAACCCCGCGGCAAAGATATGATGCCGAAACAGGTAAGAACGCACAGTACGGCAAACGAGAAGAAAAATCCCTTTGTCCCCGCCCAGATAATCTCCCCGATAATCAGGTTATTAGCAGTCAATGGCGCTGCCAGCATACCGTCATAGACCTTCTCGAACTCCATCCTGATAAATGTGCCGAAGGTGCATTCGAACGACGCGGTAAACATCGCCGACGTCATAAGAAGTCCGGTCCCGAGAAACTCGATATAAGTCAGACCCTCCATTGACTGGGTGATGTATTTGCTTAAGCCCAGCCCGACGCCCGCCAAAAACAGCAACGGCTCAAGAAATGGCGGCAGACCGTTGCTGAAAATATTCTTGGTATAGACCCGCGTATGCCGAAACCACACGCCGAACAATCGGCTGGCAAGCGGCGGATAAATCCGCCCAACGGATGGCGGACAAGGATATGGTTTACTGTTTTTCATTCAATGCCCTGCCCGTCGCCTTCAAAAATACATCCTCAAGATTCGACTGCCTCAAAAAGTAACGTGCGTCCTTCAGCCCGCCCGCTAATTGCCGCAGAAGCTGGTCGTCATCGCAATACACACGCGTTGTCTCCTGTGTACGGTCTATCCTGACTTTCTGCAGCGTCGCGCCGTCTGCTGCCGTTTCCAGCGTCTGGCTGCCCGTAATTTCAAGGACGTGTTTCTCGACATTTTTCGTAAGCAGCTCCCCGGGCGACCCGCGAAGTATGCCTGCCCCTTTATCCATAATCAAAATCGTATCGCAAAGCGCAAACGCCTCTTCCATATAGTGCGTCGTCAGCAGAATCGTCGTGCCGTGCCTTTTGAGCTGCCGCAGCTTGTCCCAGATAAGGTGTCTCACCTGCGGGTCAAGGCCTGTCGTCGGCTCATCGAGTATCAAAAGTTTCGGGTTATTCATCAGCGCACGCGCGATTACTAATCGCCGCTGCATACCGCCCGAAAGCTCCCTGATTCTGGCGGCGCGTTTGTCTGACAATTCCATAAACCCAAGCAGGTAATCAATCCTGCTCGTCGCCGCCTTACGCGGCAGTGCGTAAAACCGCGAATAAACCATCAGGTTGCTTATTACGTCAAGCTCCTCATCGAGATTATTATCCTGCGGGACAACACCTGAGAGATATTTGATTGCAAGCTCATTGCTCGCGGGGTCATAACCCAAAACGTTTATCGAGCCATCGCCGTTTTTTCCCCTGGTACATTTGCCATAGAGCATCTTCATCATCGTTGTCTTGCCCGCGCCATTTGGCCCCAGGAAGCCATAGCAGGTGTCGGCCTCGACCTCGAAACTCAGGTCGCGGACGGCATTCACCTTGCCGAAACTTTTGCTGATATTTTTAACTGTAATCGCAACTGGGGACATATTAGTCGAATGGCCACACCGAAATAATCTAAAATCGACTTAGTGTCTCGGGGTCTCCCGTTCCCAAAAGGGATGCCTCACGGCAAAGGGATGGCCAAGCCATTAGTGGCAAATAGTTAGTTGACTAAAACAGCAGAAACCATATCCCTATGACGGTAACAGCCGGGCCTAAAATCTTGAGTATCTTCCCGTATTTCCTGTGCCAGGCCTCTGCCTCATCGGGGCTTATAAATTTATCCAGTTGCACCTTATTAAATGCAATCAGCGACCCTAATCCGCCCCCAATTATCGCTATCAATGAAAATACAATATTCATAATCTCACTTCCTTTCTTATGTTTGATATCAAACTTCGGGGCCTGCCCTGAGCCTTGTCGAAGGGCATCCCTGCCGTTTCGCTATTTCAATCCTAATACGTCGGCCATTGAATACAGGCCGGGTTTTTTATTTATGAGCCAGCCCGCCGCGCGAAGAGCGCCGCGAACAAAGGTGTCCCTGCTGTGAGCGGTATGATTCAGCGTTACCGTCTCGCCGAGCGTCGAGAAAATCACCGAATGAATCCCAACGATATCGCCTGCCCGTACGGCATGCATACCGATTGTGCCTTTATCACGCAGGGCGTCTTTGCCGTTCCTGCCGTGGGTGAGGCAATCGGGAAATTCCTTGCCCGTTGCTTTTGCGATATTTTCAGCAAGCGTCAAAGCCGAGCCGCTCGGAGCGTCTTTTTTGAAACGATGGTGCTGCTCGACAATCTCGATATCGTAATCAGGCCCCAGCATCGATGCCACTTTACCAACAAGGGCAAACAGGGTATTCATCCCCACGCTCATATTGGTCGCGCAGACAATCGGTATTTTCGAGGATGCTGTCTCGATTTTCTTCCGCTGGCTGTCGCTCAGACCCGTTGTTCCTAAGACCAGGCCCGCTTTATTGCCCGAACAATAATCAATCGACCCATCCGCCGCCTCAGGCAGCGAAAAATCAATTACAACATCCGCCTTGCCGGAAAAACCGTCCGCCACCTTAACATTCAGTTGCGGCACTCCAGCCAGAACGCCCACGTCTTTGCCTAAGTCGGGATGACCTGCTTTTTCAATCGCTCCCGCGATTTCAAACACGCCTTCTTCCATCGCCAGGGCCACAATACGTCTGCCCATTCGACCCGCAGCGCCGCAGATTATCAGTTTTGGTTTCATTTCGCTAACCTCTTATTATTCTCTAATACGCTGTCTGCTAATGATAGCTGTTTTCACCGTCATTGGCAAGAGTTACAAACTATTCACTTGATGTCAAAAGGGGCAAGTGGTAAAAATGGGCAATGGTCTGAACCGATAATTTTTAGGAGGCATCGCAATGGACCGAAGGACATTTGTGGCAGCAGGTCTCGCCGCCGGCGTGGCGGCAATATCAAGTTCTCATGCGGAAGACAAACCGGCAGCAAAATCCACGAACAAATTCAAGCTCAAATATGCCCCGGAGCTTGGGAAGTATGAGGAAAGCGCGGGCAAAGACCCTATTGACCAGTTGAAATTCTTCGCCGACGAGGGGTTTTCGGCAATGTTCGACAACAACCTCAACCAAAAGCCGCCCGAATTACAGGAAGCAATCGCCAAACAATGCCAGCAGCTTAATCTTGCTATGGGACCATTTATCGCATACGCCGAATTCAGCAGGCCGACGTTTGTCCTGAAGGACAGCAAAGTCCGTGAGTCGGCTATCACTAAAATCAAGGCGGCAATTGAGGTCTCAAAGCGTACCGGCAACAAAATGGGCATCGTCGTGCCGGGGCAATATGCCAACAACATGGAATGGGCCTACCAGACAGCCAACGTTATCGACAATCTCAAGGCCTGCGCCGAGGTCTGCGAAAAAGACGGCTTCATTATGGTTATCGAGTCGCTGAATAACTGGATAAACCACCCCGGGATGTTCCTCTCCAAAATCCCGCAGGCCTACCAGATTTGCAGGGCGGTCAACAGCCCATCCTGTAAAATTGTGGATGACCTGTACCATCAGCAGATTACCGAAGGCAACCTCATCCCCAATATGGACCGCGCCTGGGAGGAAATAGCTGCATTTCACTTGGGCGACACGCCCGGACGAAATGAGCCGACAACAGGCGAAATCAACTATCAAAACATCTTCAAACACATTCACGAAAAAGGATACCAGGGCGTCCTTTGTATGGAACACGGTAAAAGCAAACCCGGCAAAGAAGGCGAACGGGCAGTAATAGATGCATACCGCTGGTGCGATAACTATTGAAACAATCCTTAACCAGAAGCTGAAAGGGTGATACTTATGCAGGAAATAAACAGAAGGTCGTTTATGAAAACCACAGCGGCGGTCTCGCTCGGAGCAATCGCCTCACAAATCGCAGGTTGCCAGCCGGCCGCCAAACTCGGCAGCGCGGCTTATGTAGCCGGCAACGATAAAATTCGCATCGGGCTTATCGGCTGCGGCGGACGCGGAATGGATGCCGTAAGAAATTGCATCGATGCCTCGGAATCCATCGAATTAGTCGCTATCGCCGACCTTTTCCAAGACCATATTGATCTGGCAATGAAATTGCTGCCCGAAGGCGTTCCTAATGACAAAGACAGGCCACCCCTGCCGCGCGGATTCAACGTCAAGCCCGAAATGTGTTTTGCCGGCTTCGACGCCTATCAAAAGTTATTGGCTACCAACGTTGATATGGTCCTGCTGACTGCCCCGCCATATACAAGGCCGATACATCTCAAGGCCGCGGTCGAGGCGGGCAAACACGTCTTTATGGAAAAGCCAGCGGGCATTGACCCCATCGGAATCAGGTCGGTAATCCAGACGGCTGAGCTGGCAGCCCAGAAGAAACTGTCAATCGTCGCAGGCACTCAACGCAGACATCAAAAACACTACCTCGACCTGATTAAAAAAGTGCAGGATGGCGCAATAGGCGAAATAATGACCGCGCAGTGTTACTGGTGCGGCGGCGATATGCTCGGCTATTGGAAATGGTTCGAAAGAGATAAAATGCCAAATGGTATGGAATGGCAGTGCAGGAACTGGCCCTGGTTCCTCTGGACTTCCGGCGACCACATCGTCGAACAACATGTTCACAATATCGACGTTATCAACTGGGCGCTCGACGCGCACCCGGTCAAGGCATACGGTATGGGCGGCAGAGCCGTGAGAAAATATGGCAACATATACGACCACTTCGCCGTCGAATTCGAATATCCAAAAGGAATAAAAGCTACCAGTATGTGCCGACAAATGCCCGCCTGCAGTGAACGCGTATCGGAAAACGTCAAGGGAACCAAAGGATTCTGCTACACCGACGGCGCAACCGGCTACATCAAGGGCAAAAACGCCTACAGATACGAAGGCCTCAACCCGAACCCATACGTCCTAGAGCACGCCGACCTGATACAAAGTATCAGAGACGGCAAGCCGCTCAATGAGGCCAAACGCGTCGCTGAAAGCACCCTCACCGGCATTATGGGCAGGATGAGCACATATACCGGAAGGGAAATTTCCTGGGACTGGGTTATGAACGCCTCAAAACTTGACCTAATGCCGGCCAAGCTGGATTTCACCGGCGATTTCCCGGCTGAACCAGTCGCATTACCCGGCAAAACACAGCTTATCTGACAAAACGGTTTTGAGATTTATCAACTGAATCACCAGGGCGCTGTCCAACAGCGCCCTTTTTTTGCGCAGCCGGTGTTGCAACTATTAAATCAAGATTACCAGATACAGGGTATGAGACGGAAGCGAACTTGTTTGGCGTAGTCGGCGTAGCCGGGAAGCTCTTTTTGAAGTGTGAGGTCTTCGAGATGTGTGCGAATGATAAGCAGGAAAATGTCTATCGCGGCCGGGATAAGAGCATAGATTGAGCCGAGGAGCAGGGCCGAAGCAGGCATGAAAATAATTACGCCGACGTAGCCGGGATGGCGAACGTAACGGTATGGCCCATCGGTAACAACATAGTGACCCCGGTCGGTCTGGATGCGGACCCCGCTGGAAAAAAAGTTATTGGTCCACATCGCCCAACAGATAATACAAGAGCCGGTCAGAATCAAAACAAACATCACCGGATACAGGACAATGGGTAATTGAGGTGACCAGTGAAACCGGCCCGCATCGAGGGCGGCAAGCAAACTAACGGATAAAGATAAAGGAACGTGGATAGCTAAAAAGATTTTGTCCCACCATTTGACACCGGGGCCGGGCCTGACGCGTTCCTGCGTAAGGTCCTGCTTTTTGGTGAAAAAAACGCCGAATCCCGTCATAAGAACCAGGAAAGTCGAAAAGAAAAGCCAGCCCTGCCAGTAATCCAGCCGGCCCGCCAATGCGAAAATCGCGACCCCCATCGCAATAATACCGATAAAGAAGCGTATCATCGTCCTTCTGTGTGAAAACTTCTTTTTTGTCCCGGTTTTTATATCTTGCATTTTATTTTCTCAGGGCTTCCCAAACAGCCGCCAAACGGGTAAACTCATTGACAAAAGTATATCCTTTAACAAAATTTATTGAAAGGAGAAGATATGTGCTGCACAAATATGCCCCATAACGGTATGTTGCCTGTTTGTATTGTTATTGCGTCCCTGGTGGTACTTCTTTGCCTGGTTGTGGCCCTGATAAAAACATGGATAAACTGCATGATTTTCCACAAGGCGGGTTATAACTGGGCCTGGGGACTTTTTACTTTAGTGCCGATTGCCAACATAGTTCTGCCGTTTGTTCTTGCGCTTGGCGACTGGCCCATACGCAGAGAGCTTCGCCGGCTGAAAGACGCCGCCAAGACACAGGCAACCTAATTCCGTCTCTTAAAAAAATAGTTAAAGGAGTTACCTTATGGGATTAGAGAATCCACAACGCGTCAGCGTAATCGACCCCATCGGCCAGGCCATTGAACACGTCCGGCTGATGCTTTTCAAACCGTTTGATTTGTCAAAGTGGTTTATTATTGGTTTTTGCGCCTGGCTGGCACAACTCGGCCATGGAGGCGGTGGCGGCGGGGGCAACGGCGGTAACGGATGGCGAGCGGATGGTCACGAGCCCATCTTCCACGCTATAAAAGACGGCATACTCGCGCATCTGGCCGTCATAATCTTTGTGGGGGCGATTTTAATCCCGATAATCATAATTATAGCGGTGGTCCTTTGCTGGCTGCGAAGTAGGGGACAGTTTATGTTCGTCCATTGTGTCGCGGGCAATAAAGCCGAAGTCGTCGTTCCCTGGAATAAGTTTGCCCGGCACGGCAATTCGCTTTTCCTGTTCCGCATCGTACTTGGGTTTATCGGATTCCTTGTAATAGGACTTCCGGTTGCGGCTGCTGTCTTCGCAGGTTTTGTTATGTGCGCAACAGGATTTAACCCGGCAGCTATAATTGGTTTAACGGGGGCCATTTTTGTTGTCGTTGTCGTCGCGGTTTTACTTGGCCTAATCGCCAAATTCACCACTGATTTTGTCGTGCCGATTATGTTTTTGAATACCGAAAGCTGCATCGCCGGCTGGAAACAATGCCTGGCGCTCATTAGCAGCAATAAAGCACAAATGCTTCTGTATATCCTGTTTCAGATTGTGATACATTTGGTTATAGCATTTATCGCCTTGGCTATTTACCTGATCGGCTTCTGCTGTTGTTGTTGTTTGAGTTGTTGTATTTCACTGCTTTTAATAGTTCCAATTTTAAACATAATTGTCATGTATCCTATTGTGGTGATTCTATTGCCTCTCATCGCTTTTAAGCGGGCATATTCGCTCTTTTACCTTCGCCAGTTCGGGACACAATTTGACGTTTTCAGCGTGCAACCGGCATAGGCGGTTATGACCGACCGGAATAGCAAACAGGCGATTTTTATAAGTGCTGCCGAACCCAGCGCCGACAGGCATTGCGCCGCCCTGATACGCACCATGCGACAGGCAAATCAGAATTTGGAATTTGTCGGCATAGGCGGACCCAAAATGGCCCAAGCCGGCTGCACACTAATCGAAAACGCCGTCGGCCGGGCAGCGATGACCTATAACGCCTTTGCGCACGTCTCTCATTATTACCGGCTTATAAAACAAATAGCGAAGTTCCTAGCCGCCAAAAAGCCGAATCTCGTCATTGTCTGTGATTCGCCCGCCTTCAACTTTCATATCGCAAAGGCCGCCAAAAAATCGGGAATCAAAACGCTCTTTTATGTCGCGCCGCAGCTCTGGGCCTGGGCCCCATGGCGAATCCGCAAACTTCGAAAATGCTGCGACAAACTTTGCTGCCTTTTGCCTTTCGAGCAGGAATGGTTCACGAGTCGGGGAGTCCCCGCGGAATTTGTCGGCAATCCCCTGCTCGACGAGCTGACCCAGTCGGATTTGAACAGGGCAAAACGCGATTATCGAAACTTCAATCCCGTCAACGTCAAGATAGCGATTGTCCCCGGCTCAAGAACCGCCGAAGTCGGAACGCTTTGGCGACCGATGCAGCAAATCGCGATTGCACTGCGAAAAAAATACCCCCACGCGACTTTTACGACAGTGGCCATCGATGAGGCAACCAGGGGCGCACTTGATTCGACCCGCCTGATGGGATTTCGAACCGACTACTCCATTGACTCCGTATATCAGACGACAAGAAATTCTGATTTCGCTCTCGTCGCAAGCGGCAGCGCAACTTTGCAGGTGGCTTCCGCGGGATGCCCGATGGTGATTATGTATCAGACCAGCCCGATACTGTGGCATCTCGTCGGCCGATGGTTAGTTACCACTAAATATCTGTCGCTGGTCAATATCCTCGCAGGCCGTGAGCTTGTGCCGGAGTATATGCCTTATTTCCATTCGATTGAACCGATTATCGAAACAGTCCGAAACCAACTCGAAGATAAAACCCGGCTTGCCCAAACCAATTCCGACCTGCTTGCGCTCGTCGGGCCGTTGACCTCCAAAAAAGCAGGTATCGCCGTCGCCCAAATCGCCGCATCGATGCTGGCCTGAACCGGCTGTATAAATCAAAAATATAATCCTCCTGGTCTTATAAAAACGCCTCCTGTCTGCATTTTTGAGAAACCCATCTTAAATTAACAGCCATCCTTTGGTTTCCGGCCTGTCGTTTTGCATACTTTTGTTTAGAGAGGACTTTCTGTTGGTCTGCTCAAGTCGGGAGGAAATTATCATGGCAGCTTTTTTGCGTTTTTCCGCACTGTGGGTATGCCTTATTAAAGGCAAACGCAATTTATCGTTTGATATTTACCCCGCCTACAATACCAATCATCTATTTTTGATTGCGGTAATGCTGGCGTTTTGGGCTATCGCCGGTGGGCAGGTCCTGCAAACCGCCAATGCCGGCGAACAGGCCGACATCGCAACTTTTGCGACGCCTGACGACAAACAAGAATACGTCCCCGATGAAGTTCTGGTAATCCTGGCCAATGATGCGAATACAGATAACAAAGAAGTTGGCGCAATGGTCGGCGGAATTGTGAAAAAGAGAATGTCGTTTGTTTCCTCGCGAAGAACCAAACTCCTCACCGGGCCGTCGAAAACAATCAAAAATCAGGTGCTTCGCGTAAAACTGTCCGAGGGTAAATCCGTCAAACAGGCAATCGCGGAGCACAAAGCCAAAAAAGACCCCCGCATTGTCCGCGTGGAACCAAACTACAGGGTGCGGGCTTTGGGTGTGCCCAACGATACATACTTTACACGGCTCTGGGCAATGAGAAACACAGGCCAGACGGGCGGCATCGCAAACGCCGACATCGACGCTGTCTCGGCATGGGACATAACCACCGGCTCGGACGACGTCGTAGTAGCGGTTATCGATACGGGTATCGATTACAGGCATCCCGACATCGCCGCCAATATTTGGACCAACCCCGATGAAATAGCAGGCAACGGTCGTGATGATGACCATAACGGGTACATAGACGACGTTCACGGCTATAATTTTGTCGATGGCGACGGCAACGTAATCGATAAAAACGGCCACGGAACACATTGCTCCGGCACAATCGCAGGCAGCGGCAATAACGACGTCGGAGTAACAGGAGTCAACTGGCGGTGCAAACTGATGGCGTGCAGGTTCCTCGACGAAACCGGCTCAGGCAGTGTCGCAGACGCCATAGAAGCCATAAATTACGCGGTCGCCAATGGCGCAAATATCCTCAGCAATAGCTGGGGCGGAGGCGAATATTCAGCCGCGCTTGCCGCGGCAATCACCAACGCCAAAAATAACGGCGTGCTTTTTGTCGCCGCCGCAGGCAACGATTCCGCTGATTGCGATTCTTCTGCTCACTACCCCTCCGGCTATAATATCTCGAACGTAATCGCGGTCGCCGCAACCGATTGCAACGACGAATTGGCCTGGTTTTCAAATTATGGCCGGAACAGCGTCCACCTCGGCGCACCGGGAGTCAGCATCCTCAGCACGGTTCTCGGCAACGGGTACGCTTACTACAGCGGCACCTCAATGGCGACACCGCACGTGGCGGGAGTGGCCGCATTGCTGCTGGCATACAACCCGTCTATGAGCTTGTCTGAACTGAAGACCCGGCTTATCTGGACGGGCGACCTCGTTGATTCACTGGCCGACAAGACAATTACAGGAAGACGGCTTAACGCCTATAACGCACTTACGGCTTCGCCGTCATTGACGGTAATAGCTCCCAATACCAGCAAAACCCTGGTTCAGGGATTCGACTGGACTATTACGTGGGCGTCTATCGGCGGCTCAAATACCGTTGACATTTATCTGCTCAAGGCAGGAGCTGAATATCTGCAATTGGCAAGCGGCGTCTCCAACACCGGCGAATTTTCCTGGAACATACCAAGCACAGTACCCGTCGGTTCGGATTACAGAATATGGATTAGCGACGGTGTAAACACCGACGAAAGCGACGCCAACTTCGCAATCAGCGATACACGGACCGATTATTTCACGCAATTATTCAGCAGCGCTTCGAACAAATTCGACCTTTCAAACAAATCACTGCTTCTTACGCCGGATGAATCGTCGTCGCGGTATTTGGCCTGTTTAAAAGAAATCACCGAATTTCCTGTCAACCCCGCCGTCAGCACCAACCTTACAGTGGACGACGATGGTTCACAGGCCGTTACGCTTACCGGTCACAGCGTTAAAATCTACGGCGAAAGTTACAACACCTTTTATGTGAATGCCAACGGCCATATCACTTTCGACGCCGCCGATACCGATTATATCGAGAGCTTATCCAACCACTTCGCAGCCAAACGTATTTCGGCTCTGTTCCGCGACCTTGACCCTTCCAGTGCAGGCCTCGTGCGATACAAAGAGCTTGACGACCGCGCTGTCGTTACATGGCAGGGTGTTCCGGAATACGGCGTCAATAATTCAAATACTTTCCAGGTCGAAATGTTTTACGACGGCCGGATTCGTCTGTCCTGGCTGTCCGTCGACTCGCAGGCGGGACTGGTCGGCATTTCCGAGGGCACAGGCGCCCCTACTGACTTTTTAGAGTCAGACGTTTCAGATTACCAGCCCTGCGAGATGATTGTTGAATCCGTCGAGGTTGCCGGGCCTGATAATTTAGCGGAGGGAGCTGCCGCACAATTCACCTGCATAGCCCATTATGACGACGGCAGCACGAAGAATTTAACAACAGGACAGGCAACCTGGACTGTGGACTCGAACTACGCGACAATAGACGCCAACGGGCTAATTACCGCCGCCGACGTCAACGGCTACCAGCAATGCACGGTAACAGCAACATTTAACGGCAAATCGAACAGCCGCAAATTAGTCATAACCGACAGCACAATCCATAACTTTACGATTAAAAAATGCGGCATCAAGGCAGGTAAAATTCGGGGACTTGATTCAATATCCTGCTCCGGCGACTTTAACGCTACCGCCGAGTTAATTGCCGCCGCCGGCAATATCACAGTTCGGATATATTCCCAGGCCGACGATTACCTCGTCTATGAGCAGGCCATAAGCACGGGTTTGTTCGTTAATTCCAAAAACGCTTATACTTACAAATACAAAACAACGTCTGGCAGGCCGGGCGGCATAACTCTGCTCAAATTCGACGTGAGCAAAAACAAATTTGACCTCAAAGCCGCGAATGTAAATCTTACCGGTCTTGCCTGTCCATTATATGTCCTCATCGACATAGGAGCTTATTCCGGCATGGGTATCGCCGGCGAAAACGTTGTCAACGGCAGGCAAAAAATTCCTGTCCGGCTGTTAAGCGGATACGCCGACACGCTGTCGATTGCAAAATACTGTCTCAAGATTACCTCCAAACCCGCCGGCAGCTCGCTTTCCGTTAAAGGCGCCTTAACCGTGGCGGATGACTCCTCCGTAACAGCCGGCCTGACCATAACCTGGGGTGAACAAACGTTCACGATTCCGGGCAACCGGTTCACACAGGTAAAAGCTGACCGATGGAAAGGCAAATACTTCGCCCCGGACGGTTCAGTCATTAACGCCGATTTCGACTTTGCGAAATGCGATTTTACCGTTAAAATAAAGCAGACCCAAATCGAATCGCAATGGGGAACAGTGGATTTCAACCTGGCTTTCGGCAATTACACTAAAACTGCCGAAGTTAGACAATGATTTCAGAATAAAAATCGATAATGCCGCAGAAGAATGGAGAATGCAGTGGTTAGACCGAAGATTGGTATCAGGCCCCGCGCCGGATGTTCTGCCGAAGGCATTCGCATAAAATACGTTAAAGTTATTGCAGCGTGCGTCCTGCTTTATTCAATCATGCCGCTTCGTGCCGCGAAGGCGTCTTCATTTTGCGGACGCTACGATTCAATCGACGTCCTTGGAGGAGAATACCGCATAAACAGTAACGTATGGGGAAGCACGCCGGGCGAGCAGTGCATCGAGGCATCCTCAGATTCAACATATTTCAGCGTAACACATTCCACACACAACTCAAGCGATGTGGCTGCATATCCTTTTATTTTTAAGGGCTGCCACTGGGGCAGCTGCACGCAAAACAGCGGTATGCCGCTGAAGGTTGGCGAAATGGGTATCACTCCTTTCCGCTGGAACATCGATACAAACAGCGCCGGCGGGACATGGAATGCCTCTTACGAATCCTGGTTCAGCACCGCCGGCGGCACCGCCCCGGACGCAGCCGAACTGATGATTTGGATAAACTATGCCGGCGGCGCAAACCCTGCCGGCTCGAAGGTCGCAACCGTGTCCATTGGAGGTGCCGACTGGGATGTTTATTTCGCGGACTGGTCACATACAGTAGGGTGGTACTACATCGCCTATAAGAAAACCGTCCCCGTTACAAGTGTTGACCTCGACCTCAAGAAATTCATCGATGACGCGGCGGCCCGAGGATACATAGACACCAACTGGTACCTCGACAATATGGAAGCTGGATTTGAGATATGGCGCGACGGCGAAGGTCTCACAACCAATTATTTCTTTGCCTCAGCCCACTACGACCCGCCGGCCGTTTCTATCACCTCACCGTCGGATGGCAGCACATTTACCGAAGGCGCCGATATTACCATCGACGCAAATGCCTCTGACAGCAACGGCAATGTGACCAGGGTGGAATTCTATCAGGACTCCGCCAAGCTGGGCGAAGCCACGGTTCCGCCGTATTCTTATGTCTGGCAGAGCATACCCGCAGGCGATTTTAATTTAACCGCCGTAGCAACTGACAATCACGGTGATACAAACACCTCATCGGCAGTTCATATCACAGTAACCGGCGCCGGGGGTTCAGGCAGAATTCTCCGTGAATGGTGGACGGGCATACCGGGGGACGCGGTCAACGACCTTACCTCGAATGCGAACTATCCGGACAATCCGACCGACAGAGGAGTGCTTGCGAGCACAGAAGGACCAACGGACTGGGCGGACAACTATGGCACGCGGATTCGCGGGTATCTGCACCCGATAACCACGGGAGATTATACATTTTGGATTGCGAGCGACGCCAACAGCGAATTGCGGCTTAGCACAGACGCTGACCCCTGTAACGCTGCCCTGATTGCGTATGTATCGGGCCGGATGGAACCGAACGAGTGGGACAAATATCCCAAGCAGCAGTCGTTACCGATTTCGTTGACCGGCGGCGAAAAATACTACATCGAGGTATTGCACAAAGCAGGCAGCGGCAGCGACAATGTCGCTGTGGCCTGGGAGGGACCCGGGCTGAACCGGCAGATAATTCACGGCCTGTTTTTGTCTCCTTGGTTAATCAACTTTAACGCCACTATTCAAAAAGACACCGTTAAGGCGGGAAAAACCGCGGGGCTGGATTCAATCATATGTTCCGGCACCTTCGGCGTGACCCCTGAGATGTTCGATAACGCCGATAGCGTAACTGTGCAGATATACTCCGCCGCCGATGACCACCTCGTCTATGAACAGACCCTGAGCACAAATTCGTTCACCCGCTCAAAAAACACTTACGCCTACAAATACAAGGTGAAACCGAGTCAGCCGGGCGGTATTTCTTCTCTGTGGTTCAACGTGAACAAGAATACATTCTACCTCCAGGCCCAAAACGTGGACCTGACCGGCCTGGGGTGCCCGATGTATTTGCTGATTGACCTCGGCACATACGCCGCTTTAGGAGTCGCGGACGAAAATACCGTCAACGGCAAAAAACTCATCCCGATACGGCTCATGAGCAGTTATGCCGATACGTTGGCAGTAACCAAGGCACAGCTGAAAACTTCTATTCGTCCCAACAGTGACCAGCTTTCCGTTAAGGGCACTTTTACCGTTGACGATGACTCAAATTTAACAGCCGGCCTGACCATAACCTGGGGTGAACAAACGTTCACGATTCCGGGCAACCGGTTCACACAGGTAAAAGCTGACCGATGGAAAGGCAAATACTTCGCCCCGGACGGTTCAGTCATTAACGCCGATTTCGACTTCGCGAAGTGCGATTTTACCGTTGAGATAAAGCAGACCCAAATCGAATCGCAATGGGGAACAGTGGATTTCAACCTGGCTTTCGGCAATTACACTAAAACTGCTGAAGCCCGCATATAACACGGAACTGGAATCATAAATTCACGGCAAAATCCGACATTTTTGTGCGGCGTAAAACCGACGGCCATAACACCTTTATTGACAAACACTTAGGTTGTGGAAAAAAATTAACAAAACCGGCCATAATCTATTGCAATAAACCGGCCCAAAGGTGTATAATGAATAGTGAAAAGTCAATAGTTCTTTTCTTCCAATTAAGGTTTTGGTTTCTGTAGGGCAGCGGAAATCCGAATAACTGTGTAATATTTTAACCACTGTCTTACAATAGCCGGAGTGAATAACTCCGGCTTTTTTATTTGGAATGAAATTCCTCAGCTATCCGGCAATATTCAAGAACCGCAGAGCTGGTCACGAAAAACCCCAAAGACATTTATGCCGGCTGTTTTACGGCTACCATTTCAACTGGTGCCACTGATCGCCCATTACAGACAAATCCTCAAAGTTGACAACCTGATTCATGTCGTTTGCTGTACCGCCATCCAGGTATAAATTGCTTTTGGTAGTCAACGGTATTTTTATCTCGCCAGTACCGTCGGTTGCCAACCAGGCCACTTCAGAACCTGACAGAGCATAGTCGTAAACCTGAAAGTCGTCGAGTTTGCCGGACCACATATCCCAGTTGCTGCCGCGTGTGCCGATTCGGAATGCTCCCACCGGCATCGGGAACAACTGTGGCTTGCTATCGATAGACGCCCAGTCATTGCCGTTAGCGTCTGCCACCAGATTACCGTTGCAGTAAACCTGCATTTCACCATTTGGGCTGCTCGGGGTCTTGATGAATGCCCAGTGATTCCAGCGTCCACCAAAGCTGGAAAGCGGCATGTATGCTTGTGCATACGCCCCGCCGTACGCCCCGCCGAGCGGGGTTGATTCTATTGGCACTCTCTTGATGAAGTTGACGGCTGCGGTGTCGTTGCCCGCATGTATGTTCGACGGGCAGTGAACTTCCAGAACCTCGCTTGCCAGGGCTGGATTCCAGACACCGAAAATCCCGGGCCATTGATCGATGAACTGATTCGCTGTCAAGTCCGCATTAATCCAGACCGAGAAGCTTATGCCGCCGCCGCCATTATCTACCGAATGGGCGTCGTTACCCATAAAGCCCAGCGCAGCTACCGGGGCGTCAACATAGCACCCACCGTTTGGAGGCAGGTAGAGACAGCCGCTACCATCACGGCCACCAGTAGTGTCCCAGTTTTGCGGAATCCAGTTTTGGACAGTGCCTGCATAGGCGCCTAGAGTGGCACCTGAATCAGCACATAGAGTCGTTGAGCCGCTATCGTTAAACTGATACCAAAGTATTGGAGCTTTTGTGGGTTGCGTTACTGCGAAAGTCCTGTCTTCAGCGTGTGCGAGCCAATCGTTCACGAAGACGTCTAAATCATTGACGTCCACATCGCAGTCACCGTCCATATCAGAATTTACGTCAAACGGCGGATTCGGATTACATGTCTTAGCATAAAGCCGAATGTTGTCAAACATCACGTCGCCGTAGCCGCCGCTACCATCGTTACAACGCAGACCAACGCCGAGGCGGAAATTGCGTATTGCTGCCTTGTTCACAGACGTGAAGTTGGGGTCATTGAGAGGGATATACCATTGTTGCCAGGGGTTTGCCTGTGTGGCCCCATCGCTATTAGAGTACACGCCGACATTGCCGGCTGTATCTTCAAGAGCTACATACATCCTGTCGTAAATCGGAATGGCCGAGTTAGCCGAGGTCCCGATATAATCTACCCTTATTACCGCGGGCTGCACAGAAAGCGCGGCGCTGCCTGTGAATACCGTGCCGCCGATGTAAGGACGGTTTACCTCTGAGAACAAATCATAGCTGCCGGCTGTCCCCGTGTTGTCGTAGTGGAACTTGCCATGTCTCCCAGCGCTATCGAGTACATAGCTCAAATTTCCAAACGCCGGGGTAGTATCACCCGTGCAATAGGCCTTTGCCCAGTTGGCGTTTATATCAGCCGTGCTGTTGTAATCTTCAAAGTCCTCGATGGTGATGTACGCCGCAGGGGTAAAACTCCAAACGGGGCCTTTCCAGACGCAGGGATCGTCGACCTCATCGATGCGCCAGTAGAGAGGCGTACCTGGGGTTAATGTCCCCGGAAAAGGCACTGATGCAGGAGGAACGACTTCCAGTAATCTGGAGAGCGGATATACAGGGCTGCTTACCGTGCCTCTGTATCGTCCATCCGACGCTGCGGTTGATGCGTTAGTGACAGCGCTGTAATTCGTGCCGAAAAACACCCTGTGTACATTTGCCCAGTCGCCTGCCGTCCAGCTTACTGACAACGGTTCGTTTAAGCCAACCTGTCCGTTTCGAGGTCTTGGATTGTACGCCTTGCCGTCCTGTACCGTGAAATTCCAGACAGGGCCTGGCATTACCTCTTGTGAGCCAATAGTGTTAACTTCATTGACTTCCCAATAATAGGTAGCTCCTCTGGTGAACACCACATCATTTATATCCCACTGGCAAGGATCATTATTCACGTCAGATAGCGATTTTTGGAGTACCAGCGCCCCCGCTGAAGTTCCGAAATATATGTTGTGGGTTACGTTTACTTCCCTTTGGTCAACGTCGATATAATCATAATCACCCTTGTTCCATGAAAGCGTAACGCTGCAGGCATCTATGATGCCATGGTAGTAATGGACATTCTTTGCTCCGTTTGCCGGCTGCGGATTCCATGCCGCCGTTAAGCTGCCGGTAGATGTGAGTGTTGTATACTCGGCGCCGTCAGCATCATAAGTGGGATAAGTTGGTGTTCCGAGGGTGCCGCGGTTGCTGACAATACGGCCGTTTCCGATTAAAGCATTGAGGGGTGCTGTCCAGTTGCCTCGGATTTTCAGGGTGCCGCCATTCATAGTAATGGTGTTCTCGGGACGGCTTTGATTAAAGTAAAAGTTAGAGTCAGTATTGACCAGCAAAGTTCCGCCATAGAGGTTGGTGTCGCCGTAGTAAAGCGCGAATCTGGGAACGTTAACTTCCCCGCCATACATGTTCAGCTGGCCATAGCTTTGGCCGTAGTGGGAAGCTCCGCCGCCGATGGTTATTACAGCATTTATGTTTGGGTTGTCTTCGGAGTTGGCCGGATTTGGCGTGGTAACTGTGCCGCCATACACGTTGAGGATGGCTTTCCCGCCTAACTTTGAGTCATAGTCAACCTGGGAGTTGATTTGGATGGCCGCCCCAAAATTCACATTGAGCGCGGTATCTGTTATCGTCACAATAGTATCCTGACCACCCCAGGGAGTCGGGTCCCAGGGATTCAGGGAAAGCATTGAGCATTGGGCGTTGCCGGTTATACACGGGTCCGGCTTGTTTGGAAGAACACAACAGTAGTTTGGAACACTACAGTAATTGTTTCCGCCCGGACCATTGGGAGGACATGGGAGGTCTCCTTCCTGAGACCAGTTGGCTGGATTGCTCCAGTCGCCATCGGCGGCAGTAGATTTCCATTCGAGCTGGTTATCCCAGGGATGTTGTGCTGCCAGAGCAACAGGAGTATGTTCATGAACTGTGCGATAGGGGTAACCTTCGCCTCTTATTTGGCATTCGTTTGTAATTGTACTACCCGGCGGCGAGTATTTAACCCTGACTTTTAGTGTAACAGAACCTGCACCTCCAGGATGAATAACTCCGAGATTCCAGATAACGGTGTGAGAACTGGAATCATAACTCCCGCCGTCAGAAGCTAAGATAAACTCCACCTCAGCCGGCAGATTATCGATAATATTCACATCGTCAATATCCGGGCAGTTTGGCCCAGCGGGATGATAATCATAATCGATTGTGTAATTTATATAACGACCCGGTCCGACACAATCACCATCATCGACCTTAGTCAAGGAGAAGGCTCCGTAGGCCGCGAGGGCACTGATTAAATTTTGGCCGGCAGGAGTGCCCCACCCGGTGCACAGGTCATAACCGGCGACGGCGTAGAACTTGTTAGGACTGCTGGGGCTGGTATTGTTGCCTGTCGTGATGTCATGGAAGCAGGAAGTGTAATTGGTTCCTGTGCCAATCGCATAAACGGCCGGGTTGATAAAACCCACGGCTGGCCAGCAGCTGGCCGCAGCTTGCTGATTGATTAGTGCTGTGAAGCCCCCCCAGAGCGGAGCTGCGCAACTGGTGCCGCCACTACCGTAGTCCTTACCATCGGCCCGGACGTAAACGTTGTCCGCCGTCAAAGCCACATCCGGCGTGTTGCGCATCGTCGTCGATCCTTGGTTAGTCGCCATGCTGACGCTCGCCTGCCAAGCTGGTATCAGATATTGCGTGCTAATCCCGCCACCGCTGCCTTTGCCGTTGCCCCGGTTCCAAACGGTTTCCGAAACCCAGGCGCCGTCCGGACCGCTCGTCGTCAAAGTTGTCCCGCCGACTTGTGTGATATAATTAGTGTCACCCGGAAAATCAATGAGGCCGGTATAGGCATCATAATCGCCCGATGCGTTGAAGAAGGACTGCCCCTGAGCCGCCATCTGCTGAAATATCTGGTCGCAAGTCGGCCTGGCTGTCCCGCCGGGCCAATACCACGAACAACTCAATTGTTTGGCCAGATTGTCCGTTGCCATCCGGTTCAGCAGGTCCTCCCAAGGACTGGGATTGGGTGCTATATAAACAACCACCTCGGATAACCCCGGTGCCATGGAAATCGCCATTTCTATGTCCAGCGACACCTCAACCTCTCCACCATCGCCGCTGGGATTTCCACTGGCTCCATCAATCAACACATTGGTCAGAGTGATATTCGGCAACCCCGCCTGGCTTTCGTAATAAGTAATGTCGCTGGCAGTATAACCATCAAATTGCAGTAATCCCACAATCTGACCAGAACCGGTCAGTGACGAATCCGGAACGTACGCCGCGCGAAAGTCGTTGCCCATGTAAGTGCCGCCTGGCCCTGACCCGGCATTCGGTGTCACGTTTGTTACATTGGCCAGCGGAGTAGCTATCAGACGTGGGCGCGGCAGCTCGTAATTGTCGAGACCGCTGATACCCAGAACCGGAACAGCGAGGTCTAGCGACGGTTCAACATCCGGCGCATAAAATGTGCGGGCCTCTTTCGGGTGCCGATAAACGTGCATCGTCACGTGCATAGCCTTCTCGATGTCGGTTACCGAACCGTCCACATCCAGCAACATGCGATTGGGATGTGTGCCGGTCACAGTCAACCTGTGCGATTTTGCAAAAGTGATGACCGCCTGATAATCCTGTTCCGTCGGGCCAAACATTTCTGCGAACTGCTCAGGCGTCAGATAATGATGGTAATCGGGACTTGCCGGGTTATAAATCCGCTGGAGCAGTTCGGTGAGCATAGCCTGGTTGCGGAGCGGCAATCCGATCGCCAAGTGCAGACGTTCCGAACCCGAAAGGTTGCTGACCGGCTGCAATTGCGCCACAACTGCCGGCACATGACCGTGCAGCATCTGAGTCCCCGCCGTATTGTATTGACCAAACTCATTCTGTCCCAAGCCCACAATTTCGCCAGCATATATCGGTATAGGGAGAACAAATGCGGAAAGGAGAAAACAGACCAAAACAACCGTGACGAAAAAACGCCTCTTGTCTTTTATGCCACTTCGCATTGTATTATCCTCCTCAAATAACCGTGTTGGTATGTTAAAAAGTGTGTTTTTACGGCAAAAACGGCTTCTCCTTCATGTATTTCCTCTTGTTTGGAATTATCAGAAAGTATAACCGTTCTCCTTTGCATTTGTCAAGGAAATGGTGGTCTTTTTTGATTTGAGATTAGATTTGCCTAAATACCTGCAAATGCAGCGATTGCGAGTGATAAAAATGCGAGTAAAATGACCAGCGTCCTGGCAGATTTTAGCAGGAGCCGCTTGTGCTAATGTGAGCGGCCAGGAGAATGTGTCTTAGCCGGTCAATATTGAGCTGATTGAGATAGTCCTCGGTAAAATCCAGCTTGAAACGTCCGTGGAAATTCTTGATGCGTCTTTTAAGCTCGTCCCTGTCGAGGGCAGCTATCGAGGTCGCTGTTTGTTCAAAAAATTCTTTTGACGTCATTGCATCACCTCTTTTAATCTACGACGCTTTTGCGAAACCGGGCCAACAAGTCCCGTATCGACGCGGTAATTGCGTAGCTTTTGCAATAATTTGGTCTTTTACGCCGAAAGCGTTAAAATACAGCTGCAATTGAGAAAAAAATATTATGTGATTTGCGTATGGTCTGATAAGTTTCTTGTATGAAGACGAAAGAACTGGATTATCACCTGCCGGCGGAGCTGATTGCACAGCAGCCGGCGAAAAACCGCAGCCGGTCACAACTGCTGGTTTTAGAGCGGCAAAATGGGCTGTTAACCGACACCCGCTTTGACAAAATCGGGGAGTTTCTGCGCAAGGGCGACTGCCTCGTCCTAAACGACACAAAAGTATTGCCCGCGAAGTTTTTCGCAAAACGCCGGACAGGCGGCAAGCTCGAAGGATTGTTTTTGCATCAACAGGATAACGCCTTCTGGGAGGTAATGCTCAAAGGCCTCGGCAAAATCAAAACGGGAGAACGTATCCAGTTGATAGATATCGCAGGCGAGGAATTTTGTTGCGCAGAGCTTATCGAGAAAAAAAACGATGGCAAGTGCCTCCTGAAAGTCGAAGCCGAAGAGCCGGCACAAAAAACTCTTGAGAAGATTGGTTTCCCGCCCTTGCCGCCTTATATAAAGAGAGATACCGATTTAGACCAGGCCGTCGAGGACAGGCAAAGATACCAGACGGTTTACGCATGTAATCCAGGCGCGGTTGCAGCGCCTACAGCCGGACTGCATTTCACTAAAAAGCTCATTGAGGAGCTTAAAACGCAGGGGATTGAATTCGCCTATGTTACGCTTGCCGTTGGCGAGGGGACATTTAAGCCGGTAACCACTGAAACGCTCGAAGAGCATCAAATACACGAGGAACAATTCAGCATCGACGAAACAAACGCGGAATTGATAAATCGCGTCAAAAAAACCGGCGGCAGAATTATTGCCGTCGGGACTACCTCTGTCCGCGTTCTGGAAACCGCTGGAGCACAAGGGCAATTGTCGGCAGCTAACGACTCGACCCGCTTGTTTATCAGGCCGGGCTACAAATTCAAAATGGTCGATGCGATGATTACCAATTTTCATCTCCCGCAATCCACACTGATTGCGCTCGTCGGGGCATTCGCAGGCCTTGATGCGATACTGGCTGCCTACCGACACGCCATCGAGAATCGCTACCGCTTTTATTCCTACGGCGACGCCATGCTAATAATTTGACATTCGATGCTGATGGGGTTATATATTCAGGCAAGGGAATATCGAATAATGGATTATCGCATAAGCAGGAGTTTAAGAATGAAAAAGAGAATTCTGGTTGGTGTGGTTTTGACGGCAGTTGTGGTTTATGTGAGCAGTTGCTGCGAAATGAAATGCTGTGCTAAAAAATGTAAGGAGCCGGGAAAAATGAGCGTTAAAACGGAACAATTCGGGAAAACCGCTGACGGGCAGCAGGTTGATATTGTAACACTAACGAACGGTAAAGGGCTTACTGCCAGGATAATGACCTACGGCGGAATCATCGTCTCGTTTGAGGCCCCCGACAGAAGCGGAAAACCCGGAGATATTGTCCTGGGATTTGATAATCTGGACGGGTATCTCAAGGGGAATCCGTATTTCGGAGCGATAATCGGCAGGTATGGCAACCGTATCGGCGGGGCAAAGTTCACGCTGGACGGCAAGGAATATAAGCTTGCGAAAAACGAGGGAGAGAACATTTTGCACGGCGGAGCCGGGGGGTTCGACAAGGTTGTCTGGAAGATTGAGAAGGCCGAGGCAAAAAGCAGCAAGGCCGAATTGAAACTCAGCTACACGAGCAAAGACGGCGAGGAAGGTTTCCCCGGCAATCTCAAATGCCTCGTAACTTATGCCCTTACATCGGATAATAAGCTGGAAATGAAATATGAGGCGACAACGGATAAGCCCACGGTCGTGAATATGACAAACCACGCTTACTGGAATCTCGCCGGCGCCGGCAGCGGCGATGTCCTTGGCCACGAGCTGACGATAAACGCCGACAAATATACGCCCGTAGATAAGGGGCTGATACCGACCGGAGAGCTTAAGGACGTTAAAGACACACCGCTGGATTTCACAAAGCCGATGACGATTGGCGCGAGAATAAAGCAAATTGATATCGGCGGCTACGACCATAATTATGTGCTCAACGGTAAAGCGGGCAAACTGAAATTCGCCGCGAAAGTTTATGAGCCGACAAGCGGGCGAGTAATGGAGATACAAACAACCGAGCCGGGAATACAATTCTACAGCAGCATCGGGCTTAATGGCTCGCTTAAAGGCAAGGACGGCAAGGCCTATGTTAAATACGGCGCGTTATGCCTCGAAACACAGCATTATCCCGATTCGCCCAACAAGCCGACTTTCCCATCGACTGTTTTACGACCGGGTGAAAAATACGAGACGACTACGATACACACGTTCTCGACAAAATAAACTTATAGCCGGCGTTTATTTCGATTCGTAGTTGCCGAACTCGTGGAAAACCGATTCCGTTAATTCTGTTTTCTGCTGAGCACGTGACAGGTCGTTGTTCACAAACAGCCGCCCGTCGTTCACATCAATGGTCTGCAGGAAAACACCCGTCCCTTCGGCCGCCCTGCAATTTCGAATTGTCGCGCCATTCACTTTTTCGAGGACGATAGCGGCTCTGCTGTCGCCGAGATGTGCCTGCCTGCCGACAAAGCCGTCAATTTCAACGTCGCTGACGTTCTCGCACCATATACTATTGCTGAAAAAGTCAGGCAGTCCTTCATCCCATTCTGTTTCAAACCTGCTTATTTTCAATCCGGCAACATCTCTACAGTAAATTGTCGGAACATCGTGCTTGAATTGCGCGGTAGCCAAATCGGCACTCGTCCGCAAATCGAAATTCCCGCCGTATGACGCGCTTAGCGGGCCATTTTTCATTTTTACTTTAACGTTATCGAACGAGAGGTCTCTAATGATGCTGTTTTTGCTGCCCCACACGACGATACCGCTCTCGGATTCCGCGATGATATTCGAAAAGCGAACGTCTTTTATCCCGCCTAATTTTTTAACGTCCGCTGCATTGGCAAGAGCGGAAACCTGTATCGGTTCCGCGTGCCCCCACCAGTGACCCGTGTGCAGGCGGGTCTGAATAATAATGTTCGAAAACAGGATGTTTTCAACCGAGGCCTCGTCGCGAACGTTTACGAGCAGCCCGCGGTTCGATTCACGGATGATGATATTTGAAAAGGCGCAGTTTTTAATGTCCCCGCCCGTGTAGCCGACGCGAAGCGCGGTCGACCGTGATTGTAACGTGCAATTGGTTACCGTTATATTTTCGGTCTTGCCCGGCCCGAGCGGGTCGCCGCCAAGAATCTGGTGATGGCGCGGGTCACCTATCGAGGTAATCGCAATCCCGTCATCGCCCGCAGAGATAACGCAATCGCTGATATGAACATTGGCACACGAGGTGCAGTGAATGCCGTCGTTATTGGGCACTACAAGCGGATTATCTATGTGAACTCCTGAAACGACAACATCCCTGCATCTATCTAAATGGACCGTCCAGAGCGGAGCGTCTGTGATTGTAACATCCCGAATCAGCACATTTTTGCAGAGCGAAAACGCGACGAGCCGGCCTGGTCTTTCGTAAGGAATGACCGGGCCATCCGCTGTGCCGAACTTCGGGTCCATATATTCCCTGCCCTGCCGCGTAAATTTCGGGTCAAAATCGCCGAACCTCTCGGCCCCGGTGCGAGTGCTTTTCATATCCATAAAACTTGTTCCGCTGCCGTCAATAATCCCCCGGCCGACGATTGCGATATTGTCAGCGTTTGCAGCCGATATGAGGCCGTATCTTTGACCATTGATGATGTAGTCATTTAGGTCCGCGCTGCCCTTGAGAACTGCCCCTGCTTCGAGATGCAAAGTTGTATTACCCGATATTCTTATCGGCCCCGTGCGAAACACCCCCGCCGGAATCGTAACCGTGCCCCCGCCTGCTCTCGCGCAATCAACAAACGCCTTATTTATCGCGGCGGTGTTGAGCGCCTTCGCGTCACCAATCGCCCCATACTCGGTAATGACAAAAGTTTTGCTCGTGTTTTTTGCGCAGGAACTCAATCCCAAAACAGCCGCTATTGCCGCTGATGTCAGAATAATTTTGCGAAGGCGCATATTCTCTCACCCAAGATATATCTTGTCGCCGGGTTTGATGGTGGGTATCTTATCGCGCTTTTTAGCAACGTCTTCTCTTGTCAGGGCAAATCCAGGCGAAATCTCGATAACACAGTCATGCAAACCGTCCGTTTTTCGCGGGACCTTTACGCCCGCCGATTCGAGCCAGGCAGCCGCGCGGTCAATCATCATTTGCCTCGCGGTCTGGACGCTGTCAACGCCTGTCGCATTTTTCGTCGGCGCAAATTCCTCACTGCGGACGGTTTGAAGGATAATCGACTTTCCGGCAAGAGGCAGCGCGTCAAAAACAAAACTCTCCAGCTTAACGCCGTTCGGCTCCTTTGGCTCGATTCGCCGACCTCCCTCGTCAACATACGGGATTTTCTTTGCCGCCCTGTGCAAAGGCAGCACGAAACCGTGCTTATTGAGCCGCTCAATAAAATTGACGCTGATAATATGAATGGCGATACTGCCAAGCTCAAACGCAAGCGAGCCGTCGGGATTTCTCTTTTCCGCAAGCTCATCGGGGAGGTCACTGTATTCGATAACAGTTACTTTCCCGTCGGCCAGGCAGAAGTTGCCGAGTTTCTCGAACGGCTCCGTTTTGCTCAGCGCCTTCGACGACATCTCCGCCCCGTCAAGTGCGTGCAGCCCGATGAACAGCGGGTCAAAGATATTGATGAGGGAATTATCAACCTGCCAGTAGCTGACGAACTCGACGCCACGTTTTTGCATATCAGCCAGCGCGCTCGAATTATATAGCGCGCGCAAACTGCCGCCGTGGCCGTCGGGCGAGGTGGCGATTGTGTCAATATCAGACAGAAGGATTCTGCCGTCCAGCGAAAAATTGGGCAGAGTCCCCTGCTGAAATATAAATATGTCGTTTTTGTTCAGGCCGTAGTAATTGTTGGCGGAAAAAATATCCAGTGTTTGCTGATAATTGAGAGGACTGGTCATAATATACCAGGGACAGCTGGTATGGTATTTTTTACAGGCCGCAGAAATGCCCTCCGCAAAAATCTGGAAAAGCGTCTTATTTTTAACCGGGCTTATGGGAAAATTCCCTTTCGGCCCGTCGAAACCCAGCCGGGTTCCCTGTCCGCCGGCAACAACAAACGCCGCGACTTTACCCTGAGAAATCAGCTTGTCACCCAGTTGACGCGCCTGGTCATATTTCCCTCGCTGCCCGGCATCGCCCGGCTGCTGAGCGTAAAACGGGGCGGGTACAAGCTTGTCAGGCAGCTTAAAAGGCGAGGCATTCAGGACAAACTCTTCCCGCCAGCGGTCTAACTGGGCAAAATCCAGTTGGTTAATCTGGGCAAAAAACCGGTCCTGTCTGGCCGGGTCAAGCCGGTCCCAGAAGGTCAAAATGTGGCTTTGACCATAATTTTTTAGGACGGTTTTCAGCTTTTGAAGCTTATTTTGGTCTATCATAGGCCTTTTCCCACGCCAAAAACGGCATTTATAAGGTATCGACGCGGAATTTTCAAGAGTTATCACATTTTTTGCCGAAAACCCTCTTGACAACAGTATGGGACGGCGCTATACTGAACAGTGAAGTTAGGCAGGTACCAAAGTAGTAATTATATAACGTTGGCCGTAATTATAATGTACCCCTCAATATCATAACCTGCCTGTTAGAAATGGTTTGGTGTTGCTTGACTTAAATCAGCGGCGTTTTTGAGTCAGGAAAGCCAGCCAACAAGTCCTATAAAATCTGATTTGAATGTGTTTTTTGCCGGCCGGTTCCGAGCGAAAAAGTTAAACAGAGATTCGCGTGGAATTGCGGAAAAAACCTTGTGTCTTTGAAAACAAGTTGCATTAATCCGTCTTAAACTATGTCTGATTGTGCTTTGGACGGCCGGATAGCGAATCTCAAAAAATGTGTAAAGGAGAAAACAAATGAAAAAGAAAGGTTTTACGTTGGTCGAGCTGCTGGTCGTTATCGCGATCATCGCTCTGCTGATGGGTATCCTGATGCCGGCCCTGGCCAGGGTCAGGATGATTGCCTACCGTATGGTCTGCGGGTCAAACCTGTCAGGCATAGGCAAAGCATTGTTACTGTATGCCGGTGATTCACAGGAGGCATATCCAATGCCTGGCTGGAGGTCAATGCCGGTAGTTTACCAAACGTATGAAAAGCTTGCCCATTTCGACGGCATAAACGGTACGCAAACCACCCAACAAATCTTTAGTAACTCTGCACCAGCTGCTTCCGGTGGCGCTGCAACTATGGGTTCCTTGTTCTATATGCTCGTAAAATACCAGGATGTCTCACCAAAACAGTTTATCTGCAAGGGCGACTCCGGCTCAGAAGTTTTCAAGCTCTCGACTTATACCATAACAACACTAACAGACCTGACCAAGGTTTACGATTTTGGCTACAGGCCGGGTAAACACTGCAGCTACGCTTACCATTTCCCCTTTTCCAAAGATACCGGAGGCACTCAGGCTGGGCTCCCGATTTCAGTTAACAGCAGCCCAAGCAGCCCACTCGCGGCGGATAGAAACCCGGGCCTGGATAAAAACGCCTTTGCTTATATAACAGGTGGAGATAGCGGCGGGACACTGAAAACAGTTACCCCACTAGCTACATCACCTTGTCTAAATTGGGTCGCTAACGGTTGTCAGTATGTGGACAAAGATTTCGTGTTTAACGCCTATGCCCATCAGCGCGAAGGCCAAAACGTCCTGCGCAATGACGGCAGCGTGAAATTTGAGCCACAAGCCAATGCGGGCATAAATAACGACAACATTTATCAAAGATGGGGGTCTGGAAGTACACCCCCATTTGTACTCCCCGTAGATCAAAAGTCGGGCATGGAAGCATGCGGGCGTCTCCCGACCTGCACTCCTGCCACCGTCTCTCCCCCTCCCACAACGCCAGGCCCTTACACAGATCTCACGCCGGCGGATGTAACAGATGCACTCCTGATTAATGACCTCCTTGACAACGGCAGCTAATAGTTTAACGCATCGTTGTTTAACAAGCGGCCTTATCTCGTATAAGGCCGCTTTTCTTTTGCGCCAAGTCCGGAATTTTAACAGCCGATATCCGTTTTCGGACTACCATTTCCACGTTGACCAGACAACCGTGTATTCCAGCGTTACCGTCGAATTCGCGCCAACCTTCACCGGGAACCGGGCCGTATATGCGTCTTTCTTCTCATACTCCTGCGTTGACTTCTCAACCTCCCAGTAAACCCATCTCGCAAACTTCTCATCCACAAGTACCGTAACCTCCTCATTCTTCCTGTTTCGCAACTCAATCTTGTGCGACTCGCGGTGCTTGCCGAATTGCTCCTTGTTGTCAACCAGCGTATGCTCCGCGACAATATCGAACGCGTCGCCGATATAAAGCGACAGCTTCTCGTCCTTCGGCGTATGGTCAATCTCGTCCTCGCCCACAAACTGCAAACTGTTGTCCGCAGGGTCATTCTTAAAAACCCTGATTTTGCCCTTAGGCAGCGCAATCCCCAATTTATTTTCCTTCTTGTTCTCGAACTCAATCTTGACCATCACCTTTTTATTCTGGTCGCCGCCCCGCGGGTTCCAGTAGTCGCTCCGCTCGTAAACATAAACCTTCTTCGCCTTCACCCCCTCCGCCGGCTCGATAAATTCAATCTGCTTGACCTGGTTATTATTTATCGTGCTCTTTCGCCCCAGCGTGTACATATGATATTCCATAAACGACTTTTCCTCAAAACCCTTCTCTTCTACCGACATTGCCATACGCATAACCTTGCCATTGAACATCTCTGTAGGCCTCGCCGGCTGAATCCTCCGCACGTCTCCCGCTATCAGTTTCAGCGTCGCATCCTTATATCCCGCGCCGCTTTTGTTATCAATCGTAACCCAGCCCGAAAAATCCAGCGCAGTATCATCTTTGTTCAAAACCGCCGTGTAATCCGCTTTCCACCCAATCGCCCCCGTCGTATATGTCACCTCGCAAAGCTGCTCACCCGATTTTTCCGCACTCGTCAGCCACACCAGGGTGGGCCTCGTCACCAAATCCTCCGGTAATTCCTTTAACGCAATCTCCTCGACACTTCCCCGCCCAATCACCTCGATACCGTTGCTGCTCTGCAAAATCAAATCCTGACCCACCGCCGCCGACAGCTTGCCTTCAATAACCTTCCTCGCCTCCGACCCGCTGCCCTGAACTACCACTTTGACTTCCTTATCGATATACCGTTTCAGCAAACTGTCGGTATTCACAAGGTCGTATTCGTAATTCTGTTCCAGAACTGACACCGCCCCCGGCGATGATAAGCACGCGAACTTCACGCTCGTCGGGTCTATTGCCGATGCCACGTCCGTAAACCGCATCGTGTTTTGCCCCTTCTCGAAATTCATCTTGCGTGCCTCGCGCACCACCGCGAAATTGTCGCTGTAAATCGTCAGCCCCACGCTCGGAGCGGATTCCGCTTTGGGCGGCGCACTTTTGACCAGATCACCTGTCTTGATCGTAATTGAAGGGCTCGCCCCAGCCCCAAAACAGCACGTGCTTAAAATCGCCATCAATATTAATGCTAATGAGTAAATTTTCTCTCGCTTCATTTTGTTTTCTCCTTAATTATTTTCCTTTTCACAAACGACAATTGACGCATAGCGTCATCCTGAGCAAGCGTAGCGCGTCGAAGAACTGCAATCTCCCGTATTCTCTCCCCACACTATCCGCGAGTAAAGCGAAAACAGGAAGAACTGCCCTCCGTCTTCTGCCTTATAACTTCTCCCTTCTCCCTTTCATCCGCCTCACAACGCCCGATAACATTGCAAATCCGCCGCCCGCCCGTTCCGGCCGCATAAATATTGAAATTCTCAAAATCAGCCCAACCCGCCGCGTCGGGCTGTTTATTATCCACGCCCGATTCCGCCTTCGTTATTGACGGGCCGACCAAAAACCGTTATTATCGGCTCATTAAGCGGATGTGGCGGAACTGGCAGACGCACAGGCTTCAGGTGCCTGCGGGCTTAGGCCCTTGGAGGTTCGACTCCTCTCATCCGCATTACCTCGCCCGCCGCCCTGCGAGCTTCCACAATCAACTCAGGACTTAACGAAAGGGCCTCATCAGGCCGATAAACACTTGGGCTAAAACCGCATTCTAAGGACGTTTTTTTCGAGACACTAAAAACTTATGACGAACTTATTATTGACATTTCAAAGTCGCGTAACGCATTTGCAGCCGGCGCTGCTTTTGACGCTCGCGGCCGTTACTATTGCCGCCGGACTGTTTATATTGCTCGGCGGACTCGGCTTCAAAAAAGCTATGTTCGTCCTGACAGGCCTCTTTTTCGGCGCATTCTGCACGTTATTTTCTTCCGGCACAAATCTGTTTCTCGCTGCCGCCATAATGGGCATCTTTGCCATGATTGCGCTTAAATTGCAGGATACATTTCTTGTCCTGATTGCCTCGGTCGCAGCCGCCGTAATCGGCTATTTCCTCCTCATTAGGCCTTACTTCCTCCCCTCAAGCAACATCCTGCCCGTAATCAGGCAGTTGTCTATAAGCGTCCCTTACTACAACTGGCCTATACTTCTGGCGGTAACTGCCTTGCCATTCGCGATTATATCCTTGCGGGGCGCCTCAGCGATTTTCACCTCCGCCGCAGGAACAATACTTGTCCTGGCGGGAACGGTTATGGCTTTGCTGAATTTCGGCTATCCCGCCGTCGGCTATATCACCACAAAACAGGGTCTTTACATCGCGGTACTCGTCCTGGCAACAATAGCGGGCGCTATCATTCAGTTGTGGCTCCTGCCTGAAATTAATGTGCTATTTACCGCGGCAAGGAATGCCGTCAAAACCAAAAAAGTCAAAGCCGGTAAAGGCGATGCCGAAGAAAAACCAAAAACCGCAACTTGGCGCACGGCTTAACCGCCCGGCTTATAGGGCTTGAATTTTGAAAAAGGAGAAGTGCAAATGAGTTTTTCGCTGCTTTTGGCGCGAACAGCGCACCATTTTGGCAATCTCAATGCCGAGTACGGCACTAAATACGTCCTGCGTGCCCTCGATTTCGTCTGGCAGCAGGCAACCCTTCTGACCTGGCTTCAGGCAGTCGTTGGTATTGCATTCGGCGTCATCATCCTTATGTATGGCTGGAAAATCTATAAGACGCTCACCGTCATCGGCTTCGGCCTCCTCGGCCTCTTTCTCGGCCTGTGGGTCGGCACTCTGTTCCAAAAACCCATCCCCGGTGCAATCGTCGGCTGCGCCCTTCTTGTCATATTGGCAATCCCACTTATAAAATGGGCGGTGGCGATTCTTGCTGCCGTGGCGGGCGGGATACTTGCCGCAGGAATATGGCATTCCTGTAACCTTCCCCAGGAATTTGTCTGGGCAGGCGCACTAACCGGCATCGTCGCAGGCGGGATGATATCCTTCGTTGTCTTCAAGCTATCCGTTATGCTATTCACAAGCTTGGCCGGAACATCGCTTATCGTCATCGGCGCGTTCGCCCTTATTTACCGCTATGAAAACTTTGCAAGCGAGCCGGCAACAACGCACCTCAACCAGCTTTATTACAACAATCCCTGGTTCCTGCCCCTGCTGCTCACCGGGGGTACCCTTTTAGGCATACTTATTCAATTAAGGTCCGGCAAGGGCTCAAAAGAAGAATAGCCGACACAACCCCAAATTGCGGGCGATTTTTTAATTCCCTTCAAAGAATATTGTCTAAAAAGGTCTCATAATACGCCACGATAATATTCCTTTTGCTGGAAAAGCAAAATTTTTTAAGTAAAACCCGCAAATTACCCAAATACTCTAATCTTCCCAAATTAACACTGCCGATAGAGTAGGTATTGAAGTCAAATTACTCTAATATGGAGATTAGACTATGAGTGAAGCGACAGTAGCGACTGAACAAAGGAAAAATACACGAACACAGGTTGCCTGGCCGGTAAGTGTCTGGTTGCCCGAGGCAAACAGCTTTTTTAACGGCAGAAGCAGCAACATAAGCAGCGGCGGCGTGCTGGTTCGAGTTCCGGCAACTACGCCACTGCGAACCGGGCACATTATCGAATTGAATTTTCCGCGCACAATGGCCCTTGCCAAAAGAAAAGGCAGCTTCGCCCGGATAAAGAGCGGAAGAGTCGTGCGAATCGAACGAGGCGAATTGCTTGACGACGCAACGATCGGCATCGGTGTCATCTTCGAAGGTATCGAGGCACAAGCTTAGACACACGGATTATTTAAAAATTAGTGTCTTAGTGGCTGAGATTAAATTGAAATAAGAAATGCCGAGCGGCATTTTCTGACAGCACATCCTCGACAGCGAGACCCGATGGGCAGCAGTTGAGGGCAAGCAGATGTATGAGCAAACTATTGGCCGGCGATGATTTGATGGTCGCCGGCCAACTTTTTAACCACAGATTCACCCCGTAAGACAGGCCCCGGTAGGATTGCAAAAGACGCATCCAACGGGGTAAACACATCTAACGGGGTTTGGCATTAACTTTCTTTTACCCGGCCAAGTTTATAACCAATATACCCGACCACAGATATGCCAATAATATGTACTAAAAACCATCCGCCGTGGAGAAACTGCAGGGTCTCGGGCAGGGCCACTAACAGCAGATTCGTATGCGCGACCATTGTTCTACTCCTTTACCTAAACCAGTATTAGTTTCGAACGCATGTTGTTAAGATATGATACCGGCGGACATTGTCTCAAAGTCGGCATAAGACCGCAACTGTTTTCTTCCGGTTATTTTGTGCAGTTTCTGCCTTTTTTTATTAGCCACCCGCCTCGCCGAAGCGAGTCGAGGCGGACGAAGATATGTTTGCCATAGATAAAAAAAAAGAAAACCCCGACGTAACAATCGGGGTTTTCAGGTCATTAAAATTTAAGCGTTTTAGTAGCTTCGCGGCAACCTCAATATTCGCACCTCTTGGAAGGAGTTGGGTTAGCAAAATAAACGCCGCCCCAGGTAGCATGACAAATCCAGCGTAAATCGCAATCAGAGTTATCAATAGCAGCGCTCCATGCGGGAGGGCCTTGACCGCCCCAGCCGTGCTTTGTGGCCTCAATAGTGTGCGGGTCAGTCCATTTACGGTATTCGACATGCTGGTCGGCAAAAATAAATGTCGTTCCAAAACCATGCCTGGTGGGCGGCTGGTCGCCCCAGATTAAGCCGGGAGTACTTACGCCAGAGCTGTAAGGGATAAAAAATGCGCCGCCCTTCATACTCCCCACGTCCAAAAAGATAAATTGTTCGGCGGTCCTCTTAATCTGGGTTCTAAGTATGATTTGCGGGGCTATAACAGTGGCCGTACCGCCCGAGTTAGGATAAGTAGCCAACCTGTGAGACATATAGCATGTTACATAATTGCCTTTTTCGCCGACGGGACACTTATAGACCTTATAGTCCTTTACATATCTCCACATCGTCCCCTCAGAGATAGCATGCTGCCATATTTCCACCGGCTGGCTCGTAGCGGGATTAGCGGTAGTTGTGAATGCGTTAGTATAATTATCGGTGTAGTTTGCTACCGGCGAGGTAACATGAGGGAATCGATGGGGATACTCAGTCCAGGCCACTTGAGGCCCCTCAGGAATGGGTGTAACTCCTGCAATTGCTGGTGGTGGTCTGGGAAATGTCCAAGAGTAATACACATCGCCGATGGGAACCTTTTCATTATTGCTATCACAATACATATTCCAGGCAATTACCAACTGTTTAAGCTGGTTCATACAGACGGCGCGTTTGCCTAATTCCCTTGCTTTCCCAAGGGCCGGCAGCAATATCGCCATCAACAAAGCGATAATTGAGATTACGACCAGCAGCTCAACAAGGGTAAACCCATCTCCGCTTACGCTGCTCCCGTAAGGGACGCCTTTCGGCGGATGGGCAGGTCCTTTTTGCCTATTCATAAAATAACACCCTAAAAACAAAAACCGCAATTCATTTCAAAACAATCAACACTAAATATATTATCGGCCTCACTGGGGGACCAGTTGCCTATTTTATCATAATTACTGCCATGTTTCAAGAGATTTTAGCGCATTTTCGGGCACGAAGATATCTTACAATTATGCCTTACAAATGTAAACCCTAAAGCGCACATAATTTCAAACTCTACGCTTATGGCGCATAAAGGATATTTGAGCGGATGGCCTGGAGAAAAAAGCTGGGCTGAGGCCAGGAGGGAGGAAGAGGAGGATTTAACCTCAGCCCGTGGTTCGTATAAACCCGCATACAGCGGATAATTTTTTCAGTGTTCTATCTCACTTATACTACAATCTTGACCCCCCCTGTACCGAGGTCAAGTTACCCCTGACATGTTCTAATATAACAGTTCGTAGAACAATTGCAACAAAAAAAATGCCTGCCTGATAAAATTTTTTATCGCCAAAATACCCTGAAAAACCCATCAGGGATTTCCTTATAATCGGCTAAGGCAAACCCTTAGGGCGAATCGCGACAGGATAAAAAACGGCGATTACCGGCGTCAAAACACTTTGACAAACTGCCCGGCATTGGCCATACTATGAAAACAAATCGGTTATGAGAAAAATCCTTCACAATATAACTCCGTGGTTGAGCGTTATCCTGTTCGGGATAGCGGCGGTTATAATCCATCACAAGCTCAGGCAGTACCATTATCACGACATCGCGGCGGAGCTTAGGAATATGCCGGCACGATACGTGCTCGCGGCAATCGCGTTAACGTTCCTCGACTATTTTATTCTCACCGGTTACGACACTCTTGCACTTTTCTACATCGGGTACCGATTGCCTTACCGCAAAATAGCGGTTGCGTCATTTGTCGGATACGTGTTCAGCCACAACGCAACAATCCTCGGCGGCAGCGCGGCTCGCTACCGGATATACTCAGGTTTGGGTCTTTCAGCGGGCCAGGTCGCACGACTGATTTTGTTCTGCTCAATCACCTTCTGGCTGGGCTTTCTGACGCTGGGCGGGTTTACCTTCGTGCTTAACCCGCAGGCAATCGAGCACGGCACTCACCTGCCATTCAAGACAACCTGGCCGATAGGCGTCATATTTCTTATCCTGCTGGCGACATACCTGATTGTAACAGCGGTGCGAAAAAAGACCGTTATAATTCGCGGCTGGGACCTGGCCATACCGTCACCGGGTCTGTCGCTTTGCCAGATTGCGCTGGCCTCAATCGACTGGGCGGTTGCCGGAAGCGTCCTGTATGTTTTACTGTCCAATATCATACAAATGGACTACCCGGAATTTATCGAGATTTTTCTGCTCGCGCAGATTACGGGGCTTGTCAGCTCCGTTCCCGGCGGCTTAGGGGTATTTGAAGGGGTAATGCTGCTGTTGCTCTCCGAGGTGGCGCCGGCTTCATCCTTAATCGGCTCGCTGCTTTTGTACCGGGTGATTTATTATCTGCTGCCGCTCGGTCTTGCCTCAATTATTCTCGGCATCGAAGAAATGTCCGCGCGCAAAGAAGCACTAAAACGATTCGGGGAGTCAATCGGCAAGTGGGCCGCTATGCTCATACCCCAGGTGTTCGCCGTAGGCAGTATGGCCGCGGGCACAATCCTGCTCGTATCAGGCGCCCTGCCGGCAGAAGGAAGTCGTATGGACATAATACGAGACATACTGCCGCTGTCGGCGGTGGAATTGTCTCATTTCCTCGGCAGCATCGTCGGCGCGGGACTGATTATCCTCGCACGAGGTCTGCAGCGCCGGCTGGATGCCGCGTATCACCTTACAATAATATTGTTCGCCGCGGGCATTGTATTTTCGCTTGCCAAGGGCTTCAATTATGAAGAGGCGATTATTCTTGCCGTTATGTTGGCCGCTCTTATTCCCTGCAAGGACCGATTTTATCGCAAGACATCGCTGCTTCGGGACAGATTTTCATTTCCCTGGGCGGTTTTGGTAGTAGCCGTAGCGGCAAGCTCCATCTGGCTCGGATTTTTCACATACAGACATCTCGGGGAGGCAGACCAGTTGTGGTGGAAGTTTGCGTTCGACGCCAACGCGCCGAGATTCCTGCGGGCAAGCACGGGCGTCATTGTTGTGATTCTGCTGTTCGGTATCGCCCGGCTGCTTGTCCCGGCGAAACCCGTCTTTTTGCCGCCGCCTGATACCGAAATTAAAATCGTTGAAAATATTGTCCGGAACAGTCCGCGGACTTACGCGTGGCTTGCGCTTCTCGGCGACAAAAGATTCCTTCTGGACGATAACAAAGACGCGTTTTTGATGTTCGGCGTCCAGGGCAGAAGCTGGATATGTATGGGCGACCCCATAGGCCCGGAAGACGATGCAAGAGAGCTTGCCTGGGAATTCCGCGAACTCTGCGACGAATATGACGCCTGGCCCGTCTTCTACCAGGTCGATACCGAGCATCTCGATATCTACCTCGACCTGGGCCTGACGTTCCTCAAATTCGGCGAGGAAGGCAGAGTGGAGCTTACCGGATTCTCGCTCGAAGGCCAGGAACGTAGAGACCTTCGTTACGCGTATAACAAAATGACAAAACTCGGATTAACTTTTTCTGTCATCGAGCCGGCACAGGTCGAGATGGTCCTCGTCGAGATGAAACGTGTTTCCGATACCTGGCTTGAAAGCAAAAACACAAGAGAAAAGAAATTTTCGCTCGGCTCGTTTGAACCGGAATACATCAGGAAAATGCCTGCCGCATTAATTACTCATCAGAATAAAATCCTTGCCTTCGCCAATATCTGGCAGGGAGCAAACAAAGAAGAACTGTCGGTAGACCTTATGCGTTATATGCCGGACAGCCCCGAGGGAATTATGGATTATCTATTTACCGAGCTTCTGCTGTGGGGCAAATCGCAGGGCTATAAGTGGTTTAATTTCGGAATGTCGCCGTTGTCGGGACTTGAAGACAGGCAGCTTGCCCCGTTATGGTCTCAGGCGGGGGCGTTTTTATTCCGTCACGGCGAACACTTCTATAACTTCCAGGGCCTGCACGAATACAAGGACAAATTCGCTCCCGTCTGGCAGCCGAAATATATCGCTTGTCCCCGCGGGCTTATGCTGCCCAGAATTCTCGCCAACGTCGCCGCCCTGGTCTCAGGCGGCATAAAAGGCGTTGTCGCAAAATAGCCGTAACCAGCCGGACAACTGAAAAAATAAGGAACTACACGATGAAAAACAGCGTCACTCTTCGAATCGCTGCGGGACTTTTGATTCTCGCCGGATTATCAACAACAACCACATATGGAATTGAGCCGGGCACAAAGACGGAGCTGCTCTGGCCCAATGGTGCGCCGGGAGCGAAAGGTAATGACGCAAACGATAAGCCGACAATGACGATTTACCTGCCGGCAAAAGAAAAGGCAACCGGCTCGGCAATTGTTATTTTCCCCGGCGGCGGATACCAGAGGGTCGCAATCGACCACGAGGGCCGCCAGGTCGCTCGCTGGTTAAACGACCTGGGCATCGCCGCGTTTGTTGTCGATTACCGCCATCGAGGCAGGGGCTACGGACACCCCGCTCCTATCCAGGACGCGCAGCGGGCGATAAGAACCGTGCGAAGCAGGTCGGCGGAATTCGGCATCGAGCCAAACAAAATAGGCATCATCGGTTTTTCCGCTGGAGGTCATTTGGCATCAACCGCAGGCACTCACTTCAATGAGAAATTCTACGAGCCGGTTGACAAAATTGACGGCGCAAGCGCCCGGCCTGACTTTATGATTCTGATTTACCCGGTCATTTCGATGGGACCACTATCGCACAGCGGCTCTCGCAGCGCATTGCTGGGTGGAAATGCGTCGCAGGAAATGGTAGATAAATTATCGAACGAAAAACAGGTGGATTCCAACACCCCGCCGACTTTCCTGGTCCATGCGACAGACGACAAAACCGTGCCGGCAGAAAACAGCATCTTCTTTTATCTGGCCTGCAAAAAAGCCCATGTGCCTGCCGAAATGCATATCTGGCAAAAAGGCGAGCACGGATTCGGCCTGGGAAAATCCGGAACCCCCGTTTCCCGCTGGCCCGCCTTATGCGCCGACTGGATGGATAAAATGGGCCTTTGCAGCAAATAAGGCCGACCGAAACCCCGGCCCGGTCAAAAAACAATTACTTTTCTTTTTACACTACCTGGACCACCGGCTGGTCCCCGAAAACACTGAAAGCCGGCCTTCAACTTCCCCCCGATTGGGATTTATAGCGAACGAATCCGCTTTTTTAAGCCAATTTGAAGGATAGAGTCGGACTTAGGTCCCGTAATACCCACATTTTACACGATTTATGAGGTTTCTGTCCTGTTGGTATTGTTCTAAATATCCAAAACCGCTACAATGAATAAATACATTCAAATAGGCACATCCAAAATGGAGTCTAAAATTGAGAGGTAGATGAAAATGATGACCAGCCGCAAGGGATATTGTTTTTTGCTTTCCGCTGTCATCTGCATATTAACTGCAACCGCATTTGCCGGCCGGTGCCCCTCAGCCGACCTCAACGGTAACTGCTGGGTCAATATCTATGACTTGTTGATATTCGCCGACCAGTGGCTTGATGCGGAGTCATGCGAAGAAACATCCACCTGCGCGGACTTCGACGGCCTGAACGGCATTGATTTCGCCGATTTCTCAATCCTGGCAAGCCAGTGGCAAACACACGGCAGCATGCTTTTAATCAACGAGTTTATGGCCTCCAACAACAGCTCAAGCGGTATCCACGACCCACATGGCGACTACGACGACTGGATTGAAATCTATAATCTTGGCGACACACCGGTAGATATGGCGGGAATGTATCTGACAGACGACCTTACCGACCCAGCCAAATTTCATATTCCTACCGGCTATTCATCGCAAACCACCATCCCTGCCCGTGGATTTCTCGTATTCTGGGCCGATGACGAAACAACACAAGGCCCGCTTCACACCAACTTCAAACTCTCAGGCAGCGGCGAGGAAATAGGGCTTTACGATACCGATGGCGTTACACAGATTGACGCTGTTGTTTTTGGCGAGCAGACAACCGACATCTCTTATGGACGTTACCCGGACGCGGAAGAAAACTGGCGTTTCTTCTCTACTGCAACGCCCGGCGCCGCTAATAACAACGCCTACCTTGGCGATATAGATAACGTTGATTTCAGCAAAGAACGCGGCTTCTACGACTCTAATTTTATGCTCACTTTGGCCTGCACCACGTCGGGCACAAATATCTACTATACCACCGACGGTCGTCCTCCAATTGCAGGCGAAGTAAATACTCCAACCAGTATCCGTTATACATCGCCCATATCCGTCAGCAGCACAAAATATATCAGGGCAGCTGCCACTAAAGCCGGCTACAAACCTTCGCCCATAGAAACGCATACCTATATTTTCGGCGCAAGCGCCGCCGTCAAAGCAATGCCTCTGGTTTCCCTTGTGGGCGACCCCAACCAGACCTTTTACGAGCCAAACGGCATTATGGCAATCGTCGGCGGCTACTATGCCAGTGATGGAACATGGCAATCCGGCGGCACAGGCACTTACAACAATATGATGCACAGGGGAAGGGCTTACGAACGGCCTGTATCCTTAGAAATCATTGATACAACAGCCGACGGCAACTATCAGACGGACTGTGGTATTCGTGTTCACGGCAGCGACTACACACGGCCTCGTTATACACGCGGCGATAACTGGCTCTGCAACAATAATAAAATCAGCTTTAATCTTTATTTCCGCAGCGATTACGGCGATAACCAATTTGAGTATCCTTTCTTCCCATTTACGCCGGAGGTGGACCGCTATCAAAGCATAGCCCTACGAGGAGGCCACAACGACCTTTGTGCGCCGTTTGTCAAAGACGAATGGACCAGACGGCTGTTCAAGGAAATGGGCGGAGCCCAGGTTACAGGAACATTCGTCAATCTCTATCTCAACGGCGCTTATAAGTACTACTATAATCCCATCGCCCGCGACGATGCAGACTTTTTCCAGGAATGGTATGGTTCCGACAACGACTTCGACGTTATTACGCAGTCGGGACTCAGAGACGGCGACACTATCGCATGGAATAATCTCAACAATTACGCAACAAGCCACGACCTTTCCGACACTAACAATTACAACTATTTCGCAAGCAAATTCGATATCGTTGGTTTTATAGATTACCTGATTGTTCAGATTCATTCGGGTAACTTTGACTGGCCCGGAAACAACTGGACCGCTCACAGCGAAAAATCGGATACCGGCGTATTCAGGTTCACCGTATGGGATGCCGACGGCATTGCCGAATCGTGGGTATTCGGCAGCAACTGCGAATACTGCAATATGACAGCATTTGATAGCTTCCCCAACTGGACCAGTCCTACCGGCCTGAACAATTTATCGGGGGACTCCATATCACAAATTTACCGTGCCCTCAAGGCCAATTCCAACTTCAGGCAGCTTTTCGCTGACCGCATACATAAACTTTACCATAACAGCGGCGTAATGACCCAGTCACATCTCGTAGCTAAATGGTGGGAGGTTCAAAATGAGGTATCCAGTGTCCTTCCTTACCAGGATACCTTTACGCCGAACGTCTTTTTACCAAAACGAGAGCCGTACGTACTGGCTGCGTTCGAGACCAACGGTTTATATGACCGTTCTTTCGGTGCACCGGTTTTCAACGTCAACGGGTCTTATAAATTCGGCGGCTATGTATCATCCACCGACTCATTCACTATCACCGACCCCTGCGCTTCAGGCGGCACCATTTATTACGCCACCGACGGCAGCGACCCGCGACTGCCGGCTACCGCTATTACTACTCCGACACTTACCTTAGTGTCTGAGGATGCGAACAAGAAAGTACTCGTCCCCACAAGCGACATTGGCACAACCTGGCGAGGCAGCTCAGAACCATATAACGATTCTGCCTGGACAGCCGGTCACGGAGGCGTCGGGTACGAATACAACACAGGTTATGAGCAATACATTGACATAAACGTCGGCTCCGCTATGTATAACAAAAACTGCACCTGCTATATACGCATCCCCTTCACCGTCAATGCCGGCGACATCAACAATATAACTTCGCTTACTCTGCCTATGATGTATGATGACGGATTTGTGGCCTATATAAATGGCACACAAGTCGCCAGCAGAAATGCTCCTGCCTCGCCAACATGGAATTCAACTGCTACGTCGAACCCAGCCGATACGACCGGTTTCGAAAATATCGACATAACCGCGTACAAGAGCAGCTTAAAATCCGGCACAAATATCCTGGCTATACATGGCCTCAACACATCGACAACAAGCTCGGATTTCCTGATAGAGGCGGAATTAATTGCTCCGGGTATCGTTGTTTTGACTGATGCCAATGTCTCGCCCACTGCAATTCAATATGCCGGAGCTTTTACTCTTAGCAAAAGCACCGACCTCAAATCAAGAATATATAAGAGCGGCACAAAACAATGGAGTCCGCTGAATGAAGCCCCCTATGAAGTGGGAAATCTTCAAAATTATCTGCGGATTACCGAGATTATGTATCATCCGCAGGATACCAACGACCCCAATGACCCGAATAAGGAATACATCGAATTGAAGAATGTCGGCTCAGGCACAATCAATCTCAACTTAGTCAGATTCGACAAGGGCGTCGATTTCACATTTGGACCTAACACGCTCGCGGCAGGCCAGTATATCCTCGTCGTCAAAGACCAGAACGCCTTCGCGGCTAAATATGGAACGGGACGCTATATCGCAGGTCAGTATGCCGGCTCATTAGACAATGGCGGCGAGAGAATCCGTCTGCTCGACGCCGTCGGCGGAACTATTCTCGACTTCAACTATAACGACGGCTGGAAAGATATTACCGACGGCGACGGCTACTCGCTTACCATTGTCAACCCATCTGATTCCGATATAAACGACTGGGGCAAAAAAGATAGTTGGCGGGCAAGCGCATATATCAACGGCTCACCCGGCTGGGACGACTCAAATATCATCCCAAACCCCGGCGCAATCGTCATCAATGAGGTACTGGCGCATTCCCACGATGCCGCCTCTGACTGGATTGAGCTGAAAAACACCACCGCAAGCGCGATTAACATCGGCGGCTGGTATCTCAGCGATAACGACAGCAACCTGATGAAGTATCGCTTCGCCACAGGCACAAGCATACCGGCAAACGGCTATCTGGTCGTTTATGAAAGCAGCAACTTCGGCTCAGCCAGCAGCGACCCCGGGCGGCTTATACCCTTTGCCCTGAGCGAAAACGGCGAATCCGTATGCCTGACCTCGGCGCTCGACGCCAACGGCAGTTTCACCGGCTATCGTGAAAAAGAGGATTTCGGCGCATCCGAGACAGATGTTTCTTTCGGCAGGTACTACAAGGCCAGCACGAAAACTTACAACTTTGTCCCGATGAGCACAAACACCCCCGGCGCAGTAAATTCTTATCCAAAAGTCGGCCCGATTGTCATCTCCGAGATTATGTATCACCCCGACTGGCCGGCGAGCGGCTCATATTCCAACAGCGAATACGAATACATCGAGCTTCTAAACGCATCATCATCGGCTGTAACGCTCTATGATTCCACTGTTAGCACCCCATGGAAATTCACTAATGGCATCGATTACACGTTCCCGGCCTCGCCAAACGCCGTCACCATCGCTGCCGGCTCCAAAATCCTGGTCGTCAAGAATGTCACGGCTTTCAAGACAAGGTATCCATCCGTATCTGCAGGCATTATTTACGGGCCTTACAGCGGAAAGCTCGCCAACGAAGGCGAACAGCTCGAACTGTCGAAGCCGGGCGACGTCAACGACCTGGGCATAAGACAATATATTCGTGTTGAGCGGGTCGATTACAGCGACGGCTCGCATCCAAGCGGTGAGCCGTGCGATGTTGACCTTTGGCCGACAAGCGCTGATGGTTTGGGCAAATCGTTGATACGAACAAGCACAACACAATACGGCAACGACCCGAACAACTGGACAGCCGCTACGCCTACGCCCGGCTCATAGGCCAAAATCTTCTGAAACAGGCAAGTCGCGTGCAAAGCCGGTTATTGACTATTTAACGGCAACAGGGTATCCTCAACCACCTGTAAATACAGGTTTTGCAATATTCAACAGCTTTTAGGCGGATTTTCAATGCTCAAAAGGACAGTCAATTGCGGCCAGCTTCGTCTGGCGGATAAGGATAAAAGGGTCATTCTGGCCGGCTGGGTAAGGTCATCCCGCGACCACGGCGGACTTATATTCTTTGACCTGCGCGACAGGGAAGGCATCACACAACTGGTCTTCAATCCTGAAAAATTCCCCGATGCCCACAAACTCGCACAGACGGTCCGCAGCGAATGGGTTGTGGCAGTAGAAGGCGTCGTAGAGCCGAGGGGCGAAGGACTGGAAAACCCCAAACTCGCCACCGGACAAATTGAAGTGGCTGTCGAGAAACTTGAAATCCTCAATACCGCAAAGACGCCGCCCTTTGAGATTGACACAGCCGAAAAGACAGGCGAAGAGGTCCGGCTTCAATATCGATATATCGACCTGCGCAGGCCCGCGATGCAGGAAAAGCTCAAGGTTCGTCATCGCGTTACAAAAATCGCACGCGATTATCTCGATTCGCTGGGCTTCTGGGAAATCGAGACGCCTATGCTGGGCAAAAGCACGCCCGAAGGCGCACGCGACTTCCTTGTCCCCAGCCGATTGGTGCCCGGAACGTTTTACGCGCTGCCCCAGTCGCCTCAGTTATTCAAACAGATACTTATGGTCAGCGGCACAGACAAGTATTTCCAGATTGTTCGCTGCTTCCGCGACGAGGACCCGCGAGCTGACAGGCAGGCGGAATTCACACAAATCGATGTGGAGATGAGTTTCGTCGAAGCGGATGACGTTATCAAGGTTCACGAAGTGCTGGTCGCCAAAATCTTCAACGAGGTGCTCGGCCTCAATATCAAGACGCCAATCAGGCGAATGACTTATAAAGAAGCGCAGGATGATTACGGCATCGACAGACCCGACCTTCGCTTCGATATGAAATTGAAAGACGTGTCCGATATCGCAGGCAAAAGCACGTTCAAGGTCTTTACTTCGGTCATACAATCAGGCGGTATCGTCAAGGGGCTTTGTGCTCCCGACGGCGGCAACAAATACTCCCGCAATGATATTGAAAAGACGCTGACGAGTTTCGCCGCCGACTACGGCGCGAAAGGGCTTGCATGGTTCAAGGCCAAGAATGAAAACGGCAAAATGACCCTTGTCAGCAACCTGTCAAAATTCTTCAGCCCCGAGCAGCTCGAAGAGATGGCAAACCGCTTCGGAGCAAAGGACGGCGACCTGGTCCTGCTGGTGGCAGCCGACGAAAAAGGGGTAAATAAAGCCCTTGCGCCGCTTAGATGTAAAATCGCGAAGGAACTCAAACTCTACGACGAAGGCAAATTTGAATTCGTGTGGATTGTGGATTTTCCGCTGTTCGAATGGAACGCCGACGAGAAACGCTATGATTCAATGCATCACCCGTTTACCGCGCCGATTCCGGCGGACATGCCGAAACTGGAAACCGACCCGGGGCACATTATCGCCCAGGCATACGATATAGTCGTCAACGGCTCGGAAATAGGCGGGGGCAGCGTCCGTATCCACAGGCCTGAAATGCAGGCGAAGGTATTCGACCTGCTGAACATTACAAGAGAACAGGCACAGTTACGATTCGGCTTCTTCCTGCGTGCGCTGGAGCACGGGGCCCCGCCCCACGGCGGAATTGCGCTGGGATTAGACCGGATGATTATGCTGCTGACGGGCACCGACAATATCCGCGACGTCATCGCCTTTCCGAAGACGCAGCGGGGCCAGTGCCTGCTCACCGACGCGCCGAGCGAGGTCGAGCAAAAACAGCTTGATGAGCTGAACCTGCGAACACAGAAACATTCGCACGAGCTTGCAGACAAGGCAGAAGAGCAGAAACCAAAGCATTCATAATAACGAGGCGGTAGTGTTTAATCGGCACAGTGAATGCAAAGATATGCTTGCCGTTGTGCCCCGCGGCTGGCTGGAAAGACAGTCATGGGCGTTCCAGGCCGGTCTGCTTATCGGCGCCGCACATATGCTTTTTATGCTCATGAACATCATCTATATAATTAACCATCATGAGGGACAATGGCATTTGTTCTGGATTGTATGCGGCTACATCGATTACCCTGTGTCGCTGTTGCTGCCAAAGGTCATACTGCCTGCTTTGTCGCATTTTTTTACACGCGGCGACCCGTATCTTGCCTCCGCCCACAGCTTTCATATTTTTTTAATCTTTTCGCTTTTCCATACACTTGTCGGTTCGGCGTGGTATTTTGCCCTGCCCATTCTCGTTCACAAGGTCTCTAAAAAAATCACGGCCACAACGACAGGGGCCTGGGCTGCCGCAACAATGATGATTATTCCCATCCCATCACACTGGTTACAACTGCTGAGGTTCATCGGCGGTGATACCAAGCCAACCGCAATCGGATTAAACAGCACTTTGCCGGCTGTGTGGATTATTTTATTTGTCTGGCTGTTTCTCACAAATGTCAAACGAAAGGCGATGCTGTGGCTACTCTGCCTTGTGCCTCCGGTTTTTTACTACTTAATTCTGGATTTATATTATTATTATGTGTTGCGGGCAGGTCGCTGACTTATCAAAATGAGTAAGCCATAACAGCCACAACTTTATGCTGAAAAGAATAGGCAAAATATATCACAGGATTCTGGTGTTTTTGCACCTGTCGCCTTTGTCGCTGGCGGAGAAGTGCAGGATTGCCTTCGGCACGGCGGTGGTGCTGATACTGGCTTTGGCGCTGCTCATTCCATACGGCTGGATGCGCCAGCTCACCAGACAGAACCGCCTTGACGCCAGCAGGGCCTGGGCGGAAACGCTGGTTAGGAATCATTTTCAGACGCGTCCCCCGGCTGACACCAAACTGGCGATGCTCGATGACCGGGGCAACGTGATGGACCCGAACAAAACCGACATTCGCTGGGTCCGCTTCAAAAAAGACGACAAAAAAATAGAAGGATTGACTGTCCAGCAGCGGCTTATGGTTGAGGACATGCGCAATGACGAGGATTCCTCCGACCAGATACGCTTTGAGACCAGAAAAAACACGCTTTATTCCAGCTATGTGCGCGTTTTCCGGGCGACCGAGGGCTGCATAACCTGCCACAACCCACAGGGCTCCGCGGGCGCATTTAATCGCAACGAAGCAATAGGCGCAGTAGTAGTCGAAAGGCCCGCCGCCGAAATACGCAGGGCAGTTCTCCTCAACCGCGTCTGGATTATCGTCGCCGGCTTAATCAGCGGCACAGGCGCAATCGTGGCATTTTACATCATAACGCAACGCGTCATTCTGAGTCCAATTCGCCAACTGCGTGCGCTTGCCAACAATGTCGCAGAAGGCAACCTCGACATTAGAAGCTCGATAAATACCCGCGACGAATACGAGAAGCTTTCCGATGCCTTCAATCATATGTTAGACGGTCTGCAGGCCGCCCAGGAAAAGCTCCGTCAGGCCAACAGGCAGCTCGACGACAAAATCATCGAGCTTTCGGAACGCAATATCGAGCTTTTCAAGGCAAACAAAATCAAGGGCGAATTCCTTGCGAATATCTCACACGAGTTCAGGACCCCGCTCAATTCCATTATGGGCTTTGCCCAGGTGCTGCGCGACAAGCCGGAGCTGCTCAAGGAAGACAAGGGAAAACGCTACGCCGAAAACATCATCGTCGGAGGTCAGCGGCTGCTCAATATGATTAACGACCTGTTGTACCTGGCCAAAGCAGAGGCCAACAAGATTCAATTGCATATCGAGCAGATAAAAGTCGATGAAATCTGCGATGCCGTTACGTCTTCGTTTTCGGAAATGACACGGGAAAAGAACATCAAGGTCGAGCTTGAAGTGCAGCGGGACATACCAACCCTTGTAACCGACGCGGGGAAAATTCAGCAGATTCTCGAAAACTATATGAGCAATGCGGTAAAGTTCACGCCCCCGCAGGGCAAAATAACGTTAAGCGTCGTAATACTCGACGACAAAACAATCAGGTTTTCCGTAACCGATACCGGCTGCGGAATAGCCGAGGCCGACAAGGAAAAACTGTTCCAGAAATTCGGCCAGCTTGGCAATCCCCTTACGCGGGAATCGGGCGGCACAGGATTGGGACTTGCAATCAGCAAAGAGCTTGCCGATATGCTCGCCGGACAGGTCGGTTTCGAAAGTCAACTCGACAAGGGTTCGACCTTTTGGCTCGATATACCGCCATCCCTCATTAAAGACCAGCCACAGTCGTAACACACGCTCCAATATAGAGTTACGTATTGTAGAGGGTTCGATTTCGAGAGCTTTCTCATATCAACCGACTAAACCTGTGGAAAATGCCGCAGAAAATGTTAAAATGGGAAAGATTATTAGAAATTCACCCCTAATATTGGACGATTATCGTATTATTGAAGATGTTAGCGAAAAAATTTTCAATATTATATAAAACCGCGATAACACTCGGCTTGCTGGTGGCGATGTGCCTGCTAAGTTCGTGCGCCGAGCCGGAGGCGACTGATAAACAGGATTATATAGGACCATCCGATTCACAACCAGCTATTCAGCCGTCGCTTGAAACCGGAAAAATGCAGGAACCCAATTCTTCGCCGATAGTGAAAATCGAGCCGAATGGGCCTATCGATATAACGATAAATGAGGCGGTCCTTATATCTCTGCAGAAAAATAAATCGCTGGCAGTTGAAAAGCTAAGCCCGCAGATAAAAAGAACCTTCGAGCAGCAGGCGTTAGCCGTATTCGACCCGGATTTAAAAGGAACAGTTTCGGGAGGCAAAACGCGGTTAGAGTCGCCTCCGGCGCCCGGCTCGGGACCTGTTAAGGAAACCGAAAAGACATTCGGCGCAGACGCTTCACTAAGCGAGTTTTTGCCTACGGGCACAACCTTGTCGCTTGACGGCAGCACAAGCTGGCTCGATGAGTCGTTTGCCGCCGACCCGTTCGTATCAACGCGGCTGGGTGGGAGCGTAACGCAATCACTTTTGAGAGGTTTTGGCACCGCGGTAAATCTTGTCTCGGTCAACCAGGCCAGGATAGATACGAAGATATCGCAATATGAACTTCGCGGATTTGTTGAGTCGCTGGTGGCGCAGATTGAGGAAGCATACTGGAATTGTTCGCTGGCGGAAAAAAGCATAGAAATATACGAACAATCGATGCAAGTGGCGGAAAAGCAGCAACAGGAAACCGAGGAGCGGATTAACATAGGTTCGCTGGCACGGAGCGAGCTTGCCGCTGCCAAGGCGGAAACAGCGCTTAGGCAACAGGACCTCATCGTCGCGGAAAACACGCTTGCCCAGAGCAGGCTCAATCTTTTGCGGCTGCTGAACCCCAGCGGCAACGAAATGTGGGACAGAAAAATCATTCTCAAAAGCGAGCCGACGACGCCGGAAATCGAGCTTAGCCCCGTGGAGACATACGTCCTGCGCGGCTGGCAGATGAGGCCGGAGCTGAACCAGGCGCGACTCCAGCTCGACCGCGATGAGCTTGAAATTGTAAGGACTCGCAATGGCCTTCTGCCGCAGCTCGATTTTTTCATTACTCTCGGCAAGACGGGATACTCCGACTCATTTGACGATTCAGCCCGGAACATTTTTAAGAAAAATGATTATGACGTCGCGGCCGGTATAACTTTCGAGTACCCGCTGATGAACCGCCTGGCACAGGCGAAAAACCAGCAGGCCACACTGTTGCGCCAACAGGCACAGGAGGCGCTCGGCAATCTCGAACAATTAGTCGAGGTTGATATAAGAGGCGCTTATTTGCAGATTACAAGCGTTCAGCAACAGGTTGTCGCGGCAAAAGCGAGCAGAGAGCTGCTCGAGGAAAAACTCAAGGTCGAAACGGGCAAATTCGAAGTCGGCAAATCAACGTCGATTCTCGTCGCGCAGGCACAAAGAGATTTTCTGCAAAGCCAGATAACCGAGCTTACAGCCGCAATAAATTATCAGATAGCGATAGTGGAGCTTCATCGGCTTGAGGGAACGCTCCTGATGCGAAGCGGGATTGCCAGTCCGGGCAGCGAACCGGTAAAACAATCGAAAATCACGTCGAGCTAATTTGGGTTGGTAAATTTTTATGAATAAGAACAACTGTAGAATAAAAATCTGGTCAGCAGCAGCGCTGGCGGTTGCAACCCTGCTTACCGGCTGTTCGCGGAAAACGCCCCCGACCTCGCCGGTTGTGCCGGTATCGGTGGCGCAGGTAACACAACAAACCCTGCCTCTCGAATTGAGCAGCTTCGGGATAGTCGAGGCGAATATGAGCGCCACGATAAAATCGCAGGTAGCCGGTATTCTTACAGAAGTCCATTTCAAAGAAGGCCAAGAGGTTAATAAGGGCGATTTGCTGGTTTCAATCGATTCGCGGTCTTTCGAGGCGGAGCTTAGAGCGGCGCAGGGAACTCTTGAAAAAGACGAGGCGCAATTGAAGAACGCCGAAAAAGAGGCGTCCAGGCAGACGGAATTGCTGAAGAAGGGCTATGCATCACAGAACGATTACGACAACAGCGTAACAGCGGTGGGTGTGCTCAAGGCCACCGTGGATTCCGATAAAGCGGCGGTGGAGAACGCGGCGGTACAGCTTGATTATTGTTTAATCCGCTCGCCCATCAACGGCGTCATCGGGGCGATTTCCATTGACCAAGGCAATTTGATTAAGGAAAAAGACGTCCCCATCGCGACCATAAACCAGATAAGCCCCATCAAAATAAGTTTCACACTGCCGCAGCAGTATCTGCCTTTGATACGCAAATATATGGCCGGCAACACACTCGAGATAATCGCGAAAATTCCCGGCGCAGAGGGACAGGAGCCGGTGCGGGGAACTTTGCTTTTCATCGATAACTCGGTAGATACCGGCACGGGAACGATTCGGCTGTGGGGCATATCGCAGAACGAAAAACGCGTACTATGGCCTGGGCTGTTTGTAAACGTTGTTCTTAAGCTTACGCAGGAACCTAACGTCATAGTTGTGCCTTCGCAGGCGATCCAAAACGGCCAGCAGGGTCAGTTTGTTTACGTGGTGAAAGCAGACAACACTGCTGAAGTCCGGCCCGTTACTGTGCAGCGCACAGCAAATAACAGTTCCGTTGTCGAAGGAGTCGAGCCGGGCGAAACAGTAGTAACGGACGGACAGCTCCGGCTGGCGGCCGGCACAAAGGTTCAAATAAAGGAAACAACAGGTAACAAAAACCAAGCGGATAAAAAATGAACTTTACAGCTCTGTTTATAAGTCGCCCCGTAATGACAACCCTTGTGATGCTGGGGATATTAATCTTCGGCATCACGGCTTTTTTGCACCTTCCCGTAAGTGATTTGCCAAACGTGGATTTCCCGACGATACAGGTTTCCGTCTCACTTCCCGGGGCAAGCCCGGAGACAATGGCCTCGGCGGTGGCGACGCCTCTCGAAAAGCAATTCTCCACGATTGCCGGCATCGACTCAATGACATCAACAAGCGTGCTTGGAAACACACAAATAATCATTCAGTTCAGCCTAAGCCGCAATATTGACGGAGCGGCACAGGACGTCCAGGCGGCAATCACACAGGCACAAAGACAATTACCCCAGAATCTGCCGAGCCCACCCACTTACCAGAAGGTCAACCCGGCGGACCAGCCGATTCTATATATTGCTTTGACCGGGCCTACGATACCTATGTATTCGCTGGATGAGTACGGCGAGACCCTTATGGCACAGCGAATTTCGATGGTCAGCGGCGTGGCGCAGGTGCTGGTATATGGCGCGCAAAAATACGCTGTCCGTATATGGCCTAATCCGACGGCGCTGGCCAGCAAAGGCCTCGGAATTGACGAAGTCGCGAACGCTGTCGCAAACGGCAACGTGAATCTGCCCACAGGGATACTTTACGGACCGGATAAAGCCGTAACGGTGGAGGCAAGCGGACAACTAAACGACGCTGCTGCATACAAGCCGCTGATTGTAGCATACCGCAATGGCTCGCCGGTCCGGCTTGGAGACCTGGGTAAAGTTGTGGACAGCGTTGAAAACAACAAGACCGCCGCATGGTATATTAGTTCGAACGAAGCGCGGCGAGGGATTATTCTGGCAATACTGAGACAGCCCGGAACAAATACGGTGGCGGTAACAGACGCGGTGAAGAACCTTTTGCCGAGCTTCCGACAGCAGATGCCTGCGTCGGTTTCGCTGGACATTCTTTTTGACAGGTCGATGTTCATCAGAGAATCGGTCAAAGACGTCGAATTTACGCTTATTTTGACGCTGATACTGGTAGTTCTGGTAATATTCCTTTTCCTGCGGAATATGTCGGCGACGGTAATACCGAGCTTAACGCTGCCGATGTCGATAGTCGCGACCTTTGCCATAATGTATATTGGAGGATTCAGCTTAAACAACCTGTCGCTGATGGCGCTTACGCTGTCGGTGGGATTCGTGGTCGATGACGCGATTGTTATGCTGGAAAACATATTCCGGCACATGGAAATGGGCAAAAGCGCTATTAAGGCGGCCGTGGACGGGGCGAAGGAAATTGCGTTTACGATTGTAAGCATGACGCTGTCGCTAAGTGCTGTTTTCATCCCGATTGTTTTTATGGGCGGCCTGATAGGACGGTTGTTCAGGGAATTTTCCATAACAATCGGAGTGGCCGTGCTGGCGTCCGGGTTTATCGCACTTAGTTTGACGCCGATGTTATCGAGCCGATTTTTGAGAAAACCCGAAACCGTCAAGCACGGCCGTGCTTATGCGTTTACAGAATTGATGCATAACAAAATGACCGCGTTTTATGAGCGAACCCTGAAATGGGTCCTTCTGCACAGACGCGGCGCAATGGTTTTCTCGGCGATTATTCTGGCAGGGACGTTTTATCTGTTTGTGGCCATCCCCAAAGGATTTTTGCCGAGCGAAGACCGTTCACAGATATTCGGGTTTACGGAAGGAATAGAGGGAATATCGTTCGACTCAATGGTGGCTCATCAAAAAGCAGTGAGCGCCATTTTGCAGAAAGAGCCGGAGATAGATTCGTTTATGTCAAGCGCCGGCAGATCCGGGGGTAATCTTGGGGTAGTGCTTATCCGGCTGAAACCGAAGTCCCAACGTAAACTTTCAGCCGACCAGCTTATCCAGAAATGGCGTGGCATGCTGAACAATATACCTGGAATGAGGGTTTACCTGCAGAACCCGCCTTCTATCCAGCTTGGCGGAAGATTGTCGAAGAGCCAGTATCAATACACGCTGCAAAGCTATAACCTCGATGAGCTATACAAATACGCCGGGATAATGGAGCAGAAGATAAGACAAATGCCCGGCTTACTTGACGTAACCAGCGATTTGCAGATAAAAAATCCGCAGGTTAATGTTGATATAGACAGGGACAAGGCATCGAGTTTGGGTGTAACGGCCCAGCAAATCGAAGATGCTTTGTATTACGCATACGGCACACGCCAGATATCAACAATACTGGCACCGAACAACGAATACCAGGTCATATTGGAGCTTGAACCAAAATACCAGCTTGACCCCGCCTCGCTGGGTATGCTTTATGTAAAGTCGAACAGCGGACAGCTTGTCCCGTTGAAATCCGTGGCCAACCTGACCAACAGCGTCGGGCCAATGAGCGTAAATCACCAGGGACAATTGCCTGCCGTAACGATTTCATTCAATCTCCCGCCGAACTTCCCTCTTGGAAACGCGGTCGATGCAATAAACCGCCTGGCAAAAGATACCCTGCCTGATATGGTAACGGCAAGCTTCCAGGGAACGGCACAGGCGTTCGCGGCGTCGATGCGCGGCTTGGGGCTTCTGCTGGCGCTTGCGATATTAGTGATTTACCTTGTCCTGGGGATTTTGTATGAGAGCTTCATTCACCCGCTGACGATATTGTCAGCCCTTCCGTTCGCTGGTTTCGGGGCGCTGCTTACGCTGATAATTTTCGGCGAAGACCTTTCGATATACGCGTTCGTGGGCATAATTATGCTCGTGGGTCTGGTGAAAAAGAACGGTATAATGATGATAGATTTCGCCATCGATGCGCAACATCACGGCAAAAGCCCCTATGACGCGATAGTTGAGGCAAGCATAATACGTTTTAGGCCTATAATGATGACGACGATGGCGGCGCTTATGGCGGGCCTTCCCATCGCTATCGGGTTCGGCGCAGGCGCCGAATCGCGAAGGCCGCTTGGTCTGGCCGTAGTCGGCGGGCTATTGTTCTCGCAAAGTATTACGCTTTATGTCACGCCGGTATTTTATCTTTATATGGAATCGCTGCAGAAAAAGACCAGCGCGTGGTTCAAAGGAAGACAGAATAATGCTAACGGCGAGAATGCTCGACAATAAACTCTTTTTGGGGGCCGGGCGTAACGCCTGCACTCGTAAAAGACCGGCAGCATTAAACTTTTAATTTAAAAACGCAGGTCGTTTTTTCTTACCGGTATTCCGACTCGCTTAATATTACCAGGAGCGACCGGTAACGCTATTAACAGGTACTGTCTCATTGAAATCGGCAAAGCTGATGCCGAACGGTATGGAACCCAACGTAGCGTCAATCGCATTAGCGCCATTTACCGATACCGTAAATGTCGCCTTATCCGTATCCACCTGTGCCGTAACAATGCCCGGCTCGCCGTTGGCGTCAGCAACAACTTTGCTGCATTTATATAAATGCCCGGTCTTGGAGGCAGTAAATCTGCCCTGTGGAACTCTGAATACCTGGTCGCCCCAGACAAAATTGACGTCTTCATTGCACAGGTTGACATCTGTGTCTATCACCGCAATATCTCCCGTAACGGACAGCGTGTCGGATGACGCTTTGCTATTGTGTTTGGCTTTGGCTTTGTTTACGACAAGCGTGTCATCATACAACCTCATAAGACGGGTCGGTATAAGCGTCTTATTGCCGTTGACTACCGTTTCGTCGGCATCGCCGGAAAGTGTGTAATTGCCTATCTTAATATCCAGCCGCAGGGGACAGCCCAGGCCGGTCAGGTCTATATTCTTCGTTTTTATTGTAAAGGTATTTTTGCTGAAATTCATTGTTAATGAAGTAATACCTCTGTTGGTGCCTTTGGGGGGAGTATATTTATAGTTGTTTTTAACTACCTTGCTGTAGTCGAAACTGATAGTTTCGCGGTAAATAATATTGCCATCCGCCAACGAAACAATGTTGACGTCTATCTGGGTTACCATCGACAGTTCCATCGGCGATGACGCCATTGTACCGGACGCCTCGAAGCCGTCCTTCACATTGCCGATGTCGTTGGAATCCCGTCCCTGAGTTTTGCCGGCGCTAACCGTGCACTTGCTAATTGTCAAATCTATGGTTTGTTCAACGCCGCTCGCTTCAAAAAGCCAGTCCTTCGCAAAACCGCCCATTTCGCCTTCGCCGACACGAAGTGCTCCATCACAATTTGCTCCATTCGAATAAAACATCGGCGAACCCCAGTCCGGACCGCCGGCACACCATGCGATACTGCCGATGCCTATTCCTTCAACAAATTCTTTTAGCGGCTCGCCATAGTTGGTTCTCGTGCCAATAACTATATGATACGGGTCATCATAGTTCATGTCTGACGTGAATCCCCATTCACCCATAATAACCGGATGAGCTGCGGCGGCGGCAGTAATAGTACTTACGTAGTACGAATGGCTGCTGGAAAGCCAATGAAGGGGATATATGTGAGATATGTAAACCACGTTGACATCACTAACCGGGTCGGTGGCCGTAGGCCCAATAATCTGACAATAACTCGGCGTGCCGACAAAGATAAGATTGTCAGGTGCGTAACCGCGAACAATATCAATCCACGTCTGCATATCATTTTTAACGCTGGTCCACATCGCTGCATCCGAAACTCCGGGATTATTCGGTTCATTGAAAAGCTCGAAAATGACGTGGGTATCATCCTTAAATCTCGGCGCCATATACCGCCAGAATTCGCTCGTTGACGCAACGTGGTCGTATGTATGCGCGACATAGTGCCAGTCGATGGCCACATAAACTTCCTTCTCGGCGCAGTAATTAACAACCGTTCTGAGAAGGTTATATAAATCATTATTATCCGCGTTGAAGGGGTGCGGCCAACTGCCCGGCGGATTTGTCGAATCAGGCGGGATAATCACAATTCTGATTATCTTTGTGTACCAGCCGGGAGAATTGCCCTGGGTATCATTAGGATTCGTAATACGGTCAACCGCATTAAGTGCGCCGCATTTCCAGTCTTCGAGAGAGCCGAGGTCAATCAGGGCAACGCCTCTGAGAATAACAATGTTTCCATTGGGGTCTTTGACTTTATTGCCGTCCACGTGTAACCGCGGAGGAATGGCATATAGGGGCGTGACCACACAAAGAACGATACATACTACTATAAATTTACAAAACACAGCGTGGTTATGTTTGGCAAAAAATCCGGCAAAGGCCTTCCTCGCCATATTCAACAGCATTCTATAACCCCTAAAAATCAAGCTGCCATCTCTTCAAAAACCGTCAAGGGTTATCCCCCGGACGGATGCCTTTAGTACGAACGCTTCGTAACACGATTAACATTAACTACTTCGTTGAAATCGGCGAAGTTTACGCCGAAATCTATATAATCCGATGTAACATCAAGCGAATCGGCTGCGCTTACCGACACGGCAAATGTGGCGTTGTCGATATCTATGCTCGCCGTTACAAGGCCCGCGTTGCCGTTGCTGGCATCAGCGACAACTTTACTGCATTGATATAAATGCCCGGTCTTGGATGGAGTAAATCCGCCCTGTGGAACCCTGAATACTTTGTTGCCCCATATAAAGTTAACGTCTTCATTGCACAGGTTGACGCCAATACTTTTTACCGCAAGGCCTCCTTTGACTGATAGCGAATCAGAAGACGGCTTGGCGCCATGCTTGGCGATTGCATTGCTTACAACAAGCGTGTCGTCATACATTCTCATAAGGCGGGTAGGAATCGTGGCGCTTTTGCCGTTGACTATCTCTTCGTTGGCATCGCCAGTCAGAGTATAGTAGCCCATCGCCATCTCCAAATGAACCGGGCAGGAAAGGCCCGTCAGGTCAACATTTGTCGCCGTCACGGCAAATGTCCTTTTGGCAGGGTCTATCGTCAATGAAGTGATTGCGCCCCGTTGGTCTTTGGGGATTTTATATGTGTATCCAAACTTGCCTTTCTTTACACGCGAAGAGTCGCAATTCATGCTCTCGTAGTAAACTTGATTTCCATTGGTCGATGAAGTGATGTTGACATCTATGCTGGCTGCCTGGCTGAAATCTATCGGAATGTTGCTGAATGTTCCGGACAAGGCAAATGAATCCTTGATATTACCGATGTCATTGGAATCCTGTCTCTGGGTTTTGCCGGCCGTAATCTTACAACTGGTGACCGTCATAGTTGAAAACCGCTCGGCGTTTCTTTTTTCATAAAGCCAGTCCTTTACAAAACAACCCATATAATCCCCGCAAAGGAGTTGCCAGTTCGAGTCAAACATAACACAGCTCCAGTTGTACGCCGCGGTCGCGGCAATATTGCCGACCCCAAGGCTTTCGAGATAATCATGGAGCGGCTGGCCAAAATCAGCTGCGGAACCGGCGGACCATACGTTAGGATCATCGTTCGGCTCGTAACCCCATGCGGACATCAAAACCGGATAGACAGGAGACACGGTGTCTATTTGCGGCTTAATCCAAGTATCAGCACCGTTTCTCCATGTACAACCATAGCAGTGCACAGCATAAACGATATTGTCACCTATAATGGGATTAGTAACTGCCGACTGAATCTGCTGACCCCAGCATCCGCCGGTTACAATGACAAGATTATCCGTCGCTGAAGCACGCACAGTATTAACCCACCCCTGCATTTTATATTGGACAATGGCCCAGTTACCGGCGGCATCAGTCGGTTCATTGTAAAGTTCAAAAAGCACGTTGCCGTCGTTTGCAAATCTCGGCGCCATATAATTCCAGAACGCATTTGTTTCGGCGACTTTATCGCTAATCGGTTTGGAATAAAACCAGCTGATAATCGAATAGACGCCCTTCTCAGCCCCGTAATCAACAGCATCCCTGAGCGCCCCATATACAGCTTCGTTATTGGGGTCACTGAGGTCGTGGGGGTTGAATACGAGAGGACTGCCGTTTACATCTGAATCGCTGGGGCAAACCGGGTATCTTATAACTCTTGTGTACCATCCCGGCGAATTGCCGTTGGGGTCGTCAGGGTTTGTAATGCGGTCAATATAATCGTGTATGCCATACTCCTTTTTTAACATACCTATATCAGGCGAGCAAACGCCTCGAAGAACAACAACATGCCCCACGGTATCTTTGATTTTATTGTCTTCTACGTGCAATGGTAATGGTGCGGCATAAAGCAAAGAGACCGCACAAAGAAGTGCGCACACAATGATAACTTTACAAAATGCCAAATTAGCACCTTCAGCAGTAAATCCGGTGCCGAATACTCCCTCTGTCTTCTTCATCGCTATTGCCTTTATTAAATAAGCCGCCTTCCCGGTTTTCCCAAAACTATCGAAAAAACGCCCTCCCTGGCAGATGCGTCTTTTGCTTGACCCGTAAATCCAGCAGGAAAACCGATTACGGTGTTGGTTATTCCACCGTAATCGGTTCCTGTGTGGTTTCATCAACTGTCTTATCTACACCCGATATCCCGCTAATCCCCAAGATTAACGTCGGCTACCTCGTTGAAATCGCCGAATGCAATGCCGAACTTCGCCTCGCCGGACACATTATTAATGTCCGCTTTCGTTATCGACAACGCAAAGGTGCATTTATCAAGGTCGATTGTGCCGCTCACTTTGGCGTTAGGTTCCGCATCAGGAGTTACGGTCGGCGTAATATTTTTGTTGAGCTTGAATAAATGCCCCGTCGTGGGAATCTTGAAGCTGTTTATCGGAATCGTAAAGGTCTGAACGTCATTGGGGTCATTCTTGTCGCCCCAGGTGATGACGACTGGCATATTGTTCAGGTTCGGCTGGGTCGTATTGCTGTCAGCAATTTCGCCCGTTACAGACAGCGAATCAGACGATGTCTTGGCGATGCTCTTGACCTTTGTCTTGCCGGGCGTAACTATGAGCGTGTCTTTATACATCCGCATAAGACGAGTAGGTATCGTCTTGGGGCCGTTGATAACCAATTCATTGGCATGCCCATTCAGTTCATTGCTGCCCAGAGTGAATTTAAGCTCAATAGGACTGGCAAGACCTGTCAGGTCGATATTCTTTGCTGCCATTGCAAAGGTTCCTTTACGGAAATCCAGCGTAAGGGAAGTAATTGTCCCCGCCTGGCCTTTGATGATTTTGCCCGCGTGTGTGTACTTGTGTTTGCTTTTCACTACCGTCGGGTCGAAATCGCTCAAAGTTTTAGTGTAAACGAGATAATCATCGTTCGTCGAGGTAATTGTAACCACCACCGCGTTGATATCGTCAATTGCGTTGAGGTCTGGCAGGACAACGGTTCCCGATGCCGTAAAGGCATCTGCCATGTTACTGTAATCGGTATCATTCGATGCTTGGGTTTTGCCGGCCGTTACCGTGCACTTGGAAATTATCATATTCGGGGTTACCAGCCGCATATTATCGAAGTAGAAATGCCCGGTGTGGGGAAGGCAAGGATCCTGAATGGAAATTTGAATCTGCATCCACGTAGCGCCCGTCGCATCGTAGTCCGAAATGTCATAGCTGTACGTCTTGTTCGCATCAGGTTGCCACGAACCCCACCATCGAACGGTAGGCAAACCGGTGTCCCTGTCTATAAACGAATATGCCAATAAACTGCTGGAAGCGGGGCCATACTCCTTCCAGCCGGAAGGACCATCGCTGTTTATCGCGATTTTATCACCTACCTGAGTCCATATGCCGCTGTCGCCCCATTCCGAAGCGACCATTGACAGGTCAAACTGAAGATTTGCGTCGGCTAAATTCAAAACTTCGCTTGGCTTAGTCGTCGCCCAGGCAAGTCCGAAGTAGGCGCCAGCAGTGCCGGGTGTTACTTTGAGGCTCCCATGGCCCAATGTGACGCCTATGTTACTATCGGGAACAAGAATGGCGTTTGCATCATTCGACCCTCCGACCCAGCCGTCATTACTGTCGGCTCGCTCGAAATTGCCCAATATGATATCACCGTAACCCGTAGAAGCAAAACCCAGCATCAGGGCAAGACATACAACAATCGCAGTTGACCAGGCACGGATGTCTTCAGTAAGAGTTGTTTTTCTTGTGTTTGATGACATTTTCGTAATCTCCTAATAAATAAAATTCAATCCAATCTTCTTTGGATTCCGGTTTCAAAGAGCGCTGCCAACTTCACATTTTGGGGTGCGCCCTATAACTATCAGCAGACAAACTACAAAGGCGTTATCGATATTTATCGGGGTGGCTGTCATCTGTTAAAGCACGTCTTCTTCCATAGCAAAGTATAATATCGACAAAGAGTCCCTACCAACTGAAATTGAATCTAAATTTTTTCTATGTTACACTCAGGGAAATATCCTCGTCGAATCAGGAAAAACCCAATCGGAATACCGCTTTTTCCGACGCAACGTCGAGATTCGTCCCCTTGATTGCTCGTAAATGTGCATTTATTGAGGTCTGTCGCCGCTGTTATCGGACCGCCTTTGTTCGCGGCTTTTGCCGCATTTATAGGACCTGCCCGATTTGGCAGTAAAGCTGGCTGCGGGCATTGTAAAGTCCTGATCGGCAAAAGTTCGGCAGCTGAGGTCCTTTGTTACGGCACAGCAGCCGTCATTAAGCGGGAAAAATAAGCGGACAAATCTTATTTAGTGATTATTGTGCTGCTCGTACTGTTCGATGAATTTGGAGCCGGCGCGGATATAGACGAGTGTTGCCAGGACTGCCGCCCCTGCCGCTGACCACCATAAGACCCGCACAAAATAAACCCACCAGTGAAAAACCGTTGAGACCTCCGGCGCGATTAGTATTGCCGCCACCATTGACAACTGAAGAGCCGTGGATGCCTTGCCCGCAAAAACCGGAACAACGAGGACTTTATCCGTAAGAAAATAGACAATCAAAAAACCGAGGAATATGAGGACGTCTTTGCCGATAATCAGCACGACCACGGTTGGCGGCAGGATGAAGCCGGCGACGCCAGCGTGGTGCGAGGCAAGGAGCAGGGAAGCCGAAGTAATGAGCAGCTTGTCTGCCGTCGGGTCAAGAAACGTCCCTAACCTGGTCGTCTGCCCGTTTTTACGCGCCAGATACCCGTCGATACCGTCGCTTATCGCCATCAGCAAAAATATCGCCACAGCCGAATAACGAATCAGGTGCCGGATATGCTCGCTCAGCTCAGAGTCGTTTATCTGAAGCATACAAATGACAAACGGCGCTATCAGCAGTATCCTCAGAATGGTTATTCTGTTTGCCCAGCTTAATGTCATTTTCTATTCACGATTTATTGTAGTATTTTCTATTGCCTCGCCTGTGCCGAATTATACCGGGACAAAACACAATCCGCCAACTTATAATCTTGCTGATATCGGCGGAAGCGTTATAATTGACCTGCTTTTAAGGTAAATAATATGGCAGTTCTAAATGTAAATATCGACCACATAGCGACGGTAAGACAGGCCAGACGTGCCGATGAACCGGACCCTGTTTGGGCGGCGGCGGAGTGCGAACTGGCCGGGGCTAATGGGATAACTACCCATCTTCGACAGGACAGGCGACATATTAACGACCGCGACGTGCAGGTACTCAAAGAGACGGTGGCCTCCAAATTCAATCTCGAAATGTCGATGGAAGAAGAGATTGTCCGCATAGCCGAAGGTATTGAGCCCCAGCAGGTAACGCTTGTGCCGGAAAAAAGAGCGGAATTGACCACCGAGGGCGGACTCGATTGTGTATCCTGCGGTGCCCGCCTGAAAGAGGTCGTCAGGCGAATGCACGCAAAGGGCATACTCGTCAGCGCGTTTATCGTGCCGGAAAAAGAGCAGATAGCCGCCGCTGCAAGATTCGGCTGCGACGCCATCGAGCTTCACACCGGGCAATATGCCAACGCCAGGACGGAAAAAGATATTTACCAGCAGTTCAAATGGCTGGAAGCAGGCAGGGACCTGGGCATAAAAAAGGGAATGATTGTGCACGCCGGGCACGGATTAACATATCGCAATATCGGCCCAATTGCCGCGATGGAAGACCTGAGTGAATTAAATATCGGGCACAGCATCATCGCAAGAAGTATGTTTGTCGGGATACGAGAAGCGACAGCAGAAATGATTCGGCTGATTGATAAGTTCGGCAAACACTGATAACAAAAAAGGCAGGCGTTTTCAGCGAATAAAAAGACACTAAGTTTGTTTTGAACTTATGAAGATGTGGCAGGATAAAACCTGCCGCATCTTTTTTGTTATGATTTTGTGCGGACGATGAAATCGGCGGTGAGGCGTTTTCCCGAGGGGCAGATAACGGTAACGTGGAGAACGCAGTTTTCGGCGGAGGTTTTTTGCAGGGGCAGGGAAAAGAGATACGCCCGGAGGAAGTCCTGCCAGAGATTGCTGTTAATAGCCGGGTCGGTGAGGTCAATATCAGGCCAGACGATTAGGCGTTTGCCTTTCGGGTCGGCGGAACGCTGGAACCGCTGAAAGAGTTCAAAGCGGAAGATAACAGGGGCCTTGATTTGAGAATCGAAGGCGTCGATAAGGCAGACGTAGGCGTCAATAGTGGCGTCGCGGTCGGCGGCAGAGGCGGGAGCGATGGAGGTGATAGGGAGGACGTCGATTCGAGCTGGACCGAAATGGGAGCACAGGGTGGAATCATGGAACAGTGTGGGTGAGGAATCGGCGCCTGGCGGCCGGGTTGAGCAGCCGGCGTAAAACACGATTGCGAAAACAAAAAACAGTTTTGTCAGAAACGATACGGTTTTCATAAATATGGGCAGTATTAACAACGCCTACTATATTATTTCGGCGAGAGTTTTGGGTTTAGTTGAATGAAAAACTGGTTCAGCGTTTGTCGTTTTTGGAGAGTGTTTCATTTAATGAGCCGCAACGGTAGCCCTGGAGGTCGATAGTAATGTATTTGAAGCCGAGGGATTTGAGCTTTTTGATTATTCGCGAGCGGTTCGGCTCGGCGGTAATCTTTTTGAAATCTTCCTGGTGAACCTCGATTCGGGCAATAGTGTCGTGATGGCGGACGCGGAACTCGACGAGGCCGAGCGTTCTGAGAAAATCTTCCGCTTTTTCGATTTGGCTGAGGCGTTTTGCGCTTATCTGTAAACCATAAACAAGCCGGGATGCGAGGCAGGGCGATGAGGGGACATCGGCGGTTTCGAGGCGGAGTTTTCTGCTGAGCGCACGGATATCGTTTTTGGTGAGCTTTGCTTCTGCGAGCGGGGAGTGTATGCCGAAGAGTTTCATCGCACGGTTGCCTGGGCGAAAATCGTCGAGGTCGTCGAGATTTGTGCCGAAAATGACCTGCTTCAAGCCATTTTTGGCCGCGACATCCAAAAGCTCCTGACACAAATGGCTCTTGCAGTGAAAGCACCTGTCCGCTTTGTTGGCGACAAAATTGGGGTCTTTAAGCTCGTCAGCGTCGATAGTTTGCAATCTAACGCCAAAATCCTTTGCGATTTTTTTAGCCCTTTTCAATACGTGTTTCGGCTCGACTACGCCCGCGCTAATGCAGGCGAGAACGTTTTTGGCATCGAGAGTATCGACGGCAACTTTGAGCAAAAGTGTGCTATCGACGCCGCCTGAATATGCGACGACAACAGAGCTGAGGTCTTTGAGGATTTTTTTGAGGGTATCGTATTTTCGCTGTAATTCGCCAGCCATATATTTAACCGAGCAATTCGTCCAGGATTTCTGCTGCTGTGCCCACATATTCGGCGCAAATCGTGGAGAAAAGCTTTTTGTCCCTTGCTTCCTGCATACCCTCAGAGGTGGTGATGTCACAGCCGAGGAGGGCCTTGCATTCGATTGAGCCATATCGCGCCTTGAATTTGTTCGCGAATCGCTTGACGAGTTCATAAGTTTTTTCTTTTGCCTTGTTATCATCGGCCCTCATCTTGCCATATTTAAGGCCGATGACCATAATAGCGCCCGTTACGGCTCCGCATGTCTGGTCCAAGTGCATACCCCCGCCGAAGCCGGTGGCGATTTTCAGTGCCGTATCTTTCTGCAAGCCAAATTGCTCGCAGTATGCTGCCAGCACGGCCGGCGCACAGGAAAACCCTTCCTTGTAAATCGCTTTTGCCTTGTCCGCGTTATTCATAATCCAGCTCCAAATAAATTATCGATAAGCCATCTCGCGGTGGCGATTGGTTCAAAACGCAAGAGCCGATGACGGGACTTGAACCCATAACCCCGGCTTTACGAAAGCCGTGCTCTACCATTGAGCTACATCGGCGAATGAGGATATAATACAGGCCCGCGGCGGAAAAGTAAAGGCACTTCGGGCGGCAAGGGGGGGGTTAGGAGGAGGTAAAAAATGAGGTTGTCGAGGTTGACAAATCGTTGTAAATGTCCTATATTAAACGGTCTATAATACAGTGAGTGAATGCCCCTCGTTGGGTACAAAAGCCGGTTAGAAGCGGAAAAAAACCGCAAATTTCGGTTTGATTATGGTCGATTCAGGACAAATCGCTGGTCAGGACGCATCGCAAAAGCGAGAGCCGGAGATAAACAAGTTTTTCCGTGTGGCTATAAAGACGCGTGCCAGCGATTTACACCTTAAGGCAGGGCAGCCGGCCAGATTGCGGATACAGGATGAGCTTCGCAGCACGACGGGCGAGACGTTGACGGAGGAGCGCCTTGAGCAGTTGACCTTCGAGATACTAAGCGAGGAGCAGAGGCAATCTTTCGCCAAAAACGGGACGCTGGATTTCGCATACAGTGTGACGGAGGAAGACCGATTCAGGGTAAATATTTTCCGGCAGCGTGGAATGGTGAGTTTGGTAGCCAGAAGGGTCAATACGGACGTGCCGACGCTTGAGCAGCTTTACCTGCCGGCGGCGCTGAAAAAGATAGCGGACGGCAACCAGGGGCTGGTGTTAGTTGTTGGCCCGACGGGCAGCGGCAAAACGACGACGGCGGTTTCGATGATAGATTACATTAACGCCTCGCGTTCGTGTCATATCGTTACAGTCGAGGATCCAATCGAGTATTACATCAAAGATAAAAAGGCGCTGGTTTCGCAGCGAGAGATTGGTATTGACGTGCCTGATTACGATTTGGCGCTGACGTACCTGATGCGAGAGGACCCTGATGTTGTGTTTATCGGGGAATTACGCGACGCCAAGACGGTATCGGCGGGTATGCGGGCATCAGAAACGGGGCATTTGGTGTTCGGGACGGTTCACGCAACCAACGCCGCGCAGGCGGTCCAGCGATTGGTGGATTTGTTCCCGCAGGTCGAGCGAGAGCTTGCCAGACAGACGCTGAGCGTAACGCTTCGGGCGATAATCAGCCAGGTATTGCTGCCGTGCGTCAAGCAGGGCGTTGACCGGATGCCCGCCAACGAGATACTTCTTGCCAATTCCGAGGCGCGCAAGCTGATAAGCGAGAAGCGTGAGGCGGAAATACCGAACCTGATTCGCTCATGTACCCAGGACGGGATGCAGGACCTCTCCGACAGCTTAGTGAAACTGATAATGGACGGCTACGTTGAGCCGAAGGACGGATATAAATACGCACCCAACCCGGATGAGCTGAAAATGGCCCTCAAAGGTATTCGCACAGAAAAAGGCGGCATCCTGTGAGGACAGAATTTATACCGCAATGGAGTATGTTATGTCTGACATTTTAGCAGCTATTGTTTATGGCGGATACTTATCGCCGATAAAGTTTGCCATATTTTTAATTTTATATTTCGGCTGGTTGTTCATTATCAACTGGGTCCATAAGGACGCCGAGGCGATAGGGACAAAATATACGTTCTGGACGGGAGTTGTTTTCGGGGTATGGGCCGCGGCCGGGCTTATCTGGCTTCTGATTCCGATTTTCGCTATAGGTCTTGCGTTTTATATTATCGCCGCAGGCGCCGCTACCATCAGCTATGTTATGCACCGCAATGCGGCGGTCCCCGAGTTTCAGCGTGTGCTTACGGCGGACCACATCAAAGATACGCTTCTGGGCAGCATAAAAAAGAAAGAGCCGGTCGCGGCTTACGTGTTTATCACTGCCAACAACAACGAGGTTTCTGTGCCCGAGGCGAAGACGCCGGACTATTTCGGATACAAGGCGGCATACACCTTGTTTGACGACGCATTGTATCGCAGGGCGTATGACATTGTTTGCACGCCGACGCCGCAAAATTACGACGTCGTGTATTACATCGACGGGACGGCTATGAAGCAACCGGCTATCGCCAAGGACCAGATGGACTACCTGCTTCGCTTCGTGAAAAATTTGGCCAACCTGGATATGGAGGAAAAGCGAAAACCCCAGAAGGGCAAGTTCACGATTTTCAAACAGGGCAAAAGAATTGACTGGGAGCTGATGACCGCCGGGTCAAACGCCGGCGAGCAAATGAGGGCGAAACTGGTAACCCAGCAAAATATCACCAAGCTCAGCGACCTGGGCCTGGCTGCCGACCAGCTCGAACAGCTCGGAACACTGCATGGCGCTAAAAAGGGAGTGTTTATCGTTTCAGGACCCAGGAACAGCGGTGTAACGACGACTTTTTATACGCTGCTGCGGAGTCACGACGCGTTTCTCAACGGCATAATAACGTTGGAAAGACAGCCGTCGGGCAAATTGCCCAACGTAACGCAAAATATCTATGTTCTGGGCGACAGCGGCATAACTACATACGGCAGGAAGCTTCAGTCGATGGTGCGTATGGACCCGGACATCGTTGGTGTCGCGGATTGTGAGGACGTCGAAACAGCTCAAATTGCCTGTGGGGCAGCGGAAAGCAAGCTTGTTTACGTCGTCATCGAGGAGGAAAATGCCCTCAAGGCGCTGGCCAAATGGATTAAACTCGTCGGCGACAAAAATAAAGCAATTGAGCATCTTCTGGGAATGTGCAACCAGCGCCTGCTTCGAAAGCTCTGCGAGAAGTGCAAACAGGCATACGAGCCGAACAGCGACCTTCTGCACAAGTTCAACATCCCGGCAGAAAGAGCAAAGGTCTTTTATCGCCCCGGCAAAGTGGTTTATGACAAGCGGGGAAAACCATTCCCCTGTGAAACCTGCCAGGAAACAGGGTACTTCGGCAGAATGTGCATTTTTGAGACCATTATGTTGAACGACCATTTGCGAAACGCGATTAAGCAGGCAAAGTCACTTTCAGACGTTGGAACCGAGCTGAGGCGGGCTAAAATGCTGTATCTCCAGGAGCAGGGACTGCTGAAGGTCATCGCGGGGATTACATCGATAAACGAGACGGTGAGAGTCCTTTCGAAATCGAAGGAACAGAAACAGACAGCCGAACAATAGAACGACGCCGGGCTTTTGAACGCTCGGCACAAAAGTTAATGTGAAAATGAGGTTGTAATGATAATCGCAGTGATATTAGTAATTATGGCGGGATGCGCCGCGGTCCAGTATCTCAAGGGTACTTTGGTAAAATCATTCGAGATGTTTATTGCAGCGTTGTGTGCAAGCTTTGTGGCGTTATGGTGGTATGAGCAGTTATCGGAAATAGTAATCAAGCAGGAGATGATTGTTGATGTGGCCCAGCCGGTTTGCTTCGGAGTATTATTTGTGATTACATTCGCGGTTCTTCAAACCGCCGCGACCCTGCTTACCAAACAAAAAATTGATTTCGGCGTTATGCCCGAGCGAGTCGGGCGGATAGTATTCGGTCTTTTGCTTGGTTACGTGATTTCAGGCGTGCTGTTAATCGGTGCAGCAATGTCACCGCTGCCCGAAGGTTATCCTTATCCGCGGTTCGACGCCTCCAGACTCGACCTCAAAAAACCGGTCCCGGCCAAGGCGTTACTTAATCCTGACGGTTTTGTTGCGGGATTGTTCGGACTTATCAGCGGCGGCAGCGCAAGCGGAACACAGAGTTTCGCGGTTCTGCACGCCGGGTTCGTTGACGAATTATACCTCAACCGGCTCAGTCCTAAAGCGAAAGTCCGCACAGACCCCGGCGCCATAAAAACACCGGCGAAAGCGGCGGCCTGGCCCGCACCGGTCGGGCTTAAGGACAGCAGCGGCGCGGCAATACCTCCCATCGCCGACTGCGACTTGATTATTACACGCGTCGGATTAGCCGGTAGAATAACAATGGAAGGTTCTTTGGCATCAAATCAACTACGCTTTATGTGCAAAAAAGTGGATAAGGGTGATAAACAGCGTCTGGGCGGCAGCGCTGTTACCGCTTACCCCATCGGCTATCTCACGGGAGACCAGGTCAAGAAGGTCGGGCCAAAAGAAGAGATTTCACTTAATTCCAAGGATGTAAAAGATGGCGTGTTATGGATTGACTTCGTGTTCTATGTGCCAAAGGATTCTGAGCCAGTGGCGGTAGGCATAAGGGCGAACGCAATTGCGGAAGTGCCGCCGATGGTTTCCGCTGAGCAGGCCCCAAAGCAATGATTTTCCGGCAAGACTAAAAGGGGCCGCGGGTTTCGTGGTTAATTAATTTGGTTTTTATAGCCCCCTCCAGGGAGTATTTACTCGGAACGCCTCTTCCTCCGTTAGCCAGTTGGGCTCAGGCGCAGACGAGCAGTTCTTCGAGGTCCAGTTCCATCAGGTGTTCAAGGTAGGCCTTTAGCTCATCCTCTGCGAATTTTGCCAGAAAATCAGGCCTTGCGGACTTGTTTATCTCGCAGATGCAATCAATCAATTCCCTTTTGCTCATATCACAAAATCCTTCAATAAAAATTCTTAATGGCTGTTCGCAGTATCGACACAGAAGTCGAATTTTCTTGAGCCCCTCCTGCAAAGGCGACATCAACGCCCCATAACTAAAACCCCGACATACAGTAAACCGAGGGGCTGATACACAATATATGGGATAGGGGCATTTTGGGGGCAGTGAATGTCCAATAAAAACATCGTGAAGGGTCTGCTTAGGGGGCGCAGGAAAATTTTGCAATAGCGGAAAAATTTTCCGTTTGAGACAACAATATTCGAGGAAGGCATTTGTATGGTAAATGGCCGGTTTTGGAGCGGGTTGCCCTGGTGGTTTTTTTCCTTAGAGGGGGCTTGTTCTACGCGGTCTTTTTTCATATACTGGTTTGTTTTAGGGCTTTTATGGCGGACAGGCCGTTATAACCTTTTATTGGAGAACCGAAAGTGGCAAATACCGGCGATATACGCAATATAGTGATAATGGGCCACGGTGGGGCGGGCAAAACCTCGCTCGTCGAGGCGATACTGCACAAGACAGGGGCGACCAATCGATTAGGCAGCGTAGATGACAAGACCAGTATCTGCGATTACTACGATGAGGAGAAGGCGCACGGCCATTCGATAAAGTCGGCGGTGGCTCACACGCAGTATGGGGGCAAGCAGATAAACATAATCGATACGCCGGGGTTTCCTGATTTCATAGGGCCTTCGATAAAGGCGATTGTCGGCGCGGAGACGGCCGTGATAGTCATTAACGCGGCATCCGGCGTTGAGACGGTTACTCGCAAGGTATTCGAGATAGCGACAAAGACCGGCAAGGCCAAGCTGATAGTCATCAACAAGATGGACGTGGAAACTGCGGAGCTGTCCCGGCTGATTAAGGACATACAGGAGTGTTTCGGGACGCAGTGCCGATGCGCGAATCTGCCCGCTGCGGACAAGGCGTCGGTAATCAACTGCATAGAAAATAGCGCGGGCACATCGCCCGTTATGGATGTTGCGCAGGCGCATACGGAGCTTATCGAAAGCGTAATCGAGGCGGACGACAAGCTTATGGAAAGCTACCTGGGCGGCGAGCAGATACCGGCGGAAAAGGTTTCGGCGGTTTTTGTCCAGGCGCTGCGGGCCGGAAACGTTGTTCCGATTGTTTTTACAAACTCCAGAAAAGAAATTGGCATTGAGGAGCTTTTGAATCTTATCGTGAAATATACTCCGTCGCCGGCACAGGCGGAGCCGGCAAAACTAAAGGCGGGCGACAAGGAAACGGTGCTTCAGGCAGACCCCGCGGGACCGCTTGCAGGCCTGGTTTTCCGCGTTTCATTTGACCCCAGGTCGAATATGAAATTTTCATCCATACGCATATTCAGCGGGACGCTGAAATCCGACACGAATATGATTCGCAACGACGACAAGAAGGGCGTCCGACCGGGTCACATTCTGAAATCTCAGGGCGGCGAGACACAGGAAATCCCCGTGGGCATTGCTGGCGACATTATAACGCTTGCCAAGATCGAGGACCTTAGGGTCGGGGACATGATTCACGACGGCAAAATTGCAGGCAAATTCGAAATGCCCGAGGCCCCTTCGCCGATGTTCGCGCTGGCGCTTGAGCCGGCGTCGAGAGGCGATGAGCAGAAAATCGGCACGGCGCTGGAAAAACTCTGCGAGGAAGACCCATGTTTGAAAGTCACCAGGGACGCCCAGACCAAAGAGCTTGTTCTGAATGGTCTCGGTGATTTACATTTACGCGTGATGCTCGAAAAGATGGAAAGCCGTTCTAAGCTCAAGGTCAATACCAAAGAGCCAAAGATTCCATACCGCGAAACGATTACTCTTAAGGCGGAAGGCCATTACAGACACAAGAAGCAGACGGGCGGAGCGGGGCAGTTCGGCGAGGTTTATCTTCGCATTGAGCCGGCGCCGCGAAATTCCGACCCGACATTAGTATATAGCTGGGACATTTTCGGCGGGTCGATTCCGGGCCAGTACGAGCCGGCTGTGCTGAAAGGCATCAACGAGATTATGGATAACGGTTTCGTCGCGGGTTTCCCGCTGCAGGACGTGAAGGTTTCCGTTTACGACGGCAAGTATCATCCGGTCGATTCAAAGGAAGTGGCCTTCCGTGCGGCAGGCAAAGGCGCGTTTCTTGAAGCGCTCGAAAAAGCAAGGCCTGTCCTGCTCGAACCCATAGTCAATATCGAAGTAACCGCGCCGGCTGAAAACATCGGCGATATCGCGGGCGACCTCGCAGGCAAACGGGGCAGGGTGCTGGGGCAGGATATGCTGCCCGGCAATATGCTGCTTATTAAGGCGCAGGTGCCGTTGTCTGAGGTTACTCAGTATAACAGCCAGTTGAAATCCGTAACCGGCGGCCGAGGCAGCTACTCAATGTCATTGAGTCATTACGAACCCGTCCCGCCGCATACCCAGGCGCAGGTTGTCGCTCAATACGCCAAACCGAAACATACCGAGGAATAAAGAAATTTATTTACGCTTGAGCATTGACCCCCGGTTTGATTTAGCCGGGGGTTTTTGTTTGTGGATTTTTCAAATTCGATTGAATATTGAACCCTCAATCGTATAAACTATTGACGTTATTAATGGTCGAGACACATAACCGGCAGTTAATTAAATGAGGGAAATACGATTATGAGGATATTTACCTCTCTTGTGTTAGCGCTTGGGTTTGTTTTGCCGTGCAATGGCCAAACCAATTGCGACAAGAGCTCTGACAAAGGCATCTTTTTTGAGGTGTATAATGTATTCGTCGCAAAACGGCCGCACGATATCAATGATATTAACAATCTGCTTGCCAACAGTGCGGATTACAATTGCGCCGAGGTCGAAGAGGCCAACGGGCTTAACAGGCAAAGCATCTTCGGCAAACCCGATGAAGATGTCGCTTATGTAATAACCTTTTCATTCAACGCGGAAAAATCCGGTCAATGGGAGTTTGCTCTTTCTTATGACGCGGGTATCGCGTCGGCGCTGATTATCGATGAAAAAGTCGTTATGTTCAGCGACCTCGATATCTGGGCCTCATACGAGAAACCGATTATAACAGCCGTCGAATTGAAAAAGGGGTTGCATAATTTCAAATTCGTCGGCCTTGAGAACTGCTGCGGCTCACCAATCCGTTTGAGTATCAAAGGCCCGTCTGAGGCCGACTTCAAGGTAATCTCCACAACCAATCTTGCTATTGGCCACACCACGGCTGGGATGCCTTAGAGGGCAAAATATGAATATGTTCGAACGGGTATTGATTCTTTCCGCATCGGCTGATGATGATGCGTAAAAAGGGTTTTTACGACTCAATAGCCGCGGTGAGGATTTTGCGGTTGTCGTTAATCCAGTGTGCTTTGCGAACAATCATATTCAGAAAATCCGTTCCCTTAAGATTGCCGAAAAATCCAGTCGCGGCGATTGGCAAAACCGCCTCGGCTATCATTGTCTCAATCATTAAATCCGGAAGCGATGCGAGCTGGTATTTATCCAGCTTGATAACCTCACGATAACCTTCCAGTACCTGGACTAATTTGGCCTGGTCAAGATAATCGGGCCAGTCAGCAGGATTGGGATGATAGCCGACCAGAGAGAACTGAAGCATAGCGTTGGCTAAATCAGTAACCGGCTGGGCGATTTTCACGGAATCGAAATCAAACACGGCGACGATCTTGTCTTTGTTGAAAAGCATATTTCCCGGGTGCCAGTCGCCGTGGACGACCTGTTTGGGCCAGGAGTCGAAGTCAAGCTGGCTAACCTGCACGCTGGCGCTGTTGTAAAGAGACATCAGCTCTTCCCCGCAGCGGTGAATCTTTCTTTCATTGCTTAGTGAAATGTCCGAGGCGATGGTTTTAAGATGCCTCCTCACCATCGTCGAATTGTGAAAACTCGCTTTGAGCGGCTCCCACTCGAATTTGAAATTGGCCAGGTACTGGTGGAACTTCGCGAGCTGTCTTCCCGTGTCGATTGTCGCTTCGGCTGAGCCGGTGTAACGGACGCCGCCCACGAATTTGAAAAGCTCATATACATTGCTGCTAAGCTGCAGTATGGTTCCAAATTCATCCCGCGTAGCGACCAGCGGTGCGACGGGAAAACCTTGTTTGGCCAGCTGCGACTGCACGGCGTGCGCGAATGCGACCCTATAAACTTCGTCTTTATCCTGCAGCCGGCGTTTGAGGAGGAATCTGCCCTTGGTGGTTGTTACTACTATTTTCGGCGCGTGTTTGCTCCCCCCCACAAGGCGCGTAACCTTGCGGATTTTGCCGATATCGTACCGGCTGAGGACTTCTGCCAACTCTTCTGACGTAAAACGCGCACCTGTCGCCATAGATAATTACGATTAGTGATTAAGGGTTAACCGGAAATTCGAATTTGCCCGCAATCGGTTCATTTGCGGAACAGCAGGAGAAGAACAATCAGCAGCAGAAAACCTGCCATGGCCCCAAGAACAAGAACGGTTGTCTTGTATCGCGTGACGGACTGTTCGAGGTTAACGTTTTCCGATTCCTCGACCACCTCGCCGTCCTCCAGCTTTTCGAGCTCAGACACGTTCATTCGTTTGTGTGCACGCATTGGGGACCCGCCGTCACGGACTGCCTTTAAATCAACAAGCAGCTCCTCGATGCTGTTGTACCGGTTTTTTTTGTCTTTAGCCATCATAACTTCGATGATTTCCGATACGCCCGCGGAAAGCGAAGTATTGATGTGGTCGGGCGGGATAAGCTGGTCTTTCAAATGCTTTCGCATTACTTCCATCGGGTCGTCGGCCATAAAAGGGACCCGCCCTGTTACCAGATGGTAGAACGTCGCGCCCAGGCCATAAATGTCCGCCCTGCCGTCAACGTCTATTTCGCCGCGTATTTGTTCCGGAGAAATATAATAAGGCGTCCCGTACGCCTTGCCCTTCTCCATCTTGGCCGCTTCGAAGTCGGTCGTCTGCCTGGCAAGACCCATATCGGCCAGCTTTACTATCCCCTCCTTGTTAATCATTATGTTCTTGGGCTTTACGTCGCGGTGAATAAGACCAACGGAATGAGCGTGTCTGAGTGCCTCAGCTACCTGTATAATAACGTCCAGCGCCTCTCTCTCGCCGTAAACTTTGCCTGCCGCCAAATCATCGTAAAGGGTTTTTCCTTCGACGTATTCCATTACAAAGTAATGGTGTCCGCCCGATTCGCCGACGTCCACTGCCTGGACGATATTGGGATGATTGAGCTTGCCCGCGGCCTTACCCTCTTTATAAAATCGTTCCACGTATTCTTTGTTTTCGGAGAAACGTTTGGGCAAAACCTTGACGGCTACGATTCTATCCAAACTCAATTGCCTGGCTTTGTAAACTACCGCCATTGCGCCTGCGCCGAGTTTGCCCAGTATCATATAGCCGGGTATCTGATGGGTCGCAGTGGAACCGCGTGCCTCTTTGATTGTGCTGATGACTCGGCTTGCCTGTGACTTTGTGAGGTAGCCCCTTTCGACAAGAAGGTCTCTAAGCAGAGTGGGGCTGGTTTTGGAGCGGTTATCGATTTCATCGATGCACCGTCTCAGCTCCTCATTGGTGCAAAGTCCCTGGTCAAGGGCTATTTTGCCGAACATCGTGTCGTAGTTGGTACTGTCGTTTACCATTTATCACGTTTACCGGTTCGGAAGGAGGTATTCTTCCAGTTTAATCCTGCTATTATTAGTTATACCAGACCGTTGTCAAAATAAAAATAGAATCTAACTGTGGTCCAATAACAAAATCGGCTGTTTTACCTTCCCAGTTTAACGCCTTCTGGGCCATTGACTTAGCTGGGAATCCTGCTACACTGCCCTCCTTTGATTGCGGCTGCGGCTTTTGCCCAGCCGGTAAGGAGACCAAAAGTGGCGTATAATTGCGTAGTATTGGTAAAACAGGTGCCTGACACCAAAAGGATAACGGGCAAGGCGATGAATGACGACGGAACGGTTAATCGTGCGGCATTGCCGGCGATATTTAACCCGGAAGACCTTAACGCCCTCGAAATGGCATTGGATATCAGGGACCGCTTCGGCGGGACGGTTACCGTTATAACGATGGGGCTGCCAGCGGCGGTCGCGACATTAAAGGATGCCCTTTACCGCGGGGCTGACGAGGCGATCCTGGTTACGGATGCCCGTTGTGCCGCAAGTGATACTCTGGCAACGAGTTACATACTCTGTTGTGCGGTAAAACGGATTAAATATGATATTGTTCTTTGCGGCAGGCAGGCGATTGACGGCGATACCGCACAGGTTGGGCCTCAATTGGCGGAAAAACTGGGAATACCGCAAATTACCTATGTTGAAAAGCCCGTCGAAATCGAAGGGCGGACGATAACTGCTCAGCGCAACATTGGCAACGGCTGGCAAAAGGTCAAGACGCAGTTGCCCGTCCTGCTGACGGTAACAGGAGAGGCCAACGTGCCGAGAATTGCGGCGGCAAAAAAGATGATGAAATACAAGGCCGCGATGACGCCCGCGGGGGTTGAGCAGAAGATAAAAGCCGAAAATCCTCACGCCGGCGCAGACGAGATAAAAGAGCTGGCCGTGCAAAAATGCAGCGAGATGGACAAGAAGGGGCTGCTCATAGAGCAATGGAATCTCGACCTGCTGAAAGCGGATTTGACGTGGTGCGGCAGGAGCGGCTCGCCGACAAAAGTTCACCGGATTCAAAGCGTGGTGCTGGCCGCCAAAGAGACAAAATCGATTGAGCCGACGGACGACGGGCTGGCTGGTATGATTCACGAACTTCTCGAAGATAAAATCATCGCATAAAGGACTACGAGAAAAAAATGATTGACGTAAACAGACAGGGTGAAGTTTGGGTATTCGCGGAACAGCACGGCGGCCTGCTGGAAGATACGCCTATTGAGCTGATGAGCAAGGGTCGGCATCTGGCGGACATTCTTGGCGTCCAGCTTGGTGCGATGCTGCTGGGCGATAACGTAAAAGGGCTTGCGAAGAAGTTGATTCAGTATGGAGCAGATAAGGTTTATCTTGCTGAGCATCCCCTTTTGGAGCATTACCAGGCGAACAGCTACACCAAAATCATTTACGACCTGATTCACAAATACAAGCCGCAGATTGTGATTTACGGTGCGACGGCGGTGGGCAGAGATTTGGGCCCGAGAATCGCCAGTGTGACCAAGGCGGGTTTGACGGCGGACTGCACCGATTTACAAATCGGCGACCACAAGACAACCGATGGCCAAATGCACAAAAACCTGCTTTTCCAAATCAGGCCCGCGTTCGGCGGCAATATCATTGCCACGATTATCAATTATGACCGCTGGCCCCAGATGGCAACCGTCCGCGAGGGCGTGATGGCAATGCCAACGCCCGATACGGCGAGGAAGGGGCAGGTAATCACTGAAAAGGTACAATTGTCCCCGGAGGAACTGCCTATCGAGATTCTCGAAGAGCATACCCGGACAAAGAAGGTTGACCTCAAGGCAGCGAGAATTATCGTGGCGGGCGGCGCGGGAGTAGGCAGCAGGGATAACTTCCGGCTAATCTGGGATTTGGCGAATTGTCTGGGCGGCGCGCCAGCGGCAACCAGGGCGGCAGTTGACCTCGGCTTCATCGACCACGACCACCAGGTGGGCCAAACGGGCATGACCGTCAGGCCATCGCTTTATATCGCGGTGGGAATCAGCGGCGCTATACAGCATCAGTCAGGTATGAACCAGAGTCAGAAAATCGTCGCAATCAACAACGACCCGCAGGCGCCGATTTTTGACGTGGCACATTACAAAATCGTCGGCGACCTCAACGAGGTCGTCCCGAAAATGATAAAGGCAATCAAGGAAAAGGGATTCAAGGAAGCTATAGGCGAAGGTAAATAACGATGCCAAATTTTTACGCTGATAACGACGACATACGATTTTTGTTTAAACACATGGACCTGGGCGCTCTTGCCAAATTGTGCGAAGAGGATTTCAAATTCGCTTCGCAGTTCGATTCCGCGCCCGCCAACATCGATGAAGCGATACGTAATTATGAGATGGTTCTCGATTCTATAGGTCAGTTGAGCGGCGACTTTATCGCGCCGCGTGCCGAATCGGTTGACAGGGAAGGCAGTACCCTCAACGCCGACGGCTCAGTGAGTTACGCCAAAGGAATCGCGGAGTCAATGGATAAATTAGCCAAGGCGGAGGTGATGGGCTTTACATTGCCTCATCGTTTCGGCGGGCTGAATTTCCCGAATCTTGTCTATTCGATGGCGACCGAAATCGTCTCGCGTGCCGACGCCTCGCTTATGAATATATTTGGGTTGCAGGGTATCGCGGGGACAATCGAAGCATTCGCGTCGGAGGAAATCAAACAAAAATACCTGCATGATTTTGCTGCGGGCAAGATTACAGGCGCGATGGTGCTTACTGAACCGGATGCCGGTTCGGATTTGCAGGCGGTCAAATTACGGGCGTTCCAGGATAACAACGGCAACTGGTTGTTGCACGGCGTGAAGCGATTTATCACCAATGGCTGCGGCGAGGTCCTTCTTGTCCTTTCTCGCAGCGAGCCGGACCGCTCGGGCGGACTGGGACTCAGCTTGTTCGTATGCGACAGAGGCCCGACCGTGCATATCCGCCGGCTCGAAGACAAGTTAGGCATTCACGGCAGCCCCACCTGCGAAATATTCTTCGACAACACTCCCTGCCAGTTAATCGGCGAAAGACAGCGGGGATTAGTTACCTACGTTATGGCGCTTATGAACGGCGCGCGTATCGGCATTGCCGGGCAGGCATTGGGTATCGCAGAGGCCGCGTATCGCGTGGCGAGAGATTACGCGTCGAGCAGGAAACAATTCGGCATGGCAATACAAAAGCTGCCTGCCGTCCGCGACCTGCTGATTGATATGAAAATCGCGATTGAGGCGGGACGAGCGATGCTCTACGAAACGTCCCGTGTTGTCGATATAAATATTTGCTTTGAAAGGCAGCTCGAATTAAACCCGCCCGCGGATAAAGGGAAACTAAAATCACTGAAAGAGCAATCGCGCCGATTTGACCGGCTCGCGTCGATGCTGACGCCGATGAGCAAATATGTATGCTCGGAGATGGCAAACCGCGTCTGCTACGACTCACTCCAGGTCCTCGGCGGTTCGGGTTATATGCGCGACTACGCGGTCGAGCGGCACACACGCGACGCAAGAATCACGACGATTTACGAAGGCACTTCTCAATTGCAAATTGTCGCGGCGGTGCGCGGCGTTTGCAGCGGCACAGCGGAAAAGTATCTCGCGGAACTCGCGCAGAAAGAATATGACCCCGAATTGAAAGACCTTCTCGACAAATTAGCTGAAGGTACAAAACAACTATTCTCGGCTGTCGCGTTTGTCAAACAGCAGGGTGCGGAATTTATGGACCTTTACGGCAGGCCCCTGGTTGATATCGCGATGGATTTAATCGTGGGGTACTTGTTCTGCGACTACGCAAGCTCGAAGGTCGAGATGGACGTTGCCGTCGAGGACTTGTCCGCCGTCCGTGTGGCGGACTCAGGCGAAGCAAAAGAGCAGACGATGCCGATGAAAAAACGCAAAGCCCTTGTCGCCAGGCGGTTCATCTCTAAAAACTCGCCGAAAAACGCGGCGCTTATCCAGTTAATATGTTCAGGCGACAAATCCTCGTTCACGGACTTTGCCGCCCTGATTGGCCCCGTCCCCGAACAATAATGAAACAGACACGGATTGACACAGTTTTTTTAAGACACGGACCTGTCCTCCGTAGCTTCAGCGTAGGAGGATTTACACGGATTAACACTGTTTACTTTTTTCTCTGTGACCTCTGTGCCCTCTGTGGCTAATAATCTCTGTGGCTAAAAAACTCTGTGGCCAAAGGTGTTGCTATGCTCGAAGCTGTTATATTTGATTTCGATGGCGTCCTCGTGGATTCCGAAAAACTGCACTATCAGGCGTTCAACCGCGTCCTGACCAAATTCAATTACCAGTTATCAATCCGCGATTACTATGACAGGTTCCTCGGGCTTTCGGACCAGGAGCTTCTGCGAATTGTTGATAAAGAGGGAAAGCTCTCTTTATCAAATCAGCAGTTCGAAAAATTGCTTGGCGAAAAGGCGAATCTCTTCAAAGAAATGGCAGCGACCGAGGCGGGCCCCGTTAGAAAAAATCGTAATACAAAAATTTCCGATAAATCGCAGGTTCCTAACGGGGCGGGCATAATCGAAGGCGTGCCTGGGTTTCTTAATATGCTCGCCGGCAATAAAATCCCGATTGGAATCTGCTCCGGCGCGTTGCTGCCTGAAATCGAGACGATTCTCAAAAGCGCAGGGTTGCGCAATTATTTTGATGTTGTTGTTTCAGCCGAACAGGTTGAAAGAGGCAAGCCCGACCCTGAAGGTTTCCTGCTGGCTTTGAAACTGCTCAATAAACTTGTCCGCCATTCGTGTGGCGGAAAGCTGCACAAGTCAATCAAACCGGAAAATTGCGTTGTGATTGAGGATTCGCACTGGGGTCTTGAGGCCGCCAAGGCCGCGGGTATGCGAACGGTCGCCATCACCAACACTTACGCCGCCGAACACTTAAAACCCGCTGACAAGGTTATTGAGCATCTAAACGAACTGTCCATAGCCGAACTTCACGCTATCTGCTCTTAATTATCTTATCGCGCCGGGGCCTTTGAGGCGTGTGTTCCACTTGCCGGATTTCGTATCGTACCGCACGGCGTCGATGATTGCGCCGTTGAAATTGCACGGATGGACTTTGTCGCCGCGAATATCAATCATAGCGGTGTTGGCGTCATAGATAAAATCGCTGCCTATGACCTGCGTGTCTTTGTCTTCGTAAGTAACTGCGCCTTTTGCCAGCATGTCTTTCAGCTCCATTCGCCCGGTCGGTATTTCTGCGATATCCGCCTCGACATGCGATGCGGTTATAGAGACCTTTTCGTTGCCGCGACCTTCTACGAGCGGGAAATAATCAACGAGCAGAGAGCCGCTTTTCTTGTCGGCGGTCAAGTGTTTGCTTTGGCCTGCGTAGGCGAGCGAATCGAAGTTTCGCAAAAGGGCGTAACATTTTCGCCGCAAGCTGAACTTAGCCAGTTTGTTCTGCGGCTCATCGGTCTGCGAATTATCCACTTTTATCAGGCCAGGCCCCGTCGCGAAAAAATTGCCGTCGGTTGTATCGTAATTAAGCGAGGTGCATTTAAGCTCCATCCCCGTTAACATCTTCTCGCCGGCCTGCGGTGAGCTTGTCGAACCCGCCTGCGGTGAGCTTGCCTGCCCTGAGCTTGTCGAAGGGGTCGAACCAGCCTGCGGTAAGCTAAGTCGAACCGTTTTTTTTGTGCTGGCTAAGTGCGTGTTGGGGCCAGTAGCAATCATGCGATTAACATCCATTGAAGGCCCGTAGTCCTTGTTCGTATTTTTCTTCACCAGGTCGATTTCGAGCTTGTCTGACATGACTATATACTGCTGAAGTATTTTGCCCTGTTCCTGCGATATGGTGCAGCGGCAGTCGCCTTCGAATATGCTTTTGTTCGAGGCGGGCGAGAACGCGGCCCGTCGGCGGGAGGTCATTCTGACGGTTCCCGGTTTGCCTGCGCCGTCCTCTGTTTTCTGGTTCACGTCAAACGCAATGCTTGAAGGCCCGATTGCGACTGCCTCGCCCGTTATCGCACTGTAGGTGACATTTGCGCCCCTGAAGGTGGTTTTGCCGACGGGGGAGGCGTTGGCATCCTGCTGGGCGATAATCTCGGCGTAAGTGGTTCGCTGTTTGGGCTGTTTTCTATCGGCTGAGGCGTCCATCGGGGTAACTATGATACCGCCGTCGCAGGTGATTGAGATATCGCTCGGTGATTCATCCGAAACGGCTGCCTGGGGTTTGTTGCTGCTCTGGACAGGGATGGCGTTGTCATCGGGTGTCGCTTCTTTTCCGCCCTCTCCAGCCGGGCCGCCCGGTTCAAAGATATCATTTATCGAAAGGGCATCGGCGAGCAGTCGTTCGTTGGGGGTTTCAATCCTGACGTTTTTATCGAGCGTGCATTGGTAGTATTTTCCGTGTTTGGACGCTTGTTCGTTTTCGCTTTTTTGTTTTTGATTATTTGCGTCGGCATCCGGCGTTGACCGCAAAACCGTTCCCTGTGACCATTTTTTTATACGCAAGCTCTGCAGGTTCGTTATTTGCAGACGTTCGAGACGCTCGTCGTCGCCGTTATAAACAATTTCCACGCCTGTGCCGGTCATCCGGACATTTTCAGAGACAAGCTCGATTGGGCCTGCCGTCGAAAAAAGTGACTTGTCCGCGGAAAAAGCAATATCATCAAGATAAATAGTCATTTCGCCGGCGGCATCTTTTTGCCTGGGCAAAATCCGGATAGTAACGTTGCCCATCAGCATACCTTGTTTGGGTGTTACCCGGCCGCCCGCGATTTCCACGGCGACTTTTGCCCGCTCGCCCGTAATCGAGCAGTTGAAACTTCGGCGATAGATATTCATATAGGGCTTTTCGATTTCCCAGTCGTTGCCGTCCTGGTGCAGAAGCTCCTCGAATCCGAACTCTCTTTCGACCTGTTTTTGGTCGTTAAGCGTTGTATAGCGCGCGTTTTTAATTACACCGACGCCGACATCTCCGACTTTTCCTATGTTGCTATTTGAATCGCGCACGTCGGCGAGCTGTCCGGCAGGCGTCAACATTATGTCCGTTGGTATAGTCGGGGTCCTGCTTACGCGGTTGTAGATAAAATACACGACCAGCACCGCCAGGAATGAAACGAGCCAGATTGTGAACCTTCTCGAATGCAGCAGCATTTTATTTTTTGCTCTTTCTCAATATTATCTTTTTGTCAGGCCTGCGCCGTTATAAATCTGCGATTTATTGGAAATTTATGTATTACCATTTTTTCTAACCCCGTTAGAAAGCTGCGATTTACCCGCCTCGACTCGCCGTCTTCGGCAAGGCGGGTCATAAAGTTCCGTATTACGATTTTTTTCTAACGTGGTTCACCCGACAACTTTGATTGTTACAATGTCCTGCACGTCGATAAGCCCCACCGGCTTGTCGTCCGCGTCCACGACGGGCAGCTCATCAATCCTGTGTTTGTGGAAAATAGCTGTTGCTTCCGCCGCCAGTGCGTCAAGGCGAACTCTTTTGCAGTTTTTGGTCATAACGTCGGAGGCCTTCATATCGAAACCGGCAGGGCCGTATTTTGTCATCAGCCGGCGTATGTCCCCGTCTGTGATTATCCCGGCAAGCTTGCCCTGTTTATCAATGACCATTATCGCACCGTGTCGTTTCACTTCGCTGGTATTTTTAAGAATTTTTTCTATTGTGTCCGAACCGGCTGCTATTGGCAGTTTTTCGCCGGGCCTGAACATCATCGATTGCTCAACGGTCATCAGTTTTGTGCCGAGCGAGCCGCCCGGATGAAACCTCGCGAAGTCCTCAACGCTGAAGTTCCTGGCTTTCATTACCGTTAACGCAAGGGCGTCGCCCAGCGCAAGCATACAGGTTGTTGATACGCTCGGCGCTATTCCCAGCGGGCAGGCCTCAGTGAGCTTGCCCATACTGAGAACTACGTCGCTGTATTTGGCGAGGGTGGACTCCTTTTCGCCGGTAATAGCAATGAGCGGAATCTGGGATTGTTTGACGAGGTTAATCAGGCGGACAACCTCTTCGGTTTCGCCGCCGTAGCTGAGGACGAGAATTATATCTTCTTTTCGCAGCCGGCCGAGGTCGCCGTGCACCGCTTCCGCGGGGTGCAGGAAATGACTTGGCGTACCGGTCGATGCCAGTGTCGCGCTGATTTTGCGGCCAATGATGCCCGCCTTGCCGATTCCGCTGACTATTGCCGAGCCGGAGCAGTTGTAAATCATCCCCGCCGCCCGTTCAAAATCCGGGCCGATTGTATCCGCGAGGCCTTTTATGGCCTTACTCTCGCTGTCTATTACCTGCCGAGCGTAATCAAGGTCAAATTTCATTTTATGGAAACCCTTAAATATCCAACCGGGCTATAAGTATCGCTGAAATGCCGCTCACCGTCAATATCTACCGCGGTACCCGATATGCGGCGGCGCTATAGTTTGACCACGCTGCCTCTATCGTTATAACAGACAATTTCAGACCGTTCGCCGGCATATTCGGGTGACGAATGAATAATAACCCGCTTATTGCTGGTCTGTTCAATATGCGCAATCGCCGCTCTTTTTTCGTTCTGGAGATAATCCGCCACTTCGTTCGAGACAAACAGCTCAACTTTTTTGACCGTCTCTTTTGAGGAAGCCAGGTGAAGCAGCCGGATAAGTTCAATCGCGCACGATTCGTGGCTTTTTACGTAGCCGCTGCCGCCGCAGTTCGGGCAGGCCAGGTACGTGCTGGATTGCAGCGAAGGCCGCATCCTTTGCCGGGTCATTTCGATGAGGCCGAAACTGCTTATGTGCAGAACCCGGGACCTTGCGCGGTCAGGCCTGGTTGCGATTCTGAAGACCTTTTCCACTTCCCTGCGATGCTTTGGGCTTCGCATATCGATGAAGTCGCAGATAATGAGACCGCCGAGGTCGCGCAGGCGCAATTGCCTCGCGATTTCCTCGGCTGCGTCGATATTGGTTTTGAAAGCGGTTTCCTCGGCTTCCGAGTGTTTGCGGAATTTGCCGCTGTTGACGTCAATTGCGACCAGCGCCTCGGTCTGCTCGATGACAATCGACCCGCCCGTTTTGAGGGGCACGACCCGCGAGTGGACCTTGGCGATTTCCTGCTCAATTTTGTATTTGTGAAACAACGGCTCTTTGCCGTCATAATATACCACTCGCTGTTTGAGACGAGGCGACGCTATCGACAAAAAGTCGCGAATCCGCTTAACCATACTTTCGGAATCGCACATTATCCTGCTGATGTCGTTATTGAAAATGTCACGCAACGTCCTGATGACCAGGTCCGATTCCTGATACAATTCGGAGGGTATCTTGGCGCCTGAAATTCTTTTTTCAATCGCGGCCCAGAGACGCCGCAGGTACTTCATATCATTTTGTATGTCCCGCTTCGAGCTTCCCTGTGCGGCTGTCCGGATAATAAAACCGATATCTTTCGGGGGATTGCTCTGCTCAAAGAGGGTTCGCAGCCGAATCCGTTCCTGCTCGTCCTCGATTTTGTGGGAAACGCCCGATTTTTCCATCCAGGGCATCATAACCAGGTATTTACCGGGCAGCGCAAGATAGGTGCTCAGCGTCGGCCCCTTGGTATTCATTCCTTCTTTCGTAACCTGCACCACTACCTCATCACCTTTGTGCAGGCAGGACTGAATCGGTCTGCGCTCGTTGAGCGACCGCCGCTTGCCGATTTCCTCGGTGTCGATGGCGGATTTGCCCGCGAAGTAACGCGGGTGCAGGTCGCTGATGTGCAGGAAGCCGTTTTTGCCGGTCCCGAAATCCACGAAGGCCGCCTGAATCGCCGACTCGACGTTGACAACCCTGCCCTTGTATATGTTGCCCACATATCTTGTGGAGCTTGCCCGCTCCACGTATAGTTCTTCGAGCGAACCGTCTTCCATAACCGCTATGCGGCATTCTTCGCTCTCGGCCACATTAATAAGCATTTCTCTTGGCATTTGTTTTGTCTTTCTCTTTCACAAACTTTTTTTAATAAAAATAATCGATTTCGTAATTGCTGTTAAATACCTTTCCACTGCACGCTTGTGCGCCTTACCGGCCCCGCTAAATCAGCGGTTTTCAATTGCAGCAAACCGAGAATTTCGTCAATGCGTATCGTGCCTGCCGGACTAATTTTGCAGTCAACTGTAAATTCCCCCCCCGTCATCCCTAAGGGATGACGAGGTCTCGCCGAAGCCCCGGCTTCGGCGGACGGTTCCCATTTGATTGTTTCCAGAAAAGGCCTTACATCAACGGCTTTGGTTCTTGAGTTCTCGCCAGCGCGACGGTTCACCACAATTTTATCGCCTGCCAGCATATCCGTAATACATTTCCTGACCCCGTCATCAATTTTATGGCTCTGCACCTTCAGAACGTATCTTGCTGAAATCGGCTCAGGAATCTTTTTTGCCTCGCTGGTTTCTACGGAAATGATTTCGATGCCGGCCCCGCCATCCCTAAGGGATGGCGAGGTCTCGCCACAGGCGGACGGCCCACCTCGTCCCTTAGGAACAGGTGAGGTCTCGCCAAGGGCGGACAACTCGTCTTTCAGCGATTCGACATCGATTGCCGTCTGGCCCTCCTTGAGCCACAGGCATAGCATATCATCATCTGATTCGACACCGACGCTTCGAGGCGGGACAAGCGACATTCGCTGATGCGGATTGAACCCCTGGCTATACGCGATTTGCACCCCCGCCCGCACACAGGCCCGCTGGAAAACGCGCATCGTCTCCACGTGCGACAAAAATCGCAAACTTCCTCCTATTCGGAATCTAATTACAACCAACATCTGTTTTCCAATTTTTCATAGCCCGCCCCGTTAGAAATCCGCGATTTATTGGAAACTTCTATATCACGATTTTTTCTAACGGGGCCCTGCACGTTCAAAACCGGCATTTGCCTGCTTAGAACGCTTCGGGCAATATCTTTCTGGCCGCGTCACGAAGGAAGCTGGATATCTGTCTTTCAGAATTCATCCCCAGAACCTTTCTGGCGACTTTATTGCATTCCTCTACCGTGACTGAGCGAATAATCTGTTTTATTTCAGGTATCATCGGCGCGGCGATTGACAGCTTGCGAATGCCCAGGCCGAGCAGCAGCATCACTGATTCCGGCTCTGAGGCCATCTCGCCGCATACGCTGACCTCCACCCGCCCCTTGTGCGCATCCTGAATCACTGTCCTGATAAGCCGAATGACCGCGGGGTCAACCGATGAATACAACGTTGAGACAAGCTCGTTGCCCCTGTCAACCGCCAACGTATATTGAGTGAGGTCGTTTGTGCCTATACTGAAAAATTCAACGTCTTTTGCCAGCATCGACGCCGTAAGTGCCGCCGCGGGCGTCTCAATCATAATACCGACCTTGATTTTTCTGTTATACGGGATTCCCTCTTCGTCGAGGTCTTCCATCACGTCGCCGAGGACCATTTTGGCCTGCATCAACTCCTGCAGGTTGGTTATGAGCGGGAACATTATCCGAAGGTCGCCCAGGACCGACGCTCGCATAATGGCGTGAAGCTGGGTTTTGAACATCGTCAGGTTTTGAAGACAATATCGTATCGAACGCAGTCCCAGGAATGGGTTCGGCTCGCGGGCGTAACGTCTGCTCTGCGTGTATTTATCCGCTCCCAGGTCCACCGTTCTTAATACAACCGGCCTGGATTTGAAGACCGCAACCGTTTTGGAGTAGGCCTCGTAATGTTCCTGCTCCGTCGGCTCGGTATCGCGGTTAAGATACAAAAATTCCGTTCTGTAAAGCCCGATACCCTCGCCGCCTTTTTGAAGGACGCCCTGTGCCTCATCGGGGAACTCGATATTGCCGAACAGCGTCACACGCACTCCGTCTCGCGTCTCGGCTGGTTTTTCTCTTATAGTGTCAAGTCGATGTTCCAGCTCGGTGTATTCGACGGCATATTCGAGGTATTGCTGTATCGTGCTGTCATCGGGATTTACGATGACAATGCCCCGGTTGCCGTCAATTATAACGGTGTCGCCCGCGTTTACGCTTTCGGTGATGTCTTCCACCGCGACCACCGCTGGGATACCAAGCGACCTTGCGACAATCGCCGTATGACTTGTTCTGCCTCCCGCGCCGGTGGCGATGCCCTTGATGTATTCTTTATTGAAACTCGCCGTTTGCGTGGGGCTAAGCTCGCGTGCTACAACAATCGCTTCTTCTTTCAGGGCCGCGATGTCCTGCCGCTTGCCTCCGACGAGATTTCGCAGTAACCGGTGTTCGATGTCATATATGTCGGCAGCCCGCTCGCTTATGTAGGTGTCTTTTACCTTGGCAAAATGAGAGGCGATATCACGCAGCGTCTTGGAAACGGCAAACTCGGCCGTAACCGATTCGGCGGTTATCATATCGGTTATTTTCTTGCGAAGAGTGCGGTCCCGAAGATAGCTGAGGTGAACCGCGAAGATGTCTTTCATCTTCTGCCCTTCGATTTCCTCCTGCTCGGCCTGAAGCTTTGTCAGCTCCTCGATGGCGTCCTTGAAAACGTTGCGCACCCGCTGCGTTTCCGTCAGTCGCTGCGACGGCTCAATAAGTCGCCTTGGAATCCGGTAATCCTCTGCGTCGATAACGAGGCACTTACCGATTGAAATTCCCGGCGAAACGGCTACGCCTTTTTTTATTTCCATTGTTGACCGGGATCACTTCGCCTGCCGACTCTTTTCCTCGGGTGTCGGCTCGCCGAATTTTTTTACCTCAACAAGCTCTCGAAGCGCCTCAACCGCCTCAGCCGCGTCCGCACCCTCGGCCTTGATTTTCAGCCGCGTTCCGCATGTCGCCGCGAGCATGCTCATTTGCATAATGCTCTTGCCGTCCACGCTTGTGTCGTCCTTGCTGACGTTTACCGACGACTGAAACTTGCTGGCTGTATCTACAAACTGCATCGCGGGCCGCATATGAAGCCCATCCGCGTTTTTTATTTCAACTTCAAGTTCGCAAACTGTATTTTGCACTGTTGAGCATCCATTCAGATATCACCGGCCTGGTTGTATCACAAAATTCACAGGGACGGATTAACGTCCGCCTCCTTCAACAGGTCCTCAATCTGGGCGGTCGTCTGTGACTGCCTCAGGAATTTGCGGAATTTTTCCTGCTGAAGGTGTTTGAAAATCTGCTCCATTGCCTGCAGGTGTTTGTCGGGGTCTTCAACGGGGCTTAACAGCAGAATAACCGAATACACCGGCTGCTTGTCCAGCGCGGCGAAATCAATGCCTTTGCTGCTCTGGCCCACCGCGGCGATGACATCCTTGACCGCCTTGTGCTTGACGTGAGGAACGGCTATTCCCTTGCCCATTCCCGTGCTTGCCTCGTTTTCCCTTTTGATTACGGCGCGCGTTATTTTGTCGCAGTTGCCCCTCCCGAGCCGGCCCGCCTTGTCAAGCGCCGCCACAAGCTCCGTTATGGCTCCATCCCTGTCCTTTGACTCAAGCTCCGGGATGACCGCCTCAAAACAAACAAAATCCGCAAACTTCATACCGTCCTTCCTAAAACGCACCCATAAGTTTTTATTGTCTGCACCATATCGGCTGAAAAACGCAGAACTTTAGCGGGCCCTGTGCTTTTTTTCGTCCCGCTCTTTGGTCTTGGTCTTTTTGAGCTGCTGCTCCAGCTTGTGCGCCGCCAGGTCGATGCAGGCGTAAACGTCGTTGCCTTTTTCCTTTACCACGAAAATTTTCTTGCGTTCTCCCCTGGCGATAATTTCCACCGCGATATTGCCTGCCTCCTTGCTTCCCTCTTTGCCGTCAACAATGACCTCAATCTGGTTGATGACGTCGTAAAATTTAGGTAACTTGTCGGTTTTTTCCTCGGCATAGTTTTTTACGCTTTCCGGGACTTCAGTGTGTTTGCCGCTAATCCTGAATAACAAGGCAGTTCTCCTTTTCTTTACAATTAAATCACTTATAGCCCGGCCACCGCCGGCCAGCTTATTATACACAAGCCCCTCCCAATTTCACGCATAATCTACTCGCTTCCGGCGGGCGATTGGGCAGCGTTTTGTTCGCCGGGAACTATCACCCCGGCGCTGAGTATAAACCTCAGGGCCTCTTCGATTGACATATTCAAATCCACAACTTCTTCTTTCGGAACAATTATTAGAAAACCGCCAAAGGGCGTCGGTGCGGTGGGTATCAGGACCGTAACAAACTCCCTGTTCTGCCCCTCAACAATCTTTTTGATGCCGCTGCCCGTAACATACCCTACCGACCAGATTCCTTTACGCGGATACTCGACGGCAACCACCCTTGAAAATATCTTTTTGGTTTCTTCCTGCTTGAAGAAGAAATCCGTCATTTGCTTGATATAAGGATATATCTGTTTTAACAGGGGAATGTTCGCCATCAGTCGTTCGACATATTGCCAAATACTTCTGCCCAGCACGCTGGCTAAAACGATTCCCGCTATGTACACGATTCCTAGTGCAATCAAAAACCCGGCTATCGATAAAAACCAGCTAATCCAGAAATTCGCCAGTATTGTCTCCGACCCCCCGGCCAGTGTTATCACAAAAATTATGAGATGTTTTATATGAACGCTGATTTTATCATTGATAAAGTTAAACCCCCACAAAATCAGCCATATCGTCAGGACCGTCGGCAGCAATACCCCAAGCCCGCGTAAAAAATATCCTCTGAATCGTCCCTTTGCCATGCTTGTTCGTTACCCCTTTGTCAATTATTAAACATCAATTCTCAATTCTCGCCTGGTATTAAACATCAATTCTCGCCTGGCTCAATTTGCATCTCTTTCGGCAAATGCCTGCCCGTCCAGTGTATCCACGCCCCCGGCAGCGCCGCGACTATCCACACCGCCCGCTGACAAAGCGCAATCGCCAGCGCCTGCTCTGCTCCCACCCCGGCCAGCACAAACAGCCCCGCAAGCCCCCCTTCAACAACCCCAGCCCCGCCAACGCTGACGGGTATCGCCCCCAAGCCCCACGTCAGCGGGAAAAATACGAAATAGTATTTCAACCCCGCCTCTATACCTATTTGTCGGCCAATCAGCCAGAAACCCGTTATGACTATTCCCTGAAGCAAAAACGTCAGCCCGAATGCCGCGAGTATGGTCAACGGGTTGCTGCCATACAAAACCGCTGCCGTCCAGAGCTTTTTGGCAAACGTTACTAAGTGCTGATATACTATGGCCGCCAGTTTTCTTCCCGCCGGTATCACCGCAGCTAAAATTGCCAGCGCCGCGATAGCAATCACTGCCCACTTCAAAATGCCTGATGCCGCCTTTTGGCTTACCCCAAGGTTTACGTCTCGCAATAAAACGAAATAGCAAAAGCCCGCCATTATCAAAGAGCTTAACAGCCCTACGAACCTGTCAACAAATATGCTCAGCACGGCTTCGAATTTCTTCTCTGTGTGCTTGGTAACATACCACGCCCGAATTAAATCGCCGCCGACCGAGCCGGGCATCGCGTTATTGTAAAAAAGCCCCAGAAAGTGCAGCCGAATCGCCGCCCAGATATTAATATGAATCCCCTGCGTCCGCAGAAGCAGCCACCACCGCGACGCTAAAATTGCCTGGCTTACGACAAATGCCCCCACTATCCCGGCGAAAAACCACGGCCCCATCTTCGCAAAACTACTGCCTAAAATCACGTATCGATTGTTCTGCGATACCCAGATTGTTACCGCCACTATCGCGGCTGCTACAAACCCGATTCGTAAAAAAAAGAACAGTTTTTGTGTAGTGGTCTTTTTTTGCTCGCCCATTTGCCTGCTTTCAGCGTAAAACACTTGTTTTAGAAGATGATAACGGTTAAAACCCTTTCCGGCAAGATTTACATATTGAAGGAGAAATAATCGTGGCTGCCGACAAAACAATAGAGCTGGGCACACAACTGACGCCGAAATTCGATGCGAATGGCCTTATTCCCGCCATCGCACAGGACGCCAAAACGGGCGAAATCCTGATGGTCGCCTATATGAACCGCGAGGCCCTCGACTACACCATCAAAACCGGCTGCGGAACCTATTTCAGCAGGAGCCGCAATAAACTCTGGAAAAAAGGCGAACAATCAGGCCACGTCCAGAAGGTCAGCCAAATCCTCGTCGATTGCGACCAGGATTGCATCATCCTCAAAGTTACCGTCGATTCGGGCCAGTGCCACGTCGGCTACCAGTCCTGTTTCTACCGCGCTCTGAAAAAAGGGACTACGGAACAACTCGAATTTGTCGCCGAAAAGGTCTTCGACCCAGATAAGATTTACGGCAAGTAAACTTCGTCGCGATGTCAAAATAGGCAAAATAGAATCCCTGCTGCCTCACTATGATTCGCAAAAAGCACGCAAGTGTCTAAAAAAATCTGGAGATTTTCTAAATTTTTTTTACTCCTTGAATTGTAAGGACTTACCGATTTTGGTCACAAAATAATTGTTTCGTAACTACTTAAAACCCGTGCAATTTCACCCTATATATAGAGGGACCATGTGGTTCTGAGGACGATTGCCCGAGGTCGGAGGACGGCCAATCTGTCTTCTGTCGTCTGTCCTCCGTCATCTGTAAGAGGGGAGAGGATTATGAAAGTCAATTTAACAATTGGGATACCGAGTTGGTTGGACAAAATCTGCGCCTGGCCTGTAATAGTTTATCGCAAATGGAAATTCGGCTATTCCTTTCGCAAAATTTTCCTCGGCGAGGGCGAATTTACAATCCTCGATGTACAGGATTATTACCGCTATTGTGCCTTCAAATGGATAATGGGCGGACAGGGATCGACTGTTTACGCCGTAAGAAGCACAAAAATAGGGGCTAAGATAACAACCCGGCGCCTGCACAGGGAAATTATGAATGCCCCTAAAGGCCTTTTGGTTGACCACGAAAATGGCGACACCCTCGATAATCGAAGGGCCAACCTCAGGTTAGCCACTCACTTTCAAAATACCTGCAACAGGCGAAAGACCAAATCGAAAACCGCATCGCGCTTTGTAGGACTTTGCTGGGAGAAAACCAGCAGCCGCTGGGTCACTCACATCCAGGTCCATGGCAAAAAAATATATTTAGGCCGCTTCAAATCCGAAATCGACGCCGCAAAAGCATACGATGAGGCCGCCAAGAAATACCACGGCGCGTTCGCCCATCTCAACTTCCCGGAAGCTGCTACTCCGTCCTGAGCGTAGTCGAACCAGTCGAAAGGTTGTACGCTGTTATTTCGATTGCAAATTTTCCCGTCGATGACTTCAAGGAAATAGGTAACTGTCCTTGGTTATTCTCAACGAAAATGATATTACTGAAATTAGGGCGGAATGATAATCCGATTATTTACTCCCAACTGATGTATTGTGCCTGCGAACTGATTCCGTTTATCTGGCTCTATATACTCATAGTTATGCCCAAATATAGTTGGCCGGATGTTTACAATAAAAGGTTTTTGGCAGAGCAAGACCTCATAGTAGGGAGGTTCAATATTTGGACCAACGAAAAACTGAGCTTTTACCATAATGCACTTATTGCTAACATCTGCCCTGAAAATGTGTCCGTAATATGGCGGTCTCCATCCATTGCGAAGATTGTCAACAAAGTACCCCTTTTGCTGTTTCACAAACGCTTCAGGATCGCCTTCTCCATAACGTATGAATCGGCGCACAAGATTAAATACATCTTCTGACCCATCCAAGTAGCAATTGCCCAAGTTCATTCCCAGGTAATAATGAAATCCAATCTTGGCTATTGCTTGTAAATATCGTTTATCATAAATGAAATTTCCGGTCGCCAATACTGGAAGTACCTCTTCGTCTGTCTGAGGACGAACTTCCTGCTCCCCGGAAAAAGGGATGCCGGCTTGCCGGAAGACATCACTAATGTGTTTATATTGTTCGTTATTCACGCCTAATACTATTACCTGTTTGGGTCTTTTCTTTTCTATGGCCTGCAATACGTCGGTAACTGTAAACGATTCAGGATTAATCCTAATGCACTTCTTATTCCCGTCTGCATAGATAAAATGAATTTGCGGCAGAGGAAGTGCTGGGGGCAGTTTCCAGTCGCCAACACTACTTGGCTCCAGCAAAACTCCATCGGTGCCAAGGTAATTTATTTTCATATCAATAGGACCTTGTCCTGCAAAACGTCTGCGGAATGGCGACCTCTGTTCATCCTCCGCCAAACCAAGTTGTGTTCGTAGTAGTGCAGCAAGACCGCTATGAGTAAACTGGTCTTCGGATTTTCCTATTTCAGTATCACATTCGGCACATATCTTGTTCAATAATGTGGGCTGGTTTTCAAATGCACCGAGACTTCGGGGCAATATGTGAGCTTTGCAGAACTTCTTATTTGCTTCACCGCAGTATATACAAACTTCTAATTTATTCATTATGTGCTGTATTGTACGTTTCTACATTTCAGAATGCAAATTACCTTACCTTCAGAAAAAACTCGTAGGATGAGCTTCAGCCCACACAGATTCTAAAAAAACCGCGTAAATCAGCGTAATCAGCGTCTAAAAAAATCTCTGTGTAATCTGTGCCCTCTGTGGCTAAAAAAAACAGTGTTAATCTGTGTCTATCTGTGGCTAAATAAAAAAACAGCGAAACCCGCGCAATCAGCGTCTAAAATAAATCAGTGTAATCTGTGGTTTATTTCAGCAGCCCGTATTCCTGCAAAGTTTTTCTTAAGATAGCTTTTTTGCTTTCTTCCATCGGCACCAAGGGCAATCGCATTTCCTCATCCGACAGGTTCAGCATCGCCATCGCCGCTTTGACCGGTATAGGATTCGACGCCAGCGAAAGCATTCCCCTGCTCAGCGCAAATAATTTTTTGTGCCATTTCAGCGCGCTCGTAAAATCGCCTTCCAATATCGCGTCCGTCAACGCTTTTACGTCCGCCGGCGCGACATTGGCCACGACGCTGATTACGCCTTTGCCTCCCACCGCGGCTATAGGCAGCGTCATTGAGTCATCGCCGGAAAGAATCGTCATATTGCATCGCGTCGCAATCTCGCTGACGTGGTCCATCTGGCCCGTCGCGTCTTTTATCCCGACGATATTTTCAATCTCCGACAATCGCACAATCGTATCGACGGTCATCCCCGCGCCGCATCGGCCCGGGATGTCATACAGAATAATCGGCAAATCCACTTCTTCGGCGATGGCTTTGAAGTGCTGGTAAAAACCTTCCTGTGTCGGCTTATTGTAATACGGGTCAACCTGCAAAGTCGCGTCCGCGCCGATTTTTTTCGCAAATGCCGTCAGTTCGATTGCTTCAGCCGTCGAATTTGAGCCGGCCCCCGCGATTACAGGCACCTGGCCCGCCACGGTTTTGACCACGCGTTCAATGACTTTTTTGTGCTCATCGTGTGAGAGCGTCGGGCATTCACCAGTCGTCCCCACCGGCACAATACCGTCTATCCCGCCTTCGATTTGAAACTCAATCAGCTCATCGAGCGTATCAAAATCGACCTGCCCGTCCCTGAAAGGCGTTATCAGCGCCGTCATTGCACCTGCGAACATTTATCATTCTCCTAAACTGAATCTGAAATCCGAAATCAAAAATCAGCAATACCTTTTACCCTTTTGCCCCGCTTTAATCAAGCGTATTTCAATTCCCCGCCACAAGAATCGAACCAAAAGTTTCGTCCCGCCTTACGCAATAGCATTTTCCCAAAAACTACCATTCCATATCGCAGCCCTTTTAAGGAAAATCGGAGGCATCTATTAACAATCCGGCTATGTGGATAACTTGTTGATAATTTTCACCCTATATTCGAGTAGGAAAAACAGTCGTATCGTTATTTGTTGTCAAAATAACAAAATATCGAGGCGAGGGTTTGCAGAGCAAATGCTAACTATTGCATAGATAAGGAGTTACGATTCAACAGAGGGGGGGCATAATGGGCAAGCTGAGTCCAGATATTTAATCTGGGTAAAATATTGATTGTTAGAAAGCTCAAACTGTTTTAACGGGCCGCCAAAACCAAAGTGGATAACTCCCCGTTTCGCAATTACTGCTGGTTTCGGCACTTCCGTTTACAAGAGAGGCAAATCGTGGGTACATCGGCAGTTACGAAATTACTACTTGTCAAGAAATGCCGCGATTTTTTGTTTCAGCTTTTTACAAACTGCCTTCGGGTCCGGTGAAGCGGTAACCGCCGAGCTGACCGCGATAGTCCGAGCGCCCGCTGCCAATACGGTCTCGATATTGTTTTCGGTTATGCCGCCAATAGCAACGTGGCCAACACCCGTATCTGTTAAAATAGGTAACGCCCGCTTAACATAATCGAGGCCAACCGGTTTGGCTTCGGGTTTGGTCGGCGTCGCAAACACAGGCCCAAGTGAAACATACGTCGGCAACTCCGCAACCGCCGAGTTAAGCTGGGTAAGTGAATGTGTGCTCTTGCCAAAAATCATAGGCATCATCTGAAGTTTGCGTGCCTGCTCGACAGGCAAATCATTTTGCCCCAGGTGAACTCCATCAGCACCGCTGGCGATAGCAATATCAGCGCGGTCATTAATAATGCTTATAACCCCCGCGTCTTTGCACATCTTCACAAATTCACAGGCAATCGCAAAATATTTGTCCGCATCAATATCTTTCGCCCGCAACTGAAGACAGTCAACCCCTCCCGCGATACATTGACCCGCCAGAGCAAAAATATTGGTGGGTAAATTTGAACTTATTAAGACATACAGCCGAACCTTGCTGAACCTGCCTTGGGCATCCGCAAACAGGGCAATATCCTTTTCGAGCGTGTAGCCGGCATATCGCAGGCGTTCTATCTGGTCGGCGATGCCCGGCTCAACGCTTCGTAACGTCTCCGCAAGGACCCGAAGCGCCTCAGGCAGCCGTTTACACGCCGCGGTGAGCGAATCCTTCAAATCCGCCCTGCCAATAGCTTTTTCGATTGTTTGCCCGACGCCGACGTCGCCCGGCGTATCTCTGCTCGCGAGTAACTGCCCGGCGTTAAGACGGGCGATTGCTGATGATAGCTGATGACGCATCTCCTTTGCCCGGCCGCTCAGCGGGGCGCAATTGAGATTGAATCGGCAATAATCCTCAATTACACGCAGCGCCTCGCGTGCCCGGTTAAAATTCGCGTCGATTATCCTGTAGCCGGCCCGTTCCATACTCGGGTGATTATAAGAGATTCCACGACGGAGAGGTAAAAAAAACAGGAGCGTCCCTCCTCCGGAACGCCCCTTATCTATAGGATAACAAAATCGACTGAGCCGATTTTGGCTATCTTTAAATCGGGCGGACACCACTCCTCCAATCAACGGGTTTTTGAGCGTCCCGCCCAATTATTTTACAATCAAAGGTAAGATAAAGATGGGAGCAAATTTTATGCCAGTGAGCACAAGGATGATAGATGATAAAACAGGAAGGACATAACGATTTGGCATAGATAAGGTTACATATCTTTTGCGGCGGGGGCCATAACACAGCCCGCTGACACACTTTATCACTGTGTTGTTTTTTTGCAACGCATACTCTGCGGCCGGATTGCTATATTCCGCATTAAGGCCTATAACGTGCCAATTTGGGGTAGATTCTGTGTTTATGTTTACAAAAAACAACGGCGGTATTCCAAAAAGAAACATGAACGGCCATTAGGCCCGAGAAAAATTTTGAGGGGGAGTGAAAAATATTTTTGAAAAATCTCAAAAATTATCTTGACATATTCTACATATGTCGAATATATTCTATCGCAGTAGAATATATGGAGGTCAATATATGGTTAACGAAAAAGGAAATTCAAAAGATAAAAACAAGACGGCTTTTGGCGAGCTGACTGAGGCGGAGTGGGCAATAATGAAAGTGGTCTGGGAACATCAACCCTGTGCGGCGGGGACGGTGCAGGATGCGCTGGCCACTGAAAGGGGCTGGGCTTACAGCACAGTCAAGACCACGATGGACCGGATGGTCGATAAGGGTTTGCTTAAAATAAACAAGGTCCGCAACCTTCAGCTTTTCAGCTCGCAGATAAACAGAACCCAGGCGGCGAAAGGCGAATTCAGCAAGATGCTGAGCCGGGCATTCGACGGAGCTCTTGCGCCGATGGTTCAATTCTTAGTCGAAAACGAAAATATCTCGGAAGAGCATGTGAAAGAGCTCAGGGGCATTGTGGGTAAAACAGGAAGGAACAAGTAGCTCCTTACGGTAATTTAATTCGGAAAGGGCGGAACTATGGGAACTATTATCAGCATTCTCAATAAAGCGGGGGAAATCTTCTGTCAGCACGGGCTGACGATGCTGGTGCAATTCGGGCTGCTGACTTCTTTGCTTTTTCTGGCTGACATCTTGATTCGCAAGCGAGTGAAAGCATCGCTGCGATACTGCCTGTGGAGTCTTGTTCTTATCAAACTTGTTTTGCCGACGACGCTATCGCTGCCGACGGGTATTGGGTATTTGACCGGCGTAAATTTTTCGGTCCAACTAACGCAAGCCAAGCTGCCGGAACCACAAATACAAACGGTTTATGCACCAACCACATCGATGCCGGTTCAAACGGACAGCGAATTTACCCGGCCCATAAATTCGCCGCAGGACATTGCCGAAAGCCGTATCTCCAGGGCAGCAGAATCGCCGGCACTCATTGAAACAACTCCTCTAAACTGGCAAGGGGGCATATTTCTTGCTTGGCTCTTTGGCGTGCTTGCACTTTTGGCAGGATTCATCCGGCGGATTGCATCAATAAAAAAGCTGATTAACCAAAGTAAGCCGGCGTCAGAGCGATTGGTCGATATGGTTCATAACTGCCAGGAAAGAATCGGCGTCAAGGGCATCGTGGAGTTGCGACTGTCGAACGATATGGTCAGTCCTGCCGTGTGCGGGCTATTTCGGCACGTGATTATAGTACCCACGGGCCTTCTCGAAAAAATGGACCGCTCGAAACTGGCAATGGTGCTGATGCACGAGCTTAGCCACGTTAAACGCGCCGACCTGTGGGTCAATCTGTTTCAGACAATCCTCCAGATATTCTATTTTTACAATCCTTTTGTGTGGTCGGCGAACGCGTATATACGGCGTGTCCGCGAACAGGCGGTAGATGAGATGGTCCTGACGCACCTCAACTGCGCTGCTGCAAACTACAGCGATACGCTAATAGACGTCGCAGAGAAGGCCTTCTCGCAGCCACGATTCAGTTTGGCGACCGTAAGTATTGTTGAATCAAAGAGCAAACTAAAAGAGAGGATTAAAATTATGCTAAGCAAACCCATACCCAAGGACACGAAGATAGGTTTTGCCGGACTTGTGCTCATCATTGCCGTCGCGGCGGTGATGCTGCCAATGGCCAAGGGAATAGACAAGAAAACGGAACCGGAATTTGTAATCAAAGGAAGCGTCAAGGATGCAACGACAGGCAAGCCGATAACCGGAGCCAAGGTCGCAGATGCTGAGCGATATGCGGGCGGAAAATACGGGACGATAACGGATTCAAATGGAAATTACAGTTATAAAACATGGTACGAAGAACACGACATAAAATGCGAAGCATCCGGCTACAAAACAGAAACTAAAGTTCTCCCGACTAAACTATTGGGTTCGGAGCAGGAAAAAATCCTGGATTTTGCTCTCAGCAGCAAAGGGGGTTCCGACAATACTGATTACGCAAGAGCGACTGTTAAAGAGGGCGTCGGGTTTGATGAGTTTGTCGTCGGAGACGCGAATTGCACGGGAGAATTTATAAAAAGGAAGCTGGGCGAGACGGAAGAGGAGTGGAAAAACGAGAAGGAGGGCTGGTGGCTTGCCTATCATAAGAAATACGGGTTGGATTTCTTTTTGAATTTGCAAAAGAACACTTTGTATGAGATTCGGCTAAACGAAGGATTTAAGGGGAAACTGTCTTCGGGGATATCGATGTCTTCGGCAAAGCAGGATGTGTTCGCTGTTTATGGCGAGCCAATTCGGGAGGAGGTAGTTGGGAACTTTGACAAACGTTTTGAGGACAGAGTTCTTCTGCTGAGGGAATCAGATTGGGTGAAAGGTGCGCATATCGCCAAGATTTACTATAGTGACAAGGGGCTTTTATTCTGGTTTGACGGGGACAAAATAATCCAGATGGTCGTGTACCCGCGCAGCAGCAAGACGAATGGTATGAAAGCAAATACATTATTGCCGGAGAAAAGTGCGAATGATTACTCATCGGTAACAGTGCAGGAAGGCGTCGGGTTTGACGGGTTTGTCGTCGGAGACGCGAATTGCACGGGAGAGTTTATAAAGGCAACGCTGGGCGAGCCGGAAGAGGACTTCAAAAACGAGCGACAAGGGTGGTGGATTGCCTATCATAAGAAATATGGGTTGGATTTCTGGCTGAATTTGCAAAAGAACACTTTGTATGAGATTCGGCTAAACGAAGGATTTAAGGGGAAACTGTCTTCGGGGATATCGATGTCCTCGACGAAGCAGGATGTGTTCAAAACCTATGGCGAACCGATTCGGGAGGTGGCTGCCGATGATTTGCATAAACTGTCCGACGATAGGGTCCTTTTTATCAGTAAAGATGGTATTTCAAAAATCAATTACAATGAGAAGGGCGTGTTGTTCTGGTTTGACGGGGACAAAGTAACACAGATATGCGTTGGAACCGTATCCTCTCCCGGCAATGTTGATGTTGCCGTGGAGGATTTTAATATTATGCCTTATCCTGAGGGCGGGCTTTATACTGTGACGGTATCGATACGGAACAGAGGCAGGACGGAAAGCCCGAAATTCGGAGTAAATTTTTATCGTGGGGACCCCAACAATGTAAAACCAATGACACACGGGGCAGGGCCGATTAAGGCGGGCGATGTGTGGAAGGAGGGGTCTATGCCGTTTGCTTTGAAAGAGGGAACAAACGAGATTGCGGTATTACTTGACCCGGACAACACAATCGGGGAACCCAACAGGACGAACAACGAGGCGTCAATGACGGTCATTGTTAAAGACGGCAAGATAGTTGAGAAAAAGGTTTCTCCTTCGTCTGCGGAATCAGGCAGCGGCCAGAGAGAAAAATCCGATGTGCAGGTCCAACAGCAGGCGCTACGGCCCATTGGGTTTAAGATAACAAGCAGTAAATTTCAAAATGGGGATTCGATTGAAATCACAGATTTATACGGTTCAGCCGGAGTGATTAAGCCGGGCGAGACATACATTGTAAGCGGCAGATACAAACTCGGATCGCGTGATGACGCAATGCTTCATGTCTATGCTACGAACGGTGAGACATCGAGCAGTCAGGGTCCGATTATTAAGCGAGGCGAAGGCCGGTTTACCCGAACATTTACCTTATTGAAGGAAGGAGACCTGCATTTAAGTTTCTATCCTGCAAATAACGGAGAAAGCTTTGGAGGCGTCTATTTCGCACAAAGAGGAGCAGATGCAGAGACAGAAGCAGTGGAGGATTTATCGACGCCTGAGGCGGCATACGCGAGCATAAATCGAGTATCAGCCGGCGGAGATTTGTCGGGATGGCAAAGGGTCAGCGTGAAAGAAATTGCCGAAAAGTTAGCCAGGGGAAACAAGAACGGCAAAATGGGCGTTGAACCGGAATGGGCAAAAGTTTTGCTGAACGCGAAGATTCTTGAAGTGCGAACATGCGAGAATAACATCGCCGCAGTTATGGCAAAACTACCACAGGAGTTTTCGTCAAAGCAGATTAATAAGCCGATTGATGTTCGACACCTTAAGCTCGAGGACGGCCGATGGCTAAATGCAGGCAACGACAGGGTGGGGACTATTGAGGAGGCACGGGCGCAGTTCGACAGTTTATGTAAAGACAAGAAAACAAACAGCGGCGATAAGAAAGCAATGAATCCTGTTGGGCAGACAATTGCAGCGGCGGAATTATTGCCGATGGCGAAGGGGGTAAAAGCCGGAGAACAAACGATGGACGAGCAAAGCAGGGGTGAGGAAATCATCAAACGGATGGCTGAAGTGAACCGTTACTGGCTAATTTCGCCACCATCACAGACGAAGAACTACTCCTACGAGTTTGCCCTTTATAAGGGAGAAACCAAAACGTTTAAGGTATCAGAACCATCATCGGCTGACAGGGCCATACGGCAAGGCATTACATACGATTCGCTCCTTCACAAATTGGCAAAAGAGCCATTTGCTGCGACCTATACCTCAATCGAAGAAGTCAACGGGATTATCAGGGCTGATTTTAAGCTGAAGGAGTCGATACAAATTCGCATGGGCAATGGACTAAGAGGAAGCTGGTATGGCTCTTTTAATCAGCCGGTGGAAGGGGGAACGTTTTGGATTGATGCGAAGAAGATGCTCCCTGTCAGGGCAAAATGCAATGAGGTCTATGAGTATTTCTCGGATTACGCGGCGGTTGATAAGACACACTATGTGCCGTTAAGAGTCAAGATTGACAAAAATGATATGCCTATGCATATGCATTTTAACTGGACGTTCAAGCTGCATAAGCCGGGACTTTGGCTGTTCGATGAAAGCCATTATTCCATTGACGAAAATAAGCCGGTGGTGGCTGCCTCAATAGATAATGTGCGGGTTAACGAAGATTCATCCGCAGGGTCAGATTCAGCGCAAGGAGAGGCGGCGGCTCATGCAGACAGCAGCCCGCCGGCAGTTGTGAAGACAACTCCGGTGACGTTTGCGAATGACATCTCACCTGATTTGAACAACCTCACAGTTACGTTTAATCAGCGGATGACGGACAAGTCCTGGTCGTGGACGGGAGGGGGCGAAACGCTCCCAAAGATGGCGGGGCAACCAAGTTACGACCAGGCCGGGACAACATGCAGGTTGCCCGTTAGTTTGGAGCCGGGCAAGGTTTATTGGGTAGGGATAAACAGCCCGAGTTTTCAGAATTTCAAGAGTGTTAGCGGTACGCCGGCAAAACAGTATGTGATTCTATTCGCGACAAAAGGCAGCGATGGCAAGCCGACGCCTATACCGGAAGATTTAATTACAAAGGCAAAAAGCGTAAATGAGAGCGCACAGAAAACATCATCCGGGCCGGAAGGGAAAGAAAGCAGGACTGAATCGGCGCCTTATACGCAAATAACATACGATGACATACGGCCCGACGGGACAATTACATTCAAAAATACCATTCGTGAGACAAACAAAAGCGGAAGAGAAATAACCACCCAAAATTTTATTAATTCGGATTTTGTGCAGGTTACAGCAATGAGAGATGTCAACGGCAGGGATTTGAAATTCACGAGCGTACACGATGGGGACATCTATCGGTATGAAGTTACTTTTAACGAGCCGATATCCCCAAACGGATTAATTGAATATACCAGCGATGGGACGATGAAGGGATTAATAAAACCCGTAGCGGGCAGCGAAGGTGTGTTTCAGTATTATATGAGGCATAGCCCGGCGGCGGGTCAGCCGACTCAGCGCGTAGAGACATATTTGCTGCCTGCGGGCGCGGAGCTGATTAGCACGACGCCGAAAGATATAGAGAAACGGACAAAAGACGGGCGGATTGAACTTCACGTCGAGAAAATGATACCCCCCGACGGCAGTATTACAACATCATTTCAGTACCGTGTGCCATAAGGGCAAGTTTTTGAGTTTTTGGCGGCGGGGTCTACCCTGCCCTACAATGTGCGTTGCCGTCTCTTACAGGCAGGCCAAGTCGAGATTTTTGGCGGCGGCGGTGTCGTCGGGCCTGCAGATGGGAGTAGTGGAAGGCGAGGCCTTGATTTTTTCGGGGTCGGTTTTGGCGACTTCGGCGATATCAATCATCGCCTCGATAAAGGCATCCATCGTTTCCTTGCTCTCGGTTTCCGTCGGCTCAATCATAATCGCATCGTGGACTGTCGTGGGGAAATAGATGGTGGGCGGATGAAAACCACGGTCAATAAGCGCCTTGGCGACATCCAAAGCGTGAACACCGGAATCAAGCATACTCTTTGAGGGAGTTAATACACATTCGTGCATACAAATTGCTTTTACGGCCTGTTCAAAATGCTTCTGCAATTTAATCCTGACGTAATTTGCATTGAGAACGGCGTTTTCGGCGACGCGGACGAGGCCGGCTTTGCCTAACATAAGGATATAAACATAGGCCTTGAGGATTACGGCGAAATTGCCGTAGAAGGGTGCGATGTAGCCGATGGATTTGGGGCGGTCATATTCGAGGGCATAAGTGCCGTCGTCGCGTTTGGTTACTATTGAAACGGGGAGGAAATCGACGAGTTTTTTGGTAACGCCAACGGGGCCTGCGCCGGGGCCGCCGCCGCCGTGAGGGGTGGCGAAGGTTTTGTGGAGATTGATGTGGACTATGTCGAAGCCGAAGTCGCCGGGGCAGGCTTTGCCGACTATGGCGTTGAGGTTTGCGCCGTCGTAATAGGCGAGGCCATCGACGCTGTGAACAAGATCGCAAATCTGTTTGATATTCGGGTCGAATAAGCCCAGCGTATTGGGGCAGGTGAGCATAAGGCCCGCGACTTCATCGTTGAGGAGTTTCTTCAGGGCGTTGACATCCATCACGCCTTTGTCGGTACTTGGGACGGAGACGACTTTGTAGCCGGCGATGGCTGCGCTTGCGGGGTTAGTGCCGTGAGCGCTGTCGGGGATGAGGACGGTGGTTTTTTTATTGCCTTTGCTGCGATGATAGGCAGCCATAATCATTATGCCGGTGAGTTCGCCGTGAGCGCCAGCCATCGGCTGCATGGTGAAGCCGGCCATACCCGTGATTTCGCGCAGGAGCATATCCATTTCATAAAGGACGGCGAGCGCGCCCTGGGTAAGCATACCGCCTCCGCGCAACTGGGGAAGGAGCGGGTGAAGATGCGCGAAGCCGGGATAGGCGGCGATGCGTTCGGCGACTTTGGGATTGTACTTCATCGTGCAGGAGCCGAGCGGGTAAAAATTGGTATCGACGCCGAAGTTGCGACGAGATAATTCCGTGAAGTGCCTCACGACGTCAAGCTCACTAAGCTCGGGAAGCTGGGCGGATTTATTACGCAGAAATTCCTTTTTGATATTTACGGTGGTGGCAACGTCGCTTCGCGTTATTGTAACACCGCGCCTGTCGGGCACGCTTTTATCGAATATCAGTTTCATTTATCAATCTCCGGCGGGGTAAACCCCGCCCTACAAAAACTTTTATCGAATATCAGTTTCATAGAACGCTCTCCAGGGCCTCAGCGAACATACCTATCTGCTGTTTGGTTCGCTTTTCGGTTACGCAGATAAGGATGCAGTTTTTCATATCGGGATAATACCTGCTCAGCGGGAAGCCGGCGGCGAAACCCTTTTCTATAAGTTTACCTATCACGTCCGCGGCGTCTTTGGGCAGGTCGAGCACAAATTCGTTGAAAAACCATCTGGCTTTGAAATGGGATTTTACACCTGGTATCGCGGTGAGGCGATTATAGGCGTAGCTGGCCTTGTCGGCGCAAAGCTGCGCAGTTTGGCGCAAGCCCTCTTTACCTAATAATGACAGATACACCAGGGCGGTCATTGCACACAGGGCTTCATTCGAGCAAATATTAGAAGTTGCTTTTTCTCGGCGTATGTGCTGCTCTCTTGCCTGAAGGGTCATAACGAAGCAATCATTACCATTTCGGTCTTTGGTTCGGCCTATGATGCGGCCGGGCATTTTGCGAACGTGCTCCATTCGAGTCGCCATAAAGCCGAGGTATGGCCCGCCGAAAGACATTGGCATACCCAAGCTTTGGCCTTCGCCTGTTACGATATCTGCGCCCATCGAGCCGGGAGTTTTCAGGATTCCGAGCGATATGGGATAGCTGGACATAATCAGGAGTGCACCTTTTTTGTGTGCGGCTTCGGCGATGTCACTGAAATCATCTATGCAGCCGAAGAAATTGGGATTCTGCAAAATCACGGCGGCGGTGTCATTATTCAGTTTGGCTAATATCCGGTCACGGTCAACAAGGCCGGTTTCGCAGTGAGTCGTGACATGTTCGATTTTGAGGTTGCGCGTATAGGATTCAATCATAACGCGGTAAATCGGGTTGACGCTGTCATCTATGATTACCTTGTTTCTGCCCGTGATGCGAAGGGCCATCATCATCGCCTCGTACATCGCGGTGCCGCCGTCGTAGATTGAGGCGTTGGCGACTTCCATATCGGTCAGTCGGCAAATCGTCGATTGATATTCGTATATGGCCTGCAATGTCCCCTGCGAGACCTCGGGCTGATACGGGGTGTAGGCGGTGTAAAATTCGCTGCGAGATATAATCGAATAAACGGCAGACGGTATGAAATGGTCGTAAAAACCGCCGCCCAGGAAAAGCGTGAGGTTGATGGAATTTTTATCCGCGAGGTCGGCCAGCACGTTGCGGACTTCCTGTTCAGGCAGACCATCCGGCAGATTCAGCGACCCGGCCAAAAGTCCTTTGGGTATATCCGAGAAGAGCTTATCCATCGTAAGGCCCATCTCGGAGAGCATCTGTTTTTGCTGCTCGGCGGTATTAGCAATAAACGGCATATCTTAAAGCCCTTTCAGGTATTCCTCATACTGCGCAGCGTCCATAAGGTTTTCCGTCGTCGCCTTGTCGGTTACCCGGATTTTGCAAATCCAGCCGGTGCCGTAGCACTCGTCGTTTACTATTTCCGGTTTGGTCTGGAGGGCCTTATTGACCTCGATAACTTTTCCTGTTACCGGCGAATAGACGTCGCTGGCGGCCTTGGAGCTTTCGACGACGGCAAGCTCGCCTTTTTGTTTGACCTCTTTGCCGACATCGGGCAATTCAACAAAGGTCAGCTCGCCCAACTGGTTCTGGGCGTGGTCGGTTATACCGATAATCACGATGTCACCTTCGATTTTTGCCCACTCGTGGTCCTTTGTGTAAAGCAGCCCTTTTGGAACCATAATTTTTCTCCAGTCCTAAAATTTTTCAAATCGGCTAACCACTTTGCCCGTGATGTCCCCGTTTATCCGCTCGCCTTGCTGCACGGCCTGTTTTCTGCCTTTGTTTTTCTGGCTTTCGCTGCGTGCCAGGTAATACACATCAACCGAATTACCCTCTGTTGCTTTATCCTTGTCCATATATACAATCGCAATCTGTCTTGAGCCGGCAGTTGCGCTGCTGAGGACCCAGCCAGCGCAAACGCCGCCACATATCACGGCGTCGTTTTGGCGGACGGGCCGAACACCCTTTTCGCCGGAAAGCTCGAGTCGGGCGACTTTCATTTTACAGGTTTTCGAGATTTTCTCCATCGCTGCTTTGCCGATGAAAAATTCTTTGTCAAGTTTAACCGCCCAGCCATAGCCGGCCTCAAACGGGGATATATTATACGGTCCGGCAAGCTCGTGGCCATAAAGTGGCAGGCCGGCTTCGACACGCAAACTATCTCTTGCTCCCAGTCCGCAGGGCAATGCGCCCGCGTCAATCAACTTTTGCCACAATTTCGCGGCGTCTTTCGGATGCACGAAAAGCTCGAAACAGACCTTTGCCCCGGTGTAGCCGGTGCGGGAGATGATGCAGTCGATATTCGCCAGTTTCGCCTGGCAGAACGTAAAGCTTTTGAGATTTTTGAGCTGCTGACCGACCGAGGCGTCCGCGAGCTTGCAAAGAACATCCAGCGATGAAGGCCCCTGAATAGCGATATCGACCCTGCAATCGGGGCCGGTCTTTGTATCACGCATATCACGAACGGGGGCGGTCTTAATTTTCCTGTCGGGCTTCGCCAGGTCTATTTTTGTTTTGCCTGCCTGCAATGCAGCCAGATACGCTTTGGCTTTCGGCTCATTCGAGGCGTTGACGACGACCATAAATTTTTCTTTTTCGCGCCGGTAGATGATTATATCGTCGAGAACATTGCCGGCAGCATCGAGGAGGTAGCTGTATTGTGCTGAGCCGACCTGCAATGTTCGGACGTTGTTGGTCGTAACCGCGTCGAGAAAGCTTTCGGCGTTCGGGCCTACAACCTCAAGAGCACCCATGTGGGTGCAGTCAAAGATGCCCGCCCGCTGACGAACCGCGGAATGTTCTTCGGCAATCGAAGAATACCACAGGGGCATCAGATAGCCGGCGAACTCGGCGATATGGGATTTATCGGTGAGCTTGAGGTGCTCGTCGTATAGAACACTACCGACCGGCGAACTTGCCGGCGATTCAAAAACAAACGCCCCTGCTGTCATTTTTTCTGCCAATTTAGGCCTCCTTGCACAAAACTTATGCAACAATATAAAAAACCGGCGAAAAGTCAAGGGGGGAAGAAGGATTCCTGGGTAATTTGTATTAGCGGAGGGGTTGACAGAAGATTATCATATCTGCGAGTAAACGGCATTTGAAAGGAATTTAAAATGAACGGGAAAAAACGACACCTGCTGACAGCGGCTGTGGCGGCAGCATTAGTTATATTTTGCGGGTGCGAGCAGCAATCGGGAACCAAGACCATATCCAACTCCGTAGGCAAAAACGGGAAAATAGCGGTTATTCTCGATACCGACATCTGCGACGACATCGACGACACATGGGCACTGGCAATGCTGCTTCAATCGTCCGAGTTTGACGTCAAACTGATTACCACAGCGGTTGGCGATACGACGGCCAGAACAAAGGTTGTGGCGAAAATACTGCAAACAGCAGGCAGAACGGACATACCAATCGGGACGGGGGTGGCCATAGGGGATATGAAAACCGGGCACAGGCAGGACGGGTGGGTGAAGGATTTCGATTTATCGAAGTATCCAGGGAAGATTTACCAGGACGGCGTGCAGGCGATGATAGATACGATTATGAATTCCCCGGAACCGATAACGTTAATCGCAATAGGCCCTTTGCCCAACGTCGCGGCTGCGCTGGAACGGGAGCCGAATATAGCGAAGAAGGCCCGGTTTGTGGGGATGCAGGGAAGTATCCGCAGGGGCTACGGCGAGAAGTCGAAGCCGCAAAAAGAGTACAACGTTGTTTCATTTATCAAGGCGTCACGAACGGTTTTTACGGCCCAATGGGATATGACAATAACGCCTTTAGATACCTGCGGGATGGTATCGCTGGACGGGGACGACTACAAGAAGGTCCTGGACTGCAACAGCCCGATAACGAAGGCGGTCATTGAAAACTACCGCGTGTGGGCAAAAAGCGGCAACATGAACGAGGCACAGGCGGGCGCCCGGAGCACAACGCTGTTCGATACCGTGGCGGTTTACCTTGCGATGAGTCACGACTTGCTGGAGATGGAGACAATCGGAATTCGCGTTACAGATGACGGACGCACGGTGATAGACGGCAAGGCGAAGAAAATAAACTGCGCGATGAAATGGAAAGACCTCAGCGCATTCGAGAGCTTTCTGGTCAAACGGCTGACAGGCCCGGCAATTCCTGCGCCGACCAGTGACACCGCCGGGCAACCGGCGGACGCCAACGGCAAATAATCGCGGTAACCAAGAACAACAAATTATCGACACCGGTAATAACTTGAGAAGCCGGTTTTTCGGGGTGGGGATACTATATCTTAATCACAGATGTCGTTTGTTTATGATGGTAAAGATGGTATAGTGTATCTTGGCAAGATTAGCGGAAAGCAGCTCAATGAGAACAACCATACTGATGGCAGGAGCGATTATAGCGATTCTGGTTCAATGCGCGGTCGCGACGAGCGAGCCGAACAACGCCACTCTGCTCGCGATTGTTGAGCCGAACCGGTTTTTGACGCTGAAGGACTATGTAGTTTACGCGGAGGCGCACAACGCCGGGTTAAAGAGCAGCTATCAGCAATGGGTGGCGGCAACAAAGGAGGTTGTTCAGGCAAAAACGCTGCCGGACCCTCAATTGGGATACGGCTACTATATGCAGGAACCGGACGTGCCCGAAAGGCAGGTTGTAAGCATAACGCAGATGTTTCCGTGGTTCGGCAAGATAAACGCAAGGACCGATGCGGCGGCGAAGAAAGCAGAAGCAGCGAAACAAAAGTATCAGGCAGCCCGGCTTTCGCTGCTCAAGGAAGTCAAGAGCGACTTTTATGAGTATTCATACTTAGCCAGGGCGACGGCTATAGCGGGAACAAACCTTGATTTATTAAAACGATTCGAGGAAATAACCAGGACAAAACACACCATGGCGGACACAGGTCATCCGGACGTAATCAGGTCACAGGTTGAGACGGCGAAAATGGAAAACGTGCTCAAAGGGCTTGAGCGGTTGCGCGAGCCAACAATAAGCCGACTGAAAGCGTCGCTGAATCTGCCGGCAGATATGAACCTGCCGGCGCCTGAGCAGGAAGATTTCGAGCCGGTACCGCTGGATTACGAGTTATTTGTAAATCTGCTGAGGCAGAAAAACCCGGAACTGGCGGGCCTTGGCTTCGAGGCAATGGCAGCCAAGAGCAAAGTCAAAAGCGCGGAGAAAAATTTTTATCCTGATATCGGGATTGGTCTGCAATTCGAGCAAATGAAAAGACCCGGCGGGAACACGCAGGACAGCAGCAGAGACGCGATGTTATTGCTCTCGCTGAACGTGCCATTGTGGCAGGACAGCTACAGGAGCGGGCAGCGACGGGCGGTGGCCGAGGCAACAAGCATCGAACAGCAAAGGGTGGACGCGGAGAATAATATCCTGGCCAAGTCGGCACAGGCGTATTACGAATACAACGACAGCATCAAAAAAATAGGGCTTTATCGTGAAGCACTGATACCAAAAGCCGAAGAACAGCTACGGTCATCGGAAGCGGCGTACAGGGGAGGAAACGCTGATTTTAACACCCTGCTTGACGCGCAGCGGACGCTTACAGATTACCGTTTGTCATATCAGCGAGCATTGGCGGACAATCGGCAGAAACTTGCCGAGCTTGAAATGCTGGCGGGGACCGACCTGGACAAACAGCAGTAAAACTCTTTGGCCGCACCGGACAGAACACGAAATTTTTCGGAATTATACACTTAACAAAGCGGGGATGGTTATTGTAATGACAAAAACATTACATGTCAAGTGTAATGTTATAAAAATTACAATAATTATTTTGACACCCCGTCCTTTTCTGCTAAGATATATTCATGGTAAGGCCGAGAAAGCCTGTTCAGGACAGACGGAATATGTTATTCCAGATGCGCTTATCGGCTGAGGAGCAAAAGACAATCGGTGATGCAGCCAAAGCGTCGGGTCTTAATTCTTCGTCGTGGGCAAGGATGACACTCCTGAAAGAAGCGAAGTGTGGGGACACGAATAAGGCAGTAAAGGTAAGCTAAATGACCAGTGAACAATTATTGCAAGTTGTACCTCAGAAAATCGGCAAGTATTTATACTATCGTCTTGGCGAAACAACAATCAAATAATTGGTGGAATTCGGGCTAATACCCAAAAGGGACTATGGAAAATTACTAAAGAAAAAGCCAGACGGATTAATTGTCTATCATAAAGAAGTAAAGGGAATCGTTGAGGCTAAATCGCCAAGCCAGTTGAATACAATCAAAAAAGAAAACGCCGCTATAAAGCAGAGCCAAGATACCGCAAAAAAATTATGTAAACTTCTAATAATAACAAATAACAGCTCAAAAAGTCTCTGGATTAATCCCCTAAGAGGAGAAAGAATTAAGGGGAAAAAAGGCGAGGAAATAAAAACTCTTTTTGATGCCAAATTAACCAAAAATATAAATGAAATAGAGAGTCTTATTGAAGAAATAGACCTTTCTGTTGACGAAAACAATTCGACTCTAAAGGAAGAAAGAGTAATAGACCCGTCAGATTTGGCCAGAAGAATGTGGCAGACAATTTGGGTTGCTACCGGAAAATCTCCAGTTAAATGTCTATATAATGTTGTGGAATTATTGATTTTTAAATTTCTAAGTGATTTGAAGGTTCTTAGTGGTGATTTTAATTTTGATAAAGTTTTTGGGATGTGCCAAATTTCGCCGGACGACGCCTTAACTTATTACGCAAGAAATTCCAGAATTAAAATTATAGAACTGTTCCCAAAAGGCAAAGACGATACTACAATAATGAACGGAACAATTTTTGTAAATGAAGCTGGCGAACCAAACATTTCTCAATCAGTGCTTTTTCATCATTCTCTCAAACATCTCCAAGATTATGAGAATAATTTTGGAAATTTTGTAAAAATAGACAAGACCTTCAAGACCAGATTGTATGAAACTTTTCTTAAACAGGAAGTGGAGGCACTTGGGCAATATTTTACCACAAGAAAAATTGTTCAGTCAATTGTAAGGATGGCAAGGTTAGATGAGGAAGATTTTGATTATAGGGGTAAAAGGATATGCGACCCCTTTTGCGGCGTGGGCGGCTTTTTGCTTGAGATATTAAATCTAAACGAAAAGATGAAACAATGCTACATGCCCAATGATAAAGGCCAAATAAGGCCGCCCTTTGTTATGCAAGGTTTTGATAAGGGATTTGAGCGAGACGACGAAAGAACTATCATCCTTGCAAAAGCTAACATGCTAATCTATTTGAGTGATGTAATTTTCAAATATCCAAAATTAACGAAAGAATTTTCGGAACAGTTTAATAATACATTTACTTTATTCAGGGATAACCTCGCCACATTTAATCATATTGTTGAGGACGAAAAACAGAAATACGATTACATATTGACTAATCCTCCCTATGTAACAAGGGGGGCAGGAATCATCAAAGAGGAAATTAAAAGCAAGCATCTTGAGAAATATTACCCAATAAATGCACGCGGGCTTGAGGGTTTAAGTATAGAATGGATAATCAGAAGCCTTGTAAGGGGGGGTAAGGCATTTATCATAGTTCCCGATGGGGTTATGGAACGAAACGGAGACCGAAGATTAAGAGATTACATTTTACAAGAATGTTACTTGGATGCAATCATATCATTGCCAGTTAGGACGTTTTTTGCGAATTTCAGAAAAACATATATTTTGGCCCTAACAAAGAAATCAAATTTGAATGAAAAACAGAAACACGGCATTTACACTTATTTAATATCAAATATCGGAGAGGAACTCACAAAGAAAAACAGGGAAGTTATTGATGCTAATAATTTGCCAGAGATGGAAAAACTCTTTGCCATGTACTCTATTATAAAAACCAAACCAGAACTATATCACGAAATAAAAAGTGGCAGATGTAAAATACTGCCCTTCGATGCGTTTGCATCCTCAAAACATTGGAGGGTAGAGAAATGGTGGAATGATGAAGAACTAAAAAAGATGGGATTGCTTGAAGAAGAAACTGGAATACAAGAGATGATTGACTCTTTGGATGCCGCAAAAGAAGCATTTAAAAAACTACTTGCTCCGGTAGAAGAAAAAATAAGCGCAGATAAACTTAAAAAATATAAAATTTCTGAATTGTTTGAAATCAACAAGGGTGAAGATAAATATCGGAAAAAATATATAAGGATTCACAATGGTAGTTTTCCGGTTTATTCATCACAAACAAAACATAATGGAGTTATCGGTCTAATTGATACCTTTGATTATGATGTTGGGCAGTGTGTAACTTGGACTACCGATGGCGTTTATGCAGGAACCGTCTTTTTGCGAGAAGGCAAATTCAGTATGACAACGCATTGCGGTATTCTTATACCAAAACAAATCTCAGGGCTATATTTGCCTTATATTTATCATGTATTAAAAAGCAAATTAAGAAAATTAGCAATAGGGCAAGAGAAACAAAATAAAAGAGTAACGGTCGATGTAATACAAGGCATGGAAATAGAAGTGCCTATTTCGCGGGATGACAAATTGGATTTTGAAAAACAGGCAGAAATAGCATCGCAATATGAAAACATACAGAAGAAATTAGATGAAGCCATGCGCACTAAAGATGAACTAATTATATTGTTAAAAAAGGGCCTATTGAGGTAGGACGGCCTTATGAAATATAAATCGCCCCCGCTTTGTTAAAGGTATAATTCCGAAATTTTTTTTAATCAAACCTCAAAAAAATCTTCATAATTTTAAAAAAACCATGAACATAGGGTGGGGGGGTATGGTATAATATACACAGAAAGAAGGATATAAATATGGAGCAGCCAACTACACACGAAGGACAATTGCAGTTTTTGAAGAAAATCGAAGGCCAGGTCGCCGGAATCCAGCGAATGATCAAAGAAAAGAGGTACTGCGTCGATATCCTGACCCAGATACGCTCCTGTATCGGCGCACTGCACAGGGTTGAAGGGGAAGTATTCAAAAAACATCTCGACGGCTGTGTCGCCGGTGCTCTGAGGGGCAAATCCGATACGGAAAAACAGAAAAAAATAGACGAGGTTATCGAATTATTGGATAAATTCAGAAAGTAATAATTTTCTTGTATGGCATGTTTAAACTCGTATAAGATAAAGTTCCCGGATGAATAAATTGAGCGGGAAATTGTATTGAGGGAATATGCAATGAAAACAGGCATATTAACACTGTCTCTGATGACTGCCGCCATTATCGTATTGCCGTATGCGTGCGCTTTTGGCGAACCTAATGGAACAAATAAGTTCCTGACCCTGAGAGATTATCTGGAATATGCCGAGTCGCACAACGCCGGGCTAAAAAGCAGCTATCAGCAATTGCAGATGGCTTCAGAGCAGGTCCCGCAGGCAAAGGCGCTTCCGGACCCGCAGGTTACATATAACTACTGGACAAAACAATCAGACCTGCAGATGAAGCAGACGGTAGGCGTGATGCAGACGTTCCCGTGGTTTGGCAAGGTTGAGGCACGAACCCAGGCGGCAATAAAGGAAACATCGGCGGCACAACAAAAATACCAGGCGGCGCGATTAGCGTTGCACAAAGAGGTAAAGGAGGGTTTTTACGAATTTGCCTATCTCGCCAGGGCGACTGATACAGCGATGGAGAACCTGGAGCTGTTCAAGCATTTCGAGGAAGTCGCGAGAACCAAGCACATGACGACAACGGCCGGGCATCCTGACGTGATTCGGGCACAGGTGGAGATAGCAAAGATGGAGGATGTTTTGAGAGGGCTGGGGCAGTTGCGAGAACCGACGGTAAGCCGGCTCAGGACAGCGCTGACCCTGCCGGCGGATACAAACCTGCCGTGGCCAAAGACCGAAGAATTTAACGCGGTTGAGCTGGATTATGAGCGATTGGTGAGCATCTTAAGACAAAAGAATCCGGAACTGGCGAGCTTGAACTATGAGGCAATAGCTGCGGGGAGTAAAATTACGCTTGCGGAGAAGAGTTTTTATCCGGATATAGGCGTAGGGGTAACCTGGGAAGATATGGATAGCCGAGGCGGCAGAGACGGCGTTGCTATGGTATTTCAGATAAATTTGCCTTTGTGGCGTGACAGCTACAGCGCCGGGGCAAGACAGGCACAGGCACAAAAGGCGAGCATCGAACAGCAAAAGATTGAGACAGAAAACGTCCTTCTGGCAAAGGCGGCACAATCGCTTTATGGATACAGAGACAGCATCCGAAAAATACGATTGTATCGTAATACGCTGATACCCAAGGGCAGGGAGCTGCTGCAGGCGTCGGAGGCGGCGTATCGGCAAGGGGCAATAGATTTTTTGAGCCTGGTTGATGCCCAGCGTATGCTTCTGGATTATCACCTGTCTCTCCAGCGGGCGATTGCGGATAACCGGCAGAAACTGGCCGAACTTGAGATGCTGGCAGGAACAGAACTGGATTCGAGATAACATTGGTAATCTGAAAGGATAGATTTAGCAGAACGTATTCCTATCGGATTAGCATAGAATGGCGAGGCAACAATAAAAAGCAAAGATATTATTTCGGAAAGGGAACAAAAATGAAAACTTCAACAATAATTTTATCGACTCTTGCGGTGGTATTTGCCCTTGGTTTTGTGGGTTGCAAAAAGAAACAAAGCCCGGCTATGCCTGCCAAAGAGACAACAATGAAAAATATGCAGATGCAAACGGTTAAAACGGCAGAAGATACAAATAAGACAGTGACAACAGCAGCAACGGCATCAGTTGAGCAGACGACGTGCCCGATAATGGACGGCAACAAAATCAGCAAGAACGTTTTTGTCGAGTATAAGGGCAAGAGGGTTTATTTCTGCTGCGAGGACTGCAAGGCGAAATTCCTGGCAGAGCCGGAGAAATACGTGGCGAAGCTGCCTCAGTTTGCGAAATAAAGATTAACCGCTGAGCACGCTCCTTAGCCCCTACGGCGGGCTACTCCCGTAAGGGACGCCAAGCGGCGGGAGGGCAGGCAGCAGAGACCGCAGAGAAAACTCCCGATACATCGGGGAGATATGCGGTTTTAGCATTGAGATTGCGGCGAAAAGGAGTTGAATAATGAAAAGGCGGGCGATTATTGTTGGCGTGATTATTGTGGCGGCGATTATCGGGGTTTTTATACCGGGCCGGTACAATAACAAACAACACACAGGAACCATTTCAGGAACAGCAAAGGATTTGTATTATTGTCCGATGCATCCGAACTACACGTCAGACAGACCCGGCGATTGTCCAATCTGTGGTATGTCGTTAGTGAAGCGAGAAGCCGCCCCCCCTGCGGGGGAAAAGCCGACAAAAGCTGGTGAAAGAAAATTACTGTATTATCGCAACCCGATGAACGCGGCAGTTACTTCACCTGTCCCTATGAAAGACCAGATGGGGATGGATTATGTGCCGGTATATGAGGAGGAGCAGGCAAAGACCGGCGCCGAAGCGGTTTATATAAGCCCTGAAAAACAGCAGCTAATCGGCGTAAAAAAAGGCAGGGTGGAAAAGAGGAAACTGTCGGGGCAAATCCTGACGGTGGGCAGGGTTGCATACGACCCGTCACTGTTTACCGCACAGCAGGAATACCTGCAGGCGTTCAAAAGCAGCCGGACGATACACAAAGACGAAGGTTATATAGATGAACAGTCAGGAGCTCTTGCCAAGTCGATGAAACAAAAGCTGCTGGTCATGGGAATGAGCGAAGATGAAATAACCGAGTTGGAAAAGCAGAGCAAGCCACAGCAGAATCTGTATCTGCCCACCAGCGAAGACACAAACGTCTGGGTGTATGTGACCATTTACGAATACGAGGCGGAACTGGTAAAAGCGGGAACGCCCGTCGAGGTCCGAGCGATTGCGTATCCGGGATTGTCTTTCGAGGGCAGCATCATTTCCGTCACTCCCATACTGGAGGCAGCGACGAGAACGCTCAAAGTCAGGGCATTGGTCGATAACACCGAAAACAAGCTCAAACTTGAGATGTTTGTCAACGTGGTGATAAAGTATGACCTCGGCGACAAGCTTGCCGTGCCGGAGGAGGCGGTAATGCACGCAGGGACGCGCGATATTGTTTTTGTCACGGGGACAAACGGACATTTCGAGTCGAGGGTTGTAAAGCTCGGCAATAAAGCGGGAGATTATTATGAAGTGCTTGATGGGCTTGCGGAAAATGAGGAGGTCGTGACATCAGGCAACTTCCTGATAGATTCGGAGAGCAAATTGAACGCAGGTTTCAACAAGACAGCGGAACCAAATAAGTGAAGGCGCCGGTGCGGCAATGATTAGCAGGATAATAGAATTTTCCGCTAAAAATAAGTTTATCGTCATATTCTTCGTGATAGCTGCGATAGTCGGGGCGGTATATTGCATAAAGAATATGCCGCTGGACGCAATTCCGGATTTGTCGGACACGCAGGTGATAATATATTCGCAGTGGGATAGAAGCCCGGACATTGTTGACCAGCAGGTCACGTATCCGATAGTAACGGCCATGTTAGGCGCGCCGAAAGTCAAGGCAATTCGCGGCCTTTCGGATTTCGGGTACTCTTTCGTTTTAATTATCTTTGAGGACGGCACCGACATTTACTGGGCTCGCAGCCGGGTTGTTGAATACCTCAGTAAAATTACCGCTAAATTGCCTCAGGGCGTCAATATGGAAATTGGCCCCGATGCCACAGGCGTGGGCTGGGTTTATCAGTATGCCCTCGTGGATAAGTCAGGCCAAAATGACCTTTCCGATTTACGGAGTTTTCAGGACTGGTATCTGCGATACTGGCTGCAAAGTGTGCCTGGCGTTGCCGAAGTCGCTACCGTCGGCGGTTTTCAAAAGCAATACCAAGTCAACGTCAATCCCAATGCACTGCTTGCATACAATATTCCCCTTACCAAAGTCGTCGAGGCGATAAGGCAGAGCAATAACGACGTGGGCGGCCGGCTGCTTGAGATGTCGGGCACGGAATATATGATTCGGGCAAAGGGATATGTAAAATCGCCCGCAGATTTGGAGAACACGGTCATAGGAACGGACGGTTCTGGAACACCTGTCCTTGTGAAGAACGTCGCTAATGTCGTAATCGGGCCTGATATAAGGCGCGGGGTGGCAGACCTGGACGGCCAGGGGGACACGGTAGGCGGAATCGTGATAATGAGGCAGGGGGAAAACGCCCTCAACGTAATCAATAGCGTCAAAGCCAAAATCGAGGAGATTAAGCAATCGCTGCCCAAAGGCGTCGAGATAGTTACGACTTATGACCGCTCGGACCTGATTAAGCGGGCCATCGATACGCTGAAACATCAGCTCGTCGAGGAAATGATTATCGTCAGCCTGGTGATACTGATATTTTTGTGGCACTTTCCGTCGGCAATCATACCGATAGTTACTATACCCATCGCTGTTCTGCTGTCGTTTATCCCGATGTACGGTATGAAGCTTACATCCAATATTATGTCCCTGGCTGGTATTGCGATATCAATAGGAGTGCTTGTCGATGGCGCGATAGTGGAGGTTGAGAACGCTTATAAAAAACTGCAACTGTGGGAGGCGGGCGGGCGCAAAGGCGATTTTCATATTATCCGGCTGAACGCATTGAAAGAAGTAGGGCCATCGGTATTCTTTTCGCTTTTAGTGATAGCGGTCGCGTTTTTGCCGATATTCACGCTCGTTGACCAGGAAGGCCGACTGTTCAAGCCGCTGGCATACAGCAAAAACCTCGCGATGGCAATCGCGGCAATTCTGGCGATAACGCTCGACCCGGCGATACGGATGCTTTTTACGCGGATGGACTACCGGCATTTTAAGCCGGCGTGGCTCTCGAAATTATACAACGCGATTACCGTAGGCAAATACTATCCTGAAGAACAGCACCCGGTGAGCAGGAGATTATTCGCGATATATGAACCGGCGTGCAATTTCGTTCTTGAGCACCGCAAGTTAACTATCATCAGCGCTATTGTGCTGATGGCAATAACGGTTCCCGTTTATTTTCAGCTTGGGTCGGAGTTTATGCCTCCGTTGAATGAGGGGACGATTTTGTATATGCCTACGACGCTGCCTGGGATATCGGTTACGGAGGCGGCGAACCTTTTGCAGATACAGGACAAAATCTTTATGTCGTTTCCCGAGGTCGAGCGGGTATTCGGTAAAGCCGGACGCTCTAACACATCGACGGACCCGGCGCCATTTTCGATGATGGAAACAACAGTTCTTCTTAAAGACAAACGCTACTGGCCAAAGCAAATGACCTGGGAAAAACTCATAGCTCAAATGGACAAAGCAATGCAGATTCCCGGCGTCTCCAACGCATGGACGATGCCTGTAAAGGCAAGGACCGATATGCTTAGTACCGGCATTAAAACACCTATAGGAATCAAAGTTTACGGCGCCGATCTCAATGTAATCGAGCAAATCGGGATACAGCTCGAAGCAATAATCAAACCTTTAAAAGGAACGCGAAACGTATATGCAGAGCGTGTCTCAGGCGGCTATTTTGTTGATTTCGACCTTAAGCGGGAACAATTGGCGCGATACGGTCTTACTATACAGGACGCCGAAGAGATTATAACCAGCGCCGTGGGCGGCGAGAACGTAACAACGGCGATACAGGGCCGTGAGCGATACAGTGTCAACGTGCGATACGCCCGCGACTACCGCGACGATTTGGAAAAGTTGCAGCGTGTGTTAGTCCCGACACAATCGGGCGCACAGATACCGCTTGGCGAGCTTGCGGAGATAAGCGTTTCGCTCGGCCCGGCTATGATACGCGACGAGAACGGTATGCGGGCTGGCTATGTTTATGTTGGTATCACGGACATAGATGTCGGCAGTTACGTCGCACAGGCGAAAAAGGCGGTAGCTGCTCAATTGCAACTGCCCGCCGGTTACGCCCTGCAATGGAGCGGACAATTCGAAAATATGCTGCGTGTGAGAGAACGGCTCAAAGTCGTAATCCCGCTGACGATTCTGATTATTTTCACGCTGCTTTACATAAACACAAAGAACATTGTCAAGACCGGCATCGTAATGCTGGCGGTGCCTTTTTCGCTGATTGGCGCGGTATGGTTCCTGTATATCCTGGGCTACAATATCTCGATAGCGGTATGGGTCGGGATGATAGCGCTGATGGGGCTTGACGCGGAGACGGGTGTGTTTATGCTGCTGTTTCTGGATTTGTCTTACAATGATATGGTGGCACAGGGCAGGATGAAGACCTTCGCGGATTTGAAAGAGGCGATTATTCACGGGGCAGTCAAAAGGATTCGGCCAAAGATGATGACGGTGATGGCGATGTTTATGGGTCTTATACCGATTATGTGGTCGATGGGGACAGGTGCGGATGTGATGAAGCGCATAGCCGCACCGATGATTGGTGGCATTATCACCAGCTTCATACTCGAACTGCTGGTTTACCCGCCTTTGTACGCGATGTGGAAACAGCGAGAGCTTCGCAAGACATTGCTCTCAAGCAATTGATTACTAACCTTGGCTCCCGCAAACACTTCCTCGGCTTCGCGGAAACAATCACCTTTCAAAAAGCGTAATTGCCATCCTCACAAAAACTGGGCTTTTAATTGTATGTAAGCATCGATTACGATATAATTATATCCTGTACTTCAATAGGAGAGTATTGTGGCGTTGACTGATAAAACAAATCGGGTGATTTTAATTGTTGTTTGGGTAGTTCTTGTTTTAGCCATTATACTGCCTCTTGTGGCGACAAGATTTGAGGAACATAAGGTAACGTTGAGTACCAATCCAATAAAACCCTTAAGGTTTGCTGGAGAAATTGTGTTTTTCATTTCGATGCTTCTCATGGTTTCTTTGGTGGTACTATTTTTTTATGTCGACGGGCTCCGCAACAAAGTCGATACCATAGAATGGGCCGCCCGCCTGAGAAGAATCGCTTTAATTATCCCGTGGCTTACAATTATCCTGTTGGCTCTAATAGGAATAAAGTTTGTCATAGTTTTATATTACCATTCAGGCCATTTTATCTACAATTCCATTGAACTCTCACTAATAGGATTATTAGTAGGATATCTTCTGTTATATTCATGGGGCATGGCCCAATATTGCCGCACAAAACCACTATCCACCATAGCTGCTACCTGCCTTCTCGAACAGCACGAAAAATTTGTTAAAGCCCGCGATTTAGATAAAGCGTATTCTACATTGCTCAAAGCATGCGAAATGAATCTGGACGGAGTTTGGCTTTGGTGTAGATTGGCTATTTTCTGTGAGCATACCCGCAAAAACTCAGCGGAAGCAGATGACTATATGGCCAAGGCGAATGAATTGATAACAACCAAGGCAAACAATATTGGCGACAAGGCCTGTTATCTCGATTACCTCGGCTTATTAAACTATGTGAGGGGAGAGTGCAATAAAGGTCTGGAGTATATTAAGCAGGCCATCGATATTGAACCAAAACCATTTCGGATTAAGACATACGAAGATCTGCTTTTGGATTTAAAAGCCAGACAACAAAGTTCTATCAACAATATAAGTTAGATGTTGCTGAATGCCGAGTCCCAATCCTTCCAGACAGGTTCGAGTCCCTGGGATTTGAGCATAGCGGCGATTTGGGCAGGAGTACGGGAATCATCGATATCGAACTGGCCTACTGAATCGGCGTGGGTAGAGTAGCCGCCGGGGTTGGTTTTGCTACCAGCACTCATTCGAGTAATGCCCAATTTAACAAGCTGGTCGCGCAGGTTTGCCGGCTCACGCGTTGAAATGGTCATTCCCGCGTCGGCGAAACACAGGCGAAGAGCAAGAATCATCTGGACGAGATTTTTATCCGAAAGAAGATTAAACCGCGCGCGGTCAACATCTTTGGCGGGTCGCAATCGCGGGAAGGAAAACGACACGCGAGATTTCCAGTAACGCTTCATCAGATAATGAGCGTGCTCGGCAAGAGCTAAGGTTTCGAGACGCCAGTCATCAAGGCCCAGCAATGCGCCGATTCCTATTTCCCGCATACCGCCCTGCCCCATACTATCTGCTGCGCTCAATCGATAATCGTAGTCGGCCTTTGGCCCTGCGGGGTGATACTTGCGATACGTTTCGCGGTCGTAGGTCTCCTGATACAGCGTTACGCCTTCGATGCCGGCGGCAAAAAGCTTCGCGTATTCTTCGGCGGACATCTGGTAAATTTCAACGGACAGCGAACTGAATTTGGGCCGTAGTTTAGACGCTAATTCGGCAAGGTAATCGACGGTGATAAAATTTTTATCTTCACTACTGACTAAGAGTAAATCTTTGAAACCCTCTTTAGCGATAATATCAGCTTCGGCGAGGGCCTGTTCGATTGTGAGACGGATTCGAGGAAAACGATGATTTGTGCTGAAGCCGCAGTAAGTGCAGCCATTGACGCAGTAATTAGAAACGTAAAGCGGGGCATATAATCTGACGGTCCTGCCGAATCGCTGGAGCGTGAGCTGATGGGCGATTTGCGCCATTTGCTCCAGAAAATTTTCGGCGGCGGGCGAAATCAGCATCAATAACCGGTCAAGAACGTAATATCCCGGCTTGCGAGATAACGCCCATTTAACTTCATCTTCAGTAATCTCGCCGAGACGTTTAGCCCAGATTTCTTTGCCTGAGCCATCGAGTCCCCTGTCGGCCAAAATGGTCTTTATATCTGCAACGGTATGTTTTTTCGCATCTGCCATATTGGCTCAATAAAAATCAGCCGAACATCTCTTCTGATATTGTGCCTTCAAACACCTTTGTAACCGGCCCCGTCATTCGCACGGAATAATCTGCGCCTACCGCAATATCGATGTTCCCGCCTGGCATATGCACTGTTATTTTAGAATCGCATAGACCGAGGCGATAAGCGACCGCAGCAGCAGCGCAACTACTGCTGCCCGACGCTAAAGTATAACCGGCGCCTCTTTCCCAGATTTCTATTCTTATATTATGGCGGTCCGTCACTTCCATAAACTGCACATTTGTTCTATTAGGAAAACGAGAATCACGTTCAATAAAAGGCCCAAGACGCCGTGCCAGGTCAGCGGAAACGCTCTCGTGCAAAATCACACAATGCGGGTTACCGATTGTTGCGGCTGAATATATCAGCGTCTGACCTTCTATTTCTATCTTTTCGTTAATTACCTCGCGCGGAGGGCCTGCGACGGGGATTTTGCTGCTATGGAAGCTGACCTGCCCCATATCGACTGCAACACTGCTTCCATCATCGTTCACCTCGGCTTCTACGGGACCTCCCGCAGTAATTATAGAAAACCTCGTTTGGCGTTTGCCGCTCCGCTCCCACAAATATCTCGCAAAAATTCTCAGGCCATTACCGCTTTTTTCCGCTTCGCTGCCATCAGGATTAAAAATGCGAAGGTTAAAAGCGCCGTCGGCTATTTCAGAGCCCTGTAAAATCCCATCAGCCCCGATTCCGAAGTTACGATTACATATTTTGCGGATTTGCTGTTTGGTCAGTTCAACTGCCGGTGGTTCCAGCACAATATAATCATTACCAATAGCGTTATATTTAACAAACCTCATATTATTTACTACTCGTTTCGTAAAAAACCCGTAAGCGGGCTTGAGGCGTTTGCTTTTTTGGATTCGGCTGCGGCTCCTGAAAGATACGCGGTTCGGCCCGCTATAACCGCGAGTTTGAACGCCTCAGCCATTTTCGCCGGCTCAACGGCGGTCGCGATTGCGGTATTTACCAGCACGGCGTCTGCGCCCATTTCCATCGCCTCGGCGGCGTGCGAGGGCAAACCCAGGCCGGCATCGACAATAACGGGGACATTGGCCTGCTCGATTATGATTTCAATCGCCGCCCGCGTTTTTAACCCCTGGTTCGAGCCGATGGGGCTGGCCAAAGGCATCACGGTTGCTGTGCCGACATCCTGAAGTTTCTTGCTCAATATCGGGTCCGCGTTGATATACGGCAAAACGATGAAACCTTCTTTCACAAGAATCTCAGCGGCCTTTAATGTCTCGATTGGGTCAGGCAACAAATAATACGGGTCGGGTGTAACTTCGAGTTTGACCCAGTTGATACCAGTTGCCGCCCGCGCGAGGCGCGACAAACGAATCGCTTCGTCAGCGGTGCGTGCGCCAGATGTGTTAGGTAACAGCAGATATTTCTCGCGGTCGATTGCAGAGAGCATATCATCATCTTTGTTTGCGATATCGACCCGGCGGAGGGCCACGGTAACGATTTCAGCACCGGCGGCCTCTATCGCCTGTGCCATTGCCCTGCTGGAGGAGAATTTTCCCGTGCCGATGAGCAGTCGCGAGGTGAATTGTCTTCCGGCGATAATGAGCTTATCCATATTTAACCCCCCGGGACGAATCTTACGAGTTCGATATTCTGGCCTGCGTGCAACGGCGTAGTCGAGAAGCTTTTGCGTTCGATGATTTGGCCTTCAAGCTCGGCAACGACGGTTGTGGAATCGACGCCAAGCTGCTGCAATAAATCCGCGACCGTTGCGGGCATTTTGTCGTCAGGAAATATTTGCTCTTTGCCGTTTATTTTTAATAAGCCCATACATAATCCTCGAAAATCGAGGCCACAAACAAAAAAAAACGCTCCCACAAAAGGAGCGTTTCAAAATCATATTGATTCGCCTCCCTTCGCAGGTCTTAACCTGAGCAGGTTCATAGGGTCACCCCGACAATTCGGGATTTCTCAGCCACAGGCCAAATTTAGCCCCGGCTCCCCTGGCTAATATATTCAACAAAATGAGCATATCACAGATTTGTCGCGGGGTCAAATGTTTGTGAATGGCCTACGCAGGGGTTTTACTGAGAGGGGCGTTTTTCCCGGACCAAACGAGCGTAGCTCTTTCCGGTTAAGTCGAGGGCAGAATGTGGCGGTCGTCTTAATCTCGTCTAACGTCCGAAAAATTCCCGGCGTACCGGCACATTTTGGCGGTTTTTAAACCAATTTGTTATTTGTTGCAAAGTCGGTGATGCGAGCGGGCAAAAATTGCCGAAATAATAGCGTATGTGAACGTGACTTACGCAAAATGGGACCGGACAGGGACCCCGTAAGTATAAAATAAATTAAAATAACCACACAGTTAATAGGAGAAACACATGACCCCGGTAAAAGTAGCTGAAAGAGCAATGACAATGGGCGAGATAAAGGATAAGGCCAAGAATCTTGGCATTACGCCCGGCTCTATGAAGAAAACGGAACTTATTCGCTCCATTCAGGGCGCGGAAGGCAACACCGCCTGCTACGGCACCACAAACGGAACTTGCCAGTGGACGGATTGCTGCTTCAGAGCCGACTGCCTGAAGATAAGAAAGTAAGAATTACGGCACTTAAACCGGTAATCGAGCATTGCTCGACAATAAGCACATCAAAACGGGGCGCGCTGCGCCCCGTTTTCGTTTTACAATCCTGTGTCCACGCACCAGCTTCTCTATTACTTCTCGGCCTCGGTGCGGCGGTATGGTTCGACTCCACTCACCACAGGTTGAAGAAAAAGGAGAGGCACTGAGCCGGAACATATAAAGAACACCTCCCCTTCGACTTCGCTCAGGGCAAGCTGTCTCCCTTCTACCCTCATTTTTGGGCTAAAAAACGGGGTTCATTCATAGTAAGCGGCTCGTGGGGCTGCTTATATGACGATTCAGCCCCTGCACAGAAAATTTTTTTAAATTTATTAAAAAATCGCTTGACAGATTAGTTTGTGTGTGTATAGTTAATATATAAACTGTTATTTGACGATAAGGAACTTGATATGGCTTTGAAGGAAGAACTTGGGTTAAAAAAAGATTTCGCGTCGCCGGCACATGAGGCGCTTTTGAACATATACTACACTGCTTCGATAATGAAAAAGCGGGCGGACGACTTCTTCGGCCAATTCGGGCTGACAGATGTGCAATTTAACCTGCTGAACCTGCTTTATTATGAGAGTGGCAAGGAAGGCGGTTTGAGCCAGGCGCAAATCAGCGATATGATGTTAGTCAACCGCGCCAATATCACTTCGCTTGTGGACCGGATGGAAAAGGTGGAGTTCGTAACCCGCACCGCCCACGTAAGCGACCGCCGATACAATATCATCAAGCTGACCGGCAAAGGGAAAAACCTTTACACAAAGGTTGAGCCGCATTACCTCGAACAGGTAAAAAAAGCGATGTCTCCGCTGGATGCCGCAGACACGCGAAAGCTGACGACAATACTGGAAAAGGTGCGGAGAACTATCAGAGTTTAAAAGTTTAAGCATAAAGGGCTGTTGCCCGATTGTTTCCGGACAATAGTTAATATATTAACTGTATATATGGCAATTAACTTGAAAAGGAGAACAAAAATGGTTGCGACAAAAACAGACGGTGGACAGATTGGATGGCGTTTTGGGTTACGATGGGTACTACTCACAATTGCCGGGTGGGCTATTGGCTCCCCCCTGGGCTTCGTCTTCGTGGCAGTTGCAGGATGGATTATCGGCATCCCCGAGGGCTCCGACTCCATCATACTCAAATTAGGGCTGGATAATGCCGCGGTATTTATCGTCGAAGTCGCCGTGGTGAGCTTGATGCAATGGTTTGCGCTGCGGCGAGTTGTTAAGCAAGCCGGTTTTTGGGTGCCGGCAAGTATAATAGGATTCACTATATCCTCAAGCATCCACGGAGTCGTGTGTCATGTCTACGGATACCCCGATGACCTGGGTCCGCTTGGCGCTGTGGGTTGGGCAGCAGCCTCCGTCGTAGGTGGAGCACTGGCTGGTTTGCTGCAGCAGCGCATACTGCGACACCACGTGCGGCATTCTGGATGGTGGGTGCCTGCCAGTGCAGCCGGGTGGGGCTTAGGCGTGATTGGACTGGCAATAGCTTGCTTTGTATTGCCCACAATATTGCCCATAATGAGGAAAGCACCCTTTGTGCTGCTTTTAATCCATCAAATAATATTGCCTACGGTCCTTGGGGCGGGACTCCTCGGGATAGTAACAGGAGGAGTGCTGATTTGGCTGTTGCGGCAGCCGAGGCAGCAAATGCTTGAAACTACAACTTTGAAATAAGCGACCGTTAGCCCAATTGTTTTGGGTTAACAGTAAATATATTAATCATACTTGCAACAAGTAACTTGGAAAGGAGAACAGAAATGGCTGCGATAAAAACAGATGGCGGACAGATTGGATGGCGTTTTGGAATACGGTGGGTTTTGCTGACAGTTGCAGGATGGACCATTGGCTTCCCCCTGGGCTTCGTCTTCGTGGCAGTTGCAGGATGGATTATCGGCCTCTCCGAGGGCTCCGACTCCATCATACTCAAATTAGGGCTGGATAATGCCGCGGTATTTATCGTCGTAGTCGCCGTGGTGAGCTTGATGCAGTGGTTCGCGCTACGGCGTGTCGTCCAGCGGGCTGGTTTTTGGGTGCTGGCAAGTATAATAGGATTCACTATACCCTCAAGCATCCACGGAGTCGTGTGTCATGTCTACGGATACCCCGATGACCTGGGTCCGCTTGGCGCTCTGGTGTGGACATTATTTTTCATTTTGGGCGGAACACTAACGGGTCTGCTTCAACAGCGTATATTACGGCACCAGGTACGTCGGTCAGGATGGTGGGTGCCTGCAAGTGCGGCCGGCTGGGGCTTAGTCGTGATTGGATTTGGAATTGTAAGTAAAATCCTGGGGGTGCGTTTACAGGTGGTGGGTCTAATAGCGTCTTCGGGACTCCTCGGGATAGTAACGGGAGTCACATTGATTTGGCTGTTGCGGCAGCCGAGGCAGCAAACACCCCGTGACACCACTTAGAAATAAGGAACTTTTAGCCCAATTGTTTTGGGTTAACCGTTAATATACGAACCGTATTTGTAACAAGTAACTTGGAAAGGAGAACAAAAATGGTTAAGGAAAAAGGTACAATTCGTTTATTTGCCGCAGTATTGGTGCTGTGGGCGGGGTTGCTGATTTTTGGCGTTCGGCCGTTGCCGGCACAGGCATCATCCGAGCAGAATGCGGCACAGGCCCAGCGCCTCGCCAAAATAAAGAAATGCGACCCGAATAATGTATCGCTTGCCATACTGCCGGTACAAATTTGGTTTAAACACCCTATGATTACAAGCCGTATAGTCGCCAACGTGCTCGGCGGGGTAGCCGAATCGTATGGAATGAACAATCTCGATGCACTTGATACGGAATTTGTCCCGCCCGCCGAGGCCGCGTGGGAGCAGGTGCCGGCGCTTCTGGCTGAATTTCTGAAGAAGAACCCGCCGAAAAGCGACTACGTTCTCTACGCACAGTATCTGGGAGACCCGAATATTGGGCCTAAGCCGACCGAGGTTCGCTTCGTGGTAACGGACGCGGCGGGCAATTTAGTGCTTAGCGACCGCCAGACTAACAAAGATGAGGATTTCAAGCGGATAGTGTCCGGTGACCCGGACGCGATGGGGTGTTCCGTGCTTGCAGCGGAACGGCTGTTTTCTCGACTCGGCTGGCAAAAGGTCGAAGGAGAACCGCACGGAAAATTCGCACGCAAGTGGGCCCAGGCGTCCGGAACGCCAAATGATGAAGAACAGGCGGCTATGGGACAACGTGAGGCAAAACTGAAAGCTGATATAAAGACGGCGCAGATTGCTATTTATTCTACGTGCATCGGTGAACAGCGTAACACAGAGAGCGCAGCCTGTCTGGCTTCTTTGGTTGTCCAGCAGGTCGGCTGTAAGGCAATAAAAGTTGATAAATCCGTCTCCTTCCAGCGTCAGCCGACCGGTAACGAACAGAAACTTCTATGGGATTTGGCGCGGGCGTTTCGCGACTATCTGCGAGCAAATCCGGCCGATTCCAATTACGCAATGTTGGCGGAGTATTTTGTTAATCCTGCCGGCGGGCCGGTTGGTGCGGTACACTTCGTTGTTTGCGAGAAGTCAGGCGACTGGGTGCTCGTCGATTTCCAGAACAGCACACACGAGGATTTCCAGCACATCTCGCCTAAAAGTGTCGAGGACTGCGACCGGTTGGCTGTTGAACGCCTTGCGAAACGGCTCAAGTAAGTTGAGGATTTAAAAAAGTAAAAGCCAAAGGGTTATAATAGTAACAAATTATCGAAAGGAGAAAAAGATGGCTGCGAAAAAAACAGTATTAGCTGGATTGTGTGTTGTTGTAATGCTGGGTTTGTGCGTCCTGGCCGGGGCCGCGAAGGGAGAAACAAAATCCGGGAATGCTGCGGCGGATGCATACAAGTTAAGAATGCAGGGTAAAGTTGATGACGCAAAAGCGCTTCTTGAGCAAGCTATCCGGGAAAACCCGCATAATGCCGCTGCGCATTATGAGCTTGCGAGAATTAATTTTTATATGGTGACGCACCCGCAACAAGGAGTGGATAGAATCGCAGAGGCACAGCAGTCAATTGCAAAGGCAATTGAGAATGACCCGAATAACGTGATATACCCTTTCTTTGAGGGACACATCGCTTTGTTTGGGTATTATATGTCCCCAACCAAAGAAAATGCCGCGACGCTATGCGGAGCTTTCGAATCCGCGCTGAAACTCAAGCCGGATTATCGTCAAGCGATACTCTACCTTGTTGAGATTTATGGAACACTTCCCGAAGACAAAGGCGGCGACAAATCAAAGGCAGAGCAATATGCAAAAAAACTGGAAGGAATGGACGAGATATTTGGCGCCAAAGCCAGGTGGATACTCCTGCCAGGAGATACCAATAGAGTTGATTACTGGCGAAAGGTCCTGAAGAATCACCAGGGCAACACCGACGTGCTCGAAGAGATGGGAAAGGCATATTTAGGAGCAGACGACGTTAATGATGCTGTTTTGTGTTTCGAGAAAGCGATAAAAATAGACCCCAATAAATCCTTCCTGTTTTTGGACCTCAGCATATATCATACATGGGCCGCGATGAGAGCGGGAGATAATTCCGAATTGCGTCAAAGGGCAATAACGGCAGGCGATGCCGCTGTGACGAAATATCTGGACTCTAATCCTGTCCTGCCGATGCGGGCGTACGCACTCGGCGTGCAATATAAGTACAAGTCCCATTCGGGGCACAAAGAGCAGGCAGATGAAATCCTGAAAAAAGCCAAGGAGCTGGACCCTTATTTCTCAATGGCGACCGGCGCTCCAAATCCCGACCTTTTTATTGCTATTGATGAAATTCCGCACAGCCATAGATACCTTTTCAGGCCTATACAGTGAAAGATACCGATTTGTAGAACAGAATAAGAAAGGAGTTTCACAATGTTGTTTATGTTGTATTACAGAGCGTATCCGGGCAAAGGCGCAGAGGCCCTTCGCATGCGACAGGAATGGCAGAATAAGTACTCTGACGCATTCCGCAAATTGGTCAAAGTCGTCCACGAATTTGTCGACCCATCTGCGATGGTGGGATGTTTGCTGCTTGAAATCGATAACCACAACCAACTTGCCAGTTTGCTGTCGATTCAGACCGTCTTCGGTGATACAGTCGAATTCAAGCTGCATCCTGTCATCGATATACGCCAGGCGTTGAAAGCGGGCGTGGAAGAACCGGCTGGGCTGCTGTAAGGCCGCCGACCCATTCTGTTTGTGTATGGATTATCTTCGGCCATTGTACATATAAGGCCGTTGAGATTAAGGAGATCTACAAATGAAAGACACCGAAAAATCAAGAGCAAGGCCGCCGCAGGTTTCGATTGGGCAATTTCATACTATGAGAGGTGATGAATTTCTTACGCGGGTTTTGAGCAGACCGCCCTTTTCGAAGATGCATCCTAAGATAGCGGTGTTCTTCAAAGAGTATCTTTCGAATGAGAAAGTCATCGATTTCAACGGGCGCTTTGTCTTGAACACCCATTTTCCGCCTTATCCAAGCGGCGCGTTTGACAATTTCGCGGAGCATATCAGCGAGATGGGCGACGCGGTCAAAAGACGGCTGTTTTCGGTAACATTAGCGGTTACCAACAGGTGCAATTACCGCTGCTGGCATTGTTATAACGCCGGCAGAAACCAGCATGATATGCCTTTGTCTGTCTTAAAGAACGCCGCGCGCCAACTCAGGGAGCTGGGGGTTGTAAATGTTACTTTGACGGGCGGCGAACCATTATTAAGGGCGGACCTTGAGGAGACAGCCGGTGCTTTTGGCGAGAATGCCTGCCTTAATCTGAACACAACCGGCTACGGATTGACTCCCGAACGGGCACGCGCTATACACGACAGCGGTATCTTCGGCGTGGGTATAAGCTTGGACTCTTTGAATCCGGCTGAGCATGACCGGATGCGAGGCAGAGAAGGAGCATTCAAGACCGCTATTGATGCTCTTCGCTCAGTCGCAGATAACGGCTTATATCCTTATATCATAGCCGTGGCAACGCATGATTTTCTGCAGCCAAAAAAGTTCTGGCCGTTTATTAAGTTCGCATCCGAACAGGGAGCGAGGGAGGTGCATTTGCTCGAACCGGTCGCGGCAGGAAAATTGGCCGGCAATACAGACGTGGTCCTCAATGAAGCGGACAAACAACTGCTGCTCGATTATCAAAAGACAATCGCCCGTGACGAAGGTTTGCCGATACTGTCCTGTTTTCTTTATCTCGAATCGTCGAATACCTTTGGGTGCGGAGCGGGGCTGACGCATCTTTACATCGACGGAAGCGGCGAGGTTTGTCCCTGTAACTTCGTTCCTCTTTCATTCGGAAATATCGCCGATGAGCCGCTGGTTGCCATCCTCGACAGGATGGGATGTTATTTCTGCAAACCGAGAACGGAATGCGTCGGACAGGTATTGTCCAAACACATAAGCGCAGAGCAATTGCCCCTTGGGCCGGAGGCATCCGCGGAGATATGCAGGGAACATCTGCCGACCGTTCATCCGCTGCCGCGATACTTTCAGATTCGCAGCGAGACCAGTGAAGAAGTCGGCAGCAACGAGCTTCAGTCGGCATATGACCGGATTCATCAGGATTATGACCGCTTCTGGCTTAAAGAAGCGGCAAAACCGATAGCCGACCTCGCCGCTAAAATCCCATTAACGGGTCTTGAAAATGTTTTTGAGGCAGGGTGCGGAACGGGCTTTGCCACGGTTTTAATTGCTAAAAAACTGAAGGACTCCGCAAGCATCACCGCCGTGGACATTTCGGAAGGGATGCTCGCTGAGGCGAGAGAAAGAACCCGGCTGGCAGGATTCAATAATGTTCAATTCATTGCGGGTGATGCGCTGGAAATTCTCAATAACCGTGAATCACTCGATATGGTTTTTTCAAGCTGGGTATTAGGATATATTCCACTAAATCCGTTTTTCGCCGCCGCAAGCCGTGCCCTTCGCAAATCAGGCATACTCGCGTTCGTGGTGCACAAAGAAAACTCCCCCAGAGAACCGCTTGAGATTTTCGGCCGGCTTGTGGCCGAGGATCCATCCATACTGCAGAAACGGGTCGCGTTTGATTTTCCTCGTGATATAAACCACACGAGGCAGGAATTACTTTCGACGGGCTTCGAGATTTCACATCTTTGGGACGGCAAAATCGTATTCCGCTACGATACTCCCGAAGAAGTTCTGGAACACCTGCTCAAGTCCGGCGCGGGAACTGCTTACTATGATGCTGTTGACCCAATGAGGCGCAAGGATTTAGAAAGGCAGTTTCTCGATACTATCACTCGCAAGGAAAAACCCCACGAGGTTATTCACGATTATATCTGCTGCGTCGCGACTAAAATTCAGGGTTAATAAAATGCAAACAGCAATATCGGGTGTTTGGATTATGAAAATGGGAAGATTAATTGAGCGTAATGTATTTACTTTTCTATGGCTGTTTTTCCTCACATCGATTCTATTGATTTGTTTGTTTACTTTTAGAGAAGAATATGTGAACGAAGATGCGACATTTTTTTATTGCTACTATGCTGGGCACTACATATGTTGGCCACACATATTTTTCCCTAGACACGAAACAGGTACTTATTTTTTGGGTCCTGTCTTGGACGTAATATTTGCCTACGCAATATCTTTAGTATCTTTCGTCACAGCAGATTTTCTATGGCGAAAAATCTTCTGGAACAAGAAAAAGAACATAGATACGGCTTTAACTGGAACCGTGGGCAAAACGTCAAAATTGGCTGTGTTGCAGGTAGCCATTTGGATATCTAAATGGGCCGGCAGATTGCTTGCAAGCTTATCGATACCATTTTTGATGTCTATTATTGACGATTACATCTATAAAATAGATTGGAAAGAAAATTTACAGCTTTTCGAGACCCATTTTCATTTTGCGGGCGCCTCCATCGCAATTCTCGGCTGTATCATTGGCTGGCGATTTCCATTAATAGGTGCACTTATGCTATTGTCTGGAAGCATTTCATTTCTTGTGAACGAAGGCAAAATCAGCTTTGAATGCTTTTTCCCCCCTTTCTATCTCGCAACGGCAGCGTTTTTTGTGACGTGGGTTTTAACGAAACTTTTTGGAAGAATATTAAAGAAAGATGCCGGATAATACACTAACACTAACTATTTATTGAAAGGAGAACAAAATGTTTATCACACTATTGGCAGCAACTTTTGTTATTTCATTTGTCGTTTCAACAATCGTGGTTTTGCTTTTTGCCAAGCCGCTGGATAAGATTCTCGACCGTATTATATCAGAGCAGATAAGCAAGGCATGGTCAAAGTATCTTAAGTTCGCGATATACGTTACAGGTATTTCCAGCGGCGTAAGGATATGGGACCTCGAGAAATACATCACCAGGCCGCAATTTAAGGGGAGCGAGATTGTCGAACTGACTACTGAACGCTGGGTTTTGGAAGTTTATCGAACGATAATAGGAACGCTTCAGGGCGTTGCGTGGATGCTTTTGGTTTTCTTTGTTTTTGCGCTTGTGGCTTATGTCATCGTCCGCGCATTTGAAATGAAAAATAAAACCGTATAACTTCCGCCAACAGAACGGGCTTCGCTGATTATTTGTTTAGCTCTCCGGCCTGATTCGGCTCGACTGGAGGCATCAACGTCCATTCGCACTTGTCGGCGTATGTTTTGCCGTCGCGGGTCGTCATCGCCTCGATTGTATTAAGGCCGGGTTTGAGCTGGATATCGAACCACTTGAATACACAACTTTTTCCCGTCTGGCTGCCCATGGTTTGACCGTTTACTTTCAGCTCAACCGAATCACAGTTTGAATAGACCTTCACCATCGTATTCGGGTCTGTTCGCTCGGTGTGGCGTCGGCTGGCGATATAAACAACCGGCTCGGCTGACCACTTTGCTTTGTAAAAATAAAAGGCGTCTTTCCGGGTCTTTCTGTCTGCGGTAACAAGCCCTTTGTCATTAATGCCGTGGGTATCTCCTTCGTTTCGCCCGGCTGAACCAAAATCAAACATCACCCAAACGAAACTGCCCCAAATATAAGGCCTTGCCTCAATAGCGGCGTAATTTTCCTCGTGGACAATCGTCTGCCATTCTTCCGGATGCCACTTGCCTCCCGGCGTCGGTCCTTTTTTCATATTCTGCTCGTGCTGCTTAATATTCGCCCCTGCTCCGTATTCGCTGATACCCAGCGGTTTATCATTGGCGTCGCGTTTGTATTTATCTATGAGCTGGTTCATCTGAGGCGGGCTGCCGTAATACCAGCCGGGGTAAGTATTCCAGGCAATCAAATCGGCTATCTTGCGCACGCCAGGCCATTTGTTGCTGGGGTCATTTGATGCGGCGGTGGTAAGACGGGTGGAATCCTCCTGTTTCGCAATCGATTGGAGTTCGGTCAATAACGGCCTTGGGTCATCACATTTGCCTGAATTGCCAAGCTCATTGTATAAACTCCAGAAAAAAATCGACGGATGGTCATATCTCTGGCGGATAAGCTCCGTTAACTGCTGCTTTGCATTTTCCGCAAAAGCAGGAGTGTTATATACCTGATTAACCAAAGGTATTTCCGCCCAGACGACAAGGCCGGTTTTGTCGCAAAGCGAAAGAAAATAATTCGAGTGCGGATAGTGCGCCAGCCGGACACAAGTCGCGCCGATTTCCATAATCAGGTTCGCGTCCTCATCCTGGTCTGCGTAACTGATTGCCCATCCCTTGCCGATTCTGTCCTGATGACGGTCAACGCCTCGCAGCGGATACGACTCTCCGTTGAGGAAAAAACCTTTGTTTGCATCAACGCTAAAGTAACGAAGACCAATCGCACCCAGCGTTCCACCTATTTCGTCAACAACGTTGCCGTCGCAGAGCAGCTCAACTTTCGCCTGATAAAGGTATGGGTCTTTACGGCCGTTCCACAAATGAGGATTGGCAATCCGTACCTGGTTATTCACGCTTTTCGTCTGGCCCGGCTCGACCTGTGCCAATTCTTCTGCCTTCGCAACCGTCGCTGAATTGGCATCAAGTATCGTAACCCGCGACTTAATTATTGCCTGCTTGTCGAGTCCGTTCGAAATCTTCGCGAGCACATCGACTATCGCCTCTTCTTTTGTAACTTTGGTTTGTTTGATATATATGCCCGGCGAGGCGTAATCAAGGGGCGTTATGCAGACGGGATTTTTGACGATTAACCAGACGGAGCGATAAATGCCGCCATGGATATTGAAATCGCCGCCCAAGGGCGGGACATCCTCGAAAGACGAATTATCAACCCGCACCGCAAGAATATTAGGGCCGCCTTTTTTAATGTAGGGCGTAAGCTCATAGCAAAAGGCGGTAAATCCTCCGCGATGCTGGCCAAGGTGTACGCCGTTGAAATATACGTCGGCGACCAAACTCGCCGCCTCGAAGTGAATAAAAACTCGTTTATCTTTCGCCGTTTCAGGTATAGCCAATTTTATCCTATACCAGCCGGGGCCGCGGTAATATTTGCCGCCGCCGAGAGTATCTTTATCATTCCAGGTATGCGGCAGTGTTATTTCCGACCATTTCGAATCGTCAAAAGCAATCGTTTCGGCGTTATTCACGTCGGCCCTTATGAACTTCCAGCCGTCAGTAACTGGTATCACGTTTTGCGGGTGCTGCGAGGTTTGTCCGTTGGCGAAGGCAGCGGCTGCCATCATCACAAATAACAAAATTATTCTGCCTGTCATCTGGCATGCCCTTTCAATAAATCTGCAACGCCGTTAGTACACGCGTATAGGCAGTATTACAAAAGGAATTCCCTGGTGGTATAACCTTCTCTGCAGGGAAAATACTATATGGTTGTGAAGGAACCGGTGGACAAAGGAATCCTTTTCAAAGACAAGCTGCCCGCCGAAGAATATCGCGGAGGGGAATCGCTCAATAATATTCGGGGTGATTTTCATAACCTCGTCAACTATGTCAACGCCGATTTCGGAAATACCCTCGGCGTACAACCCGTTTCTTCTCATAAGATTAACGTAACGGCTGACCTCCATTTTCGCCTGTGATTCGAGATGACCAACCTCCTGCGCGCCTTTGAAATTACCGACGTCTATGACGCCGACCTGGACAAAGACGAAATTCTTAAAGACGCCGCCGAACAATCTCATCACGTTGAACAGCGTGTGCAATCCCATCCCGTTGAAACCGCTGACAAGCAGAACCGCGGTCCTGGCATTGGGGTCAAACTTCGGCTCGACAACCGGCGCGGCCGTGTTTGACAGGAGGCCGGCATCCGAGAACTCCGGCTTGGTGACAAGATTATCGAGCCGGCGGAGAAGCAGCCAAACGCTATGGTAATGCCGTTTTATGAGAATCGCCAGGACAACCAGCGCGCCTGTAATCAACAGCGTTATCCATCCGCCCTCAAAAAATTTGAATATAATCATCATCGCAAGAATAGAGACGGTCAAAACAAGTCCTATTCCGTTAATAAACAACTTTCTGCGCCAGCCCCTGACGGCAAAACGGTCATTCCACCAATGCCGAACCATACCAAGCTGGGACAGGGCAAAAGTGATGAAAACGTTGATACTGTAAAGAACAACGAGGAACCTGACTGAGCCCTTAGAGATAATCATTATTACAAGTGACAATCCTCCCATAATCAGGATTCCCTTTTGAATCACCAGCCGATCCGACAACGCCGAAAACTTCGTGGGGAACCACCTGTCGAGAGACATATTCGCCAACACCCTTGGGCCATCCAGAAATCCCGTCTGGGCGGCAACAAACAGAAGGGTCGCCTCCGACATAAGCGCAACAAAGATGAGAATGACGGCATAATTGGTATTCCAGCCCTGTGTTGCCCGTTCAAAAAGAATCGCGTTTAAGGTCTTGCCGGGCTCAGATGTCACCCCGTAAATCAGATATCCCAGCGCCAATCCGAGAACCATAAAGGCGAGCGAAAAGGCCATATAGCGCATCGTGTGCCTGGCGGTTTCCGCCCTCGGCTCCCTTAGAACCGGGATGCCGTTACTCACGGCCTCAATTCCGGTATATGTGCCGGCGCCCATACTATACGCACGCACTATCAGAAAAAACATTCCCCAAAAACCAACCTCAGAAATGCTGCTGTGCACGTCGGCGCCGGTGGAAGCCGCAATCCCTTTCAGTGCCGGCAGGTGCGTAAATACCGCGTACAGAATTACGAAAACGTGAGTAAACAAAAACGCAAGGAATATCGGCACTAACGGCAATATCGATTCTTTGACTCCCCTCGTATTCATCAACGTCAAAAGCAAAACAATGCACACCGCGAAGCTGAGGCGGTATGACTGCCATTTCAAGGGAAGCAAGCTGCACAGAGCGTCGGTGCCGCTGGCGATTGAAACGGCAATTGTCAGCACGTAATCGATTAGCAGAGCGCAGCCGGAGAGCATTCCCAAACCGGGTGATAATAATTTGCTTGCGACAAGATAACCGCCGCCGCCTGTGGGGAAAAGCTCGACTATTTGTGAGTAACTGGCACTGATGACAAAAACCGTCAGCGCCGTAGCAATAGCAACGAAAACGGCCAAATACGGATGATGACCCAGCGCAAGAAACGCCTCTTGCGGGCCGTAGCAGGAAGATGACAAGCCATCGGCCCCCAATCCCACCCAGGCAAAAAACGCTATAAGCGAAAGTTTGTGGAAAATCCGCGTATCCCGCGGGCTGCGGGATTTGCCTATTACCAGGTTTTTCAGCTTCTGCTGTAAGTTTGGCTCTTGCTGCATTAAAACCTCGTTTTTCTGATATTGTGATACGACCGGGATGGCCGTGCCACAAACGATGACCCTAAAAGTCCATAAGTATAACCGATTTGGCCGCTAATTCCAGTCCGCCGAAGAATTGTCTTCGGCGAGACCTCGCCATCCCTTAGGGATGGCAGGGTCAAGAACGCCTCACAGAAACATTCCGAAAAACTCACCAACAGTGTTGCTAAACGTGCCCTTCGGCAATATCCTATTACCGGAATACTTCTGTTTAGGAGTTTGGCTATGCGCACAAGACGACTTGGTAATACAGATTTGAAACTGACCATTGTTGGCTTAGGCACTTGGGCCATGGGCGGCCCCTGGCAATTCGGCTGGGGCCCGCAGGATGAAAACGAGGCGATAGCCGCAATCTTGAAGGCCCTCGACCTCGGTATAAACTGGATTGATACCGCGGCAATTTACGGCTGTGGACATTCCGAAGAACTTGTAGGCAGGGCATTAAAGCAAACTAAAATAAAGCCCATTATCGCGACCAAGTGCAGCTTGCTCTGGAATGATAAAAGAGAAAAAATCGGCTGTCTTAAGGCGGAAAGCATCCGCAAAGAGTGCGAAGAAAGTCTGAATCGCCTCGGCGTCGAAGTAATTGACCTGTATCAGATGCACTGGCCAGACCCGGAAAAGGATATCGAAGAGGGCTGGGGGGAAATGGCCCGGCTGCAAAAGCAGGGCAAAGTCAGATACATCGGAGTATGCAATTACAATACAGCCCAGCTCGACCGAATCCGCAAAATCGCGTCCGTCGCCGGCTCGGCCGGCGACGAGATCTCGCCTTTAGGCGGACCGGTTGCTTCTTTGCAGCCGCCTTACAGTATGATTCGCAGGGGGGTTGAGGCGGAGTTGTTACCCTACTGCGCAAAAAACAATATCGGCGTTGTTGCTTATAGCCCAATGCAGCGGGGACTCCTGACGGGTAAATTCAGCAAAAAATACCTTGCGACGCTTGCGCCCGACGACCATCGGCTCAAAAGCGGCGATTACCAGGAGCCGGAATTTTCCGCGACACTTGCGCTCGTCGATAAACTAAGACCAATCGCCAAAAGAAACAAAAAGACGCTGGCCCAGTTAGCTATCGCCTGGGTCCTTCGCAGGCCTGAAGTGACCGCAGCAATCGTTGGCGCACGGAAACCGTCCCAAATTGCCGAAACCGCACCAGCCGCCGACTGGGTACTGACCGAAAACGATATAGCCGAAATCGAAAAATTACTCGCTGAACGCGAAAATAAATTAGCCAAATAAAAGGGATTGAAAATGGCAGAGAACACAAGTATTTATACAAGCCCGCTGGTGGAGAGAAACGCGTCGAAAGAAATGGCAGAGCTTTTCGGGCCGCAAAAGAAATTCAGCACCTGGCGGCGAATCTGGCTTGAGCTGGCAAAGGCGGAAAAAAAGCTCGGTCTGAAAATATCCAACGCGCAAATCGCTGAAATGGCGAGGCATCTTGACGACATCAATTTCAAGAAGGCCGCGGAATATGAAAAGAAAGTTCGCCACGACGTGATGGCGCATATTCACACCTTCGCCGAGGCCGCACCGAAGGCGGCGCCGATAATTCATTTGGGCGCGACGAGCTGCGACATCGGCGACAACGCTGATTTGCTTATCATTCGCGAGGGTCTGCAAATTACCGCGGGCAAAGTCGCCGCCGTAATAAATCTGCTGGCGCGGTTCGCCAAAAAATACAAAGCGATGCCGACGCTTGGCTTCACACATTATCAGCCCGCGCAGCTGACCACCGTCGGCAAACGCGCGACGCTTTGGTGCTACGAATTTGCGATGGACCTCAAAGAGGTCGAACATCGTTTGGACACGCTTCCCTTCAGGGGTATAAAAGGCACAACCGGCACTCAGGCATCCTTCCTCGCTCTATTCGACGGCAACCAGGGCAAGGTCGATAGATTGGACAAAACGGTCGCCGCGGCATTCGGTTTCAAAAATATATGCGCCGTAACGGGCCAGACGTATCAGCGGAAAATCGATACGCTGGCCATAAACGCCCTCGCCTCAATCGCCCAATCCGCCCAGAAGCTCTGCACGGACCTGCGCCTATTGGCAAACCTCAAAGAAATCGAAGAGCCATTTGAAAAATCGCAAGTCGGCTCATCCGCTATGGCTTACAAGCGCAACCCGATGCGATGCGAAAGGGTAACTGCGCTATCGAGATTCGTCTTATCATTAGCGACAAGCCCCGCTATGACCGCTTCGCAGCAATGGTTCGAACGCACATTAGACGATTCCGCAAACCGACGACTCGTCATCCCGGAGGCATTTTTGGCGGTCGATGGCATTCTCGAAATCCTGACTAATGTTCTTGATGGCCTTGTCGTTTATCCGCGGGTAATCGCTTCGCACGTCGCAGCGGAACTGCCCTTTATGGCAACGGAAAATATCCTTATGGCCGCTGTAAAAGCGGGCGGCCACAGGCAGGCAATCCACGAAAAAATCAGACAACACTCGCACGAAGCAGCCGCACAGGTAAAACAATTAGGCGAATCCAATGATTTGATTAACCGGCTCAAAGCTGACGCCGCATTTGCGAAGGTCGATTTTGCCAAGGTGCTGAATCCCAAAGATTACGTCGGTCTCGCACCTCACCAGGTCGATAATTTCATAAAACAGGTCGTAACACCGGCAATAAGAAAATACAAACAGCAGCTAAATCGAAAAGTTGACCTCCACGTATAAAGGAACCGCAAAGTGACCAGAAACGAACTAATCAAACGCGTAAAGGAAACGGCATATCTCGAAGGCGATTTTATTTTGCGAAGCGGGAAACGAAGCAAATACTATCTCGATAAGTATCTCTTCGAGACCTGCCCGGATATCCTCAAAGAGCTCGGTAAGGAATTCGCCAAACACGTCGGCAGCGATGTAACGCTCATCGCCGGCGCAGAACTCGGCGGGGTCGCGCTTGCGGCGGCGGCGGCTATGGAGACAGGCAAAAACTGGGTAATTATCCGAAACAGTAAAAAAGGTTATGGCACGGGAAAGCTCGTCGAGGGAAAACTCAATAAAGGCGACGTTGTGCTGCTCGTTGAGGATATCGCCACAACAGGAGGACAGGTGCTTGAGGCCGCAAAGGTAATCACTGAGGCGGGAGCAAAGGTCAAAAAAATCGTCGCTGTAATCGACCGCAAGCAGGGCGCGGGCGAGAACATCACTGCCGCGGGCTACAAATTCGAGTCGCTGTTGACCAAAGATGACCTGGGTATCTTGGAATAAAAACGTAAAGCGTCTCTCTGTTTTTATTGCTTAGGCGAACTGCCTTTTTGCGCAGCACGGATTTTTTCCAAACCTAACCGGGCATTTCGGTCGGCAGGGTCGATTTTAAGCGCCTGTTCGTATGTGACTATCGCCTCCTCAATCTTCCCCGCTTGTATAAGCACTATCGCCAGCATGTCGTATGCCTTGACGTAATCCGGCATTGCCCGTATCGCCGCCCGGTATTCCACAATCGCTTTTCCCGGCATATTCTGCGTAAAATACGCATTGCCAAAGTTGTAGTGTGCCTTGGCGTTACCCGGCTCCAGCTGAATCGACTTTGTATAATATTCCGCCGCCCTGCTCATTTGTCCCTTTTGGGCCCAGGCGATGCCGAGATTGCAATACGCCGATGAATCCGCTCTGATTCTGACGGACTGCTCCAACTCCATTATCCCCTCATCGACACGGTTCAATTGCAACAACATCAACCCAAAAGCCCCACGCAATACGGCATCTTCGGGATTATATTTCACGCCCTGTCGATACGAATCAACCGCACGTTCAGTATCCCCTTTCGCTGTCCATATCGACGCCAGCGCCACGCAGGTATCCGCGTCGCCGGGCTTATGCTCCAGAACACGGTTAAAGTATCCAATCGCTTCATTGGTCCTGCCAAGCGAAGTCAGCATCAGGCCGATATTGTAGAACGTTCGCGTTTCGTTCGGCTCAAACCTCAGGGCCGCCTCAAATTCGCGCAAAGCCGATTCGGCGTCACCCTTATGCGCTAAGCCGGTTCCCAGGTACCTATGCACGATAACGTTATCCGGGGTCGCCAAGGCACAATGTTCAAACAATGTGACCGTATCACGCCAATACCCAACCTGCACAAACGTCATTGCTCCAAGCGCGACGATAATCGCCGAGCCGGCGACGCCAGCGATTAGCTGCCTGTGTTTCCATTGAGACAAAATGTCACCGATAAGCCAGGCCAGCATAATGAAGATGCCGGTCAGCGGTATGTATGTGTATCTGTCCGCCATTGCCTGGCCGCCAACCTGGACAAGCCCGATGACGGGGACTAATGTCCCCAGATACCAAAACCAGCCGACAAGCAGGTAGCGACGACGCCGAAGCAATATCACCACAATCGTGATTGACAGCAGAACCGCCAATGCCGCAGCGACCTTCCAGCCGGCGAGCGATTTTATCGGGTGAGGATAAAAAACCGCCAAATCAACGGGCCAAAACGTCTTTAATATATAATCGCAGTATGAAACCAGGGCATTGCCGACCCGCTGGCTGAAAGGAACAATGTCGATTTTTGATACCGCCCCGGCGTTTTTTTGCGCGATAACGGTTACAACACACACCAATGCCGACAAAACAAACAACGGTATCTTTTCTCGTATCAGCCGGCCAATCGAAACTTCCTTGTTGTTATCCTCAGGCCACAAACGCCGCAAGGGCCAGTAATCCATAAGCAGAAGCACAAATGGCAGCGTTACAAGCATCGACTTTGACATCAGGCCGAGCGCGAAAATCACGCAAATGATTACATAACGCTTAGTCGTCGGGATTTCCACATACCGTACATACGCCAGCATCGTCAACAGCCAGAACAGTGTGCTGAGCACGTCTTTACGCTCTGTAACCCAGGCGACGGACTCTACGTGCAGGGGATGCAGGGCAAACAACGCAGCTACAAAAAAGCTCGCCCAGACCGCCTTCGTGTATCGCTTCAAAACCCAAAACAGCAAAATTGTGTTGGCAATATGAAATGCGACGTTGACTAAATGAAAACCCCCCGCTGCTGCTCCCAAAGTTCTGTCCAACATCAAAGACAGCCACACAAGCGGAAACCAGTTGCCCGCATGCATAGTGGTAAAGGCCCATTTAATGCCGTCCCAGGTCAAGCCCGCCAGCACCTGAGGATTCCTGGTCACATAGAACGGGTCGTCGTAATCGACAAAATCGAAACCGGCAGCCCGCACATATACCGCGGCAACGCCGGCAATCAAAAGCAGGCAAAGCCCGGACACAAGCAGCTTGTTTTTATTTTCCCCAATCATCTTGCTGCCGGGATTTTTTGCTTCCAATTATTTCCCCCCGCATCGATTGTTCAATCAGTCGTATCAGCCGGCCGGCAACCTGTTTTTTGGACATCTCAGGAAATCCTCGCCACTTCTCTCCGGTTTTTTTGAACCAGACCTTACTGTGCTCGCTGCCGATGGCGGCGGGCGTATTGGCGATTATCATATCCAGATTTTTATCCCGCATTTTTCTTTCGGCGCAGCTTTTGATATTCCGGTCTTCAAGTGCAAAACCGACGACAACCTGATTTTTCTTTTTGTGAGTTCCGGCCCATTTCAAAATATCCTGCGTGGGCTTTAATTTCAGCGTAATCGCGCCGGGGCTTTTTTTCATTTTATGCCGGGCGGGTTTAGCCGGAGCATAATCCGAGACCGCCGCGGTCATAATCAGGCAGTCGCATCCGCCAAATTTATCTTTTACCGCCTCGAACATATCGCGGGCGGACTCGACCTTGACTACGCCGGCTTCTTTGGGGGCGTTCAGATTCGTCGACGCTGTTATCAATGTTACGTTATGTCCAGCCAAAAGCGCCGACCGCGCAAGCTCATAACCTGTTTTGCCGCTGCTGGCGTTAGAAATGAATCGCACGGGGTCAATGTATTCTCGCGTCCCCCCGGCCGTAATTAAGAACTGAAGTTTTCGCCGTCGCTTTCGAGAATACATCCTGGAGAAACCTATTTGCGTTTGTGTTTAAGTCCGGCGGAGATTTTTTCAACCGCCTCAAGGATTTCCTGCGGCTCGGCCATCCTGCCGACGCCTTCCGTGCCGCAGGCAAGCCGACCCTGCCGCGGCCCTATAAGCTTCACGCCGATTCGTTCGGCGAATTTGACATTCTCCTGCACTGCGGGGTTCGTCCACATCTTGTCGTTCATCGTCGGGGCAAAAAGCATCGGTTTCGCCCAGCAGGCGCAAAGCATCGTGCTGAGCAGGTCATCGCATACGCCGTTTGCGAATTTGCCGAGGATGTTCGCCGTCGCGGGCGCAACAATAACTACGTCCGCCCAGTCAGCCAAATTAATATGCCCGATTCTGAACTCCTCCTGCTCTGCCGTAAGGCATCCTGCGGACCACATACTCGTATGAACAGGCCCGCCTGTAACGGCTTCGAAACTCTTGGCGCCCACCAAGTGAAGGGCGTTTTCGGTCAGGACCGTCCTCACCTCGGCGCCATTGGCCGTCAGTTTGCTGGCAAGGTCAATCGCCTTATACGCGGCTATGCCTCCGCTTACCCCCAGCACAACTTTTACGCCATCAAGTTTTGATTCTTGTTTGGCCATATTTGTTCGCCTCCGAACAATTACCGGTTTCGTTTACGACACGCTGCCGGGTTTGTCGATGTCGCTGTTTTCGTAGTCGATAGCAATCTTGTCGCGCTTGATTTCCTCGACGACGATTTGAAGCTGGCCCATGCCCTCGGCGTCTTCAATCAAAGGCCTCGCGCCCTGCATCAATTCCATCAGCCGTTTCTGAATCAGGGCCGTTAATTTGAACCGCCCGCCGACTTTTCTTACCAGCTCGATATTTTTCAGGTCTTCAATCATTTATTCAACTCCACAATTAATTGCCTATGCCGCTTATTTCTTCCTTGCCGTTTCGATTATTCCTATTATTTCATTTACCGCCACATCCAGCTTGTCATTTACAACCATATACTGGTAATCCTGCCGGGCGACCGCTATTTCGTTTGACGCCTGGCTGAGGCGGCGCTTTGCCGTTTCCTCATCGTCTCTGCCCCTGCCGTGCAATCGGCCCGCAAGCTCCTTTGGCGTCGGGGCGAGTATAAATACCATCACGGTATTCGGATACAGCTTTTTAACCTGTTTGCCGCCCTGAACGTCTATTTCCAGAATCACCACTTTGCCGGCGGCAATTGCCTCATCAACCTTGTCTTTCGGCGTGCCGTAAAAATTGCCGAAGACCTCAGCGTGCTCCAGCAGCAGGCCTTTTTCGATTCGCCGCTGAAACTCATCTTTGCCGACAAACCAGTAATCTTTGCCGTCAATTTCTTTCGGCGTTCTCTGTCGCGTAGTTACCGAAACGCTCAGGCACGCGTCGTTCAACCGTCCAACCAACTCTTTGCAAATCGTCCCCTTGCCGACGCCGCTGGGGCCGCTTATTACGACAATAATTCCCTTTGACGCTTGTAACCTGCTCATCGGCGATTCGTTATTCCACGTTCTGGACCTGTTCCTTGATTCGGTCTATCCGGCACTTGATATCCACAACTAAATGCACAATCTCGGAGTCGCCTGCCTTGCTGCCGATGGTGTTGGCCTCTCTGAGCATCTCCTGACAAATAAAATCGAGCTTGCGGCCTTCGCCTTGCCCGGCACTGCTCTTCAAACCCTTTGTAAACTGCACTAAGTGCGAATCCAGCCGGGCGATTTCTTCCGATATGTCCGCCCTGTCCGCGAAAATCGCAACCTCGCGCGATAATGTCTCGTCATTCAACTTTAATTTAGCAACCGAGAGCAGTTCTTCGATTCTTCTTTTGAGTTTTTCAGCGTATTGCTTAGGCCCGGCGGCACTGCGAGTTTGTATCTGCTCAAGCGAGGTTTTTATCGCCCTGCAATGCTTTTCGAGGTCTGCCGACAGGGCTTCACCTTCCGCGGCGCGCATCGACTTAAGCCCCTTCAGCGCTTGTTTCGTAATCGCCAGCACTTTTCGCCGAATCCTGTCGGCCTCCTTGCTGCTCGGCACCGCGGGCGACAAAATTCCCGGCAACGCCAGTAATCCGCTCAAATCAAGCTCGCGTTCCAGACCGGCCGACGGTGAAATTTTGCCGAGCCGTTTAAGCAGTGTCGTCAGCGCCTTTTCGTTTATCTCGAAAAGCGCCTCGGCAGGCGCTCCTTTTTGCCTGAGTGTATAGTTAGCCGTGCCGCGCGACACCTCCCGGCGCAGCTCTTTTTCCACATCGCTTTCCAGAAACCCAAGCGTTTCCGGCAGCCGAATTGTCGGCTTGAAATAACGGTTGTTGACCGTGCTGATTTCGACTAAATAAGTAACGCCGCTCAGCCGGCCATCCGCATTCCCGTATCCGGTCATACTATTTATCATAGAGATTCAGCCCTTATTACATATATCGTCGGCGAACACACACTTTGCCTCAAACGGCGATAAACACAATTATTGCTGGGTTTGTCCCTGCTGGTCCGCCGGTGCAGGCGCAGCCGGGACTGCCGGCTGGCCCGTGCCCCTGCCGGTATCGTTGCTGGTTATCGGAGCGGGCGTTCTCGACGCCGGCCCGCTTGTTGACGGACGCCACCACCTGTCCAGCACAAGAGCGACAATTATAAATAAGCTGGCCACACTAATGGTAAGCCAGGTCAGGACGTCGCCCGTCTTGCTGCCCAGAATGCCGCTGGCCATACCACCGGCAAAAGCGCCGCTAAGTCCGCCGCCTTTGCCTTTTTGAATCAATACCACCAGGATAAGCACCACCGAACCAATCACAAAAATCGCCGCGAGAATGTTCATTATGAAACCTGCCGCCAATACCGGATTCACTTGCATAATATGTCCCCTATTTCGTTTAGTTTTTTTATAATCAAACTGACGCTTTAACAATCGCCACAAAATCTTCCGCTTTCAAACTTGCCCCGCCGACCAATAAGCCGTCAATGTCTTCCTGGCTCATCAGCTCGCCCGCGTTATCCGGCTTTACCGACCCGCCATACTGAATGCGAATCGCGTCGGCAATTTTTCTGTCATACATCTGGGCGACTAATTTCCGAATCAAGGCGTGCACTTCCTGTGCCTGCTGAGGAGTCGCGGTCAACCCTGTCCCTATCGCCCATACCGGCTCGTAGGCAATCGTAACAGCCGACATCTTTTCTGCGATTAATCCTGCCAAGCCCTTTTTCATCTGCCGCGTTACTACTTCGTCGGTTTTGTTCGCCTTTCGCTCATCGAGCAGTTCGCCTACGCACAAAATCGGCAAAAGCCCGCCCAATATGGCCGCGTGAACCTTTTTGTTTATCAGCTCATCGGTCTCGCCGATAACGTGCCGTCTCTCTGAATGACCGCATAACGCGTAAGCACAGCCGATATCCTTGAGCATCGCCGCGCTAATCTCGCCCGTAAACGCGCCTTTCTGCTCGAAGTAAATATCCTGTGAGCCAAGCGCGATATGCGACGATTGAAGGGCCTTGCCCACCTGCTGAAGATAAACAAACGGCGGGCACACCGCTACGTCAACTTTGCTGCCCGCAATATCTTTACAACCCGAAACAACGCCCTCGGCCAGCTTGACGGAGCTGTGAACGTCGGTGTTCATTTTCCAGTTGCCCGCTATAAATGACCTTCGCATCCTGCTCTCCTAAATTTATCCTAAAACTTCCGTCGCCCGCGGGAAGCTGCCCAGCACTGAAAGTTGCAGGCAGTGCTTTTTCGCCTCGTCGAAGGCCTTCTGGACTTTTTCGTCGCTGCGATGGCCCATGAAATCCACAAAGAAATAATATTCCCACTGTCTCTTTTTGCTGGGTCTCGATTCTATATTAGTCAGGTTAACTTCGTACCTCTTGAATACTTCGAGCACATCGACCAGGGCGCCTGCCTTGTGGGCCGTGCTGAATATCGCCGCGGTCTTGTCTTCGCCGGTGGGCCTGGCGTCTTCGCGCCCGACCACAAAAAATCTCGTTACATTGTTGGGCGTGTCTTCGATGCTTTCGCAAACGATTTTCAGCCCATACAGTTCCGCCGCCACCGTCGAGCCGATTGCCGCCGACTTCGCTTCCTTTGCGGCCTTCTGCGCCGCTTTCGCGGTTGATGGCTCCGCGACGGTCTTTGCCTCTTTGAATGTCGCGGCAAGCCAGTTGCGGCACTGCGTAAAAACTTCCGGCTTCGAATAAATCTTCTCTATCTGGTCTATGTTGCAGTTGGCCAAAAGATTATGATGAATCGCCATCAAAATCTCCGAGCAAACTTTCACATCCGAATCCACCAGGGCGTCCAACGTCTCAATCACGCCGCCGCCCAGGGTATTCTCTATCGGTACAATACCAAGGTCGCAGCGTCCCTTGCTGACCTCATCCAAAACGCTGCGAATGTCAGCGAGCGGCTCATAGTCCGCGCTTTGCCCGAACTTGCAAATCGCCGCGGTATGGCTGAAACTGCCAGCGGGCCCTAAGTAGCCCACCCGCAAAGGTCTTTCCAGAACAAACGACCCGCTCATCAGCTCGCGCCATATTGCCTGCAAACACTTATTTGGCAACGGCCCTTTGTTGTGCCCGGCCACTTTCTCAAGCACTTCCTTCTCACGGTCCGGCGCATACACGGGCTTACCCGTCTCGTTCTTGAGCTTGCCGATGTCTATCACAACATTGGCACGCTCGTTGAGCAACTCGACAAGCTTGCGGTCAATCCCGTCAATCTGTTTTCTAAGGTCGTCTAAAGACAAAATTTCCACCTGCCCCCTCACTTGTCTTTGATAAGAAGACGCGGGGGCGTCAAACCTTTTACCTGCACAGATTTACAAACCCGCTTTTCTAACATAATTTCCCCCTTGCGTCAACGACTTTGCCTTGTTTAATATGATTTTTCGTAGTATGGCTACGCAAATGAAATATACGATTTTCAGTACTGCCTGGGGCTATTTCGGCTTAGTCGCCAACAAAAAAGGGCTTATTCGCACCTGTTTACCACACGAAAACCGCAAAACTGTTGAAAAATGCCTCCTTGTTGGATTAGATAACCCCCAATTTGACAAAAACCTCCTGAAGCCACTGCGAAAACGGATAATCGCCTATTTTGAAGGCAAACCGGCAAGATTCGATACCCCCCTTGTTCTCGACAGCTTATCCCCTTTCACCCGAAAAGTGCTGACCGCCTCCCGAAAAATACCTCCTGGCAAAACAGTATCTTATTCCCAGTTGGCCGGTATGATTGGCAAACCCCGCGCCAGCCGGGCAGTCGGCAGCGCCTTGGCGAGAAATCCTATCCCCCTGATTATCCCCTGCCATCGCGTAATCCACTCCGACGGCTCACTCGGAAACTTTTCCGCCTTCGGCGGAACCGATACTAAGAAAAAATTAATAGCTCTGGAAAGTAACAAGCACTAAACGGTTGCTGTCCACATTATTCCTCGGCTTGTCGGGAGAATCAGTAAAACTGAAATGGCCAAGTTAAACCGTTTCGTTTCAAAATTTTCTGGCCACGCTCAGCGAATAACAGAGATCCATAAATGCAAATAATCCACATAATAAGCACCCAGCCCTCACTACTGCTTAGAAACTTCTTGATTGAAAAATGCCAGCTATCGTCAGCTGTTTTATTTGTAATAGCATTGAGGGCAATTGCATTCGGAGAATCAAGTCCCGGATTCTCATGCCAGGGATGCCCATGGTTGCTCCTCGCGAAATATGCTCCAGGCGGTGGGTTTAATGCTTCCTTGATGAGAACCAAGGCTAAAAAACCAAAAACTATGATTCCAAGAAGTCCCGCTATCACTTGTTGGCGGGCTTTGTTTATGTCATTCCGCCATTTGTGGCAGAAAGGGCATTTAATCGCTTGCTGGGGGATTGACTGCGCGCACCATTCACAAACTCTTGTTTTTTCCGGAATAATTGGGACAGCTAACATTTTCCGTTCTCCAGATTAACGTCGGAGCAACATCAAAAAGAAATTGCTCGCCATTGAAACAAAAGTACACAAGCTCTTGTGGACTTGTGCACCTATACTCTTGCCTGCCCCTGCAAGCCGTAAGCAGGGGTGTCCTTGTATTCTTTTCTACTTTGCCGGCTTATTCGGCTCTTTAGGTTTATTTGGTTCGACGGGCTTAACAGCTTTTTTAAGTTGATTCGGCTCACCTGCCCCCACCAGCCGCGCATTGTCGAAATAGAAATTGCCGGCAGTGGTCACGCCATCATAGTTTGTAATGATAGTGACGCTTCCATGTGTCAGGTCCGGCGGGGTTTGAGCAGGAATATCAAAAGCGACCGTAACCGTTTTATCGGCTGAGCCGTTAAACGAAATATCTTCCTGGCTTGCCGCCGGGTCTATTTGCTGCCAACCGCCGAAATCATCCTGTATCACGATAGCTTCAATCGGCTTGACCCAGCCGGAGCCGATGTTCCACTCCTTGGCTTTCAGTGTTACATCCACCTTTAACTGTGTGGCTTTGCCGAGGGCCGCCAGCAGATTCGCATCGCCCGACAAATCCCGCACTATTGCCTTCTGCCAGCCGGAAGGCACAAACACCTTGTAACTATAATTGCCTAACGTCGCGTTTTCCTTGACTACCTTCGCGGTCGTTCCATCGGGGGCCTCAGAATGCACCGCCCAGTTATCATTACTGTCTTCCCAGTCGCCTATCACCTGGGATAAACCCGCATAGCTTATGCCGGCCAGCCCCAGTGTTACAACAAAACATATAAAACCAGTAATCCCAATACGGCTCATCAAATTCTTGTTCATGCTCTTTGCCTCCTTCGTTATTGTCCATTTATTGTTTTCTATTTCTATGCTGCTTGAAACCATGGCAATGTTATAAACAAAAAATGTGACTTTGTCTATGGGCGTCATTCCATATTGATTTCGTTTACCCTGCGGCTGAGCGGAAGGAAATGCGATTAATCTTTCGCCGTCAATTTCTTTATTGTCTCGATTTCCTGTTTGTCGAAAGGCGAGCCGTCTTTGCGGAAAATATCGTGATGCCAGACGTTCGGCTCAGGGGCATTCGGCGGTGAGCCCCAGGGATAAACCGTCTGCGTCTTGCCATACACAAATCCCCAGTTTATTGCACCTACGTTTTCGGCTTTCAATAAAGGCAAATGCGTCTCAAATTTGCTGCCCATTCCCCTCGCTATATACTCGGTGCAGATAACGGGTCTGCCGTAGGATTTGTACTTGGCAATATCCTGCTTCATATTCTCGTAAGCCGAGTAGTTGTGGAAAGTAATCACGTCGCTGTTGGCGAGCTGGAAATCATTCAGCTCCTTATGCTGCTGGTCCTGATTCCAGACGCCTATCGTCACCGGCTGCGTTGGATTGGCCTTGCGCGCCCACTCCACAACCCTTTTCAAAAGCGGCATTATCTGCTTCGGCGTATGACTGTTGGCCGGCTCATTGTATAAATCCCAAATCAACACTCTTTTGTCTTTGCCGAAAGACCGCAAAATATCGTCCACATATTTTTCAAACACGGGAAATTTCGTTACGTCGTTTACTTCGGCATAACGGGGACATTGCAGCCAGCCCGAATTATGGACCCCCGGCTTTGGTGGGGGCTGTTTGCCTAATTTCGCGTTGCCGTTCCAGCAGTCATCGAACAAAACGAACATCACCCTGATTTTGTGCTTGGCGCAGATGCCGAGGAAATCGTCTATCCTGCCCTTAAAGCCATTCGGGTCTTCCTGCCAGACAAGATAATGCAGAAACACCCTGACGGTATTGAAGCCGATTTGCTGAGCCCAGCCAAGCTCGCGGTCGATTGTGTTGGGGTCATAAGTGTCTTTTTGCCACATCTCGAGCTGATTGATTGCCGTGCTGGGAATAAAATTGCACCCGACGGGCCAGCCCGCCTCGCTATACCACGCATTAACCTGCTCTTTTGACATTGGTGACATCGACATCTCAGCCGCAAAACAGGTCAATGAAAACAGAATGGTTACACACGCGGCAAATACAGTTTTCATATGCGAACCCCCCTAAAGGTTATTCCACATGAACGACGTTTGTTCTGCGGTCTGCGGATAAGCTGGCCTTTTTGATGGTGTCGTAAAGCTCGTGGGAATTTTTGATTTTTTTGAACTCAAACTCGGGGTGGCTCTTGTCCGTCGTCGTCAATATCACCGTCCCCACCCCGACAACGCAATCGAGAACATTCCTGCGGAGCTTGATATCAACCACGCGGAACATATCGAGATTATCAACCTTGCGCTCAAATACCCCTTCGCCATATTCAATCCGGTCGGGGCTGACCTCGTAATGAGTCCTCCTGATTTTCCACGCCTTATAAAAAAGAATCAGGCCTACGACAATAATCGTGCCCAGTCCCAGCAGCACCCGGTATTTGCCGACGACCGCCATGCTGCGAAAGGAAAGGTGCAACCAGGAAGTGCTTTCGATATGCCAGGCGATTATCAGAATCGCCGCAAGCAGTACGCCAGCGCCTTTGACGAAATCCCAGGCAATCGCCCACAAAGTAGGCCCGCCTGAGTAAAATACCCTGTTCGACTGCCCTTTCGATGTATCATCCCCCTCGGTTTGTTGCTCATCGCTCGAACCACCCTGCTGGCCAGGCTGATTGAGCATCGCCTTTGCCCGCGCGGTATTGAGGAACTCGCCGCAATGCCTGCACTTAATCGCCGCCGACAGTATCGTCTCAGCACAAAACGGGCACACCTTTGTTTGTGACGTTGTAAGCTGCATAACCCATATATCGGAAAATCTGCCTGAAACCGCCCAACTCTTTTCGCTGGGGAGCTTGCGGAGACCGCGGAGGCACAAAGAGCATAACTGCTTAAAACTTAACCATTTATGTTCTTTGCTATGTTCCTGAGTCGCAAAAATCCGCCTGGTTTTTCAAAGGAACCTAAAAAAATTTGCGAAAAATTGTAAAATTGTCTTGACATGGTGTAATGTTTTTATTACATTATGTGCGATATAACATACATTAGTTAGGAGAATCAGGTATGAACAGAATGCAGAAAATGGCGTGGTTCAATTTAATCGTGGTTTCGCTGGCTTTGGGGCTGAGCGTAACAGCATTTGCCATATTTCACTTTGTTTTAGGTTTGCCCGTCAGCCGGGCGGCAAGCGGGTTTGCGTTCATAGGGATTATGGGGTTTTGTGGTTTGAACCCTGTTTTATTCAGGAAGGGCGAAAGCAAGGTGCAGTTCGATGAACGCGACACGGCGATTCAACGCAAAGCCGTGATTGCTGCATACGCTACCTTCTGGCTGCTGTTCGTCGCAGCGGCAATGATTCCGTGGTTCATCATAGGGCCGAATGGCACTATTACAGTCAACTATCTGCCGTGGATGGTATTTGGCGGGATGTTCGTTGTGGTGCTAATGCAATCGATAGTAACTCTCACCGAATACGGCTGGAGGGGCAAAGACAATGAATAGAACTCAAAAAACGGCGCTGTGCCATCTGGTGGTAGTATTATTAACTCTCGCAATGCTTGCCTACATATTTTTTCAGCTTTTTGTCCTAAAGAAGACACCCGAAGGTGGTCGGTTCCTGAAGCTGACAGTTTTAATTCTTTTGTTTCTGCTGTATGGTTCACTGATTGTCTGGTCGTTAAAGCGACAAAGCCCAAGGGAAGTAGAGACCGACGAACGCGATAAGCTGATTACAAACAGGGCAGCAATGGCTACCTTTATATCGGCCTGGATAGTGCTTCCCGCCGTCAGTGTAATCCCGCAAACTATTTTCGGCGACGATGGCTGCATCCCTGCCTGGTCGCTTCCGCTTATTATCTTTGGCGCTTTATTAATCCTTATGATGATCCATTCGACAGCGGTTCTGGCTCAATACTTTTTCAGGAGCGGCGATGGAGACAAATGAGCTGAAAAACAACATTCGCCGGCTGCGATTTGAAAAAGGCGAGATGACCCAGCAGCAACTGGCCGACATCGCTGGCGTAACGCGTCAGACGATAATCGCGATGGAGCAGGGCAAATACGCCCCTTCGCTGCCTTTGGCCTTTCGCATCGCTAAAGCATTCGGGGTTGGCATAGAGCAGGTGTTCGAATTCACGGAAACAGGCCCATTGAAGGGCGCCTAATCCCACAAAACCCCCTTTTTGCCTTGACTTTTCCTGCGTTATTAGATACAATAACTTAAATCCCGTATCGGGCTTTTAGGTGCGAGATAAGGAGATGAAAAGGATTTCCCCGTTAGTCCACAGTCGAAAGGAGGCGGTAAAGGGCTGTTTTGCATTTGGTTAGTTACGTCGGAAGGAGAAAAATACGAAAACGACTGCGGTCATTTTGAGCATTATCCTTGCGTCTTCGACAATAGGGCTGGCTAAAACTTCGATAGGTTCGATAGGCAAGAGCACAGAGGAAATCGTCTTCGATGCGAACAGCACATCAAAAACCTTCAAGATTTGGAATAAAGGATCAGGCACGCTGTATTACTATTTGTTCGTCACCAAGGGGGCAGAATACTTCAATATCACTCCGACCAGCGGGGTCACGACAGGACCTCGGATACAACACACGGTTACTGCTGATTTTAATACAATGCCGCACGGGACGACGGTAATTGGGCAGATAAAAATAGTGAACGGCTGGGACGTTAATTCGCCACAATATATTGATTTGACCGCGCAGAATTTCATCGACAGACACGTTCAGTTTATACAAATAGAGCAGGGCATCGATTATATCCCCGGCGCAAGCGATGAAGACGCCGTAGCCGGGAACTGCGACGGGCTTGGGCTGGCAGGCGATTTTGACTGCGATGGCTTCGTCGATTTCATTGACTTTGCCGTTTTTGCGAAGCAGTGGCGACAAACCGGAAGCGATATCAGGGCGGATATATCCCCTTCTTACAAAGATGGTTCCGTTGACCAAAATGACCTTAGCGTATTTTGCAAGAACTGGCTCAAGGACGGCAGAATAGGCGAAACGTATGACTTTCGTTTTGCTATCGAGACGGACAGTACGGTCGTCGATGTAAACTTCACAACGCCGGACGGCCTAATTTACCCGGGCAGCAACCACGCCAACTCAAAACACGTCGGAATGACACGCACCAACCAAAACGGGATAAATTACTGGCAATACCAGGAATGGTTCTACGAGGCCAACGGGCTGGATAACTACCTGGACGGCAAATACACCATCAGGGTAACCTACACAGACAATAATTCAGATGAAACCGTAGTTAATTTCGGGATTCCAAAACAGGCCGGGTCAATCGCACGGCCGACACAAAGACCTGAAATGACATACCCGCTGAACACCGACGGCGTGGTAAGCCCCGTTCAATTTGCCTGGGGAAAATGCAGCGACTCGAATGTGAATTCTATCCGGCTCGGCTTCAACAATCCTTCTGACAGCAACCTGACAGAACATGACTATGGGGAAAATGCCGTCAAGACAGATGCCCTCAACCTGAACCCGGGCAGGTGGTTTGCCGAGCTTGATTTCGGGCGCTGGTACCAGGCGCAGAATGACAACGACATAACAATAGAAGTAGGCAAGACCAGCAGAAGCCACATCGCATTTGATATAACCAAAGGGTTCGGCACATTCGGCGGACTAAAGAATCATCAACTGCAGGCCCCGGACTGCGCCGGCAAAATGGTAACATTCACGCTGACAGGCGGCGGGTCGGGCGTTGTGGAAAGCGACAGCAATGTGCAGGGCGACTGCAGTTTTGCGAATATTATCCTGAGTGGCACTACCGAAAAATCAGTATTGACTATCACGCCGGAGCCCGGCGCCAAAACAAGCGTCGTCAATATCAAGGCGGCAGGCCCAATCAAAACGATAAACGCCCGCAATGTTAACCTGAAAGGGGACATTCTCATCAATGGCGCCGCTGCTATGATTCTCCTCAATGACGCGCCGGGCAGCAGTAATATAAAAATCGGCCATTCCTCGTCGCCGAAAGCCGCCTGCGCACTGAAGTTCGGGCGGGCAAACAACCTGGCCCTGACAAGCGGAATGCCCATTAAGGAATTGCGGGCGACAGAATGGAAGAGCGGCTCAGTGAACGCGCCCTGGATTTCAAACCTGACAATCGACGGCAACGCAGCGGGCGGTATAGCAGGTGATTTCGGCGCAGACGTGAACCTTAGCGGCGCCGGCAACTCAAAGGGAATATCCTTGAAAAAAGCGAAGATTGCGGGAGAGCTTGGCGATTCAAATTGGACTGTTGTCGGCAACTGCGGGACCATCGGGGCCGCAAGCTCGTCTCAAGGTTTCAACGCCAATATCACAGGCAATATCGGGACGCTGAAGGCCGTCGGCAATAAAAAGATGAATATGGATGCGACGTTATCGGGAATCTGGCAGGCTAAATCCGCAAACAAAATAACCACCGGCCAGCTTATGGATTCCAATTTCACCGCCGCAAACGGATTTCTAAAAACGTTGAAGATAACAGGTGTTGTCGGAGAACCATTCGGCATAATAAACAGCAATGTAACGGTCAAACATCTCGGCAGCGCTTACCTGGCGTTTCCGAAGTATTCCAATAACGGCACGCCCTTCGGACTGACGGCCGGCACAATCGACAGGGTAACCGTAAAAGACCCAGTCAAGACATGGACCAAGACAAAACTGCAGGTTGGGGCTGAGACGATAACGACGCAGGATTTCGTAATCCGCCTGCAATAAAGAAAATCCCTAAAAGGTTTCTTCGGTGTAAACGTCCGCGTTTTCTGTTATAATCCGCGATAACGGCGGACAAATCCCCGTTTTGAATTCTCATTTAATCTAAGCAGGTGAATATGTCATTACCGGTAGTCGCGATAATTGGAAGGCCCAACGTGGGCAAATCCAGCTTGTTTAACTGGCTGGCTGGCAAAATGATAAGCATCGTCGAGCCGACGCCCGGCGTTACGCGCGACCGCGTCAGCACAATCATCGAAAAAGACGGAAAGTATTTCGAGCTTGTCGATACGGGCGGCTACGGCATCGTTGACGCAGACCACCTCGAAAGCCACGTCCACGGGCAAATCCAGCGGGCAATTGATTCCGCGGACCTGGTCCTGTTTGTGGTCGATGTCCGCGAAGGAATTGTGTCTCTGGACCGGATAATCGCTGGGCTTCTCCGCAAACACAACCTCAAGGTTATGGGTGTCGCGAACAAGGCCGATGTCGCGAGCAAATTTCCGGAGGCGGGCGAATTCGGCCAACTGGGCTTCGGCGAGTTTATGTGCATCTCCGCCAAAAACAACGTCAACAAAGAGGAACTGTTAGACGCAATCCTCGACCGGGTGAAAAATCTCGAATCGACTAAGCCGGTCGAGCCGGTGATGAAAATCGCAATCGTCGGCAAACGAAACGCGGGCAAGAGCTCGATTGTCAACGCAATGGTCGATGATACAAGAGTTATTGTCAGCGAAAAACCCGGCACGACCCGCGACGCGATTGACATCCGGTTCGAGAAAGACGGCAAGACCATCGTTGTTATCGATACCCCCGGCGTGAAGAAAAAAGGCAAGCTCGCCGACAACATCGAGTTCTATAGTTTTGTCCGCGCGACAAGCTCGGTGCGCAGGGCTGACGTGGTGCTATTGATGATTGACGCGACCACGCCCGTATCGGTTCCCGACAAAAAACTCGCGCAGGCAATCGCCGAAGAAAGCAGGGCCTGTATCATCGTCGTCAACAAATGGGACCTGGCGAAAGATGTCGCCGACACCGGGCAATATGAAGATTACCTGACGAAGGTTTTGCCTGGACTGAGCCATGCGCCGATTGCCTTCACGACCGCCAACAAGGGCAAAAACGTCAAAAGCGTCCTCGATTTGGCCGCGGAGCTTTTCAAGCAGGCGACGACCTGGATACCGACGGCAAAACTCAACAAGGCCTTCGAGATTATAAAAGAAACGCAGCCCGGCGGCGCAAAACTCGGCAAGCCGAAAATTTATTACGCCACACAGGTCGCAATAAATCCCGTAACAATTCTTATGTTCGTCAATAAGCCGAACCTCTTCGATGAGAGCTATCGCCGATTCGTCGTTGGGCAATTAAGTGAATTGCTGCCCGTAGCCGAGGTGCCTATTCGGCTGTTCGTCCGGTCACACAGGGAATCCGAACCGACGCAGGAACCCGTTAAAAAACCTCAGGGCAAAGGCAAGCGCCGCCCGCCACGCAAACGTTAAGACGGTTGCTTTAGGCAAACTCAAAGCAAAATCCGCTAATTTTGCAAATAATTTTTGCGACGTAAGTCCCACTCCGCAAATTCCTTACGAGCATTAACCGCAAAAACACCCCTTTAATACCATGAAAATATTTGACAATAGCGACTAAATACCTACAGTCGATTGCAGTTATAGATTTTAATAGGAAGACAAAATCTATGAAACACACTCACACATTCGGTCAGAGGCAATCAAGAATGGAGGGCAATCCTATGATTAAGCGAATAATGCCGGTTTTGTTGCATCCAGCGTTTTCTGTTTTATTAATCGGTCTATTTGCATCATGTGCAACTATCTGTTTGGCTGAAGAAGAGGCCCTTTATCAGGCCAGAGTTAATGTCTGTTCCCTTATAGATACGGGAAAATATACAGAAGCCGGGTCGGCAGCAGATAAACTCGTCGCTGACTTTTCCGGTAATCGGGGTTTGCCGGAGGCACAATACTGGATTGCGGAACGATACGAACGTTATGACAAATTCGACGAGGCAAACCATTTTTATCAGCAGGTAATACAAAATTATTCCGACAGTTTATGGGCAGACAAATCAAAACTGGGTATTTCGCGTGCAAAAGCTAAATCTCTTATTGTTTCGCAAAATTACGACCAGGCCCAAAAAGAAATTGACAAGCTGGCCGTAGATTTTGCAGATAATAATGATTTGCCTGAGGCGATTTTCTGGATTACCGAAAGATTCCAGAGGTCGGGCCGACTTGAAGATGCGAAACTAAACTTTCTGCGAATAATAGATACTTACCCTTCAAGTCCATGGGCAGGCAAGGCGAAGTTATGGCTTTCAAAGATAACTGTCCTGTCTCTTATTTCAGCTCAACAGTTCAGCCAAGCCGAAGATGCGATTGGTAAATTTGTTGCGGATTTTACAGAAAATCCCGATTTGCCGGAGGCCCTGTTTTGGATTTCCGAAGGGTTTCAGAGAATAGACAAATTTGAAGAAGCAAAACAAAACTTTCAGAGGGTAGTAGATAACTATCCTGCAAGCCCCTGGGCAGGCAAAGCGAAGTTCTGGCTTTCAAGGGTAACTGTTTTTTCTCTGATTGTTTCGCAGGATTACGGTGGAGCCAAGTCGGCCCTCGATAAATTTATGGCTGATTACGCGGGCGATACGGATTATCCTGAGACGCTTTACTGGATTGCGGAAAGATACGAACGGCTGGGGCGGTTCGATGAAGCGAATAGTGTTTATACGCAATTATCGCAGAAGTTCCCTTCAAATCCCTGGACAGACAAGGCGAAGCTGGGCGTATCGAGGGCAAACGTGATGGCTCTCATTGTTTCTGAGAAATACGACCAGGCCAAAGATGCCCTTAACAAGCTTATCACCGATTTTTCAAGTAATCCGCGTTTGCCGGGAACATTATACTGGATTGCGGAAAGATACCAGAGGCAAAACAGATTTGAAGAAGCAAATCGTCTCTATAAACAAATATCGGCAAATTATCCAAGTAATCCATACGCCCAAAAAGCCCAATTTGATATCAGGGTAACCAGTATTCATATCTTGCTTGATGCAAATGAAGTAAACAAAGCAGAAGCTTTGACTGATAAATGTATCGCAGATTTTAAAGACGATTCGCGCCTGCATGAGGCGATATACCGGATCGGGGAGAAGCATTATGACCTTGCCTTCCGCCTTGAAAATCAAGGTATTGATGAGCAGTCAAAGGAATATTATAAAAGGGCATTATCCGTATGGGATAAAATTATAACAAAGATGCCTTCCTCTGACATATATACCCCGCAGGCCTACTATGCCGTTGCAGATTGTTATTACCGCCTCGGCGATTACAATGATGCCATAAATTATCATAAAAAGGTAATCGCAGATTTCCCAAACTTCGAAAATAGATATATGGCAATGTTTATGCTCGCCGACTGTTACAATAAACAGGCATCCAGCGGCCAGATTCCAAATGAGAATGCAAAAGAGTTGACTATCAATATATATCAGGAACTTGTTAACCAGTATCCTGACTGCCAAGTCGCAAATATCGCTCGAACGCAGTTATTTCGCTTAGGCGCTGAACTACCTTAAAAAAGATAGGAGGATATAATTATGGTAAGAAAAACAATGAAAGTTTTAAGTCCGCTCTCTGGTTTTACCATGTTGAAGATTATTGTATGTGTCATTTGTTTAATTATAATATTCGAGCTTTTCTCACAAAAGAAAGCGATGCTTTTTGCCTGGACCGGCCCGTGTGTAGTTGGCGGTAAGTGTGGTGGTCTTGGAGGAGGCGGTGATTGCTATTTTGATGCAAATACCGGCGGTTGCGAAGGCAGTTGCGTACCGTATTGTCCAGGTGGCAGTTCTGACATATTCTGCTCTAGAGTGAGCGGCCCTTGCACAATGGGAGCGGGCACATGTAGTCGAATACAGACGTTCGCCTGTACGCAAATAGCAGCCGGGTGTATATGCTTATCTGATGGAGGATATGCTGGTTGGTGCCCCCACTTAACTTGTGAAAACAAATAAAATTGCATGTTTATATAGCATATGCCAAGGCATTATAAAAACAATTGTGTTTTTGAGCCTATTAGGAGGTGCAAATATGACTGGAAAACGATATTACTATTCGATAAGCATATTTTTACTTCTCTGCTCGTTTGATGCTATGGCGGCACAAACAATTACCGCAGATGCGCTTGCAAGCAAATGTCAATCGGCCGAAAATGCGATATATGATATATCGCTCGAGTATGAATGGTATATTTTACCTCCATTAACATTTGATGATATGGAGGAACCATTCAAAAGTGCAGGGGCATTGCTACCTAAAGACGGCATCTCCAAACATAAGTTGTACGCCAAACGGTTTATCGACCAGTACGGCCGAAATAGGTGGAAGTATGTTTTTGAAGAATCCGCTACGATAATTACTAAAGAAGGCCAATCGTGGGATAACTTGACCAGGCATTCTTATGACGGTAATATTTACAAAAAATTAAATATAGGCGGTCATCCTCAAACCGTGATGAGCGGTTTAATTTCCTCGGAAGAATCTGGTTCTGGAGTTCCACTTTCTACTCCTATCGGTTATTCGATATTTCGCCTTGAAAATTATACAGACAATATTCCGTTATCCACTTTACTGAAACAGCATAAAGAAACGAACGCGATTCGGCTGGCGGACACCACAATAAAAGTGAATGATTTTAACGCAATCTGCGTCGATTTGCTTTCAAAGCCGAATAATCTTCCATGGATCCATATATATTTTTCCGTCGATCATAACTGCTCGCCTGTTAAATATGAGTTTCTTAAAAATGCAAAAACTGGTACGATTTCTTTTTCTGTTGAGGTCCATTCATTGAAGCAAGTTGGAAACGGATTGTGGTTCCCAACGAGCGGATTGATTCGTAAGCCAAATGAAGAACGGGTGAACGCGTTTCGGGTAACAAGCGAAATAGTTGTCAACAAGGGACTGACAGAGAAAGATTTTGACATTAATTTCCCTGCCGGGACAAAAGTAGAGGATCGGATTGCCGGCCGAGAATATACAGCAAAAGAAGACGCGACTAAGTAAGGGGTTAATCCGGGACACCCAAGGGAAGTGTGGATGCGGCGGAAGAATCGTTCTCTTCTTATGTAAAAATTGAGTTATCAATGACTTGACCGCAATAGATACAAATCGGGTGATGCGGAGCAATCATATGGTGGCATTTGGGACATTCCTTTGACGTGCTTTCACGAAGGTCAACCTTACTGAGCTGGTCCTCGAGAATGTCATCGGTAAGGTTCAATTTTTCTTTCATGATTTCCCACAAGGTTTCGCTGATAATCATGGCCTTGGTAAGATGGGCTTCAAGCGCACGGACTCTAATTTCAAGCGACTCAGCCTTGCTTTCCGCACCTGCAGCCGCACGCTCAGTATCGTCTGCAATTATAATACTTGGCCTGGCAAATATACCATACATAGCGGTTACCTTTCATAATAGGTTCACATACGGGGATAATGGGGACAACTGTTTTTCGTTCTTCATATTAACATTTGTCGTCTCTTTCGAGAACTGTTAATCCGGGATATCCAGGGGAAGTGCGGATGCGGTCTCGGCCGGCGAGGTTTCTGTCGCGTTTTGTAAGCCGTTCTTCCAGAATTCCCAAATTTTCCTCATCGCCTCAAAGAAAATAATTACCACCAGCACAAGCATCACAATCGAAAGCGCGGCTTTGAGATTTCCCTGGAAGTCATGCTTGGGCAGGTAATCGGGGTTATTGAAGATATTATCGACGCCCGCGACAAAGGTGGTTACCCCCATAAATAACGCCGGGATAAACGTAATGAGGCCGTAAGCCCACCTGTGGGAATGCCTGAGTATGAAAACCGTGCCTATGCAAAGCGCAAGCGTCGCCAGAAGCTGGTTAGCCACGCCGAACAGGGGCCAGATGGTGGATATGTCGCCGTGATAAACGAGGTATCCCCAGAGAAAACTGATTGCGCCACCGCTGAGCAACACCGCGGGCATCCAGGTTGAGTTGCCGAGTTTGGGGTGAACGACCTTGAGCAATTCCTGAAGGATGTATCTTGCCACTCGTGTACCCGCGTCAACGGTCGTCAGAATAAACAGCGCCTCGAACATAATGGCGAAGTGATACCAGTAGCCAATCAGGTGCTTCATCCCCGGTATCGCCGAAAGAATCAGCGACATACCAGCCGCCAGAGAGACAGCACCGCCGGACCTTCCGGCAAGCGATTCGCCTGTCATTTTTTCCATTTCAGCCAGCTTCTCGGTCGTCAGGCCTAATTTGGCCAAAACCTCCGGCAAAACTTCCGGCGATACGTTTATAGCGAAATAATCACCCGGAACCATCACCGTCGCCGCAATAATCGCCATAATCGAAACCACCGCCTCGGCCAGCATTGACCCATAACTGATAAACTGAATGTCAGCTTCGCTATTTATCATTTTTGGCGTAGTGCCCGAGCTGATTAAGCTGTGAAAGCCGCTGATGGCCCCGCAGGCGATTGTTATGCAGACGAAAGGCCAGACCTTGCCGGGGATGATTGGCCCGCCCCCGTGAATATACGCGGTCACCGCGGGCATTCGTATAACCGGATTAACAACGAATATGCCAACGATAAGAAGCCCGATTGTGCCGATTTTCATATACGAGCTGAGATAATCGCGGGGACACAGCAGCAGCCATACGGGAAGCACCGAGGCGATGAAGCCATAGACTGGCAGGATTATCGAAAGCGACGGCTTGGAAAAAAGAAAGAGCGAGCCGAAACTTGTGTGAGATAACGGCTCGCCAAATACGACGCCCAGGACAACGATTACAACGCCAACAAGAGAGGCCTCGACTATTTTGCCGGGGCGAATTTTATACATATACAGGCCGACAATAAGCGCAGCCGGCAGCGTTACAACTATGGTAAAGGTCGCCCAACTGCTTTCGTTAAGCGCGTTGACCACCACGAGGGCAAGGCCCGCCAAGGCGGTAATTATGATAAACAGAACCGCAAACGCCGTAGCGATGCCGGCCGGCCTGCTGATATGCTCCCTGGCCAACTGCGTAAGCGATAAGCCGTTCATTCGGACGGAGGCGAAAAGAATAACCATATCGTGAACCGCGCCGCCGAGGACTGCGCCGATAAGTATCCACAGGACTCCCGGCAGGTATCCGAATTGAGCGGCAAGAACCGGACCGACGAGGGGGCCTGCGCCGGCTATGGCCGCGAAGTGGTGCCCGAACAAAACATACCGGTTTGTGGGGTCATAATCTTTCCCGTCTCGAAGCGTATGAGCAGGCGTGGGGCGATTGGCGTCGAATACGAGGACTTTGGTAATGATGAACTTAGCGTAAAACCTGTACGCTATGGCAAACAGAAGTAAAGTTATAATTATTAGGGTCAAAGCATGCATAACTTTATCTGCACCCTATTATGCCGCAAAGACACAGAAAAGTCAATCGCCTATACCGTTACCAACGGCTGTTCTATTTTCGGCTCGCGTATGAGAGTCCAGAGAAGCGCTGCGCCTATCAAGTCAAGAAACGCGATTGTAACAAACACCGGGGCGTAACCGACGTGCGTCACGAGCCAGCCGACCGCGAAGGTAAATATCATTCCTCCCGCAAGCGCGGCGCTGCCTGACAGGCCGTTGGCGGTGCCGACGGTGCGTTTCGGGAACAAATCCGCGGGCAGTGTCATCAGCGTTGCGGATATACATTGATGACCGAAGGCGGCAACACAGAACCATAGTATTGCCCAGCCGACCGGCGCCTTGGTAATGAAAAAAGCAAAGGGCATCATACAGGCGGCGGTAGTCATAGATAACTTGCGGCTGGTCAGCACCTTAAAACCGAGTTTATGATAAAACGGCGACAAGGCCCCTCCAACAAAACTGCCCACGTCGGCAGCGAGAAACGGAAGCCAGCCAAAAAGAGCGAAATCCTTGAGATTTACGCCGCGTTCCGTAAAATAGATTGGTATCCAATAAGAGAAAAACTGCCAGGCCGGCTCCGAAAGAAATCTTGCCAGAGCGATGCCCCAGAAATTACGCTGGCCCATAATCAGTTTCCAGACATTCCTCTTAGGGCCGGCGTTTTTTTCTTCCGCCTGCAGTTCTTTGCGGCCTTCCGTTATATACTTCAACTCTTCAGGCGTTATCAGCGGATTTTGTTCAGGCGGCTTATAAAGAAGCAGCCAAGGCACAACCCAGAAACAGCCGATAATACCGGTTATGAAAAACGCCTGCTGCCAGCCAAACTCCAGTGAAAGCCATATCATTATCGGCGGCGCAAGAAGCGCTCCCAGCCCCGCGCCCATATTGGCGATGCCGGTGGCCATTGTGCGTTCTTTAGCGTGGAACCATTCTGATGCGACCTTGGCTATGCCGGGGAAATTCGCCGCCTCGCCGACGCCCAGCAATACGCGAACGACACTGAACGAAAAAACCCCTCTTGCCAGCGCGTGAAGCATCTTGGCTATAGACCAGAATGTTACGGCTACTGAGAATCCGAGTTTTATTCCTACCCAGTCCAGGAAACGACCCGAAAGCGGCAGCATAACAAAATAAGCGAACTGGAAAGACAGTATGATGTACGAGAAATGCTGTTTATCGATATTAAGCTGTTTCGTAAAAATCGGAAAAACAACGCCCAAGCTCGTGCGGTCAAAATAATTGATGGTCGTAACCAGCATCAGCATTATAGCTATGTACCAGCGCAGACCCCGGATTTTACGCATCGTTACGGCTCTCCAAAAAACCTGTTGGGGCTAAATGATAACCGTGTGTGGTCAAATACAGAAGAACTTTTTCTGCCTGTCAGGCGGTTGGAAGTTATTTCTGCGCGGGCTGCGTTACCGGCACAGGTGCCTCGCCGGCAATCGGCACAAGGCGGAATCTCGCCTGCACCGGCGACTGGTTAAGAGCAATTTCGTCTTTGCGCAGAAATTCCGGGGGAAAATTGTAAACGAGGTCTCTGCGGCTTTCCGGGGCGGGCTCGCCGGCGGCGGGCGATGATTTGTCGGGCCGGCTGTCCTTGTCGCTGTCGTCTATTTCGAGAATGACGTGGTACCGCATATTTTCGTATGCCCGTTTGGCCTCAGGCGTCGCCCTGATTGCGACTGACCCCATAACCGCTTCGGGATTGACAAGCTCGACTTTGTATTTGCCTTCAAGGTTTGCGCTGAGCGAGATGCCGTAACGGACGCTGGTAACGAGATATTCCTGGAGGCGTTCCTGCTCTTTGGGCAGGGTAATTTTGACGCTCGACGCGGCTTCCCTGGTCTGTCCCGGCGAAAGCTCAACTATGGGCGTTTTCTCTATCGGGGCGAGCCGGGCCTGTTCGATTTCCCTTCTGTTGAGCGATACTTTTGCCTCCAGCGCCGCCCCCCCGCGTTCGGCAGGCACAAAGGCCTCGACCTGCGCCGGCTCGATACTGGCGACCTTGAGCGGATTCAGGTTGTCATCAAGGCAGCGGACTACAACCTGTTTTTTCTGCAGTTCAACAACACTGACCATCTGTGTATTCGGGTCAGCGGAGGTAATCGTAAGTCCGAGCTGCCGGATGCTGTCTGTTCCCTTGAGGAATTCCGCCACATTAAGCAGGTGGTCGCCGGGGTTTGTCATTTTTTCGTGTTCCGGGTCGAAGTAAAACTCGCGTATAAATCGCCCGGCGTTAATACTCTGTCGCGCCTCGGCGATCTTGCGCGCGGAACCCTTCAGGACAACCTTTTCCAGCGGCACGGATGACTGTCCGGAGAACGTAACCCATAGCGTCGGATTTACGGACTTGGCAACGCTGAGCTTGAGATTTGAAATGGTAAGCTCTTCATCGAGCGCAAGGTCCGCGAAGACCCATATCAGCACGGTGAAAATCACCGTAGCCACTATTTTTCTCAACCTTCGCTGTTTTATATTCATTGTATAACCAGACAACCCTCATCTGTTCAGGATTTAACTTTTGTCGCCTGTGAGCTGATTGCGCCGGTAAGTGCATCGCGAAGCTCATCAGCGGAGAGATTGCGGATGAGCTTGCCGTCGCTGGCCAAAGAGATAATTCCCGTTTCTTCGCTTACAACTATGCATAGGGCATCTGAGCCGGCGGTTATGCCTATTGCGGCCCGATGCCTTGACCCAAGCTCGAAGCCGGCGACCGTGCCGGGCTCCGCCAAAGGCAGCTGCACGCCCGCGGCGATTGCCTTGTCGCCCCGTATAACGACCGCCATATCATGCAGGATGGTACCGGGATAAAAAATGGTTTTGAGCAGTTCGGCGGTAACGTTGGCCTCCAGACGGACGCCTGTTTCGATAAACTCGCCGAGCGCGACGCGTCTCTCGATAACGATGATTGCGCCTGTTTTGGACGCGGCCAGCTCGGTAACAGCGCTGACGATTTCCTCGACGGTCCGGACGACCTGTCGCGATGAGCCGATAAGAAACCCGCCGCCGGCAGATTGCCCCAGACGCATAAGGGCGCGTCGCAACTCAGGTTGAAACGCCGCGACCGCGATGACAAGAACGGCAACCAAAAAACCTTTGTAGAGATATTCGAGCCGCTCGAACCGGTAGCGTGCTGAAATCAGATGGAGGATTAGAACGCCCGCGATAAGGACGTATATGACGCCGCGGAAAAGTCGCTCGCCGCGAGTGCCCTCAAGAAAATCTACAGCCCAGTAAACAACCAGGCCTATGAGAAATAATTCGATGCAGACGACCCACCAGTCGTAGTTGGCAACTCGTCTGAAATAATCAATGAGGGTCTGCATCCCTTCAGAACTCCCTGCAAAGCGCACGGGGCGTTAAGCGCCTGTGCTGTTGCGTTGTTCCTTGCTTACGGCAACTGTTTCTCTGAGAGTCTGCTGGGCTTATCCACAAGGAGCGTTCGGTCAATATCTTCCAGCATTTGTTCGTGGTTGACTCGCAACATACGGATATGGTCTCTGTGCACCTCATCAGAGGTTCTGCCCTGTTGGTCGAAGAAGCCACAGCCCGTTGACATTGTTGCCAGCGTCAAAAGCGCAACACCAAGTAAACCCACAACAATTCTGTTTTTCATTATATATTCTCCGTTGCCACCCGGCAAGCCCCCCAAGGGAGACCGTTCCAGAATGTTCACTTATTCATCATTAAATTATACCATTCAAAAGGCCGTTTTGTCAATGGCAAAATGGGCAAGATAACATCAGGCGACTTATGGGACGTTTTTTGATATAAACCTTGACGATTATAGGGCCAAACAAGTATATTGGCCTTGTAGTTGTTTTATCTGGGTAATCGGGAAGAACTATGGAACCGGGCACACCCAAAGAAAAATCGCAGGGCAGGGTAGGCAGGGTTGTTCAGCTTTTGACGACACTGTCAAAAACGGGCACGTCGCCAGGCAAGGGTTATACCGCCGACGAGTTGGCTAAGCTCTTCGGCGTCAGCAGACGCACGCTTTTCCGCGACCTCAAGGAAATCCAGGAAATTGGTATCCAGCCGACCCTTTCATGTTCTCGCCGCGGCTATGCCCTGTCGCCTGAGCAGTTTCTGCCCCCCATAAATCTTAACCTGCAGGAGGCGCTTGGATTGCTTCTGCTGGTTCATAAAATGCGAAACCAGATTCAAATACCATTCAAACATTCGGCGATGCTAGCGGCGATGAAAATTGAAAGCTGTCTGCCCCCGCGGGTGCGAAACTATTGCGAAAGCACGCTTGCGCGAATCTCGATAAAAGCCGGGGCACAGGCACCTGTGCCGACAACGCCAGGACTGGACAACGCATTTACCCTCCTGCAATCTGCCGCAGCACAGCGAAAAAAGGTGCGCGTTGAATACGACCCTCTCTGCGACGGCAAAGTAATTTCCTGTGAGGTGTCGCCGTATCATTTACTTTATAACCAGCGGGCCTGGTATATCGTGGGCCATTCGTCGATTCATAAGACCATACGCACATTTAAACTTAACCGCATACGCGGTGCCAAGATGCTTGATGAACAGTTTGACGGCAACGATGACTTCGACCTTGCCGAATACCTCGGCTGCGCTTGGTCGATGATACCCGAAGGCAAAATGTACCACGTGCGGCTGCAATTCACCCCGAAAGTCGCCAATAATGTCGCCGAGGTGAATTGGCACAAAAGCCAGCAGGTTACGCGCGGCCCAGACGGCTCAGCAATCATTGATTTCCGCGTTGATGGTCTGGGTGAAATAACCTGGTGGATACTCGGCTACGGCGACCAAGTCGAGGCGTTGGCGCCGGCGACCCTGCGTAAGAATATCGCTGAAATCGCGAAAAGATTGGTTAAAATCAATAACAATGCACAGGAACCGTGAGCCCCAATAAGTCGATGCCTGTGGGCAACTGAGTGATGACCCGCCAAGAAGTAACAGGTTATCCACCACCAGCTTAAGGGCACTGCCGACACATATCTATCGACCAGACAACAGGTAACGCGACCACAGCCAAACAACGCCAACAATTTCACCATCCTTATGAATTCTACTACTAAAAAGATTTCTTATATTAAAACTATAACAACTTCTTCCACGCGCAGACACTATCAGAAAAATAGAGCAAATTCCGCATTAAAACTTATTGAGAAACCACGGCGTTTCCTGTATTCTTTTATCATTCAAAACCAGTAATGATTGATTAACAATTTAAAAGAGGGGCACTCAAATGAAAGTGCAATTTAACAGAGAAGGATTGAGCCAGGCGCTCGCGTTGTTGACAACAATTGTTCCGGACCGGACACCGAAGCCAATTCTGCGTTGCGTCAAAATAGATGCCGCAAAAGACAGCGTGAGAATATTTGGCACGGATTTGGAAGTAGGAATCAATTATCTTCTGCCCGCGGTTGATGTTAAGGAGCTGGGGCAGGTTGTTGTGCCCGCCGCGCGTCTTGCCGCGGTTGTGCGAGAAAGCACCGACGAAACACTGATGCTCAAATCCGCAGAAGGGCTTTGTGAGATTCGCGGGGCCGACAGTCATTTCTCAATTTATGGTCAGGAGGCATCACAATATCCCCCAGTGCCGGCATTTAAAGGTGAGCCGGACGCCGAAGTTTCCCTCGATGCCCTGCGAGTTGGTATCTCACAATGCCTTTTCGCGACCGCCAAAGAGAGCACCCGCTACGCAATCAACGGCGTGCTGTGGGAGATGAAGGGAAAGAAGTTAACCCTGGTCGCGACCGACGGCCGTCGGCTGGCGCGCAGCAGGGTCAATCTCGCCTCAAACCCCAGCGACAAGGCACTGGCGGCAAAACCAATTGTGCCGGGCAAAACAATGTCGCTGTTGGAAAAACTCGCCGGGGGTGAAAAAGACAAGGTCGCCGTCAAACTGGTTGACAACCAGATAATGTTTGCCTGCGGGAACGTCGTTGTGTGTTCAAATCTCGTCGAGGGCAATTTCCCGAAATACGAGGACATTATCCCCGCCGATTACCAGAAGAAAGTCACGCTGCAAACCGATGTCGCGCTCAGCGCGGTAAGAAGGGCGGCATTACTGACCAGCGAGGAATCCAGGGGCATAAAAGTGGCCGTAAGCAAGGATAAGCTGGTATTCTCCGGCAAAGCGCCGGAAACGGGCGATGCCGAAGTGGAAGTCGTCGTCGATTATAAGGGCGAGCCGATAGAAATCGGTTTTAATCCCCAGTTTTTGGCCGAGGCCATTCGTGTCATTAAAGAGCCGCAGTTTGAGCTTGAGCTGGGTCAGCCGGACACGCCGGGGCTTATTAAGGCAGGGGCTAATTTTCTGCACGTCCTGATGCCGATAAATCTTTCGTAGGCCTTCACAAAGGATTGTCGAATGGATGCGAGAACACAATTTAGGCGCAGGTCGGAACCTGCCCCGCTGGCGGAAGCCCTTGCCGAGGTGATGGAGCCGCGGCGCACGGGCATAACACAGCGTTACGAGGCGGCCAGCCGGCTAAGCGAGGTCTGGACACAATTACTACCCGAAGAGATGGCGAGGCGTTGCCGGATAGTTGACCTTGCCGCGGGCCTGCTTACGGTTGCGGTTGATTCACCGTCATATATGTATGAATTAAGAATCAGCAGTAATCAGCTTGTCGAACACCTGCGGCGAGAATGCCCCGAAGCGAAGCTTAGGGCAATGAAAATCATGCTTGCGGGTTAATCGCGAGGAGAAGTGATAAGGGCATGCAAGACCATAAATACGATGCAAGTAAAATTAAAATTTTAGGCGGGCTTGAAGCGGTCCGCAAACGTCCTGATATGTACATCGGCGACCGCGGAGTGGGCGGCCTGCATCACCTTATTTACGAGGTTGTGGATAACTCAATCGACGAGGCACTTGCCGGCTTCTGCGATAAAATCAGCATCCAGATAAACGCCGACGGGAGCTGCTCGGTCGAGGATAACGGCCGGGGTATCCCGGTCGAGGAACACAAGGAAGCCAAGAAAAGCGCGCTCGAAGTCGTCCTTTGCACGCTGCACGCGGGCGGGAAATTCGACCATGACAGCTATAAGGTCGCGGGCGGCCTTCACGGCGTAGGCGTTAGTGTCGTCAACGCGCTTAGCGAATGGCTCGAAGTCGATGTGTTCAGGGGCGGCAAGAGCTATCATTTCGAATGCCGAAGAGGTATCGCAAAAGGTAGCGTCCGCGAGGTTGGACCGACAACAAAACAGGGAACCTGCGTATCGTTTATGCCCGATGAGGAAATCTTCGGCGATATCGAGTTCCAGTACGATACGCTTGTCAAACGTATCCGCGAGGTTGCATATCTCAACGCCGGCATACAGATTACTTTTAAAGACGAAAGAAACCACAAGAAAGAGGTCTTCAAATTTGAGGATGGTATCCGCGCATTTGTAAAGCACCTCAATGAGGGCAAGGAAATCCTGAATAAGGACGTGATTTACTTGGCAAAAGAAGACAAGCAGGCGGTGATGAGCTGCGAGGTGGCGCTGCAATATAATACCGGTTACGCGGAGAACGTGCTGGTTTTCGCCAACAATATTCGCAATATCGACGGAGGCACGCATCTTTCGGGCTTCAAAACCGCGATGACGCGGACAATGAATTATTATGCAAAAGCGAATAACCTGATAAAGGAAGGCGAGGCCGCGACGGGCGAGGATTTCAGAGAAGGCCTTACAGCGATTGTGGCGGTAAAACTCGCGGACCCGCATTTTGAGGCGCAAACCAAGGTCCGACTCACTAACCCCGAAGTCGGGAGTTTTGTCGAGACGGTTGTTAATGAGCAATTAGGCCATTATATCGAAGAGCATCCGGCTGAGGCCAAGCGAATACTAAGCAAGGCAATCCAGGCGGCGGCGGCAAGAGAGGCGGCCCGCAAGGCCCGTGAGCTTACCAGACGCAAAGGTGCGCTCGGCAGCTCGAGCTTGCCCGGCAAGCTCTGGGATTGCGCCAACAGGGAAAGAACGGGCACGGAGCTATTCTTAGTCGAAGGCGACTCCGCAGGCGGCTCCGCCAAGGGCGGCAGGGACAAAAATATCCAGGCGATACTGCCCCTGAAAGGTAAAATTCTCAACGTCGAGAAGGCCCGGCTCGAAAAAGTGCTCGCGCACGAGGAAATACGCACGCTGATAAGCGCGCTGGGCACCGGAATTGGAATCGACGAATTCGACGTTGAAAAATGCCGGTATGAAAAAATTATTCTTATGACAGATGCCGATATCGACGGGGCGCATATTCGCACGCTGCTGCTGACGTTTTTCTTCAGGCAGATGCCTCAGTTGTTCGACAAGCAGGTGATTTATATCGCGCAGCCGCCCCTTTACGAGGTCCACGCCAAAGGCCAGAAGAAATCGGAATACATCCTGACTGAGGCGATAATGCACAAGCGATTAGTTGACCGCGGCCTGCAGGGGACCGAACTTACGGTAAGAGACATGGGCGGCAAAAAGGGCGCAAAGGAGCAAAAGGTTATCGAAGCCCGGCTGGCCGAGCTGGTGAAGATTCTTGTTGATATGGAACGCTGTATCGCGGTGCTCGCAAGACGAGGCATAAAATTCGAGGAATTCGTCCGTAACCACGGCAATGGCAAGGGGTTGCCGATGTATCGAATCCACGGCGAAGGGCAGGATGAGGTCTTCCACGACAAGGACGATTTCACAAAACGCGTCGATGAGCTGAAGGGCCGCAAAAAGAAAGAGGAACAGGCGGACGAAGAGGAAACTTTCGCGGCTGAAGAGCTGCACGAAGTAAGCAGAATCAATGAGCAGGCGAAAAAATTAAAACAGGAATTCGGTCTGGACCTCAAGGATTTCCTCCTCAAGGCCGAAAGAGCGGTCAGCGGCGAGGCGCTGGCGACCAAATTCCACTTGGCAAACGCCGAGGAAAGTTTCGACGTCGCTTCGCTGGGCGAGGTTTGCTCGTCGGTGAGAAAAATAGGCGGCAAAGGCGTTGAAATTAAGCGGTTCAAAGGTCTGGGCGAGATGAACGCCGAACAATTGTGGGAAACGACGATGAATCCGGCCACCCGGACGCTGCTGAACGTCAAACTCGATGACGCGGGCGAGGCGGACCGGCTGTTTAGCATCCTGATGGGCGAGGACGTCGAGCAGCGCCGCGACTTCATTCGCGACCACGCCCTGGAAGTCCAGTTCCTTGACATTTAATTTTGCCCGGCGGGCCCCGTGGCGTAAGCCATCCCCAAGCGGATTAGAAAGTCGTGATTTGCCGGAAAGTTCTGTATTACTATTTTTTCTAACGGGGCGGGGACGAGAAAAAAAATTAACATTCCGAGTAAAATTTTCTCTTGCAAAGCAACACATAGTTGCACAAAATATCGTTGATGCTTGATGCTCGATTCGTGAGTGTCGAGCGTCGAGTGTTTGGCATAGAGATAAAAGTCATGGAGGCGAAAAATGAACGCTAAAGTGTGGATAATAATTTTGGAGATTACACTCTGCGCATTGGTTGTTGCCGGTTGTGCAAAGAACGGCAACACGGTCCGGGTGGACCAGAATCCCAGGATGGCTTCCGATATACGGATGATGGAGCTGAAGAAGGAGCTGGACCAGAAATGGGAAAATCCTACGGCCCATTACGAGCTTGGCCAGTTGTATCACGCGCAAGGCGACTGGTCGAAGGCCGAGTACCACTATAGCATCGCCCTGGGTTTCAATCCAGCTTACCGTGAAGTCCAGGCCGCGATGGTGAAGCTCCAGCTTAATAAGGGCGACAAGTCAAGAGCCGACTGGCTTGCCAATAATTATACGACACAGGTGGTCTCGATACCGGAGCAGGTTTTGGCACTGGGCGAGGCCTTTGAGAAACAGGGGCTTGATGATTATGCCCTGAACTGTTACACCAGCGCCCTCCAGGCGACGCCCGATTCGGCGCCGGTAAATCGGCAGCTTGCCTATTACTACCTGCACAAGAATAATAAGGAAAAGGCAAAAGAATACTTTATTCGCAGTTTCCAGCTCAATTCCAGTCAGGCGGATGTTGCCGGTGAGCTTGGTCGGCTGGGAGTAGCGGTCCGGATTCCCGAGGCGACGCCAAAGCCGCCCGCGCCCGCGACAACGGTTACTAAGCCCGCTCAGCCCAAATAAAAAAGGTTAAAATAAACAGGTCTTTATGCCCTGCGGTGAACGGATTTGCCGTGGGGCTTTTTTATTATTCCGCAAAAAATACCTCGTGTAGTCGGATGGTCATTTCTGGATGCGTAAGCCCCCCTTGCTGCGGGGCCATATTTGCAATATTGCGACGGCTTGCGATGGGGAGTTGGTATGAATGTGTTATCACAGGGGCCGCATATAAGCTCGATAAACACCGACCTTTTCGCGCCGTCTCTCTTTCAGGGGCATATTCTTTTAGAACCCCCCGAAATCCGGCAGTGGTTTTCGAATCAGACGAGTGATTGCCCCGCCGTTATCGTATTCGATGTATACTTCTTCCTTGATTTTTCCCACTTCAATGTAGTAAGTATAAAAGCTGCCCTGCACATTGCGGCTGATGGTCTTCGGACTACCCAAAACAGATTCTGCTGTTTTGCGGGTGGATTGCCGTTCTTTAATCTGGGCGACCTTGTCAGCATTGACCTGCTTGGGAAACAATCGGCTTCCTTTGAAATCTTTTCTAACTTCGTCAACAATGCCGTTATTGTCAAAAGTTACTACCAAATACTGAAATTGGTCCGTCTTTAAATTCCACATCGCAGATTGGCTATTAAGATTATTGCTGGCCCGCGACCATGACATATTTATCGATGGCTCACCCAGCAAGGCATTAACTTGTTCCCGAGTAGTTACGGCCGGCGCAATCTGGTCCGCCTTGGTAAGATTCGCGTCGTGGTCGTTCTTGACTAATAAGCCGGTGAGATGGCCGTTCGCCGCGAAACCCTTAACGTCCTCAACATAGCCATCCTTCCCGATAACGATTATAATATTCTCGTTTGTATATCTTTTATTGAGGAAGAGCATATCGGCTGCAATAGCAGGTCCGGGAGCGAGAGGCGCGACGACCTCAAGAACCTGGTTATGCTTCTCATCATCTTTCCAATTAGCGTACCACATCTGGGTCTGGCCATTGGACTTTCTTGAAGAAGTCGGCTTGCCTAACAAGGCCTCGACCTCGGCTTGGGTGGTCTGTCCAATCTTGATTTGCTTCACTTGTCCCGGCTCCAATTTGACCTGCTTGTATTCCGGTCTCGTGCAGCCGGCCCAAAGAACAATGAATGGCAAAACTAACAATACCCCACATAAGAGGAAAGGGCCTATTGTCTTTTCGTGTTTCGTTCTATTCATATTGACACTCCATAAATTGAATTCAAGTGTAATGCTGTTTGGAATATATGCCCAATCGCAACAGTTTGTAACAGGTTGTCCACCAATCTTAGTCGTCATAGTAATACCAGATTTTTTCAAGCCGAGCAAGCGCAGGTGTGAAATGTAACTGGCCGGTAATTGTGCAGAGAAGTCAAACTGCTTGCCGATAAATCAAGAGCTGTATAGCAGTGTAAGCGGCTGTTGTTTTCACGGATGTTATTTATTATCGGACGCTATTATATATGAGCCGGGTGAAAGACAAGAGGATGAAGGCAAAAGCCCTGCAATGTCTTTTGGTTGCGGGCCTTTTGGTACTTTTTTGCAGTTGTCTGAGTTTTAATATAGGCGACTGGCCCAGTAAATTTGTATATCCGAACAACACGCCGACAGCCAACTGGTGCGGCCCTATGGGGGCGCTATTTGCGTATTATTTGCTGTATTACATCGGCCCCGGCATATTTATTGTGCTGATTGCCGCCCTTTACTTCGCCATTGCCGAGGTTGCCGACGTCGAGATTGACCAGCCGGTTTTGCGAGGCGTAGGTCTTGTGCTGGTAACGACCGCGGCCTCGACGACGTTTTATTGCTTTACACAGCACGGCATTTACGGCTTCCCGACCGGTTCGGGCGGTGTGCTGGGAGTTGCTGCAGCGGAGTTTTTGCGGAGTCATTTTGCCACACTTGGCACGGCTATACTTCTGGGCACCCTCTGGGTTGTCGGGATGCTGCTGCTGGCTGACCAGGTTGTGGCAGTGTTTTTTGGTGGGCTTGGGTTTGTAGTTCGCAAGATGCTGGGCTTTGCTGCGCCTAAGTGGCTGACGGGGTCGGAGCAATCGAGGGTTCTTGGTCAGATATGGCGTCGGTTGAGTTTAAAGCAAAAGACGGAAGATAAAAAGCAGGAGATGCTATTGCGTCCATCGTTATCGGCTCCCGGTCCCGTAGGGGATGCCTTCCGGCAAAGGGATGGCCAAGCCCAAGCGGCAAGCGAGAATAAACACGAGCTGCCTGACAGGGACACCGGTGTTGAATCTGCCATTCACGGAAAGACGGCAATCGAAGGCACACCGGCTCCGGCTGGCGCCCTGATGAGATTGCAGCCGATAACCCCGAAGAAATCCACGGAGCCATACGAGCCGCCAAGTTATGCCGATTACACGATGCCGGGTATGGACCTGCTCGATGAGCCGGAGCATAACTTCACATCGGTTCAGGAAAAGGTCGTCAAATCCAAGGCGGTCGCGCTGGAGAGTTTACTCAATGAATTCGATGTCTCCGCCAGAGTTGTGGCTGCTGAGACCGGGCCTGTTGTTACGATGTTCGAATTACAGCTTGCGGCGGGCGTAAAGGTCAGCCAGATAAGCTCGCTTTCAAATGACATTGCCCGTGCGCTGGGCGTAGGTGCGGTTCGCATTGTTGCTCCCCTGCCGGGCAAACATACTATCGGCGTCGAGGTGCCCAACAGCGAAAAAGAGAAGGTGCGCATAAAAGACCTGCTCCGGCTGGCTGGAAACAAGCCCGAAAGTATGGCGATACCGCTGTTTTTGGGCAAGGATTCGTCGGGCGAGGCGCTGGTTTCGGATTTGACGAGTATGCCTCATCTGCTCATCGCGGGTACTACCGGGTCGGGCAAAAGCGTGTGTATCAATACTATTATCGCTGGTATCTTGCTGACTCGCAGGCCCGACGATGTTAAGATGATTCTCATCGACCCGAAAATGGTCGAGATGACGGCTTTCAATACCATACCGCATTTGATGACGCCGATTGTTACGGAGACCAGACGTGCGGTCCAGATTCTGGAGTGGGCGACAATCAAGATGGACGAGCGATATGCCATTCTTGCCGAGGCCCGCGTCAAGAATATCGGCGAATACAATGCTCTTGGGACCGAGGAAATCATAAAGCGATTTGAGCCGACAAGTCCCGAGGAAGAGGCCAAGATTCCCAAGAAACTGCCTTATGTTGTGATAGTTATCGATGAGCTGGCGGACCTGATGATGACCGCGGCCAAAGAAATCGAGGCGCATATCGTTCGGCTGGCGCAGAAAAGCCGGGCGGTCGGCATTCACATTGTGCTTGCGACGCAGAGGCCGCAGGCGACGGTTGTTACGGGCCTGATTAAGGCGAATATGCCCACGCGTATCGGTTTTAGAGTTGCCGCGAGGATGGACAGTCGTATTATCCTCGACCAGAACGGCGCGGAAACGCTTTTGGGTCAGGGCGATATGCTGTTTTTGAAGCCGGGGACAAGCGACCTGATTCGCGCCCAGGGTACATTTGTCAGTGACGACGAGGTCAGGCGGATAGTCAAGCACCTCAAGGAAGTCGCCGAGCCGCAGTTCCACCCCGAGCTTACGCAGCTTGGCCAGGCGGACACAACCGAAATGATAGAAGACGAGCTGTTCGACGATGCCGTGCGGACTGTTCTGGACAGCAAGCGAGGCAGCGTATCGCTGTTGCAGCGTCGCCTTGGCGTTGGCTATGCCCGTGCGTCGCGTATGATTGAGCAAATGGCGACCTTGGGCATACTTGGCGAATACAAGGGCAGCCAGGCACGCGAAGTTATGATGGGCGTCGAGGACTGGGAGCAGTTGCGAGACGAGATGGAAAAGCAGAGGGTCTCGGAAGCGGGCGGGCAGAAGAGCAGCGATTCGGCCTATGTTAGCGAGGGCCAGCAGGGCTACGCCGCCGTCGATAAAGAGGAAGAGTAGTAACACATCTTGGCCGTATTTTCACGGGCTTGAAGCTCGTGCCATTTCCCAAATATGGTAGAATACCCCTGTGGATAAAGACCTTAAATCAAAGACGGTTGCGGCGCTTGAGCGCCTTGTTATTGGGCTTGGACAGCCCAAGTATCAGGCGGGATATATTTTCAGCGCGATTCAGGCGCACGGCGTAACTGATATTTCTGCGATAACCACCCTTAGCAAACCCCTTCGCGCAAAACTTGTCGAAGAGGGCTACTATATTTCATCATTGCGGGCAATTGAAAAATTGACGGACCCTGATGGCACGGTGAAGTATGTCTTCGGCTTGCCCGATGGCGGTCGAGTAGAATCAGTGCTTTTATTTGATGATGACAGGCGGACGTTATGCGTTTCGACGCAGGTCGGCTGCGAGATGGGGTGCGTATTTTGCGCGACCGGCCGGCTTGGCCTCGCGAGAAACCTGACCGCAGGCGAGATTGTTGACCAGGTGAATGTGGCCGGAGGGGACACTCGCCCCGTAAGAAAAAATCCCGATACGGAACTTTCCAGCGAATCGCAGATTTCTAACGGGGCTCGTATCAGCAACGTCGTCTTTATGGGAATGGGCGAGTCGTTGGCGAATTACGAAGCGACGCTCGATGCGGTTCGGATATTGAATCACTCGGCGGGCAGGCATATAGGCATTCGCCATTTGACGATAAGCACCTGCGGGCTTGCGGAGGGAATCGAGCGATTAGCCGACGAAGCCATCCAGCCGCGATTGGCGATATCGCTGAATGCTCCCACTGACGCCATCCGGGCGAAGCTGATGCCGATTGCCAAAAAATATTCGCTGGGCCGGCTTTTCGCAGCGGTCGAGCTTTATCAGCGCAAAACGCGGAATCGCGTTACTTTCGAGTATTGCCTGATAAAGGGCGTCAACGACACTGGTTTACACGCACAGATGCTGATTAAGCGATTGCGCGGGGTGATGTGCAACGTGAATCTGATAGAGTATAATCCTCATCCTGGCTGCGGTTTGAAGCCGAGTAGCCGGGAGGCGATAGAGCGTTTCGCCGGGGTTCTGGAAGACGCCGGCTTTGAAACAACCATCCGGCTGAAGATGGGCCAGACAATAAACGCTGCCTGTGGACAGCTTGGCGCTAAAAGAACGGAGAATTCAGAATGAAGAACCTGGAATTGAGAATTGAGAAGGAAGAATTAAAAATTGTTGTGGGCTTGGCCATCTCTTTGCCGTCCCTAAGGGACGGGACCGGGAGACGCGGTTACAAATTCTTAATTTGCTGCGTAAGCTTGCTGCTTTATTCTAATGCGATGGCTGATTCGCTGAAGTTCAAATTTGCGCCAGGGGATAAGTATTCGCTTGTGTCAGTTACCGAGCAGAAATTGTCGCGAGTGATAGACGGCAATGAATGGTCCGCGGAGCAAACCACACACCTCGAATGCGACCTGAATGTGGAAGAGGTTGATGAAAACGGTGCTGCCTGGACCAGATACACGTATAAACGAGTTATTATGAAACTGCGGTCGAAAGACCAGAGAGACCAGAAATTTGATTTTGATTCCGACGCAAATGAATCGAAGATACCAATCCCGGTGATGCCATTCCAGATGGCGTTGGGCGAATCGATATATTTGCGAATAACGCCTCAGGGGCGTATAGATAAAATCAACGGCCTGCAGTTCCTGATTACCTCCGCTAAGAGCAAAATGGGCAGTTTTCCCGGCGCGGACATGGTCAGCCGAAACATTGAACGGCAATTTGACGAACCGGCGGTAAGACGCACGCTTGAAGACCAATTTGCGGTTTTTCCCGATTCAAATAACGAAGGGACGATATGGACCCGCAAAGAGGTCTTGTCGTCCGCGGACTTGAGTTACGCCAAGATGGGCCAGGTAGAGGAAGTGAATATAGTTTTTGAGAAGACCTTCCGGCCGAATACCGACAAATCCGTACAAAGCGGAATTTCTGTTGTGGACGTCAATTTAATTGTTCAGCCTGAGGTTGTCTATACGCGAGCATCGAACCCCCGCCGTCTTGCTTCGCAAAGTGAAGCAGCGGGGGGGGCTTCCACGAAGACAATCAGAGAAATATCAGGCGATGGTGCCGGCCAGATTGAAATCGAGAATGCCACGGGCAGGATAATCAACAATAAGATGACGCGGGATATGGTCGAAAGAGTGAAATTAGCTACCCAGAGCCAGATGCTTAGGCCAATGTCCGGTCCGGAACCCATTATCACGCATAAGGTTACGACCTTCCAGATGACGAAAATAGCGGAAGGCAAATCCGCCGAAGGCGAGACCTCGCACATAGGCGGGCCCGCCAAGCCGGCAGATACCAACGAAAAAGGAGCCCCTTCGACTTAGCTTCCCGGCCTACGGATTGCTGGGACAGGCTGACCCCTTTTTCCTTATTTTCGCATTTTTCGAAAAATCCCTTGCCGGGGCGTTGCGGATACAGTATATTACTGGCGATTAGCTCCGTCGAATGGGGTTTACCCCGTGAGATAAGCACATTTTGTGTTCATAGTTGATTTTGAGTAAAAAGTAGTATCTCACGGGGCGAGCGGGTCAACAGTATCACGGCATAGTTGATTCAGGCCTCCGGCGGCGCCCAGTCAGGCCGACTTTGGAATGGCCTCCGTGACAACGAAGATTGATGATTGATAATTAAAGAACGGCCCTTGAGCGATTCTTGTGCCGGCAAATAATCAATAATCAATTGGAAATCGTCAATGAAAGATTACCCGGTGGTGTAATCGGTAACACAGGAGGTTTTGGTCCTCCCATTCCAGGTTCGAGTCCTGGCCGGGTAGATTAAAAATAGTTTTGAGTTTTTGGTTTTGAGTTTCAGTTATGGCGCAAAGGGTTGCGATAATTCTGGCCGCGGGCATAAGCAAGCGGATGAACACGAAGATACCAAAGGTCCTCCACGAGGTCTGCGGAAGACCCATGCTCTCTTATGTGCTGGATGCCTGCCGGGGAGTCGGCGTCGAAAAGATATACGTTGTTATTGGCTATAATTCCGAGAAGGTCAAAGAGCAGTTCAGCGACGCAAACGACATAATCTGGGTGATTCAGCCCGAGCAAAAAGGGACGGCCCACGCGGTTATGTGCTGCAGGGAGCACTTGAAGGATTTTGCGGGTCAGACGCTGGTGCTTTGCGGTGACGGGCCGCTGATTCGGGCTGAGACGCTGAAAACGGTGGTCGCCAAACACGAGGCCGAACGCGCCGCTGCGACGCTGGCTACCGCCATTATCGAAGACCCGACCGGCTACGGACGCATCGTCCGCGACGCCTACGGCAATATCCAGGGCATCGTCGAACACTCAAACTGCACGCCAGAACAACTGAAAATCCAGGAAGTAAACCCAAGCTATTATCTTTTCGACAACAAAATACTTTTCGAATACGTCCAGCAGGTGCAGCCAGACAGGGTTAAGGGTGAGTTTTATGTTACCGATGCCCTGGCGATGATTATCGAAAGCGGGCACAAGGTCGTGGCGGTTACGGCGGTTCGCCCGGAAGAGGCGATAAGCGTCAACAGCAGGGAGCAGCTTAGCGATACCGGCAAGATTATGCAGCGAAGAATACAAAAGCGGCTGATGGAAACCGGCGTAACAATCATTGACCCGCCCAATACCTGGATAGACGCAAAGGCGCAAATTGGCCAGGACACAGTCATTGAACCGTTCTGCTGTATAGTCGGCAAGGTCTCAATTGGTCAAAACTGTCGAATAGGGCCGTTTGTGTACCTGCGAAACGGCGAGAAAATCGGCGACGGCGTTACGCTTGAGGCCGGGTACTCGAATATCGAGCGCCAGGAAACAGGCAATGGACGTCGGGGATAAGGAGTGAACGATGTTTTTAAATGATAACATAAAGATATTTTCGGGCTGCTCCAATGAGCCGCTGGCAAAAGCGGTGTGTAAATATCTTGAGCTGCCTGTGGGCGGGGCCCAGATAGAAAAATTCCCGGACGGCGAAAAAATCATCCGCGTCGAAGACGATGTGCGGGGCAGGGACTGTTTCGTGCTTCAATCCACGTGCAGCCCCGTTGATGAAAACCTCGTCGAGCTGCTCATATATCTCGATTGTCTTAAAAGAGCGAGCGCAAAAAGAGTTACCGCAGTCATCCCTTATTTTGGTTATGCCCGCCAGGACCGCAAAGACGAAGGCCGGGTTCCGATTACGGCCAAACTCGTCGCCAACGTGATTACCGCCGCGGGCGCAGACCGGATTCTCGCTATCGACCTGCACGCCCAGCAGTTGCAGGGGTTCTTCGATATACCTGTTGACCATCTGACCGGGGAGCTTGTTTTGAGCAATTACTTCCGCGATAAAAAAATTGGAAATCTCACCGTTGTTTCCCCGGACGTGGGCAACATCAAAATAGCGTCCCGTTACGCCTCGCATCTCGGGGGCGATTTGGCGATTGTTCATAAAAGGCGAGTCAGCGGCAGCCAGGTGCAGGCGCAGGAGCTTATAGGTAACGTCGAGGGCAGAAACATCCTGATGTGTGATGATATGATTACCACCGCGGGGACTATTTGTTCTGCGGCCGTGTTAGTTAAAGAGCGGGGAGCACGCAATATCTGCGTCGGCGCGACGCACGGAGTGTTCGCCCCGGGCGCAGTCGAAAAACTGAGCAAAGCGCCTGTCGATGAGATTGTTGTTACCGACACAATACCCCTAAGCGCCGAGGCGGCTAAATCGAAGAAAATCAAAGTCCTGACGGTGTCGGCAATGGTCGGCGAGGCAATAAAGAGAATACACAGAAATGAATCGGTCAGCAGCTTATTCAGCGCTCATTAGTTGATAGCTGGCTTTTTGAAATAGAAAGTTTGGTTTGTTGCGAGGATGTTATGGATAAAGCACAGGTGTTAAAAGCCGAGATTCGTCAAGGCGTGGGCTCGAAGGACGCAACCAAGTTGCGTAAGAAAGGGCAAATCCCGGCAGTGGTTTATGGTCACAAGCAAGAGCCGGCCACAATCACTCTGGATGCTAAAAGCTTCAGGGAGGTGCTGCAGCAAGGGCATCGGCTGATGAAAGTCGAGATAGACAAAAAGAATGAGACGTTGCTTGTCAAGGACGTGCAGTACGACTATGTCGGCACGGACATCATTCACGTCGACTTCATGCGCGTGGATGTAACTGAAATGGTTCGCGTAACCGTGCCTATAGAGACGAAAGGCACAGCCAAGGGAGCTCAGGAAGGCGGAATGGTCGAGATTCACACAGGCAAGCTCGAAGTCGAGTGCCGTGTTACCCAGATACCCGAGCGTATAGTTATATCCGTCAAGGAAATGGCTCTGGGCGACGCGATTCACGCCAAGGATATTCAACTGCCCGAAGGGGTCAAGCTGATAAGCTCGCCCGAGCTGCTCGTCGCGACCTGCCACGTTGTCGCTGAGGTTAAGACCACCGAAGAGCTTGAGGCCGAACTGCCAACCGCTCCTGAGGTTATAACCGCGGCCAAGGAAGAGCCGGAAGAGGGCGAAGAGGCAGTGGCCGAGGTGAAGGAGCCGAAAGAGAAGAAAGAGAAAAAAGAGGAGAAGAAGTAGGGCTGTTTTTAGCGAGCCGGCACTATGCCTGGTATGAAGATGATAGTTGGACTTGGCAATCCTGGTAAAAAGTATGCCGAAACGCGGCACAACGTCGGCTTCAAGGTAATTGATATGCTCGGCGGGGTGCTTGGCATAGAGGTGAACAAAAGCAGTTTCGGCGGCCATCTGGGCAAGGGCGAATATGCCGGCGACCAGGTTTTGCTGCTGAAACCGATGCAATATATGAATTGCAGCGGCCAGCCGGTGGCCGACGCGATGGGTTTTTACAAGATAGGTTTGAACGACGTGCTGGTAGTGCTCGATGATATGTGGCTTGAGCCGGGACAGATAAGGTTGAGGGCAAAAGGTTCCGCCGGCGGGCACAACGGACTGACAGACGTGGTGGAAAAGCTCGGCACCGAAGACGTGCCCCGATTAAGAGTCGGGATAGGCCAGTGCAAAATGGGCGAAGCAGTTGAATACGTGCTTGGCGAGCCGGGCCCGGTCGAGGCCGAGCAGATAAACCAGGGAATCGGACGCGCCAAAGACGCGGCAATTTGCTGGCTTGAAGAAGGTATTGGAGTCGCGATGACAAAACATAACCGGTTTGAAGAATGAATTGAAATATGTCCGCCAAAGGCGATATCTCGCCAACAGGCGGATCGAACGTAGAGTCGGAAAATTTTGCTGGAGGTATCTAAGTTGGAAACTGGAGTTAAGAAGCTTTACGAAGTGATGTTCCTGATTGATTCGGCCGAGGCGGCCAAGGACTGGGACGGCATTATCGAAATCGTTACGAAAATGCTGAACAAAATCGATGCCCAAATCGTGTCGCTGAAAAAATGGGATGAAAGACCGCTGGCCTATCCGATTAAAAGGTGCAGCCGGGGGACTTACATCCTCGCTTACTTCAAGGCCGACGGGCTAAAAATCCACGAATTAGAGCGGGACGTGCTGCTCTCGGAACGCATTATGCGGGCGCTGATTCTCAGGGTGGAGCACCTCACTGAGGAAGATATCATCAAGCAGATGACCGCCGCGGTGCATGCTCCTGCCGCCCCTGTTGCCGCCGAGGGCACTGTGGCGCAGAATGAGCCGGAAGCCGCCGAAGCGGAAGTCGCGGATAACCCTGAGCAGCAGGTTTAGTAATCCGCCTGCGAGGATTGACTGAAAGCAGCCGCTTCTCTTGTTGAGGAGGGCGCTGAAGAATAGAGGAGTTATCGATGGCGAATTTTAATAAGGTAATGTTGATGGGCAACCTGACGCGGGACCCGCAGTTGTCGTATCTGCCGAGTCAGACGCCCGTTGTTGAGTTCGGCCTTGCGATAAACCGCAAGTGGACGAGCAAAGAAGGCGAGAGCAAAGAGGAAGTGTGCTTTGTTGATTGCCGTGCCTTCGGTCGGCCCGCCGAGACGCTCAACAAGTATATGCGCAAGGGCAGACCACTCTTTGTGGAGGGACGCCTCGCGTTCGAACAGTGGACGGCGCAGGACGGCTCAAAACGAAGCCGGCACAGAGTTGTCGTCGAGAATTTCCAGTTTCTCGGCGGACCGGCCGGTGGCGGGGCCGGCGCTGAGGCCGGAGCAGCAGGTGGTGAAGCCGGGCCTGAAAGCCAGGTTGAGCCGGATAGCCCAGGGCCTGTAAAGGGAGCGCATCCTCCCGCAGATGATATACCGTTTTAAGTGAAAAGAAAAAGTTTTGAGTTCTTAGTGTTGAGTTTTTAGTTGTTACTAACTAAAAACTTGAAACTCGAAACTAAAAATTGTTCATAGAGGTGAAAATATGGCGGAATATGGCGAAAGAAGAGATGATAGAAGAGGCGAAAGAAGAGACGACAGAAGAGGCGGCGACAGGTCGGACAATACCCGTAAGCTGGCGGCGCCGCAGCAGACCCAGTGCAGGTTCTGCAGGCGACGCGAAGAGTACGTGGATTACAAGGATATCGAGACCCTGCAGAAGCTGCTGACGCATCGCGGCAAGATATATTCCCGCAAGCGCAGCGGCAATTGTGCCGGCTGTCAGCGCAAGGTCAAAAACGCAATCAAACGCGCAAGGTTTATGGCGCTTCTGCCATTTTGCGCATAACGTATTTTTGAATATCCCGACAATTTTGACGCTATTGTTTAAGCGGAGGTATGTAAATGAAGGTGTTATTAGTTAGTGACGTTCGTAAACTGGGCTATCTCGGAGATGTTGTGGATGTCGCCGACGGCTACGCGAGAAATTGCCTGTTTCCGCAGGGGCTTGCCAAGGCCGCTACGGATAACAACATAAAATCAATCGCCAAGGCCAAGGCGGCGAGAGCCGAAGAGCGTAATCTTGAGCGCAAGCAGCTCGAAAAGGCGGCCCAGGCCGTCAACGGTGCCGAGGCAGTCATTGCTGCAACGGTCAATGAGCTTGGCCACCTGTTCGGCTCGGTTTTCAGGCACGATATCGCCAAGAACCTGCGAGAGCAGGGCTTTGAGGTTGCCGATGACGTGGTTATGCTCCACGAGCATATCAAAGAGGTCGGCACATACAGCGTCAAGCTGGAGTTTGCGGACGATTTGACCGCCTCGGTGAGCGTTGTTGTTGTTCCTGAAGGCATTGACGCGGAGGCATTCAAGGCCGCGCAGAAGGAAGCCGCTAAAGAGGCCGCGAGGCTGGCCGCTGAGTTGAAAGCTCAGGAGCAGGAAGCGGAGCCCAAGGCGGAAGCCAAACCGGAAGGGGAAGCTAAGCCAGAAGGTGAAAGTAAGCCGGAAAGCAAAGCCAAGCCGGAAGGTGAAAGTAAACCAAAAGGCAAAGCCAAGTCGGCTGGCAAAAAAGAAAAGTAAGATACTATCGCGAATTGGCGCGTAGCGGGTAGTGTGTAACGTTTACCGCGTTGCTATCCGCTATCTGCCATACGCTGCTTGAGATAACGAACTTGTCATAAAGCATCCGAACGAAAGAAGTACAAAATATGTGCCCCTTTTGCGAAGAAAAGGGGCACATATTTTTAGTTAGTATTTGTCGGATGGCAAAGAGCCGTCTCACGAAAGGTCACACGACTCTTCGTCCGCTAATGACTCTAACCAGAATAACCACAACGGCAATCACCAGGAGAACGTGAATGAAACCGCCCATGGTGTAGGAACTCACTAACCCCAGGAGCCACAATATGAGCAGAACTACAGCTAAAGTGTAAAGCATAACAATCCTACCTTTCTTTTGGGTTTAGTGTTCACCGCACACAGCCACGCCGCCTGACGGACCAAACCCGCATACTTATTTTCTATGCCAACTCGAAAAGATATCTTATCGCGGCATCTTTACCGCCTAATCCAAAGGCAAGCGCAGCCCGCTCACACGAACGGGCATTGCATGCATTGGAACACGCGGCCTGGGATCTATGGAGCCACAACCTTCACGTTGAATTCCACTGAGGTCGATTCGCCGGTTGTCGGGGTTCCCTTCACAGAGACCTTGTACTCACCGAGGGCAGCGTCCTTGGGCGCCGTAATCGTGAGTTGCACATCCGCTTTATC